>NZ_JAEHNZ010000009.1:0-808 GCF_016623605.1 Kingella bonacorsii | reverse complement strand
TTGATACGCATTTCACCGATAAGCCACACAAGATTAGCCGCGTTTCATAGCGAAAAAATTTCTGCCGAGCCACAAAAAGAAGCCGCGCAAAAAGACGAAAGGAACGCGCCAATCTTGATAAAGACCAGGCATCGGGTGGTTGCTACGTTTGCCGAATTGTTAAAGAACTGGGGTACTGCTTTGATGTGTGAAATATTAGTTTACTAATTAAATATTGTCAATAAGAATTTTAATTAAAGCAATTTTCATGTCTTATGTGTTGTTTTAAAACAAAATTAAATTATTAGAACCCAATAGATTTGTATTTTTTAAGAAACACTATTACAAGGAATGAGAGACAAAGGCAGCCTGAAAACAAAGAGTGCTGTTTTCAGACTGCCTTTTTATGGGAGAGTTGTGCAAAATAACCTTTTAGGTTACAATTAACCTAATTGGTTAATTGAGAGCATCATGGAAAAAAGAACGCCGCATTGCAGCCTAGAAAGAGTAAAAGCCTTGTTGGCAGAAGAAAAAGTCCGCGCAACCCGTGTAGCACTGATTGGTGCGGAGCTTTTAGGAATTGATTATGACGAAATGCAAAATATCGTGAGCAACCTAAACCGTTCGGACTTCTATAAAAGCATGACCACTCATGCAGACCATACAATTTGGCAAGATGTATATCGCCCAACCGTTGAGCCATACGGCGATTTGTATATCAAGCTAACCGTAATAGACGATGTTTTAATAGTTTCATTCAAGGAGCGTTAATTATGATGAAATGTCCCGTGTGTGGCGCAGCAGAATTAGTGCACGATGTGCGCGATAT
>NZ_JAEHNZ010000008.1:0-1251 GCF_016623605.1 Kingella bonacorsii | reverse complement strand
GGGTAGGGGGTGGGCATGGTTTAAACCAATTATTCAGTTGAACCAGTTGTTGGACGATTGATTTTTTCGTACAGACTTAATAATGCCACGCCCATTGAATAGGAAACCGTACTTTGCTTACCATTTTCTCTACTATATCGTCTTGTTTTAATTTGTGAAATAAGTCCTTGTGAACATCCGCAATGTTCCGCAATCTGCTTTTGAGAATAACCAGCGTTTTGTAATTCGCTAATGATATTTGACCAATCCATAAAATTCTCCGATGTGGAAATTGCACCATTTTAAATTAGTAATCTAATTATTTACAAGCAGAAAAATAATTTCGTTTCAAATTAGACTACTAATTTTTGAAACATAAGGGCAAAAAATGAATGAGAGCTTTGCGGAGAGAGTGAAAGCGCGGCGACTTGAAATGTCATTAAGCCAAGCAGCATTGGCGAAACGTGCCAAAGTAAGTCAAGGCACGATTGCTCAAATTGAATTAGGACACAGCCAAGGCTCGGGTAAGATTGTAGATTTGGCACTTGCGCTAGGAGTATCACCCGAATGGCTGTTGTACGGCAAAAATCCACCTGAGAAGCTAGAAAAGACAAACTTACTTGAACAGGGTATTGATTTTATTAGTTCAACTAAAAGCAACGTGGCTTTAAAAAAGAAGTTTATTCAATCAAAACGATGGGATAGTGATTTTTTAGAGTTTATTCAGGCAACGGATGAAAGTATGTCGCCCACAATCGGCATATTTGATGACGTGGTGTTCAATAAATTGGAAACGACTAGGCAAGAAAACGCAATTTTTGTGATTAGGCGGACAACAGGAGCGGTAATTATCCGCAGGTTGATTATGGACGTGAGCCAACGCTGGCTTTATCGCAGTGATAATTTTGACAAAATCCGCTTTTCAGATATGGCAGAAAATTCAGGGGATGAGATTTTAGGGCGTGTGATTTGGCGTGGTGGAGATAATTTATTGGGCGGGTAAGATAAGGCAGCCTGAAAACATTTTCAGGCTGCCTTTTCGTTTGACAATATTAAGTTGTAATCTTAAACTTATTGCGTGCCATTTTGGCACGTTTTAAAAGGGATAAGATATGATGACTTCAACTGCTCCACGCATAACCGCACGGATTGATGTGCAAACACAAGATTTATTAAAAGAAGCTGCCCAGTTGGCAGGAATTTCCAGCATCAATTCGTTTGTTTTGCAGGCAGCTTTAAAAGAAGCGAAAGCGATTATTGCGCAGGAGCAAA
>NZ_JAEHNZ010000007.1:0-32833 GCF_016623605.1 Kingella bonacorsii | reverse complement strand
GCCCTTGCCCGCATTGCCCAGCCAACTGCCCGCGCCGCGCACCACGCCGCCGATTGCCTGCCCTGCGCGTGTTGCTGCCACCGAAGCCTGCGCCCCACGCGCGGCAAACCAACCACCCACGCTTGCCGCCGCCCCGCGTAGCCAGCCGCCCATGCGTCCCATCGCCCCACCTGCGCCGCCGCCACGCCCCAGCATTGCCATTGCCCCTTGCGCCAATGCCGCCGCGCTCGCTGCCGCTGCCAATGCCTTTAACGCCTCGGTGGCAACAGGAAACTGCGCCGTCAATTGCGCCAGCTTGGTTTCGCCCTCGGCAACCGTGGCGAAAAACTGCGAACTTTGCAGGCTCAATTCCTTTTCCGCCTGCGCCTTTTCCTGTTTTGCCGCCTCGCCCAACGCCATAAACTGGTTTTTGCCGCCGATCACATCGGTTTTATTGCCCATCAAGCCGTCAAAATACTGGCGCATCTGCTCGGCATCCATCATCGCATTCAAGCCCGCCCGCGCCTGCATATCAGGCATCAGTTTGCTCACCATAAACGCCTGCATGGTCGCCATTTGCTGCTGCGCCAGCTCGTCGCCCTTATCCGCCCGCGCTTTGACAGCCTGAAAGCCCTTGTCCTTGCTCAACAGCGTTTGGGCAAAATCCGCCAACACCTGCACCGCGTTTTTGCCCTGCTTTTGCCCTTCCAACACCATCTTTTGCCAATCCGCCTTGCTGCCCGACGTTTTCAGCAACTTGTCCATGCGTTTGGTGGTGTCGGCGGATAAGGCTTTTTGCAACACGTTTTTAACATTGTTCGCCGCCTCGTCAGGGCTGCCCGCCTTGTTGGATGCGGATTGCAGGGCGGAGAGCAGATACGCCAAGCCCGCTTCGCCGCCAAAACCCGCCGCCTTGGCATCGGGCAGCAGCGCGGGCAAATCGCGCACCATGTTGGCAATCTCAAACGTGCCCTGCATGCCCGATTGCGCCGCCATTTGCGATGCCTTCGCCACATCCAGCCCGTTATCAGCAAAGGTTTTCGCCAGCTTGGCGGCGGCTGCGCCATCGTATTGCCCGTTTTCGCCTGCCGCGCGTGCCATCGCGTGCGTTGCCGCTGCGTTTTTTTGCACATCCGCCCAGCTCATGCCGTTAGCCAGCATCCCCGATAGCGTATCCAATGCCAAATCGCTGCTGCCACCGTTTTGCTGCACCAATGCCAGCGCAAGGGCTTTGGTTTGCGCCATGCCCTGCGCTTGCAGCCAAGCCGTATCCGCGCCGCGCGTTTCGCCATGCGCCGCCCAAGTAACCTCGCGCAGGCGCATATCCAAAGCCTTATAGCGCTCCACTTCGGGGCGCACCGCCGCATAAGCTGCCGCGCTGCCCGCCGCCACCGTTGCCGCACCGCGCCCGATTGCCCCCATTCGGCTGCGCCAGCCGCCCGCGCCCTGCCGCAGCTCATCATTCAGTTCGCGGATGCGGTTGCGCGTAGCCGTTGCCGCGCGGGCTAAATCGTTGTGTGATGCCCGTCCGCTGCGGGCAAGGCGGTTATAGGCGGCTTGGGTTTGGGCGATTTCACGGCGAATCTCGCGCTCGGCGCGCACGCCTGCGATTTCATAAGGGCGATTGGCGCGATTGCGGGCAGCTTGCGCCCTGTTAAGCCGCGCCAATTCCTCTTGTGTTTGTTGCAATAAGCGTCTTGCCCCGCCATCGCGCGCCGATAGGGTCAACGACAAATTCATATTGCCATTTGCCATAAAAAATAGCCTTTAAACTTAAATTAACTCATGGTTAATTATCGTTTAAAGGCTAGATAGGGATAGATGGTAAAGGCTTCGCCCCGTGCGCCCAAAGGTTTACGCGCTAGGTTTCGGCAGCCGCCGCGACACAATCACTTCGCCGCCTGTGGGGCTGTGAATGCCCATGCTGGCGAGCAAATCTTGCAGCCATGCCGTTAGCTCGGCGTGGCACATGGCGCGCACGTCCGCCGCGCCCAGCCCCGCGCGTGCCAGCATAATCACCGCTTGGCGGTATTGCTGATGGGCGGTTTGGCTGCTACGCGGGCTGTTCAGGCTGCCGCTGCGGGGGGCGCGGGGGCTTCCGTAGCGGCGGTGGATTTTGAGCGCAAGGCTTCCATTTCGTCCACCAGTTGGCTGTAATCCGCGCCGCTCAAATGGTTGAGCAGATAATCGGCGGTGATGATGTCTTGCGGGATGCCGTCCACCGATAATTGCTGCGCCCAATAAATCAGCGTCTCTTGCACCGCGCGGCGCGATTGCTGCGCTTCGCTGGCGTGTTCAGGCAGCGCGGGCAGGCTGTCTATGGCATCCATGGCGTTCAGTTCGCCACCTATAGTCAGCGGCTTTAAGGCAGCCTGAAAATGGGTTTTGCCCTCGTATTCCAAGCCGTATTGCAGGGTAAAACTGTGCTTCATGGGTTATCCTTATTCTACAATTTTATGCAGCGCAATCAATTCAATATCAATGCGCGCTTCGTTGTCTGCTTCGTATTGCTCGCTGATTTCGGTGCTGAAACAATCCAAATACGACACGCGCTTGTCTTCTTGGTTGATGGGGTAAATGGTGATTTTGGCGCGGGTGATGTTGCCCCAATCAATCTCTGTGCCGTCAATCGGAATGGCGGCGGTCGCGCTCAATTTATGCTCGGTAACGCCGTCGGCATAGCCCATCACGCGCCCTTGGCGGTTCATGGTTTTCACCGGCTTGCGCCCTGTGGTGGTTTGCGGTTTCAGGCTGATGATTTCCACATCGCGCCCGTTCACTTCCATAATAATCGCGCCGGCATAGGTGGCATCGCTCATGGTGTTGTCCTTGTATTGGGTGTTGATGATGGGGCGCGTTGGTCTTGCCGCGCCCTGTTTGGGTATATCAAGCGGTTTTCAGGCTGCCTTATAGGATTAAATCAATCCGCCCTGCAAACACATGCAAGCCATTAACCACATCGGCAGGAATCACCGCATTCACGCGGTTGGCATCTTGCAAGCTGCGGCTCACCACCAATTTGCCCTTATTCGCTTCGGCGTTTTCAATAATCTCGGCTTGTTCCAGCTTTAACAGCACATCCAAAATCTCGCTTTTCACCTTGGGCAGCAAGCGGTCGCTCAATTTGTCGCGCGGAAAGCGCAAAGCAATGCGCTCTTTAATCGCGCGGCGCGTGTAATCCAGCGTGCGGATGGTGGTGATGTCCAGCAGCGCAGGGTCGTCCACATTCGCTGCCGATTTGGTGTAGGTGGATACCGCCCGCATAATCTGCACCTTGCCCGCCACCACCGTCAGCGGCGTTAAGCCGTTATACAGCGCGTTGTTGCATTCGTTAAACAGCGGCCATTGCGCATCGGGCGTGATGTTCAGCCCTTTGATTTCCAGCGTGTTCAATGGGCGGGCGGGGTCTTCCTCAAACGCCAGCACCGCCGCATAGCCCGCGGCGATGATGCCGCACGCCTCGGCTGCGCCCTTATACCAAGCGCAGGTGATGCGCCCGTCGTTTAGCTGGGCGGTCAGGCTTGCGCCCTGCGGCATCGTGCCGCGCTGGGCAATCACGCCGATGCAGCCGCGCTGCTCAATGGCGTTGGATACTTGGGTGATGTGTTGGCTCAACGCTTTGGCATTGGCTGCATCGCTAAACGGCGACACGATAATGTGGTAATGCTTGCCTGCCACCTTATCCAGCGCGGCGGCGATGTCGGCGTTTTGTGCGCCGTTGCTCATGGCGGTGATGCTGCCAGTAAAGCCGCTTGCACCCATATCGCAGGCAAGGCTAATTTCGTTGCCGATTGCGCCCTTGCTGCGCGCGGTCAATTTCAGACTGCCTTGCTCGGCAGTTGCCGATACAGGCAGGGCAGCAGCATTCACCGCCGCCGCCAGTTTTTCCACCGCCTCCGCCGCGCTTTGGTTGGCAGACACCGCAACCGCAACCGCCACGCCGCCGATAGTGATGCTGATGCTGGCGGCAGTTTGCGCCGTGCCGTCTATTTTTAGGCTGCCTGCGGCGGCTACGCCCGCGCTGTGGTCGGGCAAGCCGATCACGGTCAAATCCAAATAAGCGTTGTTTTTAAACGCTTGGCGCACCATCAATTGCGCCCACGAGCCACGCCCAAACAAATCACCCGCCTGCGCATCGCTAAACAATTGCACAGGGGTTAAAGGCTCGTGCGTGCCGCTTGCCAACATCGGCGCCAGCAGCAGCACCGATTGCGGGTTTTGCGGCAAACCTTGCACTGCATTGCGCGTGTTAAATTCAATATACTGCCCAGGCACGCGGATGCTGCCGGGGATGGTGTCAAAGCTAATGTGTTCTGCCATGGTTATTTGCCTTTCTTCGCGTTTTGGCTTTCGCCCAAACCTGCAAGCCCGTTTTCATGCTGCTGATTGGACTGCTCGGCAGTGCTCGGCGCATCGTTGCTCAAAATCAGCAAATCGCCATCGGCAATGGCGCGGCGGTAATACACATCATCGCCATCCACTTCCACAGGCGTTTGCTCAATATATTCATGCGGGTTATGCGCCAGCGGCACACGCAAGCCCACTTCTGCTACTACCATGATTTTATTCATGCGGTTTCCTTCAAGGTAAACGGTCAGTCTTGCCAAAATTGCGCCGTCAGCGGGATTTTGGCGTTTTCGGCTTGGGGGTCAAAAATCAAGCCATCCAAATATTCAAACGGCGGATAAGGCGCGCTCGTCTCGCCCTGATAGCGGGTAAACACATAATCAGGATGCGTGCTGTCGCTTTGCGGCTCGGGGAAACGGTCGTTTTCCAAAGCGCAGCGGTTCAAGCGCAGGGTATATTCCAGCGCATATACGCTCACCGCCGCCTGCTGCACCAGCGTGTGGTTGGCAATGGCGCGGATGGCTTTGGGGGTCAGCCCTCTGCTATCGGCAGCAGGCAGCCCCAGCCGTTGCCCATCCAGCAGGCGGCGCACCGCATCAATCAAATCATTGCTGCCAATCTCTTGCATCACCACGCCGCCTTGCCGCTGCGCCACTTCATTGCGCAAGCTGCGCGTGGCGCACATCACGGCAAAGGTGGCGGTGTCTTGATAACGGCTGCCGCCGCTGATGGTTTCCACCCTGCTGCCGCCATAAGTAACCCACACCGCAGGCAGGGTTTTGATTTGCGCAGCAAGGTCGTCCGCCTCGCCGTTGTAGCTTTTCACTGTGCGCACCATGCGCCCCAAGCCGCGTTGCAGCCGCAGGCAAATGGCTTGCTCAATTTGGGTGGTTATCATGTGGTATCTCGTGCAAAGATTCGGTTTTTGTTGTTGGCAAACACCACGCCGCTATCCGATGTCGCCACTTGTGCCCCTGCGCTATCCAGCCCCAGTTGCACATCGCCACGCGCTAAGGCTTTAAGCAGCTCCAACACGTCAATTTTGTAGCGGTTGCGGATTTCGTCGGTAATCAACACGCCCGATGTGGCGGTTAAACGATAGCGGGCGATGTCGCACGCCAAGCGGCGCAAAATCGGCGGCGTTTCGGTAAACGGCTGTTTAAACCGCCCCAAATACGCATCAATTTCCGCGCTGGCATCAGCAAGGGCAACCGCCACCACATCCGCATCAATCTCGCCGTCGGCATTGCGGTCGGCAATCTGCAACACTTCCAATTCGCCAAAGCGCGCCACCATGTCGCCCATATCGGCGTAAACAGCGTTATGCGCCATATTCATCCGCCGATTTAATGCGCAAGCGCGGCTCGTTCACAATGCGCTGCCAAGCCTCTTCGCCCACTTCGGCGCGGTAAACGGTTTGCCATGCGCCATTAAACAACACGCCGCCGCGCCAGAATTCCACGCCGTCCGCGCTGCACGCCAAAATGGCTTGGCGTGGGTCGGCATCGGGGTTTTCGGGCTGCGTTGCGGTTGCTTGGGCGGCTGCTTGTTGCGCCGCCAATAGCGCAGCTTGCGCCGCATCGCGCTCGGTTGTTAAGGCAGCGTTTGCTTCGCGCAGCGCGGTGATTTCTGCCTGCAAGGCGGCGTTTTCCGCTTGCAAGGCAGCCTGTGCTTCCTGCTCAGGGGTAGTTGCGCTTTGCTCAACCTTATCCGCTTCGTTTTCAGGCTGCGTTGGGGTTTGGGGTGTGTTTTTTGCCATAGCTTTTTCCTTATGGTTTAGGGGCGCGGCGGCTGCCGCTTCCCCGCTCGGTTTTCAGGCTGCCTGCGCCATCACGCCAAATGCACGCTCACATGCAGCTTTAAACGCCCTTTAAACGTGTTGGTGGTGCCGTTGATTTTGTCGGCTTCCAACAATTCGCGCGCAGCGTCTTCCAATTGCGGCGGCACAACCAGCAGGCTGGGCTTCACGTTCAGCACATAACCGCCGTCTGCCTTAATCGTCATCATCTGCGCGATGATTTTTGCCAAATTGGCGCGGTTAAGCGCGGTTTTTTCCGCCATGTGCGCCAGTTGCCACAAGCCAAAGCCCGCATTGCAACGGCGGCGGCTGCCGTATAAATACACATCCTCCATAAACACCTTGTCGGATTTGGATGGGTCAAACTTAGTTTCAAACTCGGGCGCGGTGCGCTCTTGGAAAATCAAAGGCTTCAAGGTTTTGGTGTCATCCACCACATACCAAGTCGGCGCATCGTTGTCTGTGCCCGTGGTGATGTTGCTGGTGGGGGTGTTTGCCCCTGTGCCATCGTTGTTGGCAAACACAGGGTGGTCGGCATCAAAAAAGTTCTGCCCGTCGTAGCACAGCGTGGTTTTGCCCTTGGGCAACAACCCCCACACCAAATCATCAGCCAGCGTGGCAGCCGATTCGCCCATCGCTTGCATCATCGGGCGATACATGCCCACTTGGTCGTCTTCAATATCGGTACGCTCCACGCCCACCGTGGCTTCAAACTTCTTGTTTTCCAAGCTCATCGCCTGCTTCGCCATCTTGCCGATTTGGCGGCTGCCCACCCATTCGCGCATTTTGGGAAACTTGCCCAGCCACGCATAAGTGTTGGTGGCGGTGCTGCTGGGGATGGTCATGGCAATGGCAGAAAAACTGGGCTCTACGCTTGCCAAGCCGTTTTGAAATTCTTTGCGAAACTGCGCGGTTAGCGCGGTTAAAATCGCGGCTTTATCCATGTGGATTTCCTTGTGTTAAAGGGTTAAAAATCTTGCGGCGGCATCGCGCCCGCTCCATGTTTTGTTTTTTCAGGCTGCCTTATCGCCGTTTAGCGTTTGGGCAAAATCGGCTTCGCTCATGCCCAGCATCTTGGCGGCGGCTTTTTGCTCCGCCGTTAAAGCGGCCACTTTATGCGCGTCGCCTGCGCCCGCTGCCTGCGTTTGCGTGTTGCCCGCCAGCGCGGCAATCGGCTGCGCCTGCTCAATAAAGCCGCTCAAAAACGCCAAGCCGTTCGGCTGCTTCAACACACCCTCTGCCCATTCTTTTTGCGCAGGCAGCAATTTGCCCGCCGCCAGCGCAGCAGTAATCAACTCCGCACCCTTATCGGCATCGCGCTGGGCGGTGAGCGCGGCAATTTGCTGTTGCAGCTCCTGCACCACGCTCACCGGTGCGTATTGGGTTAAATCAGGAGTGTTGGCAGGCGCGTTTTTTGCCTGCGCCACTTGCGCCGATAACGCCGCAATCTTTTCATCCTTGGCGGCGATGTCTTGAAACATCTGCGCGCTCAGGGCGACGGTTTGGGGTTTGGCTGCCAAAAGCGCGGTTAAAGCGTCTTTCAATTGGTCTTCGTTTGCGTTTGGCAAGCCAAAAAGCTGTTGTAATAAAGCATTCATGGGGTTTTGCGTCTCCATTGGGGGTAAAAATTGCGCGCTGGCGGCGGCGAGCACCTCGTCCATGCCGTCCAAAGCGGGATAATTGGTTAAAGCCGCGTGCAAAAGTTTGCGCACATAGCCTTGCGTGTCATAAGCAAACACCGCCGATATATAGCGGTATTCGCGGTTGGCAATCAGGCGTTGGGCGTTGTCGGTCCAATCCACCTCGGCAAACAAACCGCGTGGGGTAAACTCCAGCCACGTCATCCATCCCGCCGCTGGCGCAGGCTGCCCATTGGTTTCCTTGTGCAAGGTTTGGTGTTCATAATCCACCACCAACTGCGTGCGCGCTTGATTGGCTAATGCCGCCACATCGTGCCCGTTCTCCTCGGTTAAAAACCAAGCGGGCGCATCGGTCGGTCGTCCGTCAATCGCGCGAAACTCGCCATAAGGCAAAAGCTGAATGCGCTTGCCCATTTGCCCCAACACCTCAAAGCTGCAAGCGGCTAACGCCAAATGCTGATTTTTGCGTTTCATGGGTTGTCCTTTATGGGATGGCGGCATTATGAGCGCAGCAAAACAAGACAAAGAGTGGCACGGCTGCGCCCCCGTTTTGCCTGATTGCGCCGCGCAAAAAAGGCAGCCTGAAAGCTATTTTTCAGGCTGCCTTGGGATAACGGCGCAGCAATAGTGTTTAAAAGGCGTTTAAAACGCGCGCAGATTGCGATAAAGGGGCAAGGATGGGGATAGATAGCCCAAGCGCAAAAAAACGCGGCAAACGCGCGTTTTGGGGGTTATTCGGTTTTTTCTGCATATTCCCCTTTTTTATACCGCTCAAAATCATTAAATACTTCTATTTTGAAAAACGACACGCTTTCAATCTCGCTTATGCGGATGGCGGTGCGAAAATCATCCAGCTCCAAAATCTCTTGTTTACTTAAATCATCATCATCAAACAAGCCATATTTTTGGTAAACCGAGTGATAGTTGCAGTCAAAGAAAATATCAAGCGAATCCTTATCACGATAGCCGCTCAGAAAGGGAACAATCAACATATAATCTGATTCTGGATTGGAAAACTGCTCTTGCGACACCACCCCTACATAAACCTTGCGCGATTTAAGCGAAATACGAATAGGCACTTGCGTGTGCAAAGATTGCCAAACAATCCGCAGCATTCCATCGTAATGTTTGATTTTCTGACGCCAATCTTCTTCGTTACGTTTCTTGATTCCATTCTTACAATCTCCCAACGCAAGCAAAGCAATAACAACGTGATAAACCTGAATATCGTCAAACAACCTATATTTTGCCAAACGCACCATTGCGCCGCTTAAATCAGGCGTGAAATGCAAGCAGCCCGCTATGCCGTCAAATATCCATAGCACAGCGTATAACGGCACAGTCAAGATTAACCAAGCCATTGCGCCATTCAAAATTAAGCGCAGTCCGTGAAACCCTAAATAAACATAAGTTTCCCAGCCTGCGCTTCGTCTTAATTTAATCTGTTCTGATGGTATATGGGCAGCATAGTAATACCCCAACACCAAAACCAACAACACAACCAACAACGCCATTATTTGCGCTCCACTTTAAAATCCTCAAATTTACGCATTTCGCGCAACAAATCACGGCGCACTTCTTCATTATCATAATTAGTGCGCACTATGCCATTGCTTTCCACAATCACACGAGCATGGGTTGTATCTGCTTTTTGCGGCGCTCCAAACAATCTTCGGGTGGCGCGACGAGACAAATCAAATAGGTTCATATCTACCCCCTCTATATTTAACAAATAAAATAGAACGAATATTACACGAATAACTCTACCACACGCAACGAAATTTAAATACATTTGTCATCATAGCAAACTGGCAAAATAATCCTGCACATCATCCATCAAATCCTGCTTGTCCTCATTGGTTAATTGCAAAAACGGACGCGCAGGGATATAGACTTTGCGATTACGCCCCGCCCAGCCACCAAATTGATGAATCGCCGCATAAACCATATTCGTGCCCACCAGCGCGGTATCGTTATCCGACAGCTCATCTATGCTTTGCCGCAGCGCGCCTGTGTCGTTTAGCGGAATGCCGCTGCGATATTTCAACGCCAGCCATTCAGGGCGACCGCCCTGTTTGAAATTTTGCGCCACCGCATAGCGCATCGCGCCCGCCAGCCGCCGCATCAGCAAATAGCGGTTATCGCCGCTGATGCCGCGCGATAAGCGTTCTATCTGATTTTGCACCACAAAAAGGTTGTCTATTTGGATTTCAATCATCTTGTTCCATGGGTTTAAATGGGGTTAAAATGCCAACAGCAAGGGGTAGTTTCCAAATGGTAACGGTTACGGCGCAACAGCTTGCGTTAGTATTATGTGGGTTCGAGTCCCAACGCCCCTTGTGGTGTAAGCAGGAGTTTCCTATGCTCAACCGTAAGGTCAGAGCGAGCCGCGCGTTGCGCGGTTGCGGCAAAAGGTTAGCGTTGCTACGGCAGGGCTATGATGTGGGTTCAAGTCCCACCACTGCTTACTTCAAAGCCCGATTAATTCGGGCTTTTTCATTTAAAATTTCTTACCGCTAATATGGGTATAACTTCCCCATTGCATTCCCGACCTATCTATCTTTGTCCCTGTATCCAAAGCATTTAATATTAAATTTTCTCGTTGCCCATTGTTTGGATTTTTGCTGCGCTTAAACCCATCGTAATCCAATGTTAAAACTACTTTGTACAGTTTATTTTTATCATTTGGGTCGGAGTAAAAATACAACAGCGCACCTTTTTCATCATAGTAAACGGCTTCGGGCTCGCGCAAATGGTCGGCAATGTTTGCCCAAAAATCTTCGGGCAGCGTTTTACCTACGCCCGCTTTCACATCCCGCAGCGCATGGCGCAATAAACTATCGGATGAAGCGATAAGCGCGTTTTCAGGCTGCCTTAAATTAGCCGCCGCCATCGCATCCAGTATGGTCAAAGGCAACGCACCCACAAAAATAGGCTGATTGGTAGGGCGATTTTGGGTTCGCAACATTTGATAGGCTTGTGTCAAATAGTCTGACACCGCCTTTCTCAACCGCTCATCTTTCAACGCCTCCTCCACCGCCATGCTCGCCAGCCGCGGCGGCAAATCCACCGCCCGCTCCATCTGCAACTGCCCCAGCTGCGCCAAATGGCTTTTGCCCACATTGTGGTCAAAGCCCCTGTCGGGTGTGAAGCTCCTGCCATCATCCAGCGTGATGCGCGTGCGCGTGTGGCTTTGCCCCTTGCGGTTAGTGATGGTGATTTCGCTAAACTGCTCGGGCTGGCTGTGGGATACAGTCAACCCCGAGCGCGCCACATCGCGTGGTGCTAACGCCACTACATAGCAGCGGCAGCGAAAGCCGTTGGGTGGGTAAAAATAATCCCAAAAGGGGTCGTCAATCGGATACACCACATTATCCAACGCCCGATGCGCGGGGCGCGTGCGCGCATCGTTAATGGCGCTGTATTGCAAATAGGGTCGGGCATCTTTGTTCTCTTGCAGCTTTTGCCAAAGGCTTGCCATGCGTGCGTTGGTCATTTGGGTTTGAAAAATGGTTTGCAAACGATGGCGCGTTAAGCCCGTGCCCACCACTT
The DNA here is from genome assembly GCF_016623605.1 of Kingella bonacorsii. Lineage (NCBI taxonomy): Bacteria > Pseudomonadati > Pseudomonadota > Betaproteobacteria > Neisseriales > Neisseriaceae > Kingella > Kingella bonacorsii. Next base: position 21,517 of record NZ_JAEHNZ010000007.1, on the reverse strand, counting down.
CGCCTATGCCTTGTTGCACCATATCGCCCGCTTTGTCCAAAGCCAGCCCGCGCTCGCGCAGCATCGTCAGCATATTTTTGCGCCATGTGGCAAAGGGTGTGCCCTCCGCCGCGCTTTGGCGCAAGCTGTTCAACAAATCGCCCACAATTTCTTGTTGTTGGATGCCCGCAATGCTGCGCGCCTTGGCAGCTGCTTGGGCGATGGCTTCGCCAGCGTTGGCAGGCAAGGGCAGGTTTAAGCTGTCAAAATAGCGCAGCGCGCCTTCGGGTGGCAGGTTTAGGGCTAAGGATAAATTGGGTTGCATGGTATAGATTGACTCAAAAAAAGGGTTTCAGGCTGCCTACGGGACACAAGATTACGGCTGCGCGCGCCCCCACAAATCCGCCACAAACAACACCCGCGTTAAAGCCGCTTCCATGCGGCGCGTGTCTAGCGTGGGATAAGCAGCAAGCAGGCGGTTTTCCACATCTTCATAATCCTCGCCTTCGGCGATCGCTCGTCCCAATTCTTGCAACATCGGTTCAAGCTGCGCAGCAAACGCCGCATCGCGCAAATAATCTTCCACGCCGTTTTCAAACGCCACATCCCAAGCAGGGGCAACTTGCCCTTGCGCATTCAGGGCAACATGGCGGTAGTTCAATGCAGCAGGCGGTTTGTTGTTTTCAGGCTGCTTTGGCGCGTCTTTCGCGCCTTTTTTGTCATCTGATGCCCGCCCCAGCAGCATCTCGCCGTCCAGCGCATCGGGGATCGCCAGCTTGTCGCGCGCCCAGCGCTCGGGGATTTGCACGCCCACATCCACCAGCTTGGGCAGGGCTTCCGCCACCGTGGCCAAGTCCGCCGTCTCGCGGGTGTCAAACTCAAACACAGGCAGGCGCACGTCGGCGGCGTGGGCAAAATTAACCCGCACAAACGACTCAATCAGCTGGCGGTTGATGGTCTGCGCCAGCCGTTTGGCGTCCGACACGGTCAAATCGCGCCGCACCTCGTTGTGGATTTTGCCCAGCGCGTTGGTGCTGGCGCGCCCGTCCGCGCCGCTGGTCAGCGTCTGCCCCAAAATCAGGCGCGTGGCGGATTTTTCGCACCACTCCACCATCGTCATAAAGGGGTTGTTCGCCGCCGTCGTGCCGTTGGCCGCTTGGTGCAGCTCAATCATCATGCCCTCGGGCATAATCCCCGCCGCGTTGTGGCCGATTTCCGCCACCGCGCGCAGCAGCGTGCGTTTTTCTTTTTCTGTCGCGCCTGCGGGGTATTTTCCGATGCGGATGGGCAGGCCGTACAGCTCTAAAAACTCGGCAAAATCATGTACCGAGTAATGCTTAAACATATACAGCCACGCCAGCGTGCGGAATAAGCCGTTGCGCGCCGCCTGATGGCTGCGCATTTTGTGGCGGTGCACCACCCAGCCGTAGGACCACAGCGGCTCGCCCATCGGATTGTCGGGCGTTTTGAGCAGCAAATTGTCGTGCTTGTCCCACCGAAACCAGCTTTGCGGGGTGTGTTTAAACGACTGCGGCAGTTGCAGGCTGCCCGAAAACTGCCATGTGATTTCCAGCGCCGCGAAGCCGTGCCCCACCGCGTCCATCATATCCAGCAGCATATCGTCAAAATCCGCCAAGCCCTGCATATAGCCGCGCACTTCCGCCGCCAGCCGCGTTTCGGCATCGGTGGCCTGCGGCGGCTCGGCAATCTGCCAATCCAAGCCCAGCACCGACATCTTGCGTGTCTGCAGGGCGGATGCCACCGCCGAATCGCGCTCCTCAATATCCAAAAACAGCTCGTGCTGCGCGGTAATGTCGCCACTCTCCGCGTCCTCAAACAGCAGCCGCATCTTGGCGGGCGTAATCTGGTGGCTCGGGTGCTCGGCAATCACGCGCCCGTTGGCGGTAATGCGCGCATCATCCGTTTGCGTGCCTTGTGGGATTTTTGCGGTCTTTTTGTCTCGTTTTGCCATGGTTTAAATACCGTTTAAAGGGTTGCAGGCCGCCTGAAATCAGCGCGCCCATTTGCTGCGGATGTCCGCATCGTCGAAATCGTCGTCCGCTGTGCTGTGCCACTCAATCGGCGCGGCATTGGCCAGCGCGCCCGCCCACACCATTTGCAGCGCGTCGGGGCCGTCGTCGTGGTCGGCGTGCGGGAAATGGCGCAGCTGCTCCAGCAGCACGCGGTGTTCGGGGCGCAGCAAAATCAGCCCGTTGGCCATGTGCGGCTGCAGGCTCTCAATCCGCAAGAGTTTGTCCGCCACGGGTTTCACCGCCCGCGCGGGCACGGGGCAGCCGCGCGCCGCACTGCGCTTAACCAGCTCGTCTTTTAAAAACTCCTGAAACTGCACCGTCTCCACAAACCACAGCGCGCAGCGGTAGATTTGGTGCAGGCGGATAACGTCCTCGATAATCAAATCCGGCACACGCTTTTTAATCTGCGCCTCCACCACAAACAGCTTGCCCGTGCTCCATTGCAGCGCGGCCACGATAATTGCGCTCGGGTCGCGGCTCGCGCCCGCCTTGCCCAGGCTCGGGTCGAGCGCGCCGAAATACACCACATCCCCCGGCAGGGCGGCGTAAAAGCATTTGTCCATCAAATCCGCAAAGGGCGCGTCGTCACCGCTGGCAGGGTCGTTTTGGTATTCGCAGGCAAACGAGTGGCTGCCGATTTTGGCGCGGATTTTCATTAGCGCAAGGATGCCGCGCGCCGCCCAAGACGTTTTCGCGCCGCGCTCCATATCGGCACGGCGGGCGTGATAAAACGCCATCGCCACCTCTTCGCCGTCGTTGCGCCACAGGGTCTCCCACTCCTCCCACAAATCCATATTGTCGGGATAGCGCACCACCGCCTTAAACAGTTTGCCGCGCCAAAAGCGGTTTTTCAGGGTGCGCGCCAGCACGCTGTCGTAATGCAGCACCGTGCCGATGTAGATAATGTCCATCTTGCGTCCCACGCCGCCCAAAGGCTCGATGGTCTTTTCCAGCCAGCTTTGCAATTTCGCGCGCTGGGTCGGGTTTTGCACCTGCTCGTCGTTCTCGATGTCGTCCAGCACCACCAAATCGGGGCGGTACGGGCCAAAGCGCATGCCGCGCAGCTTTTTGCCCGAGCCCGCCACACACACCTTGATGTTGTTGGCGTTAATAATCGAGCCCGCCTGCCATGTTTTGCCCGCCCCGCAGGCCTGCGGAAAATCCATGGCAAGGCGGCCGTTAAACTCCAGCTCCGCCTTAATCGTCTCCAGCATGGGGTAGGCTTGGTCGATGCTGTCCATCACAATCAGTGCAAAATGCGTCCGCCCAGTCACAATGCGCCAAAGCGTGTGCAGCTGCGTGCAGATGGTGGATTTGGCTTCGCCACGCGACGCGCCGATAACGTCCGAGCAGCTTTCGGGCGATTCGGCGATTTCAGGCAGCCTGCAAAACAGGTACTCGTGCAAGTCCGATTTTTCCGCGTGGGTCATGTAATGCGGAAAATAGGTTTTGCAAAAAAACTCAAAGCCGTGCACCGGGTCAAGCACCTTGGCCACGCGCGCGGCAATGTCCGCAGGCTTGCCCGAAAAGCCGTCCACCGATGCCTCGACAAACTGCCGCAGCTGCGCCGCATAGTCTGCCAGCTCCTGCAAAAACGCCTTTTTGTCGCGGTTGTATGAGTTTTTAAATGCCACCCGTGCCATAAGCTAATCCGTAAAAAATGCGGCCGTGGCCGCGTGTCAAATCTGTGCCAAATCGGGCGCAAGGCGCTCCAACAGCTCCACAAAATAAGGCGCAATATCCGGCCGCTCCTCGCGCACCGTGTCGCCAATCAGCCGGACCATCCGCATGACCAGCTCCACGCGGTTCACTTCGGGCATGATGCGCGCGCCCAGCGCGGTGGTTTTGCTCAACGTATCGCCCAGCCCGATAAGGGCTTTGCCAAGCTCCAAAGGCTCGATGTCCTCGTCATGGCTCAGGCGGTCGATGTTGCGCTCCAGCAGCGCCATCATCTTTAAAAACACCACATTGGTTAATTGGTTGTCCTTGCCGTCCACGCGGATTTGCGCCGCGCGCTCCACGTCCCAATCCGTGCCGTTTTTCTGCGCCTTCGCCTTCCACGCACGGGCAGTGGCAAACGAGATGCCCAGCTCCTTGGCCGCTTCCTCCAGCGACAGGTAGCGCAGCACATACAAATCGCGCAGCTGCTTTTGCATTTCCACGGGGTAGGCCATGGCTACACCCCGATTTTGGCTTTGATAAGCGCAATGGTGGCCGACACCACCGCGCCCGACAAACCGCCCGCCACCGCACCGTTCACACGCGCGGTTTTTTTGCAGTCGTCGTGGATTTGGTCGAGCCGCGCATCCATGCGCTCCTGCAGGCGGATGGTCTCATCCTGCTTGGCGCGGATTTCGGCAAGTGCTTGTAATACAGGGTCTCTGGCGGTCATGGTTTGTCGGCTTTCCGGTCTAGTTTTTCGTTCACATGGTGCAGGCTGCTTTTGATTTCGGCCAGCCCCTCCAAAATCTCGCGGCGCAGCTCTTTGGTGTCGTTTTTGGATTGATAATTGAGCTCGATGTCGTGGATGCGTTCGCGCAGTGCGGTGCGCTCCATCCGCACCAAGATATTTAATATAAACAATAATTTGCAAGTAGCTTGGTGTAAGTTTGGTGCAAATGCATTTTTCAGTAAAAGGAGCATTCAAGATGGAATGCTCCTTTTTTCATACTGCCGCGCGCTTTTCTTTGTTTCGTTCCAGCCATATCATCACTTCACTTTGTTTCCACCAAAATTTACGTTTGGATATGGCGATACGACCGGGGAAATCAGGACGAATAGCATAACGCTCTAAAAAAGTTCGCTTGGAAAGGCATAATATCTTGGCAACGTCTTCCGGCGTCAATAATTCATCATTGGTCTCGGATTGTTTCATTCTTGCTCCTTCAAATTTTCAAATCAACTCTTTCATAAGCTGCGTGGCAATCTTAGCTTCCCGCGCTTCTAGGTTTCTGCCCACAAACACGCCTGTTTGCTGCTCGGCTTGGCGGCATAACCAGCGGGCGATGGAAGCGCGGTTTCCCACGCGCAGGTTGTAGTCATATTCCCGCCCTCTCATCAGGAAAAACGATAGGCACGGCATCAATAAACCGTTTGATTTTTCTCTCGTCAAAATGAGATATATGGCATTCGTCCCTTGAAATCCCTAAATGTGCCGCCATTCGTGCATAGGCTTTTTTTCTGCGGATTGTCCCATTCCTCCAAACAGGGTCAAATAGGCTATGTGCTTTCATCCGTAGCTTACGTAGGACGGCATTCGCGGGGACGCCAAGGGGAAGAGTGCCGTCTGATATAACGATTCCTCCATTCTGGTTAACCCGTGCGCCTTTTTTGTGGCATCCCGTATATGCCCCGCAATTCGGGCATGCCCAAAAATTCAGCTCGTATAAGTCTCGGCGGTGCGGATAGACGTACTGCCCAGTCTTTATTTCGGTCTGCATATTGCAGTATCCGCAGATTGGGGGAATATTCATCACACATCCCCCCTGCAAATCGCATTCAACACATCGGCGTGGGCTTGGGCGGCTTCGCGGGATAAGTGAATCATACGATTCTCCAACAGGTCGAAATCGGTTTCATCGCCGCTCCAAATCAAATCATCAGGAGCGAAACCTTCTGGATGCAGTCTGATAACCCAATAGATTGTGTCTTTTTCAGGGGTAAAGGCAATCGGTTTCGGAAACTCCCATTTGCCGACTTTGATAGTTTGGGGTTTGCGGCGGTATTTCATATTAACTTCCCAGACGGGGGGATTCGAACACGGATACCACGACTTATCATCAAACCACTCCCACCGCTCCCACGGCTTATCCGTCTCCATTGCGTCTTTCGCGTATTGCAGCATCAAAGCTGCGTGTTTATGTGCTGCCATTATTTATCTCCTTGTTTGGCGGGGTTGGAAGCGGTTGCCAGTGGGTTACTTCGCAAATATACGAATACAAAAAATCATACCAATCTTGTTCTCCTTCGGGTTTTTCGCAGTCATGGTGTAATTCGAGCCTGTCTACACATTGAGATAATTTGCCATTCCAATTTCTTAATACCAAGACAGACTGGTTTACCTCAGGCATCCTGTCCTCTATGCTTATCCATTCCGACTGCGCCGCATGGCTCTTCGCGGCGCGCCATGCGAGATACATGTTTTCCGTTTCAGGATTGCGAAAGCGGCCGTTCGGGTAGCGTTTCATTCCGATAGATTCGCTTGTTTTGCTGCAATACCATTCTTCAAACGCCTTGCGTTCCAAATTTTCTTTTCCGTCTGTCATTTCTGTTTCCTTTATGGATTAGTTGAATCGGTTATTTCGTGTTGGATTCTCTTGCCGATAAATCTCATCACGGGGACGGCCATGCTGTTGCCTACGGCTTTGTATCGCGGGCTGTCCGGGCATTCGGCGGCGGGTTTGCCGCGCCACGGGATTTGCGTGTGGTTGTCGGGGAATCCCTGTAAACGTTCGCATTCGGTGGGGGACAACCGGCGGATGTGCAGCCCGTCGGATATGACGTGCCGGTCGGTGGCGGTCAGGGTGTAGCTTGTTCCGTCCTGTATCGCGCCCGTACCGTTGCCGCCGTTGTGGTGCTGCCTGCCTATGGTGTTGCCGTGGATGCAGACAAGCAGCGTTTCGCTGCCGCCCTGCAATGCCCCGCCGCTGGCTTTCACCGTTCCGCCGACGGCGGATTGCCTGTAAGTTCCAAAGCTGCCTTCAATAAAGGCGGCAGGGTCTTCCCGCGTTTCCGCGCCCGCTCCAAAATCCCCTGTTTCGCCCTGTCGCTCAAAAAGTATTTCTGCGGGGTCTGCGTTTCCAGCACTTGCGACAAGGAAGACGCGGCGGCGGCGTTGGGGCACTCCGAAATATTGCGCGTCAAGGATGCGCCACGCGATGCGGCGTTTGTGTCCAAGCACACAACCTGCGTTCGTCCATTTTTTCCCTGTTGGGACAAGCGGCATATATTCTCCAGCCAGCCCGCCCAAAAAGCATCCGAAGGCGTTGTCTTTGGTGCTGAGTACGCCCGGCACGTTTTCCCAAACGAGGATGCAGGGCGGCTGCCCGTTTCGGGCGCGAATAAAGTCAATTGCATCTAAAATCCTGATTAAGGTAAGGGTCAAATTGCCGCGCTCGTCTTGCAGGCTGCCGCGCAGTCCTGCCACGCTGAACGCCTGGCAGTTGTGAACGACGGCGTTGTTGACGATATAGCTGTGGTCGTCGGCAACTTCGATGTTGTAAACGGTTTGTGCGGCGGTTTCTTCAAATGCCTGCACGGTTCGCAGCAGGCGGTTTGCGTCGGTGCGGCTTTTTCGCGAGCCGTCCAGACGGAAACAGCGCATTTGGAAATAGTCGCTTTGGTTCACGGTTCGTCCCTGTATTACGGTGGTTGCGGCGGTTTTCACTTTGGCTACGGATGCGGCGTATCCCAATGTCTGCGCCAAAGCGGATATGCCGTAGGCGAGTGCTTGGGAAACGGTGTTCGCGGCGTATCCGTTGCCGGTACGGCTTCCGTCCGTGCGCATATAGCCGTCGAACAGTGCCTGCCTGTGCGGATGGGACAAAACCCATGCGGGCAGGGTTTTGCCCGCCGCCTTTTCGCCAAATTCCGCCGAAAGCAGTCCGGCAAGCTCCGTGTCGCAAACGGTAACTTTGACAACGGTCTTTTCCTGCGACACGCAATGTGCGACGTCCGGAAAGCTGCTGCGGAAATCTTGGTATTTTTCGGCATTCAGCCCGAAAACCACGGCTTTTTTGTTTTTATCCGTCCAACGGCGTATCCAGCCGTCTCCCAAGTAGAAGCCTGCGATATGCATAACGTCTGCATCTGCCAGCCTGCTGTGCAGCTTCGCTGTGCGTGGCACGTCAAACGCGGTCAGTGAAATCCACTGCCTGCCTGGCATTTCGGCGGCAGCAGTCCATTCCGGGGAGGTTATGGAGACGTCTCTAAAATATCTGCCGTTCTGTTTGGCGGGCTTTGCCTGCCAAATCTGCGAGTAAAAAGGGTGCTCCGGCGTGCAGGTTATTCCCTGCGGTTGCCCGACGGCTTTCATGCGCCCTACCGTTTTCACCGTGCGGCCCACACGGACAACTGGTTTCAGGCGGCCTTGATGGGTTACGACCAAATCATCCGGGCGGATGTGTTCGATGGGCTTGTAACCTTTTTCGGTCAGTACAAGATGTCCCGCCGTGAAGCACGGCGTGCCGCCGACCAAAACATCAGGGGCTTCAACCGTGCCGTTGAGTATTTTGCCGACCAGCCGCGTCATGTCGCCGTGATTGGGGACGTGCGGCCAATGGTGGGACAGGACGGCGCAGGGAAACGGTTCGATTTCGGCGAACCATGCAGGCTGCCAGCCCAACGGTTCCCACGCTACGGATGCGGCTTCGATGCCGCTGCACAGGCTGCCGTAGCGCATTTCAGGCTGCCTTTTCGCGCATAGCGGTGTCGATGGCTTCTCTGACAGTGCAGCCGCCGTGCGGCTTTTCTCCATGCCAGCATCCGACTTCTATTGGTGCGCAGCCGTGTTTTATGTCTTCTGCGATGTTGTGGTACAAGATTGCGCGGTTCTTTTCCAGCCAATCCAGCCGCACGGTGTCGGGGTGAGAAATCAGGGTTAAATTACTAATTAACACAGCCCCTGATACGCCTGTTTCACTCACCACATGGGCGCGTCCGTCGCCTTTGTCATGAATAAATAAAAAATCAGTAGCACGGTATTTCACGCGGTCGCCAAATTTAAATTGTTGGGTCATTTGGGCTCTCCTGTTTCGTGAATGGTTTTGCGCTGCTTGAGTACCAGGGCTTTGAGTTGGGCGCGCATGGGTTTTTGCAGGCGTTTGGGGTATTGGTTCAGGCGGCGGTAGATTTCGATGATTTGCATTGCTTTATCCTGTGGTTGAGCATGGCGCGGGCGATAAAGGCGCGGCGCAGGCTCGGGGGTTGGTGTTTGTAGCCCCAGCGGTTTAGGGTTACGGATACGGCGCGGGGGATGGCTATCAGGTTGTCGGGGGCGTCGTTGTAGCGGTCGCCGTCGATGTGCAGGACAACGTATCCGATGGGAAAGGTGCCCAGAACAAGGCGACCGCGCGGTATCCAACCGTTTTCGGTTTTGACTTCGATGCCGTCTCGGGTTTTGCGTTCGCTGCCGACGGGGCGCTCTTTCCAGCATTTGTTGCCTTTTTGAAAGCCGTTGATGGGTTTGGGCATGATGCCTTTGCTGCCTTTGTTCCACGGTATTTGCCCTTTTTTGAATTGGCCGGCGTTCATTCGAGTTTCTCCAATAGCGGGCTGTTGATGCCGCGCCCGACCATTTCGGCGGCGGCAAGGGTGAGGCGGCCGGTTTCGATGATGTCGCCACTGACCAGGTGGACGGCGCGGGCGCGTTCGATTTCGGCATTCATGCGTTCGGTGTCTTCGGGGTCGAGCCTTTCGAGACGGTCGAGTTGGTCGAACAGGGCGTCGGTGAGGCGGGCGATGCTCATAGCTGCTCCTTCAGTTGGCGGTATTTTTCGGCGATGGCGGCTTCTTCGCTGGCGGTGGGTTTGCTTTGTTTTTGGTTTTTCAGGGCAATCAGGCGGTTTACGCGCGCTTGGCCGATTTTGTCTTCAAGCCAGCGGGCGGCTTCGGGGACGTCTTTGGAATACCAGTAGTTGTGGCAGTGGTGGCACAGGGCGGCGGCATTGTCGGGGTCAAAGCGAATGTTGTAGTGGCGGCGGCTGAAGTGGTGGCTGCACTGCAGGCCGTTGCTTTTGGCTTTGTACTGTTTGCCGCAGCGCTCGCACCGGTAGCCTGCGCGGGCGCGGATGTAGTCGGAAAAGGCGGCGTCGGCGGGGGTGTGGGTAAATTCTTCAAACACTTTTTTACCTTCGTCATTTAGGGCTTTTTCCTGCTTTTTGATGTGGGCGGCGGTTTCGGCCAACAGGTCGTACAGGCCAGTCTGATTGGATTTTTTGGCGTCGCGCTGCCATGTTTTCAGGCTGCTTAGGATTTGCTCGGTAGGGCTTTGGTCTTTGACGGTGATAACGGTCATTGCGGGGTTCCTATACTTCGGGTTTCAGGCTGTCTTTCAGGCGTTGATAAAATTCAATCGGCGATACACTTCGCGGGTGGCGGCAACGTCGCGGGCGCAATAGTCGACGACTTCTTGCACGCGCCCTGCTTGGATAGCATCCCACACTTGGCTGCCGTCTAGGCTGTCTTTGGGGGTGGGGATGTTTAGAATGGTGCATAGCTCGTCTAGTTTGATGTGGCTGCCGTAGCCTGCCCATGCTTGCATGGTGTCAAACAGGTGTTCGCTGTATCGGTTGTGGATTAGGTGGGCGGCTGGGGCGATGCGGTTAATCACGAAGCGGTGGTAGAGAAAGCGCAAGTCCCATTCTATGTTGTGCCCGATAAAGTGGATGGCGTTTTTGGGCAAGCCGTTCAGTTGCTCGGTTATCCATTGGTTAAATTGTTGCAGCAGGGTGGCTTCGTTGGCGTTTTCCAGCACGCTTACAGGGTTGTCGTTGGCGGCGATGCCGATTAGGCGGACTTGCCCGTAGCCGCCGTTTAGGGCGGTTTTGCGGTGCTTGGCTTGGGCTAGTTCAGGGGCTTTGGTGTCGCGCATTTCGGCTTCCCATTGGGCAATCATGGTGGCTTTGGATGTGTATTTGATGGCGTCTTTGTCGCTGATGCCTAAATCGGCGGCGGCTTGTTCTTTGGTGAGGTCGCCGGGGGCTTTGAAGTTGGCTTTGGTGGCTTCTAGCGTGGCTTCATACGCGCTGGGGCGCTGGTCGGGAATGGTTTCTATGTCTAGGTAGATTTTGAGCATGGTGTTTTGGTCTTTCTGGTTGGGGCAGCCTTTTCAGGCTGCTTTTTTTGCTAGAAGGGAATATCGTCGTCAATGTCGTCTACGGGGAGCGCGGGGGCGGGCTGTGTTGCTTGTCGTTGCGGCGGTTGTGGTGCGCTTTGCGTTTTGCGTTTGTCGTGCAGGGGTTTTTCGGCGATGTATGCCATGATTTTGCCTAGCTTTTCGGGCTGCGTTTTTTGGTCCAGCACTTCGCTGGCGGTTAGCTCGGTATCGGCTTCAAATAGGCTGTATAGGCGGGGTTGGGGTTTGTCTTGTCCGTCTTGCCATTCCATTTGGACAACGATGCCGATGCGTTTGTTGTGTAGCTTGGTAAAGCATTCGCGTTGGACTTGTTCGTCTTGTTTACTGTCGGGGTTGTATTCAGTAATGGTGGCGGGGGTGGGGTCGCCGCTGTCGCGCTCGCGTAGGCATACGAGTAGGGCGTTGATGGTTTGGATGCCGCCGTCGTTGGGTATGCCGTTCTGGTAGCTGGTATTGATGAAGAAGGTGGCTTTTTGTTTGCTGTCGCTTTCAAACACGAGTTTGACGTTTTCGCTGCGCCCTTTGGGGCTTTCGCCGATGTGCCACACGGCGGCTTTGATGATGCCTGTGTATTTGCCTGCTTCGTTGATGTAGCCGCCGCGTTGGTCGTAGGCGCGGGCTTGTTGGGTGTTGATTTTGAACATGGTTTTACTCCTGTTTGAGTTGGTAATAGTCGCAGATGGTTTGGTCTATTGCGGCTAGGTCGTTGGGGATGGTGTCGGTGTCAAATAAGCCGATGGGGCTTTTTACGGTGTCGTTGCCGTTGTTTTGAGTGCGGAAGCTGTATTGCCCGCTTTCTACTTGGGTTCTTAAAACAATGGTAAACAAGCCTTCTAGTGTGATTTTTTCGTCTAGCATCTTGCCTATGGTTTTGGCTTTGACTTTGCCAAATTCGTCTGTTTGAGTGTGCGCCATGATGTAGATGCGTTTTTGGTTGGGCAGGGTTGTGGCGGTGTTGATGACGTCCCATGCGTGGCGGGCAATCTCTGTGAATTTGTCGTAGCCTTTTTGTTCGCTGCGGCGCATGAATTCGTTTGCCATCAAATACTGGAAGTCGTCTATCACTATGATGTCTTTTGTGATTTTGAGCAGGATGTGGCAGATTTGCTCGCTAAGGTCGGTGATGTAGATGTTGCCGCCTTGCCCTGTGGCTTTCAGGCTGCCTTGTTGGTTTTCGGCGGCGGTTTGCCAGCCTTTGGGGCGGAATGGCAGGGGCTTTTTGACAATTTGGATGAGGGCGACTTGGGCCGGGTCTAAATTCATCATGCTGCTGCTTTTGCCTGTACCGCTTTCGCCTAGAATTAGGGTGGTGATGCTCATGTTTGCTCCTAGAATGGCGGGAAAGTTTCGTCTGTTTCTATGGGGTCGGGCTGGGTTTGGGCTTCCAAATCCTGCCATTGCTCCCATTGCCCGACTGTTTGCCAGTATTCGCTGTTGTCGTCGTCTTGGTCGTATTCCATGTTTTTGCTCCTAGATGTAGCGGTAGTGGTTGCCGTGGCGGTCGGTTTGTTGCTCTTGGCATAACCTTGCTATGGTTATGCGGGATGCGCCCATGTATCGGGCTGCTTGTACGGTGCTGTTAAAGCGTTTGATTTCGCCGCTCGGGGTGCGTATCTCTATGGATTTTGGTTTGCTGGATGGTTTGCCGCCTACCGGTTTGTTGGCGAAGGTTTTTTCTAGCTTTGTCGGGGTTAAGAGTTGCGTCCAGCTATTCATCGCCGCGCTCCAATACGATGCCTGCGGTTGGGTCTTTGTCCCATGTTTTTTGCAATAGCAGGGCATTGCGTTGTTGCTCGCATTGGTCGCGCAGGCGTTGGATGGGATGGGCGGCGGATGGGTTGGTTTGCAACTCGCCGGGAATGTCTTGCAGGGTGTCGCAGTCGTAGGTTTTGATAACGGGCTGCGGTTTGGGTTGTGTTTCTGGTTTGGTTGCTTGGGCGGCGCTGAATGCGCCTAGCACAAAGCCAAAGATTAGGGCTGCGGTGGCTGTGATGCGGGTTTTCATGTCGGTTTCCTGTGGTGGGTAAAAGTATTTCATGGGGTTTCAGGCTGCCTGAATGGGTGTTAATAATCGCGTTCTAGGATGTTGGCGTGGTAGTGCCGCACCATTTTGTGCCATGCGTTTTGCTTTTGTTGTTCGTCTTGCTGGGTTTGGATTTCTGTCGTGGTTTGCGCGGTGATGCATCGGTCGGTTAGCTCGCGCAGGCTAATGTCTTGCTCGTCGCCGTTGAGATAGCGGGCGATGTAGCCTAATAGGCTGTTGAGTTCGTTGTTAGGGGTGTATTCAACCAAAATATCGGCGGCTTCATCATCTGGCAGGGCTTGCGTCCAGTCGCAGAGTTGTTCGTCGCCGCTGGATAGGTCGGCATCTACTTGTTGGATGGCTTGGCTTAATTGGTTGTTGTATAGGGCGTTGTTTGGGGCGGCGTGCATGGTGGTCTCCTTGTGGGGGCTTGCGCCCCCTTTGGGTTAGAGTGTTTTTAGCGTTGCGATGCTGTCCGCGCTTAAAAAGTAGGTGCTGGGGTTGTTGCGGTAGGTGTTGCGTTGCAGCCATGCCCATGCTTCGTTTAGGGTGGGAAACTTCATCACTTCTTTGCGTCCGATAAATCGTAGTTCGGCTTGTTTGCCGTGTTTGGTGGCTTTTACATGAGCTATGGTTTGGTCTTCCTTGCCTCGGGTGTGTTCTACTAGGGTGAGTTTGACTTCTTTCATTTTGGTCTCCTTAGGGCATCCCGCGCATAAAGTTGTATTGGGCGCGGGCTTGGTTGCGGGTTTGTTTGGGTTGGGGTTGGTAATCTTGCTTAGGCTGTTTGAGTTGCTCTTTATTTTGTTCAATCTTGGCTAGGGCTTCGGCTAGGGTCATCTTTTTGCTCCTTGCTGTTGTTTGTTGCGATGGGTGTATTATAATCATTGCCTATAAATAATCAATAGGCAATGATTATAAATTTAGTAATAATCAGCTATCCCATTGTTTTTAAACAAAACAAAGTTTTCACAAGGCGCAAAAAAACCGCCACAAGGGCGGTAAAAAAAGCAGCCTGCACTTCCCAAAACGGGGGGCAGGCTGCTTGTTAAGGCGGGTTATGCATTATGCAACGATACAAGGTTGAATTTTCGTTTCAGCATGTCGTTGATGATTTTGGTTGAATGTGTGATTCGGATACGCTGTTTAATGCCGGCCAATCCAATTTCTTCGATAATGTCGTTCAATAGCCCATTAACAAACGAGGAGGGCACACCAACTACCCGCTCGAACGATACGGCGACGCATTCGCTTTCCCGCAAGGCTGACCGGATAGCGCGGCATACGGTTTCGCCGTCTTCATAAGTGCTGTATTGTGTTACTTGGTCGGCAACTTTGATTTCGGTTAATCCCATGAGAATGCCTCCGTATGTAGGTTTATGCGGGGGTGGATGCTCTATCTAACATTGCTCTCACAATGCTTTTTTCAGCAGAACCATTGCCATTTCTTAGTCTTAATTTTTGCGTAACAGCATCTAAGCCATAAACCCCTACCAGTACACCAACACATTCATCAGCAAAAGAACCTGAAATAATATCAATGCCTGCCAAATCCAATACAATTTTATCAATATTTGGATTTTTGAATGCTTCAAAAATGTTATCCCGATAAGGTATGGCGTTTCGCCTTAATGTTGGGCTGCCTTGCGGGAGCCGAATAACTATTTCACGCATCATTACTCCTTTCGGTAGTCCTCAATTATTTTTGATAATATGGAATGTAATTCATCTACGCTTTCTTTGATGGCAGCTACTTGTAAGCCATAATAAGGAAGTTTAAAGCAGATTACCACTCCGTGCCAAAATAAAGAGATGGGTTGCATTGTAGTTTTGCGTAAGTGTCTTGACAAGAGTGCATCCCCCGAAATTATTTGTAAACTCCCATCATAATAATCAATTAACTCCACCAGTTTTGCCAATCCTAATCCTGCGTGATTGTTCTCTTTCCTGTATCGTGCTAACCCGCGCATGGGGTTGCCTATAATGTCAGACGGCAATTGTTGCGCCCAGCCGTCCTCTTTTTCTCCTTCTATTTTTTTGCTGGAATGCCCTTTTTGGATGCACCACTCTATGGCTTGGCTATGGTTAGCTACGCCAGCAATGCCTCCAATCCTGTTTAGTTCTCTTAAAAAGCCTCCGCCTGTATCTGCAATTGCAAATACCATTTCGTCGTGTCCGTTGCTTTTGTATCGTTGCACCATAGAAAAACCGCGGCACATACCATGCGACCAAACATTATCGTGCAGCTCACCAATTACTTCTTTTAATTTGTCTAAACCATCGCTGCGATGATTATTTGTGAAATGATTGATGCAACTAATAATTTGTTGATTGGCAATTTCTGTTACGCTTTCATTATCCAGGGAACTTAACATGGAATAATTTTTCCCTAAGTTTGGACGGCAAACGGATAATTCTTGGTTGTGTAGTATTTGATGAAAGCCTATCGTTTCTAAGTATCTGCGGATATGATGGCTTTTAATGTGTATGCGGGCAGGGTCAATGTTGTTATGTGTTACAAACGCCGCCAAAATAACCAAGTATGATGGCTCTACAAAAGTATCCAATGCTAGGATTGAATTTTCTTGTTGCAACAAAGCGCAATCTTCTAATCCATGTGTTAATTTTCTTCCGCTCATTTTAACCTCTCAATACAGCTTGATTTTCTGCTTAACCACGCCCGCGATGCGGGTTATCCTGTTACTTCTATGTGAATAATCCCTGTGTAGCGTCCGAGAATATTAAATTCATGTTCGTATTCTGGCTCAATGCAGAATGGGTCGTATTGTTTGTTGTCAGATTTGGCAAATAGCCCATTGGGGAGTTTTTGCAGGCGTTTGAGATATAGGTCGCCACGGTAATAGAAAAAATAGATGGCATCGCCCATAAAGCGTTGCTCGCTGATGTCTAGAAAGATGGTTGCGCCGCTGGGGATGGTGGGGCTCATGCTGTCGCCCACGGTGCTTACCAGTTTAATTTTGCTGGTATCGCGCCGCCCAAATAGTTTATAGCCTTGCTCGTAGGAAAAACCGATGATGTTAAGCAAGTCGGGATAGTCGTAAAGGGCAGGCTCGCCGTTGCCTTGCGCGCCTGTGATGTCTAGTTGTTCTATCAGTATTTTGTCTTGGGTGTTACTGGGGTTGAGTGTGTAGTTGCCTTCATCGGTGCGGTAACCTGCATAAAGTTCTGGAATGGTAACCATATTTTCAATCCCAAAATGGGACGGGGAAACAACATCGGAAAAATACTCAATTAAATCATCAATATGTTTCTTACCTATTCTGCCGTTTTTTATCCAACCTGCAACAGATGGCTGCTTTACCCCAAACTTCTCTGCAACTTCTAATTGTGTAACGCCTTTTAATTTCATTGCCGCTTTAATCGCGTCGCCTAATTTTTCTCCTGTGTACATTTTAAAATCTCCATCGTTAATATAGCCAAAGGCTATATTTTATTCCCAATGCAAGCTAAACAGTCAATAGCTATTGAATGGGCTATTTTTTTCAGCTAAAATATAGGCATTGTTTATAGAGATGCCAAAATGGAACGATTAAAAGAGTATTTAACCGATAAAACGCAACAAGAAATGGCAACGTTGTTGGGTGTTCGCCAACCAACGCTTCAAGCGTGGATTGCGAAAAAACGTCCTATCCCTGTCAAACGC
This sequence comes from Kingella bonacorsii, assembly GCF_016623605.1. Lineage (NCBI taxonomy): Bacteria > Pseudomonadati > Pseudomonadota > Betaproteobacteria > Neisseriales > Neisseriaceae > Kingella > Kingella bonacorsii. The sequence goes on along the minus strand of NZ_JAEHNZ010000007.1, from coordinate 4,964 downwards.
TGTGTTCAAATTGAACAAGCCACGGGCGGCTTAGTAACACGCCGCGACCTACGCCCTGATGATTGGGCGCAGATATGGCCCGAATTGAAAGGAGACCAGTAATGACTAAAAAGAAAAAAGCCCTACGCAAAAGCATAGGGCTTGCACATCACACTTCAACAACTTGCGTATTGGCGTTTGTGCTTTTGATTAACTCAATCGCATGAAGGCAGTTTTGCTTGGTTGTGTAGCTTTCGCCATACGCGATGATTTCATGGTTGGCGGCTTTTAAATTCCAACGCCATTGACCAGCGGTATCTTTGTAGATTGTGAAATACATAGGGAAACCCTCCAATGAAATTAAAAGAATACCAATTCTCTTACCACTTCGGCGGCAAAAAATGGGCAGTCAATATTTTTGCGGCATCGCCTGATGAAGCTAAGGAAAAAATCAAGGCAGTCGCGCACGCAGAATATGACGGGGAAATTATGGCAAACATTTATATACCCGTCAAAGCAGCTTGGTTTCAACGTTTTATCGCTTGGATAAAGCGGTAAAGAAAAAGCCCACGCGGCAAACGTGGGCAATGACTGAATTACTTACATATTTGATAAACGGAGATTTGATTATGACCGAATTATTTGTACTCGTCAATCGCCCCGTAGCCGGGCAGGCGCAACAAACGGTAAACGCGCGTGAGCTTCATGCGTTTTTGGAAAGCAAACAGGAATTTTCAAACTGGATAAAAAATCGCATTGAAGATTACGGCTTTTTAGACGGCGTGGACTTTTTGACAAATTTATCAAAAACCCAAGGCAGACCGCGCATTGACTACTTTTTGTCGCTAGACATGGCAAAAGAATTAAGCATGGTGGAGCGCAACGAGAAGGGCAAACGGGCGCGGCAGTATTTTATTGACTGCGAGAAGCGACTTTCAGGCAGCATGAAAATTGATTTTAACGACCCTTTGCAGGCTGCCAAGGCGTTTATTGAAGCGGAAACGGCGCGGCGTGATGCGGAGCGCAAATTGTTGATTGCTGGCGGTGCTTTAACCCGCTTGGGCGCAGCCAAAGGTTCGCAATGCTTGCGGGAAAGCGCAAAGCTGTTGAAGTGGAAGCAAACGCCGTTTATTGACTGGCTGTTGGCTAGAAAGATGCTGTTTCGTGATGCGGGCAGGCAGTTATGTGTGTATCAGGAATATTTGGGGCGTGGCTGGTTTGAGTATCGGACTGATGAGAAAAACGGGCACGCATTTAAGCAAGTGATGGTTACGCCGCTGGGCTTGCAGAAGCTGGCGCAGAAGTTGGAAATAAAGGAAGCGGTATGAATTTCTACGCTTTTCATATTAACGATTTTCGTGGGGCAACGTGGCATTTATCCAACCTTGCCCGTTATGTGTATCGGCTGTTGATTGATATGTATTACGACACGGAAGCGGCGTTAAGCAAGGATTTAGATGTGTTGGCGCACAAATGCAGCCTGAAAACCGATGATGAGAAACAGGCGTTGCAAGATGTGTTGAAAGAATTTTTTACGCTGAAAAATGGCAAGTGGCATCACGCGCGCATTGATAAGGAAATTCATGCTTACCGTTGGGCGCACCGTAACGAAAGTAACGCTAATAGTAACGACCGTAACGAAATAGTAACGCAGCGTAACGCGAGCAGTAACGATGACCGTAACGATACCGTAACGAACAGTAACGTGGATAGTAACGAAACCGTAACGCAGCGTAACGAGCCTTTGAGTAACGCGGAGCGTCAAAAACGGGTGCGTGATGAGCATAAAAAATTGTGCGCGGAATTATCCAATCTTGGCATTTCTTTTGATAAATCAATGAGTTTAACTGGTTTGCGTTCTTTGCTGGATAAGGCGCGTAACGATTTGCGTAACGAAAACCGTAACGCTAATAGTAACGAAATAGTAACGCAGCGTAACGCGGGCAGTAACGATGACCGTAACGATACCGTAACGAACAGTAACGCTGAATTTTACGTAGAACCAGTAACCATAAACCATAAACCAATATCTTCATCATCTACCGCGCGCGAGGATTTTGCGATGTTTGCCACTTGGCAGCCTGAAAGCCAAGACTGGGCGCGAATGGTGCAGCGGGCGATGTTGCCCAACTGGGATTTGACGACCTACGGCGCATTGCTGGCGGAATTTGTGGGCTACTGGCAAAGCCGTGATGATGCGAAAAACCAAGCAGGCTGGGAACACAAGTTTTTACAAAGCCTGATTGCTGCCAAAAATCGCGGCGCGTTTTCGGTGCAGCCTGCTATCAACCATGCCGTCCTGCCTGAACGCAAAATCAGCGCAACGGCGCAATCGGCGGCGTGTTTGCGCGCGGCAAAAGAAGCGGTGCTATCGGGGAAAGTGATTACGCCGTTGCCCATTGGCGTGTTTGGCGCGATGACGGATGGGTTGTTGGAGCTTTTGGGCTGTGGCTTAGCCTATCCGCCAGCTGCCGATGCGTGGGACGTTACGCTGGCTTCGTGGGGCAAGGAGTTTGCGCGGTTACAACTTGCCGATGACGATACGGCGCGGGTGGGAACTGCGTTTGCGAACGCGAAACGCAATGCGCTGGCGGGCGAGAAGCGGTTTCCCAACGTGCAGGAAGTGTTGGGCTGCTTGCCAATGCGTTTGCGCGAGCGGATTGAATTGAAAGAAACGCCCGAAGCGTGGGCGGCGCGGCGACAGGCGGGTTTAACCCAAACTTCGCGCATTTTGGAAAATTTGAAAGGGGTGCGCCATGCCGTCTGAAATTTGTCTCAACTGCCAACACGCCGACTTTCGCGCGGCAGCGGATTACTGGGGTTGGAAATCGGCATCGGTGGTATGCAAAAAGGGCGAGCCGTGGCGGTTTATTCCCTGCCACAGCGAATGCAGTAATGGGCGGTTTCAGGCTGCCGATGCCGCGCAGATTGCCAAGCGCAAAGCGTATGTGGAGCAGCTTAATGGATGAATACAAACAAATCTGCTTGGAATACTACCAACGCCGCGCGGATGAATTGCAACAGCGTTGGATGAATGCGAAAAGCGAAGCAGAAGCCTCCAAGATTGCACTGGATTTAGAACCGTTGATGAATTATTTGGCGAAAGATGAAAGCCTGAAAAATGCAAGTAAATGAATTATTAAATGAACGTGAAACGCGCTACGGCAAATTTGAGAACCACGCACAATTAACCCAAAACCTGAAAGCTACGCTCCACGCCGCCCCAAAATGGCACGCATTAAGCGCAAGCCAAAAGGAAAGTTTAGAGATGATTTGCCACAAAATCGCGCGGGTGTTGAATGGAGACCCTGATTATGTGGATAACTGGACGGATATTGCGGGATACGCGGTATTAGTTGAAAGTGAATTGAAAAAGGCAGCCTGAAATGAACAAAATCACACTCCCCTATCCCGCCCCCGCCCTAATGCCTAACCGCAAACACGGGCACCATTGGGCAACCACGCAGCAAGCCAAAGCCAAAGCCCGCCAAGAAGCCTATTTGCTTTCAGGCAGCCTGAAATACACAGGCGGCGGTTTAAAAATCACGTTCTACACGCCTGACAACCGTAAGCGTGATTTGGACAACCTACTCGCCGCCATGAAGCCTGCATTGGACGGCATGGCGCAAGCCATCGGCGTGGATGATGCGCTGTTTGACGAAATACATCTTAAAAAAACCAAGGCGCAGAACAAGGCGGCAGCGCGGGTGGAGATTGAGCTGCTTTCAGGCTAGGGCTTTATCCAGCAGGGCAAGCGCGGTGGGAATATCGCCCAAAGCGGCGCGGGTTTTAAAGCGGTTTTCGGCATCAAATTCCGCCAGCATCACGGTAGCGGCTTCGTCCATCAGCTTGTTTACGCTCATGCCGCGCGATTCGGCTAACAGGCGCAGGCGGCTGTGTTTTTCATCGGGAATGCGTAGGGTTACGGTAGTCATATTTCCTCCAATAGGGTTTCAGGGGTGCAGATTTTGATTTCGGGAAAGAGTAGTTGGCTGCGTGCAAAATCTTTTAGGTTGCGGGTGGCGATGTATTGCGCGCGCCCTGCTACGGCAAGTTCTATTACATGGTTGTCGCCTTCGTCGCGCAAATTCGGTCGCCAAAGGTAGTAAATGCGTGTCCATTGGGCAACGGAAAGCAGCGCATTGAGCACTTGGTTGCGCTCGGCAAGGTTTAAAGGGCAGCCTGAAAACACATTTTCCCGCGCAATCACGTCTTCGTATTCCGCCAACAGGGCAGAGCCAACCAGCGGGGTAAACCGTTGTTGCAAGCAAGCGGCAATCAGCCGATTTGAACCGCGCGAACCCATGCACGCGCCCACTAGGATATTGGTGTCTATAACGATTTTCATAGGAGCATGATAGCACATACGCTGTCAAAATAAACATGAATGAACGCAAATTCCGCCTACAAGTGTCCAACCAACGCCCTTTGTTTGAAAACTTGTACAAAAACATTGTTCCCGAGCTACTGGCGGCGCATGGCGATTTGGAAGTGGTTATCCGCCCGTATAAAGCCAAGCGCAGCTATGAGCAAAACCGCCGCTTGTGGAGCTTGTATAACCAAATTGCCGAGCAGGTTTGGTTGGATGGGCGGCGATACGATGCGGACACATGGCACGAATATTTTAAACAGCAATTTATCGGCTGCGATGAGCGGGTGTTGCCCAGCGGCGAAATCCAAAAAATCGGATTATCAACAACCAAGCTGAACACGCAACAGATGGCGGATTACCAAACGCGGATTGAAGCATGGGCAGCCGAGCAAGGAGTGATTTTTGAATACTGATAAAGATTTTCGGGCGTGGGTGCGGCGGCAGCCAAGTTGTATTTCAGGCTGCTTTTCGGAATGGGTGGATGGAGAAGGGCGCTGCGAGTTTGCCCATGTGCGCCGTGTGTCGCGTGGCAGCGGTGTGGGCATCAAGCCGTTGTTTTCGGGGGTGCCGCTGACGCACGCGGAACATGCCATGCAGCATCAGCACGGCGAAG
>NZ_JAEHNZ010000006.1:0-106956 GCF_016623605.1 Kingella bonacorsii | reverse complement strand
CCCGTGCCGCCATGAATTTCATCCCAGCCGTAACCGCCGGAAACAACATCGTCTCCCGCGCCGCCTTCGATATAGTCCCAACCGTTCAGTGCGGGATGGAGTTTCCCATCTTCGGCATCGCCGAATAACGCTGCTGCCGCGCGCGCCGAATCTGCGGAAAAACTTGCGCCGGTAATTAGCCAGCAAACGGCGGCATATCAAACCGCCACGCAGGCGCAAACGGCGAGCTTTCAGGCTGCCTTGGCGGCGGATACGGCGACGGTGGGCGGCAAGCTGGATGCGATTAACGGCACGCTGGGCGGGCTGAACCAAACCATTCAAAACAATGTGCATGTGCAGCTGGATGGGCGCGTGATTGCGGAAAACGTGTCGCGCCATCAAGTGAATATGTTTAACCGAGGAGCGGGACAATGAGTATGTGGCATACGGTGTTGCAAGATGCGTCGTTTCGGGATGTGCGCTTTGATGTGGTGGCATTGGATGAGCAAGACGGCAAGGCGTTGGTGGAACACGCGCGCCCGTTTACCGATGGCGTGTGGCTGGAAGACATGGGCAGCACGGGGCGGCAGGTGCAAGTGGAAGCGGTGTTTTGGGGCAAGGGCTACCATAGCCGCTTGAATGCGCTGGTGGAGGCGTTGATGGAACGCGGCGCGGGGGTGTTGGTGCATCCTGTGTGGGGGCGGCTGCAAAACATGATGGCAGCGAGCTGGCACTTTCACCACGATGCAGACAATGTGGACTATGCCACGTTGAGCATCACGTTTCGCGAAAGCGGCGAGCCGCAAAAGATTTTTGTGTTTGAAAACGCCTTTTTGATGGCGATTGAACGCCTAATCGCGCGGATTGACACTTATCGCGCGGCATTGGAGGGCTGGATTGATGCGCTCACCATGGCAAAACAAAGCGTCGGCGCGCTAATCGGCAGCGCGTTTGGCTTTGCCAGCGCGGCAAGGGGCGCATGGGCGGCGTTGCGCGATTTGTTTGATGTGGGGAGTTTGGGATTAAGCGGGCACGAGGGCGGCGGCGCGGGCGATGGCGCAGGCAGTAAAAGGCTGTGGCGCGAGATGCGCAGCATGGTGCAGGCGGGCTTGTTTCAGGCTGCCGCGATTGGGGCGGATGGCGAAGTGCACACGGCAGATGTGCGCAGCGCGAAAAGCCGTTTTGATGCGCTGCTGCGCGCGGCGGATGCGGTGGCGACGGTGGAGCAGCGCATGGCAGTGGCTGCAAACAGCAACACACGCCGTGGCAGCGATTGGGCAGAGCGGGCGCAGGTGGGGCAAGTGTTGCGCTTGATGGCGCTGGAGACGATGTTTCAGGCTGCCTGCCTGTTGCTGGAACACGAGGGCGACAGCATGACTGCGCCCGATGTGTGGCACATCAACCGCGCGGTGCGGCAGCGCACGGCGGCGGAAATTGCCCGCTTGCGCGCCACGCTGGCGGCGATGAGCGACAAGGCGCAGGCTTATGATGCGGTGTATGCCGTGGTGGAAACGCTGCGTGATGCGGCGGCGCATTTAAACCTGCTGGCGATTGCCGTGCTGAACCAAAAACCGCCGTTGATTGCGCGCCCTGCGCCGTTAAGCGGTACGGTGCATCAATTGGCGTTTGCTTGGTATGGCGATATTGCCCGCGCGGATGAATTGATACGGCTTAATCCGCAGCTGCGCCATCCTTGCTTTATCCAAATGGGAGAGATGATGAATGGCTACGCCCAATAATTTGTATGACAACTCAATTGTGCTGCGCATTGGCGGCATGGAGCATCGCACATGGCAAAGCTACGATATTGACAGCGATTTTTTGATTCCTGCCGATGGTTTTGACTTTGAGCTGGGCGTGGCGGCAACACAGGGGCAAATCCCCGATTTAACAGGGCAACGCTGCGAAGTGGTAATTAACGGCGAAACGGTGCTCACAGGCATTATCGGCAACCAGCGCGATGAGAAAGACAAGGGCAGCCGCTCGCTGCGCTTAACAGGGCGCGATTTGGCTTGCTTGCTGGTGGATTGTTCCGCGCCGCAAGTGAATGTAAAAGGCATGACGGTGCTGTCGGCAGTGCAAAAGCTGGTTGCGCCGTGGAGGCAATATCTGTCCCGCGTGGTATTAAAAGCGGAAAACAACCCAACGCTGGATAAGGTGGATATTGAACCGAGCGAAAGCGCGTGGCAGGCGTTAAGCCATGTGGCGAACTCGGTGGGCTTGCACGTTTGGTTGGAAGCGGATGGCACGCTGGCGGTGGGCGGGGCGGATTATTCGTCTGAACCTGTGGCGACCTTGTGTTGGAGCAGAAATGATAACCGCCGCAATGTGGAGCGCATCAATATTGAGCGCGATGTGGACAACCGCTTTTCGGAAGTAACCTTTTTGGCGCAATCGCATGGCAGAAGCGGCAATGCGGCGAAGCATGATTTAAAGTGGGTGTGGCAAGACCCGTCTATGCCTTTACACAAGCCGAAAACGGTGGTGGTGGCGAATGCGGATAATTTGGAAGCCTTGAAACGGCAGGCGAAAAAACAGCTTTCAGATTGGAAGCTGGAAGGCTTGACGATTACGGTTACCGTGGGCGACCACAAAACGGTGGCGGGCGTGTTGTGGGCGGCGGGGCAGCGCGTGCATTTGATTGATGAGGAAGAAGGCATTGATGCGATTTTCTTTGTGATGGGGCGGCGTTTGATGTTGAGCCGCATGGGTGGCACGCAAACGGAGCTGCGGCTGAAAGAAGATGGCGTGTGGACACCCGATGCCTATGCGCAAAAAGCGGAGCGGGCGCGCAAACGCAAGGGCAAGCGCAAAACGGCGCGGGGCAAGGATAAGGACGAGGAGTTGAAAAGCAAATGAGTTTAGCCAAATTAGCCAAGCGAACCGCGCAAGTGGCGCGGGGCGTGCAAGATGGGATTCGGCAGGCATTTCGCGGCAAGGTGGCGGCAACGCAATCGGGCGAGCCGATTCAGCGCGTTCAGGTGCAGGGTTTAGCCGATGAAACGCTGCAAGATGTGGAGCAGTTGCAGCAATTTGGCTTTACCAGCCATGCGCCTGCTGGCAGCGAGATGATTGTGTTGCCTTTGGGCGGCGATACCACGCATGGAATTGTGATTGCCAGCGAGCATGGCAGCTTTCGGGTGAAAAATCTGCAAGGCGGCGAGGTGGCGGTGTATGACCAATCGGGCAGCAGCATTGTGTTGAAGCAGGGGCGGCTGATTGAGATGGATTGCGATAACTTGGTGATTCGCGCCAACCAAAAGGTGCGGATTGATAGCCCGCTGGTGGAAGCGAGCGCGCAGGTGTTGGCAAAAGGGCAAATCACAGGGCAAAACGGTTTAGCCATTTCGGGCGGCGAAGGCGGCGATGCGGTGCGCATCATCGGCAGCCTGAAAACCACGGGCGATGTGGTGGCGGGCAATATTTCCACGCAACAACACACGCATCCGGGCGACAGTGGGGGCACAACAGGGGCGGCGCAATAACACATGGATGGAAACAAGCAGAGGCAGCCTGAAACGGTTTATTCGTTTTGGCTGCCTTTTTTTGGGGCGAAGCCATGCGCCTGCCTGCCCTGCTTTGCTGCGCCGTATGATGCCAGCATGGATAAAGAATTGAACCCTTTAACCGGCGATTACACGGGGCGCGCCGTTAAAAACCTGCAAAACGCAGTGTATATCCGCCTGCGCACGCCGCTGGGCACATGGTGGGCGGATAAAAGCATTGGTTCGCTGCTGCACCTTTTGCAGCGAGAAAAAGATGTGGCGCGGGTGGGCTTGCTGGCAGAGCAGTATGCGATGGAAGCCTTGCAGCCGATTGTGGATGACGGGCGGGCTGAACGCATTAGTGTGAATGCCGCGCAGCTGCATAACGGTTGGCTGCTGCTGCATATCCGCGTGGAAACGGCGCAAGGCGGCTTTGATTATGACCACCGCGTGCCGATTGTGTAGGGCAGCCTGAAAACGCCTGTTTAACCGTTTTTAAAAAGATTTTAAACCCATGTTTACACCCCCTAACTTTGACACCATTCGCGCGGCGATTTTGCGCGACACGCAATCGCTGATACCCGATGCCGACATCAGCGCAGATAGCGACCATTATGTGCACGCATCGCGCTTGGCATCCTGCGCCGCAGGGCAATACGCGCATCAAACATGGATAACGCGGCAAATATTCCCCGACACGGCAGACACCGATTATTTGGAGCGTCACGCGGCATTGCGCGGGATTACGCGCCGCGCGGCAACCCGCGCAGGGGGCATGGTAACGATAAGTGGCACGGCAGGGGCAAGGCTGGCGGCGGGGGCGCAGATTAAGCTGGGCAACCGTTTTTATACTACCCGCACCGATGCGGTGATTGACGGCAGTTTAAGCGCTCGCGTGCCGATTGTGGCAAGCGAAGCGGGCGAGCAGGGCAATTGCGACACCACCGCAGGGCAATTGATGGCAGCCAGCGCAGGTATCAGCAGCGATGTGATGCTATCGGCGACAGGCGGCACGGATGCGGAAAACGATGCTTCGCTGTTGTCGCGCTTGTTGGAGCGCATCCGCCGTCCGCCCGCAGGTGGTAATCGGCACGATTATAAAAACTGGGCGTTAAGTGTGGATGGCGTATCCAGCGCCTATGTTTACCCGCTGCGGCGCGGCTTGGGCACGGTGGATGTGGCGATTACATCAGCCAATCAATTGCCCAGCGCGGAAACCTTGGCGGCGGTGCAAAACTATATTGATGCGGTGCGCCCTGTTACCGCCAAAAATGTGCGCGTGCTTGCGCCTGATATTACGCGGGTGGATGTGCGCGTGCGGGTTAAGCTAGCTGGCGCGGATTGGGCGGCGGCGCAGCGCGAAATTCAGGCTGCCTTGGACGCTTATTTTGACGCGCTGATACCCGCCGACGACGTGGTGGTGTCGCAATTGGAAGCGGTAATCAGCAATGCTGCGGGGGTGGTGGATAGGGTGTTGCTGGCACCGCGTGCCAATTTGACCGCCGACACGGTGAACAAGATTGAATGGTTTAAATTGGGCAGCCTGAACATGGAGCGGATGGCATGAATTATCAGGAAGTGTTGCTGGGCTTGCTGCCGCCTGTGTCTTATGCGCGGGGTGGGGCGCGGGTGCGACAGCAGGCGCAGATTGATGCGCAGGTGTTGGATGGGGTGGCACGCAGCGCGGGAGCGGTGGTAGGGGCGTGTTTGCCCGACACATCGGGCGCGTTGCTGGCGGATTGGGAGCGGGTGTTGGGCTTGGAGACAACCAATGCAGGCAAGCCTTATGCGGCGCGGCTATCGGCGGTGTTGCTCAAAATCAACGCGGTAGGCGGGTTGAGCATTCCCTATTTTATCCAGCTGGCGCAAAGCGCGGGCTACACGATTACGATTGACGAGCCGCAGCCGTTTCGCGTGGGCATCAACCGAGCGGGCGAACGGCTTGCTCCCGAAGAGATTATGTGGGTGTGGGTGGTCAATGTGGCGGCGAGCACGCAGACGGTGTGGCGGTTTTGCGCGGGGGCGAGCTGCGCGGGCGAGCGGTTGAGCAGTTTTAGCGACAACGTCATCGAGCGCGTGTTTGAGGATTTAAAGCCCGCGCACAGTTTCGTGCGTTTTACCTATACAGGTTAATTAAATTTTATAAAACAAAGGATTGGATAAGCATGTTAGCAATTGAGACCCAAGACAACGAATTTCATGACGGCAACGGCACGACCGAGTTAGGCACCATTCTGCCCGCTTGGTGGCTCAACCAAGTGCAGGCGGAAATATTGGAGGTGGTGCGCGCGGGCGGCTTGACCCCCGATAAGGCGCAGCGCAACCAAATGCTCAACGCGCTTAAAAAACTGACAAACGATGCCACCAACCCTGCCACGCTGTCGGGCGATACCGAAAACCAAACGGCCAATGGCGCAACAGGGCATACCCATAAAATTGAGCGCGCCACCGACACGCTGGCAGGCGTGGTTAGGCTCATCGACGCGCTCAACAGCAATGATACCACCGCCGCTTTATCCGCCGCGCAGGGCAAGGTGCTTGCCGAGAGCAAGCTGGACGGCAACAGCGGCGTTACTTTATCTACCAATCAAACCATCACGGGCTATAAAGATTTCGCACAGGGGCTTAGCTCGGGCGCGCCGATTAAAGTCCAGTACGCCAACGACTGGGTGGGCTTTATCGCCAACCAGCCTGCCGAGGGCAAAAACGTCTTTTTTGACGCTTATGTGCGCGACATTCCGCGCGGGGGCATACAGGTGGTTTCCGACGGCAACGGGCAATACAGCCTGCGCTTTTCGGTTACGCCACCCGGTGCGACCAACGCCGACCGCAGGATAAGCGGATTGAGCGTGTACAACCATGCCGTGTGGACCAATGCTTACGGCTGGCTGCACGAGGGCTTTGTGCGCAGCGGCGTAGGACACCGCCAAAACGCAGGGCATCAGGTAAAGATTGGTTGGAGCGGCGACCGCCTGAAAGCCACGGTGGACAGCACCGACTTGGGCGATTTTGTGTTTGACGGGCATTTTGCTAGCAATTCGTTCGGGCAAAACGGCTATCAGCGTTTGCCGGGCGGGCTGATATTGCAATGGGGCAGATTAAGGGTGCAGGGCGACGGCTTTTACAGGGTATGGATGCCCATCTCATTTCCCAACGCCAACCTTAACGCGCAGGCGACTATTTCCATCGGCGGCGCTGTGCAGGGCAATAACGTGGCATCGGCGCATGTGGCTTGGCTGGAAAACAGCTCCATCCATGTTGGCTTTTCCGAAAACGGCACGTTTGGCGAGCAGGAATTGTTTTGGTTTGCCATCGGACATTGATGTTTTTACGGGAGATTAACCATGATTTATTACTCGCACAGCGCGCAGGCGTTTTTTGACGACCAAATCCACAGCGCGGCGCAGATACCCGAGGACGCGCAGGCAATTGATGCGCAACAGCATCAGGCGTTGTTGGATGCGCTCAACACGGGGGCGCACATTGGCGCGGATTTATCCATTATTCCCCGCCCATCGCCTGCGCATACATGGAACGGCAAGGCTTGGGTGGTGGACAAAGCCAAGCAAGCCCAAGCGGTTCAAGCGGCGTTTCAGGCTGCCCAAAATGCGAAACTGGCGGAACTTGCCAACGCAGCGCAGGCGTTTGTGGATAAGTACGCCAAAACCGATATTGTCCCCGCCTTTGAGCAGGAAACGTGGGCGATGCAGGGAGCTGAAGCGCGAGCATGGGCAGATGATGACAACGCGCCGACCCCTGTGTTGGATGGCATCGCCCAGCATCGCGGCATTGACCGCATCACGCTAATTCGTGCCGCGCTGCGCAAAACGCAGCAGTATGAGACGCTGGCGGCGGGCGTGGCGGGGCAACGGCAGGCGTTGCAAGTGCTGATTGAGCAGGCAAAAACGTTGGATGATTTAGCGGCGATTGAGCTGACTTTCAGGCTGCCTGAAATGGGAGGTTAGGCGATGACGCGAGTTTATTTGGCACTCTACAAAGGGCGCAAACGCGGCACATCGCCGCGCGAGTTGTGGCAGCGGTTGATGGATTGGGCGGTGCGGATCGCCACGCGCGGGCAGTACAGCCACTGCGAGATTGCCGTTAAGCATGGTTTTACCGATGACTATCACTGCTATTCCGCCAGCCTGCGCGACGGCGGCGTGCGCAGCAAAACCATGCTGCTGCCTGCCGACAAATGGGATTTAATCCCCATCCGCGATGCGGAGACGCATGAAAAAGTGTGGGCGCTGTATCAAACCACGCAAGGGGCGAAATATGACTATATCGGCGCGTTGGGCGTGGTGTTGCCCGTGCGGCAGGTTGCGCAGAGATGGTTTTGCTCGGAGTGGTGCGCCAAAGCGTTGGGGCTGGGACAGCCTGAAAAGTATAGCCCGCAGGCGTTGGCGGATTTATTTCAGGCTGCCTGAAACAACAAAAGAAAAGTCCTGACATCAGGAAATTTGAGCAACGAGAAAGGCAATTTATGCAACAAAATTTAGAAAAACCGTTTGACAAGGAAAAACAGCGTGCAACAATTTTTACAGACAGACAGACAGACAGATACTAAACCCATGCCCATTATCGCGTGGATGGGCGGCAAACGCCGTTTAGCCAAGCATTTGCTGCCGTTATTTCCCGAGCATAGTTGTTATGTGGAGCTGTTTGCAGGCGGGGCAGCTTTGTTTTTTCTGCGCGACAAACCCGCCCGCTGCGAAGTGTTGAATGACATCAACGGCGATTTGGTGAATCTTTACCGCGTGGTGCAGCATCATTTTGACGAGTTTGTGCGCCAATTTGAATGGCAATTGAGCAGCCGCCAAATCTTTGTCCAACTGCAAGCCACGCCGCCCGATACCTTAACCGACATTCAACGCGCGGCGCGTTTCTTTTATCTGCAATACAATACATTTGGTAAAAAACCATTTGGACGACACTATGGCACAGCCACCACCAGCAAAGCATGGAATGCCGCCACCGTGGCACAAAAATTGCACACCGCGCAGCAACGGCTCGGCGGAGTGTTTGTGGAAAACGAAACATGGCAAAGCTGCTTGAAACGTTACGACCGCCCGCACACCTTTTTCTACGCCGACCCGCCTTACTGGCAAACCGCAGACTATGGGCGCGGGTTTGATTGGTCAGAATACGAACAGCTTGCCCAAGCCATGCGCAGTATGCAGGGCAAAATGATGTTAAGCATCAACGACCACCCTGATATTCGTGCTTTATTTGCTGAATTTAAGGTGGTGGAATTGGAGCTGGCGTATTCGGTGGGCAGGCAAGCTGAAAGCAGAGGCAAGCGCGGAGAGTTGGTGGTGATGAATTATTAGCCGATAATGATTGCGACAGGCTTAATAACCGCAGTAGCAGCATTAATTGTAATCAGCAAGTTCTTGTGATAAAAGCCACGAAAGGGGCTTTTTTATTGTGATTGCATCAATCAAATTTGCACTTATTTTGGCATACGCCACAATGACAAAACAAATGCAAAATGATGACAAAACGAGCGCGCGGTTACAGCAGCCTGAAAGTAGGTTTTCAGACGGCGTTTGTGATTTGTAGGTCGGGCAATTCCAGCAGCAAGCCGTCTCGGTAGGCGTTTGCGCCGTATTCGTTGGGGTAGCCCAGTGGGTTGATGATGAGGCGGCAGCCGTCTTGTACGGTATCGACGGCTTGGTGCGTGTGCCCCGCAATCCAGCAGTCAAAGCCCGCCACGTCAATCTGGTTGATGAAATAGGGGTTTAGGGGCGAATCGGCATACTGCGGCGCGGTGCAGGCGGGGTGCGGCGGAAAGTGGGTGAGCACGATGGTGCGCGCTCGGTGGCGGAAATGCTCGATGAAATTGAGTTGGGCATCAAAGCGCTCGATGTAGTCTTCGGGTTCGGCGCGGCGCTCGTGCGGCGCTTTGCCTGCGGCGATGTAGAAAAATCGGCGATGTTGCGGCGGGCAAGGGCGAGGTTTTCGCGAAACTGTTTTTTGTTCACCCAAGGCAGCCTGAAATTGCTGAACAGCGTGCCGCCAACGAAGGTGTAGCCGCCAAATTCCAAGGGGCGGTTTGCGGTGAGCAGCGGCGCGCCGGCGGCGATGAGTTCGCGCGGCAGCTCGTCGAGGTGTTCGCCGTAAAAATCGTGGTTGCCCAGCACGAACACGCAGGGCTTGCCCGCGGCGGCGCAGGCAGCCTGAAACGCTTCCGCGCCGCGCGTTGCCGAAGTCGCCGGCGTGGACGATTAAATCGGCATCGGGGTGCGGGGTGACGGTTTGGCCGTGGGTGTCGGAGAGGATGTGGAGTTTCATGGTTGGCGGGCGGGTTTTCAGGCTGCCTGCGCCGAGGGCGGTTATTTTCTTTTCAACACCAGCGTAAACACGCCGTTTGCTTCGCTGCTTTGCAGTAATTCGTGCCCCGTGTGGTGGCAGAATGCGGCAAAGTCGGCGGGTGCGCCAGGGTCGGTGGCGAGGATGGTGAGGGTAGCGCCGCTGTCTAAGGTGGCGAGGGCTTTTTTGGCGCGTAGGATGGGGAGCGGGCATTTTAAGCCTGTTAAATCTAGGGTTTGCATGGGGTTTCCTTAGTGAATGATGTGCCGATGGCAGCCTGAAACGGGGTTTGCGCTTGACCAAACGGTGTTTCAGGCTGCCGCAAGATGGCGGAACGAAAGGGGGCGATTTTAGCAAAGTTTAGGGCGGGCGTTGGCGAGGGCGTTTGACGGCATGGTGCGCGAAGGCAGCCTGAAAACAAGCGAAGCGGGTGAACCGCGCCTCTCACTTGTTTTCAGGCTGCCTTTTGCGATGGGCGAAGGTTTGGGCGGTGCGATTGGGCGCGGGCGGGATGGCGGCGCAACGGCAAAGGCTCCCCGCGCGGGTACGCCGCGATGCGCGGCGTGATAGGGCAAAAGATTGGGCTGAGGCAGCCTGAAAATGGGTTCATCAATCGGCAACTGCCATAATGGGCATACAGCGCGGCGGGGGTGATTGGGCTGCGGCTGACGGTTTCAGGCTGCCTTGTATATTTGTGCTTCCACAATTTGCAGCCTGAAAACCCGCTCAACCCAGCGCAGGATAATCAATATATCCCGCTTCGCCGCCGCCAAACATGGTTGTGCGGTCGGGCGCGTTCAAATCTGCGCCCAGTTCAAAACGGCGTGGCAGGTCGGGGTTGGCGAGAAAGGCTGCGCCGTAGGCGATGAGTTCGGCGGTGCCTTTTTCCAGCTCGGCTTCGCCCGATTCGGCGGTGTAGCCCGTGCCGGCAACCACGGTTTTGCCTTGCACCATGCGCCCGAACAGCTCGATTTCGTTGTCCTGCGGATAGTGCGGCAATAATGGGAACATCGGTGCGCGCTGCATGATTTCCACGAAGGCGAAATCCAGTTTATTCAACTCGTTGATTAAATATTGATAAGTGGCGACGGGATTGTTGAACGCGATGCCGGCGTAGGGGTGCAGCGGGCTGATTTTGATGCCGACGCGTTCGCCGCCGACCGCGTCGATGATGGCGCGCATGGCTTCCAGCGTGAAGCGGGCTTTGCCTGCGATGCTGCCGCCGTATCCGTCTTGGCACAGGTTGGCGGAGTCGGACAAAAACTGCTGCGGCAGATAGCCGTTGGCGGCGTGCAGCTCTACGCCGTCGAAGCCTGCGGCGATGGCGTTTTTGGCGGCTTGGGCGTAATCGACGATGATTTGGCGGATTTCGGCGGCGGCGAGTTCGCGCGGGGTCTCAAAATCTTTTGCGTCTTGCGACGTGAAGTGCTGCATGCCTTCGATTTTCACCGCGCTGGGGGCGGCGGGCAGAACGCCGCCACGGTCAACCGAGTGCGCCACGCGCCCCGTGTGCCAGAGCTGGGCGAAAATCAGCCCGCCTTTTGCGTGCACGGCGGCGGTTACTTGTTTCCACGCATCAATCTGCGCGGCGGTGAACAAACCGGGCGTGAGCGGGCTGCCGAGCGCGTCGGCGGAAATATTGACGGCTTCGGACAAAATCAGCCCGGCGGACGCGCGTTGGGCGTAATACTCGGCGGTTATCGCGCCGACGATGCCGTCTGAATCGGCCCTGCTGCGCGTCATCGCCGCCATCACCATGCGGTTTTTCAGTTTCAGGCTGCCTAGGGTGTAGGGTTGGAGGAGTTTCATGGTGGGTCTCCTATGTAGTCGGACATTGATGCCCGACGTTTATTAAACGGGATTTGTCGGGCATAAATGCCCGACCTACTTGGCTTGGCTGTTAAAGTGTTGCCAGTATAGTTTCGGTTTAGATTTGGATAAATGGGGTAAAATGGATAACATTTATCCGAATATGAAATAAAGCAGCCTGAAAATGCTATTTCAGGCTGCTTCTGCCATGCCAAGCACGGTTTTACCCCACCGCCGTAAACCGCTTCTCCCGCAGCCGCACTTCGCTGTCAAAATCGTGGGCGAACTGGGTAATTGTGGGTTTGCGGCAGCACAGTTTGCGCATTTTGGTGGTGGACTCGTGGTGTTGTTTGCCGTCGATGCACACGCCGTCGATGTCGCCGTTGAGCATATATTGTTCGCAATAGGAAGCGTCGCCGCCAATCAAAACGTAATAATCGCCCATATCCACAATCACGATTTGATGCCCGAGCGTATGCCCCGGCGTGGGCACAAGGCGGATTTTGCCGTCTTGGGTGAGTTTTTGGCTTTTTTCAAAGGTTTCAAATGCGCCGTCTGAAAACGGTACGGTTTGGATTTGTTTGGAAAACCAGTCGGGATAGTGCATGGTCAGATAGCCGTTGAACACCGCGTCTTTGGCTTCGATGGCATGTTTTTCGGTTTCGGTGAGCAAAAAAGTGCTGTTGGGAAAATTGGGAATGCCGCCCGCGTGGTCACCATGCATATGGGTCATCACCACCCATTTCACGTTGAGCGGGTCAAAGCCGCGCGAGCGCAAAACCGCGCCGACTTCTTCTTCGACTTTCACGCCGTGCCGTTCGCAAAACTGCATAAACGGATGCCACCACGGCTGATAGCCCGCATCGTTGGCGCGGCTGCTTTCGCCCGTGTCCACCATAATCAAGCCTTCGGGATGCTCAATCAGCCAGCAGCCGATGGGCAGATGCGGCGACCATTTACGGTCGGTGAGTACGTCCATCACGCGCAAAGGCCGTCTGAAAAAGCGGGCGAGCTGGTGGTGGATTTTGATTTGCACCCAACCTGTTGTCAAACAATGGATTTTGATGTCGTTCATGATGTGTCTCTCTGTGTGTTGATTGGATAAAACAGATTGTATAGAGGCAGCCTGAAACGCGATACCGACAAAATCATGCAAAAAATCAGCGTAAACAGATAAAATCGTCCGCATGTATGCTTATTTCTGAAAACTGCCATGAAAGTTGATTTAAGAGTGGTCAAAACCCACCAAGCCATCCGCAACGCGCTGCTCAACCTGCTTGCCGAGCGCGATTACGACGACATCGCCGCGCAGGACATCATTGCCGCCGCGCAAGTGAACCGTGCCACGTTTTACAAATACTATTCGGGCAAAAACGCCGTCGCCGCCGCGATGATTGCCGAATTCAAACAAGACTACGCCGCCAATCTTGCCGAACGCTTGGCGGCGGACAACCTGCCCGACTTTTTGCAGCAGTCTGCCGACGCTCTGTTCAAACAACACGCGCTGCTGCTGGCATTGTGGAAAATCCAAACGCCGAAGCTGCATCTGTATGACGATATGCGCGCCATGCTGCAAACGCATTTTGCCGCGATGCTGCCCGAAACTGCGCCCGACGACTACCGCGTGAAAATCATGGCGACGCTGCTGCTGGAAACCGTGCGACACTTTTTTGAACGCAGGCAGGCGGTGCCCGTGGCGCGGGTGTTGGAGGAGATGGCGGCGGTGATACGGCTGGTACGCGCAGAGGCCGTCTGAAAAGGAACAACATGGACTACCTAAACGAAATGGCGCTCTTCGTCGAAGTCGCCCAAGCCAACGGTTTCAGCCGCGCCGCTGCCAAGCTCGGCATACCGCAGTCCACCCTGTCGCGCCGCATTGCCGCGCTGGAAGACGCGCTCGGCTTGCGGCTGTTTAACCGCAGCACGCGGCGGCTGGAGCTGACGGGCGCGGGCGCGTATTACTTAGAACGCGCGCTGCCGATTGTCGCCGAAGCGCGGCTGTTGCACGGCGCTTTGGACGAAATGCGCGAAACCGTGCGCGGCGCCTTGCGCGTGTCGCTGCCGGTGGACATGGCGTACAACATGGTCGCGCCGCTGCTACCCGAATTTGCCGCGCGTTACCTGGATTTGCGCGTCGATTTTGACGTAACCCCGCGCAAGGTGGAATTGATTGGCGAGCCGTTTGACTTGGCGGTGCGCACCGGCAAACTGCCCGATTCCGATTACATCGCCACCCCGCTGGCAGAATTTTCAGGCTGCCTTTACGCCGCGCCGGGCTATCTGGCGCAGCGGGGCGAACCGCTCTCGCCCGACGGTTTGGCGGCACACGAATGCCTGCGCTTTTCAGACGGCCTCTGGACTGTGCAGCGCGGCAGCGAACGGGTACCGGTGCAGCCGCAAAGCCGCTTCGGCGCCAACAGCCCCGGCATGCTGCGGCAGATGGCGGCGGCCGGGCTGGGCATCGCGCTGTTGCCCAAAATCCTGGTGCGCGACGACGTGGCGCAAGGCCGTCTGAAAGCCGTATTGCCCGACTGGCAAAGCGAAAAAACACCCGTCCACGCCCTCACCGCCACCCGCCTGCTCACGGCGAACGTGCGGGCGTTTATTGGGTTTTTGCGGGAGAGGTGGGCGGAATAGGCAAAAACCCGCTGACGGTCTGTCGGCGCACAGGTTACAATAAGCGATACCGTTTTATTAAACAGACAAACAGGCGTTGCTGCCGTTTGAAAAGCGTTTCAGGCTGCCTTGGGCGATTGGAAAGGCAGCTTGAAACCGCCAACACCGTCTGGAACCCCAACCCACCCAAAGGACATCCCATGCGCTTTTTCCCAATCGCCCTTGCCGCGCTCGCCCTTGCCCTCGCCGCCTGCACCGCCCTGCCCCATCCGCAAACCCTGCCCGAGCTGCCGCAGCAGGCGCAATGGTTCAAATTGGAGCAGACCGATGCCGCAGGGCAAACTGTGCAAACCAGCCTGTTGGCGGTGGAGCGGCTTCCGGACGGCATCCGCTTTGTGCAGACCGATGCGCTTGGCGCGCCCGTTTCGCGCCAAACCGTCAGCACGCGCGGTTGGCAAAACGACGGCTTCATCATGCCCAACGCCCAATCGCGCCGCCTGTTTGCCGCGCTCTTGCCGCTGATTGCCGCCGACCGCGCCGCAACGCTTTATCCCGATGTGAAGCCGGCGCAGCCTGAAACGCCATCCGAACACCGTCCGACATTTTGCCCCGAAGGCAGCGGCGCACTGTTCCGCTACCGCAGCCGCGATTTGTGGTGCGTCGCCCGCAACGGCGGGCAGTTCAGCCTCTCGTTCCCCGACCAAACCCGCTGGACTGCCAGCCCGATTGAAGAATAAAACATGAACACACCCGTTTACCTCAGCCGCCCCGCCGTAACCAGCGCGCTCGGCAGCGGTCTGCAAACCCATATCGACGCGCTGCTCAACCCGAATGCCGCCAACCCGCTTGTTTTTTCCGACCGGTGGGTAAACGGCAAAACCTACGCGTTCGGCGCAGTCGGCGAAACCCTGCGCCTGCTGCCGCACGACCTACCGCCCCAACACGCCAGCCGCAACAACCAACTGCTCTGGCACGCCCTCGCGCAAATCGAATCCGACATTCACGCTGCCGTTGCGCGCTACGGCAGCCACCGCATCGCCGTCGTTATCGGCACGTCCACCAGCGGCGCAGACGAAAACATCCCGCTGTTTGAACACGTTGCCCGAGGCGGCGGCTGGGCAGACAAACCGTTCAAATATTTCCAAAACACCATGTCTGCGCCCGCAGGGTTTGTTGCCGAAGCCTACGGCCTGCACGGCCTGCGCTACGCCGTCTCCACTGCCTGCACCTCGGGCGCGCGCGCCCTAATCAGCGCGGCAAGGCTGCTGCGCGCCAACCTTGCCGATGCCGTGATTTGCGGCGGCGCAGACACCCTGTCGCCGCTCACGATTAACGGTTTCGCCTCGCTCGACGTGCTTTCAGACGGCATCGCCAACCCCTTTTCGGCAAACCGCAACGGCATCAATATCGGCGAAGCCGCCGCCGCATTCGTGATGACGCGCGACCCCGATTTCAGCGGCACCATGCAGCTTTTGGGCTGCGGCGCAAGCAGCGATGCCTACCATATGTCGTCGCCCCGACCCGACGGGCTGGGCGCGGCGCAGGCGTTTCAGGCTGCCTTAAACCATGCCGGATTAAGCCCGCACGACATCGGCTGGATTAACCTGCACGGCACGGGCACCCAACACAACGACAGCATGGAAAGCCGCGCCGTTGCCGAAGTGTTCGGCTGCCAAACGCCCTGCACCTCAACCAAGCCGTCCACAGGGCACACCCTCGGCGCGGCGGGCGCGCTGGAAGCGGCATTCGCATGGGGCGTTGCCAGCCGCGAAACCAATCCGCAAGGCAAACTCCCGCCGCAGCTTTGGGACGGCACGCCCGACCCGGAACTACCTGAGATTGCGCTGACAGACAGCGGCAGCGCATGGCCGGACGGACGGCGGATTGCGGCCAGCTCGTCGTTTGCCTTTGGCGGCAGCAATGCGGTGCTGGTGATTGGGGAAACTGCGAACAGCGCGCAAAAGGCAGCCTGAAACTTATGACCCCGAGGCAGCCTGCATAGTAAAGCTAAAAACAAAACCGTTTGGTATCGCGCCAAACGGTTTTTTGTCGGATAGATTGAAATCTTTGCGAGACCCAAGTAGCTCGGGCATTTGTGCCCGACAATTTTAGTCCGTATTTGTCGGACACAAACACCCGACCTAGTGATAACAACAGTTTGTTTTCAGCTTCGCCACGCCGCGTCGCTACGCAGACCGCCCCAAGGCTTTTGCAAAGGTTTCAGCCTGAAACCCAAAACGGAGCGGCGGCTCGCCGCCAAAGGGTGTATTCAACAGGATTCTACGGGTTCGTCAGATACAGCGAGCCGCCGCCGCGCCATCGGTTGCAGGTTTTACAGAGATTGTCCAATGCGTATTTGCGGCAGCCTGAAAATGGAAAATCCGTGTTCGCCATCATCGTTCTGCGGAACACAACGCGATTGCAAACACGGGCTTTCGTTTCAGGCTGCCTTGGCGGGCGGTTTATTTGGCTTTGGCGGCTTTGTTGACAAAGCGTGCGCCTACGCTGCGAACGGGTTTGGCGGCTTCGGGGGCTTTCATGCCGCGTTCGTCGCGCACTTTTTGCACCAATTCATCAATGACTTTCATGCCGCCATCAAAACCTTGTTGGAAATTGACTTTGTATTTGCCGCCCACGATAACAGTAGGCGTGCCTGTGATTTCGTATTGGTTGGTCCACGTTTTCATTTGCTCTGCCATGTTTTTGTTGCTGAATGAATCGTAGGCAGCCAACACTTTTTTGCCATCAAACGCGGATTGGGCGGGCAGCCATTCGCGTAACACGGCATCTTTGCCCAAATCAATGCGTTGCGAAGCAAAGGCTTCAAAAATCACAGGGTCGGCTTGGTCGCGCAAGCCTGCTTGTTTTACTGCTGCGGCAAGGCGGGCAAAGCCAAAGTCGCGCCCTTCGTCCCACACGATGTGTTCGGTGCGCAACACGGTGTCTTTTTTGAACGTTTTGGCGTGTTTGAGCAAGATGGGTTCAAGGTCTTTGCAATGCGGGCACCAGTAAGCAAAGAATTCGGTTACTTCGATTTTGTCTTTTTGCAAGGGGGCAACTTCGGTTTTCACCACTTCGTAATCCGTGCCTTCGGTGGCGGCGGAGGCAGGCAGGGCGGTTGCCAAGGCTAAAAAGGCGGCAAATGCGGTGGTTTTTAGGGTTGTTTTCATGGCTTTTCCTTATATGAAGATTATTGTTTGCGAGGGATGCTGTTTATGCCGTTTTGTTGCAGGGTTTCGCGCACTTGGTTGGCGCGGTTGCTGTCCATGCCGCGCGTTTGCACGCGGTAGAGCGTTTTGCCGTTGCTTTGCACTTCCACGATTTGGGTGTTGACACCCATAAGCGCGAGTTTGGCGCGCTGCGCTTCGGCGGCTTGGCGGCTGTTGTAAGCGCCTGCTTGCACGGTGGTGCGGTCTGTTTTGTTGCCGGTTTTGTTTTGCGCGGCGGCGGGCTGGTCGCTTTTGCTTTCTCTGGCTTGGGCGGGCGCGCGGTCGGCTTTGTTGGCTTGGGCTTCTTCGGCGGCGCGTTGTTTGGCGCGTTTGGCCTGCGCTTCTTGGCGGGCGACTTCGCGGGCTTTTTCTATGCTGCCGCTGTTGAGAATTTGCTCGGCGGTGGGCTTGGCGTTGCGGTCGGCAAGGTCTTCTTGCTGGCGGCGGCGTTTTTCGGCTTCGCTGAGTTTGGCTTTTTCAGGCTGCCGATTGTCGGCTTTGCTGTCGGCGGGTTTGGTTTCGGGTTTGCGCGGCTTGGTGTCGCGCGGGGTTTCGGTTTCGGTGCTGTCGCCCAACACAGGGTCGTCCATCATGTCGGGCGGGCGGCGGGCGGTTTCGGTTTTTTTGGATTTGTCTTTGTTTGCATTGGGTTGTTCATCAATCAGTGCGGGTTCGGTTTCTTCGCGCGGTTTGGGGGGGCGCGCACGTGGGGCGGAGGCGACGAGGGGTTCGTTGTCTTCCAATGCGGGCGTGGTGCGGGTATTGTCGGTTGGCTTGGCGGCGCTGGCGGGCACGTTGCTGGGCAGCAGCACTTCGGTTTGGCTGCTTGCGGCGGCGGGCTGCTGTCTGCTGGTGGCGGGGTCTTTGAAGTCGCGCGCTTTGTTGTTGTTTAATGTGAACAATACGCCTGCAATGGCAATCAATGCGGCGATTGAGCCTGCCATAAAGCTAAATAAGCCTTTGCCTTGTTGATGTTTTGCGTGCATAAAATTCCTTGGTTGCATGGTAATTGTTTTCAGGCTGCCCTAGTGAAATAGCCGTGCATTGTAGCAAAATTTGCTTTGCTTAGTGGCTATTTTTTAAGGCTATTCCGCGCGGTTGGGCGTTAAATTGTGTATGGTTGCTGGGGTGGTTTTCAGGGGGGTTGGATGCTATCAAATGGACTGCGTTGTTTGGCAAACAGCCCTAAGGCAGCCTGAAAACGGCTTTTGCCAAATTTTTCGCCAGCCGCGCAGGCAAATGGCTTAAAATCCGCCGTTTAACATTTTCTTTACAGACCAATGCTATGACTTTTTCCGTGGTAAACAGCCGCGCGTTAAGCGGCATGGATGCGCCGTTGGTGGAGGTGGAAACGCATCTTGCCAATGGTTTGCCGCAATTTAACATTGTGGGGCTGCCCGACACCGAAGTGAAGGAAAGCCGCGACCGCGTGCGCGCGGCAATTTTGCAAAGCGGCTTTGCCTTTCCCGCGCAAAAAATCACGGTGAACCTTGCGCCTGCCGATTTGCCCAAAGAGTCGGGGCGGTTTGATTTGCCGATTGCGATTGGCATTTTGGCGGCAAGCGGGCAGGTGAACCCTGATGATTTGGCGCGTTATGAATTTGCGGGCGAATTGGCTTTGTCGGGCAGTTTGCGCCCGATTCGCGGCGCGTTGGCGATGGCTTGGCAGGGGCAGCAAGCGGGGCGGGCGTTTGTGTTGCCCGAGGATAACGCGGAGCAGGTTGCCATGATGCCGAATATTGAAGCCTATGGCGCGGGCAGCCTGAATGCGGTGGCGGCGCATTTAAACCGCCTTGAACCGCTGCCGCGCGCACAAAGCCAGCAGAGGCAGCCTGAAAACCGCAACACGCTGGATTTGAAAGACGTGAAAGGGCAGCACACGGCGCGATTGGCGTTGGAAATTGCAGCGGCGGGTGGGCACAGCCTGCTGATGGTCGGCCCGCCGGGCACGGGCAAATCCATGCTGGCGCAGCGTTTGCCCACGATTTTGCCACCGCTCACCGCCGATGAGCAGATTGAAGTGTGGGCGTTGCGTTCGCTTCTGCCGCAGCACGCGCATGATTTCAGCTGCGAGCGCCCGATGCGGATGGTGCACAATTCCGCCAGCTCCGCCGCGCTGGTGGGCGGCGGCTCCGACCCGCGACCGGGAGAAATATCGTTGGCAACGCACGGCGTGCTGTTTTTAGACGAGCTGCCCGAGTTTGACCGCAAAGTGTTGGAAATGCTGCGCGACCCGTTGGAAAGCGGGCAAATCCATATTTCCCGCGCCGCGCGCCAAGTAACCTATCCCGCGAGATTCCAACTGGTTGCGGCGATGAACCCTTGCCCGTGCGGCTATTTGGGGCACCCCACTAAGCCTTGCCGCTGCACGCCCGATGCGGTGAAACGCTACCGCGACAAAATTTCAGGCCCGCTGCTGGATCGCATTGATTTGACGATTGAAGTGCCCGTGTTGCCCGCTGCGGATTTGACCAGCAGCCAAGCGGGCGAGAGCAGCGCAACCGTGCGCCAACGGGTAATCCGCGCGCGCGAAATCCAATATCAACGGCAGGGCAAAACCAACGCCAAACTGCTGCCCAGCGAATTGGACACGCTGGCGCAAATCGACGATGAAGCCAAGCAAGCTTTGGCGCAGATGCTGGAAAAATTATCGCTGTCGGCGCGTAGCTTCCACCGCATTTTGCGCGTATCGCGCACGCTGGCGGATTTGGCGGGGGACACAGTGGTAACGCGCGGGCATGTTTTGCAGGCAATCGGCTTTCGGCGCGCGATTTGAGGCAGCCTTTCCCATCCCCACCCCGCGCGGTACAATCCCCGCTTCATTTCCACACGGAGCGCAAAATGCCCAACTTTATGCCCGCCCTATCCCGTTTTCAGGCTGCCAAAGTACTGGTGGCAGGCGATGTGATGCTGGACCAATACTGGTTTGGCGACGTGTCGCGCATCTCACCCGAAGCCCCCGTGCCGGTTGCCAAAATCGGGCAAACCGAACACCGCGCAGGTGGGGCAGCGAACGTGGCGCGCAACATCGCCGCATTGGGCGGGCAAGCCGCGCTGCTGGCGGTGGTGGGCGAAGACGAATCCGCCGACACGCTGTCCGAGCTGCTGGCGCAAGACAACATCGCCGGTCATCTGATTCGCAGCTCCGCCGCGCCCACCACGCTCAAACTGCGCGTGTTGGCGCGCAACCAACAGCTTATCCGCTTGGATTTTGAAGCCGCGCCCGATTTGGGCAGCCTGAAAACCGTGCGGCAACAATACGCCGAACTCGTGTCCCAATACGATGCCGTGATTTTGTCGGACTACGGCAAAGGCGTGCTAAACGAAGTCGCCGCCATGATTGCCGCCGCCCGCGCCGCGGGCAAGCCCGTGTTAATCGACCCCAAAGGTGCGGATTTCAGCAAATATGCAGGCGCCACGCTGCTCACCCCCAACCGCGCCGAGTTGCGCGATGCCGCAGGCGGCTGGGAAAACGAAGCGGGCCTAACCGCCAAAGCGCAAGGCTTGCGCGAAACACTGGGCTTGGACGCGCTGCTGGTAACGCGCAGCGAAGAAGGCATGACGCTCTACCGCGCCGACGGGCAAACCCACCAGCCCACCCGCGCCCAAGAGGTGTACGACGTATCGGGCGCAGGCGACACCGTCATCGCCGCGATGGGGCTGAGCCTTGCCGCAGGCTACACGCTGCCCGAAGCCATGCACACGGCAAACGCCGCGGCGGGCGTGGTCGTAGCCAAGCTGGGCACGGCGGTGTGTTCGTTTGCCGAGCTGGAACAGGCGTTGGCAGTATAAAACCCCGTTTTCAAGCTGCCTTTTCAGCACGCATAGGCAGCCTGAAAACCACGAAACGCTTAAAAACAACGTTTTACTCACACAGTTCAGCCACAAATAAAGGAATCCCAACATGACCATCATCGTAACAGGCGCAGCCGGCTTTATCGGCAGCAACATCGTCAAAGCGCTCAACCGGCGCGGCGAAACCGACATCATCGCCGTGGACAACCTGACCAACGGGCACAAATTCCGTAACCTTGCCGATTGCGACATCGCGCATTATCTGGACAAACACGAATTCATCCGCCAAGTGCGCGAACACCTCGTTCCGCACGACATCCGCGCCGTGTTCCACCAAGGGGCGTGCAGCAACACCATGGAACACAACGGGCAATACATGATGGAAAACAACTACCAATACAGCCTAGACCTGCTGGATTGGTGCCAAGACGAGCGCATCCCCTTTTTATACGCCAGCAGCGCGGCGGTTTACGGCAAAGGCACAGCGTTCCGCGAAGAGCGCGCGCTGGAAAAGCCGCTCAACGTTTACGGCTATTCCAAATTTTTGTTTGACCAAGTGGTTCGCCGGCGCATCGCGCAAGGTTTGACCGCCCAAGTTGTCGGCTTCCGCTATTTCAACGTGTACGGCATGCGCGAGCAGCACAAAGGACGCATGGCATCCGTCGCCTACCACCATTTCAACCAATACCGCAGCCAAGGCTATGTGAACCTGTTTGGCGCATACGAAAACTACGGCAACGGCGAACACAGCCGCGATTTCGTCAGCGTGGAAGACGTCGCCAAAGTGAACCTGTATTTCTTTGACAATTTTGAAAAATCAGGCATTTTCAACCTTGGCACGGGGCGCAGCCAGCCGTTTAACGACCTCGCCGCCGCCACCGTGAACGCCTGCCGCGCCGCCGAGGGCAAGCCCAAGCTGTCGTTGGCAGAATTGGTGGAGCAGCAGCTTATCCGCTACATCCCCTTCCCCGAAGACCTCGTGGGCAAATACCAATCGTTCACCCAAGCCGACACCGAGAAACTGCGCGCCGCCGGCTACGCCGATGATTTTTACACCGTAGAGCAAGGCGTGGAACGCTATGTGGCTTGGCTGCTGGAACAGGCAGAGTAGGTAATAGTGTTGATTGAGAAGGCAGTTCTGTTTTAACCAACGATAACAAAAGGCAGGCTGAAAACGGATTAACCCGTTTCAGGCTGCCTTTGTGCGTATTTGCAGAACCCGCCGCGTTGTTTACCCTTTCGGCATCGTATCAACGGGCAATCCGCCCGCTGCCGCCGCGCTTGGCTACAACGCAAACGCTTTTCAGGCTGCCTGAATCCGAATGGTTTGAGGCAGCCTGAAAAGCACGGCGGGTTGGCTTGCAAGCAAGTCTTAATACCGAACCAGCATCGCACCCCAAGCGAAGCCGCCGCCGATGCCTTCCATCATCAGATGTTGCCCGCGCCGGATGCGCCCGTCTTTAATGCCTGCGTCCAGCGCGAGCGGGATGGAGGCGGCGGAGGTGTTGGCGTGTTCCTGCACGGTGAGGATGATTTTTTCTTCGGGCAAGCCCAGATGCTTGGCGGTGGCATCGATAATGCGCTTGTTGGCTTGGTGCGGCACCAGCCAATCGATTTGTTCGGCGGTGTAGCCCGCTTCCTGCAACACTTCGTCGGCAACAGCGGCCAGCTGTTTCACCGCGAATTTGAACACGCCTTGCCCGTCCATTTGCAAAAACGGCGTGCCGCATATTGCGCCATCGGCGATTTGCGCGGGCGTGTTGAGCAGCGATAAATAGTTGCCGTCGGCGTGCAATTTGCTGTGGATGATGCCCGCTTCGTCGCTTGCGCCCAGCACCACCGCGCCTGCGCCGTCGCCGAAGAGCACGCAGGTGCGGCGGTCGCTCCAATCCATGATGCGGCTGAACGTGTCCGCGCCAATCACCAGAGCTTTCTTTGCCATGCCGCTTTTGATGTAGGCGTTGGCGGTTGCCATCGCGTAAACGAAGCCCGCGCACACGGCTTGCACGTCAAACGCGGGGCAGCCTGAAACGCCGAGCTTTTGCTGCACGATGGTCGCAGCGGCGGGGAACTGCATATCGGGCGTGGCGGTGGCAACGATGATTAAGTCAATCTCGCCGGCGGCGATACCCGCATCGTCTAATGCGCGGATGGCGGCGGCGTGTGCCAAGTCGCTGGTTTTTTCGTGTTCGGCGGCGATGTGGCGGGCTTTGATGCCCGTGCGCGTGGTTATCCATTCATCGGATGTGTCAACGCGCCGGGCGAGTTCTTCGTTGGTTACGCGTTGGGCAGGCAGGTAGCTGCCGGTGCCGAGGATTTTGGCGTGTTTCATGGGCGGTTCTCGTAGGGAAAAATGGCGGCATTGTATGCAATCTTGTGGGTTTGCTCAATTTATAGTTGATTAAAATTGCAATGATACGGCGTTGCCAACGCCCTGATGTACTGTTCGTACACGGCGGGCGCTGACGCCTTGTCTCATTTCCATTTTAACCAACTATAGTTTTCCTATGTTTGCATAGTGGGGGCAGTCTGAATATTTGCCATGTGCACGGCTTGCCAGCAAGCCGTAGGAGGCGCGGGTTAATGTTTCAGGCTGCCCAAGCCTTTGCGCTCGCGTTTAGGCAGCCTGAAACTGTTGCAAAACCCCAGTAGGTCGGGCATTTATGCCCGACGTTTTTAGTTGTGCGTTGTGTCGTATTTAAGATAAATATGCCCGTGTTTGTCGGGCATAAATGCCCGACCTACGGATAAACTTTGCGCGTCGTCGGACAAGCGCACGCTTGTTTCCGAAAAAAGGATGCTCCGTTCGGCTGAACGTAGGGGAATGGGTGGCAGTATTAAACAGTTGCGAAGGGTTGAGGCAGCCTGAAAAGAAGGGCAACAAGATTTGCCCGCCACCGCTCGTTTTCGCTTCGCCACCCCGCTTTGCTACGCCGCCCGCCTCGCGCGTATAATTTGCCCTTTCTGCAACTCGTCCACAAAGGAAACCCCATGCAATTTACCCTTGCCGCCGCCGCGCAGCCCGAAGCCGCGCAATTGTTTGTCTGCACCGAAGCGGGCCAGCTAAACGATGAAACCGCCCAGCTTTTGTGCCACAGCTTGGAAGAAAAAGACAGCTTTGCCGAAACCAAACTGCCCGTTTCAGGCAGTCTGAAAAACATTGCCGTGCTGCGTTTTGCCGATTTGGCCACCGAAACCTTACAAAAAGCCGCCAAAGAAGCCGCCGCGTGGGCGCAAAAACAAGCGGCGGTGGCGGTGGATTTAAGCCCGTTCTGCGCCGAAAACGCGCCGCGCGTGGTTGCCGCGTTGGTGGCGGCGGTGGGCGAAGCCGTGTACCGCTTTGACCGCTTCAAAAAAGAAGCCAGCCCTGCCAAATTGGCGCAGGTGCAGTTTGTGCACGCGCAGCATGGTGATGAAATTCAGGCTGCCTTAACCCGCGCCGAAGCCTTGTTATACGGCGTGAACCTGTGCAAAGACTTGGGCAACACAGGCTCCAACATCTGCACGCCCACCTATCTTGCCGAAACCGCCGCGCGCGAAGTGCAAGCCTTGGGCGCGGAAGCCAAAATTTTGGGCGGCGACTACATCCGCGAAAATATGCCCTCGTTCTGGGGCGTGGCCAAAGGCAGCAAGGAAGAGCCGAAATTGCTGGAACTGCGCTACTTGGGCGCGGCAGACAAATCTGCAGCGCCCATTGTGCTGGTGGGCAAGGGCTTGACCTTTGACAGCGGCGGCATCTCGTTGAAACCTGGCGAAGGCATGGACGAGATGAAATACGATATGTGCGGCGCGGCGGCGATGATTGGCACGTTTGTCGCCGCCGCCAAAGCCAAGCTGCCGATTAACTTGGTAACCGTGGTTGCCACTTGCGAAAATATGCCCGATGGCGGCGCGTCCAAACCGGGCGACGTGGTCAAAGCCATGAACGGCACCACCATTGAAAACCTGAACACCGATGCCGAAGGGCGGCTGGTGCTGTGCGACGCGCTCACTTATGTGGAGCAGAATTTCCAACCGCAAGCCGTGATTGATGCCGCCACGCTCACCGGCGCGTGCATCATCGCGCTGGGACACGTTGCCAGCGGCGTGATGGGCAATGACCAAGATTTGGTAGATGCGCTGCTGGCCGCCGCCCGCGAAAGCAACGACAAAGCATGGCAGCTGCCGCTGTTCCCCGAATACAAAGAACAGCTCAAATCCAATTTTGCCGATTTGCAAAACATCGGCGGTCGCCCCGCAGGCACGATTACCGCCGCCACCTTCTTGGCGCACTTTGCCGAGAACTACAAATGGGCGCATTTGGACATCGCCGGCACGGCTTGGAAATCGGGCGCGCAAAAAGGCGCGACCGGGCGGCCCGTAGCGTTGCTGTTGCAGTATTTGAGCAATCAGGCGAAGTAAGCCTGTTATCGCCATCGTTCCAACCTTAAAAGGCAGCCTGAAAACCGTTTTACCCGCTTCGCTCGTTTTCAGGCTGCCTCAATCTTGTTCCCATCATCCCCACCATGACCCACCTAGACCTTGCCGCCCTGTTTATCCTCATCGCCATCCCGCTGCTCGCCCTCGCTGCGCTGTGGCAGCTCTACGTCATGCTCAGCGAAACCTACACGCTCAACCGCTATCAGCAGCAACCGCACCAAATGCTGCGGATTGCCGTCAGCCTGTTTTTCACATTCAGCCTGAGCGTGTATTGGCATTGCCCCAACGCCCGCAAAAAAGGCATCCTGTTTGCCCTGCTCGGCGGCGCGGGCATCGTGTGCTACGCGCTGGGCATGTGGTACAAAAACCATCCTTAAATCCTTAAAGGCAGCCTGAAATCCCATTTTTCAGGCTGCCTATTTGCAATCTATTTTGTAAATGAACGTAAAGCCAAGCCGCCGCAAAAAGCGTACAATGCCCCCCGCCTCCCACCACCACAAAGGAAAAGCTATGACTGCACAAATCTCCCCCATCCCCGAAATTCTTGCCGACATCAAAGCAGGCAAAATGGTCATCATCACCGATGCCGAAGACCGCGAAAACGAAGGCGACTTGGTAATCGCCGCCCAATTCGTTACCCCCGAAGCCATCAATTTTATGATTAAACACGCGCGCGGCTTGGTGTGCCTGCCGATGGAAAACGCCCTTGTGGACAAGCTCGGCTTGCCGATGATGACCCAGCAAAACGGCACGCAATACGGCACCAATTTCACCGTTTCCATCGAAGCCGCGCAAGGCACCACCACCGGCATTTCCGCCGCTGACCGCGCCCTCACCATCCAAACCGCCGTGTCGCCCAATGTGCAGCCGCAAGACATTGTGCAACCAGGGCATATTTTCCCCTTGCGCGCGCAAAAGGGCGGCGTACTGATTCGCGCGGGGCACACCGAAGCCGCCGTGGATTTGGCGCACATGGCGGGGCTGATTGGCGCAGGCGTGATTTGCGAAATTTTGAACGACGACGGCACCATGGCGCGGATGCCCGAGCTGCTGCAATTTGCCGAGCAACACGGGCTAAAAATCGGCACGATTGCCGACTTGATTGAATACCGCAGCCGCACCGAAAGCCTGCTGGAAGAAATGGGCGACACGCTGGTGCACACGCCTTGGGGCGATTTTCGCCAACACGTTTATGTGGATAAGCTCAACGGCGACACCCACCTTGCGCTGGTGAAAGGGCAGCCTGAAAACGCCGATGAGACCGTGGTGCGCGTGCACGAGCCGTTTTCCGCACTGGATTTTATCCAGCCCGACCCCAATCATTCGTGGTCGCTGCCGCAAGCCATTGCCCGCGTTCAGGCTGCCCCAAGCGGCGTGATTATCCTGCTGCACCGCACCGAAGACGGCGCCGCCCTGCTGGAACGCACGCTGCCGAAAAACAGCCAGCTCGTGCAAAAATGGGACAGAAAAACCTACGGTATCGGCGCGCAAATGCTCGCCAGCTTGAACGTGAAAAAAATGCGCGTGCTGGGCAAGCCATCGGTGATGAACGGGCTCACAGGGTTTGGGCTGGAAGTGGTGGCGTTTGAAGAACAGCCGAGTGCGTAGCGGGTTGTTGC
Source organism: Kingella bonacorsii (assembly GCF_016623605.1). Taxonomy (NCBI): domain Bacteria; kingdom Pseudomonadati; phylum Pseudomonadota; class Betaproteobacteria; order Neisseriales; family Neisseriaceae; genus Kingella; species Kingella bonacorsii. The sequence goes on along the minus strand of NZ_JAEHNZ010000006.1, from coordinate 79,713 downwards.
ACAATAAAAGGCAGCCTGAAAACGGGAAAACTCGTTTTCAGGCTGCCTTTTATTGTTTACAAGATTAAATCGCCATCAAATCTTCTTCTTTGGCGGCGAGGATTTTGTCCACTTCTGCAATCGCTTTGTCGGTTAATTTTTGGATTGCCTCCTCGCCACGGCGCGCTTCATCTTCCGAAATTTCCTTGTCTTTCAGCAATTTTTTGATGTGGTCGTTGGCATCTCGGCGCACATTGCGGATGGACACGCGGCCGTCTTCCGCCTCGCTGCGCACCACTTTAATCAAGTCTTTGCGGCGCTCTTCGGTGAGCATCGGCATCGGCACGCGGATGACATCGCCCATGGCGGCAGGATTTAAGCCCAGATTGGAATCGCGGATGGCTTTTTCCACGGCGGCGGCCATGTTGCTTTCGTATACTTTCACGCCGATGGTGCGCGCATCCAGCAGGGTTACGTTCGCCACTTGGCTCACGGGCACGGCGCTGCCGTAGTAGTCCACTTCCACTTGGTCTAGCAAGCCTGTGTGGGCGCGACCTGTGCGAACTTTGGCGAGGTTTTCTTTCAACACTTCAAGCGAGCGTTGCATTTTGCTTTCGGCGGATTTTTGGATGTCGTTAATCATGTTGTATTCTCGTAGGGAGTTGAATAAAGGGCGGATTATAGCAGAGTTGGTTTGTTCGTTTCAGGCTGCCTTGATGGGGATGGGGCAGCCTGAAAATAACCGTCAATTATGCACCAGCGTGCCTTCGTCTTCGCCCAGAATCACGCGTTTGAGCGCGCCTGCTTTGTGGATGCTGAACACCACGATGTTGAGATTGCGCTCTTGGCACAGCGTGAACGCGGTGGTGTCCATCACTTTCAGTTTTTTCTCAATCGCTTCGTTAAAGGTTACGTTTTTATAGCGCGTGGCGGCGGGGTCTTTTTTGGGGTCGGCGGTGTACACGCCGTCCACATTGGTGGCTTTGAGCATCACTTCGCAGCCCATTTCGGCACCGCGCAGGGCGGCGGCGGTGTCGGTAGTAAAGAAGGGGTTGCCTGTGCCTGCGGCGAAGATAACGATTTTGTGTTCTTCTAAATATTGGATGGCTTTGGGGCGGGCGTAGGTTTCGGCGATTTGCTGCATGGAAAGGGCGGATTGCACGCGGGCTTTTGCGCCAACGCTTTCAAACGCATCTTTTAACGCCAGCGCGTTCATCACGGTTGCCATCATGCCCATGTAGTCGGCGGTGGCTCTATCCATGCTGCCTGCTTGGGCGGATACGCCGCGGAATATGTTGCCGCCGCCCACCACAATGCCCACTTGCACGCCTAAATCGGCGATTTCTTTGACTTGGCGCACGATGGTCATAATGGTGTCGCGGTTGATGCCGAACGGGTCGTTGCCCATCAGCGATTCGCCCGATAGTTTGAGCAGAATGCGTTTGTATTGGGTGGTCATGTTGATTGCCTTATCTTGGAGCGTTGGAGAGTTTGGGAATGGATGGGGTCGGCATCCGTATCTGCCATCAGGGCGACGCGGATTTTTGCGTTTCACGCAGCCAAACGGCGCGGATTATACGCGTTTTCAGGCTGCCTGAAATGGGGTTTTGCGGTAAACTGCGCGGATTTTTGTGAACGCGATGGGGCGGGCTGGGGCATGGCGGGGCAGCCTAAAAACGATACAGCGTAAGGCAGCCTGAAAACGGAAAATGCCGTTTCAGGCTGCCTTCTGATTGAACCAAGAAAGCAAACATGAATTTATTAGCAGTTTTGGCGCGGTTAAGCAGCATGACTATGCTCTCGCGCATTATGGGTTTTTTGCGCGATGCGATTGTGGCGCGCTATTTTGGCGCAGGGGCGGCGATGGATGCGTTTGTGGTGGCGTTTCGGCTGCCCAATTTGTTGCGCCGCATTTTTGCCGAGGGCGCGTTTTCGCAGGCGTTTGTGCCGATGCTGGCGGATTATAAGCAGAACAAATCGGATGAAGAAACGCGATTGTTTGTGCAACACGTGGCGGGGATGCTCACCTTTGCGCTGTTGATTATCACGGCGGTGGGCGTGTTTGCCGCGCCGCTTGTGATTTGGGCGACGGCAAGCGGCTTTGCGCAAGATGGCACGCGCTTTGAAATTGCGGTGAAGCTGTTGCCGATTATTTTTCCGTATATTTTATTGATTTCGCTGTCGTCGTTTGTGGGCAGCATTTTGAATACTTACAATAAATTTTCCATTCCCGCGTTTACGCCGGTGTTGCTGAATGTGTCGTTTATTGTGTTTGCGCTGTTTTTTACGCCCTATTTTGAGCCGCCGATTATGGCGATGGGCTGGGCGGTGTTGGTGGGCGGGCTATTGCAGCTGGGGTTTCAGCTGCCGTGGTTATACAGATTGGGCTTTTTCAGGCTGCCTAAGCTGCACTTTGGCGATGCGGCGGTGAGCCGTGTGATGCGGCAGATGTTGCCGTCGATTATCGGCTCGTCGGTGGCGCAGATTTCGCTGGTAATCAACACCACGTTTGCGTCTTATCTGGCGGTAGGCAGCGTATCGTGGCTGTATTATTCCGACCGCCTGATTGAGCTGCCTTCGGGCGTGGTGGGCGCGGCGTTGGGGACGATTTTGCTGCCGAGCTTGTCTAAACACGCGGCAGCGAACAATGCGGCGGAGTTTTCGGCTCTGGTGGATTGGGGGCTGCGCTTGTGTTTGCTGTTGATTTTGCCTGCGGCGGTGGGGCTGATGGTGGCGGGGTTTCCGCTGGTGGCGACGTTGTTTATGTATCGGGAAGTGTCGCTGCACGATGCTTGGATGATTCAAAACGCGCTGGCAGCGGCGGCTCTGGGCTTGCCTGCGATGATGATGGTGAAGATTTTTGCGCCTGCGTTTTATGCGCGCAAAAATGTGAAAACGCCGGCGAAAGTGGCGGTGATTTCGCTGCTGTGCACGCAGCTGTTTAATTTGATTTTGGTGTGGCATTGGCAACACGTTGGGCTGGCGTTGGCGGTGGCTTTGGGGCAGATGGTGAACGCGGGGCTGCTGTTTACCATGCTGCGCTTGCATGAGGTGTATGCGCCGCAGTTTGCGTGGAAGCGGTTTTTGCGGCGGTTGGCGATTGCGCTGGCGGTGATGGCGGGGGGCTTGTGGGGCGTGCAGGCGGCGTTTCCCGTGGATTGGGCGGCGTTAGGCGGCGGGAGGCGCGCGCTGGTGTTGGCGGGGCTGTTGCTGCTGGCGGTGGTTTTGTATTTTGGCACGCTGGGGGTGCTGGGGGTGCGCCCGCGGGAGTTTCGGCGCAGGGAAGCGGGATAGGCGGGCTGAGGCTTTTGTGAACGCATAGAGGCAGCCCGAAACGCAATCTGAGCCTGTGCAAAACGCCTTGGAGCGGTCTGCGTAGCGAAGCGGAGTGGCGAAGCTAGAAATAAGAAATGCCGTCATTCACATACGGGTGAGAATCTGGTTTGATATTCAGAAATAATTGTAAAAACAACCTGTTGTTTATCAGCAGCCCGACAAATACCGACCTATTTATCTTAATAATACGCCACAACTAAGAAACGTCGGGCATCTATGCCCAACCTGCTTGGGAAAAAGTTTCATCTAGGCAGCCTGAAACCCGCCATCCCGTTTTCAGGCTGCCGCCCTAATCTCCGAAAAACCGCCATGAAAACCTACCGCCAACTCACCGTCCTCGCCGCCATCCTGCACGAACATCCCGCCGACAGCGTCATCCTTATCCCCGAAACCGCCGCCGCAGCCCTCCGTCCGCAAACCGTCGGCAACCTCGCCGCCCTGTTCGCACCCACCGCCCGTTTTATCGTTCAGGCTGCCGATGCGCCCCTCCGTCTCGGCTACCGCCAATGGCTCACCGTCGGCGCGCTGCAACGTATCAGGCAAAACCTGCCCGCCGCCCCGTCCCAAGCCGACTGGCTCAACATCCTCGCCACCTATCTGATTGCCCCGCCCGCCGAACCCATATCCAACGCAGACATCCCGCCGCTGGCATGGGCAGAGCTTGCCGACGACGAAGCGCGCATCCAATGGTGGATGCAATGCGTCCGCGCCTACCTCAACGGCGGCGACTTCACCCCCGCCAGCCGCGCCGCGCTGGACGACTGCGAACAGCGCATCGGCTGCCCCCTGCCGCCGATGCTGCGCGCCTACCACCAACACATCGGCGTGGAATACCTCGCCGAAATCATCAACCCGCCCGAGCGCATCGAGCCGCTGCTTGACGCTTTTCCCGGGCTGGAAGACATCCTTGAAGACCTGAGCGCCGAGCAAGCCGCCGCCACCCGCGCCCTCGCCGGGCAACTCATCGCATTCGGCGACTATCTGGGCAACGGCAACCTCTGGTGCCTCCACCGCCAAACAGGGCAAGTCTGGTACTGCGACCACGACACGGGCGAATGCCTCACGCCAATCTTCGACAACGTGCGCGACTACCTCGACGCGGTGATGGTTTTAAGCCTTGCCGAAGCGCACGACTCCGACGACGAAAACCATGAAACCGCCGAAAAAATGCTGCGCCAACGGCTCGGCGACGCGGTAGTGGAAAAATGGATGTATTGAGGCAGCCTGAAACGCCATCATCCCTGTTTTAGCTTTGCCAAAGCGTGCAAACCCGTTTTCAGGCTGCCTCAACCACCCCAAAGGCAGCCTGAAAACCCAACAAGAAAGGAAACCAAATGAACTTCACCGTCAAAGCCTTCGCCGAGCTCTCCCCCGCCGAACTCCACGCCATCTACACCGCGCGCGTGGCGGTTTTTGTGGTGGAGCAAGCCTGCCCGTATCAAGAAGTGGACGCGCAAGACCCCGCCGCGCTGCACATCTTCGCCGAGCAAAACGGCAAAGTCATCGCCTACTGCCGCCTGATTCCGCACGGCGACAGCGTGCATTGGGGGCGCGTGCTGGTGTTGCCCGGGCATCGCGCCGAAAAACTGGGGCGCAAAATCGTCGCCTTTGCCGTGGACTACGCCCGCGCGCATTTCCCGCAATGCAGCGTTTATGCCCAAGCGCAAGCCTATTTGGAACGCTTTTACGCCTCGTTTGGATTTGCCAGCCAATCCGCCCCTTATCTGGAAGACAATATTCCGCATATTGATATGCTATTGCCCGCCGCGCAATCATAGCGGCTCAACCCGGTTTGCAGTAAAATCACACACTTTCAGGCTGCCTAACCCTTCAAAGGCAGCCTGAAAGTTATCTTATTAATTTTAGAGAAACCACGACCATGAAAACCAACGAACTCCGCGCCAAATTCCTGCAATTTTTCCAATCCAAGGGGCATCAAATCGTTGCCTCTTCTTCGCTCGTCCCTCACGACGACCCCACGCTGCTGTTTACCAACGCCGGTATGAACCAGTTTAAAGACGTATTCTTGGGCTTTGACAAACGCCCCTACACCCGCGCCACCACCGCGCAAAAATGCGTGCGCGCAGGCGGCAAGCACAACGACTTGGAAAACGTCGGCTACACCGCCCGCCACCACACCTTCTTTGAAATGATGGGCAATTTCTCGTTTGGCGACTACTTCAAAAAAGAAGTGATTCCGTTCGCGTGGGAATTTCTCACTTCGCCCGAATGGCTCAACATTCCCAAAGAAAAACTGCTGGTAACCGTGTATGCCGAAGACGACGAAGCCTACAACATCTGGCACGATGTTATCGGCGTGCCTGCCGAGCGCATCGTCCGCATCGGCGACAACAAAGGCAGCCGCTACGCTTCCGACAACTTCTGGCAGATGGGCGACACCGGCCCCTGCGGCCCCTGCACCGAGATTTTCTACGACCACGGCGAAGAAATCTGGGGCGGCATTCCCGGCAGCCCCGAAGAAGACGGCGACCGCTGGATTGAGATTTGGAACTGCGTGTTTATGCAGTTCAACCGCGACGAGCAGGGCAATATGAACCCGCTGCCCAAGCCCTCTGTCGATACCGGCATGGGCTTGGAGCGCATGGCCGCGGTGATGCAGGGCGTGCACAGCAACTATGAAATCGACCTGTTCCAAGACCTGCTCAAAGCCGTTGCCCGCGAAACTGGCACGGCGTTCAGCATGGAAGAGCCCAGCCTGAAAGTGATTGCCGACCATATCCGCTCGTGTTCCTTCCTGATTGCCGACGGCGTGATGCCCAGCAACGAAGGGCGCGGCTATGTGTTGCGCCGCATTATCCGCCGCGCCGTGCGCCACGGTTACAAACTCGGTCAGAAAAACGCCTTTTTCTACAAACTCGTGCCCGATTTGGTGAAAGAAATGGGCGGCGCGTATCCCGAGTTGAAAGAAAAACAAACGCATATTATGGAAGTGTTGCGTGGCGAAGAAATGCGCTTCGGCGAAACGCTGGAAAAAGGCATGGGCTTGTTTAACCAAGTGTGGGACGCGATGCAGTTCGCCAAATTGGAAAGCCTGTTGCCGATGGACGGCGTGGGCGAGCCGTTGCGATTGACCACCGCAGACGGCGTAGCGTTTACCGTGGTTTCGCGCAATGCGGGCAATGGCAAACAAATCGTAGTGCGCCCGCAGGTTTCAGGCAGCCTGAACGAAAGTTTCGCCTTTAATATGGAAGACGTGGTTACCAAAGAAAAACCCGAAGCCCACCGCGCTTACGGCGAAGCCCTGCAAGGCTACCTGAAAAACAATATCGCCAACAGCAAGCTGATTATGTCGGGCGAACACATCTTCAAACTCTACGACACCTACGGCTTCCCCTATGACTTAACCGCCGACATGGCGCGCGAACTGGGCATCGAGTTGGACGAAGAAGGCTTCGAGCGCGAAATGGAAGCCCAACGCGCCCGCGCCCGCGCCGCGCAAAACTTCAAAGCCAACGCACAAGTGGCGTATGACGGCGCAGACACCCAGTTCCACGGCTACGACAAACGCAGCCTTGATGCCACCGTGCTGGCACTCTACCGCGACGGCGAAGCCGTAAACCAACTGAACGCAGGCGAAACAGGCATTGTCGTGCTTGACCATACTCCGTTCTACGCCGAATCGGGCGGACAGGTCGGCGACGTGGGCTATATTTTCAGCGGCGAAAACCGCTTTGAAGTGGAAGACACGCAAAAAATCAAAGCCGCCGTACACGGACATTTCGGCACGCTCGTTTCAGGCAGCCTGAAAGTGGGCGACAGCATTTGCGCCGAAGTCGATAACGCCGTGCGCGAAGCCATCATGCGCAACCACAGCGTAACCCATCTCATGCACAAAGCCCTGCGCGACGTACTCGGCACGCACGTCGAGCAAAAAGGCTCGCTGCAAAACGCCGAACTCACCCGCTTTGACATCTCCCACCCGCAAGCGATTACTGCCGAAGAAATCGCCGAAGTGGAACGCCGCGTGAACCACGCAATTATGGAAAACGTACCCGTGCGCGTCGAAACCATGTCCATCGAAGACGCGCAAAAAACCGGCGCCATGATGCTGTTCGGCGAAAAATACGGCGACTTCGTCCGCGTGATTACTATGGGCGACTACTCCACCGAACTGTGCGGCGGCACCCACGTCGCCCGCACCGGCGACATCGGCTTCTTCAAAATCATCAGCGAAGGCGGCATCGCCGCAGGCATCCGCCGCGTAGAAGCCATCACCGGCCTTGCCGCTCTGGCATGGGCGCAAAACCAAGAAAGCCTGATGAAAAACATCATCGCCGAAGTCAAAGCCCAAACCGAAAAAGACGTACTCGCCAAAATCCAAGCCAACGCCGCCAACGCCAAAGCCTTGGAAAAAGAGTTGGCAAAAGCCAAAGCCGAACTCGCCGTCCACGCAGGCGCCAAACTCTTGGACAACGCCAAAGACTTGGGCGCAGCCAAACTCGTCGCTGCCCAAATCGAAACCGACGCAGCCGCCCTGCGCGAAATCGTTACCGACTTAACCGGCAAATCCGACAACGCCGTGATTCTTTTGGCGGCAGTGAACGACGGCAAAGTCTCCCTGTGCGCCGGCGTATCCAAACCGCTGACAAACAAAGTGAAAGCCGGCGATTTGGTCAAATTTGCAGCCGAACAAGTCGGCGGCAAAGGCGGCGGCAGACCGGATTTGGCACAGGCCGGGGGGACGGATGCTTCCCAAGTCGGCGCGATGCTGGACTCGGCAGAAGGCTGGGTTAGAGATAAACTGTAATTAGAAAAGTGCAGGCTGCCTGAGAGTTGGTTTTCAGGCAGCCTGCACTATAACTTGCCATGTTTAAAAATAAATTAATTTTGATAAAACATAATACACTGCTATTTTCTACTTTATGAAATGAAGGATGTAACTATGATTCAAACTGCCGCTCAAACTACCGTAAAAGCCTTGTTAAGTGAAAACAACGGTGCGAAATACCATTATGTTATTCCGCCCTATCAACGCGAATATGCATGGACGAAAAACCAATGGGATAACCTGTTTGATGATTTGACCGATAACGACAAAGGTTATTTTCTCGGTTCGCTGATTTGTATTTTAGATGGCAACGTAGGAGATAGCATAGAAGCCACCGTTATTGACGGACAACAGCGTTTGACCACTTTGAATTTATTACTACTTGCGTTGTATGAAAAAATCAAACCATTAAATACACACCCCAAAGTAATAGAGAACGATGATTATCAGGAAGCGCGCCTTGCATTTAAAAAATATTTTCTCAACCATTCCGACGATAAATTACCACGCCTCACCCCATCTATCCAAAACAACAATCAGGCAGATTATACATATTTGGTACAAAAAATCGTGCAAGGCAATGAGAGCAGCAAACCGCAAAATTGTGGTAACCGCCGAATTACCAAAGCATTCAAGCATTTTCAAGACCGTATTGAAAACTATGCCGGCGATGAGGTGGATACTTTGTTTAAACTGCTGGATAAAATCACGGCTGCCTGCGTGGTGCGGATTGATACGCAAGATGCGGCATCTGCATTTATTCTGTTTGAAAGCATCAATAACCGGGGCGTGCCGCTTACGCCGATGGATTTGATTAAAAACAGCATGATTAGCAGCCTGAAAAGCCAATCAGCCGAACAAACCAACGAACAATGGCAACAAATCATCAATAATCTGAACGACTATGACGTGCAAGTTCGCTATTTGCGCCATTTCTATCAGGCATTCAAACCTGTCGGTTTGATTTGGGATAAAGATAAAGGTAAGGACAAAATTACCAAAAACGACTTAATCCAAACTTATACCGCAGTCATCAAACAGCAGCCTGAAAACGTGCTGAGGGAGTTGACCGTAAAATCAGAAATTTATAAAGCCTTATCATTCCCAGAAAATGTAACGCCAGACAGCACATTTATCCGTTATCAAAACAAGTTGATTGATTTGAAAAAACTTGGCATTGCACCTGCTTATACATTACTGTTGTTTTTGTTTGACCGATATCCGCAACAAGACTTCTCTGGTTTATTAAGCTATATAGAGCAATGGTTTATGGTGCGCCATTTAACCAATATTCCAGCCACCAACCGTACAGATGATATTTTTATTGCTGCCACGAAGACCCAGCATGAAAAATATGATGAAACTGCATTGATTGATAAATTGCAACAAGCACTTCCTAATGCAGAATATATAAAACAATCTCTGGAAAACAAATATTTATATGAAGACAACGCCAATTTAACACGCTATGTCTTGGTGTATTTAGAACAAAAACAACGGACTGCCGAAAATGCAGTAGATTTTTGGGCAAACAATCAGAAAGGTAAACCTGTTTGGTCAGTGGAACACATTTATCCGCAAAAACCTAAAACGGGGGAATGGCCGGATGATTGCAAAGAATGGCTGCATTCATTGGGTAACCTAACTTTATCTGCATATAACAGCAATCTGCATAACCACTCATTTGCTAGAAAATCGCAAGTAAATGATGAAGATGGCAAAGATATCGGCTTGAAAAGTGGGAACGTTAAAATTAACGATTACCTGCGTGATAAAACCGAATGGAATGCAGAACACATTAAAAAACGTGGTGAAGAGTTGGTTGAAGCGTTTTTACGTTCGTTGCAATAAGATAATTTGAATGTTTCAGCAAACGCAGCTTGGGTCATGACCCAACGAAATCCTCATATCACCTGTAATATCAAAGCTGCCTGAGAAATAATTTTCAGACGACCTCTCTCTATCGAAAGCAGCCTGCACTTTCAAAAATCGAAGTGTAGGCTGCTTTTTATAATAATTAGAAAAAACCGCGCAATATTTTTATACTGTACATCATGTAGCAATCCGTAGCCTGCACTCGCCCACTTATTGACTGAACGAACAGGAATAACATGCAGAGTCTCCCTTCAGAAAAACCGACAGCCGGTTATTCGCATCCGTGGCAATACTTTCTACTGGTGTACGCTTTGAGCGCGCCGTTTTGGCTGCTGTCTTTGTTTCTCAAACACAGTCCTCTGCCTGATAATCTGCCGCTGACCGACATCGGTGCGGCGCTCACTCCGACGGTTGCCGCCGCGTTGTTGCGTTACCGTGAGGGCGGAATGGCGGCGGTGCACGGACTGTTTGGACGTGTGTTTGATTACGGGCGGATCAAGCATTCTGCCTATTTTTGGACGGCAATACTGATTTTCCCACTGCTTTATCTGCTGACTTATGTCGCGATACGTCAAACAGGACAAACCATACCCGCCTTATCCGTATCGTTTGCGCCGCTTGCCGGTGCGTTCGTCATGTTCTTTATCGCAGCAGTTGCCGAGGAATTGGGCTATGCAGCCTATGCTACGGAAAGTCTGCAACGGCGTTTTACTCCGCTCATTACGGCGCTGATTATCGGGGTACCGTGGGCATTGTGGCATTTGCCGTCCATGATTGCCGTGGGGCAGTCTGCCGAACTGATTGCATGGGGGCTGGCAGGGACGGTTGCCGTGAGGATTATCTATGTATGGCTGTATAACGGCAGCGGCGGCTCGGTATTTGTATTGATCGCGTGTCACACGGTTGCCAATACTGCGCGCACAGGCTTCCCGGGCGGACGGGCAGCATATGAAAACGGAGATGGGATGATTCCATATGGAATTATCATCATCGCGGCGGTAATTGTGATGGTTTTTTGGCGTAAGGCAATGTGTTCATCTGATAACAAGCAGGCGTAGGCTGAGCCATGTTCCAACAAAACCTACAATCCTGCCAAGATATTGGGTTTATCAATCCATCCTATGACGGCACGCCTTGGGTTAGAATAGGATTGTTTCGTTTGTAACCGGACAGGAGAAAACCATGAGAGTAACGAGTGCGGCCATTGTTAATGGTGAGTTTGAAGATAAATACGGCAAGCGGGGTGGGCAGTTTAGTCCGAACGGGATGCCGACTTATTCGGTGCCGTTTGAGATCAGCGGTGCGCCTGAGGGGACGAAATCATTTGCGGTGGTGTTGGAAGACAAAGACGCGATTACCGCCAGCGGTTTTGTACAATTGGGCGAGCATCGGCAATAATCACTTAATTACGCATAAAACCATCCAAAAAAGCAAATCACGCAGCGTGCAGCTACTACAACCGCAAAAAATCCAATAAATAACCAACCCAAAGGCAGCCTGAAAACCCCAATCCCGTTTTCAGGCTGCCCTTTTCCGCTAAAATCCCACCACCTACACAACCATCAACAAGGAAAAACAATGGCCGCCTCCAATCCCCCCGCCCAACCCGCCTACACCCAACCCGCACCCCCAAAGCCCCACCCGCCGACATCACCCGCCGCGCCAACCCCGTCATTCTCATCGCGCCCCACACCGCTACACCTTCCACACCCTCAATCTCCCCCGCGCCAACGGCGAAATTCAACGCATCTTTGTCGGCATTCCCCACCCGCCCCCCACAAGGCTACCCCGCCCTCTACGCCCTAGACGGCAACGCCCTGCTAGAACTGCTCACCCCGCAAACCCTCAGCCAATACAGCCATCCGCCCGTGCTCGTGCTCATCGGCTATCCCACCGATTTGCGCTTTGACACCGCCCGCCGCGCCTACGACTACACCCCACCCAACCCAGACGGCAAACCCATGCCCGACCCGCTCACCGCAGGGCGGCAAAACGGCGGCGCGCCCGAATTACTCCAATTTATAGAAACACAACTGCGCCCGCGCGTCGCCCAACTCGCCCCCACCAACCCCGCGCAACAAACCCTGTGGGGGCACTCCTACGGCGGGCTATTCGTGCTCTACACCCTGTTTGAACGCCCCGAACTGTTCAGCCACTATATCGCCGCCGACCCATCCTTATGGTGGCACAACGGGCTGATGCTGCACTACGCCGCCCGCGCCCGCATCATCCACAACCGGCATTTAATCCTCCAAAAAAGCGGCGCAAGCCTCCCGCAAAAAGCCAACCCCGCGCACAACAGCGTCCCGCCCGATGCCGCCGAACGCCTCGCCGAGCAACTTCGCCAACGCGGCATCGCCACCGAATACCGCCACTACCCCAAGCAAACCCACGGCGGCTTGCTCGCCCAATCCTTTCAAGAATGGCTGGACAGCATTCAATAACTACAAAAGCAGCCTGAAAACCCGTTTTCCCGTTTTCAGGCTGCCTCATCACCACCCCAAAGGCAGCCTGAAAAACAACCAAGAGCACGTGCAGCGCGTGGGCAGCGCGTCCCGTCTCATCAGACTGCGCCTTCTTCATAAAACGGAAATATGCCATGACAAACACCAAATTAGAAAACACATACGATGTGTTGTTCCAAAACAAAATCACCAACCCCGTTGATCTGCCGGGCAATCATCCCGATGAACCGATAGAACGCGGCTTTCTATATATCCAATGCGATAAATTTTATTTTGATAAAAATTTTAGCGAACTATTCAATTTAAAGCAAAACGAATTAGACGTAATCTATTGTTTCTTATATAAAAATTGCGAATTACCTCTTAACGACGGAAGAAAATTTTGCGGCGTGTCATTTAAAAGGGAAGCAGGCAAAGAAATCATCTCGGCAGCAATCAAGCAAAAATGGCAAAGCATGGGGCTCACATTTGCCGAGATTGACAAGCAGCAAAACCTGCTGGTTTTAAGCACCGGAGAAAACATTGATTTAAACGGCGTGGAAGCCTTGGAATACGAAATCGTCAAAAAGAAGAAAAACCGAAAAACATCAAACCAATAAGCGCAGGCCGGATTGCCCAGCCCCACCGCAAGGCAGCCTGAAAGCATTGCGTGCAGCCCAAACGCCCAACGTCTTGACCTCTCCCGCGCCGTCCGCATCAAACAATAATTACTCTCATTTGTCTTGGCAATCCGCGCCCAAACCGCTATGATTTACACCTTTTCACATTTGCAGCATTTTTGTAAACACAACACAGAGGAATTTTTATGAAAAAACGTTTTGCCCTTGGCATCTTGCCGCTTGCCCTAGCCGGCGCATTTGCCCGCGCCGACGACACCGCCCCGCACGACGGCGGCACATTGCCCACCGTATACGTTACCGCCGAACGCCAGCTGCAACAATCGCTGGGCGTATCCAAAATCACCGCGCAAGATTTGGAACACCGCCCCGCGGTAAACGACCTCTCCGACATCGTGCGCACCATGCCGGGGGTCAATTTAACGGGCAACACCGCATCGGGCGAGCGCGGCAACAAACGCCAAATAGACATTCGCGGCATGGGGCCTGAAAACACGCTGATTTTGATTGACGGCCGCCCCGTAACTTCGCGCAATGCCGAGCGATACAGCTGGCGCGGCGAGCGCAACACGCGCGGCGACAGCAACTGGGTGCCAGTGGAAGATATTGAATCCATCAGCGTATTGCGCGGCCCTGCGGCGGCACGCTACGGCTCGGGCGCGGCAGGCGGCGTGGTGAACATCATCACCAAAAAAGTCAGCACCGAATGGCATGGCGGCTTAACCTACTACACCAATCAGCCACAAGATCGCAAAGAAGGCGAAACCAACCGCATCGGCTTTAATGTGAGTGGGCCGATTATTCAAGACAAGCTGGGCATTCGCATCTACGGCAGCCTGAATAAAACCGATGCCGATGCCGCCGACATCAACACCGCCACCGTAACCACCACGCGGCGCGGCGGGCGCACCGTTACCAGCACCAGCTTGGGCGCGGGGCGCGATGGCGTGAAAAACCGCGACATCGCCGCGCGCGTGGCATGGCGCATCACGCCCGAACAAACGCTGACGCTGGATAGTTCATACAGCCGCCAAGGCAATATCTACGCGGGCGACAACCAAAACAACAACCCCAATGCGTTCACCGAATCGCTGTATGGCTCGGAAACCGCGCGTTTAACCCGCATCAGCAACGCGCTCACCCACGAAGGCTATTGGAGCTGGGGCGACAGCAAAGTCGTAGCGCAGCTTGACCGCACCGAAAACCATCACTTAACCGAAGGCCTGATGGGCGGCCCCGAAGGGCAATACCAAAACCGCAACTTCACCGACAGCACACTGCAAACCAAACGCCTGTTTGGCGAAGTGAACATTCCGTTTAAACTCGGCGGCGACCACGTTCTCACCATCGGCACGGAATACAACCACGACCGCCTAAACGACAAAGGCTCTATGGTGCAAGGCTTTTCCGACCAAGGCAAAACCGACCGCTTCGCTGGCGTTGGCACAGGGCGCAGCAGCAAAACCAGCCAAAGCAATTTCGCCTTTTATCTGGAAGACCACTACCGCCTAGGCAACGGCACGCAGCTTATCCCCGCGCTGCGCTTTGACCACAACAGCGTATCGGGCAGCAATTGGAGCCCCGCGCTGAACTTTGTGCAAACGCTGGGCGATAGCGGCTGGACGATTAAAGGCGGCGTTGCCCGCGCGTATAAATCGCCCAATCTATACCAAAGCAATCCCAACTACATTCTTTACACGCGCGGACAAGGCTGCGCGGCAGGCACACCCGCTTCCATCCGCTGCTATTTGATGGGCAACGGCAGCCTGAAACCCGAAACCAGCATCAACAAAGAATTGGGCTTTGAATTTGCACAAGGCGGTTTCCAAGCGTCTATGGCGTATTTCCACAATGACTACCGCAATAAGATTGTGGCAGGCGACAAAGCCATCGCGTTAAGCCAGCTGGGCAACTATATGTATCAATGGACCAATGCGCGCAAAGCCGTGGTGGAAGGCGTGGAAGGCAACTTAACCCTGCCGCTGCACCGCACGCTCAAATGGACAACCAATTTCACTTATATGCACAAATCCATCAACAAAGACACAGGCAACCCGCTTTCCGTTACGCCCAAATTCACCATCAACAGCAGCCTGAATTGGCAGCCCAACGAAAAACTGGACGCAGCGTTAAACCTAACCTACTACGGCAAGCAAAAACCGCGCACCGTGATTTTGAACAACGCCGAGCGCAACACAGGCTTATCGGGCGAAACGGTGAAACCGTACGGCTTGGTGGGCATCAGCGCGGGCTATCGCTTCAACAGCCATGTAAACCTGCGCTTGGGCGTGAACAATTTGTTTAACAAAAAACTGTATCGCAGCTCCAACAACAGCAGCGCGCAAAGCTACAACGAACCTGGCCGCGCCTTCTATGGCAGCCTGAAAGTGTCGTTTTGATTGAGTTGAGATAAATCGCAATAAAGAAAAGGCAGCCTGAAAACCAATTTGGCTTTTCAGGCTGCCTAATTATTTAATTGGAACGCCGATTTAACTTATTCCAATACAAAAATTCTTTTCTGCAAAAAGCAACATAATCAGCTGCTCGTTCTGCTTTTCGCTCAAAATTATTTTGTGTTTCTTGTGCCAAATTTTGAATTTCCTGCGGGCTTAAATCGCATTCCAATTGCGCAAGTTGCTCATCAAAACTGTTCTCATCGCGTTTTGTTTCCATATCGCAATAATCAGCAAAAACAGCATAGTAACCCTTATCTTTGGCAATTTGACGACATTGGTTATTGCGCTGTTCCATTGCGACAAGTGCTTCTTGCTTGGCACGCTGCGCGGTTTCGTATTCAGGAGAAGGCTGGTAATGAACATGGGCTAATGTGTGATTTTGGCAACTGCCGCTGGGTACCACCATAGTAAACAACTCATGATTGCCTAAAAAATAACGGTAATACAAAGTAATACCATCAATTTGATTAAACAGCGAAAAACTAGGCTTGATGCATTGCTGGCTAAAAAAATTGCGTAATAGATTGTCTTGAAATTCGTTGGCAACGGAATCCACTTGCTCAGGCGCAATAGACAAATCATAAAATTGATTGATATTAAAAATGTTTTCCGATATTTCGGCTGAATTAACGCCTGTAAAAGTTGTCCATTCATCAATTTTTTGAGGAAAGCCAAGCGACCTTGCGCCTTGAACAAACTGCGCCACCATTTCGCGTTTATGGCTTTGCGCGTAGGCTTGCACTTGGGGAAGGATATTTTCAGGTTGCTTTATGCTGGGCTGGCTGCTCGCTATTTGCTGGCTGCTTGTTATCGGCTGATAATCCCAATGGCTGCGTTGTTTGGCAAAATGTTTTCCAGCAAATCCCGCGAAACACATTAAGCCAAAAATAGCAATAGACCCCAATACTTTAATTATCTTATTCATTGTTTTCATTTTCCTGTTTTTCATCAGGCGATAATATCCACCAAATTGCTGTGCCAATCACGCCAACAGGTAGGCAGACATAGGTAATTTTTACGCCAACATAGGGCAAAAAACAGATACACGCGCCCAAGATGAGCCAAGCCCAAAAGGCAAGCCAGCCAAAGAATGAAGCGATTTTTTGCATAGTTATTGTGGGTAAGAATGGCAGACAAATTGATACATATCTTCGCCCCATGTGCCTGGGGTAACATAAGACAATTGTGGGTATTGTGGTGTCTGATTATCAATTACCCTGCCTGAACGGCTATAAGATATAGAAGTAAGGATTGCCAATTGCCTTGTTGAGCAATTTATTTCTACATAAAATTTAACTTGCGTATAGAATTTTCGTGGGTTAAATGGCAATTTCTGTGGTTTCGTATAGTTATATACAAACCATGCTCTATTAGGAGTTCTCGAGCTTAAATCACCATAAAGTACGCCATCATTTGTTATACCAATAATGATTAAACTTTCTGCCCAACCCGTCCCCGACAACCCAAGCAAACAAAGCAAAACACTTAACTTTTTCATGATTTTTCCTTCCAATAAAATTTAAGTTAAAATTGGTTAAATTTTAGCTTTGTTATAATCCACTTTAAAGCCACTAATCCGACAGTTCACAATCGTATTTCGGTAAGTTCCCACCTAATTCAGGAAAGTAAACACAATATGGAAATTCATGAAAAAATCCGCTTTATCCGCGAGCAACAGCAAATGACACAAGAAGAAATGGCAGAAAAATTAAATTTATCTACCAGCGGTTATTCTAAAATTGAACGCGGGGAAACCAAGTTGCAGTTTGAGAAATTGCAACAAGTTGCCAATATTTTCAAAATTGATTTAACGGATTTAATTGGTTGGAACGAGAAAAATGTTGCTTTGTTGATTACCGAAAGTGGCACAAACAGCGGCAGTTGCTATGTAGGCGGTTCTACAATCAACTTGGAATTTGAAAAATTAAAATTAACTGTTGCTCATCAAACAGAAATTATTGAACAAAAAAATGCTGAAATTGAAGCCTTGAAACGCATCATTCAGTTATTAGAAAACGATAAATCGCAATAAAGAAATAGGCAGCCTGAAAACCAATTTGGCTTTTCAGACTGCCTTTTTCCGCTAAAATCATCGCTCTCCAAACCATCCCATCTCATCCCCATCATGCACGCCATCCAAACCACTTCCGCCAACAAAGCCGAGCAATACCAACAACTTTTGCCCCAGCTGCAAGCACTGATAGCCGCCGATGCCGACATTCCCATCGCCACGCTGGCCAACGTGTGCGCCGTGTTAAAAGAACAATTCAACTGGTTTTGGGTGGGCTTTTATTTGGTGAACGACAGCCGCAGCGAGTTGATACTTGCGCCGTTTCAAGGCCCGCTTGCCTGCACGCGCATTCAAAAAGGGCGCGGCGTATGCGGGCAAGCATGGGCGCAAAACCAAACGCTGGTGGTGCCCGATGTGAACCAGCATCCTGACCACATCGCCTGTTCCAGCCAATCGCAATCCGAAATTGTCGTGCCGTTGCACAACGCAGCAGGCGAAGTAGCCGGCGTGCTAGACATTGACCACACCGAGCTGGCAACGTTTGACGAAACCGACGCGCACTATCTGCAACAGCTTTGCGCGCTGTTGAGCCGACAGCTTTTTCAGGCTGCCTAAACATCTGAGGCAGCCTGAAAACGAGTTTACGAGCTTCTGCGAAGCTAAAACCGCCTTTATCCATCCAACGAAAGTCCGCACCATGCCCCGCCTGCTCCCTGCCCTGCTCCTTGCCGCCAACTTGTTCGCCGCCCCTGTTTACGCGCAAACCGCCACCGAACCGGACACCGAACTCGCCGAATTCGCCCGCTTCGCCCAAACCCTCACCATCAAGCAAAAAACCGAACTGCTAAACGAATTGGTGCAAAAAACAAATGCCGCCCTTGCCCATGAAAGCACCGAAGTGTTTGAAAGCATCAAAATAAGCCACCGCTATCCCCGCAGCCGCTCGCTGGATTACACGCTCACCATCCGCCCCCAACTTGCCCCGGCCATTAACCTCAAACGGCTGCAATCGCCTGAGGGCAAAGCCCGCTTTCAAAATCTCCTGCAAAAAGCCATGGGCAACGCCTGCCGCGACAAGCTAAGCCGCACCCTGTTTGAAGCCCTCGGCATCCGCGAGATACGCGCTGCATTCACGCTCAACGGGCGCGCCATCAACCAAAGCCGCATGGCATTGAGCGAATGCAACCGCTTCTACCCCCCAATCGCAAACTAAGCATCCTTGCCAACCAAAGGCAGCCTGAAAATGCCCTATCACCACACCGAACTCATCCGCCTGCTGGAACAGCGCGGCTACATTTTCCCCAGCGACCCCGCATCCATCACCGAAATCCTGCGCCAAGCCGATGGTACGCCCGAAGCCAAGCTCCACCGCCGCGCCCAACTGATAGACCGCGACCAAACCATCGCCCAGCGTCTCGCCCAGCATCAGCAACGCCTGCGCTTCGCCCGCCGCGTTGCCTGCGCAGCATGGTTCATCATCGGGCTGCTCGGCACATACCAACTGATGCAACAAAGCAGCCTGAATTTCATGCTCATCCTAGTCGGCATACTCGGCGGCAACAGCCTGATGCTGATTATCTGGCTGATAAGCCTAACGCAAAAATACCGCGCCCCCACCAGCATCCCCCTTTGGCTCACAGGCAGCCTGAAAGACCCCATCCACCAAGCCCTGCTGGAACACGACGCGCAAACCGCTGCCCAGCCCTCCTTTCGCTGGATACGCAGCCGCATCAGCCACCAGCTCGCCCTGTGCGGGCTGCTCGGCATGTTTACCGCCAGCCTCATCCTGCTCACCGTGCGCCAATACCAATTCAACTGGCAAAGCACCCTGCTCACCGACCAACACTTCGCCCAAATCATCCGCGCCCTCGCATGGCTGCCCACCCGACTCGGCTTCGCCACCCCATCGCCCGACATCATCGCCGCCGCCCGCAACCACTACCACAGCGAACACGCCGCCGCATGGGGCATCCTGCTGCTGGGCAGCATCCTCTGCTACGGCATCGCCCCCCGCCTCATCGCATGGATCATCTCTTGGCAACAAAGCCGCCGCCACCGCCCCGCGCTCAACCTCGCCCTGCCCTACTACCAAAACATCATCCAAAAATGGCAACAGCACATCATCGACGATGCCCGCGACTACCAACCCGACCGCCCCGCTCCGCGCCCCGCCAAAATCCCGCTCAACAGTGCGGGCGAACACTGGGCGGTTTTGCTAGAAGCCCCCGATGCCCCCGACAACTGGCACGAGCACATCCTCGGGCAAGACTGGGCAAACAAAGGCAGCATCACCGAACGCGCCCAACTCGCCAGCCTAATCAACGAACTCGCCGCCCAGCCCGTGCAACTGCTGATTGGCATCCGCGCCCAGCAAACCCCCGACCGCGGCATCGTGCGCCAAATCAGCAAACTCGCCCAAGCCGCCCAACACAACATCATCATCCAACTCCTGCCCGGCAACCCCGTCAGCCAAACCCCCGCCGAGCAAGAACGCCGCGCCCAATGGCATCAAGTGCTGCAAGAGAACGGCTGGAACGGGTTGAATTAACGCGCTTTCTTGTTTACCGGTATTCGCGCAACACAAAGGCAGCCTGAAACCGCATCTACACGTTTCAGGCTGCCTTATCTGTTTACCGGCGCATCCACGCCACGACCACACAAAACCTTAACCCAACCATTCCCCGTCGTAGAGCCGCGCCTAGCAACCAAAAATGTCGGCGAGCCGCCGACGCTCCATTTTCAGGCTGCCTCATCCTTAGCCCATCATCACTTTTCAGGCTGCCCATTGTTCACATACAAAAGCAGCCTGAAACCGCATTCACACGTTTCAGGCTGCCTTTTATCTCGCTCGCCTCACCCGATTTTGTCCTGCGCCATTGGAAAATCCGCCGCGCCCACCAGCACATCCCAACCGCCCGCCGCCAACACGCGCTCTTTTTCAGGCTGCCCGTTCAGCCAGCCGCATACGTCTTGCCAATAATAGGCATCGGCACGCCGCTTTTCCTGCGGGTCGGGCGCATCGCGCCGTTTGACGCGCACCGCCGCGCCCGTTGTTGCGCCGTGTTCCAGCAGCAGCCAAATGCTGCCTTCTCGGGTGCAGGGGTAGCCGGCGTGGTGCTCGTAGCACCAGCCGACCGCCGCCTGACCGCCTGCGTGTAACGACAAGGCGGCGGCGAGCAGCGGGTAAAACTGGCGGTTCGGGCGGTTGTCGGCGGGGACGAATACAGTTGCGCCGCTGCTGCCGAGCATCTGCGCGGCGTGGAACGACGGGGCGTTGTGCAGGTTGGCGATGAAGTCAAAAGGCATGGCGGCGGCGTGGTTCAGCACGTTGTCGGTCATTTTTTCAAATACCGACGGCGATGAAAACGGGGCGGCGGTATAAACGGCGCAATCGGGCGCAACGGGGCGGATTGGTTTGAGCAGGTTTGCGCCGAGCGCGGCAAGCAGGCTCAGGCGGCTGAAACGGCGCGGGTCTTGCCCGCTTTGCTGTTGCAGCGCGACTTTGAGGGGTTTGCCGCCGACTGAGGCATCGGTGTCGAAGCGGGCGGCGGCGGTGATGCGGATGTTTAAGTCTAGGATGTCCATTGCCAGATGCTTGCGGTGTTGCTGCCGCCGAAGCCGAAATGGTTGGCAAGGCAGTAAAGGTCGTCTGAAAGGGGGATTTCGCGCCCGCAGATGCCTGCTAGCTTGTGGCTACGGAGTGCTTGGGCAAGCAGGGCGGTTTCCAGCGCGGCACTTGCGCCGAGAGTGTGCCCGATTTGCGGTTTGAACGCCGCCAGCGGCGGGGGCGTGCCGAATACGCGGTTGAGCGCGGCCAGTTCGGCGGCATCGGTGTCTGCCGTGCCGATGCCGTGGGTTTTGACAAAGGCGATGCGGCTTGGGGCGAGATTGGCTTGCGCCAATACGCTGAGGAGCAGGCGGGTTTGTGTTTCGGCATCGCTTTGCACGAGATAGCCGCCTGTGTTGGCGGCGGCGGCGATGAGTTTCAGGCGGGCTTTCTGCGGTGGCGCACCGGCGGACAATGCCAATGCTGCCGCGCCTTCGCCCAATATCAAGCCGTCGCCGCCGAAGGGGCGGTATTCGTCTGCAAACAAGCCGAGGCTGTGGAAATGCAAGAGCGTGAGGCGGTTGAGGTTTTCTATGCCCAGCACAAACGCGCGTTCTGCCAGCCCGTGCGCGAGAAAGCGGTGCGCCTGCATCAGGGCGTGGGCGGACGAGGTGCAGGCGGTGGCGGTGTTGAAGATGCTGCGGTTGCCGCTGCGGCGGGAAAGGTCGTCTGAAAGATAGAGCAGATGGTGTCCCGCATGGGGTTCGCCCACCAAGCGGCGGTTTTCGTATTCAGAAATGAGATATGCGCTGGATGCGATGAAAACGGGCGCGGTGTGCCAGCTTTCAGACGGCCAGCCTGCGTTTTCGGCGGCGCGGCGCAGGTGCTGCTCGGCGATGTCGGCAAGCTCGGCGCGGGACAGGCTGTCGGACGCGAAGGCGCGGTAGTATCGGGCGTGCTGCGGCTGTCCCAAAAAGGTGAAATCTATGGTTTCAGGCTGCCTGAAAACGCGCTGCGGGTTTGCCGCGCTGGTTGCCGCCATGCCGCACAGCCACGTCATGCGCCATGCTCCGCGCGGACAAACGCCGCCAAATCGCGCACGCACATCATGTGTTTGCGCACCATGCGGTCGCCTTGCAGGCGCACGGCGAAATGCTGCTGCAACGCCACGCTGATTTGCAGCGCGTCCAGCGAATCCAAGCCGACGGGGCTGTCGTCGCCGAACAGCATCAGGTCGTCTGAAAAATCGGGCAGGTCAATCACATCGGTTTTGTCGGCTTCCTGCAAGATGAGTTTTTTTAATTCGGTTTCCAGGGCTTCGGGGGCTAGGGTGAAGGTGTAGGGCATGGGAGGACTTTCTGGATTAAGGTTGGGATAAATGGGCAGTCTGAAATTTTGGCAAAAGCTAAAATTTGCCCAAGCCGTGCAATGCAGCGAAATCATCTTGTTCCGCATCGGTTTGGCGGGCGTATTCCGTATCGTTGGCAATCTGCTGCGCCAAGTTTTCGCCGTATTGGTCGGCGATAAAGCCCAAAGCCATGTCCATGCCTGCCGCCACGCCCGATGATGTGTAGAATTTTCCGTCTGCCACCCAGCGTGCCGCTGCCTTCCAATCCACGCCGCTGCCAAAGCTGCTTGCCCAGCCAAAGGCTTTTTTGTTGGACGTTGCCGAGCGTCCGTCCAAACAACCTGCCGCCGCCAGCAACGCCGAGCCTGTGCAGACCGACAGACACCATTTTGCTTCGCGCACACGCGCGGCGAGCATCTGCAAAAACGCGCTGTCGGACACCAGCGTGCGCGTGCCCATGCCGCCGGGGACGAGCAAAACCGAGCCTGCGGGCAATGGCGGGCAGGCTTCGGTTTCCATCACAAAACCCGCGCCGCTGCGTATTCTGCCGCCGTTTGGCGACACATAATGCAGTGCGCTATTGGGAATACGCCCGAGAAAATCTGCCGGACCGATTAAATCAAGTGCGGTGTAGTTGTGGTAAACAAGACAGTAAATTTCAATAGAATTCACGGTTGTCCTTTCTAAATTGTGATGTGCGGCAGCCTGAAAACGGGGTTGGCGTTAATAATCAATGGTTTCAATAAATTCAGAATTTGTAGGTCGGGCATTTATGCCCGACGTTTTTTAAATCCGCCCATGTTTGTCGGGCATCAATGCCCGACCTACGGGCTTTCAGACGACCTTTCAGGCAGCCTGAAACTAAAACCGCACCTGCGTCCGCAACTGCCTTTGATAAACCACCACAGCCGCCGCGAGCGACACGGCGGCAAACCCCGCCAGCAGCGCAAGATAGGGCACGATGCCGTGCAAACCGCTGCGGTTGAGCAGCAGCGCCTGAAACGCTTTCAAGCCCCAAGCCATCGGCGACACCCAAGTGATGTGCTGCATGGTTTCGGGCATCACATGGGCGGGTACCATAATGCCGCCGAGCGCCGCCATCAGGATGATGCCGCCGCCGCCCAGCACCACGGCGTGTTCGGTGGATTTGGCGCACACGCTGATGAAGAGCGCGTAGCCGAGCGCGGCGGCGGATACGGCGGCAGACAACAGCGCGTAAGGCGCAAGGCTGCCGTTCAACATCAATGCGCTCACGCCGATTTCGGGCAGCAGGTAACGCCCGAGCAGCAGCATGCCGGCAAACTGCAACTGGTTAATCAGAAAATACGGCACGAGTTTCGCTGCAATCAGCCCCGCCGCGCCCGCACGCGCCAGCCGGAGCCGCGTAATCGTATTGGTCTGCCGCTCCAAAGCCATCACGTTGGACAGCGGTATCATGATGAAAAACATACCGAAAATCAGCCAAGCGGGCACGCTGTGCTGAACGGCGTTGGGCTTGGCGACCGCGCCGCTGCCCGCGCTCAGGTAGTGTTCTTCCAGCATCGGTTTGCCCAAAAACGCGCTGACGGCATCAAGCTGTTCGGCGTTTTTTTCGTCTATTTTCTTTTGGATGTCTTGGCGGATGGCGGCGGGCAGTTTTTTGTTGTCGATTGTGATGCCGCTGTTGTCAAAATAGGCATTGATGCGGGTTTCGGTGTAATGCTGCTGCAACACGCCTTTCACCGCCGCCAGCCACGAAGGCTCGGTATCGGGCGCGACATAAACCTGCAAGGGTTTGCTGTCGGCGAGCTTGTCGGCGGCACGGTTGGGATTGTGCAAAACCAGTTGGAAACGCCGGTCGTGCAAACCGCTTTGCGCGTCGTCGAGTTTTTCAGGCTGCATCAGGGTTACCTGAATATCATCTTTTGCCAAACCGGCGGCAAACTGCTTATTGACCGCGTCGTCTGCAACGCCCACCAGCGCGATGCGGCTGCCGTGGTGCGGGTCGGCATCGCGGCTCAGCGCGACCGACATAATCAGCATAAACGTAATCGGCATCACGAACAAAACCGCCAAACCGTGCAGGTCGCGGCTGAGCAGCTTCAATTCTTTAACAAGGGAGGCGGCTATCATGGCTGTTCCGTTTCGCGGCGCAAAAAGTCCAAATAAAACGCTTCCAGCGAGCCGTGTCCCTGCTGGAAATAGCGAATTTGCGTGCCGCTTTGCTGCAACGCCGCATACACCGCCGCCGCGTCTTGCTGCGTTTGCATCATGCCGCGATTGTCCAACGGCGCGGCTTGCAGCACGGCTAAGGTTTTGGGCGGCAAGGTCGGCTCGGTAACAAAGCGCACCGTTTGCGCCTGCGCAGCTAACAGCGCGTCCAAGCTGCCCTGATACACCAAACGCCCGTGTTGCAGCAGCGCAATTTTGCTGCAAAGCTGCTCAATTTCGGGCAGATAGTGCGAGGTGTACACCACCGTTACCCCCTGCCGCGTCAAATCCGCCACGCTGTCCAAAATAAAGCGGCGCGACTGCGGGTCGATGCCCACGGTAATCTCGTCGAGAAACACCAGCTGCGGCGCGTTGACCAGCCCGACGGCAAAGTTCAGACGGCGTTTCAGCCCGCCCGAAAGATGCTTGGCGGCTTTGTGCGCGTGTTCCTGCAAGCCCGCCTGTTCTATTAGACCGCGCAGCTTGTTCTTATCGCGCATTTTGTAAAGCGAGGCGAAAAACAGCAGGTTGTCCCACACCGAAAGCTGCGGATAAAACGCGAAATCCTGCGGCACCAGCCCGATTTTCTGCCGCTCGACGCGGGAAAGGCGGTGCAGCGGTTTGCCGTCAAACAAAACCGCACCGTGGCGCACCGGCTGCAAGCCCGCCAGCAGCGACATCAGCGTGGTTTTGCCCGCGCCGTTGTGCCCGAGCAGCCCCAAGCATTCGCCATCGGCAATGTCAAACGACACATTATCGAGCGCGGGCGCGGCGGCGCGGGGGTAGCGGTGGGAGAGGGATTGGATTTGAATCATGGGGCGGCTCGTTTCAGGCTGCTTTGCGTTTCAACGCCCGCCACAACGCTTCTTCTTTATCGGCAATCCCGCGCAGGAAGGCGGCGATTTCGGCGCAGCCGTTTTCAGACGGCTTTTTGCATTGTTTGACGCACAGGGCGGCAAATTGCCGCCATTGGTCGCCGATGGCGGTCATGGTTTCCGAGGCAGCCTGAAAAGCGGGTTCTCCGCAGATTTGCGCCGCCTGTTCCAGAAAATAGGCGTAGATG
Source organism: Kingella bonacorsii (assembly GCF_016623605.1). Classification (NCBI taxonomy): domain Bacteria; kingdom Pseudomonadati; phylum Pseudomonadota; class Betaproteobacteria; order Neisseriales; family Neisseriaceae; genus Kingella; species Kingella bonacorsii. The sequence continues at coordinate 54,037 of NZ_JAEHNZ010000006.1, read as the reverse complement.
TAGCGGAAGCCTGCGCCGCCGGTGCCGATTTCTTCCTGCATCCGCACCAGATGGCCGAGAAAGAGTTTTTGGTATTTTGCGTTGTGTTTGGCGGGCAGTTTTTCAATGGTTTGGGCGACGGTGCGGATGCCTTTTACGCCGACGAAAAACACGGGCGCGAGCATATGGCGGGCGTTTTTGCGGATGGCGCGGCGGATGATGGCGGGCAGGGTGGCTTGGATGTTTTCAGGCTGCTTTTGGCTGTCCAAGGTGTACATCATGCCTTTGGCGGCGAGCGCGCCTTTGGCAAAGCGGGCGCGCTGCAAATCGTCGCTTGGGCAACGCTGCACGCTTTCAAACACGGGGTCGCTAATCAGATAATCACCGCCGTCTTTGCCGTACACCAAGAGGTTGTGAGCGTTGAAGTGGAAGCGCATCTGCGGCGGGAAATAGGGCAGCCAGAAAACGGAGGTTTGCAGTCCTGCGAGTTTGCCTGCGGCCAGCGCGTTGTCGAGCGCGGCTTTGCCTTCTTCGGGGCGGGCGAATTTCTGCACGCTGAGTTTCAGCCCGAGCGCCCGGCTGGTGCGTTTGATGATGCTGCGCGGCGGGCAGCGGTAGGAAACCAGCGGCATGCCGTTAAGTTTGACAACGGGCAGCCACACGAAGGTGAGCGCATGGGCGATGCCGAAAACGAGGGCTTCGTTGAGCGGGTAGCCGCTGTGGTTGAGCAGGGTGGACATCACGCCGCTTTCGCAATGGGCGGTGTGCTGGTGGGGGAAATCGGTCATAAAGGGTCTCGAAGGTTTCAGGCTGCCTGAAACGGTTAATCGGTTTGTTTGAGCTGTTCTACGCTGAGGTTGAGTGCGTCGGCGTATTGCTGCAACGCGCGCGCGGGCAGCTTAGCAAACACATCGGGGCGCAGGTGGCGGCGCGTTTGCCATTGCCAGAAGCCTGCGGCGGCGGCCAGGCTGGCGATGTCGTGACGGGCGCGGTACATCTGGTAATACAGCGGGGAAAATTCGCCGCGCAACACGGCGGCGCGGGCGGCTTCGGTTTGCGCGTCCAGTTCGTGCACGGCAAGCGCGGTGGCGTAGGCTTCGTCTGCCCAGCCGCTGCTGGTGGCGGCTTGGTAATGGCCGCCGTGCGTGCCGTAGATGATTTTTTTGTGTCCGCCGTAGCTTTCGCTTTGGTCTTGGGGGATATCGTCGATGTCCATTTTCAGGCTGCCTCCAACAACATGAAACAAGTGGAAAACCGACCGCTCTCGGGGATGTAGCACAGCACTTTCTGCCCGCGCTCAACGGGGAAACGGCGCATGAATTCTTCCAGAATGATGTAAATGGAAGCCGAGCCGGTGTTGCCTTTTTCTGCAAGGTTGGTGAACCATTTTTCCTGCACAATCGGCAAGCCTGCGTTGGCCAGCCCTGCGGCGACTTTGTCGCGGAAAAAGCCCGATGAGTAATGCGGCAGGAACCAGTCGATGTCTTCGGTTTTCAGGCTGCGTTTGGCGATGATTTGCACCAGCGGTTTTTCTATGGTGTAGGGGATGATGTGTTCGTTGAGCAGCTTCACGTCCTGCTTCACCGCCATGATGCTGCTTTGCGCGCGCTCGTCTGCGCCGACGGTTTTCCAGCCGTGGAACGCGCCGTCGCGGATTTCTGCGCCGGCATACATGCAGGGCGGCATTTCGTTGGCGTAGGACAATAGTTCTATCCAATGGATTTTGAAATTCAGGCTGCCAGCAACGGGGCGGTCGGCAAGCAGTGCCGCACCCGCGCCGTCGGAAAGCATCCAGCGCAGGAAGTCTTTTTCAAAGCCGATTTCGGGCGTGGCGTGGTGCAGCAGCCTGAAATTGGTTTCGCTTTGGAAGATTTCGCCGCGCATGATGGCGGAGGCGTTTTCCGAGGCAACGGCAATGGCGGCGGCGTGTTCGCCCGTTTTCACAGCTTGGTAGGCGTATTTCATCGCCGCCATGCCCGAAACGCATACGCCCGCCAGCGAAACGGTTTCGCACGGCGGCATATTACTCAAACCGTGTACCATCACGCCGTGTCCCGGCATGGTTTGGTCGGGGTAGGACGTGGCGCAGGCAAGGCAGGTGGCTTCGCGGGCTTCGGCGGGTAGGCGGCGCAGGGCTTCTGCGGCGAGTTCGGCGTTGGTGTGGGTGGCGGCGCGGGTTTCGGGGTCGATGGCGTAGTGGCGCGCGGTGATGCCGTTGGCGCGCAAAATCATGCGGCGCACGCGCGAGGGAATGCCGCCCGCCATGCCGAGCACGGTTTCCATTTGGTCGTTGGAAACGGGGGCGTTGGGCAGGAAGGCGGCGGTGCGGGTAAGATAGACTTCGTTGGTCATATTGGTGTGCAAACAAGGGGTTTCAGGCTGCCGATGGGCTGTTGGTTATCAACGCATCTTGGCAGAGCTATATGGTTTTCAGGCTGCCTGTGTTTTGAGGCAGCCTGAAACGGAAAATCATTCGCCCGATGGCTGGGCATAATGGTGTTTGGCTTGGGCAAGGCGGCGTTTGAGCAGCGGATGCAGCAGTTTTTTCAGCACGATGCTGATGGGGATAACGGTCAGAATCAGCGTAATCAGAAACACGATGTACACCGCCAGCAGCGCGCGGCGCAGCAGCGGCGACACGCGCCCCGCCGCCATCAGCAGCCTGCCCCACAGGTAAAAGCTGCGGGATGCGGCTTTTTCGCTGAAAATCAGCTTTTCGTCCACCCGCGCCGCGCCCATGTTTTGAAACAGCGTTTCGTCGAGCGGCGCGCCTGCCAGCAGGGCATCGCGCAATTTTTCGCCGAAACGCGCGCCGTCTGCCAGCTCGTTTTCGGCGATGCCTGCGGCGGGCAGGCTGCGGAAATAGCGTTTGTTGCCCGTGAGCAGCCAGGCGGGCGTGGTAACGAAGCTCGCCGCCGTGCCGCAGGCATCGGTTTTCACGATGTTGCCGACAAGTTGCGCGCCGTTTGCCGCGAGCAGCGTTTTCATTTTTTCCTGCGCGGCAAGCCACATATTGCGGCAGCCGATGAGCGTAATCACGGGTTTGCCCGCCAGCAGGCGGCGGGTTTCGGGGCGTTGCAGGAAAGCGGTGATGGGCTGCGAGGGCGCGAGAAACCACACGGTATAGGCAATCACCACTGCATCGTAATCATCGTGCGGAATCTGCGGCGGCTCGATGGGCGCGGGGCGCAGATGCGCGGTTTCGGGAAAGGTGTCAAAAAACCGCCAAAACCGCCACGGGAAAGGATAAGGCTGCTGCGGCACAAGCGGCACGCAATCCGTAACTACGCCCGCCTGTTGCAGCGGCTTGGCAAAATATTGCGCCAGCGCGCTCAGCTGCCCTGTTTGGGAATAGTAAACGATTAAAACTTTTGGGACGGTCATGGTGGGGGATGCGGAGGCAAAGTGTTGAATTATAGCTTTTATGTGCGGTTTTTTAAATGAACGGCAGCCTGAAAGTCAAAAAAACGGCTTTCAGGCTGCCTTTGGCTTGATTTACAGCGCGCTTTTGGCAAATTCGCCCAGCGGTTTGCCCGTTTGGATTTGCTCAAACTGCATCACGGTGCGGTCGCCCTGTTTTTCGTCCAATTGGATTTTGCGCACGACCGTGTCGCCGCTGATGCCGATGCGGGTGAAAATCTGGCGCGTAATCGCGGTTTTCGGGGTCAGTTGCAGCGTCCATTGCTGTTCCGTGCCGCTGAGGGCGAGGTCAAACTGTTTTTCCAAGCCTTGCGTGTTGCCGCCGAGCAAATCCAAAAAAAGCTGGATTTGGCGGTTTTGACCGAGCTTGCTGGCGTTGGGGTTGGCCCACGCGCTGCCCGTCCATTGCATGATGCCGTCTGCGCGCACGCGCAAGGTGGTTGCAAACGGTTTTTCCATTTGCCACAGCAGCCCTTTTTTGGGAATCAGGACGAATTTGCCCTGCGTGGTCATCGGTTTGGACAGCGATTTGAGATAACGCTGCTGGGTAAACGCACCTTGCACGTTGGCGGGTTTTTGCAGCGTTTGCGTTAGATTGGCGAGGGAGAATGCCCACAGCGCAGGCGCGGCAAACGCGATGCCGATAGAGAAAAGGTATTTTTTCATATTGCGGTTTCTTGATTGGATGATGGGATTAAGCGGATTCAGGCAGCCTGAAAAGTGGGATGCCGGCGCACGGCGTTTAGCCAACTTTCGGGCGTTTGAAACTGCATTTCGCCCGTTTCCATGGACACGGCAGCTTGGGTGGTGGCGGCGCGGGTGAGCGTTTCGCCGCTTTGCGCGTCGCGGATGGTGTAGTCAATGCGCAGGCAGCTTTCAATTTCCACGATAGCCATGTCCACGCGGATGCGCTGCCCGAACCGGGCGGGGCGGACGTATTTGAAATCCATTTTCACAATCGGCCAGCCGTAGCCCTGCCGCGCCATTTCGTTGTAGTCGTAGCCGATGCCGGCGAGAAACGCACAGCGGGCGACTTCCAGATATTTCACATAATTGCCGTGCCACACGATGTGCATGGCATCAACGTCAAAAAAGGGCACTTCAAGCTCGTGGCTGTGGCGGCAGTAGACGTGTTTTTTCATGGTGGTGGTTTTCCTTGTTTTCAGGCTGCCTCATCGCCCCAGAAATCGTAAAAATTAAACCATTGCAGCGGGTTTTTCGCGCATTCCTGCGCCATGGCATCGGCAAATTGTTGCGCGGCGGCGGCAACTTGGGCTTGGCGGTTGCCGCGCGACCAGCCTGCCGTGTCGGCAAAACGGCGCAATTTCAAATGATAGCGCCCGTTTTCTTTCATGCAAAACAGCATGTTCACTTGCGTTTTGAGCAATGCCGCCAACAGCCAAGCGCCTTGCGGCACGGGCGCGGCGTGTCCCAAAAACCGCACCGCAACCGTTTTTTCGCCACGCACGGGCACGCGGTCGGCGGCAATGGCAAGCCATTCGCCCGCGTCGATGCGGCGGTTCAGCTCCATCATCAGCGCGGAATCCAAATTCGTAACCTGTATCATTTGGATGCGGTCGGCGCCGGCTTTTTCCAACGCTTCGTTAAACGCCTGCGCGTGCTGGCTGTGCACCAGCACGTTGAGCTTGAAACCCTGATGGTGGTCCACCAAGGCGCGGCAGATTTCGGTGTTGCCCAGATGCGAGCAGGCGAAAATCTGCCCGCGCCCGCCGCTGTCCACCATATCCGACACGCCGTCGGGGTCTTCCACCACCAAATCAGCGTAGCGGATTTTGCGCTGCCACACGGCGAAACGGTCGCAAATCGCCACGCCGAACGCGGTAAATTGGCGAAAATGCGCCATGCGCGGCAGAGCAAGCTGGGGAAACGCGGCAAGCAGGCGGGTTTGATAGCGGCGCACATGGCGGCGCATGCGCGGGGCAGTGGCGTAAAAATAGCACACGACCAAGCCGATGCAGGGGTTCAGCAGCCATGCGGGCAAATAGCGCACCATCAGCGTGGTCAGCGCCAGAAACAGGCGGTTGCCGCGCTCTTGCTGCGCCGCCCAATGGTGTGAATGCGGCGGTTTCATGGTTTCAGGCTGCCTGTGATGCGCCGCCACAGCATCGTGCAAAACAGCCGCGCGTGCATTTTGCTGATGCAGGCGTTGTCTGTCCATGCGCGAAAATGCGACACGCCGTCTTGCGCGTAGCGCACGCCGGTCGGTATCCAAACGGGTTTCACGCCGCGCCAATACAGGCGCACCAAAATCTCGGTGTCAAAATCCATGCGGTTGCCCAGCCGCTCTTCGCGCACCACGGCAATGGTTGCCGCCAGCGGATAGAGCCGAAAGCCGCACATGCCGTCTTTGATGTCGCGCGACCATGTGTGCAGCATGTTCCAAAAATCGGTGATTTTGCGCCCGTAGAGCCGCGCTTTGGGCGCGTCGTCGCCGTATTGCGGTTCGCCGCAAATTACGTTTTCAGGCTGCCTTTGCGCGGCGGCGATGAATTGGGGCGTGTCGGCAAGGTTGTGCTGCCCGTCGGCATCCACTTGCAAAACGTGGGTGTAGCCGTGCTCGGCGGCGTATTGCAAGCCTGTTTTCACCGCCGCGCCTTTGCCGCCGTTGCGCTCGCGGAACAGCACGCGAATGCCGTCTGCCTGCAAATTTTGCAGCACGGGGCGGCAGTCTTCGCGCGAGCCGTCATCAACAATCAATACATCTAAACCGAAATCGCGCAGGGCATGGGCAACGCTGCCCACGGTGCTAGGGTGGTTGTAGTGCGGGATAAGGGCGAGGAGGTTCATGGTTTCGCTTTCACGCAGCGCAAAATGCTGTGCCCCACGCCGATGTCGTCAAAAACTTCGGCGATTTCCAAGCCCGCATTGCGCACGCAGCGCGTAAGGTCTTCCGAATGGAAAATTTTGCTGTTGCCGTTTGCCATGGCGGTGAAATAAACGCTGGTGAGCGTGAGGCAATAGGCAGCGGTTTCGTAGCGCTGCCTGTCCCAAAACGGCTCCATAATGTATACGCTGGCATGCTCGTTTAATGCTTGCGCGGCGCGGCGCAAGATGCCGGTGGCTTCGTCTTCCGAAAAGCAATCCAAAAACTGGCTCATCCAGATGGCGTCAAAGCCCGTTGGGAACGGCACGTTTTCGTCCAGCAGGTTGGCGGCGTGTCCGTGGATGCGCTCCGCGCCCGTTTTGCCGTGCGTGGCCTGTTTCATTAAAACAAGCTGCTGCGGCAAATCCATAATGGTTACGTTCACGCGCTCGTCAAACGCCACGCATTTCAATGCCCAGCGCCCTGTGTTGCCGCCCACGTCCAACAGCCGCCGAACGGGCCGGGCGAACACAATCGGCAAGGCAGCCTGAAACGCGCTGTCCGAATAAAAATGGTCAAAGCCGAACCATGCTTTCTGCGTTTCACTCGGCAGCGAAGAGAGCCCTTCGTAAATGGTCGCCCAGTTGCCGAACACTTTGAGCCCCTCGGGTTTGCCGGTTGCCAGCGTTTTTTCCAAATCAAACATGCCCTGATAGCAGACTTCCTGCACGAAATCCATATTCACCTGCGCGATTTTGTCTTTCAGCAAAAACCAGCCCGCTTTGCTGAGCAAAAAGCGGTTGTCGCGGGTGTGGATGGTGCCGATGGAGAGCGAGGCTTCAAGCAGCACCTGCGCGGCGTATGCGCTGATGCCTGCCTGCCGGGCGATTTCGTCTTGCGTGAGCCCGCCGGACGACTGGTTCAGCAGCTCAAAAATGCCGTATTTCAACATCAGCCGCGATACTTGGAACACAATCGGCGCAAAGGCGATTTCCTGCGCGAGCCGCTGCGCTTCGCCTGCGGTTTGGTGTTCTTGCGAATAGCGTTGTTCTAATGCGGGGAAAAGTTTCATCGGTTTTCCTTTTGGTTTGGGGAATAAGGTTGGCATTTTCAGGCTGCCGCAAACACAATCCGTCCCGCCGCGCAAGGCTTGCCGTTGCCGGTGATTTTGAATGTGAGCTTGTTTTTGCCGGCATCGTATTGCAGCGCGACAGACACCTCGTCGTACGGGCGGATAAACTGCTGGTATTTCAGGTTTTCCACCCGCGCGATGCTTTGCCTGCCCCACGGATAACGCGCCGCCAAATCGCGCGCCCATTGCAGCTCAACCACGCCCGGCACCAGCGGAAACGAGGCGAAATGCCCGCCAAAATAGGTTAAATCCAACGGCACGCGCCCTGCGAACACGTTCGGCTCGGTTTCCTGCCATTGTGGCGCGGTTTGCGGCGCGGTGAAGGCAGCCTGAAAATCGGCGGCGGCGATTTTTGCCTGCGCGTTGCGCGGCAGGGTGTCGGCAAAACGCCAATAGCGCGGCAGGGCGGTTTTGTCTTGCGCGGCGGCGAGATGGCGTTTGAGCGCGTCGGCAACCGCCGCCCGCCCGTGTTCGCGCAGGGCGGCGATGCCTGCGGCGTTTAAGGCTGCCCACACAGCGATGCGGCGTTGCTGCGGATGCAGGGCGCAATGCGCGTCGGCAATCCATTCGTGTTGCAGCAGACTGTGTTCGATTTGCGTGAGCGAAACGCGCTTGTCTTCAAATTTGATGATGCGGTCTTTGCGCCCCAGCAGCAGAAAGCCGCCATCGGGCGTGCGCTCAACCAAATCGGCGGTTTGGAAACGCCCGCCCGACCAAGGCGAATCCGCCCACAATGCGCCCTCCGCATCCTGCCCGAACGACACGCCGTCAAACGGCTGCCATGTTTGCTGATGCCGGCGCGAGGCAATCACGCCCGTTTCGGTGCTGCCGTAAATTTCAAACGGGCGCACGGCGCAGCCTGCCAAGGCGTTTGCCGTGGCTTCGGGCAGCGCGCCGCCCGCCGACACGATGCCCGCCACCTTTTGCAAAACGCGCGGGTCGCGACCTTCGCCCAAGCGGTTGAGCACGGCGGGGCTGGCGATCCACACCGCTTGGCGGTGCGCTGCCGTGGCGGCGAGCAGGTTTTCGGGGTACACCGCCTGCGCGCGCTCCATCGTCCAGCCCATTGTGAGCGCCAGTGCAAAACGGAAAGTGAAGCCATACAGATGCTGCGGCGACACGCTGCCGATAACGGCTTCGCCATTGCGCCCGAAAGGCAAGGCGGCGGCAAGCGTTTGCGCTTCCGCCTGCATCTGGGCGGCGGTTTTGATGACGATTTGCGCCTTGCCGCTGGAACCCGATGTTTTCAAATGCGCTTCGGCATCGGCGGGAACGGACCAGTTTTCAGGCTGCCTGCCGTTTTCAGGCTGCCTTTGCGCTTGCGCGAGGCATTCGGGCAGATGCCATGCTTGTTGGTGAACCAGATTGTCGGTGAGAAAAATATCCGCCGTTTCGCCCCAGCCGATGTTTTCCCGCGCCGTATTCGGCAGCAGCAACACCCGCGCGCCCGCGTGCCAAGACGCCAACACCGCGCAGGCAAACAGCGCGGCATCGTCAAACCACAGCGCGGCAGATTGGATGCCCGCCGTTTTCAGGCTGCCTGAAAGCGCAAATACCGCGCGGTTGAAGTCCGCCCGCGTCCAATCGGGGTGGGCGGCGATAAGGTCGTGTTGCGGCAGGTCGGGCGAGAGGATTTCGGTGAGCAGGGGCATGAGAAGCGGGAAGAAGCAAACGGGTTGGACGAGAATGGTTTCAGGCTGCCTCGCTTGGCAAACGGTTTGGGTGGTGCATCGCGGCGCAAGCGGCATTTGGCAAGATATACACGCTATCCATTTAATCTATAAAAAGATTTCCGTTTAAAAAGCAGCAAGGTGCAAACATTGTAGAAATTTTTGCAAAGAAAGGCAAACCCAACGCATTCTAAAAAACGAATTGATATACAAATACAAACGGATACGTTAAAATCGCCCCGTTTACCAACCTTAACATTCAACCCTGTTTTAGGAGACGTTTATGACTGTCCGTATTTCCCGAGTTTTGCTGTTGTCTGCCGCCGTAGCCCTGTCTGCTTGCGCATCCAAAGGCGAGCCTGCCGCAGCGGCGGAGCATGAAACCGGCCGCCCTGCCCCGCAAGTTGAGCACCGCGCTGCCGCCCAACCCGCCAGCGGAACCATCTGCCGCAGCATCGGCTCGGTTGCGGGCAAAGGCAAAAACGATGCCTATATGTGCAAAGCCTCTGCCGTGCTCAATTCCGCCGAAGCGCGCGAAGTGTTAGACCCGTCCATCCGCGTGTCCTACGGCAGCACGGGCAGCTCAACCAACGTGTCGCGCCAAAGCGCCAACGCCACAGGCAAATCAACGGACGAAACCTGCCAACGCGCGTTCCTCAACGCGGTCAAACGCTTCCAATCCACCGCGCAACGCCGCAACAAACGCGCCATCCGCTTGGTGAGCTTTTACGACCGCCAGGTCAAAGGCGGCAACGAATACGAATGCCATGTGGGCACTTTCCACAGCTATGTCGTGCTAAAAGGCAGCTATCACTGATTGCTTTCATGCAACCACCGCTTGGCGGTGGTTTTTTAATATGACCGATTTGATTTGTTTGGTGGGCACGCGCGCCATCGCGCATGAATACGACCGCGCCTTGTTAAGCCCCGAAGATGCCCGCCGCTTGGCGCAATCGCCGCAACTGGAAACGCGGTTGGACTGGCGGGTCAGCCGCGCGTTAAAGCAGCGGGCGGCTTTGCCCGTGGTGTCGCTGAGCCACAGCGCGGGCAACGCGGCGGTGTTGTGCGCCGATGCGCCGATTGCGGCGGGCGTGGATATGGAAGTGATGAAACCGCGCGATTTCGCCGCGTTGGGCGAATGGGTGTGCAGCGGGGAGGAACGCGCGTATTTGCGCGGATGCGGTTGGCAGCCTGAAACGTTTTACCGCTTATGGTGCAGCAAAGAAGCCTTGGTTAAGGCGGCGGGCTTGGATTTTCCCGCAGATATGCGGCGCGTGGGCTATGACATCGTCGGCGGCGCAAAAACGGGCTGGCGCGTGGACGGGCAAACCGGCTGGCAGGGCGTGGAGCGCGTGTTGGCGGGCAATATGGTTTTGGCGTGCGTTTGGCGCGGGAATGGCGCGGCGGTGCGTTTTCGCTTGGCGGAGTGCGAACCCGCTTTCAGGCAGCCTGAAAACCAATCGGCAGCCTGAAAACTGGTTTTCAGGCTGCCTCATTACTGCTTTGCTTACCCCCGCCAGCGTTTCAACACCAGCGAGGTATTCACGCCGCCGAAAGCAAAATTATTGCTGACCACATAGTCCGTTTCTATTTCCCGCCCATCGCCGGTGATGTAATCGACTTTGCCGCAGCGCGGGTCGATGTCGTCCAAATTGACGGTGGGCGCAAACCAGCCGCCGTTCATCATTTCAACGGCAAACCACGCTTCCAGCGCGCCGCATGCGCCCAGCGTGTGTCCGAAATAGCTTTTCTGCGAACTCATCGGCACAAAGCCGAACACGGCTTCGGTGGCGAGGGTTTCGGCGATGTCGCCTTTTTCGGTGGCGGTGCCGTGCCCGCTCACATAGCCCACCTGTTCGGGGCGGATACCTGCGTCTTTGAGGGCGAGTTCCATGCATTTTTGCATGGTGTCTTTTTGCGGCTGGGTAACGTGGCTGCCATCGCTGTTTGCGCCGTAGCCGATGATTTCGGCGTAGATTTTGGCACCGCGCGCCCTCGCGTGTTCCAGCGATTCCAACACCAGCATGCCCGCGCCTTCGCCGATGACCAAGCCGTCGCGCCCCGTATCATACGGGCGCGGGGTAAGATTCGGTTCGCCGTTGCGGCGGCTGGCAGCGTAGAGCGAGTCAAACACATACACTTCCGAAGGGCAGAACTCTTCGCCGCCGCCTGCCAGCATGGTGTCAATCAGCCCGTATTTGATGGCTTCGTAGGCGTAGCCGATGGCTTGGCTACCTGATGAACACGCGCTGGACGTAGGGATAATCCGCCCCGTCAGTCCGAAAAAAATGCCGATGTTGGCGGCGGTGGTGTGCGGCATCATGCGCACATAAGTGTTGGCGTTGAAATTGCGCGACGTGCCCATGAGCAGCAGCTCGCCCATATCGCCGATGTCTTTGGTGCTGCCAACCGACGAGCCGCACGCCACGCCCATTTTGCCGTTTTTAATCGTTTCGTCGCCGAGCAGGCCGGCATCCTGCAAAGCCTGCTCCGCCGCATCCACGCAAAGCTGCGACACGCGCCCCATGCTGCGGAGCTGCTTGCGCGTCCAATGCGCGGGCGGGGCGTAATCGGGCAGCGGCGCGCCAAGCTGGGTTTCCAATTCGGGAAACCGCCCGTGCCAATCCATCTGTTTCACGGCGTTTTTTCCGGCTTTAAAGGCAGCCTGAATGCCCGCCCAGTCGCGCCCGAAGGCGGTAATGCCGCCGATGCCGGTAATCACAACACGCTTGGTTTCCATCAGCACAAACCTCCGTTTACCGCAATCACTTGGCGCGTGATATACGCCGCCTTTTCGTCCATCAGAAAGCGCACCGCGTGCGCCACTTCTTCGGGCGTGCCCATCCGCGCGGCAGGCACGGCTTTCAGAATTTCTCCCACGGGCACGTTTTCATCCACGATTTCCGTATCAATCAGCCCTGGGGCAACGCAGTTCACCGTGATTTTGCGCTTCGCCAGCTCCACCGCCAACGCCTTCGCCGCGCCGATGATGCCCGCTTTGGACGCGCTGTAATTCACCTGCCCGCGGTTGCCCGTGATGCCCGACACAGAAGCCATGCACACGATGCGCCCGTCTTGGCGGCGGCGTATCATCGGCATGATGACGGGGTGCAGCACGTTGTAAAAGCCGTCTAGATTGGTGCGCAAAACGCTGTCCCAATCGTCGTCTGAAAACGCGGGAAAGGCATTGTCGCGCGTCAGCCCCGCGTTCAGCACCACGCCGTAATACGCGCCGTTTGCCTCCACATCGGCACTCAGTACCTCGCGGCAGGCGGCGCGGTCGGACACGTCAAACTGCAACACGCGCGCCTGCCTGCCCATCTCGCGGATTTGCGCGGCAACGGCTTCGGCTTCATCGCGGCGACTGCGGCAGTGTACGGCGATGTCGTAGCCGTCTTGGGCAAGGGCTAGGGCGACAGCTTTGCCGATGCCGCGGTTGGAGCCTGTGATTAAGACTGTTTTATTCATGGGGATTTCCGATATAAAGGTTTGTGTGTTTTCAGGCTGCCTGAAATCGGGTTTATAAAGAGACCTATTCAATTCAAAAATTCAAACAGATGCGGCAGCCTGAAAACGAATGCCCGTTTTCAGGCTGCCTTTGCCTTTATTCGCGCACCGTCCGCACTTCCAGCGAATTGGTGCTGCCAGTTTCGCGCATGCGCCGCCCGCTGGTAATCACATATTGCTCGCCCGCTTGGAACACGCCGCGCTCGCGCAGCAAGGCTTCCACCTCGGTGAACGCGGTTTCGTGGTCTTTGCTGGTGGTCAGTTTGAGCGGGCGCACGCCGCGATACATCGCCATGCGGCGTTGCGCTTTTTCGCTGGGCGTGAGCGCGTAAATCGGAATCAAAATGCCGTAGCGGCTCACATGAAACGCCGACGAACCGCTCTCGGTGAGCGCCACAATCGCCTTGGCGCGCACTTGTTTGGCAACGTGCACCGCCGCGCTGGCCACCGCATGGGTGATTTCGCCCGAATGGCTCACCGCGTGTTCGTCCACGCCCACCAGCGTATCCTGTTCTTTTTCCGCCGCCGCGCAAATCAGCGACATCTGGCGCACGGTTTCAAACGGATACGCGCCCACTGCCGTTTCGGCGGAACACATCACCGCGTCTGTGCCGTCCAACACCGCGTTCGCCACGTCGCTCACTTCGGCGCGGGTGGGCACGGGATTGGTAATCATGGATTCCATCATTTGCGTGGCGGTGATGCTGAAACGGCGCAATTCGCGCGCGCGCTTAATCATGCGTTTTTGCAGCGCAGGCACGGCGGCATTGCCCACTTCCACCGCCAAATCGCCGCGCGCCACCATAATGCCGTCAGATGCTTCAATAATTTCGTCCAAATTTTCAATTGCTTCAATGCGTTCAATTTTGGATACCAAACCAGGTTGAATCGGCAAGCCCAGTTTTTCGCACTCTTCGGCAACCGCGCGGCGGGCGATGTGCATATCTTCGCCGTTTTTCACAAAGCTCACGGCTAAATAATCGCAGCCAATTTTCACCGCCATTTTCAAATCGCGGAAATCTTTTTCGGTAAACGCGCCCGCCGACAAGCCGCCGCCTTGCTTGTTGATGCCTTTGTTGGATTTGAGCGTGTGGCTGTTGTTGCACACGGTGTGGATTTCGCTGCCCACCACTTTTTCCACGGTAACGGTGAGCAAGCCATCGTCCAGCAGCAGCACGTCGCCCGTTTTCACATCGTTGGGCAATTCGCGGTAATCCAGCCCCACGCGCTCGCGTGTGCCCTCGCCTTCCAGCGCGGCATCAAACAGCAGTTTTTCGCCCGCTTCCACTTGGATGCTGCCGCCGGCGATTTTGGACACGCGGATTTTAGGCCCTTGCAAATCCGCCATAATCGCCACTTCCAAGCCGGCTTGCCGCGCCGCTTCGCGCACGATGCGGGCATTTTCTTCGTGAAACTCGGGCGTGCCGTGGCTGAAATTAAAACGCACCACATGCACGCCACCGATGCTGATCATATCGCGCAACAAATCCACGTTGTTGCTGCCCGGTCCCAGCGTTGCCACGATTTTGGTGTTGTGGCGGATGCGCGTTAAATCACGTTTGATGGCTGACATAATGAATTCCTTGTTTTGCTTTGGGAAAGTGGCGATTATACCGTGTTTACCGCGTGGTTTTTTGCTTTTGACGGCGTTTTTGAAGGATGGTTACAGCGGGGTTTCAGGCTGCCTCTGGGGGATTAGGGCAGCCTGAAAAACCATTTTCTGCCGTGGCGGCAACGATAAGCGTAAGCAAGTTAGGCTTGTGCCAAACGTTTCAGGCTGCCTCTGGGATAGCGATAGCACCCAAGGCAGCCTGAAACAAACCCGTCCAATCGGTTTACGACACTTGCAACCAAAACGTAACCGGCCCATCGTTCACCAGCGACACCTGCATGTCCGCCGCAAATTCGCCCGTTTGCGTGGCGATGCGCGCGGCGGATTGGGCGCAAAAATAATCATACAATTCACGCGCCACATCAGGCTTGGCTGCGCCGGCAAAATCGGGGCGCAAGCCTTTTTGCGTGTACGCGGCAAGCGTGAACTGCGACACAATCAACAGCTGCCCGCCCGCTTGCTGCACGTTTAAATTCATGCGCTGCGCCTCGTCGGCAAACACGCGGTAAAACAACACTTTGTGCAGCAGTTTATCGGCGATAGCGGGGGTGTCGCCGTGCTGGATGCCCAGCAACACCAGCAAGCCGTGGTCAATTTTGCCAACGGTTTCGCCTGCAACGGCAACGCTGGCTTGGGTAACTCTTTGGATTAGGGCAATCATGGATGGCTCGTTAAAAGGTTTTCAGGCTGCCTATTATAGCGAAGATAGTGAGGCAGCCTGAAAACGGAATGAAACCATTTTCAGGCTGCCTCAATACAAAAAAGTTGCTCGGACAGCTTAACTCTTGCCATAAGATTTAAGCTGCCCGAACAACCTAACGGAGAGAGCTATTCGGGGGGCACGCCAGAAAAGGAGGAGAAAACTGTCGTGCCACTTAAAGGTTAATCCAGAAAAACCGGATTATTTTTTAGCGAAGTAGGCTTCCAAATCGTCGCTGCCGCCGATGTATTTGCCGCCGATAAACACTTGTGGCGCAGTCGCTTTGCCTGTAATCGCGCGAACAGAAGTGATAGAAGCATCACGACCCAACACGATTTCTTCAAACGCATAGCCTTTTTCTTTCAACAACGCTTTGGCTTTGGCGCAGAATGGGCAGCCAGGTTTGGTGATGATAGAAACAGACTCGTGCGGTTCCCATTTGGGGTCAATGTATTTCAGCATGGTGTCGGCATCGGACACTTCAAACGGGTCGCCGTCTTTAACGGGCTCAATAAACATTTTTTCAATTTTGCCGTCTTTCACCAGCATAGAATAACGCCAAGAGCGGTCGCCAAAGCCCAATTGCTCTTTGCTCACCAGCATGCCCATGCCTTTGGTGAACTCGCCGTTGCCATCGGGCACCACGGTGATGTTTTCCGCTTCTTGGTCTGCCAACCAAGCGTTCATCACAAATGTATCGTTTACAGAGATGCACACAATGCTGTCCACGCCGCGTTTTTTGAACTCGGCAGCCAGCTCGTTGTAGCGTGGCAAGTGAGTAGAGGAGCAAGTGGGCGTGAACGCGCCAGGCAATGAGAACACGGCAACGGTTTTGCCTTTGAACAAGTCATCGGTAGAAACATCCACCCAAGCATCGTCTTGGCGAGTGTGGAACACAACGGATGGTACGTTTTTGCCTTCTAATTCGGCAGCAGTTTTGATTTGTACAGACATTTCAAACTCCAAAAAAGTTCGGTTGATAAATTTGGTTTATTGACGCGGCGAATTATATATTTTTTTTTGAAGACGGTGCAATTTATAATCGCAATAACGAAAATTATGGCAGGCTATATTTGCTTGGGCTTTACAAACGCTTTTCAGGCTGCATCCCAGCGATACCAATAGGCAGCCTGAAACTGCATAAACCATAGTAATAAAAATGCTTTGACACTATCCGCAATAATCGTTACATTCCTTAACCTTATTTGATAAGCCAAACACCGATTTGACACAGCTTGCGGGTGCAAACAGCTAAACGTGTAAACCCTATTCCACGCCCGTTGTACCGTTTGTGTGCAACGGGCTTTGATTTCTGAAAGACAACCATGATTACGCTGGACAACGTTTCCAAAAAATACCAAACGCGCGACAAAGGCTGGTTCACCGCCGTTGAACCCACCAGCCTGCACATCAACCAAGGCGAGATTTTTGGGCTGATGGGCTACTCGGGCGCGGGCAAATCCACGCTCTTGCGCCTGATTAACCTGCTGGAACGCCCCGACACAGGCAAAGTGTTGATTGACAACCAAGACTTAACCGCCATGAGCGAAGCGCAACTGCGCCAAGCGCGGCAAAACATCGGCATGGTGTTTCAACAATTCAACCTGTTGAGCAACCGCACCGTTGCCGAGAATGTGGCATTTCCGCTGGAAATCGCAGGTTGGGACGCGGCAAAAATCGCCCGGCGCGTGCAAGAATGCTTGGAAATTGTGGATTTAACCGAGCGCGCCCAGCATTATCCCGCGCAGCTTTCGGGCGGGCAAAAACAGCGTGTCGGCATCGCCCGTGCGCTTGCGCCCAACCCCAAAGTGATTTTGGCAGATGAGCCGACTTCCGCGCTGGATCCGATTACCACGCGCAGCGTGTTGGGCTTTTTGCAAGACATCAACGCGCGTTTTAATGTAACCATCGTGATTGTTACCCACGAGATGAGCGTGATTCGCAAGCTGTGCCACCGCACCGCGCTGCTGCATTTGGGCAAGCTGCTGGAAGTGGCGGATGTGAAAGACGGCGTGATTTTGGCGCAATCGGAAATCGGGCGCGAATTGTTGCGCGATGATTAGCGCGGTGTGCCAATCATTGTTTCAGGCTGCCTCTGGCGATACCGATTAGGCAGCCTGAAACGCTGTTCGCAAACCCAAACCAATGGTACGCCCTACCCTTTTTTCAGGCTGCCTTCCAATAAACCACTCCACGAGACCCCAACCATGACTTCATTCTCCCTAGACAACCTTAAATCCCTACTCCCCGAGTTCTACAAAGCCCTCGGCGAAACGCTGATTATGGTAAGCGTATCGTCCGTTGTAGCCATCATTGTAGGTGGGTTGCTCGGCATCTGGCTGTACACCACCGCGCATGGGCAAATCTTTGACAACCGCCCCACTCACCGTACACTAGGTATGCTGGTAAGTTTTATACGCTCCTTTCCATTTGTGATTTTGGTGATTGTGTTGATACCATTTTCCCGCTTTATCGTTGGCATAGCATATGGACCACTCGCTGCCAGCGTGTCGCTCAGTATTGCCGCCAGTTGCGCTTTTGCGCGGTTGGTGGAGCAAAACCTCAAAGAAGTGCCGCGCGGCGTAGTGGAAGCAGCGCAAGCGATGGGTGCATCGCCGCGCACGATTATTTTTAAAGTATTGCTGTCTGAGGCGCGTTCAGGCTTGGTGTTGAGCATCACCATTTTAATCATTGCCATTTTGGGCGAAAGCGCATCTGCGGGCATAGTCGGTGGCGGAGGAATTGGGTATTTAGGCTACCGCTATGGGTATCAACGCTATATGGCAGATGTGATGGCGGCAGTGGTGTTGGTGCTTACCGTGATGGTGGTCATCATTCAAAGCGTGGGCAACTGGCTATCGGCGAAGTTGAACAAACGGTAAGCACGCGATAGGCAGCCTGAAAAGGGGATTAAACCTGTTTTCAGGCTGCCTATTTGAGTAAACATAAGGAGTAACCAAATGACAGCACAGCAGCCTGAAAACGAAATCCAAGCCGATGCCACTTGGCATCAAATCATGCAGCAGCCCATCCGCAGCGCAGCCATCCCCGCCACGCCATCGCCCTACGCGCTGGCTGCGCCCTTGCCCGCGCAAGCCACGCACAACCTGATTTTAGACGGCGAACCCAGCATCCGTTATTACACCAACATGACTTGGATGATGGCGGTTTTGGGCTGGGAGACTTGCCGCCAATATCGTTGGCTGGTT
Organism: Kingella bonacorsii; assembly: GCF_016623605.1. Taxonomy (NCBI): domain Bacteria; kingdom Pseudomonadati; phylum Pseudomonadota; class Betaproteobacteria; order Neisseriales; family Neisseriaceae; genus Kingella; species Kingella bonacorsii. Next base: position 35,984 of record NZ_JAEHNZ010000006.1, on the reverse strand, counting down.
AATCATATTATGGGAAATGGAGACACCTTTGCCGACCCATCCATTTTTGATGGTGCAGAATTGGAACGCTTGCTGCGCGAACGCCCGAATCAACAATACATTTGGGGCGTGTTTTCCGCCTTCGCGCCCGATGCCGAAATTGATTTGAGCATTTTGCCCGATGCCGAAAGCCCCGATTTTTGGAAGCCCAACGCCCAACCGCAGCATCCGCAAGCCCTGTTTGAAATCGTCTGCTGGGACAGCACTTGCACGCTGTTTATTGGCTTGCCCGACAAGCTGGCGCGGCGCGTGGTTGCCGAGTTTCCCGAATGTCGCACGCTGGATAAAACAATAGATGAGGCAGCCTGAAAACGAATTGACGAGCTTCTGCGAAGCTAAAACCGCTTAATTCGCGTTTCAGGCTGCAACTTTTGCAAAATGCCAACGGCAGCCTGAAAACCAAAATGGAACGGTGACGGCTCGTCGCCAAATAGTAAATCACCATAGCTTTGTTGGCTGGCAAAATGTCGGCGAGCCGCCGACACTCCATCGGTTGCAGGTTTTCCAAAAATTTCAGGCTGCCTCCCCCCTACTCCGTCCTAAAAGCAGCCTGAAACGCCACCCCGTCCGCCTGCCACACCACCACCCAATCATGCCGCCCAGCCGTGCACAGCGGCAAATACACCCGCTCTGCCCGCCAGCTTCCATCCGCCTGTTTCGCTAAATCAAAACGGTTAAACCCCATCTCCATCCCATCCATGCGAAACGAAGCCGACAGCGATTGCACGCCGCTGGGCACGCCCACCGCTTCTATGGTAAACGCCGATTTGGTGCTGGTTAAACCGCGCAGCCGCAGCGTCGCCCCCTGCAAAAACGGGCACCCCGCCGCCAACACATCGCATTGCACCGCCGCCGCCCCGTTTTCAGGCTGCCGATTCTGCCACCAGCCCAGCATCGCCAACTTTGCCGCCGCCAACACCAGCAGCAACACGCCCAAAGCCAGCCATTTATTCTGTTTTGTCATCGCACCATCCATTGTCGTTCATTGCAAAGCGCGCATCATAACACCCCGCCGCCGCACAGGCAGCCTGAAAGCCCGTCCGCGCGCGTTACCCCTTTTCAGGCTGCTATAATCCGCCTTTTCCCATTCACAGAAAGCCCCACCATGAGCCGCATCGCCTCCACCTTCGCCCAACTGGGCAAGCAAAAAGCCCTGATTGCCTACATCACCGCAGGCGACCCCAATCTCGCCGCCACCCTTGCCATGATGCACAGCATGGCAGAAAACGGCGCAGACATCATAGAACTCGGCATCCCCTTTTCCGACCCAATGGCAGACGGCCCCACCATCCAGCGCGCCGTGGAACGCGCCCTCGCGCAACACGTTTCCCTGCGCGATGTGCTGGCAACCGTAAAACAATTTCGCCAAAGCAACGCCCACACCCCCGTTGTGCTAATGGGCTACCTCAACCCCGTGCACAAAATGGGCTACGAAGCCTTTGCCCAAGCCGCCGCCGAAGCAGGCGTGGACGGCGTGCTCACCGTGGACAACCCCATCGAAACCATCGCCCAGCTGCAAACCGCCCTCGCGCAGCGCAACATCGACAACATTTTCCTCGTCGCCCCCACCACCAGCGAAGCGCGGATGCAAGCCATCGCCCGACACGCCAGCGGCTTTGTGTACTACGTTTCGCTCAAAGGCGTAACCGGCTCGGCACAGCTCAACACCGATGAAGTCGCCGCCAAAATCGCCGTGCTGCGCCAACACATCAAGCTGCCAATTGGCGTGGGTTTCGGCATCAGCGATGCCGAAAGTGCCGCCAAAATCGCCGCCGTTGCCGATGCCGTGATTGTGGGCAGCCGCATCGTGCAAGAAGTGGAAACGCATCCGAACCACGAAGCGCAAGCGGTGGGCGCATTGGTGCGCGAACTCAAAGCCGCCATCTAAACCTCCGCCATTTCATCTGGCAAACAACGCAAAGGCAGCCTGAAAACGTGTTACACCATTTTCAGGCTGCCTTTTTATGTTTGCCAAGCGCAAGCATCACTCCACAAAAGTAACCCCTGCCAACTGCGCCAGCTTAACCGCCTGCGCAATCGCCGCCAAAGCCTGCGGGCGCACAAAATTGCGGCGATACGCCAACACAATGCGGCGGCTGGGCGCGGGGGCTTCAAACGGCACAATGGAAAACAGCAAATGGTCGTTGTCCGTGAGCGCGGTGGAGGGCAACACGCTGATGCCCAAGCCGCTGGCAACCATGTGGCGAATCGTGTTCAGCGAGCTGCCTTGCAGCGTGTTTGCCAACCCCGCCACGCGCTGTTTCGCCGCCAATTCGCTACACGAGCCTAACACTTGGTCGCGCATGCAGTTGCCCTCGGTGAGCAGCAACACGTTTTCTTCCGCGATGTCTTTGGTGGACACCGCATCCAGCTCTTCAAAGCGATGCCCCTTGGGCACAATCACAAAAAACGGCTCGTCATACAGCGGAATCGTTTCCACGCCCGTTTCCGCGTAAGGCTCCGCCACCACAATCGCATCCACATCGGCGCGTTTGAGCATTTCGGTGAGCGCGGCGGTGTAGTTCTCTTCCAGCATCAACGGCATTTTTGGCGCAACTTGGCGCATGGATAAAATCAGCTTGGGCAGCAAATACGGCGCAACGGTAAAAATCAAGCCCAGCTTAAAATTGCCTTCCAACTGGCTTTGTTCCTCGTTTGCCAAATAGCGAATCACCTCCGCCTCATCCAGCACGCGCCGCGCCTGCGCCACAATGCGCGCGCCCGAATTGGTGGTCATCACTTCGTTGCTGCTGCGGTCAAACAGCGACAAGCCCAGCTCTTCTTCCAACTTTTTGATGGCGATGGAAAGCGTGGGCTGGCTCACATGGCAGCGTTGCGCGGCGCGCCCGAAATGCTTTTCCTGCGCCACGGCAACGATGTAGCGCAACTCGGTTAAAGTCATGCCTTATCCTTTTGTTTTTCAGGCTGCCCTTGCCCGTTGGGTTTGGTTTCGGGCAGCGTGATGTTTAATGCCAACATTTCCACGCCGTCTTGCTCTTCGCGCGTGATGTTGATGTCGTCCAATTCAATCTTCACATATTTAGACAACACTTCCAGCAGCTCTTTTTGCAGCGTGGGCAAATAATCGGGCGTTCTGGCGGTTTCGCGGTTGGCGCGCTCCTGCGTGATGATGATTTGCAAACGGTCGCGCGCCAGCGATGCGCTTTGCGGCTTTCTGCCAAACAAACGGTCAATCAACGACATGGCTTACCCCCCAAACAATTTCTTGAAAAAGCCTTTTTTCTCGGCTTCCAAGAAACGAATTTCGCGGTTTTCGCCCAACAAACGCGCCACCACATCTTGGTACGCTTGCGCCGCCACCGCATCGTTTTGATGGATAACGGGCTCGCCCGCGTTAGACGCTTGCAACACGTTTTGCGATTCGGGAATCACGCCAATCAACGGAATGCGCAAAATATCCTGAATGTCTTGCACCGACAGCATCTCGCCTTTTGCCACGCGCTCGGGCGAATAGCGCGTAATCAGCAGATGCTCTTTCACCGTTTCGCCGCGCTCAGCTTTGCGCGATTTGCTTTGCAAAATGCCCAAAATGCGGTCGGAGTCGCGCACGGAAGAAACTTCGGGGTTGGTGGTGATGATTGCTTCATCGGCAAAATACAGCGCCATCAGCGCGCCCGTTTCAATGCCCGCGGGCGAATCGCACACCACAAATTCAAAGTTCAAATTGGTCACCAATTCTTTCAATACTTTGCCCACGCCTTCTTTGGTGAGCGCGTCTTTATCGCGGGTTTGCGAAGCGGGCAGAATAAACAGGTTTTCGCAATGCTTGTCTTTAATCAGGGCTTGGATGGCGGTGGCCTCGCCTTGAATCACGTTCACCAAGTCATACACCACACGCCGCTCGCAGCCCATAATCAAATCCAGATTGCGCAGGCCCACGTCAAAGTCAATCACGCAGGTTTTGTGTCCTTGCAACGCTAAACCCGTTGCGATGCTGGCGGACGTGGTGGTTTTGCCCACGCCGCCTTTGCCCGATGTAACTACAATAATTTTTGCCACTTTGAATACTCTCTTTCAGATTAGATAGTGATGGGAAAAGGATAGGCAGCCTGAAAACAATGGCTTTGAGGCAGCCTGAAAATCAGTTTTTCGTTTAACCAGAGGCAGCCTGAAAACCATATTGCCCAAACCGCTTGCTCAACCTAGTTTTCAGGCTGCCTCTAACGAATAATGCGATGCTAATTGGCGTTAATCGCAAAAATCGCCAAACGCTCATCTTCCTGCAATTCAATCTGCACCGCCTTTTTGTGCAAAGACGGCGGCAAATCCTGTTCAAACACGCGGTAAATGCCCGCAATGGAAACCAATTCCGCCTGCATGGATTGCAAGAAAATCCGCGCGCCCGTGTCGCCCGATTCGCCTGCCAACGCCCGCCCGCGCATCGGCGCATACACATGGATGTTGCCGTCGGCGATAATCTCCGCGCCCTCGCTCACCATGCCCAGCACCACCAAATCCGCCTGCTCGGCGTAAACCTGCTGCCCCGTGCGCACGGGCGAAGTAACCACCACCGTTTTGCGCGCGGCAACCTGCGTTTCAGGCTGCGCGGCGGTGCCGTCTGCTTTGGCGGTTGCCGCAGTGGATTCGTTTGCGGTTTCGCCGGCTTGCGCGGTACGGGCGTTTTCAGGCTGCCCGGCATCTGCCGCAGCCGCGTCATCCGCCTTGTTTTCAGGCTGCCTATTGGCTTTTTTGCCATCGTCCAACCACAGCAAACCCGCCGTTTTCGCCAGCGCCGACCAATCTTTCTTGGCATGCTTCAACGCCACCACGCGCCAATCGCGCGCCGCAAACAAAGCCACCAACGCCGCCCAATCCAGCTCATCCGCCCGTTTCAAATGCGTGGCATCCAAAACAAACGGCATATGGGCAAACTGGACATATTGCGCCGCTTTTTCGTCCAGCAGCGCGGCAATCTCCGCCAAATCCGCCGTAAACAAACGCAGCGTTAAGGCTTCCAAGCGGGCAGATTTCAAATCAAAGGCTGATTTCATGGTTTTGATTGTTTTATTCAATTAAGCTGGCAAGTTTACCGCGTTAGACAATATTACACAACCATATAGGCAGCCTGAAAACCTGTGGCATGCAGCAAAACTGATTGAATTTTAAGAAAAATGCCTTTACAATGTCGCTTCCTTTTTTTAACCACTTTTAACGAGAAGATAAGATAATGAAAAAAACACTGTTAAGCACCGTGCTATTGCTTGCCTTGGCTGCTTGCGGCGGCGAAAACAACAACGCCCCAGCGCAAAACACCAACGCATCAGGCGCAGCCCCAACAGCCAGCGCGCCCGCCACCAACGCGCTCAACATCTACAACTGGTCAAACTATGTGGACGAATCCACCGTTGAAGACTTCAAAAAAGCCAACAACCTAGATTTAACCTACGACCTATACGAAAACAACGAAACCCTTGAAGCCAAAATGCTCACAGGCAAATCTGGCTACGATTTAGGCGTGCCTGGTATCGCATTCTTGCCCCGCCAAATCAAAGCGGGTGCTTATCAGAAAATTGACAAATCGCTTATCCCCAACTACAAAAACATTGACCCCGCCTTGCTGAAACTGCTGGAGCAAGCCGACCCTGGTAATGAATACGCCGTTCCTTATTTCTCAGGCGCAAACACCTTGGCGATTACCGCCAAAGGCAAAGAATTGCTGGGCGGCAAACTGCCCGACAACGCATGGGATTTGATGTTTAAACCCGAATACACGCACAAGCTCAAATCTTGCGGCATCGCGCTGTGGGACACGCCCAGCGAAATGTTCCCCATCGTGTTGAACTATCTTGGCAAAGACCCCAAAGGCAGCAACCCCGCCGACATTGAAGCCGCAGCCGCCGTGTTGCAAGCCATCCGCCCCGATGTGAAACGGTTCAGCGCATCGTATATCGACGAATTGGCGCGCGGCGACATCTGCTTGGTGGCAGGCAATGGCGGCGACTTGAACCTTGCCAAAGCGCGCAGCGAAGAAGTGAAAAATAATGTGGGCATCGAAGTGCTCACCCCCAAAGGCATGGGCTTCTGGGTGGAATCTTGGGTGATTCCCAAAGATGCGAAAAACGTTGCCAACGCGCATAAATACATCAACTACACGCTTGACCCCGAAGTGGCGGCTAAAAACGGCGCTGCGGTAACCTTTGCGCCCGCCAGCCTGCCCGCGCGCGAAAAAATGGACAAAAAACTGGTGGAAACCCGCTCCATTTTCCCAACGGCGCAAGATATGGCAGACGGCTTTGTGATGCCGCAAATGTCGGACGAAGCGAAAAAACAAACCACCGCGTTGTGGCAAAAATTGAAAATGAGCAAATAGCGTTTTCTTTGCCATCCATCGTTTAAGCAGCCTGAAAATCGTTTTCAGGCTGCCTTTTTGCTATTTTTAAACTGGCAACAAACGCATGGGCTGCGTGGGGTGCAGGGGCTTGCCCCTGCTCGTGGTAGGCGGCGAAACGCCTGCACGGGCAAAGAATAAAGAATGTTAAAAGGCAGCCTTGCTCCTTTGTCCAAATCTTTGATTTGGTAACAAAGGGGTATGCCGCAGCGCAACGCGCTAGGCAGAAAACACCACTCTATCCATTTTCAGGCTGCCTTTTGGGTATTGGTTGGAACCTACGCAGAATCTTAAATACGCCATTTGGCGACGAGCCGTCATCGCTCCATTTTGATTTTCAGGCTGCCTTTGGCTTATCCGCTAGATTAGGCAAGCTGGGCATCGCGCACATAGGGGTTGCTGCTGTCCCAAGCGTAGCCGGCGAGCACGGCGCACAGCATTTCGCGCGATTCGGGGCTGTGCGAGGGGTTGAACACCCAGTCTTGCAGCGAGCCGTTGTACCAGTTGTCTATGCTGGTTTTGAACACTTGCGCGCCGTAGCCTTGGCGACTAGCGTATTCGCTTTGCCAATCTACTTTTTCGCCGTTGAGCTGGCGTGTGAGCACTTCTACGGCGAGTTTGGCGGAATACATGGCGCTGCTGATGCCTGATGAGAACACGGGGTCTAAAAAGCCTGCGGCGTTGCCGAGCAGGGCAAAGCCGTTACCGTGGTTGGCTTGAACGTCTGCGGAATAGGAGGGGATGTAGTGGAAGGGGAAGCCGTTATCCCATTCGGCTTGGGGCATGATTTTTTGGAACAAGGGGACTTCGCCGAAGTATTTTTTCAGCAGTTCGGATGCGCCCAGCAATCTGCCTGCCTGGTCTTCGGCTTGTTTGAAATATCGGGCTTGCCCCACCAAACCGACGGAGCTGCGTTGGTTGTCTAGTGGAATCAGCCACATCCAAATATCGCGGTATTCGGGGTGCACGGCGATGAGGTTTTTGTTGCGGTCAAATTTGGGGTGGGTGATGCGGTCGTTGATTTGGGTGTGATAGACGTTGTGTTGGGTGATGCCTTGGGTGATTTCCCAGCCGAGCAGGCGGGGCACGGCGCGGAAGTAGCCGCTGGCATCCAACACGAAACGGGCGTGCAGGTCGTATTGGATGCCGCTGTTTTGTTGGATTTTGAGCTGCACGGGGTCGGCGCTGTTGTCCATGCTGATAACGGTTTCGCCGAAGTGTACGTCTGCGCCGCGTTGTTGCGCTTGCAGGATGAGCAGGTGGTCAAAGCGGGCGCGGTCCACTTGTAGGGCGAAGTTTTTGCCTTTGCCGTGTTTGTGGCGAAAATCAAAGGCGGTGTAGTGGTTTTGATAGGTGAAGGCGATGCCGTTTTTGAGCTGGAAGGGTTCGTTTTCTATGATGTGCAACACGCCTGCTTCTTCTAACACGTCCATGCCCAGCGGCAGCAGGCTTTCACCAACCACATAGCGCGGGAAATGTTGCTTTTCAATCACGCAGACGCTGAACCTTTGCTGCCTGAGCAGCAGGGCGGCAACCGAGCCTGCGGGGCCTGCGCCGATGATGACGACATCGTATTGTTTGGCCATGATTTCATTCCATTTTTTGGCGATTTTTGGATGGGCAAATTTTAGCATTGATTGCGTTTTCAGGCTGCTGATTAAGCGGTGGCGGCGGCGGATTGATGGGGAAGCGCAACAGTTAGGCAGCCTGAAAACGGGTGGGGGCGTTTTCAGGCTGCCGTTGGCGTTTTGTAAAGGTTTCAACCCAAAACACCAGAAGAAGGAGCCATATTGCTTTGTGCATCGCTACGATGCGGTAAGGTCTTATGGCAGCCTGAAAGGATACGCGCTTTGAGTCGTGGCAAACATTCTTTTTCAACCTGTTGTATAAACAATGCTAGAGTTTTCTACACATCAGGCAGCCTGAAAACCATCATCAAACCACCTTCCCGTCTTTCGGGCTGTAAACATTCAACGCCGCCTGCGCCAGCAGCCCGTCTTGCGGCAGCATGCCGCGCACATCGTCAGGCGCATCAATCCAATGCAGTTCGCAGTCAAACACGCCCATGCCGCTTGGGTCTTGCGTGGAAAGGTGCGCGGTGGCGGCGAGTGTTGTGCCGACCGGGATATGGTCGGCAAACAGGTTGAGTTTGCGTGTGCCCAGCAAAAAACCGAGCTTCACTTCTTCGCCCACGCCCAATGCCTGTATGCCTGCAAACGCGCCAATCGCCTGCGCCATGATTTCCATGCCCATGGTGGTCGGCAGCACGCCGTTTTGCAGCAGGATGTGTTTCTCGCCGATATGGGCTTCTACGCGCACAAAATCGGCGCGGTGTTCGGTTACGCGGTCGATTAAAACCATGTGTCCGCTGTGCGGCAGCAGGAAGGCGGGGTTTTCAATGGGGCAGGTCAGTCGGTTCATAAATCGGCAAAAGTCGTCTGAAAAAACAGGGAAAGCAGAATTATATATGGATAGCGGGGCTTTGGGCGCGCCTGCTTAGGCGCAGCAACGGTATTCAGGCAATTTGCCTGCGCACTCCGCGCCATTGACCGTGAATTCACAGGTTCTTAAATTTGTTAATATAGGTTAAAATGGCGGCATGACCAACTTGGCAACTTCACTGCCGACAGAGCAACTCCGCCATGCCCACCGCCTGCACTTTCTCATTCAATATCGCCGCGTGGCACGCCGTTTCCAACCGCCTTGCCACGCCAGAACAATGGCGCGAGTGGGCAGCAGGTCGTTTGAACGCGCAAACTCTGCCGGAACACAAGCCCGCGCTGGCGTTTCTGCCCGCCATGCAGCGGCGGCGTTTGGGCGCGGCGGCGCGGCTGGTGTGCGAAGCGGCTTGGAATTTGGCGGAGCGGTTTTCAGGCTGCCCGATGGTTTACGCCTCGCACGACGGCGAGATTAACCGCAGCTTTGAATTGTGGCCGGAGCTGCTGAAAACCCACACCGTATCGCCCACATCGTTCGGCTTGTCGGTACACAACGCGCTGGCTGGGCAGTGGGCAATCCAGCGCGGCGAAATGCAGGAAAACACCGCGCTGGCAACGGGTGCGGACGGTTTGGAAAGCGCGTTGGCGGAAGCCGTGTCGCTGTTTTCAGACGGCATCGAGCGCGTGCTGCTGGTGGTGGCGGACGACCCTTTGAAAACCGAATATCTCGTCGAGGCGGAACGCGCGCCGTTTGCCTACGCGCTGGCGATGGTCATCGAACGCGGCGACGCTTTCAGCCTGACGTTGGAAACGGACGACAGCACAAGGCAGCCTGAAAGCTACTTCGGCGCGCTGGACTGGATACGCTTTCTGCTTTCAGGCAGCCTGAAACACACGCGCCAATACGAAAACCGCCGCTGGATTTGGAACAAACGCGCATGAAACGCTTAAACAGACTGCGCCGCTTTTTCGCCACCATGCTGGGCTTCATCCTGTTCGGCGTGGCAGGCGTGCTGTTTAAAATCGCCCTCTTGCCCTACACGCTCAAATCCACCCGGGGCGATGTGCCACGCCAGCTTGCCGCCCGCCGCATGATTGGGCGCGTGTGGCGGTTTTTTGTCGGCTATCTGCAATGGTCGGGCGTGTTGTCCGTAACCTTCCGCGGCGCGGAAAAACTCGGGCGCGGCGGGCAGTTGATTCTCGCCAACCATCCGTCTTTATTGGATGTGGTGCTGCTGGTGAGCCACGCGCCCGACCCAAACGTACTGGTGAAAAAAGACTTGGTGCGCAACCCCAGCATGAGCAGCCAAATCCGCGCCGCAGGCTATATTCCCAACGACGAAAGCATGGAAATGCTGGAAGAAATCGAAGCCGTGTTCCAAAGCGGGCAGAGCCTGCTGATTTTCCCCGAAGGCACGCGCACGGGTTGGGACGGGCAGGTCAAAATGCACCGTGGCGCGGTATCCATCGGCTTGCGCAGTGCCAAAGTGATTACGCCCGTGGTCATCAAAATGAACCCGCCCAACTTCAAAAAAGGGCAGCCGTGGTACAAAATCCCGCCGCGCAAAATCCATTACGAAATCACGGTGGAGGACGACATCCGCCCCGAAGACTGGCTCGCCGAAAAACCGCTGCCCATCGCCGCGCGGCGGCTCAACGAATATCTGCAAGACTATTTCACAAGGAAAACCACATGAACGACTTAGAACATCAAATCAAACAACTCATCATCGACAGCCTTGCGCTGGAAGACATCACCCCCGCCGACATCGGCAGCGAAGAGCCGCTGTTCGGCGACGAAGGCTTAGGGCTGGATTCGGTTGACGCGCTGGAACTGGGTTTGGCGGTACAAAAAACCTTCGGCTTCCAGCTCGACGGCGAAAACGACAACCTGCGCGACAACTTTGCCAACGTCAAAACGCTGGCCGAATTTGTCAGAAGCCGTCAGGCACAGGCATAAGGAGCGGCGATGAGCGAACACAAAATCCTGAGCGAAGCCGAAATCCGCGCCCTGCTCGCCGACACGCTGGAAAACCTGTTTGAAATCGAACCCGAACGCATCAAACCCGACACCAATCTCTACGAAGACTTGGAAATCGACAGCATCGACGCGATTGACCTGATTGACCGCATCAAACGCGAAACCGGCCGCAAGCTCAACGCCGAAGACTTCCGCAACGTGCGCACGGTGGACGATGTGGTGCAGGCGGTGTTGAAAGTTCAGGCTGCCGACAGCGGCGCACAGGCGCAGTAAGCGTTTCAGACGGTATTTTCCCGTTTGGGGAAGGTCGTCTGAAAACCGCAAAACGTTGCCAACCAAATACAAAGGCAGCCTGAAAACATGAAAAACCGTTTTCAGGCTGCCGAACCTTTCAATTTCCACCCTTCCCGCACAAGCGGAAATCTTGGCTGGATTTTTATCATCTTTACTGATGCCGAAGCACAAATCCCATCAAACAGGATTTCCGTACACACGGAAATAACCTACCCGCGCAAACCATCATGCCCCTTGCCAAAATCCTGCTCACCCTCGCCAGCCTCGCCTATCCGCTTTTGTGGTATTACGGGCGCGGAAACGGCGCGTTTTTCTGGCTCGCCGCGCTGATGTGCGCCCTGTGGCTGATACGCGCCGCCATGCCGCAAACGGCAGCGCAACGCGCAGTGGCCTTGCTGTTATCCGCCTTTTTCGCCGCCGTTTTGGTTTTCAGGCTGCCCGATTCCATGTATTGGTATCCCGTGGCGGTAAACCTGCTGATGCTTGCCGTGTTCGGCGGCAGCCTGTTTGCCAGACAAACCGTTATCGAACGCCTCGCCCGCCTGCAACACCGCGACCTGCCGCCCGAAGGCGTGCGCCACACACGGCGGGTAACGCAGATTTGGTGCGGCTTTTTTGTGTTCAACGGCGCAACCGCCGCCGCATTGGCATGGCTGCAATGGCATGACTGGTGGGCGGTTTACACGGGCATCGTATCGTATATTCTGATGGGCGCGCTGTTTGCGGGCGAGTGGGTTTACCGCAAACTGGTGTTGAAAGTTTGAGGCAGCCTGAAAACGGGATAGGGCGGGCATAAAATGAGGCATTGTTGCGCCCCGTGAACAAGAAAATAGGGTGGGGATTGTACCGCGCGGAGCGGGGGCGGGCAAAGGTTGAGGCAGCCTGAAAATGGGGGGATGGCGTTTCAGGCTGCCTTGAAGCGCGGGCGGGGCGCAGCGATGCACTCTATGCGATGCGGGCTAGGCTGGCTTACTTAGCCGTTTAGCAGGAACGCGGATTATCACGAATATAAGAACAGGTGGCTTTATTGAGCATCGTAATTTTGGTTTGTTGGATTCATTTTTAATTGTGCGAAAAGACGAAAATGACGATAAAAGCCCGATTATTGCGATTGAAGTAACCCTGCCTGATTGGCTGTTTCGTTCCATGGAAGCAAAACAGGTTAAAACCATATCAGCGGATTATTTCAGGCTGCGTAAACCGCTGGATAGACGCATTTACGAGCTATGCGCCAAACATTGCGGGAAGCAAAAAGAATGGCACATTTCTCTGGAAATACTACATAGAAAATCAGGCAGTATGGCAACGCTGCGCCGTTTTAGGCAGGCGATTAAAGAGTTGGTAGCCAGCAATGATTTACCCGATTACCGACTGACTTATGATGATAAGAAAGATGTGTTGAAGGTAAGGAATCGGGATTTATTCAAACTTTTCGATCTAAACAATAAGGCAGCCTGAAAAGCATGAAAGAAGTTTTGGCTGCCTTTTATTACATTATTTGTTTTTTGGATACATTTCCAAAAAAACTAATAGGAGTGAAGAACAGAATTTTCCCGTTCTTCTATCTAAACTGGCAGTAACTATAGTTATGGGGCAATCTAATGTGGTTCTTCCTTTTAATATAGGAAGATTATAATAAACATCTTCTTCATTCTTCTTTCAAAGCATTGACCAATAATTTGCTTTGGCGATTTGAACGCGCTCGTAGTTCTGTATATTGCCCAGTTTATCTGCTGTCCAAGCAACAGTTTGGACAGCAACAGGTGCAAACTGTTGTGATACTTCGCGCTGCAAATCTAGCTCACTTTGCACTTTATCCGCATCAAATCGGTTTTTCAGGCTGCCTGAAAGGCTTTGTGCCGTTTCTGTGGTCGCTGTTGTGTGAATTTGTTCTTTGGTTTGTTCTGCCGTTAAGCCTGTCTACTGAATCTGGAAAAAATATTTAGCATCACAATCAATAGGTTGATAAAAATAAATAAACCCATCTTGTAAATATAATTTTTCTTTTCTAAAAAATTTTATTTTTCCATTATTATAACTACATTTATAGTAAACAACATTTTCTCGATCATCATCAAAAAGATATTGAGGTAAAATATTACCTTCATTATCTAATTCGATTTGTTCAGAAAAAATTTCTTTTCCATTTGAATCAAAAAATACTATTTTTTGAAAATCTATGTTATGTGTATACAAGTAAGCATAGTCCCATTTAAAATTAGTAATATCCCTTAATGGTATCAATTGTGAATTATATATTATTTTATTTAAAACACTTTTATCTATTTGTTTGTTATTTAATAATAATGCACACAAAACAACTAATGCACACAAAACAACAATCAAAAATATTCTTTTATTCATAATTACCACCCCATTCCATTATTAATTAACTGCTTTTGTAATATAAGCCTTTTTTGTTGCATAACAGGTCCTGCGCCTGTTGCATCCAATTGACCTATTTTATTTATTGCATTATTGTAAACAGTGATAGGCAGTTTTTTCTTGACGACATTATATGAATTAGAATTGTTTTTTTCTGCTTGATATAAACCTTCTTTTAGATAGTAATTAAGGACATTAATCGCCAATTTTTTATTATCAGAGTTGGGATTTTTAATGGCAATTTCTCTACCAATTTGATTATTTAATTGATCAATCATTTCATCTGCTTTATTTAATGAAATATTTTCCCGTTTTGAAAAATCTATTTTGAACCCTGTTTCATGGCTATTACCCACTTGAGTAGCAATATTTTCTCCCAAACGATTAGTTATTATTGCTTGCCATAACGTATGACGAAAAGCATTTCCAACCCCTCCTTCTCCACCAAATTGTCTATTATCGAACAAATTTAATTGAAATGTTGAAGCAATTGTTGAAATATTTGGATTAAGCAAGCGTAGCCTGCATAGGTAGGTTGTGTGGCTTTGCCACGCACGCGGTCTTTGCCATTTGATAGCCAGCCTGAAATCTAATGTCGTTTTCAGGCGGTTTTTTGGTTTTCAGGCTGCCTCATCCCATCCAGCAGCCTGAAACCCACCCCCGCTATCTCCCACGCTTGCCCGTTGCCCGGCGTTCCGCCCATTCCAACGCCATCAGCCCCAGCAACACCGCCGCGCGGTGTTTCCATTTGGCGGGCAGCATCGCCAGCTTCAAGCCATCCGCATGCCGCACCGCTTCGCCCGCCGCATCCGCCAGCTGCCAAACCACGCCCGATTTGGCTTGCGCCGCCTGCTTGCGCTGCGCCGCCTGCTGTTGCGTGCAGCGCAGTTTCACCCGCGCCAAATCGCATTGCAGCAGCAGCAATTCCCGTTGTTCTTGTTTACTCAGCATCGCGCGCTTCTCCTGTTTGCGGTTTTTGACGGAAGCCGGCGGTTTTCAGGCTGCCTGAAAACGCCGCCAAATCTTGTTGCAACGCGGCAAGCGTTTGCTGCACCTGCGCCGTGTCGCGCTGCCAAATGCGCGGAATGCGCCGCAGCAGCAGCCACATCGCCGGCACGCCCGCCGCCGCCACGCTAAAAAACAGCCAAATCTTCGCCTGCGCCGTGAGCACCACATTCAGCCCCAGCAGCAACGCCACCAGCATCACTACCAGCACCACCGCCGAAACCGCAATCAGCGCGACAATCACCAACACGCCGCGCAGTTGCTCGTTGGCATCCATTTGCAGCACGCGCAGCCGCAGCAGCAGCAATTCGCCGCCCTGCGAAGCCAAGGTTTTCAACGTTGCCAAATCTTGTCTGATACCCATTTTCAGGCTGCCTTTAATGTCGTTTTACTTAATGTTGTTTCACCATAGTGGATGAACTAAAACGATTGCCGCGCCGCTTGTCTTGCCCGTTTTAGTTTATCCACCATAAATTCAGGCTGCCTTATCGCAGCAAGGCAGCCTGAAAACACATCGCTTATTTGCGGTTGAGCAGCACGCCCACCACCAAACCCGCCAACGCGGCAAAGCCCATGGCGTAATACGGTTTTTCGTTGATGTATTCATCCGCGCGTTGCGCTTGGTGTTTCACTTGCTCCACTGCGCGGGTTTCCAATTTTTGCAATTTGCTTTGCGCCACGCCCAAGTGCGCCTGCAAACGGTTTTTCAACTCCTGCGTTTCTTCCGCGCTGCGCTCTGCGCCCGCTTGATACAAGTTTTCCACCTCGTCCAACACGGTGCGGATTTCGCCCAACAAGGCTTGTTTTTGTGCTTCAAAATCGGATTTCATCGTATGACTCCTTATGTTTACACGATGCCAACGCGGCAACGCTGCCACGCATATTGCAGGCAATCGCCCCAATCCGCAAGCAACTTTACACTACACGGTTTCAGGCTGCCTGAATCTCCCCGCCGCCCTTCTGCGCCTTAAATTTCCCTTTCATCACCGCCAGCACTTCCTCATCGCAAAACCACACATTATCAGGCTCGGGCAGCCACACCGCGCCGCTGTCGCACAGCCACGCCGCCTCCCGCCCCGAAAGCTCGTCCCGCTCCGCCACCTTCACGCGCGGCGTGCGCCCCCAATCCGTCAGCGGCAAGAACGGCAACGCCGCCGCCACCGCCCGATTATGCGCGTTCAAATCGCCCGTTTCGCACGCCGCCGAACACTTGCCCAGCAGCGAAACGGGACACGGCGCGCCCTTGGGCAACTCGTCGGGCAAAATGCCCAACAGAGCGGGGCACAGCCCAAACTTCTTCGCCCATGCCGCCAGCGCGCGTTTCGCCGCTTTGGGGTTGGCAAACAAACCATGCGGCGGCTCGGTCAAAAAGCCCGCTTTCAACGGGCGCACCCGCGTTTTCAGGCAGCCTGAAACCTGCTCCGCCTTAATCGTGTGGCGCACGATGCCGTCGGTCGGCGCAAGCCGGTTGCGGTAAAACACGCTGCCTTTCACCGCCACGCTGTGCAACGCGCCCAGCGTGGGCACAAATTCCAAGCGCGCCGCCTGCGCCACCGCGCCCCCGCCGCGCCGCAGCATCGCCGCCACTTCCCGATACGCCTGCGCGTGCGTGTGCACCGCCACCACTTCGTCCGCCGCATTGCGCCACACCGACACGCCATGCTCATCGGGCAACGCAGAGGCAGCCTGAAAAACGCCCGCAGGCAGGTTGGCGGGCAACATCGGCGGGTTCGCCAACTGCCGCATCAGCTGCCCCAGCAGCGGCGCACCCTTCTCGCGCAACGCCAGCTGCAAATATTCCGCCACCGCCAACACATCGCTCATTGCCCGATGGCGGCTCGCCACCGCCAAACCATGCCGCTCGATGATGCTGTCCAAATTATGCTTAAAAAATTCGGGATACAGCTTGCGCGACAACTGCACGCTGCACAGCCCCGCCGTGGCAAAGGCAAACCCGTTGCGGCGGCATTCGTGGCGCAAAAAAGTGTAGTCAAAGCGACTGTTGTGCGCGATGAGCAAACTGCCGCGCAGCAGCGGCAACACCTGCGGCGCAAATTCGGCAAAGGTGGGCTGCCCTTGCAACATCTCATCCGAAATGCCAGTTAAATCGCGCACAAAACCGCTAATCGGCATATTGGGCTGAATCAGCTGCTGCACCGCCGTGATTTCGCCCTGCCAAAAATGCAAAAACGCCAGCTCGGTGATGCGGTCGGCATAAAAATGCCCGCCCGTGGTTTCCAAATCCAGAATCACAACGGGAATGGGCAGCGTGCGGAAAAATTCCGCCAAAGGGAACAAAGCGGCGTAAGGCATGGGGGTACTCATAATACAAAAGAGCCGCGATTATACGGTTTTTGCAAAAAAACGGGCGAAGCAGCTTGACGAAGCCGCCCGAACTGCCTATAATCCGCTTTTTTGCTGCACCCGTAGCTCAGTTGGATAGAGTATCTGGCTACGAACCAGAGGGTCGGGCGTTCGAATCGCTCCGGGTGCGCCAAAAATGCTATCCGCGCCCATCGTCTAGCGGTTAGGACATCGCCCTTTCACGGCGGTAACGGGGGTTCGATTCCCCCTGGGCGTGCTAAGGTTTAACCCCTTGCTTGTAATGAGCAAGGGGTTAAGTGTTTTCAGGCTGCCGTATTTGTATTTTGTTTGCGCGATGGTTCGCCGCGATGAACCAACCATTGCAATGTAGCGGCAAGCGCTTCGGGCTGCGGGCAATCGACCGGTTTAGCGCGGGCGGTGCGGGCAAACAAATCGGCAAGCTGCGCGGGCAGGTGGCGGGTTTTGCCCAGCCGCAGCAGGCAGCAGATGGCCAATTGCTGCCGCTCCAAACCGCGCCAGCGTTGGCGGCGTTTGGCGAAATAGTTTTTGGAGATGCGCGCAGCGCTTTCAGGCTGCCTTTGAATTTGCCCAAGTCATACAGCGTGTAGGCAAGATAAATCTGCGCGAAGCCGTTTTCAGGCTGCCTATGCGCCATGCGGGCAAAGCAGCGCAACGCGATTTTGAGCCGTTTGCGCCGCTTGTTGCCCGACAGCGCGGCGAGCGCATAGGCGGCGTGCCCAAGCAGCTCGTCGTCGCGTTGCGGCTGCCGGTTTAGGCGGCGCAGCAGCGTTTTGAGCAGCCGTTTGCGCATGGGCGGCGCGGATAATTCCGCCACATCAAAAATAAGCATTAAATCGGATTGGTTGAGCACATCCAGCGGGCGGTCAATAAAATCAAACGGGGTCATGTTTTTTCCTGATTGTTGGGGCAGCCTGAAAACGCATTTTACCGTTTCAGGCTGCCCTTGTTGGGATAGGCGATATGGGCGGATAATCGTTGCGTTAAGTATTAATATGAGGCAGCCTGAAAAGCCAAAACGCCTCATCCATCCAAGCAAAGGAGTGCAAAATGAAACCTACCATCGCCGTTTTAACAGGCGCAGGCATCAGCGCAGAAAGCGGGCTGGCCACCTTCCGCGACAGTAACGGCTTATGGGCAAACCACCGCATTGAAGATGTGTGCACGCCCGAAGCATGGGCGCGCAATCCGCAGCTTGTGCTGGATTTTTACAACCAACGCCGCGCCCAAGCCGCCGCCGCGCAGCCCAACGCCGCCCACATCGCCCTCGCCCAGTTGCAACAGCATTTTTCCGTTTACATCATCACGCAAAACGTGGACGACCTGCACGAACGCGCAGGCAGCCGCAACGTGCTGCATCTGCACGGGCAGCTCAACCAAGCCCGCAGCAGCGCCGACCCCGATTACATCATCCCCTGCACCCAAGACCAAACGCTGCAAGACAAAGACCCGCACGGCAACCCCATGCGCCCGCATATCGTGTGGTTCGGCGAAAGCGTGCCGCTGCTGGACGAAGCCGCCGCCATCGTGCGCCAAGCCGATGTGTTTCTGATAATCGGCACATCGCTGCAAGTCTATCCCGCCAACACGCTTGCCTACTACGCTCGCCCCGATGCCCGCATCATCGTGCTAGACCCGCACCCGCAAAACACCCAATCGGCGCAAGTAGAAATCATCCGCCAAACCGCCGCCGCAGGCGTGCCCGCGCTGTGCCGGCACTTGATTGAATGCTATCCGTTGTAATTAACCGTTTTCAGGCTGCCTTAGAACCTGTATTCACTCTTTGCATAGGCAGATTTGATGACATAAAAGCGCGGATACAAGGCAAAAAGCGCAGCAAGGTTGGACACCTTGCGAGCATTTTTAACGCGGTAGCCGCGTTTTTAGGGCATAAAAGATGCCTATGCAAAGAGTGAATACAGGTTCTTATTTCACAGGCAGCCTGAAAACCATTAAAATCCCCCTCCCATCCACTCAACCACGAAAGCATCCCATGATTGCCAAACAACTTTTTGAAGAAGCCGCCAGCAAAATCAGCGAAACCCTTGCCAACAGCCCCGCCAAAGATTTGGAAAAAAACGCCAAAGCCATGCTCGGCAGTGCGTTTAACAAAATGGATTTGGTAACGCGCGAAGAATACGACATCCAACAACAAATCCTCATCAAAACCCGCGTGAAGCTCACCGAGCTGGAAGCCCGTTTGGCGCAACTGGAAGCACAGCTTGCGCCCCAAGCCAGCGAAGCCGAAGCCAATGGAGCGCAAACCGCCGAACCCAATCCCGAAAAAACCACAACCAAACGCAAACCCAAATAACCCCAACCCTACCCATCCAAGGCAGCCTGAAACCCATTTTCAGGCTGCCTCAATCTTTGCCCATTTGCCCAGAACCTGTTTACAGCCACACAACCAGAATACGTTAGCGGCGACCGTGTCGGAGGCTGCAAACAGGTTCCAAGGCAGCCTGAAAACCCCGCACCCCACTTTACACAAACAACCCCACATTTTCCCTTGCCCCCCGCGCCCCACTCCACTACAATCGCGCGTTTTTTCAAAAAATCCCTCCCCGTATTTAAAGTCTTCTGCTGCCCGAACGCCGCTAAACAGCCCCAAAGCCTGTCCAAAGCAATCAAACAGCCTGTTTCTCTTATCAAACGGAGTATTGCTCATGACCAGCACCCAACCCTATCTACAAATCAAAGGCTTGGTAAAAAAATTTGGCGACAACATCGCTGTAAATTATCTGAATCTTGACATCAACAAACACGAAATTTTCGCCCTGCTTGGCAGCTCAGGCAGCGGCAAATCCACCCTGTTGCGCATGCTCGCCGGCATGGAAACCCCGTCCGAAGGGCAAATCATCCTAGACGGGCAAGACATCACCAAACTCGCCCCCTACGACCGCCCCATCAACATGATGTTCCAAAGCTACGCCCTGTTCCCCCACATGACCGTAGAACAAAACATCGCCTTCGGCTTAAAACAAGACAAACTGCCCAAAGAAGAAGTGCAGGCGCGCGTAGACGAAATGCTGCGCCTGGTGCAAATGCCGCAATACGCCAAACGCAAACCGCATCAACTATCAGGCGGGCAACAACAGCGCGTTGCCCTTGCCCGCAGCCTAGCCAAGCGCCCCAAGCTGTTGCTGCTGGATGAGCCGCTGGGTGCGCTGGACAAAAAATTGCGCCAGCAAACTCAATTTGAGCTGGTGAACACATTAGAAAAAGTGGGCGTAACCTGCATTATGGTAACGCACGACCAAGAAGAAGCCATGACCATGGCAAGCCGCGTGGCCATTATGTCGCACGGCGAATTGCAGCAAGTGGGCACACCCGCCGACGTGTACGACTACCCCAACAGCCGCTTCACTGCCGAATTTATCGGCGAAACCAATATTTTTGAAGGCAAATTGGTACACAAAGACGAAGCCCACGCGCTCATCGACTGCCCCGAATTGCCCGCCAAAGTGTATACCGACCAAAAATTTGAAGCCGAAAACGGGCAAACCATCTGGATTTCCATCCGCCCAGAAGACATTGATTTGCACAAAGAAAAACCCGCCCACCGCGACACGCACAACTGGGCGCGCGGCAAAGTGAAAGAAATCGCCTATTTGGGCAGCTTCGCCATTTACCATGTGCAAATGGAAAACGGCCGTATCATCAAAAGCCAAGTGCCCGCGCCGTATTGGTATGTGCGCGGCATTGAACCGCCCACATGGGGCGACGAAGTGTATCTGGATTGGCCCGAAAACCAGCCCACCCCATTAACCCGTTAAAAAGGCAGCCTGAAAATGTCTTCCGTAAACATCAAACGGCGTATGCGCCCAGGGGCGCGCTTTGTTATCGGCGTACCGTTCACCTGGCTGTTTATCTTGGTTTTGCTCACCTTTGCCATCGTGTTCAAAATCAGCTTCGCCGACCAAACCTACACCATCCCCCCGTTCACGCCCCTATTTGACGAAAAAGGCGCACTGCAGGTTTTCACCAAAAACTACCAAGAAATTTTCGTGGATTTTTGGCCCTCCTTGCTGGACATCATCAACCCCCTCTCCGGCGACTCCGGCGGCAACATTTATGTGCTGACTTATTGGCTGTCGATTAAAACCGCACTCTTGACCACGCTGATTTGCCTGCTGATTGGCTATCCGATGGCGTATGCCATTTCCCGCGCCAATCCTTCCATCCGCAACACCCTGCTGCTGCTGATTATGCTGCCCTTTTGGACATCGTTCCTGCTGCGCGTGTACGCATGGATGGGGCTGCTCAGCACCAACGGCATCATCAACACCTATCTGCTCAAATGGGGCATCATCAGCGAGCCATTGGAATTGTTTTACAACAGCTTCTCGCTGATTTTGGTGATGGTTTACGCCTATTTGCCGTTTATGATTCTGCCGCTTTACACCCAGCTGGTAAAACTGGATAACCGCTTGCTGGAAGCCGCCGCCGATTTGGGCGCGCATCCTGTCAAAGCCTTTTTCATGGTAACGCTGCCGCTGTCCAAATCGGGCATCATCGCAGGTTCCATGCTGGTATTCATCCCGTCCATGGGCGAATATGTGATTCCCGAACTGGTGGGCGGCCCTGACAACCTGATGATTGGTAAAGTGTTATGGCAGGCGTTCTCCGACCAAGCCAACTGGCCGCTTGCCGCTGCGATCGCGGTGGTGATGGTGTTGGTGTTGGTGGTGCCGATTGCGCTGGAACAATATTTCACCAACCGTGAAAACGCAAAAGGAAGCAAATAATGAATAACAAAATTTCTCCTTTTTTGAAGCTGGCGCTGGTTGCGGGCTTGCTGTTTTTGTATATTCCCTTGTTTATCTTGGTGATTTATTCGTTTAACGATTCCAAGCTGGTAACCGTGTGGGGCGGCTTCTCCACCAAATGGTATGGCCGCCTGCTGCAAGACCAGCAAATTTTGAGCGCGGCTTGGCTGTCGTTGAAAATCGCCGTTTGCGCTTCATTTGCGGCGGTAACGCTCGGCACGATGGCGGGCTACGCGATGGCGCGGATTAAACGCTTTCGCGGCAGCACTTTGTTTGCCGGCCTGATTTCCGCGCCGATGGTGATGCCCGATGTGATTACGGGCTTATCCATGCTGCTGCTGATTATCCAAGTGCAAACCATGCTGCAAGGCTGGCTGCACAGCGATGTAACGTGGCTGGACCGCGGCTTTTTCACCATTTTCTTGGGGCACACCACGCTGTGCATGGCGTATATTACCGTGGTCATCCGCTCGCGCTTGGCGGAGCTGGACCAATCGCTGGAAGAGGCGGCAATGGATTTGGGCGCGCGCCCGATGAAAATCTTTTTTGTGATTACGCTGCCGCTAATCGCGCCGGCCATCGCATCGGGCTTCCTGCTGGGCATTACGCTGTCGCTGGATGACGTGGTGATTACCTCGTTCTTGTCGGGGCCAGGGTCTTCCACGCTGCCACAGGTGATTTTCTCCAAAATCCGCTTGGGGCTAGACCCGAAAATGAATGTGCTGGCAACGATTTTTATCGCGGTGATTGGCACGCTGGTGATTGTGGTGAATTATTTTATGCTGCGCCAAGCCACCAAGCGCGAGCGTGAAATGCAAGCGGCGTATAAGGCAGAACAGAAAGCGTTGGAAAGCGCGTAGGCATTTGTGAATAACATAAAAGCAGCCTGAAAACGGGGAAACGCGTTTTCAGGCTGAAATTTTTGCAAAACGCCAACGGCAGTCTGAAATCTAAAATGGAGCGGCGACGGCTCGTCGCCAAATGCTTAGTTCAACATGGCTTTGTTGGTTGGCAACATCGGCGAGCCGCCGACGCTCCATCGGTTGCAGGTTTTGCAAAGGTTTCAGGCTGCCTTTGGTGTGCGTAGTTGTGATTTGATGCTACGAAGTCACTCAGTGCGACCGCGAAATGCAAGCGGCGTATAAGGCGGAACAAAAGGCGTTGGAAAGCGCGTAGGCGTTTGTGAACAACATAAAGGCAGCCTGAAAACGGGGAAACGCGTTTTCAGGCTGCCTTTTGTATGTAGACAAGCGGCGGATTATTTTTTGCCGCTGCTGTCGCCTTTGCCATCCGCATTCAGCGCGGGAAGGGCGTTCCATTCTTTGGCTAGCTGCGGAAAGGCTTGCTCAAAATCCACCGTGTTGACATCGGTCGCTTGCAGGGTGAACTGCGGCGTGCGGGTGTAGTGGTTATAGGCTTCCATTTTGATGCGCAAGCCGTGCCCCATCAAGCCGCCGAGGTTTTCCATTCGCATGGTGGCGAAGTACGCCAACAGCCTGCCTTTGCCGTCGTAGTAAAACTCGTATTCAACGGGCGGCTGTTTATCCGCGATGGCGGTGGTCATACCTTGCACCGCGCTGCTGATGGCTTCTAGGCTGGCAACGAAGCGGTCGTAATCGGCTTGGCTGATGTTGGCATTGCCGGGCTTGCCTTGCTCGCGCAGTTGCTGTTGCAGGCTTTGGAATAACACTTTGGTGCTTTCCACGCTTTGCTTGCTGTTGGAATGCAACGCGATGCGATGGCGCGCGCCGATTTTGCGGGCGGTGTCGTTTAAAGGCAAGGCGGTAAAAGCATCGTCGCCCAATGCTTTGATGCTTTCGTCATAGGCTTTGGGCAGCGCGCGCCACACATCGGCAAAGGGGATTTTGTTTTGCCATTGCTTAGGCAGTCTGAAACGCACAATCGGCTTGTCGGCAGACAACGCCGAATCGGCGAGCGGCAGGCTGGGCTCAAACGCGCCCAAATCCACATACGCCGTTTGCGCTTTGATGTCCAACTGCATCGGCACTTTCAGGCTGCCTAATGCGTTGCGCGTTTCGTAATGCAATTCGGGCACCAATTCTATTTTGCCGCGCGGCAAATCCATCGCGCCTGTGTAATGAACCGATAGGGCGTTAAACAGCGTTTGCGTTGTTTTATCGCGTCTGGCTTGTTTTTCTTGAAATTCTTGGCGAATTTTGTTTTGTTCTGCCGCGCTTAATGGTTTTTTGTCGCGCTGTGCCCACTCCGCTTTCCATTTCACGTCGTCCTCAATGCGTTCATGGCGCATCTGGCGCGATTGCTCAGTTTCATACAGCGCAAAAGTGGCTTTGCCCGATAGGTTGTATTGCGTGTCTTGCTTAAACTGTCGCTGCATACCGTGGCGATACAAATCGGCAGGCTTGCTTGGCGCAGCCTGCATACTGCCACACGCGCTTAATGCCAGCGCAACCGCGCCTGCTAAGGTGGATTTCAAAATCGTTTTCATGGCGATAAACCTTTTTTAACACAGAAAACACCTATCTTAACGGTTTTCAGGCTGCCTGAAAACGCCCGTTCTCATTCCCGATAATTTCACTCAACAATGCTAAAATACCGCCCCATCACACCACACTCAAAAGGAACACATCATGGCACTCCTGCAAATCGCCGAACCCAACCAATCCGCCGCGCCGCACCAGCACCGCCTTGCCGTGGGCATCGATTTGGGCACCACCAACAGCCTAGTCGCCACCGTTCGCAGCGGCTCCGCCGAATGCCTGCCCGATGAAACGGGCGCGGTGTCGCTGCCATCGGTGGTGCGCTATTTGGAAAACGGCGGCAAAACCGTCGGCAAAGCCGCGTTAGACGCACAAAAGATTGACCCGCACAACACCATCTCGTCCGCCAAACGCCTCATCGGGCGCAAGCTGTCCGAAATCGACGCGGCACACATGCCCTATCGTTTCGCCGACAACGACAAAATCATCGAATTGCAAACCAAACACGGCAAAAAAACACCGATAGACATCTCCGCCGACATCTTAGGCAGCCTGAAAACCCGCGCCGAAGCCAGCCTAGGCGGCGAACTGGTGGGCGCGGTGATTACCGTGCCCGCCTATTTTGACGACGCGCAACGCCAAGCCACCAAAGACGCGGCGCGGCTGGCGGGGCTGAACGTGCTGCGCCTGCTCAACGAACCCACCGCCGCCGCCATTGCCTACGGCTTGGACAACGGCGCGGAAGGCACGTTTGTGGTGTACGACTTGGGCGGCGGCACGTTTGACGTATCCGTGTTGCAGTTGAGCCGTGGCTTGTTTGAAGTGAAAGCCACGGGCGGCAATTCCGCGCTGGGCGGCGACGATTTTGACCACCGCCTGTTTTGCCACATTGTTGAAAACAATCAGCTTTCCATTACCGACGAACGCGACGCGCAACTGCTGCTCGGCCTGGTGCGCGCCGCCAAAGAAACGTTAAGCCGCGACAACGAAGCGCACATTCAGGCTACCTTGGCCAACGGCAAAACGCTCGACATCACCGTCAGCCGCAGCGAATTCCACGCGCTCACGCAGCATCTGGTCGCCCAAACCATCGCTCCCGTGAAGCAAGCGCTGAAAGACGCGGGCATCGGCAAAAACGACATAAAAGGCGTGATTATGGTGGGCGGCGCCACGCGGATGCTGCATGTGCAGCAAGCCGTTGCCAACTTTTTCGGGCAAACCCCGCTCAACAATCTGAACCCCGACCAAGTGGTTGCGCTGGGCGCGGCGATGCAGGCAAACGTGCTGGCGGGCAACAAAACTGACAGCGAATGGCTGCTGCTGGACGTAACCCCGCTGTCGCTGGGCTTGGAAACCTACGGCGGCTTGGCGGAAAAAATTATCCCGCGCAACAGCACGCTGCCCACCGCCCGCGCCCAAGAGTTCACCACCTTTAAAGACGGGCAAACCGCCATGACCATTCATGTGGTGCAGGGCGAGCGCGAAATGGTCGCCGATTGCCGCAGCTTGGCGAAATTCACCCTGCGCGGCATACCGCCGATGGCAGCGGGCGCGGCGCGGATTCGCGTTACCTTTCAAGTGGATGCCGACGGCTTGCTGTCCGTGTCCGCCCGCGAGCAAACCACCGGCGTGCAGGCGCAAATTGAAGTGAAACCGTCCTACGGCTTGGACGACGCCACCATCACGCAAATGCTGCGCGAGGGCATGGCGCACGCTGGCGCCGATGCCGCCGAACGCGCCCGCGCCGAAGCCCGCGTGGAAGCGCAAAGCCTGATAGATGCCGTTACCGCCGCGCTGGCATTAGACGGCGACTTGCTCACCGCCGAGCAAACCGCGCAAATCCGCGCCCAAATGGATGCCCTCGCCGCGCTGCTGCCCAATGCCGATGCCGCCGCCATCCGCGCCGCCGTGCAAACCCTGTCGCAAGGTACGGACGATTTCGCCGCGCGGCGCATGAACCGCAATATCCAGCGCGCGCTGCAAGGCGTGAGCGTGGAGCAGTTGTAGAACAGATAGGCAGCCTGAAAACAGGATTAAGGCCGTTTTCCCATTTTTGATTCTCCATTTCCGCTTATGCTGCTCCGCCGTCTTTACACCCTCTTTACCGCCCTGCTCTGCCTGTTTCTCATCCATACCGTTACCGCCAAACCCTGGCTGCAAACCGACCTCGCCGCGCTGCTACCCGCCGAGCAGCAACCCGACGCGCTGCTGGTTGCCGCCGACAAAGCGGGCGAGGCGCAGCTGAACGGGCAAATCGTCATGCTCACAGGCAGCGCAAATGCGGAAACGGCTTTTCAGGCTGCCGCCGAAATCGCCGGCAAATGGCGGGAAAGCGGCGTGTTTGCCGAGGTGGACAGCAGCATCATGCCCGATTTGGACAGCGTGCGCGCCGATATGCAGCGTTTGGCGCAGGCAACACTGCCGCAGGAGCAGGCGCGGCTGCTGTTTCAAGAACCGAAACGGTATTTCCAAACCCGCGCCGAAGATGCGGCGAACCCGTTTGCCGCCGTTTCGCCCTTGTCGCTGGAACAAGACTGGCTGGGCTTCGGGCGGTTTGTGGCAGCAAAAGCCAATCCGCAGAGCCGTTTGCAGTGGAATATGGACAACGGCATGTTGTTCACGGAGGCGGACAGCAAAACGTGGGTGTGGCTGCGTGGAAAATTAAAAACGGGCGACAACTTTTCGGGCAACGACAAACTGCTGCCGCTGATCAACGACAGCCGCGCCATCGCGCAGAAACACGGCGCAGAAACGCTGGCGGCAGGCGGTGCGCTGTTTGCCGCCGTGTCCAAATCCGCTGCCGAAGCGGAAAGCCGAACCATGAGCATCGTCGGCACGCTGGCAACGTTCGCGCTCTTGCTGTGGGTGTTCCGCAGCGCGCGCGTGTTCTGGCTGGTGCTACCGCTGGCGGCGGGCATGCTCACGGGGCTGGCGGCGGCGTTGGCGGTGTTCGGCGAAGTGCATATTTTGACGATTGTGATTGGCACGAGTTTGGTCGGCATGCTGGTGGATTTTCCGCTGCACTGGCTTGCGCCGTCGGTTTTCAGGCAGCCTGAAAACGAAAAATGGTCGTCTGAGAGCGCGATGAAACACGTTTTGCCCAGCTTTGCCGTGAGCCTGCTGATTACCGTGTTGGGCTACGCGCTGTTATGGTTCACGCCGCTGACCGTGTTGCGCCAAACCGCCGTGTTCTCAGGCTTCGCGCTGCTGGGCGCATTCGGCGCAACCGTATTGTGGCTGCCGCCGCTGTTTCGCCGTTATCAGGCAAAAGCCGTGCCGTTTGCGAAATTGACGGAAAGATTACTCCGCCTGAAAGGTCGTCTGAACAAGCGTCTGCACAAACGCGGCTGGCTTGCGCTCGGCGGCATTTTCTTGGCGGTAGGGCTGTGGCGCAGCGACTGGCACGACGACATCCGCCAATGGGTCAATATGCCCTCTGAAATGCTGGCGCAAGTGCAGCGCATCGGCGAATTGAGCGGCACCGATTTCGGCGGCCGCTACATCGTTACCGAAGCGGCAAGCGAAGACGCGCTGCTCGCCAAAAACGCCGAACTCGCCCAAGCCCTGCAACCGCTGGTGGCACAAGGCAAGCTCGGCGGCTTCCAATCGCTAGACCAATTTGTCGCGCCCGTGTCCGAACAGGAAAAACTGCAAAACCGCCTGCGCGAACTGGCAGGGCAGCCTGAAAACTGGCAGCCGCTCGCCGACATCGGCATTCCGCGCCAAACCATACACGATGCCCTGATTCAGGCAGCCGACACGCCGCCGCTCACGCTTTCAGGCAGCCTGAAAACCCAACTCGCCCAAGCATGGCAACCGCTGTATCTGGGCGAAGTGGCACACGGACGCTACGCCGCCATCGTGCGCCTGAACGGTTTGACAGACGAAGCCGCCGTCCGCACCGCCGCACTGGGCATTGCAGGCACACACTGGGCAGACAAACGCGCCCATCTCAACGCACTCTTCCACCACACACGCAACCAAGCCGCATGGCTGAAACTCGCCTCCTACGCGCTGGCGTGGCTGCTGCTGTGGCGGCTATTCGGCGCAAAACGCGGCAGCAAAATCCTTGCCGTGCCGCTTGCCGCCGCCGTCTGCACCGTTGCCGCGCTCGGCTGGCTGGGCATACCCGTGAGCCTGTTTGCCATGTTCGGGCTGCTGCTCGTTTCTGCCATCGGCGTGGATTACGCCGTCTATGCCGTAACCGCCAAACACACCGCCGCCGCACGCTTGGGCGGCATGCTGCTCGCCGCCGCCACCACCGCAGCCTCTTTCGCCCTGCTCGCATTCAGCAGCACGCCCGCCGTTGCCGCATTCGGGCTGACGGTAACAATCGGGGTGGGGTTTAACCTTTGGCTGGCGGGGGCGTTGTTGGAAGATTGAAGCATACCCAAAGCCCCGCAAATCGCTTTTTTTGCTCCATGACAAAAGGCAGCCTGAAAACCATAATTCCGTTTTCAAGCTGCCTTAAACAATTCTATAATCACGCCTTTATGTCAAACCGTTACCCACGACAAATCCACCCACGAAAGGAGTTTCATTATGTCCGCCCACAACCAATTTGACGTAGCCGTCATCGGCGCAGGCCCGTCAGGCTCGGTGGCTTCCGCGCTGCTTAACAAACAGGGCTTCAAAGTATGCGTGCTGGAAAAACAGCATTTTCCGCGCTTTGTGATTGGCGAGAGCCTGCTGCCGCACTGCATGGAAATGCTGGAAGAAGCAGGCTTTGCCGATGCCGTGCGCGCCGAAAAAGGCTTTCAGTTTAAAAACGGCGCGGCGTTCGCATGGGGCAGCCGCCGCACCGCGTTTGACTTCACCGAGAAATTTTCAGACGGCCCGGGCACGGTGTTCCAAGTGCGCCGCGAAGTGTTTGACAAAATCCTGATTGACGAAGCCGCCAAACAAGGCGTGGAAGTGCGCTTCGGGCACGGCGTAACCGCGTTTGACAACAGCGGCGACACGGCGCGTTTGAGCGTGGAAACCGACACGGGCGAGAAATACGAACTCGCCGCCCGCTTCGTATTGGATGCCAGCGGCTACGGCCGCGTGCTGCCGCGCCTGCTGGATTTGGAAACGCCCTCGCACCTGCCGCCGCGCATGGCGCATTTCACCCGCATCACCGACAACATCGCCGCCGATTCGGGCTTCGACCGCAACAAAATCCTCATCACCACCCACCCGCAACACCGCGACGTGTGGTTTTGGACGATTCCCTTCGGCGACAACACCTGCTCGCTCGGCGTAGTCGGCACGCCCGACAAACTGGCGGGCGAACCCGAAGCCGTGTTGAAAAAAATGGTGGCAGAATGCCCTAATCTGGTTGAATTGTTTAAACATTCCGAATGGGAAAATGGCTTCCCCTACCGCAGCATCCAAGGCTATTCCGCCAACGTCAAAGCCCTGTACGGCAAACATTTCGCGCTGTTGGGCAACGCGGCGGAATTTCTTGACCCTGTGTTCTCATCGGGCGTAACCATCGCGCTGCATTCCGCCAAACTCGCCGCCGACCTGCTCACGCGCCAGCTCAAAGGCGGCGCGGCAGACTGGCAAACCGAGTTCGCCGAACCGCTGATGGTGGGCGTGAACGCTTTTCGCACCTATGTGGACGGCTGGTACGACAACCGCTTCCAAAACGTGGTGTACGCGCCCAACCGCGCCCCCGAAATCAGCCGCATGATTTCGTCCATTCTCGCGGGCTATGCGTGGGATACCGCAAACCCGTTTGTGGCGAAATCGGAACAACGCTTGAATACGCTGGCGGAGCTGGTGGGCGATTTGGCGTTTGAATAGGCGTTGATGCCGTCTGAAAGCGTTTCAGGCTGCCTTTTCGCGATTGGAAAGGCAGCCTGAAAAATGCCGTACCGCCGTTTCAAACACACCGAAAGGCAGCCTGAAAGAGCAAAACGCTTTTTCAGGCTGCCTTTTGCCGCTTGGCGAAGGTTTGAACGCGGGCGGGATGGCAGCGTAACGGCAAAAGCTCCCCGCGCGGGTACGCCGCGATGCGCGGCGTGATAGGGCAAAAGATTGGGCTGAGGCAGCCTGAAAATGAGTTTGCGCTGTTCTGCGTGGCGGATATTTGGGTTTGGGCAGCCTGAAACTGCGTTCATCAACCGGCAACCACCATAATCCGCTGCTCTTCGTACCAATAGCCGTCGGGGCGGGGGGCTACTTGGGCGTACAGCGCGGCGGGGGTGATTTGGCTGCGGCTGATGGTTTCGGGCTGCGTGATGCGGGCGGGGGCGAGGTATTCGGTGCGGGGAGGCGGTAGTAGCGGGCGTGTTCGGGCAGGGTTTGGGGGTGGTTGTCCAGATGCCGCTCCATGCTTGGGGGAAGGTGGGTGGGAGTTTGCCTGCGGAGGTGAAGCCGATGCCGCGCACAATGCTGGCGCTGCGGATGTTGTCGGGGGCGATGCCGTGTTGGCGCAGGGCGGCTTGGGCTTCGGGCGTGGCGAGCAGGGCGAGCTGGCGTTGCAGTTTGCGTTGTTTGCGCGCGAGGGTGTCGCGCGGGTTGAGCCCTGCCATGTGCTCGCCTGTTGCGCTGCCGTGGTATTTGCAGGCGAGTTCGATGTGGTAGGGCGTGCCGTTGAGCTCGGCGATGTAGTCCATTTCGCCCAATGTGCTGTTGCCGCCCGCCTCATTGCCGTAAACGGGCAGATTGGCGGCGAGCAGCTTGGCATGGGGGGCGTGGGTAAACCAGTAGGCAAGCAGGTCTTCGGCGTATTTGCCGAGGGCATAGCGGTTGCGGGTCAGGTTTTCAGGCTGCCTTTGGGGATCGCTTTGCCATTGGTCGTTCCATGCTAACAGCAGCCTGAAACCGTGTTCGCCGAGTAATTGGCGCACGGGCAGCTCGCAGCCTGTGTGCCACAGCGGCGGGGCGGTGAGCAGGCTGGCGAGGTCGCGGACGGCGGGGTGAGCAAGCCGCCACCAAAGGGCATCTTGGGCGTAGTTCATGGGGTGTCTTTCGCGGATGATTCAGGTGCGCCAGTATAGCGCGAGATGGCGTTTCAGGCTGCCTTGGGCGTGTGGGCATTCAACTTTTGCGGCGGATTTTGCGTCAGAAAATGGCAGATGCAAGGCAAAAACATGAGCCAATGCCACCCATTGGCGAGTGTTTTTAACGCGGCAGATGCCGTTTTATGACGGAAAAGCCGCCAAAATGTTGATTGGCAACACGCCCGAGAGTTTATGCCATAATCCGCCTTTTCTTGTTACACGGCAGCCTGAAAATGCCTTGCTACCTAAAAATCGCCGTAAACGTTCCCCTCGGCTTGCTCACTTATGCCCACCCCGCGCCGCTGCCGCGCGGCACCCGTGTGCTGGTACCGTTTATCAACAAAACGGTGGCGGGCATCGTGTGGGGCGAGGAAACGCAGCCTGAAATCGCCACGCACAAAATCCGCGCCGTGCAGCAGGTGTTTGCCGACGAGCCGCCGCTGCCCGAAAGCTGGCTGGCGCTGATTGAGTTCACCGCGCGCTATTACCACTATCCCATCGGGCAAACCGCGTTCACCGCGCTGCCGCAAGCCCTGCGCGAAAACCAAGCCGCCAAAATACCGCAGCCTGAAACGTTCTACACGCTCAACGATTTGGGCAAGCAGCAGCCCGCGCCGCCCGCGCGTTCGCACAAAAAACTTGCGCTGTGGCAAGCCCTGTTTTCAGGCTGCCTCTCTTTGCCCGCGTTGAAAAAAATCCACCCCCAAGCCGCCAGCTTGATTAACGAATACGCCGCGCAAAATTGGCTTGCAATCACCACGCAAGGGCAGCCTGATGTCCCCCCATCCGCCCACACGCTCAACCCCGAGCAGCAAACCGCGTCTCGCCAAATTCAGGCTGCCCTCGGGCAGTTCCAACCCTTTTTGCTCTACGGCATCACAGGCAGCGGCAAAACCGAAGTCTATTTTGACGCGATGGCAAGCGCGCTCGCGCAAGGCAGGCAAGTGTTGCTGCTGCTGCCCGAAATCAACCTCACGCCGCAGCTGTTGCAGCGCGTGGCCAACCGCTTCCCCGGCCTGCCCGCCGCCGTGCTGCACAGCCAAACCGCCGCCGGCAAGCGCAGCCAAGACTACCTGCGCGCCATGCTCGGGCAAGCCAAGCTCATCATTGGCACGCGGCTTGCTGTATTTACTCCTTTGCCCGATTTGGCGCTGATTGTGGTGGACGAAGAACACGATTCATCGTTCAAACAAGACAACGAACTGCGCTACCACGCCCGCGATTTAGCCGTGTGGCGCGCCCGACAAGCCGCCTGCCCCGTCGTGCTCGGCAGCGCCACCCCCAGCTTAGAGAGCTGGCACAAAGCGCAAACAGGCGCATACCGCCTGCTCACCCTGCCGCATCGCGCCAACCCACGCGCCCAGTTGCCGCAAATCCAGCTTTTAGACGTGCGCCCGATTACGCTCAACAACGGCATCTCACCGCTCGCGCTCAAAATGCTGCAAGACAACCACACTCAAGGCGGCATGTCGCTGGTGTATCTCAACCGCCGCGGTTTCGCCCCCGCGCTGTTTTGCGGCGATTGCGGACACACCTTCGGCTGCCCGCATTGCTCCGCCAAAATGGTGCTGCACCAACGCGCCCGCCAGCTGCGCTGCCACCATTGCGATTTCAGGCTGCCCATTCCCATCGCCTGCCCCGATTGCGGCAACCAAGATTTAACCGCCGTCGGACAAGGCACGCAGCGCATCGAAGACACCCTGCGCGCCGCCCTGCCGCAAGCCCAAATCGCTCGCGTGGACAGAGACAGCACCACCCATCAGCGCGACTGGGATGACCTCTACGCCGCCATCCGCGCAGGCGGAATCGACGTATTGGTCGGCACGCAAATGCTCGCCAAAGGACACGACTTCGCGCGGCTCAACCTCGTGATTGTGCTCAACGCCGACGGCTCGCTGTTTTCCAGCGACTTCCGTGCCCCCGAGCGGCTGTTTGCCGAGCTGATGCAAGTGTCGGGACGAGCAGGGCGCGCCGAAAGTGCAGGACGCGTGCTCATCCAAACGCGGCTGCCCGAACACCCCGTTTTCGCCGCCGTGCGCGCGCAAGACTACCCCCTGTTCGCCGACCACGAGCTTGCCCAGCGCGAACTGTTTGCCCTGCCGCCTTATGGTTTTCAGGCTGCCGTCCGCGCCGATGCGACCGCCCAAGCCGAAGCCGGCCAATTTTTAAACGACATCCGCGACTGCATCGCCCCCCTGCTGCCCGAAAACGTGCACCAATTCGGCGCCGTCCCCATGCAAATGGCGCGCCTCGCCGAACGCGAACGCGCCCAAATCTTCCTGGAAAGCCCCAGCCGCAAAGCCCTGCACCACGCGCTCAACCAATGGGAGCAAGTGCTCAACCAATACAAAAGCGGCAGCATCCGCTGGCATATCGACGTGGACACGCAGGAAATTTAGGCAGCCTGAAAATACAGTTGCTGAAAATGAGACAAGGCGGCAACCCCGCATCATGCCATTCAGCCCACCATAAACGCGACACCCACCCTTTAACCCACCCCCGCCCATGCCATTCCCTTACATAACCTTACATAAAATGATAGAATGCCCAGCGTTCACTCCTGCCCACCAAACCGCACAACCGATTCAGAAAGACCCGAATAATGAACCTACAACACTTCGTTGATAAGATGCTCACACTCAAAGGCGCGATTGCAGCGGCAATTGTCGATTTTGAGAGCGGAATGCTGATGGCATCAGGTAGCAACGACCCCGCATTCGATTTGGAAGTGGTGGCGGCGCGCGGCAGCGAAGTGATGCGCGCCAAAATCAAAACCATGCAGAAGCTGGAAATGGACGACGACATCAACGACATCATGATTACCACCACCAGCCAATACCATTTTCTCTGCCCCGTCAAACAACACCGCAATATGTTCATCTATCTTGCCGTGAACCGCAAAAGCGCAAATGTTTCACTCTGCCGCCAAATGATGTTTGCCGTAGATAAAAATCTGGTTTAACCCAAACAAAAATCCTGCTCCATCGGCAGGATTTTTTGTGTACGGCTATCAGCACATTCAAGGCAGCCTGAAACCTAAAATGGAGCGGCGACGGCTCGTCGCCAAATTGCTTATTAAACATAGCATTACTGATTTTCCAAAATGTCGGCGAGCCGCCGACGCTCCATCGGTTACAGGTTTTGCAACGGCTTCAGCCTGAAAACAGGATGACGCAACAGCAGCAATCTCATTTCCGCTTCGCCAAACCCCATTTCAGGCTGCCATAATCATCTGATGCAGCCTGAAAACGATAAACCACAAAGCCCCAACCCATTTTCAGGCTGCCTTATCCCGCTTCTCCCCTTGCCCGCGCAACACATCCCCCAAGCTCCCCCGCAATCCCGCCATACACCCGCGCATCAAGCCATCCAGCCCTTTATCCGCGCACACGCTATTGCCCACATCAAACACAAACGCGCGAAACAAATCCCCCAGCCCAATCTCGTCAGGCGCGCGGCACAACACCCAGCCGCCCGCCCGCCGCGCCACATAGCCCAAATTGTCCAGCCGAAGCAGCAACAGCTCCGCACGGTCATAGCCCACATTCAGCCGCTGGCGGAAATCCCGCAACGTCAGCACCCGATTCTCCCGCGCCAAAAGCAGCAACACCGCCAACACATCATCCAATACCGTATGCGCCGCATGCGTGCGCAAAAACGCATTGCCCTGCCAATAATTGCAACACGCCGTAAACAACGCCCCGCCCAACACAATAGACCACAGCAAATGCAGCCAAATCAAAAAAATCGGCACAATCGCAAACGCCCCATACACCAGCTCATAGCTATGAAAATGGCGCAAATATACCCCAAAGCCCCATTTTGCCACCTCCAACAACGCCGCCGTCAGCCCCGCCCCCAGCACGGCATGGCGCATCGGCACATAACAACTGGGCGTAACCCGAAACACCAAAGTCAAAGCCAGCATACCCAACAACAGCTGATGCACCACTTTCAGGCTGCCTGAAAACCAAGCAGGGCTTTGCGCCGCGCCAAAAAACAGCAAATTGGTTGATAACGACACGCTCACCCCCACCACCGCAGGCACCAGCACCACCAGCACCAAATACATCGGCAAGCGCACCCACCAAGACCGCCGCTGCTGCACACGCCAAATCTGATTAAACGTCTGCTCCACCGTATTGACCATCATCAACACCGTAACCACCATCAAGCCCACCCCAAAAGTCGTCAAACGCCCTGCCTGCAATTTGAATTCATTCAAATAATCCGCCACCGCCGACACCCCGCTGGGCACAATCGTCCGATTCAAAAACAGCATAAACGTATCCACCATGCCCCCAAACAGCGGAAACACCGTAACCACCACCAGCAGCACCGTCAAAATTGGCACCAAAGCCAACAGCGTGGTAAACGTCAAACTCCCCGCCGCCTGCAACACATCCACCTCATTAAACCGCCGCCACAAAAACCGCGCAAACCCCGCCACACGCCACCGGCTCACACCACTCCCATTCAACATCGCCAATCCAATCCACACAATTCAGGCTGCCCATCACCCAAGCAGCCTGAAAACATAATATAAAAAGCATCCGTCCAACCCAAAGGCAGCCTGAAAACAACATAATCCCCGTTTCAGGCTGCCACCGCTAAATAGAAAAATCCTCCACCGCAGGCGCAAACAACAACCGATTCACCCGCTCCCGCGTCAACCCCCCATCCAGCAAGCCCATAAAATCATACGCAAACCCCCGCAACACCCCATCCGAGCGCACCACCACCTTATATTCCCCCAGTTCAAACAAATGCCCCACATCCAAAGCCACCAAATCCCCATATTTCTCCCCATCAAACCCATCAACGGCATTTTCAATATTGACGACAACGGCACAATCAAAATAGACCACATCCAAGCCAACCTGCTGCAAAAAGGCAGCCTGAAAATCGCAGGCGACATCCGCACCAGCGA
>NZ_JAEHNZ010000005.1:2125-139876 GCF_016623605.1 Kingella bonacorsii | reverse complement strand
TTTCCATCGCGCTGCGGCTGCCGCCCATGCTGATGATTTCGTTCCAGAACTTCGCGCCCATCGCGCGCACGTCGCCGCTTTCTTCAAAGGCAGCGTAGGCATCGGCGCTCAACACTTCTGCCCATGCCGTGCCCACCCTGCCCGAGCTGCGCCAAGCCCTGCCTGAACACATCGTGCACGAGCTCACGCTCGCCGGCGGCGACGACTACGAACTGCTCTTCACCGCCCCGCCAGAAAATCGCCGCCAAATTCAGGCTGCCGCCCAAACCGCGCAAACCCCCGTGCACCGCATCGGCAAAATCAACCATTCAGGCAGCCTGAAAATCCTCAACGCCCAAGGCAACGAAATCCATCTGCCCCACGCAGGGTTTGACCATTTTGCCCAATCTTAATTTTCAGGCTGCCTCAAACCACCAAGGCAGCCTGAAAAACACAAAACAGCCGTTTGTTTATTGCAAACGGCTGTTTCCCATTCAAACAACGATTAATCCTCGCCCCAAACCTCGGCGGCGATTTCTTCCACCAGCTTCACTTTCGCCCATTGCTGCGCTTCGGTCATGATATTGCCCTCTTCGGTGGAAGCGAAACCGCATTGCGGCGACAGCGCCAGTTGTTCCAATGGCACGATTTTTGCCGCTTCGGCGATGCGTGCTTTGACGGCAGCTTTGTCTTCCAGCTCGGGGAATTTGGATGTAATCAAGCCCAGCACGATGCGTCCTTTGTGTGGGTTATCGTTGAAGTATTTGAGCGGTTCAAAGCCGCCTGCGCGGTCGGTGTCGTATTCCAAAAAATAGCCGTCGTAGGCGGTTTGCCCGAATAGCTCGGGGGCAACGGGGTCGTATGCGCCGCTGAGCAGGTAGGATGATTTATAGTTGCCACGGCAAACGTGGGTGGTGATGGTCATATCGGCGGGTTTGTCTGCCAAAATGGCTTGGATGTTTTCCAGCGCGATTTTTTTGCTGCCTTCAAAATCAAAGTCTGCTTTGCCGTAGTTGTTGCACAGCGTGCCCCAGTACACATCATCGATTTGCAGATAGCGGCAGCCTGCGTTGTAAAACGCGCGGATGGCGTCTTTATAGGTTTGGCGCACGTCTTCGGCAAAGGCTTGCTTGCTGGCATACACGCCTGTGTCCCAGATAAACGGATACATCAGCTGGTTGGGGCTGGGGATGGTGTATTTTACGATGCCGCGGTTGCCGACAATTTTTGCAAGCGATTGATAATGCTGGATAAAGGGATGGTTTTCGTTCCACGATACTTTGCCGCAGCAGCGGGTGTTGTATTTGCGAACTTCGGTGTTTTTAAACGCATAGGCTTGCTCGGGGATAAAGCCTTCAATGCCGTTTAGGTTTTCTAGGAAATCTATGTGCCACCACGAGCGGCGAAATTCGCCATCGGTGATGACTTGGATGCCTGCATCTAGCTGGTCTTGCACCAGCTTGGCGATTTCTTGGTCTTCTATTTGGGTGAGCGCGTCGCGGCTGATTTTGCCATCGGTGAAGTCGGCGCGAGCTTGTTTGAGCGCAGCGGTGCGCAGATAGCTGCCAACGGTGTCGGCGTGTAGGGGGAGGGTTTTGCTCATGAGGCGTTCCTTTTTGTAGTGGGGTAAACAAATTGAGCCAGAATGTTAAAACAAGTTAAGCCTGTTCGCAAATGGTTAGGCGGAATGGTTTGGGCTTGGAGGCAGCCTGAAAACGCTATGGGGGCGTTTTCGTTAAACCTAACCGCGCATCTCAAACTGCGTTTTCAGGCTGCCTGATGCTATCGCTGGTACAATCCCATTCGTCTTAGAACCTGTATTCACTATTTTCAGGCTACCTCAGCCTTTTTCTCCGCTCGCAAAGGAACGCATCATGAAACGCCTCTCCACTCAATCGCCCCAATTTCAGCAAGAATTGCAAGCGCTGCTTGCTTTTGAAACCGCACAAGACCCCAAAATTGACCAAATCGTTGCCGATATTTGCGCCGATGTGCAACGGCGTGGCGACGCGGCGGTGCTGGAATACACCAACCGCTTTGACGGCACGCAGGCGCAAAGCATGGCAGATTTAATCCTGTCGCAAGACGATTTGAAAGCGGCGTTTTTCAGGCTGCCTGAAAATGTGCAAACTGCGCTGCAAACGGCTGCCGAGCGCGTGCGTAGCTACCATCAACACCAAAAACAAGCATCGTGGCACTACACCGATGCCGATGGCACGCTGCTGGGGCAGCAAATCACGCCGTTGGATCGCGTGGGGATTTATGTGCCGGGCGGCAAGGCGGCGTATCCCAGCAGCGTGATTATGAACGCCATGCCTGCCCATGTGGCGGGCGTGCCCGAAATCATTATGGTGGTGCCCACGCCGCAGGGCGAGCGCAACGATATTGTGCTGGCGGCGGCGTATATCGCAGGGGTTACCAAAGTCTATACCATCGGCGGGGCGCAAGCCGTTGCCGCGCTGGCGTATGGCACGCAAACCGTGCCGCAGGTGGACAAAATCACAGGGCCGGGCAATGCCTTTGTTGCCGCCGCCAAACGCCGCGTGTTTGGCGTGGTGGGGATTGATATGGTGGCGGGGCCCAGCGAAATCTTGGTGATTGCCGATGGCAGCACGCCCGCCGATTGGGTGGCGATGGATTTGTTTAGCCAAGCCGAGCACGACGAAATCGCCCAAGCCATTTTAATCGCCACCTCGCCCGATTATTTAGACGAAATTCAGGCTGCCATGACGCGCCTGATGCCCACCATGCCGCGCCGCGCGATTATTGAAGCCAGCTTGGGCAATCGCGGCGCGATGATTTTGGCAAAAGACCTAGACGAAGCCTGCACCATCGCCAACTACATCGCGCCCGAGCATTTGGAACTTTCCGTGGAAAACGCCGCCGCATGGGCAAAAAAAATCCGCCACGCAGGCGCCATCTTTATGGGACGCTACACCAGCGAAAGTTTGGGCGACTATTGCGCCGGCCCCAACCATGTGCTGCCCACCAGCCGCACCGCGCGGTTCTCCTCGCCCTTGGGCACGTATGACTTCCAAAAGCGCAGCAGCCTAATTCAAGTTTCCGAACAAGGCGCGCAACAATTAGGCAAAATCGCCAGCGTGTTGGCGCACGGCGAAAGTTTGACCGCCCATGCGCGCGCGGCGGAGTTTCGGTTGAAGGATTGAGCGTGGCGGTTTAGGCAGCCTGAAAAACCGTTTGGTGTTGTGCCAAACGGTTTTTTTGTCGGATGGATTGGGTTTCAGGCTGCCTAAGCCATCACAAATGTTTATTTGGTGAATACGAATGCAAGGCGGTTCTGTTAACTTGGCTTGGCAACGCGGCAGACGTGTTCAACAAAGGAAAAAGCAGCCGTGCAGATGGCGAATGCAGGTTCTCCCACTTTGGCGAAGCAAAAAACAAGCGTCCCGCCGGCAGAAAGCGCATGGTTAAAGCCACGCTCAAAGCGAACCACAAAACACCAACCCTTTTTCAGGCTGCCGCTCCCCATCCGCGAAATCAGCCCAAAACTTGCCAACGCCCCATCCAAAGAGTATCTTCACGCTTTTTAACACCCGCTTAACACAACCCCGAAAGGAACACTCATGGCACGCGAAGTCCCCGCCGTATTCGGCAGCGTATTCCACCCCGAAATGCCCGTTCTCGCCTTTGAAAACGGCGCATGGCAGCCCACCCGCTGGCAATCCAGCAGCGAATTTACCCTCGCCCCCGCCGCGCATAGCCTGCACTACGGCAGCGAATGCTTTGAAGGGCTGAAAGCCTTTCGCCACGCCGACGACAGCATCCACCTATTCCGCCCCGACATGAACATCGCCCGCATGCAGCAAAGCGCGCGCCTGCTGCATTTGCCCGCGCCCGAAACCGAGGCTTTTCAGGCTGCCTTAGTTGAACTGGTGCGCCGCGCCAGCGACATCATCCCCGATGCCCCCGCCTCGCTCTATCTGCGCCCCACGCTCATCGGCACCGACCCCGTTATCGGCAAGGCCGCCACCCCATCCGCCAACGCCCTGCTCTATATTCTCGCCTCCCCCGTGGGCGATTATTTTAAAGTTGGCTCACCCATGAAGCTGCTGGTGGAAACCGAACACGCCCGTTGCGCGCCACACATGGGACGCATCAAATGCGGCGGCAACTACGCCTCCGCGCTGGCATGGGTGCTCAAAGCCAAAGAAGAACACGGCGCCAACCAAGTGCTGTTCTGCCCCAATGGCGACGTGCAAGAAACCGCCGCCGCCAACTTCGCCCTGATTAACGGCAACGAAATCATCACCAAACCGCTCACCAGCGAATTTTTGCACGGTGTAACCCGCGATTCGGTTTTAACCATCGCCAAAGACATGGGCTACACCATCAGCGAGCGCAACTTCACCGTAGCCGAGCTCAAAGCCGCCGTAGAGCAAGGCGCAGAAGCCATCCTAACAGGCACAGCCGCCGTGATTTCGCCCGTTACCAGCTTTGTGATTGACGGCAAAGAAATCCCCGTTGCCAGCACCGAGCGCGGCACCGCCATCCGCAAAGCCGTTACCGATATTCAATTTGGCTTGGCAGAAGACAAATACGACTGGTTAGTGCGCGTGTAAACCGCGTTACCCACGCCATCACACAAAAGGCAGCCTGAAAACGAAAAACACCGTTTCAGGCTGCCTTTTTGCGCAAAATGGCGAGAAAATTGCTAGAAAACAAACTTTACTGCACCCAATAACAAGCACATTTTTTCACCCCACAACGGCAGATGCCGCCCAATTTTTATAGAAAGGCGATTTCAAAATGTTTACGCACCCATTTTTTAAACCACAAATGAGCGCAATATGGGCGGCATTGCTGCTAGCAACCGCCACGCCTGCTTGGGCAGATAACACAACGCAATTTGAACAAGCTATGGCAGCTTATAACGCTGGCAACTATAAGCAAGCGTTTCACCTATTGCAGCCGCTGGCACAGCAAGGGGATGCTATGGCGCAAAATAATTTAGGTGCGATGTATAACAACGGTCAAGGCGTGGTACAGAGTTATCAACAAGCAATGGCGTGGTATCAAAAAGCGGCTAATCAAGGAAGTGCTGCTGCCCAATTCAATTTGGGTGTGATGCATGAAAAAGGTCGCGGCGTGGCACAGAACTATCAACAAGCAATGATGTGGTATCAAAAAGCGGCTAATCAGGGGTATTCTGATGCGCAATTCAATTTAGGTGTAATGTATGAAAAAGGTCGTGGCGTGGCAAAAAATGATAAGCAAGCGATGGCGTGGTATCAAAAAGCGGCTAATCAGGGGGATGCTAAGGCGCAAAATAATTTAGGATTGATGTATCGCGATGGTCAAGGCGTAGCGAAAAATGATAAGCAAGCGGTGGCGTGGTTTCAAAAAGCTGCTAATCACGGAGATGCTGCTGGGCAACACAATTTGGGTGAAATGTATGAAAAAGGGCAAGGCATAGCACAGAACTATCAACAAGCCTTAGCGTGGTATCAAAAAGCTGCTAATCAGGGAGTTGCTCAGGCGCAAAACAATTTGGGTGCAATGTATGCCAATGGTCTTGGCGTGGCAAAAAATTACCAACAAGCCAAAGCGTGGTGGCAAAAAGTACTGGCGCAGCCTGATACAGAAGAAAATACTGAACCCAAAGCACTTGCCCGCGATAATCTACAAAAATTACGAGAAATAGGCATTCGCTAACCGCCCCCAATATTAAGGCAGCCTGAAAACGGAAAACACGTTTTCAGGCTGCCTTTTTGCGCACAGTTAAACCGCGCAGCTAAACGATTTGCCAAACGCCCAATCTCCCCAACTCGCATCATCCAAAAAGGGGCGCATGCTTTGCCGCCCACGCCATTCTCCACCCAAAACCGCGTGCGTGCCTGCGGCTCACACTCTACTCCCCGCCAGCGCAGCCTGAAACCCAATAGGTCGGGCATTGATGCCTGACAACCGCCGACAACAAAAAAACGTCGGGCATCAATGCCCGACCTACTGCAAAGGTTTCAGCCCACCCGCCCAGCCGCAAACCGCTTTCCCCCTTTTTCAGGCTGCCTCAATCGCTCGCTACTGCCCCCGCAAAAACAGCCCATCCAAATCCGCTAGCGTCAGTTTCACCCAAGTGGGCCGCCCGTGGTTGCATTGGTTGCTGCGCGGCGTGGCTTCCATATCGCGCAGCAGCGCGTTCATTTCGGGCAGGGTTAATTGTCGCCCCGCGCGGATGGAGCCGTGGCACGCCATGGTGCTTAAAATCTGATTTTCTTTGGCTTCAATGGTTTGGCTG
Source organism: Kingella bonacorsii (assembly GCF_016623605.1). NCBI lineage: Bacteria > Pseudomonadati > Pseudomonadota > Betaproteobacteria > Neisseriales > Neisseriaceae > Kingella > Kingella bonacorsii. The sequence goes on along the minus strand of NZ_JAEHNZ010000005.1, from coordinate 133,641 downwards.
CTGCCCACCGCCGCCAACTCGCGCAATACATCCCGCGCCAGCGCGGCAACGTCTGCCTTGCCCAGCATCTGCGGCACAGCGCGCACGGCAATTTGCCCGTTGCCCAAATCTGCCAAATCCAAGCCATATTGTGCCAACTCGGCGGCGTGGTCGGCGAGCGCGGCAAGCTCGTTGTGCGTGGCTTCAAAGGCGACGGGAATCAGCAGCATTTGCGTTTTCAGGCTGCCTGATGCGCTGCGCTGCGCTTTCATTTTTTCGTAGTTCACGCGCTCGGCAGCGGCGTGCATATCCACCAAAATCAAGCTGTCTGCCGCCTGCGCCAACACATAAATGCCCAGCAGCTGCGCGATGGCAAAGCCCAGCGGATAAGCGTTTTCAGGCTGCCCATTGGGCTGCGCGGGCTCGGCGCGGGGCGCAAACGCGGGCAAATCGTCATCATCGCGGTAAAGCTCGGCATAGGCGCGCAGGGCGGCGCGGTTTTCATTGAGCGACAGCGGACGTTGTTGCGGTGCGCGCGCAGCGGCTTGGTAGGGCATGGGCGCGGATTTGGGACTGCCTGAAAAGGCATCTGCGGCGGGGATTTCCGTCTCCATACCATTGAAGCCTTCGGCTTTCAGGCTGCCTGTAAACGGGGTTGCATCGGGCGCGGCGGGGTGGGCGGGAAGATTGGGCTGGGGTGCAAACCGCTGTTGCAAAAGCGCGCCCGCATTGCTCACGCTTTCGGTTACATCGGCGCGGGTTTCGGCTAACGCCTTGTTTAGCGCGTGAAAAATCATCTGATGCACCGCTTGGCTGTCGCGGAAACGGATTTCGGTTTTGGTGGGATGCACGTTCACATCCACCTGCTCGGGGGGCAAATCCAAAAACAGCGCAAACGCGGGTGTGATTTGGTGGTGCAACACATCGCGATACGCCTGCTTCACCGCGTGCAGCATCACCTTATCGCGCACAAAGCGGTTGTTTACAAAGAAAAACTGCTTGTCGCTCTTGCCCTGCGCAAAGGTGGGCTTGGACACAAAGCCGCGCAACGCCATTTCGCCCGCTTGGCTGTCAATCGGCAACGAGGCAGCCTGAAACGCCGCGCCCACAATCGCCGCCACGCGCTCGGGCAGGGTTTGCGCGGGATAGTCAAACACGGATTTGCCGTTGTTTTTTAAAGAAAAAGACACGGAGGGGTTCGCCAACGCCAGCCGCTCCAACATGGTGGCGCAATGCGCATATTCGGTGTTTTCCGATTTCAAAAATTTGCGCCGCGCGGGCGTGTTGAAAAACAGCTCGGCGATTTCAATCGTGGTGCCGATTGGGTGCGCGGCGGCGGCAATCTCGCCCAACGCGCCATCCACCGCGCGGATTTGGTGTGCGTGGGCATTGTGCGCGGTGCGGCTGGTGAGTGTGAGCCGCGACACGGATGCGATGCTCGCCAGCCCTTCGCCGCGAAACCCCATGCTTTTAACGTGTTCCAAATCGGCTAAACTTTTGATTTTGCTGGTGGCGTGGCGCGACAGCGCGAGCGGCAAATCGTCCGCTTCCATGCCACAGCCGTTGTCGCACACGCGCAAAAGTTTGATGCCGCCGCCCGCGATTTCCACGCTGATGTGCGTTGCGCCCGCGTCTAGGCTGTTTTCCACGATTTCTTTGAGCGCATTGGCGGGGCGTTCCACCACTTCGCCCGCGGCGATTTGGTTGATGAGATGGGAGGGGAGAAATTGGATGCTGGACATGGTGAGAATAAGCGTTGAAATAAGTGGGCGGATTATAGCAAAGGCAGCCTGAAACCACCTTTTGGATGCCGTATCGGCTCGGCAAAATCCGTTTCATGCGTTTTCAGGCTGCCTTCGCGGGCAATCTTGTAATTTCATAAAACAAAATCTAATCCTTTTGGCGGTATCACGCTCCACCGATTAGCTATTTTTCACCAATCATTCCGCCTATCCATGCCAACAAACACCCGATTACCATCACAATCTGCCGTAAAATCCGCGCTTTGCAAAAAAATATCCCGCCGTCTTGCCGATTAAAATTCAGTAAACAAAGTCTAACAAACATTAACAAACCATCTTGACAGACTACATGTAACTACAATACATTACCCCGCACGGCATCCCGCCGTTTCTACTATCAAAAAGAAAACAAACCATGAACACAAACACCACCTATCCGCGCGATGTCTATTTCTTTGGCACGTGTATCTTAGATATGTTTATGCCCCAAGCAGGCATGGATGCCATGACGCTGCTGGAATCTTTGGGCATCAACGTTCATTTCCCCATGGAACAAAGCTGCTGCGGGCAGCCCGCTTATTCGTCCGGGCACGAAAAAGAAGCGTTTGCCGTTGCCAAAGCGCAGCTGGATTTATTCCCCGAAGATTGGCCCATTGTCGTGCCATCAGGCTCATGCGGTGGCATGATGAAGCTGCATTGGCCCACCCTGTTTGCGGGCAGCGAATACGAAGCGCGCGCCAACGAGCTTGCCGGTCGCGTGGTGGAGTTCACCCATTTTCTGCTCAACATCGGCTATCAGCCCGAAGATAAAGGCGAGCCAATTAAAGTTGCCGTGCACACTTCCTGCACCGCGCGCCGCGAAATGAACGTGCACCTTTCGGGCTGGAAGCTGATAGACAGCCTGAAAAACGTGGAGCGCGTGGTACACGACCACGAAAGCGAATGCTGCGGCTTCGGCGGCACGTTCTCAGTGAAACACGCCGACATTTCAGGCGCAATGGTGAGCGACAAAGTTGCCGCGCTCAAAGAAACCGAAGCGGTGGAAATTGTGAGCGCAGACGCGGGCTGCATGATGAACATCGGCGGCAAAATTGAAAAAGACGAGCCCAATATGCCGCGCCCCAAACACATTTCCACCTTCTTGCTGGAACGCACGGGGGTGAAAGCATGAACGCACGCGAGAACATTTTAGCCAAGCTGCGCCAAGCCAATGCCTATCCAATGGCTGAACCGCAAACTGCTGATTACTATCAAGAAATGTCGCCCACATGGGACAACGAAGTGGAACGCCTGAAACATTGGGCAAAAACCATGCGTGCGGTGAAAACCGAGATTTTTTGGGTACGCGAAAACGATTGGGAAAACACGCTGGTGGAAGTGGCGCAGCAAAAAGGGCTGCGCAATATGCTGCTTTCGCCGCAAACCGCGCACGGCAAACGCGCCGAAACGGCGTTAGCGCAAGCAGGTTTCGCCACGCGCGGCTTTGAGCAAAAAATTGAAGACTGGAAAAACGATTTCTTTGCCAACGTGGACGCAGGTTTCACCGCATCGCTTTGCGGCATTGCCCACACCGGCACGGTGATGCTGGTTTCTTCGGTAGAAGAGCCGCGCAGCCAAAGCCTTGTTCCCCCCGTGCATTTTTGCTTGTTTGACACCCGCAAACTGTACGACACGTTTTACGCCGCCTTAACAGGCGAAAAATTGGTTGATGAGATGCCCACCAACATCATCTTGGTTTCGGGGCCGTCCAAAACCGCCGACATTCAGCTCACTTTGGCGTTTGGCGCGCACGGGCCGCGCGATTTGGTGGTGCTGGCGGTGTTGCCCGAACACATCAACCCTGCCGATTTGGAGGAACAAGCATGACCACGCAAGTAATCAAAATCCACCCGCGCCCCGAAACCTTCAAGCAAAACACCGAAGCCGCGCTTGCCGACAAACCGCTGCGCAAAAGCCTGCGCACCGCCATGGATATGCTGATGACCAAGCGCAAACTGGTGTTGTCAGACGAAGAGGAATTGCAAATGTTGCGCACGCTGTGCGAGCACGTTCGCCAACACGCGCTGTCCAAACTGCCCGATTTGCTGGAACAGCTGGAAAGCAATCTCACCCGCCTTGGCGTGCGCGTGCATTGGGCGGAAACCGTTGAAGAAGCGCAAAACATCATCTACGGCATCATGGAAACGCACAAAGCCAAGCTGATGGTGAAAGGCAAATCGATGGTGAGCGAGGAAATTGAACTCAATCACCATTTGGAAAGCAAAGGCATGCGCGCGGTTGAAAGCGATTTGGGCGAATTTATCGTGCAAATGGCGGGCGAAAAACCCACCCATATCGTGATGCCCGCCATTCACAAAACCAAAGAGCAAGTGAGCCAGCTTTTCCACGACAACTTGGGCACAGAACTCACCGATGATGTGGACAAACTCACAGGCTTTGCCCGCCAAGCCCTGCGCGATATTTATCGCACCGCTGATGTGGGTTTGAGCGGCGTAAACTTCGCCGTAGCCGAAACAGGCACGCTGTGTTTGGTGGAAAACGAAGGCAATGGACGCTTGTCCACCACCGTGCCACCCGTGCACATCGCCATCACGGGTATTGAAAAAGTGGTCGCCAAGCTTACCGACGTTGTGCCGTTATACAGCCAACTGCCGCGCACCGCGATTGGGCAAAACATCACCACCTATTTCAACATGATTACCGGCCCGCGCCGCAGCGAAGAGCTGGACGGCCCGCAAGAAATGCACCTTGTGCTGCTGGACAACGGGCGCACGCAAGCCTACGGCGAAGAGCAAATGCGCCGCACGCTGCAATGTATCCGCTGCGGCGCGTGCATGAACCATTGCCCTGTTTACACGCGCGTGGGCGGCGCAGCCTACGGCACCACCTACCCCGGCCCAATTGGCGAGATTATTTCGCCGCACCTGATGGGCTTGGAAAAAACGCGCGATTTGCCCACCGCCTGCACCATGTGCGGCGCGTGCGTGGAAGTTTGCCCTGTGAAAATCCCGATTACCGAGCAGATGCAACGCCTGCGCCAAGAAGCGCAACGCTCGCCCACAGAGCAAGTGGCGTATCCGATTAAAGGGCAAGGCGCGTCGCACAGCTTGGGCGAGAGCATGGCTTGGCGCGTGTTCAGCGGCTCGTTTGGCAAGATTAAGGCATACCGCACGCTGGGCTGGGCGGCGACCACGTTCCGCAGCCTAACGCCGCCTTGGCAAATGGGCTGGACGAGAAACCACGCGCCGATGCGCCCTGCGGCGAAAACCCTGCATCAGATGATGAAAGAAAAGAATGAGCGCAAAGTTTAAATGACCGCGCTAACACGTTGAGGCAGCCTGAAAACGGGAAATACCGTTTTCAGGCTGCCTTATCCTTATTGTTTGCGGCAAAGATTGGCGGCGGCGTGCGATGGCTTTTCAGGCTGCCCCATGCCCTAATAGCTGCCCTGCCCTGTCTTGCGGTAATCCCTTAGCCCGTTAAACGGAGGCAGCCTGAAAACCCATCCGAACCTTTTGCAAACCTGTAAACCCATGGCGCATCCAAGGCTTGCCGGCATCTTTGCCAACCCGCGAAGCCCTATTGCATGCGTCATTTGGCCACCCGCCGTCGCCGCTCCATTGCCGATTTCAGGCTGCCGCAAAGCATCAAGGCAGCCTGAAACGCGGTTTCTCGGTTTCAGGCTGCCTTTGGGTGTCGGGATGGGCGTTATCGCGGTTTACAAAGTCGCATTCAACGCTTGGTCCAAATCGGCATAAATGTCGTCCACGTCTTCGATGCCGATGGATAGGCGCAGCAAGCCGACTTTAATCCCCAAGCCGATTTTTACATCGTGCGCCATGCCGCTATGCGATTGCGAGTAGCAATGGTTCACCAAGCATTCCACGCCGCCGAGGCTGGATGCGAGCGTGAACAATTTGCTGTGCGCGATAAAGCGGTTCACGGCTTCGCGCGTGTCGTTTTTCAGGTAAACGGTTACCACGCCGCCGAAGCCGCGCATTTGGCGTTTGGCTAATTCGTGATGCTCGTGGCTGGGCAAGGCGGGGTAGAACACTTTTTCAATGGCGGGGTGGCGGCACAGTTTTTCGGCGATGATTTGCGCGTTTTCCAAATGCTGCTTCATGCGCACGGCAAGCGTTTTGATGCCGCGCAACACTAGCCAGCAATCCATTGGCCCTGCCACGCCGCCTGTTTCCACCATCATGTTGGCAAAGGGCTTGGCAAGCTGGGCATCTTTCAACACGGCAACGCCCATCAACACATCGGAATGCCCGCATAAATATTTGGTGGCGGAATGGAACACAATATCGCAGCCCAAATCCAGCGGATTTTGGCAATACGGCGTGGCAAAGGTGTTGTCCATGCCGACTAATGCGCCGTGCGCTTTGGCTTTTTGCGCCAGCAATTCAATGTCCACCAAGCGCAGCAGCGGGTTGGATGGGCTTTCTAGCCATAATAGTTTCACTTGGTTTTCGGCGAGAATGCGGTCTAGGTTTTCAGGCTGCGTTAAGTCGGCAAAGATGACGTTCACGCCCCATTTGGCGTAAACATTGGTGAGCAAATCGTAGCTGCCGCCGTAAATATCGGACACGGCAACAATGGTGTCATTAGGCTGCAAAAAGGTGCGGAAAATGCAATCAATCGCCGCGATGCCGCTGGCAAAGGCAAAGCCGTGCGTGCCGTGTTCTAGCTGGGCAACGGTGTCTTCCAAAATCTTGCGCGTGGGGTTGCCCAAGCGCGAATAACGAAAGGGGATGTTTTCGCCCAATTCGTGCATGGCAAACATACTGTTTTGGTATAGGGGTGGCATCAACGCGCGGTTGTGTTCATCGGGGTTGTAGGCGGAATGGATGGTTTGGGTGGCGAATTTCATGACGACTCCTTTGCGGTGGGAGATGGGTTTTCAGGCTGCCTGTAAACAGGTTTGGATGCTTTTCAGCCTGCTGAAAAAAGGGAAAATCAAAGGTGGCGATTGTATTTCAAAACAGGGCATAGTGATATACTTGCGCCACTTTCGGGCAGCCTGAAACCGCCGTTGCAGCCTGACCGTTATTTCAGGCTGCCGCAGGGTTCAGCCACCCGCCTTGCCAAACCAATTTTAAAATTGCCTACACCCATCAAGGATACTTCAATGACCCCTATGCCCGATGTGCAAAGCACGCCCGATGTGCGCAACATCCCCATCAACCAAGTTGGCATTAAAGACCTGCGCTTTCCCATTCGCATTCTCAGCCAAACAGGCGAACAAGCCACCGTTGCCCGCATCAGCATGACGGTGGCGCTGCCTGCCGAGCAAAAAGGCACGCACATGTCGCGCTTTGTTGCGCTGATGGAAGAACAACGCACCGCGCTGGATTTTGCCGCGCTGGAAACGCTCACGCGCAATATGTTGGCGCGGCTAGAAGCCAACGCAGGCAAAATCAGCATCGCCTTTCCCTTTTTCCGCCAAAAAGCCGCACCCGTTTCAGGCTGCCTATCTTGGCTGGACTACGATGTTGCCCTAATCGGCGAAATGCAAAACCACGCCTTTATCGGCAGCCTGAAAATCACCGTGCCCGTAACCAGCCTTTGTCCCTGCTCCAAAGAAATCTCCGATTACGGCGCGCACAACCAGCGCTCTCACGTTACGCTCACCTTGCGCTGCCGCGAGCCTGTTGCCATAGAAGAAGCGATTGATTGGGTGGAAAGCCAAGCATCGTGCCAACTTTATGGCTTGCTCAAACGCCCAGACGAAAAATTCGTTACCGAGCGCGCTTATGAAAACCCGAAATTTGTGGAAGACATGGTGCGCGACATCGCCACCGTGTTAAAGCAAGACCCGCGCATCGCCGCCTTCACCGTGGAAAGCGAGAATTTTGAATCCATCCACAACCATTCGGCTTACGCGCTGGTGGCGTTTCCTTGAATGAGCACAATAACGTTTTCAGGCTGCCTATGCTGCGCGATGATGCAAAGGCAGCCTGAAACGCATCAATACACCCCATTTTGCAACACCCCGCCCCATTTTTAGGCTGCCCATTTGCCAAGCCGCCCGCGCCTCGTTATATTCCCCACTTTCCCCACTTCACAAAGGACGCATAATGAAACCTCAACTCAAATGGCTCGCCGCCGCCCTATTGCTCACCAGCAGCCTCGCCGCCACCGCCGAGCCCCAACGCATCGCCACCGACGACGAACAAAACGCCATCCGCATGGCAAAACGCATTTCCCACGGCGGCAGAATCGTCTCCACCGATAAAGACTGGTTTAACTGGGATGTAAACATCCTCAGCGGCTGCACCTATTACCGCATAGAAGTCTCCCACTCCACAGGGCAAGTATCAGGCTTCAAAAAAGAAAAACTGTGCGGCAACCCCGAAGCCCTGCGCGAACTACGCGCCAAAGCCGCCGAATTTCAACGCACCACCAACTATTAAGGAACCCGCATGACCTACCCCGCCTGCCCGCAATGCCAATCTAATTTCACCTACCACGACGGCAGCCAGCTCGTTTGCCCCGAATGCGCCTATGAATGGACGGAGGGCGAAACCGCCGCCGATGCCGATGAAAGCGAAATCGTAAAAGATGCCAACGGCGCGGTTTTGCAAGACGGCGACAGCGTGGTACTGATTAAAGACTTGAAAGTGAAAGGCAGCAGCCAAGTCATCAAGCAGGGCACCAAAGTAAAAAGCATCCGCCTGCAAGAAGGCGACCACAACATCGGTTGCAAAATCGACGGCACGCCGATGAATTTGAAATCGGAATTCGTGAAAAAAGCGTAAAGCGTTTTCAGGCTGCCTAGGAATGCGCAGGCAGCCTGAAAATGCGTATCGCCGCAACAATAAAGGCAGCCTGAAACCGCACCAAACGGTTTTCAGGCTGCCTTTGGCATGGGCGGCTGCCCGTTGCACTGCGCTTTTTAACACGCAAAACCCGCCGTCTTTTTGAGAGGCGCAGGCTCGTTTGCAGATTTCAGGCTGCCCCCATCGCGACAAATCGCCACAACCGCTTACAATCCATTACAATCCAACCTTTCCATCCGCACAACCACCCCATGAATATTCTGACGCAAGCGGCATCCTTTATCGTGAGCCGCAGCATTTTTTTACTCGTTTCGTTTTTAACCGGCATCCGCGCCAAATTTGAAGGCGACATCGCCTTCACCCCCGAGCGCAAAGTCTATTTTGCCAACCACAATAGCCACGCCGATTTCATCATGGTGCAGCTTGCCCTGCCCAAACGCTGGCGCAAAGCCGCCCGCCCCGTTGCCGGCGCGGATTACTGGCTTAAAGGCGCGTTTCGCCGTTTTGTGAGCAAACACGTGTTCAACAGCCTGCTGATTATGCGCAATGGCAACGACCCCAAAGCCATCACCCAGCAAATGTCGGATGTGCTTGCCACTCAATCCTCGCTCATCATCTTCCCCGAGGGCACGCGCAACACCGACGACAACACACTGCTGCTGCCGTTTAAAAGCGGCATCTACCACCTTGCCCGCAGCAACCCCGATGTGGGCTTTGTGCCGATTTGGATTAACAACATCAACCGCGTGTTGCCGAAAAACCAAATCATCCCCGTGCCGATTTTGTGCGATGTAATGATAGGCGAGCCGCTGTATTTGCAAGTGGACGAAGACAAAGAAGCCTTTTTGCAACGCGCCCGCCAAGCCATGCTCGCGCTGGTGCCGCCTGCCAAAATCGCCGAATACGCGGAGAAATCAGCATGAGAGCGGATTTTTATCTGCCTGCCACGGTGGGCATCGTGTTTTTTGGCATTTTTTGTGCGCTGGCACTCGCTTCGCTGGCAGGCAAGTATTACGAGCGCAAACAAGGCTTTGACGTGAGCAACATGGTGAAAGAATGGAACGCCCGCGTGGCATCGTGGTGGGTGATTACCATCCTGCTGCTGGTAACATTTTGGATTGGGCGCGGCGGCATGATTGCGTTGTTTGTTGCCGCCTCGTTTGCCACGCTGCGCGAATTTATCAGCCATGTGTACCGCAATCGCGCCGACCATCTCACCATCGCGCTGTGCTTCTATATTCTGCTGCCCTTGCAATACTATTTTGTGCTGACCAACTGGTTTAGCATGTTTACCGTGTTGATTCCCGTGTATGCCTTTTTGCTGCTGCCCATCATCCGCAATATGGCGGGCGACAACAGCCAATTTTTTGACCGCACTGCCAAAATCCAATGGGGCGTGATGATTACCGTGTATTGCCTCTCGCACGTGCCCGCCTTGTTGAGCTTGGAAATCAAGGATTACGCCTCGCCCAACATCGTGCTCTTGCTGTTTATGCTGGTGGTGGTGCAAAGCGGCGACGTGTTCGCCTATCTGTGGCGGCGCGCGGGCAGCAAAATCGCCCCGCCGCGCACGCTGCCCAGCGCGTATATCAGCATCCCGCTTTCCACGCTGCTGGCGGCCAGCCTCTATTGGATAACGCCGTTCACCCCGTTTCAGGCTGCCTTAGCGGGTTTGATGATTAGCCTGATGGGGTTTTTCGGCAACGAAGTGATGCGCGCCATCAAACACAGCCTCGGCATCCGCCATTGGGGGCACGCATTCAGCACCCACAGCGTGTTAGACCGGCTGGACAGCCTGTGCTTTGCCGCGCCCGTGTTTTTCCATGTGGTGCGGTATTATTGGACTTAGACGGCACAGGCAGCCTGAAAAACCATTCGTAATCCGTTTTCAGGCTGCCTCAATGCAATCAAGGCAGCCTGAAAACACCAAACCCTGCAAACAGCTTCCAATTCTGTTTACAGGGTTTGATTATGTGTTCGGCCCGTCAGCCTTTTTTCGTGTAAATCGCTTCCAAGCGGTGGCGTTGCGGTTCCAAGTCAATGTTGGCAAGGCTAGCAGCTTTAATCAAGCTGTTCACTTCCACGCCGCGGCGCGCTTGGTTCAACGCCCAAAGCATAGTAGAACGCGTGCCCGTGCGACAAAACGCCATAATCGGCGCTTCGGAATTGGCAACGGTGGCTTGGAAATGATCCAGCGTTTCATCGGTGATGCCGTCCATTACTACGGGCATATAAATCACGTGTTCAATGCCGTTGGCGTTGAGCCATGCTTTCACTTGCTCAAAGCTGGGCTGGTCGGGGGCTTCGCCATCGGGGCGGTTGCAAATCACGGTTTTGATGCCGTAAGACGCGGCGCGTTTGGCAAAACGTTCGTCTTTAAGCTGGTCGGACACGTATAAATAATCGGCGATTTTTTCTATCATTTTTGGTTTCCTTAATGGGGTGTTGTTTTTGTTAAGAGTGGCTATTTTAAACTGTTTTGCGGCAGCCTGAAAATGGAAAACGGCTTTCAGGCTGCCTTTTTGCGTTGATGTGTATGAGTAGGCATGATATTGGGCTGGTGCGATTGAGGCAGCCTGAAAACGGATAAAGCGCATTTCAGCAAAGCGAAAACAACATCTCCAATACGTTTTCAGGCTGCCTTTATCGTTGCTTTAACTCCTTGTCATCCATGCTTGTAGCCGTGCGCTGTCCACAATTTTCAAATAGGCGGTGGTGGCGGCAGCGGCTTGCACGGTGAGCGTGGTTTGGTGCAACACGCCGTGGCGGAAGTAATGCACAGTGTGGCGGTCGCCGATTTGGGTTTCGGTTTGGGCGATGAAGTCGGTGCAGGCGTAGCCGTTGATGGCGATGATGGCATCGCCTGCTTTGAGCGCAGCTTGTTCTGCGCTGCCGCCTGTAAACACATGGCTGATGACGGCGCGGTCGCCTTGCTGTTTGGCGCGGCAGCCGATGTCGGGGGCGGGCGTGTGGTCGGGGAACTCTTTGACCAGTTTGCCCAAATCGCTGCGCGGTGTGCTGTACCAGCGCAGTTCTACGCCCAGCGTTTTCAGGCTGCCTTCCAAGGGCAGGTCGGCGGTGGTGTGCAGGGCAGCCTGAAAAAAGGCGTGCAAATCGATTTGCGCGATGCTTTGAACGAAGTTTTGCCATTCGCTCGCGGTGAAATAGGTGTGGCTGTTCAGCGTTTGCAGATACAGGCTGCGCATAACAAAATCCAGCGGCGGGCGTTGCTGTTGGCGCAGGTGGGCATCAAGGCAGAGGGCGACGAGCGCGCCTTGTTGGTAGTAGCTGGTGATGGCGTTGGGGCTATTTTCGTCTTGTTTGTAGTATTTATGCCATGCGGCGAAGCTGGATTGGGCGAGTGTTTGCTGTTTGCGCCCAGCATTGCGGTGCACGCGGGTGATGTTTTGCACCAGCAAATGCAAATAAGCTTCGGGGCTAATCACTTGGCTGCGGGCGAGCATCAGGTCGTCATAATAGGATGTGATGCCTTCATACGCCCAGAGCTGCTCGGTGTAGGTTTCTGTGTCCAAATCGTAGGGCACAAATTCGGCAGGCTTAATGGTTTTCACATTCCATGCGTGGAAGTATTCGTGCGAGATTAAGCCCAACAGCGTGGTGTAATCGGCGGTGGGCTGCGCCATATTGCGCGGCGGCAGGGCTTTGCGGTCGGCGTGCAGCGCGGTGCTGTTGCTGTGTTCCAAGCCGCCGTAGATGTTGTCGCCCAGATGCAGCAAAAATAGGTATTCGGCAAACGGGGGGGCGGTGTCGGCGATAAACAGGGCAAGCGCGTGTTCGCAGATTTTTTGGCAATCGGCAAGCAGCTGCGCGCGGTCAAAATCGGGGTAGTGCCCGCTTAACGCGATGCGATGCGGGATGCCGTGTGCGGTGAAGTGCAGCGTTTCAATGTGTGCGCCCAGTTCAAACGGGCAATCGGTCAGCTCGGCATAGTGGGCAGCCTGAAAATGGTTTTTCTGGTTTTCAGGCTGCCTTAATGTGGTTTCAATGCGCCAGCCCTCGGGCAAGTCATTAAATTGCACTTCGCAGGCTTCGTCGCGCCGCTCGGGCAAATAGAGGAACAAACACGCGCCGTCAATAAAGCCGCGCTCGTTGTCCAGCAAGCTGGCGCGCACGGATAAATCGTTGGCATACACGGTGTATTCAATTTGGTAATCGCCGCTTTGCGCGGGGGTTTGCCATTCGTTTTTGCTGATTTGGGTAAGCAGCACGGGGCTGCCGTTGCAGGTGGCTTGAATGTTGATGATGTGCTTGGCAAAGTCGCGAATCATGTAGCTGCCCGCCACCCAGTTCGCCAGCTTGATGCTTTGTGTGGCATTTTCGCTGTGGTGAAATGTAAAAATGATGTGCCATTGGTGGGCGTTGGGGCGGGGTGTGATGGTGTAATGCAACATAACTTTGGCTTTCTATTTGATTTTAAAAAAGTATTGAGTATGGCAATAATTGATTTAGCGTTTGGCTATTCACATCTAAAAGTAGATTGTTTGATGCTAATCAGGTAACATTCCGCTGTTTTTGGTAACCTTACGATAAATAAGGTTTTGATGTTTTAAGATGTGTTAATTTATTTTATTTTAACAGCTAGGGACATTAAGAGTAAGACAAGCGATGGCGGTTTTCAGGCTGCCTTAAAGGGTAAGGCAGCCTGAAAAACAGTCAATCGCAGAATAAGAAATATTTTCAACGTATGGAGTTGTTATGGAAACGCAAACCTATAACTATAAAGTGGTGCGCCAATTCGCCATTATGACGGTGATTTGGGGCATCATTGGGATGTTTGTGGGCGTGTATGCCGCCGCAGAATTGCGCTGGCCCGCGCTGAATCTGTCGGACGTTGCGCCTTGGTTTCACTTCGGGCGCATCCGTCCTTTGCACACCAATGCCGTGATTTTCGCCTTTGGCGGCTGCGGCTTGATTGCCACCTCGTATTATGTGGTGCAGCGAACCTGCAATGCGCGGCTGTTTGGCGGCAATTTGCTGCCCGCGTTCACCTTTTGGGGCTGGCAGCTGGTGATTGTGCTGGCGGCGATTACCCTGCCTTTGGGCTACACCCAAGGCAAAGAATACGCCGAGCTGGAATGGCCGATTGATATTTTGATTACCGCCGTGTGGGTGGCTTATGCCATCGTGTTCTTCGGCACCATCGCCAAGCGCAAAATGAAGCATATTTATGTGGCAAACTGGTTTTACGGCGCGTTTATCCTCGCCGTTGCCCTGCTGCACATTGTGAACAACATTTCCATTCCCGCAGGCGGGTTTAAATCGTATTCCGTTTACTACGGCGCGATTGATGCCATGGTGCAATGGTGGTACGGGCACAACGCCGTGGGCTTTTTCCTCACCGCAGGCTTCTTGGGCATGATGTATTACTTTGTGCCCAAACAAGCCAACCGCCCTGTTTATTCCTATCGTCTATCCGTTGTGCACTTTTGGGCGCTGATTTTCACCTATATGTGGGCGGGCCCGCACCATCTGCACTACACCGCCCTGCCCGACTGGACGCAATCTTTGGGCATGGTGTTATCGCTGATTTTGTTTGCCCCCTCTTGGGGCGGCATGATTAACGGCATCATGACGCTATCGGGCGCGTGGGACAAACTGCGCACCGACCCCATCTTGAAATTCTTAATCGTGTCGCTGTCGTTTTACGGCATGTCCACGTTTGAAGGTCCGATGATGTCCATCAAATCGGTCAACGCATTGAGCCACTACACCGACTGGACAGTGGGACACGTTCACTCCGGTGCATTGGGCTGGGTGGGTTTTGTAACCATCGGCTCGCTGTATTACCTAATTCCCCGTTTGTATGGTAAAAAAGAAATGTATAGCGTGAAGCTCATCAACGCACACTTTTGGATTGCCACTTTGGGCGTGGTGCTCTACATCACATCCATGTGGGCATCAGGTGTGATGCAAGGCTTGATGTGGAGCCAGCTCAACCCCGACGGCACGCTCACGCATTCATTTATCGCATCGGTTAGCCGTTCTATGCCGTTCTATCTCATCCGTTTCTTGGGCGGTCTGCTGTATTTAAGCGGTATGTGCATCATGGCGTATAACGTCTACCGCACTGTTGCCGATGCCCAACCTGTTGAAGCAGAAATCCCTGCTTTGCCCAAAACTGAACACTAATAGAAAGGACGCTAAAAATGAAATTGCAACAATTAGCAGAAGAAAAAGTGGGCTTTCTGATTGTGTTTACGCTTATTGTGGTCAGCGTGGGCTTGATGGTGGAAGTTGTCCCCTTGTTTGGCACCAAAGAAGTGATTACCGCCACCAAAGGCGTGAAACCCTATTCGCCCTTGCAAGTGGCGGGACGCGATATTTTTGTGCGCGAAGGCTGCTACAACTGCCACTCGCAGCAAATCCGCCCTTTCCGCGCCGAAACCGAACGCTACGGGCATTATTCTGTGGCGGGCGAATCGGTGTACGACCACCCGTTCCAATGGGGCTCAAAACGCACAGGTCCTGATTTGGCGCGCGTAGGTGGACGCTATTCCGACGCATGGCACCGCATCCACTTGCTCAATCCGCGCGCAGTGGTTCCCGAATCCAATATGCCCGCATTCCCATGGCTGGCACGTAACAAAGTGGACGCAGACGAAGTGGTGCGCCACATGAAAGCTTTGGAAAAAGTGGGCACGCCTTACACCAAAGAAGATTACGACAAAGCCGCCGAAGAGCTCAAAGACAAATCTGAATTAGACGCAGTAGTCGCCTATTTGCAAGGTTTGGGCTTGGCATTGAAAAACAAAAGGTAAGAAATCATGAATATGGCTTGGGCAAATAGCCTGTTTACCATCGGCATCTGCATTAGCTTCGCGGTTATCCTGTTTATTGTGTTAAACAAGCGCAATAAACAAAACTACCAAGACGCGGCACAAAGCATCTTTGATGACGACGACGCGCCAAGCGACAGCGAAGCCGCCCAAACCCATCGTGAACACGGAGCATAAACTATGGAATCACAATTCACATCCCCATTTTGGCACTATTACATCGTTGCCATCGTGGTGGCCAGTTTCATTTATGTAACATGGCTGCTGCTGTCGCAAGACAAAGTGAAGCTGAAAAAAGGCGAAGAAGTTAAAACCACAGGCCATTCTTGGGACGGCATTGAAGAATACAACAACCCCATGCCACGCTGGTGGTTTTGGATGTTTGTCTTCATGATTTTATTCAGCGCAGGCTATTTGGTTGTTTACCCTGGTTTGGGCGACTACAAAGGCGTGTTTAACTGGACCAGCCACAATCAATACGAAAGAGAAGTTGCCGCTGCGGATAAAACCGTGAATGCGCTGTATGGCAAATACAGCAAGATGAAGGTGGAAGATGTTGCCAAAGACCAAGCGGCAATGACCATCGGTAAAAACTTGTTTGCCACCTATTGCATCCAATGCCACGGCTCGGATGCGCAAGGTTCGCGCGGCTTCCCCAACCTTACCGATAGCGACTGGATTTACGGCGGCACGCCCGAAAAAATTCACGAAACCATCACCAATGGGCGCATCGGCATCATGATGCCTTGGGGGCCTAACCTTGGCACAGAAGGCGTGCGCGATGTTGCCAATTATGTGATTTCGCTATCCAAAGACCGCGCCTACGATGAAGACCGCGCCGCACGCGGCAAGGAAATTTTCCAAGCCAACTGCGTTGCCTGCCACGGCGCAAACGGACAAGGCACAATGGGCATCGCCCCCAGGCTCAACGACAACATTTGGCTATGGGGCGGCAGCGAAAAAGCCATCATAGAAACCATTACCAGCGGGCGGCACAACCAAATGCCTGCGTGGAAAGACTTCTTAACCGAAGACAAAATCCACTTGCTCACGGCTTATGTGTGGGGCAAATCGCATCCGAAAAATCAAGCGCTGCCAACCGACAGCACGCATGAGCCTGCCCAAGCGGCTAAACCTGCGCCCGCGCCTGCGGCTGCCCCAGCACCTGCTGCCGCATCTACACCAGCATCTGCGACAGCCGCCGCTTCTGCGGCTACGCCTGCCGCTGCCAGCGCAACAGCCAGCGAACCTGCGGCAGACCAAGCCGATGTGGCTTATAAAGATGCGGTTGCCACGTTCTACTTTGCAACAGGCAAAAGCGATGTTGCCGCCAACGCCGATAAAGTGGTTGCCGACTTGGTTGCCGCTGGCAAAAACGGCAAAAAACTCATCGTGAGCGGTTACACCGACAGCACAGGCAACGCCGCTACCAATGCCGAGCTTTCCAAAAAACGCGCCCAAGCGGTGCAAGCGTTCTTGGAAAAACAAGGCGTTGATGCCAAAAACATTGAGCTGCGCAAACCTGAAAACACCACCGCCGCTGCAGGCAACAACGCCCAAGGTCGCCGCGTGGAAGTGAAAGCGGAATAGGCTTGGCGATTGTTGAAATGATGAAAACCACTCGTTGTTTTGGGCGAGTGGTTTTTTTTGGTTTCAGGCTGCCTTGATGATTTGGGGCAGCCTGAAACGCAATACCCGATGGAGCGTCGGCGGCTCGCCAACATCTTGGCAACCATGCCTTTTGGAATATGCCATTTGGCGACGAGCCATCGCCGCTCCATTTTTGTTTTCAGGCTGCCTTTGGGCGCACATCAAAGGCAGCCTGAAAACCAATCCCCCCAACTCAAAACCACTTGCCACACCACCAAGCCTTTCCCATTTTCAGGCTGCCGTTCGCAATAAGGCGCGCAATAAGGCAGCCTGAAAAAGCAAATCGGAGTATAATCCGCCGCGTTCATCCTATCGGCAGATGCCGATTTTTCTTTGTGTTTTTTCTAACCAAAACAAGGACATTTCTCATGGCAAACATTCTCGTTCTCCCCACTTGCGCGCACGTTGATGCCGCAGCCGCCGCCCAAAGCATCGCCGCCGCCCTGCCCGATGCGGTGGTGTTCAACCCGTTAGCCGATGCCAAACGCGCCGCCGATTTAATCGCCGCGGGCAAAGCCGACGACTGGTTTGACGCTTTGGTGGGCGAAGTTGCCGCGCTGGGCAAAAAAAATGTGGTGATTCAAGGCATTCAAGCCGATGCGGAAAACATTTTCCTAGCCGCGCAAAACGTGGCGCTGGCGACTTCGTTTAACGCGCAAATAGTGTTTGCCGCATCCAACGAAGCGGGCGCGGAACAGCGCGTGGCGTTGGCAAAACAAGCGTTTGCAGGCAACACCGTATTCTTTGCGGGCGTGGTGGGCAATGCCGCTGCCGCGCAAGCCAACGAGTTGGCGGATTTGGGCGCATCAGGCAGCCTGAAAACGGCTGAACTGGCGCAAATCGCAGCGGCGACCACCGACCGCGTGTCGCCCGCGCAATTCCGTTTCAATATGATGGATTCGGCGCGCAAAGCCAATAAGCGCATTGTGTTGCCCGAGGGTGCAGAACCGCGCACCGTGCGCGCCGCTGCGATTTGCCACGAAAAAGGCATCGCCCGCTGCGTGCTGCTGGCAACCCGCGCCGAAGTGGAAGCCGTTGCCAAGGAACATGGCATCGCGCTGCCCGAGAGCTTGGAAATCATTGACCCCGCTTCGTTGGTGGAACAATACGTTGCGCCGATGTGCGAATTGCGCAAATCCAAAGGCTTAACCGAAGAGCAAGCGCGCGCGCAGTTGCAAGACACCGTGGTGCTGGGCACGATGATGATGGCGCAAAACGATGTGGACGGCTTGGTATCCGGCGCGGTGCACACCACCGCCAACACCATCCGCCCCGCCTTGCAGCTCATCAAAACCGCGCCGGGCGAAAGCATTGTGTCCAGCGTGTTCTTTATGCTGTTACCGGGGCAAGTGGTGGTGTATGGCGACTGCGCGGTGAACCCGAACCCCACCGCCGAGCAACTGGCTGACATCGCCATCCAATCGGCAAAATCTGCCCAAGCGTTCGGCATTGAACCGCGCGTGGCGATGATTTCTTATTCCACCATCAATTCGGGCAGCGGCCCCGATGTGGACTTGGTGGTGGAAGCCACCCGCCTGGTGAAAGAAAAAGCGCCCGAATTGGCGGTGGACGGCCCGCTTCAATACGACGCGGCGGTGGTGGAAAGCGTGGCGAAATCCAAAGCGCCGGGCAGCCCCGTGGCCGGCAAAGCCAATGTGTTCATCTTCCCGAACCTGACCACCGGCAACTGCACCTATAAAGCGGTGCAACGCAACGCCAATGTGTTGAGCGTGGGCCCGATGCTGCAAGGTTTGCGCAAACCCGTGAACGATTTGTCGCGCGGGGCGTTGGTGGAAGACATTGTGTACACCATTGCACTGACGGCGATTCAAGCCACGCAAAAATAATCGCGTGTTGATTGCGCTGATATAAATAGGCAGCCTGAAAAGGGAGGATTCCGTTTTCAGGCTGCTTTTGTGTGGGTGGGATTGTGGATTTCAGGCTGCCTTAAATAGCGCAAGCCCGCGCGTTCACAACGTTTTGCCATCAAACCGCCGTTTGCGTTTCCAAAATGCCCATTGTGGCTGGCTGTTTACGGTGCATTGCGCTTGTTCGCACACGATGCGCAGCCCTTTGAGGCAGCCTGAAAACAGGTCTTGGCGCAGCGGTTCAAACCAGTTTTGCTCCCATACGGCAAGCTGGGCTTGGTATGCCCAGATGTCGCCTGTTTGCTGGCTGGGCAGGAAGTCATCGGCGAAGATGTGGGTGTGCGCGAGGGGGATTTGGCGTTGGGCGCAGGTGCGTTGCCATGCGGCGTAGTTTTCAGGCTGCTCGGTGGTGGCTTGGCTGCTGTGCGCTGCCCATGCGCTGTTGCTGGCGATGAGTGAGGCAGCCTGAAATGGGACGGCGGCGGGGGCGTTCCACAGCCAGATGCCGTTAATCGGCGGCAGTTGGTTTTGCTGGCGGGCGGCGTTGCGGGGGTGGTTGTGCAGCCACATTTGTAGCTCGGTGGAAAGGGCGAGCCATGGGCGGATGTCGCTGCCGCTTGCGCTTTGGCTGCCATCTAGCTGGCTGGCAAGGTCTAGGATGCTGGCGGCGTGCCATGTGGGCGGGCTGGGCAGGGCAAGCGTCCATAAATCGGGGCGGATGGGGGTAAACGCATATTCGCCGCGGTAAAACTGGTTGAGTTCGTGGCACCAGATGGCGGCTTCGCTGTGCGTGAGCGGCAGGTGTTCGGCGGGGATTTGGCTGGCGGTGTTCATGCCCATTTGTTGCCAAACGGGGCTGGCGTAGATGATGTTTTCAGGCTGCCCGAGCTGGTCGCACAGGTAGCTTTGATAAAGCTGCATTCGGCTGTACGCGGTGGGCTGGATGCGGGCATAGCGCAAGAGTTGGTTGAGCGCGGGGGTGTGCAGTTCGGGCAGGGTTTCGTGGGGTTCGCGCAGGAGGGCAGGGAGGATAAGGGTGAACATGGTGTGTGTGCAATGTTGTAGAAAATGGGGGATTGTAGCAGCCTGTGCGGTTTGGACGATGCTAAATTGCCGCCCACACGCGAGAGTGATATTTCAGGTTTTCAGGCTGCCTTGGGCGGGCGGTAAAGGTTTGATAAAAACGCCGCCCGTTATGAAAAGTCTCTTTCAGGCAGCCTGAAAATGCTAAAATTGCGGGCTTTCTGATTTGGTTTAACCCGTTGTTCTATGAAAAAAATCAAACCTAACAAACTGATTCTGTTGCCCATTATCGCACTTGCGCTGTTGCTGCTGGCGGTGGCGTTGCGCCCGAAGCAAGCGGCGGTTGCGCCCGATGCGCGTTTGGTGCGCCAAGTGTTGCCCAATCCCAAAATCACCGATTTCGGGCGGTTAAGCTATTGGCGCGACGAGGAAGTGCAAGAGGGCGACACGCTGCCGATGGTGTTGGCGCGCATTGGCGTGAGCGAGCAAAACATTCAAGATTTTGTGCAAAACAGCCCGATTAACCTGAAAGCGTTGAAGCTCAACGAGGGCAAGATTGTGAGCGCGCGCATTGATGAAAACCAAAACGTTACCGATATTCAATTTTTTAACGATGAAGACGGCGAGCGCAATCTGGTGGCGATTGAATACGCCGAGGGCAAATGGCAAATGCGCAAAACCGAAGGCGAAACCACCACCCTGCCCTCGCTGCGTTCGGTGGTGATTACGTCTTCCGTGTCGGGCGCGCTGGGGCAGGCGGGCGTGCCGATTGATGTGCGCATCACGCTCAAAGAAATCTTCGCCGATAAAATCAATTTAGACAAACTGCCCGAAGGTTCCAGCGTGCGCGTGTTGTATGAAAGCCTGTATTTTCGCGGGCAAGAAGTGGCAACGGGCAACGTGCTCGCCGCCGAAGTAACCGCCAACAACCGCACCTACTACGCCTATTATTTTGAAAACGGCGATGCCGACAACGGCGGCAATTATTATGACGAAAACGGCGAACCGCTGCGGCAAGGCTTTGGCGGGCTGCCGATTGAAAGCTACACCCGCATCTCCTCGCCCTTTGGCATTCGCGTGCATCCCATCACCCACACCGTGCGGATGCACACGGGCATAGACTACGCCGCCCCGCAAGGCACGCGCGTGCTCGCCCCCAGCGATGGCGTGGTCAGCTTTCGCGGCTGGAAAGGCGGCTACGGCAACGCCGTGATGCTCACCCACGACAACGGCATGGAAACGCTGTATGGGCATTTGAGCGCGTTTATCAGCGGCGTGGACGTGGGCACGCGCGTGAACTCGGGCGCAGTCATCGGCTTGGTAGGCAGCACAGGGCATTCCACCGGCCCGCATCTGCACTACGAAGTGCGGATTAACGGGCAGCCTGTAAACCCCGCCACCGTTGCCTTGCCCACGCCGCAGCTTGCCACCGCCGACCGCGCCGCCTTGCAAATCTATCGCGGCAAAGTGGACGAAGTGATGCAAGCCGTGCGCGGGTTGCCTGTGATGGTGTCGCAGGTGGATTGATGGTTTTTGATTTTCAGGCTGCCTATGCCATCCCGCCATGTCATCAGGCAGCCTGAAAATGCTGTAAGCCTGTTTCAGGCTGCCTATGTTGTTGATAACACAAGTAGGATGTGTGACTTTGCCACGCACACGATTTACCAGTTCCCGCGTGCGTGCCTGCGGCACACACTCTACACGCTGATTAAACTGGGTATTTCTTGATTTATTTCACTATATTTAAACACTTCAAAAGCAGCCTGAAAACGTCGCAACTCCATTTTCAGGCTGCCCTATTCCACAAAATCCTACGTAAAGGACATCCCATGAAACCCGCCATCCTAGCACTCGTCCTGTTTCCCAGCTTCGCCATCGCCCAAACGCCCAGCCTCTCATCCGCCCCCAGCTCAGACCACACCACCATCCGCCAGCTCATCAACCAACACTACCACCGCCCATTGCCCGCGCAATCATGCCAACTCTCCGCCCCGCCCAAAGGCAGCTATCAGCAGCCTGAAAACATCGCCTATTGCATGAAACCCACCGCCAGCCACGCCGTAACCCGCCACGGCAAAACCACGCGCTATATGCTCTACACCGGCTTCGCCTACGACACCCGCGAAAACCGCAAAGATGAAAGCCACGCCGCATCGGGGCTTGCCGAATTGTTCGTCTTAGAAAAAAACGGCAACAAATGGACAATCAAGCACCACGGCAAAAGCGAAATCGGCGCATGGGGCAGCGCGCCGCAAGAATGGCGCTTTGTGCAAATGGGCGCGCAAAACTGGGGCTATCAAGCTGAAAGCGGCTTCACCAACGGCGGCGCAACCGAAACAGGGCAGTTTTTCATCTTCACCGACAACAACCGCGTCGCCGACAGCTACATCCCCAGCGGCAGCGACAACAGCGGCATGTATGGCGATTGCAACGAATACACAGGCGCAGAAAAACGCCACTGCCAAGACAACCAAGTGAGCCTAGACGCCCAAATCGCCTTCAACCGCAGCGCCGAACAAAACGGCGTGTGGGGCATCCAAGCCACGCTCAGCGGGCTAGACCGCAAAAAACGCTACACCAAGCAATCATACGCCATGCCGTATAACAGCCGCCAGCACAGCCACGCCGTGCCGAAAAACTATCCGCTTTATATTGCGCTCTAACGCGCGGCATCTTGTTTGAACGGCGCTGAAAGCCGTTTTCAGGCTGCCGCATATAAAGCAAACAGCAACGGCTCGCCGCTACATGGCATATTCATGCCAACCACATCCAAAACCATTTTCAGGCTGCCTAACCTTGTTCACTAAGGCAGCCTGAAAACCCATCCACCCCGCAACACATCTAACACATCATGCCCACGCTTTACCTAATCCCCACCCCACTCGGCGCCGCCGACACCCCCAGCCTGCTGCCCCACGAGCAAGCCCAAATCACCCATCTCACCGACTTTGTCGTAGAAGCCGAAAAAACCGCCCGCGCCCATCTCAAACACATGGGTATCGCCGCCCCCATTCGCGAACTCAACCTGCAAACGCTCAACGAACACACCCCCGAGCGCGAAGTCGCCGCCCTGCTGCAACCCCTGCGCGAAGGGCGCGATTTAGGGCTGATTAGCGAAGCAGGCTGCCCCGCCATCGCCGACCCCGGAGCAAACCTTGTCGCCCAAGCCCACGCCGCAGGCTTCGCCATCAAGCCGCTGGTTGGCGCAAGCAGCATCGTGCTCGCCCTAATGGCATCAGGCGCAAACGGGCAAAGTTTCGCCTTCAAAGGCTACATTCCTGCCAACAAAGACGAGCGCATCAGCAGCCTGAAAACGCTGGAAACCCGCTCACGCCAAGCCAACGAAACGCAAATATTCATTGAAACGCCGTATCGCAACGATGCCCTACTCGCCGACGCCATCGCCGTCCTGCACGACGAAACCCGCCTGTGCATTGCCTGCGATTTAACCCTGCCCAGCCAGCAAATCATCAGCCAAAGCGTGCGCCAATGGCGCAAAATGCCCGCGCTGCCAAGCTTAAAAAAACGCCCCGCGATTTTTGTATTACACGCAGGGCAATAGGCAGCCTGAAACGCAGTTTTAGTGCAACTCAAACCCATCCAACAAAAAACCGTTTGGCATCCACACCAAACGGTTTTGTTTTCGCATCACAACCGCGCTTCGCTACACAGATTGCCTTGGGGTAAACAACGATTTCAGGCTGCCCCACCATCGCGCCCGCGCCCATCCAATGCGCCATCCTTTGCCCACCATGGTTGTGGGCAAGCAAGCTCCCATTTTCAGGCTGCCTCCCCGCACACAAGGCAGCCTGAATTTTTTTGGATTTTAAACGACTGCCATGCACCGCTAAGTGCGTTGTAGCACTTCAACACGCCGTGTTCACCGGGCAAGCCGATGATGATTTTCAACGCTTCGGCGGCTTGCATCGTGCCGATGATGCCCACCAGCGGCGCGAACACGCCGAAGGTGGCGCAGGCGGTATCAGGGCTTGGCGTGTCGGGCGGGAACAGGCAGGCGTAGCACGGGGCGGCGGCAAGGTCGGGGCGATAAACGGCAAGCTGCCCGTCAAAGCGCACCGCCGCGCCTGATACCAAGGGTTTGCGCACGGCAACAGCGGCGGCGTTAATCGCTTGGCGCGTAGCGAAATTGTCGCTGCAATCCAATATCACATCGCAGCGTGGCGCGAGTGTTGCCAACGCAGCGGCATCCAGTTTGCCGTGCGTTTCAATGCGGCAGCCTGAATTTTGCTGCTGCAGAAATTGTTGCATAGCGTGGGTTTTCAGGCTGCCGATGTCTTGCTCGCGGTAGCTGATTTGGCGTTGCAAATTGGTTTCATCCACGCAGTCGTGATCGGCGATGATGAGCGTGCCGATGCCTGCGGCGGCAAGATAGGGCAAGGCAGCCGCGCCCAAACCGCCGCAGCCAACCACCAGCGCGGTGGCGTTGAGCAGTTTTTGCTGCCCTTCTATGCTGATTTCGTTGAGCAGAATGTGGCGGCTGTATCGTAGGAGTTGGGCGTCGTTCATGGATGGGGAAAGCTGGGGAAAGTGGAGCGCAGGGATGGAGAAAGAGAAATGTGTTTTAACTACGCTAAACTGCGTTTCAGGCTGCTTTTTATAATCAAATCAGTTTTAAAACACATACTAAACAAAAAGTAAACTATCTCATTAAACAAACATTTAGCAAAATACTATGATTTTATCTCAATCATCAAATGTTAGATTTCTTTCAAAAATACCTTTTCTTAAAAATACCCACCTTAAATTAAAATCAACAATATCATGTAAATTCTCCCCATTATCAGGAATAACTAAAATTTCCAAATCGCTTTTGTAGTAATGTGATGAAAGAACATATCCTTCTATCAATGAAAAGTCTTCCATCTCATCTTCAGTAGGATTGCAGTAAAAAATAGCAATTATTTTTAGACATTTACCATCAAAATTTAATGCAATTGCCCTTAAAGATTCTGTAACAACACCAATTAAGCCTTCTTGGATTGTGATAAATGCACTTCTCCATAAGAACATTAACTCCTCATATGTTATGTTGTTTTTTACATAGAAATTTTCATCAATCAGTGGAAAACTACGCGGAATTTCCATAAATATCAACACTTTCTAAACATTAAAACTCATTCATTTCACCATATTATTTGACTGCATTAAGGCAGCCTGAAAAGGGTTTAGCACGCCTGCGCTTACAGCTTGCATCCATGTTGGCAAGCCGCTGCTACGCCATTTTCAGGCTGCCTCATCTTCCAGCGCATCATTCAATCTGCGCTCAATCTCATCGGCATCAAACGCTTGGGCAATCAGCTCAAAACGGCTGTCGCGCCGCCATGCGATTTGGTTCGCGCCCCATTGCCCGTCTGTCCAGTTCAGCCACACCCATGTACCCAACACTTGAAACACGCCTTTGGCGCGCACCAGCCCTTGCGTAAACTGGGGCAAGTCGTTGAAAAATTGGGTGAGTTTTTCGCCATCAAAATTGCGCCCTGCGGGGAAGGTGTAGCCTTGCGATTGGTAGCCCAGCGTGTTTTCGGGCAGGGCTTGAATACGGTAGCGCGATTTTTCGGCGGTGGGTGTATCAAGCCAAGCGATGTCTAGCTCGGCGTTGCGCACTTCGGCAACCAGCGATTTGGGCGGAAACAACTGGGCGGCTTTGGCGCGAAAGGCGGCGATTTGCTCGCTTGTGCACAGGTCTAATTTGCTGGCAACCAACACATCCGCCACGCTGATTTGGTCGCGGTAGAGCGGATTTTGCGCGTAGTTATCGTCAATAAATTGGCGCGGGTCGATTAACGTGAACACGGCGGCGATGTCCAGCACGGCGGCAAATTCGGGCGTGCGCAGCTCATCAATGATGCCCGCTGCGTGCGCCAGCCCGCTGGCTTCAATCAAAATGCGCTGCGGCGCGTTTTTTTTCAACATGGCGCGGATAGTGCTGTCCATCTGCGCGCCCGCGCTGCAACACAAGCAGCCGCCTGATATTTCGGCAACGGGGATGCCGTTTTCCGCCAGCACCGCGCCGTCTATGCCAATTTCGCCAAATTCATTAACGATAATCAGCCATTGCTCGTTCTGCGGTTTTTGCGCAATCAGGCTGCGGATGGCACTGGTTTTGCCTGTACCGAGAAAGCCTGTGAATAGGTGGGTGGGGATTTTTGGGGGCATGGGGGTTCCTTTGGTTTGTAAGTTATAAGGTTGAGGCAGCCTGAAAACCATTCCCCATTTTCAGGCTGCCTTTCATCTGTTGCTGCCGCGTTGTGACTTACTGTTCCAGCTCAATCGCCGCCGCCAGCAGCGACAATCTTGCCATCACGCCGTAAACATACAAGCGGTTGCCCGCGCAATCGGGGCAATCGGGGTTGGGGCGCGGGATGCCCAGCTCGTCCCATTGCTCAAACACGCGCTTGCAATGCTCTTCGGTTGCCGCGTCCGCCGCGCTGCCTGCGCTGGGGATACTTTCGTTCAGCGGCACAAACACCATACCGCCTGCGTTCAGGTTTTCATCGTTGCCGCGCCCTTCGTGCACACGGAAAAAGCCGCCGATAACGAACCTGTCCATCATGTAAACCACAGGCTCGGACACAGCGCCGCCCAGCGTTTCGTAGGTATAAATCCCTTCTTGCACAATCACTTCGCTCACTTCTAAGCCTTCTTTCACCTTCGCCATTTTGTTGCGGTTTTTGCGGTTCAGCCCGCGCACTTCGTCGGCAGATTTCACGCTCATCACGCCCATGCCGTAAGTGCCTGCATCGGCTTTCACAATCACAAACGGCTTGTCGGCAATGCCTTTTTCGTTATATTTGGCTTGGGTTTTGGCTAACACGCGCGCCACCGCCGCCGCCAGCGCGTCTTCGCCCTCGCGTTCTTGGAAATCCAGCCCGCTCACCTGCTCAAAATAGGGGTTGATTTGCCATTCGTCGATGCCTAAAAGCGCGGCGAACTCGGCGGCAACTTGGTTATACGCGGCAAAATGGGCGGTTTTGCGCCGCGTGGTCCAGCCACCATGCAGCGGGGGCAGCACGGTTTGGCTGATGCCTTGCAGAATTTCGGGCACGCCTGCGGATAAATCGTTGTTAAGCAAGATAAAGCAAGGCGAAAAACCATCCGCCAAGTGAACGCGCTCGCGGGTGCGTTGCAAGGGTTCCAGCGTGATTTTGTCGCCCAAGGCGGTTTCAAATTCGGCGGGCGCGGTGATTTCGGGATTCAGGCTGCCAATGCGCACTTCAAAGCCCGCATCGCGCAAAATGCCCGCCAGCGCGTACACATTTTGCAGATAGAAGGTGTTGCGCGTGTGGTTTTCGGGAATCAGCAGCACCGATTTCGCGCTCTCGCAGGCGCGCTCCACCGCATCTTGCGCGGCAATGGTGCTCAACGGGATAAAGTTGGGGTTCAGATTATTGAAGCCGCCGGGAAACAAATTCATATCAATGGAAGCCATTTTGTAGCCCGCGTTGCGGATGTCCACCGAGCCGTAAAACGGCGGGCGGTGCTGCTTCCATTGGCTGCGAAACCATGCTTCTATTTTGCTGTGGTTTTGCAGCAGCGTTTTTTCAAAATCAAACAGATATGGGGCATATTCGGGTTGGATAACAGGCAGTTGCATGGCGTTTCCTTATGTGTGTGAAAGGGAAATTATAAACCAATGCGCACGGAAGATTGGGCAGCCTGAAAACGGTTTATCGGCGCAATAGACCGGCACGCGGCAAAGGGCAACAAGGCGGCGCGTTCAACCGCCGGCGCAATTTTCAGGCTGCCTTTCAATCCGCATCGCGCGTCATCAAAGGCAGCCTGAAATTCAAACCGCATCACAAACCGTTGGTTACCAACCATTCCAACACCGCCGTGCGCGAAAGCCCCGTTTCCGCCGCCAGCTTATCCAGTTTCTCAATCGTTTCCACTTTCAAGCGGAAAGAGCATTGGCGCACGCCGCGCTGCGCTTCTTTTTCCTTGCGCGACAGAGTAGGTTTTTTCGGTTTTACAGCTTGGTTCATGGTTGATTTCCTTTTATTTTTGTAAATTAAAACTATTGTTCTAAACAGCATTGCGCCCGCCGTTTATAAACGCAGCTTAACACAGATTAGCAAAATACAAATCTGATTATAAAGCAAAATCATATTTTAGGCAGCCTGAAAATCACCGCCCGTTTACATTTTAAAACCATACCCAACCCGCCATAATTTGTTAAACTCGCACCCGTCAAATTAACCCCCGTTTACACGCCATGCCCCACATCAAAGCCCTTGCCGCCCTAGCCCTTGCCACGCTGCTAGCCGCCTGCACCAGCGCTCCGCCCGAAGCCGAGCTGCCCGCCAAACCCGCGCAAGACCCGCTGATGGAAATGCTGAACAACCGCCAAGCCGCAGCCGAGCCGCCATTTTTCAACCAAGCTGCCGCGCCCGTGGCGCAAACAGGCTTTCTTGCCAACCCCAATGTGCAAGCCTTTATCCAATACCAACACCAGCACAACGGCTTGCCGCTGGATTATCTGAACAACTTTTTCGCCCAAGTGAACTATCGCGGCAACCTAATCAACACCATGAACCGCCCCGCCACCACCCAGCCGTGGTACAAATTTGCCGCCAACAATTCAGGCAGCCTGAAAATCAGCGCAGGGCGAGCGTTCTACGCGCAAAACCGCGCCGCCATCGACCGCGCCGCGCAGCAATACGGCGTGCCCGCCGAGTTAATCGTTGCCATCATCGGCATAGAAACCCAATACGGCAAAAATTCAGGCAGCATCCGCGTTGCCGATTCACTCGCCACGCTGGCTTTTGACTACCCCCGCCGCGGCGCGTTTTTCCAAAAAGAATTGGGCGAATTTTTGCAACTCGCGCAACAAGAAAACCGCGACCCGTTCAGCTTCACAGGCAGCTTCGCCGGCGCGATGGGCATGCCGCAGTTTATGCCGTCCAGCTTTCGCCAATACGCCGTGGATTTTGACGGCGACCGCCAGCGCAACATTTGGAGCAGCATCCCCGATGTGGCCGCCTCCGTTGCCAACTACATGAAACAATACGGCTGGCAAACGGGCAAACCCATGCTCATCGGCGCAAACGTTGCCCAAGAAACCCCGCAAATCCAAGCCCTGCTCAACGAAAAAACCGCGCTCAACCACACCATTGGGCAGTTGCGCCAAATGGGCGTGCAGCCCTTGGGCAGCGTTGCCGACAGCGAACCCGCCCTACTCTATCGCCTAGAAACCGCCCCCAACCAATATCAATACTACATCGGGCTCAACAACTTCTACACCGTGTGGCACTACAACCACAGCCGAATGTATGTAACCGCCGTGTGCGATATTGCTAACGGCATGGGCGGCGGGTTGTGAGCGTATGTCGTGCGCCAAAGGCAGCCTGAAAACGCCATTTGGCGAAATGAAGCCCAAAAGGCAGCCTGAAACACCATTCAACATAACCATCACCATGAAACTCAACCGCCCCTTCAACACCCTAACTCTGGCCCAATACCGCCAAATCATCCCGCAACACGCCCGATACGCCGACTTCAACCCGCTCGCGCTCTACCGCTCCATATTGGAAAACCACAAACTCGGCGAAACCGAAAAGCAAGCCGTGTTAGCGTTGACAAAGCAATATTTCCCCAAGTTCTACGATTTTTTGCTGGTCAAAGATTTCAACACCTACGTCGCGCTTTCCCGCCTCGGCTTGCCGCCGCTTAGCGCCGCGCAGCAATGGGATTACAGCGAGCAACTGCGCGCCCAAGCCCGAAAAATCCTCGCCCGCAAACGCATCCGCAACTGGCGCGTGGGTGCGGAAACCAAATCGTGGCGGTTGACCGTCAGCCGCAAACATCCCGAGCAAGGCTTGCAGTGCGTGCAAATCATGACGCAAGCCAAGTCCAACAAAAACATCTGGCGTTCCAACCAAATCGTCCATCGCCAACACCGCAAGCATCAAGCAGCCGAATTACGCGAAATTTGGCAAGAATACGAATAACCCCAAGGCAGCCTGAAAAAGACAACCCCATGATTTACCTAAAAAACATCATCTACTACATCGTTCTCGCCCTCACCCTCCCCATCATGTTTCTCTGCGCCGTGCTTGCCGCGCCGTTCCCCAAAGGCGTGAACCGCGTGGGCAAAACGTGGACAGCCCTATTATTGTGGGTGTTAGAACACGTTGTTGGGCTGCGCTACGAAGTGCGTGGCAGAGAAAACATCCCCGCTGCGCCCGCCATCATCTGCTCCAAACACCAAAGCGGCTGGGAAACCTTTGCCCTGCAACAAATCTTCCCCTTGCAAACCTATGTTTTAAAGAAAGAATTGTTCCGCATCCCCTTTTTCGGCTGGGCGCTGAAACTGGGCGGCGCCATCGGCATTGACCGCAAAGCAGGCGCAGATGCCATGCGGATGCTGTCCGAACAAGGCTTAAAGCGCAAACAGCAAGGCTTGTGGATTGTCATCTTTCCCGAGGGCACGCGCGTGCCGGCAGGCGAACGCGGGCGCTACAAACTGGGCGGCGCGCGCATGGCAAAACTGTTTGAAATGGACATCGTGCCCGTTGCGCTCAACAGCGGCGAATTTTGGGCGAAAAACGCCATCTGGAAAAAACCAGGGGTGATTCAAGTGGTAATCGGCGAGCCAATTTCCTACCAAGCCGCCGAAAGCGAAGCCGATTTGATGCAGCTTTGCGAAGATTGGATTGAAGCGCGGCAAGCAGAAATTTCCAATGTGAAGCCCAAACAGGCAGCCTGAAAATTGGCGATAGCTCGTCGCCAAATGTGTTATTCAATAGGGCTTTGCTGCTCAGAACGATGTCGGCGAGCCTTTAATGTTCAATCGTTGCAGGTTTGACAACAGTATCAACCTGAAACGAATAAGGCAGCCTGAAAACAAGAAATACCCCGCCCCCCGTTTTCAGGCTGCCCTTACCCACCCAACCCATGATTCAAATCCA
The DNA here is from genome assembly GCF_016623605.1 of Kingella bonacorsii. NCBI lineage: Bacteria > Pseudomonadati > Pseudomonadota > Betaproteobacteria > Neisseriales > Neisseriaceae > Kingella > Kingella bonacorsii. The sequence continues at coordinate 102,872 of NZ_JAEHNZ010000005.1, read as the reverse complement.
CACCCTAGCCAACCACGCCCCCATCGCCCTACACATCAAACGCAACACCCAGCGCAACATCATCATCCGCGCCCGCGATGCCAGCAGCCTCAACCTCAGCATCCCCAAATGGTTCAGCCCTGCCCAACTGCAAAACTGGCTGCGCGACAACGAAGCCACGCTTATCCGCATCCTGCAACAAGCCCACGCCGCGCTGGCAGGGCAGCCTGAAACCCTGCCGCCCAGCATCCTGTTTACAGGTGCCCCCTACGCCCTGCGCCCCGCCCCCGTCGCCCAAATAGAACGCTGCGACCGTCAACGCCTTTTCAGGCTGCCGCAGCAATCCAACCCCGCCGAGCAACGCGATTTGCTGCGCCAACACCTGTTTCAGGCTGCCCATGCCGCCCTGCTGCCCAAACTCGCCGCCCACAGCCAACGCCTGCAACTCATCCCCGCCGCCATCAGCCTTACCCGCGCCAAAACCTTTTGGGGCGTATGTCGCGCGCGCACGGGCATCAAGCTCAACTGGCGGCTGATTTGCGCCCCCGAAAGCGTGCAAGACTATGTGTGCATCCACGAACTCTGCCACCTGCGCCACCCCAACCACAGCCGCGCCTTTTGGCAACTGGTGCAACGCCACAGCCCGCAAAGTCCCGCCGCCCAAGCATGGCTCAAACAACACGGCAAAACATTATTCGCACTTGGTTGATTTTGCGGCGAGTTTCCCCATATAGCACCAACGCGATAACGCCGCCACCGCTTATCGCCCCCCATCCCCATCAATCAAATATCCCAAGGCAGCCTGAAAAGCCGAAAAGGACACCTTAAAATGAACAAATCTCTTCTCTCCCTAACCATCCTCGCCGCCCTCGCCCTTGCCGCCTGTGGCGACAACACGCCCACTCCCCCCGCCGCATCCGAGCCGCCCAGCATCATCAAACAAACCGAGCCACCCAAAGCCGATGGCACAGTGGGCATGATGCTGCCCGATTTTGCCCAACTGGTTGCCCGCGAAGGCGGCGCAGTCGTTAATATCCAAGCCTCGCGCGAACGCGATGAAGACGACAACAACGGCAACGAAGACCCATTTATGGAATTTTTCAAACGGCTCACCCCCAACGCCCCCGACTTTTCCGAAGACGACAACGCCACCAGCGCCAACTTCGGCTCGGGCTTTATCATCAGCCCCGATGGCTACATCCTCACCAACACCCACGTCATCAAGGGCATGACCAACATCAAAGTAACCCTAAACGACAAACGTCAATACCCCGCCAAGCTCATCGGGCAAGACGAAAAATCCGACGTTGCCCTGCTTAAAATTGAAGCCAAAAACCTGCCCACCGTCAAAATCGGCAACCCCGACGAGCTGAGATCAGGCGAATGGGTGGCGGCTATTGGCGCACCGTTTGGCTTTGAAAACAGCGTTACCTCGGGCATCGTTTCCGCCAAAAACCGCACCCTGCCCGATGATGGCTATATGCCATTTATCCAAACCGATGTTGCCATCAACCCCGGCAATTCGGGCGGCCCGCTGTTCAACCTGAAAGGGCAAGTGGTTGGCATCAATTCGCAAATTTACAGCCGCAGCGGCGGCTTTATGGGCATCTCGTTCGCCATCCCGATTAACGTTGCCATGAACGTTGCCGACCAGCTTAAAGCCACAGGCAAAGTGGAACGCGGGCAACTGGGCGTGGTGATCCAAGAAGTCAGCTACGATTTAGCCAAAACCTTTGGGCTAGACAAAGCCACAGGCGCGCTGGTTGCCAAAGTGCTGGCAGGCAGCCCTGCAGAACGCGGCGGCTTAAAAGTGGGCGATATTATTCGCAGCGTGAACGGCAACGAAGTGCGCTCATCCAGCGATTTGCCGATGACCATCAGCTCGCTCAAACCCAACCAAACCGTAAAACTGGGTGTGTGGCGCAAAGGGCAGATGCTGGATGTAGAAATTAAGCTCGGCACGCAAAACGACATCGCCGCCAAATCCGAACGCCAAAGCAGCGACCGCGGCGATAATGTGGACGATTTCCAATTTGCCGCCGCAGGCTTAACGCTGATTGTGAACAGCAACGGCAATATTGTGGTGAGCAATGTGAAAGGCATCGCCGCCAACGCGGGCTTGCGCCGTGGCGACATTTTGCTGGAAGTAGCGGGCAAAGAAGTGCACAGCCAAGAAGAATTTAACGCCGCTATTGAGAGCGCAGGCAAAAACATCCCCTTGCTGGTGCAACGCGGCAGCAGCAATTTGTTTATGGCGTTGATTTTGCCCTAATCGCCTAACCGTTTTCAGGCTGCCTCATTGCAATATTAAGGCAGCCTGAAAACATGATTAAGCCATTTCAGGCTGCCTTTATCACATCGTGTTGCCCGCTTATTCATCCGCCCCAAAGGCAGCCTGAAAACTATCAACCCCATTATGCAACCCGCCTTAGAAAGGTATCCACCATGACCGAACAAAAACCCCTTATCGCTTTCCCCACCCACTTTGACCTCAAAATCATGGGCGCAGCCCACCCCGATTTTGCCAGCGAAATCCTAAAAACCATCCAGCAACACGCGCCGGACACCACCGAAGAGCACGTCAAAATCCGCCCCAGCTCCAAAGGCAACTATCTGGGCGCAACCGTAACCGTGTATGCCGAAAACCAAGAGCATCTGGACAACATCTATCGCGCGGTAACCTCGCATCCGATGGTGAAAGTGGTGTACTAAATCTCTTTTAGTAGGCAGTCTGAAATATGAAAATCAAGAATCTAGGCATGGTGGACTACGCCCCCACGTTTGAAGCCATGAAACAATTTAACGACCACCGCACGCTCAACACCGAAGATGAACTTTGGCTGGTGGAACACCCCCCCGTGTTCACGCAAGGCTTGGCGGGCAAACCCGAGCATTTGCTGTTTTCAGGCAGCATCCCCGTGGTGCAGATTGACCGCGGCGGGCAAATCACCTACCACGGACCGGGGCAAGTGGTCGTGTACACCATGATAGACTTCAAACGCCGCAAAACCAGCGTGCGCGCCATCGTTTCCGCGCTAGAAAACGCCATCATCGCCACCCTTGCCGAATACGGCATCGCCTCCGCCAACGACCCTGCCCGCCCCGGCGTGTATGTGGGCGCGCGCAAAATCGCCTCGCTCGGGCTGCGGATTAAAAACGGCTCGGTGTATCACGGCTTGGCGTTGAATGTGAACATGGATTTAGAGCCGTTCCACCAAATCAACCCCTGCGGCTATGCGGGGCTGGAAATGGCGCAGATTGCCGACTTTGTGCAGCCCTGCCCCGGCTGGGACGAAGTGGCGGAAAAATTGGCGGCGCATTTGGTGCGCGAGTTGGATGATGAAAAACTAAAACAATAAATTTCAGATTTCAGGCTGCCTTAACATGAACCATCTGCTTATAGATTTTGAAAACATCCAGCCCAACAATCTAGACAAACTGGACGACGAAAACACTCATATCTGGCTGTTTCTCGGTGCAAACCAGCAAAAAAGCATATCGTTGGAATTTTGCCAATCACTCTGCCGTTTTGGTAAAAACGTTCACTTTATTCGCGTAAAGAAAACGGGCAAAAACGCGCTGGATTTTTATTTGAGTTTTTATCTCGGAAAAATTACCGAACAAGATCCCGCTGCGCTGATTGGCATCTTGTCCAAAGATGGCGGCTACGATGTTTTAACCGAACACATTAAAGACAACCAACTCGCCCAAAACATTGCCCGCATAACCTGTTTAGACGAAATCCAAAGCCTGCCCCATGCCAAACAGCTTGAAAAACAGCAGCCTGAAAACGACCAAACCACACTACCTGCGCCCAACAACAGCTATTCCAGCAAAGACCTAGCTGCCGTATTACGCGCTCTGCGTGAACCTGCCGCATTTTTACCACGCCTTTACAACAATTTAGTCAACCGCATACAGCACATTATTTTGGCAGACCAATGGGCAAACTATTCCGCCGATATGCGCCAAGAAAACGCCGAGAAACTCGCTGCCGCCTTGTTGCGCAAAGGCTTGATTAGCCAAGAAGCAGATGGATTGCTACGCTACCACCTAGATGCAGACTTCATACTCAACCGCGTGCAAGAACGTGTGTTAGCCAATAAAGCCTCTACTGTTGAAAAACTAAGCAACGTGATACGCAGCAGCCTATTGAGCTTTGCCATAGAAAGCAGCGCAGCAGATATTCAGCAATTTATTGAAAACTTGGTTAAACAAAATCTCATCAAAATCCAACAAAACAAAATCAGCTACGCCCCATTTAGGCAGCCTGAAAAGCCAAAAGCCTATCAACCCGAAACCGCTGCATGGCAGAAAATTACCCAACTATTAAGCAAAACCAACCGCCCAAACAAATTAAGCGGGCTACGCAATTTATTAAAATCACAAGAGAAATCACTCAATTTAAAAACTGGCGAGACCGAGCAAATCATTGCTTATTTGCAAAGCAAAAACCGCATTCAAATCAACAACGAAAAAATCATCTATCTATCATGACCCCCACCCACCACACCGTCCTTATCACCGGCGGCGCAACCGGCATCGGCTTTGCGCTGGCAAAAAAATTCCACAGCGCAGGCAACCGCGTGATACTCGTGGGCAGGCGCGAAGAAGCCTTGCGCCAAGCCGCCGGCCAGCTTTCAGGCTGCCTCATCGCCGTTGCCGATGTGTCGCAAGAAACCGACCGCGAACGCCTTGTGCGCGATTTTCCCGATGTCAGCATCTTGGTGAACAACGCGGGCGTGCAGTTCACCCAGCCTTTTGCCACGCAAACGGCAGAGCAAATCGCCCAAGAAATCAACATTAACCTCACCGCGCCCGCCCAGCTCACGCTCGCCTTTCTGCCGATTTTGACCGCGCAGCGCGAAGCCGCCGTGGTCAATGTGTCCTCAGGCTTGGCGATTGTGCCCAAAGAAACCTGCGCCGTGTATTGCGCCAGCAAAGCCGCGCTGCACAGTTTCAGCCAAACCCTGCGCTGGCAGCTGGAAAACAGCCCCGTGCGCGTGTTTGAACTGATGCCGCCGATGGTCGCCACGCCCATGTCGCAAGGCAAAGGGCACGCCCACCTCAAAATCTCGCCCGACGAATTGGCAAACGAATTTTGGCGCGACTTCCAGCGCAACCACTACGAAATCATGGGCGGCAAAACCAAGCTGCTCTATTGGCTCAACCGCCTCTCCAACACGCTGGCGCAACGCATCATGCGAAAAGGTTTATAATCGCCGCTTTTGGTTTAAGGCAGCCTGAAAACAGGTTTACCCAGCCGCAACCCCTTTCACGACAACAAAATCCTTCATTCCCTGTTTTCAGGCAGCCTGAAAACGCCACCCACACAGAAAGCAGAGCCATGCCCACCGAAACCACCAACCCGCTAGACAACGCCAAAGGCGTGAAACACAAAGGCGCAAGCAAAACCGCCCGCATCCCCATCAAAGTCGTTCCGCTGGAAGAAAAAATCAAAAAACCCGCTTGGATTAAAGCCAAAATCCCCACGGGCAAAAAATTCTTTGAAATTAAAGACATCCTGCGCACGCAAAAAATGCACACCGTGTGCGAAGAAGCCAGCTGCCCCAACATCGGCGAATGTTTCAGCTACGGCACCGCCACCTTTATGATTATGGGCGACATCTGCACCCGCCGCTGCCCGTTCTGCGACGTGGGTCACGGCCGCCCCAACGAGTTGGACAAAGACGAACCGAAAAACCTCGCCGAATCCGTTGCCGCCATGGGCTTGCGCTATGTGGTGATTACCTCGGTGGACAGGGACGATTTGCGCGACGGCGGCGCACAACACTTTGCCGATTGCATCAACGAAATCCGCAAAACCAGCCCCAACACCAAAATTGAAATTCTGGTGCCCGATTTCCGCGGCCGCTTAGACATCGCGTTGGAAATTCTGGCGAAAAATCCACCCGATGTGATGAACCACAATCTGGAAACACACCCCCGCCTTTACAAACAAGCACGCCCGGGCGCGGACTACAAACACTCGCTGGAACTCTTGCGCCGCTACCGCGAAATGATGCCGCACATCCCCACCAAATCGGGCATTATGGTGGGCTTGGGCGAAACCGACGACGAAGTGCGCGAAATCATGCGCGATATGCGTGCCAACAATATTGAGATGATTACCGTGGGGCAATATTTGCAGCCATCCAACAGCCATTTGCCTGTGCTGCGCTACGTTACCCCCGAGCAGTTCAAACAGTTTGAAAAAGAAGCCTACGCCATGGGTTTTACCAACGCCGCAATCGGCGCCATGGTGCGCAGTTCATACCACGCCGATATGCAGGCGCATGATGTGCTGGAAGAGCAAAAGCATAAGGGCGGGTGCGGGCATCACTAATCCATCACTAATCTCGCGTGAACACAAAAAGGCAGCCTAAAAACGCTTCAACACGTTTTCAGGCTGCCTATCCGTTCACGCCCTATTTAAACTGCTTGGACACATCCAAAAACACCCGATGGTTGTCGTATTTATAATAAAAATGGTTGCTGTCCACGTGCGACCACCTCCAATTCAAACGCGGCTCAAACCCGCGCCATACCAGTTTTTTATGCGACAGCGACAAGCGCATGAAATACTCTTCCTCGCTGCGCTTGATATTGAAAAAATCCGCCCCGCGATACTTGCGCTTTTGCACGCTGCCATGCAGCGCAGTGGTCAGATTATGCCCGCTGCCCCATTGCCGGTTCCAGCCCAAGCCCAAATTGCCAATTTTTCTCATAAGGAAAATTCTAACTTAAACAGGGTTTCCTGAGTTATCTAGGATAGTCTCTTACTATCTTACTAAATTAAGGAAACGTTTCAACATATAGCCGCCCGAAGGCGGCTGCAATATCATCTTGCGTATAAGTCGCTGCGTTGCCATGTTTCAACACACAGCCGCCCGAAGGCGGCTGGGGTTGCGTAGTGTTAGCAATCAATCCTACTTGCGGTTTCAACACACAGCCGCCCGAAGGCGGCTGGGTTTCCAGCGAAAACGCGCCTTTTGCCAACGCGATGTTTCAACACACAGCCGCCCGAAGGCGGCTGGGCGATTTGCGAGCGTTAGAAAACGTGTTATTTGCAGTTTCAACACACAGCCGCCCGAAGGCGGCTGGCAATATTTAACTTAATCATTTTCAATCCCATTATAGTTTCAACACACAGCCGCCCGAAGGCGGCTGGCGAGTATTTGTTGAGTTATGGCGTTATGGACAAGTTTCAACACACAGCCGCCCGAAGGCGGCTGGCAAGATTTAAAATTAGTGTATAATGTGAAACATGGTTTCAACACACAGCCGCCCGAAGGCGGCTGGTGGACAATACCATTTTACATTTAAAACCTTGTGGGTTTCAACACACAGCCGCCCGAAGGCGGCTGGTGTATTGTCCCTATGCGCCGACCTGAATATGCCAAGTTTCAACACACAGCCGCCCGAAGGCGGCTGGAGCCTCTCTCAAAAGCCTTGCTCCATCAGGTTTCGCAGCCCCGAGTTCGCTAAGCTCCCAAGAAAAGCGCGTGCGCGAGTATAACACAGCCTTTTCCGTTACACCCGCATTCGCAATATCCTGATTGTTAAAGAACAATCCCAATTCGCCAACCCTGCCGCATTTTCATGAGAACCGCAGGTTGGCGATTCACACAATCAACGTATCCTTAAACACATCCACCGCCGGTTTCGCGCCGTGGTGTTCCACTTTGCGCCGCCATTTGCTGCCTAAATGGTAAAAGCGCAGGCTGTCGGTTTCAGGGTTGTAGGTTTTCAAGAGTTTGTCTTTTAAAACAACCCACTGGTCGGGTGCGATGTCGCATTCGAACACTGAATACTGCACGCGCACGCCGTAGTCCAGACACAATTTCGCCACGCGCCGCAACCTTGCCTGTCCTTCCGCGTCTTCCAGCGAAATATCGTAAGTAATCAGCATCAGCATTTTGTATTCCCATGTGCAGGCTGCTTTAGAGGTCGTCTGAAAACATCCAACCCGTTTTCAGGCAGCCTGCAAACCTATCTCATCAAAAACGGTGGATATTCCGCCAAATCCCCGCGCAAATGGCGCGCCAGCAGCATTGCCTGAATATACGGCAGTAGCCCGATTTCCACTTCCTCCCCCAAAAACGGATGAACGATTTTTTCCTGCTTTTTCGCCTGCAAAGCTTGGAACAACAGCTTCCTCGCATCCACTTTCAAACTTACCGCACCACTTGCTTCGGCAACAAAATCATGTGGTTTGAGTTGTCCACGGTTAATTAGCGACAGCACCAGCCTGTCCGCCCACCACGCGCGGAATTCTTCCAAAATATCCTGCGCCAAACTGTCGCGCCCCGGTCGGTCGGCGTGCAGAAAGCCCACCTGCGGATCCAGCCCCACGCCTTGCAGCGCGCCGCTGATGTCCTTACCCAGAATGCTGTACACAAACGACAACAGCGCATTCACCCCGTCTCTGGGCGGACGACGGTTGCGCCCGTCAAAAGAAAAGCCGCTTTTTTCGCTCAAAAGCTGCCCAAATACGCCAAAATAACGCGCCGCCGCATCCCCCTCAATGCCGCGCACCACGTCCAGCTCCGCCGCGCTCTTCAACTGCCGCAGCGAAATGTTCAAAGAATCCACCGCACTTTGAATTGCCGCATTCTCGCCGTAATTGCGAATCTGCCGCTGAAGCACCCGCTTACTCGCCTGAATCTTCGCCGCAATGATATTGCGCGCAATCGGCACAGGATTTTGCTCCGACACCCGATACTGCGCCCGACGCAACAGCACATTACCGCTCTGCCGCCCCTGAAGTCGCCCCAAATAACGCCCATTTTCCGTAAAAAACGCCAAATTCACATTATTTTCGCCACAAAACCCCAACAAAAACGGCGACACCAGCACATTACCAAAACAGAAAATATGCCCGATGGAATGCACCGGCAACTGCGCCACCTTCTTGCGCTCCTGCTCCACCACCAGCGTCTCCCGCTCTTTATGCAGATAGCTGCCTTGGGTGGTGATGTAGAGCGTGTTTTGTAGTTTGCGCATGGGAAAATTCCTTGGGGTTTGACCACACTTTTTTGGGTATTTAACAGGGTTGATCCACCTGAAAAACGGTAGGTCGGATTCTCGAATCCGACATTTTCAAAATTACCGCAACAATTTCAAATCATATAAATATCAAAGTAGTTGTCGGATACAAGTATCTGACCTACACAAACTACACTTTGGGAATTGATTAAGTTGGGCTACCTGAAAATGGTACTAACTCATACTTATTTCCATCCCATAACTTAAACTCCAAAAATTTTGGCTTGCCCTCTTCTGTTAAATCAAACTTAGTAACTTCAATAGAAACATAATTTTTATTATTTTTTAATAAGCTATTTGCCAAATCAAAAATGGTTTTAGCAATATGTTGCGTATACGAAGTATGGCCTATACCATAACCTGCTAAAGTTTGCCCCAAATTAAAAGGCATATAAGTACTACCATCATCTAGTGTTATGGCACCATTGATATTTGAATTCCTATAAGACTTTATATCTTTTGTATCTGAAATAGTTGGAGATATATCAATCATATTCTCTACTTTACAATGACTAATGAGATTCGGTTTTTCCTTGTGAATAATTTCTAAAACATCTTTTTCATACCAAATATCTCCATATCCTTTTCCATGCTGTTTACTAACAACAAAAAATACCTCACTATCCGTTACAAGCCCCAAAGCAATTTCACCAGTCCTCTCAATAAAATCATTTTTTACCATTTCTCCAAGGTGGAAATGCTTAATACCAAAATTATCTAACATCCCATCAACTGAATTAGCAATGATTGATGACTTACTTAAATAAGCATTAACATCTTCTCCATTAATTAATTTTTCTTTTAATCTATCAAAGCCTTTTTTATTTTCGGGAGAAATAGAAAATTGCTTAGATAAAATAACATTTCTGGGTTTGGCAATTACTAATTTCGAACGATAATTAAGATATTGTATAAAATATGGAACTTCTCCAGATTCATCATAATCAATATTCTCTTTTATAAATTTATCTTTTGCCCAATTATTTACTATTAAAAGAGCATCATTATAAGTAAATTTCATTGATTTTTTGTGCATAATTTAAAATCCTATATTGTATTAATATTCCCCAAACAACCCCTCCACATACCTCACACTCCTATCCCGTTTCCCCAACAATTCCGGCTGGCAGATTTCCACCAGCGAGCAGGCTTTGCAGCGTTTACCGTAGTCGGGCGGCGGGGTTTGGCCGCTTTTTAAAAGTTCGCGCACGGCGGCGATGGTGGCGAGTGTTTGGGCGCGCAGGTCGTCTGAAAACACAACGGGGACGCGGTGGCGGGTTTGCATATACCACAGCGCGCCCTCAGAGACGGTTTGCCCCGTCATTTCTTCCAAACACAAGCCTTGGGCGCAAAGCTGGATTTCGTCCATCGGATCGGGTTTGGGCTTGCCGCGTTTGTATTCCACGGGTTTCAGACGGCCTGTTTTCGTTTCCACTTCCACCAAATCCAACACGCCGCTGATGCCCAGTTTCTCCGCCGACACATGTACCGTCCGCTCAAAGCGCACGCCCTTGCGCGTTTCCGGCTCACCCGAATCCACCCGCTCGTGCAGCGCCTTGCCCTGTGCGGTCAGATAGTTCTCCGCCCACGCCTGCTCGTTGTGAATCAAGGCGCATTGGCGCGGGCAGAAGGCGTAGTGTTGCAGGGCTGAAAGGGGAATCAGGCGCGTGTCCTGATTTTCCCCTTGGGTTTTGGTTAAAAGTGCGGTCATTTTCAGCCTAATTTACGCAGCAGCTTGGTTTCGCCAAGATTTTGATCGTCTACCCTGACAAGGTAATCGTCAAAACTCCTTGCTACTTCCACACCATCTTTTTTGGCTATCTGAATGCGTTTGAACAGACTATCAGCAGGTACGTCGCCCAAGCTGCCGCTGTGCTCAAACACATAAAGCCCGCGTGCATTCATTTGTCCGCGTGCGGCGGAATGGTCGTGGTCGAACATATTGACAAGTGCCTGCCAAAACAGCTCTAAATCGTTTTCGGAAAAGCCTGTTTGTTTGGCGAAATGGGCAGAAATGAAGCCGTGGCAGCGGTATAGGCCGTAGGGGACGGTGAATTTGCGCCCCATGGTGCGGTTGTCGCCGGTTTCACTGGCATCTTTTTCGTTGGTAACCGCCATGCGGGTAATGCTGTGTTCCAAGGTCATGATGGGATCGATAGAGCGAGAAAAAGTCAGTTGCACGGGACCGCGCACTTGTCCTGCATTTTTGCCGGTAGTCATCACTGCGCCGAATGTGCGGATGTCGTAATAACGGCTGCACATGTATTGGCGAGCAGCTTCGGTTTTCTCGCCTTTTTCTTTGCCTTTTACGTTTTCCTGCTCGTGGGCTTCGTCAATCAGGTTGTTCAAAATGCCTTTTTCGCGGATAAAGATATCGTGATGCTCGTCATTTTGGGTCATTTGGATAAAGTTGCGAACCTTGCGTTTTAAACAAACATCGGTTACCAAACCTTCGCCGGTTTGCGGGTCGATACGCGGCAGGTTGCCTGCATCGGGGTCGCCGTTGGGATTACCGTCTTGCACGTCAAATAAAAAGACAAAGTCGTAGCGTTTTTCAATAGTCATAGCGTTTGCTCCTTAGGCGGTTTTTGCTTCGTTAAACAGGTTTTTCAATGCATCTTTGGTGAACAGGAATTGGGTTTCGTGGTAGTAACCGATGGCGAATAGGCCTTGCTGTTCCAAATTCAGATGGTTGGGAAATTTCTGACAATGTTCCAAAATCTGGCGGATTTCCCATTGCAGTTGCACAGCACGACCTTCAAATTCCAGTTTGTTCAAATGGTGCGGCAGCAGGCGCATCAATGTGCCGAATACGGCAATCGGCGTGCTGCTTGCCGAACCGAAATAGCGGTCGGCAATGGTGGCGTTCAAGCCGGGATTGGCTTCGGCCTGTGTTTTTTCCAGCACGGCAAACAGCCGCCCCAGCACGTAGCCGATGTCTTGGCGGTTTCTATCTAAGCTCATAGTTAGCTCCTTCATGTTTTTCAGACGACCCGCGCGGATTGCGCGATTGATATAGGCTTTAAGCAAACTTGCCCTGCCATAAGTAATTTTCTGTTCCGCTTTATTACGCCGTAAAGCAGCCTGCAACAGGCTGACGGGTAAAACGCGGTTGTTAAGTGCGGCATCTGTTACTTGGGCGATTAGATCGGACGGCAGGTTTTCCATTTTGCCGTCCAACACCAAATTGCCCAGCAGGCGCGGCAACGGCATATATTCGGGGTATGGCGAGTTTTCGCCACGCACCATCTGCAAATCGTCATACCACGCAGCAATGCTTTCGGATAAGGCGGCAACAGTGGTTTCATGCCAAAAGCGGACGACAATCCGCGCGGAATTAGGAGACAAGCCTAAAAGGTAGAATTTTTCTTTGCCGTCTGGTTTTGTATATTTGCCGTTGTACAGGCTTTTATAAAGAGTTTTGACAGCATCGATATGCTCATCGGGATTGTCTTTACCGCCCCCGTTAATCATCGAAGCAAGACTCTCTTCCAACGGAGTCGGTTTCGCGCCCCAACATACAGTCGTTACATCGCCGATACGGAAGCGGTTTTCACAGGCAAGCAGGGTATTCAAGGCGGTGGTGTATTCGAACATGGCTTGCTTACCAACTGGAAATGCAAACCCCTGTTTCTTACCATAGGAATGAAATGCTGTACTTCCCTTATCAACCGCACAAAAAGGTGTTGGTTGTTTATGAATACCAGAAATTTGATGATGTTTACGAGCAACCAGTGTTTTTTTGCCTGTTATAAGACAGATTCCCTCTTTGAAATCATCCGTTTCTTCATTATTATCAGAAGAGACGGACAAATAATCCTGAACCATTTTAGATTGGCAAACCAAATCCACCGCTTCTTCTACCAATCGGAAGCTGAGATTGCAGCCTTTGACTTTGGCACATTCCACCCAATTGGTAGCCTGCATGACTTTGCTTTTTTCTTCCGCAGAAGACAAAAAGGCAGCAACTGCGGTAACACCTGCATCATCAGGCAGCACCTGTTTTAATTCGTTTACTTTGGCAGTAAAGCTGGCATGCTGTTTATCCGCCTGCTCCTGCCCTTTTTCTCCGGCATAGGCAAGCACATAACCGTAGTGATCCCACAATAAATTGCTTACTTCGTAGGATTTTGAACCGCTCCTGCCTAAACCTTTCGGCACCAAAAAAGTGCGGCCAACTTTCTTCTTACCTTTCAGCTCACGGGTATCTTCCAGCTGAATAAAATTACCCTGTTTGTCTATAACAATAATGAACGGGATTTCTTTGTTTTCAAACCCTTCCGGGGCAACACCACCATCGCTTTCGGCTTTGCGTTGGTAGTATTGGGTGAGTGCGTGCAGAATCATCGTTTCACCTCCTCGCTATTAGCTGGGGGTACGGTAATTACGCCATTTATCGCTTTGCATTGGTAAAACATGGGTTCGGCGTTATTGGAATCGCGCGGGTCGGATTTGCTGAAATCCATGTCGTACAGCATAAAGCCGAAATCTTGGGTGATGTCTTCGCGCGGCAAACCGTCTTCAACCTTTTCAAGCAGCCTGAAATGGCAGGGAAACTCTCGGCAACCCAAATAAGGCTGATGAAAATACTGCCCTTTTTTTGCGCGCCGTTTGAACATTTCGGCAAATTTGACGTAGTTGTCGCCCTCGCCTGCTTCATTTGTCATGTCAAAATCGGCGTGGATGCGATAGGCAACGTCTTTCAGCAGCATGGATGCGCGCTGCTGACGGTTGTCTTCAATATAGAGCGAGCCGCTGCGTTCACTCATTTTGGTTCCCACTTCGTTACGGCGGATGTTCGTCCACTTAATCGGTTTTAGGATTTCTATCTTCAAGACTCGCCAGCGGATTGCCGGCTTCCACAATATCGCCATTAGGATGTTTCTGGCGGCAGACGGTGTGATAACGGGGTAGCTTACCCTCTCCACCTTAAGCTCGGGCCTGGTGAAGCATGCCAAATCACCGCTGATTTCTAGGATAAAACTCATATCATCTCCTTATTGCTTTCATTTCATAAAACCGAATTTTCAGGCAGCCAGGCCGTATCGTCAAAATCCGCGCCAAGCACGGCTTTGTAATAGCCCTTATCTAACACCAGCAATCCCGCTCTGGAAAAAACGGCATGTTCAGGCAACTTTTTCAGTTCGTGTTCGTACACAGTAATCGTGTAGCGTTGCAGCTTGCGGTAAACCCATTTGTGTTTGAGCGGGTCGCTTTCCAACAAGCTGAACCAGCGTTCAAACGGCTCGGGCAGCGGTGGTTGGTCGGTTTGCCCGAAGAAATTGTCGGTAGGCTGCAAAAAGCGTTGTTTATCCAAAATATCCTGCCATTTTGAAACTTCCACATCGTCCAGATGTCGTCTGAAAAAATCGTCCAGCTCGTTTGCTTTAACGATTTGCGGACTGTTACCTTCTTCCTGATGAGCCAATGGGATAAACGGTACAATGAGCGCCACGCCTTGATTATCAATCAGGCGGAAACGTTCGGCAGCGGTGCGGAATTTGATTGCCAGCGGATTTTCATTAGATGATTCTGCCGTCAAAAGTCTTGTAATGTCGTGTTTATCCACATCTCCTTTGCCGTTGAACCGGCGGAAATATGCGGCAAATGCCGACGGGGAAAGCGGGTCGCCAAGCAGCCCTGCTTTCAGCATTTCCTCGGTAATGTCCTGCCCCTGTTTCAGGCTGCCGCTGGGTGCGCCTTCTTCGGCACGGAACACGACTACTTCGCCAAACGGCAACTTGCCTTCGCGGTTGCAGCGCCCCGCCGCTTGGGCAATACTGTCCAGCCCCGCCATCGCCCGATAAACGCAAGGGAAATCCAAATCCACGCCGGCTTCAATCAACTGCGTGCTGACCAGCCACAAGGGCTTGTGCAGGCTGCCTGCGCGATACAGTGCCAAATATCGGCGAACCAGCGCAATCACTTCGCTGCGGTGCGTGGCGCACATATTGGCGGACAAATGCAGTTTGATGCCGTCAGAAGGCAGGGCGGCAAAGAGTTTTTGGGCGTGCTTTCGCGTATTAACCACCGCCAAAACGCACGGACGCGCGGCGATTTCATCGGCAATTTCCTGCCAGCTTTGCGTTTCGCCGTTTGGCGGCGGCATTTTGATGCGGACGCGGCGCAGTTTTTCCGATAAGGCAATTTTATCCGCCACAATTTCGCACACGTCCGGCAGACCTTCCAAAACGGTGCGCCCGAATGCGTCGATATTTTTGCCAAGTTCGGGCTGAGTCGCCGTGCACAGCACAAAGGTAACGCCGTAATCACGCGCCAGCACCCGCATCATGTCGGTAATCGGCTTTTGGAAATCGCGTGGAAGCTGCTGGGCTTCGTCCAAAATCACCACACTGTCAGCAATATTGTGAACCTTGCGGCAGCGGCTGGTTTTCGCCGCAAACAGGCTTTCAAACAGTTGCACGTTAGTGGTAACAATCAGCGGCGCATCCCAATTTTCCGTGGCAAGGCGGGTTTTGGCGGTTTCTTTGTTATCGGCCACTTCCAAATTGCTGTGGTGTTCTAATACCACGTCATCGCCCAATGCTTTGCGGAAAACATCGGCGTTCTGTTCAATAATACTGGTGAAGGGAATCGCGTAGATAATGCGTTTTTTGCCGAATTTCAGCGCGTGCTTCAAAGCGAACCCCAAGCTTGCCAAAGTTTTGCCGCCGCCGGTCGGCACAGTTAAAGAAAACAAAGTGCGGTCGGTTTCGGCGGCGGAAAAACATTGCTGCAAAATGGCATGGCGTTCTTGATTTAAAGTTGAATTTTTATCTGCTTTTTCTAAAAGTTGTGCCATATATTGCTCATATCTCCGGTGCAACTCATCCAAACTGGGAAATTTCGGGCGCAATCCGGCTGCCTGCGCGGCATCCGCATCGGCATAGCCGTTCATAAAGGCTTCGGTATCCAAAAAATCGGCATCCACCAAACAGGAAAAGAGAAAACGCAGCCAAATATGCAGCTCCTTGAACAGCTTTTCTTGTTCTGGTTTTTCCCAAAAAGCAAGAAAATCTTGTGTTAAATCATTATTGGATAAAAGGAAAGAATCTTCAGACAAACCACTTTCCACCAAACCCGAAAAAGACGCCGTCAACTCGTCATCCGCCTGTTGTAGGCGGCGTTTCAGGCTGCCGTTGTCATACCAATCTGCCAGCCCCGCGTGATGCCCGGCAATCAAATACGCCAGCAAATGCCCAAAAAACGGATTAAGGTGCTCTACTGCATATTTGGCACCGGCAGTGGAATGCGGAATTTTGCGCAACTTGGTAGATTCGACATCTTCCAAATGGGCATTTTCTTTTTCAAAACCGGATGCATGACGGATATATTTCTGAAAAGCTTCCTGAAATTTCCCCAAATCGTGCAAAAGCCCCGCATATTCGGCAAACAACGCTCCGTAACGCCCTGCAAAACGCTTGGCGAGTTGGGCGACTTTTTGTAGATGTTTTTGCAGGGGATGGGAATGCCAATTTTCTGATGAGTCTTGGCGGGCGTGGGCTATATAGTTGAAATTCACATCGATTCTCCAAATTTGAAACGTGCAGAATTTAACGAACAAGCCATATAAATAGCTTGAAGTGTTGAAAAATCGAAAATCTGTGGAGTGAGGTCATCTGAAAACTCATCGGCAGTCAAGCGCATAACGGCGGCTTGGGCGGCAAGTTCAGGCGGGGCTTTCCATTTATCTTCTGGCGCGAATATCCAGACAAAGCTGTTTTCAGACGACCTTTTGCCTTCACGGTTGCAACGTCCGGCGGCTTGGGCAACGGAATCCAGCCCCGCTTCGGCACGCATCACAAACGGGAAATCCACGTCCACGCCCGCTTCAATCAAAGATGTGGCAATCACGCGGCAAGGGCAGCCTGAAAACAGCTTGGCACGGATTTCGTCCAGCACCTGCGAGCGGTGTTCGGCACACATCAGCGTGGTCAGGTGGTACACGCCGCCCAGATGTTTGGCGGCGTCATACAGGCTGCGGGCGTGGCGGCGGTTATTCACGATAACGAGCATCTGTTCGTGCTGCGACAGGATGTCCAGCAGCTCCGCATCGGTTTGCACGCCGACGTGCTGCACGCTGGTGCGGCGCAATGCGTCAAACAGCGCGGGCGGGTTGGGTGCCAGCTCGCGTACGTTTTGCAGACCCTTGTAGAAGCCGTGTTCGGACTGCACGGCGGGCTGGGTGGCGGTGCACAGCACCACCGAGCAGCCGTAGTTGCGCGCCAGCTCTTTCACCGCCTGCATAATCGGGCGCAGCAGGTTCAGCGGCAGCAGCTGCGCTTCGTCGAGAATAATCACGCTGCCTGAAATATTGTGCAGCTTGCGGCAGCGAGAGGAGCGGTCGGCAAAGAGGGATTCGAAGAATTGCACGGCGGTGGTCACGACAATCGGTGCGTCCCAGTTTTCCGAGGCAAGGCGCAGCTTGTCTTTGCTGTTTTCGCCTTGCAGCCTGGCATCGTCGAAGCTGCTGTGGTGTTCCAACACGGCTTGTTCGCCCAATTCGCCAAAGGCTTTACGAAACTCGGCGGCGTTTTGCTCGATGATGCTGGTGAACGGAATCACATAAATCACGCGGCGCAAACCGTGCGCCTTGGCGTGTTCCAGCGCGAACGCCATCGACGTGAAGGTTTTGCCGCCGCCGGTGGGCACGGTGAGGCTGAACAGCCCCGTGTCCTGCTGCGCCTGCGCCACGGCATAATCCAGAATTTCGCCGCGCAGGCGGTTCAGCGCGGCATTGCGCTGCTGCTCTTCCGTTTCCTGCGGGGCTTGGGTGGCACGCCGTCTGAACGCGTTGATAAAATCAAAAAAAACCGGCCGCAGCGTCTCCAAATCGGGATGGCCGCCGCGCACGGTTTCGCGCTGTTCCAGCTTGGCGTAAAAGACTTCGGTGTCGAGAAAATCAGCATCAACCAAACAGGAATACAGCATACGGATGAAAAAAGCGCAGGTGAAATGCGGATGGTCGCCAGCATCGGGTTTCACCGACGGAGCAGGCAGCGTTTCGGGCAAATCGATTTCCTGCCGCCAAACTTCATCAAGCTTGGGAATATCCGCACCAAACTGCCAGTCCAGCCGCTGCTGCAAAGTGCTGCGCCCGTCGCCCGCGCCTGCGCCGTTTGCCAGTCCGGCATGGTGCCCCGCAATGCAGAACGCCATCATCTTGCCCAGCCGCACGCCCCAGCGTTCAACTGCGATTTTCGCGCCCGCCGTGGAATGGTCCACCCGCTTCAGGTCGCCGTGCAGACGTTTGTCAAACAGCGGCGAATACTTGCCCACGTCGTGCAGCAGCCCAGTGGCGCGGGCAATTTCCTGCGCGCCGAAATACGCGGCAAAGCCCGCCGCCATTCCGCCCACATTGCGCGCGTGGCTTTCCATCGTCTGCCAATGTTCGTAGGGCAGGTTTCCGGCGGAGTGGGCGTAGTAGGTTTTTGAGGTCATGGTTGGATTCCTTTCGTTGCCAGCGGGTGCGGGATGCGGATAAGGCTAGGTGCGGATACTTGGCTGGATAGTCAGATAAGGCAGCCTGAAACCGCATCTACACGTTTTCAGGCTGCCTCATCCTTCGCCCATCATCACTTTTCAGGCTGCCTATTGTTCATATACAAAGGCAGCCTGAAACCCATCACGCCCCCAAAAACCAAAATTTCGCTAGCCAAGCCACCGCCACAAACCACACCATCGGCGGCACATCCTTGGCGCGGCGGCACAGCAGCTTCACCGCTGCATAGCTGATAAAGCCCATCGCAATGCCGTCGGCAATGGAATAAGTGAACGGCATGAACGCGATGGTGAGAAACGCGGGCGCGGCTTCGGTGATGTCTTTCCAGTTGATTTCAATGGCGGAGCGCATCATTTGCACACCGATATACAGCAGCGCGGGCGCGGTGGCAAAGGCGGGCACAGCCTTAGCCAGCGGCGAAAACCACAAGCACGCCAGCATCAGCACGCCCACGGTGATTGCCGTTAAGCCCGTACGCCCGCCTGCCGACACGCCTGAGGCGCTTTCAATATACGGCGTGGTGGACGATGTGCCCAAGCCCGCGCCCGCCACGATGGCGATGCTGTCGGCAAACAAGGCTTTTTTCAGGCGCGGCAAATGCCCGTTTTCATCCAGCAGCCCCGCGCGGTGCGACACGCCCACCAGCGTGCCCGTGCTGTCAAACAAATCCACCAAGAAAAACACAAACACCACCGCAATCAGGCTGCCTGAAAACAAGTGGCTAAAATCCATTTGCATAAAAGTAGGCGCGATGCTGGGCACGGCGGACACCACGCCACCAATCTGCGTTAAGCCCAAGCCAGCGGCAATGGCGGTAATCACAAAAATGCTGATGATAATCGCCCCACGCACGCGGTAATAATCCAGCGCGATGGTTAAAAACAAGCCCGCCAGCGTGAGCAAAACGGGGTAGTTCGGCAGCTTCGCGCCGTCGTGTTCAATGTACAGATTGCCCATTTTCAGCAGCGTGGCTTCGCTGGCGACCACCACGCCCGAGCCTTTGAGCGCAATCAGCGCGAGAAACAGCCCGATGCCCGCCGCAATCGCCATTTTTAAGCTCATCGGCAGCGCATTCACCAGCATTTCGCGCACTTTGAACAAGCTAAACGCAATAAAAATGCAGCCTGAAACGAATACGGCTGCGAGTGCGACTTGCCACGATACGCCCATGCCCATCACCACGCTGTATGTGAAATAGGCATTTAAGCCCATCCCAGGGGCGAGCGCGATGGGATAGTTCGCCAAGCCGCCCATCACAAAGCAGCCGATGGCGGAAGCGATGCAGGTGGCGACAAACACCGCGCCAAAATCCATGCCCGCTTGCGAGAGCACGCTGGGATTGACGATAGTGATGTAGCACAGGGTGAGAAAGGTGGTGAAGCCCGCCAAGAGTTCGGTGCGGACGGTGGTGCCTTTTTCGGCGAGCTTGAACCAGCGTTCAAGTAAAGAAGTGTTTGGATTGTTCATGGTTTTGTTAAGGCGAGTGAAAAAACGGGGCGGATTATAGCGGGATTTGGATGCGGGCGGGGGGAGTTTTGGCTTCGCTGAACACCGTTTCAGGCTGCCTTGGGGCGGGATAAGGTGTAGGAAATCTTCGCGTTGTTTACATCACAGGTTGGGAAAAATAGGCCTGCAAGACCTCAAACGGCGTATCGCCGTTCAAACTGCGGTGCGACTTCACAGTGTTATAGAAATTAACAAAGCAACACAGCTCCTTTTGCCGGTGTTCCGGACTGTCAAACGACTGTTTCTCATGCCACATCTCCATCAGGGTGCGGATAACCCGCTCCGCTTTGCCGTTGGTCTGCGGACGGGCAACCCGGGTAAACTTTTGACCAATCCCGTTCTCATAACAGGCTACACCGAAAGCATGGTTGGCCGAGCCTTTGTATTCCGTACCGTTGTCGGAGTAAACGCACTCGATCAGGTATGGGCAGGGATCAATCAGGTGTTCGGTCAGAAACTTGTTTGAAACGATTGTTGGTACTGGTTTGGGGTTTGAGCAGCCTGCCCCTTGCGGCTTTAAAGTGCGCGGTAGATGGTGACGCGGCTGACTTGGTAACGGCGTGCCAATGAGCTTACGCTTTCCTTCTCCTGCGTGTAGGCCAGCCAAATGGCTTGGCGGTGGTGCGGGGTGAGCATGATGGATTGGCGGGGCATGAAAAAGGGAGAGGCTACCTGAAAAATAGATTTTCAGGTAGCCTCAAACCGGTTTGGCATGCATCCGAAACGGAAAATTTGAGCGGTTACATACCTTGGGTTGGTGGCAGTGTTATTTCAACTTGGCTGCCAATTTGTCGAATTTTTGTTTGATGTCGGCCTTGAAGGCTTCCACTTTCTCTTTGCGCTCGGCTTTGCGCTGTTTTTTCCACGCTTCGTGTGCCTGACGTGCCACTTCTTCCTGCGCTTCTATTGCTGCCAATACGTCCTGTTGGGCAACGGCTGCATCTTGCCGGAGAATAACGGTTTTGAAACGGTGGAAGAAGGCATCCAATACAGCTTCGTCGGATTCTTGCGCCAAAATAATGATTGCAGTACTGCCGTTATCCAGTTTTTTGGCTGTATTTTCCAGCAACAACCCCTCTCCCAATGTTTGGGCAGTGCCTGCATCACTGCCGATGAGTGCGCCAGTAGCTCCACCCAACAGAACACCGATAGGACCGCCGAGAATGCCGACCAGTGAACCAATGAGGCCGCCCGTCCATGTGCCTTCGACCGTATTGGCGGTAAAGTCGGTGCTTTCTGCTGGGATAATCAGACCATTTTCCTTTTTAATCAAAACGGCTTGTGCCACCAAAGCATCTGTTATCTGCGAGTAAGCTTTCAATTCAGAAAAGGCTTGATAAGCTTCGCTGGAGATGTTGAATAAGACAACGATGATGTTTTGTTTCATAAGTCTACTCCTGTGGGTTGAAAGATTTAAGAACATACAAGTTGTATGCGGTGTCAGTGTAAATTGCAAGAGGGGGGGGAGCAATGCGGCAAACAAAACTTTACCTATGTAAAGCCTGAACACTGTGAAGCCGCACCGCAGTTTGAACGGCGATACGCCGTTTGAGGTCTTGCAGGCTTCACTCTCAACCTGTGGTGTAAACAACGCGACGATTTCCTACAGATTAAGGCAGCCTGAAACGAAGTTCAGCGTAGCCAAACCGCATCCGCATTTTCAGGCTGCCTGTATCCCCAATTCCGCCAGCACCCAATCCGCCAAGTCGGGGGTAATTTGCGCGTCAATTGGCAGCACCCAGATGTTGCTTGGGGCGTGCGGCGGCGGGGGCAGCTTGGCGGCATCTTTTTCGGTAACGAAAATATAGTCGGCAGCGGGCAGCGCGGTTCTATCCAGCGCGGCGTGGTCGGGCAGGGCGATGGTGTGCGCAAGGGGGACGCCCAGCGCGGTTAGGCTGTCAAAAAACCGCTGCGGGCGGGCGATGGCGGCGATGGCGATGCAGCGGGCGTGGGTTTTCAGGCTGCCTATATCCAGTTTTTCGCTGGGCTGGGCATAGCGATAGGGCGCGGTGGCGACAACTTGGCTGGTGAACAGGGCGATGCTTTGGGGCAGCCTGAAATGTTGTTGCGCGGCGGGGGCGATGGCGGGCGCAGCTTGGCTGAACACGATGGCGTTCACGTCGCGCAGGCGGGCGATGGGTTCGCGTAGTCCGCCGTTGGGCAGCACGTCTAAATCGCGGCGGGCGGCATCGGCGGCTGGGAAGACGCAGATTTCTAGGTCGCGAGCGAGCGCGTAATGTTGTAAGCCGTCGTCGGCGATGATGAGTTGCACTTCGGGATGGGCGGCGAGCAAGGCGCGGGCGGCTTCAACGCGGCGGCTGGCAACGGCGGTGGGCGCGTGAGTGCGGCGATAAAGCAGCAAGGGTTCATCGCCTGCTTCGGCGGCGCTGCTGTTGGCGGTTAAAACGTGGGGCGTTTTCAGGCTGCGTCCGTAGCCTCGGCTGATGATGCCAACGGCGATGCCACGCGCTTGCAAGGCGGCAACCAGCGCGGTGGTAATGGGTGTTTTGCCTGTGCCGCCTGCGTGGAGGTTGCCCACGATTACAACGGGAACGGGCAGTTTTTCGCTTTTCAGGCTGCCTGCCAGATAGCGCGCGCGGCGGCGGGCGGCGATTTTGCCAAACAAGATGGCAAGCGGGCGCAGCAATAGGCGCAGGATGGAGTTGGGGCTTTGCCAATGGCGTTCTAGGATGGCGTGGAGCATTTTCAGGCTGCCTTTGGGGGATGGGGTGGGGATTTTAGCAAATGGGCGCGGGGCGTAAAAAAGGCGCAGGGGGTGCGCCGCGTGGGTTTGGTGGTTGCCTAAGCGCGTAAACTCGTTTTCAGGCTGCCTGAATATGGCTTTGAATCAGCGTTTTCAATTCGTTGCGCTGTTTAGGCGTAAGCAAAAATAGGTTGATGCGCAGAGCGGGTTGGTTGTTTTTGCTGTGTACCAACAGATAGGGCAGCCTGAAAATGGGGACGCGGCGCGTTTCGGTGTGGCTGATGTCGCGCCATGCGAGAAATTGGGTGCCACCAAAGCCGACGATGCCGCTTGCGGTGCAGGTTACTTGGCGGCGTTGCCCGATAAAGGCGATAACAATAAACAGCGGCAAATTGTTGATCATGGCTTTAACAATGCTTTTAACATCGCTCTCGCCCCAAAATAGCCAAACAACAGTTATGTGAACAAGCGATGCGAGCATACCCGCACACAGCATGAGCACAATCAACCGCATCAGCGACTGATTAAAGCCGCGAATGGGCTGCTCCATCGGCTGCTGTATCAACTGCTCATCTTCGGCAACGCCCGCAATGGGTATCAACCCGCCATCCACCACTTCGCCATTCTCCACATAAATCTGTATACGGCTGCCAACGGTGTAGGGCGCGTAATACAACTGGGCGCGCGTAACGGAATATTGCTCGCCGCTGTCGGCTTGGGCGATGCCGTGTTCGCCATTCCATTCAGTAAGCGTGGCGGTGTGGCGGATGGCGGTCATGGTGGTCTCCTTGTAAACAAAAATCATGCAACAAAGGCAGCCTGAAAATCGGCAAAACTCGCTTTCAGACTGCCTTTTCGCTTTTCAGGCTGCCCAAATAAATCGCCAGCAGCGTTATCGCCGCGCCCAGCCATTGCAGCGCGGAAATTGGTTTGCCCAAAAAGGCGAAATCGATGAACAGCGCGGCAACCGGCTCGGTGAGCAACAGCAAGCCCGTTACGCTCAGCGACAGCAGCGGAATGCAGTAGGCAATCAGCCCCCATGCGAAGCATTGCATCGCCGCGCCGTAAACCAGCAGCCAGCCGATTTGCGCGGCGGTGGCGGGCAGGGCGTTGCCCGCGTTGAGCGTGAGCGCGGGGGCAACCAGCGCCGCCATGCCGCCGATGCTCACCAGCAGCATCAGGGCAAAGAGGGCGGTGGGCTCGGCTTGGTGCGTTTTGCGGATGAACACCATAGACAGCGACAGCATCAGCCCCGAGGCGATACCCGACACAAAGCCCCACAGCGCACGGCTGTTGCGCCCGAATTCGGGGCTGCCGATGACGGCGATGCCAACCAGCGCCAGCGCAAGGCTGGCAATTTGCCGGCGGCCGAGCTTTTCTTGAAACCACAGCACGCCCATCATGCTGAGCCAAAAGATTTGCAGACAGTTGAGCAGCGTGGAAATGCCCGGCCCCACGGCATAAATGCTTTCGTGCCACAGCGCCAAATCAAACGCGAGAAACACGCCCGACAGCAGGGCAAAGCCGACGGCGCGCGGGTTTTTGGGCAATTTTTGCGCGAAAAAACGCATCAGCAGCGCAAAAATCACGGCGGCGACGGCAAGCCGCCAAAAGGCAACCGCGTAGGCGCCCATGTGCAAACGGGCAACAATCACGCTGCCCAGTCCAAAGACAATGCAGCCGATAATCAAACCGAGGGAAGCGGTTTTGGAAGAGAGGGTGGGCATAAGCGGCAGCCTGAAAACAAAGGGGTTAAAAATCGAGCGTATTTTCAGGCGGAACCCTTCGCCAAAGCGCTGAGGCAGCCTGAAAGCTAAAATGGCGCGGCAACGGCTTGCCGCCAAATAGCGCAGTCAATCGATTTTACGGTGGGCGCGACACGGATGGTGCAAAGGTTTCAGGCTGCCTTTTCGCGCGTGCACACGCAAAGGCAGCCTGAAAACAGATGCGGGGCTATGCCGCCCACTCGCGCCGCACGCGGTCCAAATCTGCGGGCGTGTCCACGCCGGCGGGCGGGGCTTCGGCAAGCACTTCCACCGCGATGGGATAGCCGTGCCACAGCACGCGCAGTTGTTCCAGGCTTTCGCAGGTTTCCAGCGGCGAAGCACTCATGGCGGCGTATTGCTGCAAAAAGCCTGCGCGGTAGGCATAGATGCCGATGTGGCGCAGCGGCGCGGGCACAGGCAGCCTGAAATCGCCCGATTGCATGATGTCGCGCGGATAGGCGATGGGGGCGCGGCTGAAATAAAGCGCGTTGTGCGCTTGGCTGAGCACCACTTTCACGCAGTTGGGGTTTTGGAATTCGGCAAAATCGTGCACGGGATGGGCGGCAGTTGCCATCGGCGCGTGGCTGTTGGCAAGCTTTTCGGCAACGCGATTAATCAGCGCGGGCGGAATCATCGGCTCATCGCCTTGCACGTTCACAATAATCTCGTTTTCAGGCAGCCCTAGCAGTTGCACCGCTTCGGCAAGGCGCGAGCTGCCGCTTTGGTGGGCGCTGCTGGTAAGCATGCTGGTGATGTTGTGCGCGGCGCAGGCAGCCTGAATATCGGCGTGGTCGGTGGCAACGATGATGCGGCTGGCGTTGCTTTGCTGGGCGCGCTCGGCAACGCGCACCACCATCGGCTTGCCGTGGATGTCGGCAAGAGCTTTGTTGGGCAGGCGGCTGGATGATAGCCGCGCGGGAATGATGATGCTGAACGGTATCGCGCTCATGATTTAGCTTCCAAGTCGCTCAATTCGCGGGCTTCGTTTTCCAGCAAAATGGGGATGCCATCGCGGATGGGGAATGCAAGGCGGGCGGCTTTGCTCCACAGCTCTTGCTTGTCGGCGTGGTATTCCAGCGGTTTTTTGGTAAGCGGGCAAACGAGTTTGGCTAGGTATTTGGGTTGCATGGAATGTCCTTTGGAGAAATGAAAAGGTTGGATGGGTGTTTGGCGTTTTCAGGCTGCCTTGGGGGCAATGCGCATCAAGGCAGCCTGAAAACAGGGCTAGTGTATGTTTTCCTGCTGCACCGCTGCGGCCGCCTGAGGCGTTTCAGGCTGCCCTGCCTCTTGCCGCAACTGCTGAAATTCGGGCGACTGCTTCACCAGAATCTTCGCCGCCTCTTTCAAATCGTTGATGCTCTCGCGCGGCAGGTAATATGTGGTCGGGATGTTGAGCGCGCGCGTCCGTAACGGAGACGGCGGCAAATCATGCAGACTCAAGCTCACAAAATGCATCCGAATCGGCTTTTCCGCATCTTTTTGCGCCGCGTTCCAAGCATCCACCATCGCGCGAAATTGGCGCAACGATTCCTGCGAAGCCCGCGCAATCGGCACATCAATCGTTGCGTTAATCATGTCGCGGAACGATGGGATTTTCGCCTGCTGGCTAATCGTTTCGCTAATCTGGTTTTGCGCGTTCACGCTCACAACAATCACACGGTTGATGTTTTTGGCTTCCAGCATCGCCTGCAACGAGCTGTTCGGATAAATCTCCTGCCGGTCCAGCAGGCTGCGCAGCCCCAAATTATCCGTTAAACCGCCGTCCACCAAATGCAAAAACGGGCGCGCCTTGCTGTCGGCGTAATAACGGTTGTGCAGCATTTCGTGCCGCGTTTTCTGTTGCAGCGAAGCCGCGTCGTCGTTTAAGGCAGCCTGAAACGGTTCGGGCACGGTGTAACCGCAGTTGCCGCTATGGTTGTTCAGCGTCAGCGGCGAAAACACCACCGGCACCGCGCTGGAAGCCGCCACCGCCCGCGCCACGCGCAAATCCGACAAATTCAAACAAAACTGGTCAAAATTTTCCTGCGTAAAATCAATGCGCTGCCCAGAAGCCATATCCGTGGCGCTGATTACCGCAAACGGTCCTTTGCGGTATTTATTCAAATCGCCAAACGTCATGTTGCCAAACAGCGTATTCTCAAATTGCTCTTGCAGCAAATCGCCGCGCCCGTATTCAGGCGAAGCCAAGCGCGGCATGTTCACAAACGACAACGACTGCTTAAACATCAGCCGCTGGAAATTCTGCTTTAAAAACCGCTCCTCAAAACGCGGAATCACCTGCTCGCCATACATCGCATAATACGCCGCCAACACCGAGCCGCCCGACACCCCAAACACCACATCGCTGCTCGCCGTCAGCGTGGTGCGCCTGCCGTTGAGCATCATCGGATAATCGTTAAACGCCGCCAGCACGCCATACGCCAGCGCCGCCGCGCGCGTGCCGCCACCGGAAAACATCATAATCACCAGCGTGTTATCCTGATTACTGCGCTGGATGCTTTGCTCCAAACGATAGCCCTCATCCTTGCGGACACGGTCAATCGTTTGCGTCGGCTGATACGCCACCAACGAACACGCCGACAACAACACCGCGTTCGCCCCCCAAATCACACGTTTCAGGCAGCCTGAAAACCATACAGAATTGCTCATAAACCATACCAAAAGCAGCCCAAAAACCGTTTCACGCTGCCTTATTCATTTAAACTTTAATTGCCGGTGCAACGATTGCGCGATGCGATAAGCCTCGTCCGCCGAATCCGCCAGCACCGTGAAATGCCCCATCTTGCGTCCTTTGCGCGGCTCTGCCTTGCCATACACATGCAAATGCGCCTGCGGATGATTCAGCACCGCCGCCCAATTGGGCTCTTCCCCGTTCTCCCCCCACGCATCGCCCAAAATGTTCGCCATGCAGCACGCCGAAAGCAGCTTCGTATTCGCAGGCGGCAAGCCGCACATCAAACGCACCTGCTGCTGGAACTGGCTGCTCGCACACGCATCAATCGTATGATGCCCGCTGTTATGCGGACGCGGCGCCATCTCATTCACCACCAACCGCTGCTCATCCCCCACCACAAACATCTCCACCGCCAGCACGCCCACATAATTCAGCGCGTTTGCCAAACGAACCGCCATCTGCTTCGCCGCGGACAACAGATTTTCAGGCAGCCGCGCAGGCACAACCGAATACGCCAAAATCCCATTCTCATGATGATTTTCCGCAGGGTCAAACGTTGCAATCCGCTCATCATCCAAGCGACACGCAATCACCGAAATTTCCGCCCGCAAATCCACCAATTGCTCCAACACGCAGGGCACATTGCCCAACGTTGCAAACGCCGCTTGCAGTTGCGCCAGCGTTTTGACTCGGATTTGTCCCTTGCCGTCATAGCCCAGCATAGCCGTTTTCAACACCGCGGGAAACAGCGGTTCACACTCCGACGAAATATCCGAGGCAGCCTGAATCACACGATAAGGCGCAGTTTCCAACCCCGCCTTGCGAATCCACGATTTTTCCAAAATCCGATTCTGTGCAATCGCCACACAATCACCGCTGGGCGAAACTTGCATTGCAGCCGCCAAATCACGCATCGCATCCGCGTTCACATTTTCAAATTCTGTCGTAACCGCCGCACATTGCGCTAACTCTGCCAACGCGTTTTTATCATCAAACGGCGCACAAAGATGCTTATCGGCAAACCGAGCAGCGGGCGCATGGCCATCCGGTTCCAGCACCACCACCGGATAACCCATTGTTTTCGCCGCTAACGTAAACATACTGCCAAGCTGACCGCCACCTAAAATAGCCAATGCTTTGGGAGGATAAATGGCATTCATCAAATAATCACCAAAAATAAAACGTAAATTATAGCTTTAAACCATATAAAGCCCAAGACTAAACCCCTTTGGCTGTGATGGCAACCAAAGGGGTTTTGCATAAGGAGTTTGGCGATGACCTACTTTCGCATGGGAATCCATACTATCATCGGCGCTGGTTCGTTTCACTGTCCTGTTCGGGATGGGAAGGAGTGGGACCAAACCGCTATGGTCGCCAAACATAAACTGTCAAATTGGCAAGCCGTTTATCAACTTTTTATTTATTACTTTATTTTGTCTTATTTCGGTGATGAATGTATTCATCAGTAAGCTTTATCTTTGCTTCACTTTGTTTTATTGCAAAGTTCTTCAAATGATAGAGTCAAGCCTCACGAGCAATTAGTACAGGTTAGCTTCACACGTTACCGTGCTTCCACACCCTGCCTATCAACGTCCTGGTCTCGAACGACTCTTTAGGAGGATTAAATCCTCAGGGAAGTCTCATCTTCAGGCGAGTTTCGCGCTTAGATGCTTTCAGCGCTTATCTCTTCCGAACTTAGCTACCCGGCGATGCGACTGGCGTCACAACCGGTACACCAGAGGTTCGTCCACTCCGGTCCTCTCGTACTAGGAGCAGCCCCCGTCAAACTTCCAACGCCCACTGCAGATAGGGACCAAACTGTCTCACGACGTTTTAAACCCAGCTCACGTACCACTTTAAATGGCGAACAGCCATACCCTTGGGACCGACTACAGCCCCAGGATGTGATGAGCCGACATCGAGGTGCCAAACTCCGCCGTCGATATGGACTCTTGGGCGGAATCAGCCTGTTATCCCCGGAGTACCTTTTATCCGTTGAGCGATGGCCCTTCCATTCAGAACCACCGGATCACTATGTCCTGCTTTCGCACCTGCTCGACTTGTCGGTCTCGCAGTTAAGCTACCTTTTGCCATTGCACTATCAGTCCGATTTCCGACCGGACCTAGGTAACCTTCGAACTCCTCCGTTACTCTTTGGGAGGAGACCGCCCCAGTCAAACTGCCTACCATGCACGGTCCCCGACCCGGATTACGGGTCTGGGTTAGAACCTCAAAGCCACCAGGGTGGTATTTCAAGGACGGCTCCACAGAAACTGGCGTTTCTGCTTCTAAGCCTCCCACCTATCCTACACAAGTGACTTCAAAGTCCAATGCAAAGCTACAGTAAAGGTTCACGGGGTCTTTCCGTCTAGCAGCGGGGAGATTGCATCTTCACAACCATTTCAACTTCGCTGAGTCTCGGGAGGAGACAGTGTGGCCATCGTTACGCCATTCGTGCGGGTCGGAACTTACCCGACAAGGAATTTCGCTACCTTAGGACCGTTATAGTTACGGCCGCCGTTTACTGGGGCTTCGATCTGATGCTCTCACATCTTCAATTAACCTTCCAGCACCGGGCAGGCGTCACACTCTATACGTCCACTTTCGTGTTAGCAGAGTGCTGTGTTTTTAATAAACAGTCGCAGCCACCGATTCTCTGCGACCCTCAGATGCTTCCGGAGCAAGTCCTTTACATTAGAGGGCATACCTTCTCCCGAAGTTACGGTATCAATTTGCCGAGTTCCTTCTCCCGAGTTCTCTCAAGCGCCTTAGAATTCTCATCCTGCCCACCTGTGTCGGTTTGCGGTACGGTTTAATTCAAACTGAAGCTTAGTGGCTTTTCCTGGAAGCGTGGTATTTGCTGCTTCATGTCCGTAGACACTCGTCATCACGTCTCGGTATTAAAGAAGCGGATTTGCCTACTCCTTCTACCTACCGGCTTAAACAATCTATTCCAACAGATTGCCAGCATAACCTTCTCCGTCCCCACATCGCATTTGAATCAAGTACGGGAATATTAACCCGTTTCCCATCGACTACGCATCTCTGCCTCGCCTTAGGGGCCGACTCACCCTACGCCGATGAACGTTGCGTAGGAAACCTTGGGCTTTCGGCGAGCGGGCTTTTCACCCGCTTTATCGCTACTCATGTCAACATTCGCACTTCTGATACCTCCAGCATACCTTACGATACACCTTCTCAGGCCTACAGAACGCTCCCCTACCATGCACTAAAAGTGCATCCGCAGCTTCGGTTACAGATTTGAGCCCCGTTACATCTTCCGCGCAGGAAGACTCGACCAGTGAGCTATTACGCTTTCTTTAAATGATGGCTGCTTCTAAGCCAACATCCTGGCTGTCTGTGCCTTCCCACTTCGTTTACCACTTAATCTGTCATTTGGGACCTTAGCTGGCGGTCTGGGTTGTTTCCCTCTTGACACCGGACGTTAGCACCCGATGTCTGTCTCCCGAGGAGCAACTTGATGGTATTCTTAGTTTGCCATGGGTTGGTAAGTTGCAATAACCCCCTAGCCATAACAGTGCTTTACCCCCATCAGTCTCATACTCGAGGCACTACCTAAATAGTTTTCGGGGAGAACCAGCTATCTCCGAGTTTGTTTAGCCTTTCACCCCTATCCACAGCTCATCCCCGCATTTTGCAACATGCGTGGGTTCGGACCTCCAGTACCTGTTACGGCACCTTCATCCTGGCCATGGATAGATCACTCGGTTTCGGGTCTACACCCAGCAACTATGTCGCCCTATTAAGACTCGGTTTCCCTACGCCTCCCCTATCCGGTTAAGCTCGCTACTGAATGTAAGTCGTTGACCCATTATACAAAAGGTACGCAGTCACGGAATTATTCCGCTCCCACTGTATGTATGCATCAGGTTTCAGGTTCTATTTCACTCCCCTCCCGGGGTTCTTTTCGCCTTTCCCTCACGGTACTGGTTCACTATCGGTCGATGATGAGTATTTAGCCTTGGAGGATGGTCCCCCCATCTTCAGACAGGATTTCTCGTGTCCCGCCCTACTTGTCGTATACCTAGTACCACCAATCTGTTTTCGAATACGGGGCTATCACCCACTATGGCAGAAGTTTCCAATTCCTTCTTCTAACAGTTTGGCTATCTTATACAGGCTCCTCCGCGTTCGCTCGCCACTACTTGCGGAATCTCGGTTGATTTCTTTTCCTCCGGGTACTTAGATGGTTCAGTTCTCCGGGTTCGCTTCTCTTGTCCTATGTATTCAGACAAGGATACTTAGTAAACTAAGTGGGTTTCCCCATTCGGACATCACCGGGTCATTGCTTTATTGCCAGCTCTCCGATGCTTTTCGCAGGCTTACACGTCCTTCGTCGCCTATCATCGCCAAGGCATCCACCTGATGCACTTATTCACTTGACTCTATCATTTGAAGAACCTTTTGACTTCGTTATAACCAGCGTTGACTACCGCTATAACTTAGATTCCCTACTTTGATAAAGCTTACTGCTTTGTTGTGTCTTAATCCTGCCTTTTGTGTTTCAGGATTAAGTCGATACAATCATCACCCAAATTCTTTTGTTTGTTTCTTTTTTGCCTGTTTGCTTTTTAACTTGCGTTAAATGGCATTTCAGGCTGCCTGAAATGCTGTTGCACCAGCATTTCAAACCAATCCAAACTTTTGTCTTTGTTTGTTGATTTCGGCTTTCCAATTTGTTAAAGATCGATGCGTTGTTTTCGCAAATTAAAATAGCCTAACATGCTTTCAGGCTGCTTTGATTTGGGAAATCTTGGTGGAGGCAAACGGGATCGAACCGATGACCCCCTGCTTGCAAAGCAGGTGCTCTACCAACTGAGCTATGCCCCCAGTATTCTCTTTTCCTCTCATGAGGTTTTTTACTTGCGGCTTGCTTCTCTTGGTGGGTCTGGTAGGACTTGAACCTACGACCCCACGCTTATCAAGCGTGTGCTCTAACCACCTGAGCTACAAACCCTATGTGTCGCATCTTTATGTACAGTTTACCGATAAGTGTGAGTGCCTAATCGTCTCTTTTTCTCTAGAAAGGAGGTGATCCAGCCGCAGGTTCCCCTACGGCTACCTTGTTACGACTTCACCCCAGTCATGAAACATACCGTGGTAAGCGGCCTCCTTGCGGTTAGCCTACCTACTTCTGGTATCCCCCACTCCCATGGTGTGACGGGCGGTGTGTACAAGACCCGGGAACGTATTCACCGCAGTATGCTGACCTGCGATTACTAGCGATTCCGACTTCATGCACTCGAGTTGCAGAGTGCAATCCGGACTACGATCGGTTTTCTGAGATTGGCTCCACCTCGCGGCTTGGCTACCCTCTGTACCGACCATTGTATGACGTGTGAAGCCCTGGTCATAAGGGCCATGAGGACTTGACGTCATCCCCACCTTCCTCCGGTTTGTCACCGGCAGTCTCATTAGAGTGCCCAACTGAATGGTGGCAACTAATGACAAGGGTTGCGCTCGTTGCGGGACTTAACCCAACATCTCACGACACGAGCTGACGACAGCCATGCAGCACCTGTGTTACGGCTCCCGAAGGCACTCTTCCGTCTCTGGAAGATTCCGTACATGTCAAGACCAGGTAAGGTTCTTCGCGTTGCATCGAATTAATCCACATCATCCACCGCTTGTGCGGGTCCCCGTCAATTCCTTTGAGTTTTAATCTTGCGACCGTACTCCCCAGGCGGTCAATTTCACGCGTTAGCTTCGCTACTAAGGCATCAAGTGCCCCAACAGCTAATTGACATCGTTTAGGGCGTGGACTACCAGGGTATCTAATCCTGTTTGCTACCCACGCTTTCGAGCATGAACGTCAGTATTATCCCAGGGGGCTGCCTTCGCCATCGGTATTCCTCCACATCTCTACGCATTTCACTGCTACACGTGGAATTCTACCCCCCTCTGACATACTCTAGCTTACCAGTTCAAAACGCAGTTCCCAAGTTAAGCTCGGGGATTTCACATCTTGCTTAATAAACCGTCTGCGCTCGCTTTACGCCCAGTAATTCCGATTAACGCTCGCACCCTACGTATTACCGCGGCTGCTGGCACGTAGTTAGCCGGTGCTTATTCTTTAGGTACCGTCAGCAGATAATGGTATTAACACTATCCTTTTCTTCCCTAACAAAAGTCCTTTACAACCCGAAGGCCTTCTTCAGACACGCGGCATGGCTGGATCAGGCTTGCGCCCATTGTCCAAAATTCCCCACTGCTGCCTCCCGTAGGAGTCTGGGCCGTGTCTCAGTCCCAGTGTGGCGGATCATCCTCTCAGACCCGCTACTGATCGTCGCCTTGGTAGGCCTTTACCCCACCAACTAGCTAATCAGACATCGGCCGCTCGAATAACGTGAGGTCCGAAGAGCCCCCACTTTCCTTCTCAAAGCGTATGCGGTATTAGCTATCCTTTCGGATAGTTATCCCCCATTACTCGGTACGTTCCGATGCATTACTCACCCGTTCGCCACTCGCCACCAAAAGAGCAAGCTCTTTCGTGCTGCCGTTCGACTTGCATGTGTAAAGCATGCCGCCAGCGTTCAATCTGAGCCAGGATCAAACTCTTATGTTTAATCTCTAACTTACTTTATTCTGGTCTGCTTCAAAGAAACTGACAAGGCAATCAATAACAATTCAAACTAAAAGCCTAAATCATCATCAATCCTTCTTGTCTGTTTTTGTCGCAGTGTGAGACCATCAGGCACTCACACTTATCGGTAATCTGCTTTTTAAAGAACAAAAAAATTAGACCTCTTTGTGAGGCGGCTGCCGTAGCAGCGAAAGATGCGAACTATACGCACACAAACCAATATTGTCAATCTCTGCACCTGAAAATATTTCAACCAATTCGCTAAATCTCTGCTGAATAATGGGTTTTTGTTGGCAGAAAAATTAAAACTGCTGGCTTGCTGAACATCAGTGCAATGGTTCGTTCCCATCATTTCATGCAACTGCTTTGGGATTGGGGTGCTTATGCTTAAATAATAAATAATGAAAAGGCAGCCTGAAAAGACGAAATGTGTTTTTCAGGCTGCCTTAAATAAATCATAAACAGTGCTTACAATTTCCCTAACACAATTTTCAGGCTGCCTTTACTAACCACAATCCAACCAACCTTTATTTCTTCTCTTTCGGCGCAGGTGCTTCTAGCTGCTCCTTCCAACCACATTCTTTTTGTGGGCAAACGCGTTGCACGCCCCAGCGTTTAGTTACTTTGCGCATGGTAATTGCCCAGCCGCATTGCGGACAGGGTTGATTTAACGGCTCGCTGTTGATGGCGTATTTGCATTCTGGATAGGTGTCGCAACTATAAAATGTTGTGCCAAAACGGGATTTCCGTTCCACTAAGTGCCCTTTGCCGCATTGCGGACAAGTTATACCTGTATCTTTGGGCTTTTCTAGTGGCTCAACATATTTGCATTTGGGATAGTTGGCGCAACCGATAAATTTTTTGCCTGTGCGGCTGTTTTTGTACACAAGTTGCCCGCCGCATTGTGGGCATTGTCGCCCATTAAGCTCGGCTTGCATGGCTTCATCTTGGGCGATGCGTTCGGCAGCTTGCTCGGCGGTTTCGTTTACATTGCGCGTGTAGTCGCATTCGGGGTAGCCTGCGCAGGCGATGAATCGTCCTGCGCGCCCGAATTTGATTTGCAGCTTGTGATTGCCGCATTTGGGGCAGGTTTCGTCTAGCTCTTCGGTGGTGAATTTGGCGCGTTCTATGCCTTCTTTTTCTTCTACTTGTTTGTGGAAGCCTTGCCAGAAGGTGTCCATAACGGGAATCCATTGGCGTTTGCCGCCTGCAATTTCGTCGAGCTGGTCTTCCAATTTGGCGGTGAAGTCGTAGTCCACATATTGTTGGAAGTGTTCGGTGAGAAATTTGTTGACCACTTCGCCTGTGTCGGTGGGCAGGAAGCGGCGTTGTTCTACAATCACGTATTCGCGGTCTTTGAGCGTTTTGATGATGCTGGCGTAGGTGGAGGGGCGGCCAATGCCGTATTCTTCTAGGGCTTTAACGAGCGTGGCTTCGTTGAAGCGTGGCGATGGCTGGGTGAAGTGTTGTTCGCCGTATAGGTTATCCACGGGGAGCGCGTCGCCAACTGCCATTTCGGGCAGTTTTTTGTTGTTTTCGTCTTCGCTATCGTCTTCGTCTGCGCCTTCTTGGTACACGCTTAAAAAGCCTGCAAACACCAGCACTTGCCCTGTGGCGCGGAAGATGCCATCGCCCACGGCTATATCTACGGTGGTAGCATCAAATTTGGCTTCTACCATTTGGCAGGCGACGCTGCGTTGCCAAATCATTTGATAGAGCTTGAATTGGTCGGCGCTGAGAAAGGGTTTCACGCTTTCTGGCGTGCGATAAACGGATGTAGGGCGGATTGCTTCGTGCGCTTCTTGGGCGTTTTTGGATTTGGTTTTGTACACGCGGGGGCTGTTGGGGAGGTAGTCCGCGCCGATTTTGTTGTCAATATAGTGGCGGATTTCGGTGATGGCATCTTGCGACAGGGTTACGCTATCGGTGCGCATATAGGTAATCAAGCCAACTGCGCCTTGTCCTACATCTATGCCTTCAAAAAGCTGCTGGGCGGTGCGCATGGTGCGGTCGGTGGTGAAACCGAGTTTGCGCACGGCATCTTGTTGCATAGTGGAAGTGGTGTACGGCGCGGCGGGTTTGCGCGTGGCTTTCTTTTTGATGACTTCGGCAACGTGGGCTTCTTTGCCTTGCAGCGCGGCAAGGATGGCAGCTTGGCTGGCTTCGTTGGGCAGGGAGAATTGTTCTAGTTTGGTGTTTTGCCATTGGGTGAGTTTGGCGCTGAATTTGGTGCGCCCTTTGTGGCTGTCCATGTGGATAGACCAGTATTCTTGGGTTTCAAAGGCGCGGATTTCGTTTTCGCGTTCGCAAATCAGGCGCAAGGCGGGGCTTTGCACGCGCCCTGCGGATAAGCCACGGCGGATTTTTTTCCACAGCAAGGGCGATAGGTTGAAACCAACCAGATAATCCAAGGCGCGGCGGGCTTGTTGCGCGTCCACAAGGTTGATGTCTAGCCCGCGCGGGTGTTGGATGGCTTCTTGCACGCCTTTGGGGGTGACTTCGTGGAACACCACGCGTTGCAGCTTGTCGCCGATGTTTGCCATGCCGCGTTTGGATTTGAGAATTTCGGCGATGTGCCATGAAATCGCCTCGCCCTCTCTATCAGGGTCGGTAGCGAGATAGATGGTGTCGGCTTGTTTGGCGGCTTTGACGATTTCGTCCACGTGTTTGGCGGATTTGGCGGGGATTTCGTATTTCATGGCGAAGTTGTCTTCGGGATTGACTGCGCCGTTTTTCTTGATGAGGTCGCGCACGTGCCCAAACGAAGCGAGTACTTCATAATCACTGCCGAGGTATTTTTTGATGGATTTGATTTTGTTGGGAGATTCGACGATAAGGAGATTCTTTGCCATGATGTTGTTCTGCTTGTGAAGTGGATAGATAAGGATTCAGGCTGCTTTTGTGCGGTAATCGGTTTCGTGTTAAGGCAGCCTGAAAACGGATTTTTGGTTTTCAGGCTGCCTTTTGTTTGTAGCGGCTGCCTGAATGTTCTTTTTTTATTATTCTTAAAATAGATAGGTTTTGGCAAGGGGTTGGCGGAAATTGTTTTTCAGGCTGCCTATGGGCAGCAGGATAGACAGCCTGAAAACGCTTTCCCTTTCTTTTATAATTTGTTTTTTATCCGCCGATTTTGCCATGCCGACCATTCGCCATTTTGCCTGCGCCCAACATTTGGAAACGGGCTGCGTGTTGCAGCACAAGAAACTTTCATTCGCGCAATCGCAGTTTGACCAGCCGATGATTGTGCGCGTGTTGCATGGGCGCAAAACGCTGCGCTACGCGGGCGGCGAATTGACTGCAACGACGGGACAATGGCTGCTGATTGCGGGCGGGCAGTCGTTTGACGTGTTGAACGAACCCGATGCGGCGCAGGGCTATCGCACGGAATGGCTGATGCTGGGCGACGAATGGGCGGCGCAGTTTTTCGCGCAGCATCCCGCGCGCGAGACACTGGATTTGGCGCGCGTGCTCCGCCCTGATGCGGCTTGGAACGAAGCACTTTCGCGCGTGTTACAAGGCGTGCAGGCGCGACTGCCTGAAACGGTTTTGGCAGCGCGGACAATGGAATTGCTGGCTTGGCTGGCGCAAGCCAGGACGGTGTTCAACCCGCATTCGGCGCAACCTGTAAGCAAGCAGATACGCCAACTGATTGCGCAGGACATGGCGGCAAGCTGGCAGATAGCGGATGTGGCGCAACGGCTTGGCATGAGCGAAGCAACGCTGCGGCGGCGGTTGGCAAACGAAGGCGCGTCTTTCCGCGAACTGTTGGGCAACATCAAAATGATGCGCGCCCTCACGCTGTTGCAAACGTCGCCGTTGGGTGTGGCGCAGGTGGCGTATGCAGTGGGCTATGAAAGCCCTGCGCGGTTTGCGGCGAAGTTTCGCGCGCATTTTGGCTGCACGCCAAGCGATGTGCGCAAGGCAGCCTGAAAACATTTTTTAGCGGTGCGTTTTAGCTTCGCTCGTTTTCAGGCTGCCTCAAATGCCAAAGGACGCATCTTACTGCGTCCTTTTTGCTGCTTCATCAAACTGCTATCGCGCTTGGCGCACGGTAACTTTGGCTTTGCCCAGCGCGTGTGCGTTGGCGAAAAAGCCCACCAGCGCGGGCGTGGCGTCGGCGGTGATATTGGGCAAGGTTGCCACATCCACGGCGGTAACGGTGATTTCATAGCGGTGATTCTGCCCTTTGGGCGGACATGCACCCATAAAACCCGCTGTGCCGCCATCGGTGCGCGTTTGCAGCGTGCCTTGCGGCAAAGGTTGGTTTTCAGGCAGCGCGGACACGTTGGCGGGGATATTGGCGACCACCCAGTGCATCCAGCCCAAACCTGTGGGCGCGTCTTTGTCGTACATGGTTAGCACGAAACTTTTGGTGCCTTTGGGTGCGTTTTTCCACGAAATGGTGGGCGCGATATTGCCGCCCGTGCAGCCAAAGCCATAGGCTTCGCTTAACAAATGGCGTTGGGCGAAATGTCCGTTTTGCAAGCCGCCCATTTGCACGGAAAATTTGCCTTCGGCAGAGGCAGCGGTGGATAGTGCGGTTAAGCCCATCAGCGCAGCGGTGTAAAGCCATGTTTTCATAATATTTTCCTTGTTGAAATATGATTGAAAACACGGATTATAAGGATGAGCCATGCGTTGCATGATGCAGAAACGTGCAAATATTGTGCGGATTTGGGCAGCCTGAAACGAGTAATAACGTTTTCAGGCTGCCTTATATGATGACCCCACATTGAGGCAGCCTGAAACAGGCAATAGCATTTTCAGGCTGCCTATCGCGCACAAAAAACCGCAAACGCCCAAGCATTTGCGGTTTCGTGTTTGTTCAAATCAATCTTCGTAGCGCTTAAACACCAGCGTGCCGTTGGTACCGCCGAAGCCGAACGAGCTGGATGCTGCCACGCGGATATCGGCTTTGCGCGCTGCGTTGGCGCAGTAATCCAAATCGCAGCCCGCTTCAAAGTCTTGGTTTACAAGGTTGATGGTGGGCGGGGCGATTTGGTCGCGAATCGCCAACACGCTGTAAACGGCTTCCACGCCGCCTGCCGCGCCGAGCAAATGCCCCGTCATGGATTTGGTGGAGCTGATGAGCACTTTTTTCGCGTGTTCGCCCAACACCGATTTAATCGCATTGGTTTCGTTGGCATCACCCAATGGCGTGGATGTGCCGTGCGCGTTGATGTAGTCCACTTCGCTCGGTTGCAGCTTGGCATCTTTGAACGCGCGGGATAACGCCAGCGCGGGGCCTTCCATATTGGGTGCGGTGATGTGGTAGGCATCCGAGCTTGCGCCGAAACCCACGATTTCGGCGTAAATGGTTGCGCCGCGCCGTTTGGCGTGTTCCAACTCTTCCAGCACCAACACGCCCGCGCCCTCGCCCATCACAAAACCGTCGCGGTCTTTGTCCCACGGGCGGGAAGCGGCGGCAGGGTCGTCGTTACGGGTGGACAGGGCTTTCATGGCGGCAAACCCGCCGATGCCCAGCGTGCACACCGCGCCTTCCGCGCCGCCCGCAATCATCACGTCGGCATCGCCGTATTGAATCATCCGCATGGAATCGCCGATGGCGTGCGCGCTGGTGGTGCAGGCGGACACGATGCCGTAGCTAGGGCCGCGATAGCCTTTCAGGATGGTAACGTGCCCCGCAATCAGGTTAATCAGCGAGCTGGGGATGAAAAAGGGGTTGATTTTGCGCGCGCCGCCTGCGGCTACCACGTTTGCCGTGGCTTCAATGGCGGGCAAGCCGCCGATGCCTGAGCCGATGTTTACGCCCACGCGGTCTTTGTCTAACTCGGCAAACTCGTCCAAACAGGCATCGGCGATGGCCTGCATGGCACCTGCGATGCCGTAGTGGATAAAGGCATCCATGCGACGGGCCTCTTTGGGCGGGATGTATTG
The DNA here is from genome assembly GCF_016623605.1 of Kingella bonacorsii. Classification (NCBI taxonomy): domain Bacteria; kingdom Pseudomonadati; phylum Pseudomonadota; class Betaproteobacteria; order Neisseriales; family Neisseriaceae; genus Kingella; species Kingella bonacorsii. Next base: position 63,191 of record NZ_JAEHNZ010000005.1, on the reverse strand, counting down.
GGTTACATCAAAATCTTTTACTTCGCCTGCGATTTGGCAAGCGATGTCGGAAGCGTCGAATCGGGTGATTTTGCCGATGCCGCTTTTGCCTGCCAGCAGGTTTTGCCACGCGCTGGGCACGTCATTGCCCACGGGCGATACTTGTCCTAAACCTGTGATAACAACGCGTCGTTGAGTCATGGGATTCTCTTTTGATAAAAGGGGTTTAGCCAAACAGCCCCTGATTTGGGCAGGGCTGCCTGAAAATCAGAGGCTGTTTTGCCAAAAACGGCTTACGCTTGTTTTGAATTAACGTAATCAATCGCAGCTTGAACGGTGGTCAGTTTTTCTGCGTCTTCATCGGGGATTTCGCAGCCGAAGGCTTCTTCCAAAGCCATCACCAGTTCTACGGTGTCCAGCGAATCTGCGCCCAAGTCGTCTTGGAATGATGATTCGTTTTTCACTTCGCTTTCGGCTACGCCTAATTGCTCGGCTACGATGCTTTTCACTTTTTGTTCAATTGACATTATGTTCGTCCTTAAAAAATGCCTTGCGGCGGTTTGAATAAATCTCTATCAAGTTGTATAGAGTGGTTTCTCTAGTTTTGAGTTTGCGAATTTTAACCGCTTTTTTGCTGTTTTGACTACTCTTTACATGAAAATTCGTGCAAAGAGTTTTCAGGCTGCCTATTTGGGTTCGTCAATGGGAACGTAGCCTTGCACTTGGTCTGCGCCGTCGCCGAAAAAGTAGCTTTCCATTTGCTGCGCCAAATATTCGCGGGCGCGCGGGTCGGCGAGGCTGAGGCGGTTTTCGTTGATGAGCATGGTTTGGTGGCGCGTCCATGCGTCCCATGCTTCTTGGGAGACGTTTTCAAAAATGCGTTTGCCCAGTGCGTTGGGCAGCGGGGGGAATTTCATGCCTTCGGCTTCTTTGCCGAGCTTGACACATTGAACCATGCGGGCCATTTTGCTTTCCTCGTTGTGTGGTGTGAAATGGGCGGCATATTAGCAAATTTCAGGCTGCCTGAATAGTTGAGGCAGCCTGAAAAGGGTTATTTAAACAGCGAAGCCAGTTTGCCAAACAAGCCTTTGGGCTGGGTTTCGTTTGCGCTGTGGTTGGCTGCGTTATCAGCTGGGGCGTTGCCTGATGCGGGGGGTTTGCGGCTCACGGTGTGGGCGGCAAAAGTTTGGGCTACGGGCATGATTTCTATGGCGTTTACGTTCATGTGTTCGGGGCATTGGTAGAGCCATAGGGCGGTGCGGGCGATGTCTTCGGCGCGGATGTAATCCACGTTTTCATATAATTGGTTTACACGCGCTTCGTCGCCTTTGAAGCGGACGTTGGAAAATTCGGTGCCGCCGCACAAGCCCGGTTCTATGTTGGTGATGCGGATGTTTTTGCCGGCCAAATCGGCGCGTAGATTGAGGCTGAATTGGCGCACAAAGGCTTTGGTTGCGCCGTACACGTTGCCGCCTGCGTAGGGGTATGTGCCTGCGATGGAGCCGATGTTGATGATGTAGCCTCGGTTGCGCTCCACCATTTGTGGCAGCACTTGGCGGGTTAGGTAAATCAGCCCGAGCACATTGGTTTGCACCATGGTTTCCCAATCTTCAAAGCTGGCTTGATGGGCGGGTTCTAGCCCAAGGGCAAGCCCTGCGTTGTTAATCAGGCAGTCTATGCTTTGGAAGGCTTCGGGGAGTTGAGCGAGGCTGGCGAGGGCGATATTGACGGAATTTTTGTCGCCCACGTCCATTTCTAGCGGCTGGAACATAAAGCCGAGCTCGTTTTGCAACTCGGCGAGTTTGTCTGCGCGGCGGGCTGCGCCGATAACGGGATAACCCGCTTGCACGAATGCACGGCACATGGCTGCGCCGAAGCCTGCGGATGCGCCTGTAATCAAAATGGCCATGATGTTTTGTCCTTTCTTGGGTGGTGGGGTATGATTTGGTTCATTTTAATGGTTTTCAGGCTGCCTTGATATAGTGTTCGGCAGCCTGAAAACGGGTTTGCAAGGATGAAGCGTTATGGCAAAACAAAAACCTGCTTTTGCGGTTACTTGGGCATGGCTGTGGCAACGCCCTGTGTGTTTCGTTGGATTTGGCTTTGGCACGGGGCTTGCACCCAAAGCGCCGGGCACGGTGGGCACGCTGCCTGCGGTGTTTATAGCGGGGCTGCTGTTGGGCTGTGGCATGAGCAAGCTGGCGTTGGGCTTGCTGTGCATTGCTTTGTTTTTGATTGGTATTTGGATTTGCAATGTAACCGAGCGTGCGCTGGGGGTGCATGATTATGGCGGGATTGTGTGGGATGAGATTGTGGCGATGATGCTGATTTATGCGTGCGTGCCGCAGGGATTGGGCTGGTGGGCGGTTTCGTTTGCGGTGTTTCGCTTTTTTGATGCGGTGAAGCCGCCGCCGATTAAGTGGTTTGACCAGCGCGTGCGTGGGGGGCTGGGCGTGATGTTGGATGATTTGATTGCGGCGGTGTTGAGCATTGCGGTAGTTTGGCTGTTGGTTTGGCTGTGTTGATGGAGGCAGCCTGAAACGGGGTTTTATCGGTTTTCAGGCTGCCTGTTGTGATGCGAACGGTTGTACCCGTTTGTATGTATTCAAGCAAAGGATGGGCGGATAACCGCGCCCTATTCTTCTTTAATCTTGTGTTTTAGAGCGATTTGCCATGACGGAAAGCATTATTGAACTGCGCCATTTGCGCACTTTGCTGGCGTTGGAAGAAACGGGCAGCGTTTCCCTTGCCGCGCAACGGGTGTTTTTAACCCAATCGGCGCTGTCGCACCAGCTTCGCGTGTTGGAGATTTATTTTGACACGCCGCTGTTTGAGCGCAAAACCTCGCCGATTCGTTTCACGCCGGCGGGCGAGCGGCTGCTGAAACTGGGGCATGAACTGCTGCCGCGCGTGGCGGCGGCGGAGCGGGATTTGATGCAGATTGTGCAAGGCGAGGCGGGCGAATTGCGCATTGCGGTGGAATGCCACACTTGTTTTGATTGGCTGATGCCTGCGATGGGCGTGTTTCGCCCGCAATGGCCGCAGGTGGAATTGGATATTGTGTCGGGCTTTCAGGCCGACCCTGTGGCGCTGCTGTTATCCCATCGCGCAGATTTTGCCATTGTGTCGGAAGCCGCGCCGCAAGCGGGGGTGGCGTATCAGCCGCTGTTTGCTTATGAGATGGTGGGTATTTGCGCGCCAGACCATCCGCTTGCCAACAAGCCTGTGTGGCAGGCGGAGGATTTTATGGATGAAACGTTGATTACCTATCCCGTGCCCGATGATATGCTGGATTTGTTGAAAAAAGTGCTGCTGCCGCGCGGCATCAACCCCAAGCGGCGCAACAGCGAGCTTACGATTACCATTGTGCAACTGGTTGCCAGCAAACGCGGCGTGGCGGCGTTGCCTTATTGGGCGGTGATGCCGTATGTGGAGAAAAATTATGTGGTGCATCGCCCGATTGGCGAAAAGCCATTGCAAAGCGAGCTTTACGCCGCGATGCGCGAGGAAGACAGCGAGCGTGCTTATATCAACGATTTTTGCACGATTATTCGACAAGAGAGCTTTGCTAATTTGCCTGCGTTGAGCGTGTTGGCGATGTGAGGGGGGGGGTTTCGTTTCAGGCTGCCTTTGGGGAATGGCAAAGACAGCCTGAAAAACAAAATCGCTTGGTGTTTTGCCACGCGGTTTTTTGTTGAGATGATTGGATTTCAGGCTGCCTAATCCCACCACACTCGTTTAATGCTGCCATCCTCTCCCCTACATCCAGCCGAACGCAGCATTCTTTTTTCGGAAACAAGCGTGCGCTTGTCCGACGACGCGCAAAGCGCGGCTAGTTCGCACGCGCCGAAAAAAGGATGCAGCCTTCGGGAAGCATCTGCACATCGGGGTCGCCTTTCTTTTGCTTAGAACCTGTATTCGTTATCTGCACGAGCGGATTTTGTATTCAGTGAATACGAATACAAGGCGACAAGCCAAGTTAATAGTGGTTCTATTAGCTTGGCTTGGCAACGCAATAGGCGTGTTCAATGAATACAAAAGCAACCGTGCAGATGGCGAATACAGGTTCTCATCTTTGGCGAAGCAAAGAAAAGTAAGTGCCCCGTCGGCATGAGACGCATGGTTAAAACCACACCCAAAGCCAACCACAAAGCAGCAACCCAAAGCGTGGTGTGCGGCGCAACGCACGTTCTAGCCAATCCATTCTAGTTACGCTGAACTGAATTTCAGGCTGCCTCGTTTACATCCATCAAGGCAGCCTGAAACCCATTTCACCCACCACCCCAAAAGGCAGCCTGAAAATATTTCGGTATAATTTCCCCCTTTTCCATCCATTGCAAAACCCCCGTGAAAATCCTCATTTTAGGCTGCGGACAAGTCGGCTCCGCCATCGCCGAAGAACTCGCCGCCATGCCCAGCAACGATGTAACCATTGTGGACACCGATGAACAAGCCCTGAAAAACATCGCCAGCCGCCTTGATGTGCAAACGCTGGTGGGCAACGCCGCCTCGCCCGTTTTGCTGGAACAAGCAGGCGCGCCCGACACCGATATGCTGCTCGCGCTCACCCGCAGCGACGAAACCAACCTCGTTGCCTGCAAACTCGCCGCCACGCTGTTCAACATCCCGCAGCGCATCGCCCGCGTGCGCAATTCCGCCTACCAAGAATACGGCGAAACCGATCAAGACCCCGACACCCTATCCGCCAGCCTCAAAGCCTTTGACATCACCGATTCCATCCACCCCGAGCATCTGCTCACCGAACACGTCGCAGGCTTGTTGAGCTATGTGCGCGCCCTGCAAGTGCTGCCTTTTGCCCACGACAAAGTGCGCATGGTGGTTGCCGAAGCCAAAGCCGATGACTGGCTGGTGGGCAAAAGCCTCGTGCAAATCAACGCCCAGCTGGGCGAAACCCTCGACTGCCAAATCTCCGCCATCTACCGCAACACGCGCCTGATTGTGCCGCAGCCTGAAACCGTCATCGAAGAAGGCGACGAAATCGCCTTTATGGTTGATTCCAAACACATGGCGGCGGTGATGTATGTGCTGTTTGAATACAACCAATCCAATCATCGCGTGATGATTGCGGGCGGCGGCAACGTGGGCTTTCGGCTGGCAAAAAAAATGGAACACAAGTTCAACATCAAAATCATTGAAGAAGATGCCCAACGCGCCGAATGGCTTGCCGAGCAGCTAGACAACACGCTGGTATTGTACGGCTCTGCCACCGATGAAAGCCTGCTCACGCGCGAATACATCAACGAAATTGACGTGTTTTGCGCCCTAACCAACGACGATGAAAACAACATCATGGCAGGCCTGCTCGCCAAAAACCTCGGCGCAAAACGCGTCATCAGCGTCATCAACCGCGCCCGCTATGTGGATTTGCTCACCGGCAACCAGCTGGACATCATCGTTTCGCCGCACCAAATCACCATCGGCAGCGTGCTCGCCCATGTGCGCCGCGGCGACATCGCCGCCATCTATCCCCTGCGGCGCGGCGCGGCGGAAGTCATCGAAGCCGTTGTGCACGGCGACCGCGCCACCTCATCGCTGGTGGGGCGGCGCGTGGACGAAGTCAAATGGCCCTCCACCTGCCACATCGCCGCCATCGTGCGCGGCGACGAAGTCATCATGGGGCGGCACCACGACCAAATCCTTGCCGACGGCGACAGGCTGGTGCTGTTCGTTTCCCGCCGCCGCGTCTCGCGCGAATTGGAAAAATTGATACAAGTGAAGATGGGTTTTTTTGGCTGATGATTTGTTTTCAGGCTGCCTTTGGAACGCGCATCAAGGCAGCCTGAAAAACGCAAACCAAGCCCATCCCAATATTCCATCCCGTTTTCGTTTCGCAAAAATCCGCCAACCCTTTTGAGCTTCGCCAAGCCCGCCAACCCGATTTCAGGCTGCCTCTTGCCGCCCATTCCCAACACCATGCCACCCATCCAATCCCCGCAAAACCCCCAGCTCAAACACCTCGCCAAAATCCTAACCGCCGCCAAACACCGCCGCGAACACCGGCAAGCCGCGCTGGAAGGCGCGCACCTGCTCGCCGCCTATTTAGACGCAGGCAACACGCCGCAGCAGGTATACATCCCCGAGCCAAAATTACGGCAGCCTGAAACCGCCGCGCTCGCCGCAAGGCTGCCTGAAAACCGCATCACCCCCGTCGCCCCCCATTTGCTGCAAAAAATCAGCAGCCTGAACCACGCCGACGACATCATCAGCCTCATCGCCCTGCCCTGCCCCGCGTCGCCCGCCCGCGAAGATTGCATCGTGTTAGACGCGGTGCAAGACGCGGGCAACGTGGGCACGGTGCTGCGCAGCGCGGCGGCGGCAGGCATCCGCCATGTGGTGCTGGGCGCGGGCTGCGCCGATGCCTATTCGCCCAAAGTGTTGCGCGCGGGCATGGGCGCGCATTTTGCGCTCACGCTGCACGAGCGCGTGAATTTGCGCGACTGGCTGGCAGGCTACCCCCACCGCACGCTCGCCACCGCGCTCACCGAACACAACAATTTTTCCTTATACGACTTGGATTTGCGCCCACCATCCGCATGGATTTTCGGCAACGAAGGCAGCGGCGTGTCGCCCGACATCCTTGCCGCCGCCGATGCCACGGTCAAAATCCCCATGCAAGGCGCGGTGGAATCGCTCAACATCGCCCAAGCCGCCACCATCTGCCTGTTTGAACAAATGCGGCAACGCTTGGCAGCCTGAAAAACCCAATCTTTAAATCTGCCGCGCCAACATTATTTTCAGGCTGCCCTCGGCGGCGCAAAAGCCTCGGCCGGCAACGCCGTTGCACCAAGCTGCCAACCCGCCCAAAAGTTGCCCCCGCCCGCAATACTCTCTACAATGCCCGTGTGCCGCCCGCTGCGGACTATTTTTATAACGAACGAAAGGACAACCCCATGAAACAAAAATTCACCTTAGCCGCGCTTACGATTGCCCTGTTTACCGCCCCCGCGCTTGCTGCGCCCACCGCGCAACAAGAGCAGCTCAACGAAGACTGCGCCATTGTTGCCAACATCGCCTTGGATTCTATGGGGCAGTTTCAAGCAGGCAAAAACCAATCTACCGCGCTGAAAATGCTGCAACAAAAATACGTTAAGCCCGCCAAGCCCGAAGCGCAAAAATTGGTGGGCAACATCGTGGAAGGCATCAACAATATGCTCTACAAACAACCCAAAGGCACAATTGAAATCGGCAAAACCGATGCCGAACGCCAAGACCATATGCAAGCATGGGCAGCCGCGGTTTACACCACTTGCATCAACAATGGCAAATAACACGGCTGCCCGCCATCAAAAAACGCCCGTCAAATGGTTTGACGGGCGTTTTGGCTTTTCAGGCTGCCTCAGGCTGTGCGCGGCAACGCCATGATGCGTTGCAAAAACAAAAAGCCCATGCGCGCGCATAGGCTTTTTTGATGGGGCAAAACGAATACGGTCAGTTGCCGCCGCGCCGGTAATTGGGGCGCATCACCAAGGTAATATCGCCCGCTTTCGCCCATTCGCCCATTTTGTGATCCGTAACGCCCGCGCCGGAGGCAACGCCGTAAGAATCGATTACCCAGTCGTTGCCTTGCGCGTCTTTGCCGTAATACATGGCAACGTGATACACGTTGGCAAAATATTTGCCGCTTGTGCCCGCGCCTTCGGGGTTTTGTTTGGAATAGGCTAATAAATCGCCGCGCTCAAACTCATTGGTTTCGTTAATCCACACGTCGCCGTGGGCAAAGAACCAACGCGCCACGCCATAGGCTTGATGCGGCGGATAGGTGTAGGCGGTGGGATCTATGCGTTCGTTTTTGTCGCTGGCATAGGTTGAGTGTTGATAATCATAGCCTTGCAGCACCAAATTGAGGAATGCCGAGCAGGTGATGGGATAGGGTTTTTGGTAATTGGCGCGCACATTAAAGGTGAATTTGTCGCGCACGGGAGATGAGCGTGAAGCGTCCCAAATCAGCTCGATGCCTGCATCGGCAAAGGTTTGCGCGCGTTCCATTTGGCGTTGAATACCCAATACATCTACAGGCGTGCTCGGTGCGGTTTTAAAACCATAAGGCACCGCCCATTTGCCATCTGCCAAAGGTACTGCCATGCGCCCCAATCGGCTATCGGGCAGGGTGTCTTCAATGGTGAACGTCATGCCTGCGCCATCGCTAACGCTTTCATGCCCTTTGGTGCGCACTTTGCCGCGCAAACCGTGAACAGACATCGGCTCAACGGTGATGTCGTATTCGGCAATTTTTTCGGGTTGGGGTGTGGGAGTCGGCTGCGGAGCGGGGGCGGGCTCAGGCGTTGGAATCGGGGTTGGTTGCGGTGTGGGCGTGGGTTGTGGAGTCGGTTGCGGCGTAGGTTGGGGGGTAGGCGTGGGGGGCGGCGGGGTCGGGTTGCTGCCCGTTGTTTTGATTGTTTTGGTCTGCGCCTTTGTTGTTTTTGCCTGTGATTAAAAGCGCTTTTGAATTGTCGCCGCTGCGGTGCCGTTTGGTGTCCACGCTGACGGATTTTTTGCAGGCGGTAAGTGCCAAAGCGCAGCTTACGGCAATGGCGACGGGCTTGGTAACGTTCATGATGGTGTTCTCCAAAAAATTAGGGGGAAAAGTGCGCAATCTGCGGCATAAGCGCGTTAGGCTGCGCTGGCGATGCTGTTTGCTGTTTTTGTTGCCATCAGAACGATAAGAAATTGGCGTACAAAAAATGGAGACGGGTATTTGGATGCAATAAGGCAGCCTGAAAACGGGAAACGGATTTTCAGGCTGTCTTGACTGCGTTCATCGCGGGAACGGCACGGCAGGGGGCAAAACTTTCCAGCTTCTCGGGCGCTAACCAACCGGCATGCTGTTTGAGAAAACAAAGGCTGGCGGAAAGCTGCGCCGTCGGCTTTTAATGAGCGGGCAAAAGGACTAGAATCCTGCTTGCAACACCCGATTGGCTTTAACTTTCAAGGAGAATGATGATGCGCAATATGAAAACCGCCGCACTGCTGTGCGCTGTCGTGCTGAATGCCTCTGCTTGGGCTGCACCGTTGGTAAAAACCTTGCCCGGCGACCTGACTTTGGAGCAGGCGCAGGCTGTGGTGAGGGCTTCGGTGCGCAAGGCGGAAGCGATTAAAGTGCCGATGAACATTGCCGTGATGGATGCGGGCGGTAACCTGAAAGCGTTTGCCCGCATGGATGATGCCTTTCTCGGCAGCATCGACATCGCCACCCGCAAGGCCAGAACGGCACGCTATTTCAATATGCCCACCCGCGATTTGGGCAAAGCCGCGCAGCCCGGTGCCGAGCTGTACGGCATTGAGGCGACCAACGGCGGCTTGGCGATTTTTGCCGGCGGCGTGTTGCTGGTCAACCGCTCCGGCGTGATTGTGGGGAGCATCGGCGTGAGCGGCGGCTCGGTGGACGAAGACGAAAGCGTTGCCAAAGCCGGCGCAGCCGCCCTGCCGGAACGGTAAACAACCGTTGCCATGCGTTGAAAAACCGCAGCCTGTATCACACGCAGGCTGCGGTTTTATATTTTCAGGCTGCCCCTGCGGGTGAGGCAGCCTGAAAATTGGTCTAGCTCACGCCACAATCCCACGCTCCTTCAATTCCAACAATCCCGCCAAAACGGCATCGCGCTGTTTTTTTGCCTTTGCCATCGGCGCGGCGAGCACGGTTTCGCTTTCGCCCAAATCGATGAGAAACTGCAACATAACGCCCGCAACCGGATGCCTGCCGGCGAAATCGGAATCCAACACGCCGCTTTCCAGAATGCGGCTTCGTTGGGCGACAAACTGGTTTTCGTGGTTGATTGTGATTAAACGGGCGGGCACGCCCAAGCAGTAAAAATCTAAAAATTGGGCGCGGGAGATGTCCAAAGCCCAATCGGTGTCGGCATAAAAATCGTTTTTGAAACGCAGAATTTCCCCGCTTAAACCTTGGATTAGGTCAAATCCCGTATTGCTGATTTTCAGTTTGCCGATTTTGCCTGCCAGCCGCACGCGTTTCAGCAGGGGCGTGTTGAAAACGGCGATGTCGCCCGTTTTCAGATTGTTTATCTCGATGTCTTCAAACACGGCGGGGCCGACCATGCAGTTCAGGATTTCGCAATCCGACAGCCTGATGTTTTTGAAACGGGATATTTTGGCGGCATCGTCTTGCGTGCCGATACTGCAATTGTCGAAAACGCAATGCGAGAGAGCTTTGTTTTCCATGCGGACGGGGGCGCGTTTGTCCAAGCTGCGTTCCATAAAGAAGCGGGTGTTTTTGATTTCGCTGAACATGGTTGTTCCTTGTCGGGCGGTGTTTGGTTTTTCAGACGGCGTTTCGGGCTGCCTTTGATGCCGTCTGAAAGACAGCCTGAAAAGGGTTTGACCGTTTTTCAGGCTGCCCGAAGCTGCCGCAGCAGGTAGTCAAACAGCGCTTCGGCGGCGTATTCGGCGTGTTCGCGGCGCACGGGGAGGTTGAAATAATAGCACTGGTCGGCGAAGTGGGCGCGGATGTCGGCAGGCAAACCGTATAGCTCGGCGTAGGCTTCGGCGATTCGGCGCACGGCGGCGGAGACGGTTGTGATGTCGCCATCGCGCTCGGTGATGTCGTAGAACAAGGCGCAGTGTTCGGCATCGAGGTTGGCGATGACAATCACGGGGTAGCGGTGGCGGGCGCAGTAGTCATGGGCGTGTCGGCAGCCGGTATTTTGGCGGATTTTGCGCCATAAAACGACATCTGCCGTGTTGAAAACACTCGTCAATGGACGGCATTGACTCGCGTTTTCGCCTTGCATCTGCCGCTTTCTGCCGCAAAATCCGCTTCAAAAACCGACTGCCAACACGCCCCTGCTCACTGTCGGCACTGTTGCGGGTGAATTTTCGGATGGGCATTTTCAGGCTGCCTTCCCGTCCAATTTCTTCAACACCGCTCTTACAGTTTTCACCCGCGTTTCCACATCCTCCATCACCGCCGTAACACGCAATTTATCCGCCCCCGCCATGCGGTAATTTTTATTGCTCTGCATGAGCAGAATAATATCTGCAGGCTCGACGCTAGTGTGTTTGCCAAAGGTAAGCGTGAGCGAATCAGACGATGCATCAATGGCGGTGATGCCGAGCGACTTGGCGGCCAGGCGCAGGCGGTGGCTTTCGAGCAGGGTGGTTACGGGCTGTTCGGGCAGGCCGAATCTGTCCACTAATTCTTCGTGGATGCTGTTGATTTGCCCTTCGGTTTCGCAGGTGGCGAGGCGTTTGTAGAGCACCAATCGCTCGTGGATGTCGGGGCAGTAGCTTTCAGGCAGCAGGACGGGGCTGTGGAGTTTGATTTCGGTGGTTATGCCCAATGGCGCGTCCAAATCGGGCTGGCGGCCTTTTTTCAAATCGCGCACGGCTTGTTTGAGCATTTCGGTGTAGAGGGTGAAGCCGACCTGTACCATTTCGCCGGACTGCCCTTCGCCGAGGATTTCGCCTGCGCCGCGTATTTCCAAGTCCTGCATGGCGAGACTGAAACCTGCGCCTAGTTCGTCCGCCGCCGCAATCGCGTCCAGTCGTTTTTCTGCGTCTTTGCTGATGTATTCGGGCGTGAGCAGGTAGGCGTAGGCTTGGTGGTGGCTGCGCCCGACGCGTCCGCGCAGTTGGTGGAGCTGGGCGATGCCGAATTTGTCGGCGCGGTTGATGATGATGGTGTTGGCGTTGGGGATGTCTATGCCCGTCTCAATAATCGTAGAACAGAGTAAGACGTTGAATCTTTGCTGCAAAAAGTCGCGCATTACTTGTTCCAGCTCGCGCTCGCGCATTTGTCCGTGGGCGATGGCGATGCGGGCTTCGGGCAGGAGGGTTTCCAGCCGCTCACGCATATTCTCAATCGTATCTACTTCATTGTGCAGGAAAAATACCTGCCCGCCGCGTTTAAGCTCGCGCAACACGGCTTCGCGCACGCTGCCTTCGCTGAACGGTTTGACAAAGGTTTTCACGGCAAGGCGGCGGCTGGGGGCGGTGGTAATCAGCGAGAAGTCGCGCAGCCCTTCCAGCGCCATGCTTAATGTGCGCGGAATCGGCGTGGCGGTGAGCGTGAGAATGTCCACGTTGGCGCGCAGTTTTTTCAGCTGCTCTTTCTGGCGCACGCCGAAGCGGTGTTCTTCGTCGATGATGACCAAGCCTAGGTTTTTAAACGAAATATCGTCCTGCACCAGCTTATGCGTGCCGATGACGATGTCCACCGTGCCGTCTGCCATGCCTGCGAGCGCGGCGCGGGTTTCTTTGCTGCTGTTGAAGCGCGAAAGCTGGGCAACTTTGACGGGGAAATCGGCGAAACGGTCGGCAAAATTTTGCGCGTGCTGCTCTACCAAAAGCGTAGTCGGCGCGAGCACGGCGACTTGTTTGCCGCCCATTACGGCAACGAATGCGGCACGCAGCGCGACTTCGGTTTTGCCGAAGCCCACGTCGCCGCACACCAGCCTGTCCATCGGGCGCGCTTGGGTTAAATCGGCAATCACAGCGGCGATGGCGGCGGCCTGGTCTTCGGTTTCTTCGTAGCCGAAGCCGTCGGCAAAGGCGCGGTAGCCTTCTTCGTCAAACTGGAATTTGTAGCCTTCCTGCGCGGCGCGGCGGGCGTAAAGGTTGAGTAATTCGGCGGCGGTGTCGCGGGCTTTTTCGGCGGCCTTGCGCTTGGCTTTGCTCCATGCTGCGCTGCCGAGCTTGTGCAGCTGCACGTTTTCATGCGCCGCGCCCGAGTAGCGGCTGATTAAATGCAGTTGCGAAACAGGCACATAAAGCTGCGCTTCGCCTGCGTATTCCAGCAACATCATTTCCTGCGCTTCGCCGCCCAAGTCCATAGACACCAAGCCCATGTAGCGGCCGATGCCGTGTTCTTCGTGGACAACGGGGTCGCCGATGCTGATTTCGGCAAGGTCGCGCAACAAGCCGTCTGAAACGGCGGCGTGTTTCTTGCGGCGCGTGCTGCTGCGGCTTTTGGCGACGTATTGGTAGAGGTCGGATTCGGTGATGACAGCGATGGCGTTTACAGCTCGCTCCGTGGTGGATGGGGCGCAGTTGTGCACCCAAATACCCGTATGACCGACAAAATAGGTGTGATAGTCCTCCACCTCAATGTTATAAACATAGTCATGATAATGTTGGTAGTAACCCATTTCATTAAAATGAAAGCGCTCCGACATAGCACGACTTTTCTCAGTCATAAAATTATCGCTGCATTCTTCAGTCGGCAGCAGAAGACCGAGAGTGTCATTATCGATAATCACAGGCCGACCTGCGCTGAAATCGATGAGGCCGGCAGTATCACTGGAATTGCAGAGAAGAACGATCTTGCAGTCAGGATCGGGATAAGCGATGCCTAAAGCTTTGATGTTATCTTCAAATGTACTGACATACGCCACATCATTATCAAATGTCCGCAAGGAATGGCATTCCGTCCCCTCCAATCCTAATGCAGGTGTCCAACCTTCCAGCTCGCGAACCAGCGTTTCTACTCCATTTTCATCTATCTTGTGCTCAATCAACCTGTCCGCCCAAAATGGATGGTCTTCAGTACAGAATAAATAGCCCGTACCATGCCGTGCATTAAAGCTTTGATAAATAATCCGCTGTTTTTCTGCCGATTTGAAGGTGGAAAGCACGCGCTTGTAGGCGTTTTCGCCGTCGGGGTTATTCTCATCGCGCGACAAGACCATATCGCCGACTTTGATTTGGTCGATGGGGACAAGGCCTTTGTCGGTATGCACCAGTGTGCCCGCCACAAAGCAGGCATGGCTGTTGGGAAGGCTTTCCGCTGCATCGAGCGGCAGTTGAAAACCGTGTGTCAATGACGTTACTGTGATGCACAGCGGTGCATCGTCATTCAAAAACGCCTGCCAGCCGTCCACGCTTTTCGGTTTCAAACCGTGTTGCGCGAAAAAGCCCAGCATCGTTTCGCGCCTGCCCGCGCTTTCGGCGGTGAGCAGAATCCGCCCATCAAAGGCCGTCTGAAAATCCTGCAAGGCCTGCAAAGGCTGTTCTGCTTGGCGGTTCACCGCCACATCGGGCAATGCAAACGCCGCGCCGCCCAGCTCGGGATGAATCTGCGGATAGGCTTTCAGGCAGCCTGAAAACTGGTCTGCCGCCAAATACAGATGCTGCGGCGGCAGCGGCGGATAGGTTTCGTCGCCCTGCGCCATTTGGAAGCGCGACTTCACTTCCGCCTCAAACCGCCGCGCCTCGGCGTGCACATCGCCCACGCACACCGCCAGCGCGTCCGCGCCGATGTAGTCAAACAGCGTCGCGCAGCCCTCGTCAAAAAACAGCGTCAGATAATATTCCACCCCCGCGCCAAACTGCCCGCCGCTCACCGCCTTATACACCGCCGCCTCGTTCGGATTGCCGTTCACCTCCTCGCGGAAACGGCTGCGGAAGATTTTTTGCGCCGCGTCGTCGGTGGGGAACTCGTGCGCGGGCAGCAGGCGGATTTCCGACACGGGCGCAACGGTGCGCTGGCTGTCGGGGTCGAAGGTTTTGATACTGTCAATCTCATCGTCAAACAAATCAATGCGGTACGGCGTGTCGCTGCCCGTGGGGAACAAATCCACAATCCCGCCGCGCACGGCAAATTCGCCGCCCGCCACCACATTCGACACCGCGCTGTAACCCGCTTCCACCAGATTCTGACGCAGCGCGGCAATATCCAGCCGCTGCCCCGTTTTCAGCCAAAACGTGCGCCCCAACAGAAACGGCGCGGGCGCAAGACGCTGCATGGCGGTGGCAACGGGCACAAACAGCGCGTCCGCCAAACCGTTTTTCAGCTGCCACAACACCGACAGCCGCTCCGACACCAAATCCTGATGCGGCGAAAACCGCTCATAGGGCAGCGTTTCCCAGTCGGGCAGAAACAGCGCGTTGTCGGACGGGCGGAAAAACTGCCACGCCGTTTGCAACCGCAGCGCGGTTTCCGCGTCGGGCGTGAACACGATTTTCAGCGTTTCAGGCGGCAGGTTTTGGGTTAAGAAATATGGCAGGCTGCCGGCGGTAAGATTGAGCCAGCGCACGCGCGGGGCGGATGGGGTGGGGAGGGGGAAAGTCATGGGGTTGGATTTTGTTTTTTGGGGTTGGTTGGAAAAATAGGGGGCAGCCTGAAAAACGGTTTGGGGTGGTTTTCAGGCTGCTTTTTACGGTCGTCTGAAAGGCAGCCTGAAAACGGATTCTCAGACGGCGTTTGTGGTTTGTAGGTCGGGCATTTATGCCCGACGTTTTAAAATTTATCCGTGTTTGTCGGGCTTGAATGCCCGACCTACTATAACTTCGCTCGTTTTCAGGCTGCCTTTGGGTATCGCTTCGGATTATGCCAGTCTTCATAACATATTGATGGATAACCGAATACTGTTTTTAATGTCTTCAATAATGGCATAGGGTGCAATTTGAAATAACAGCATTTCGGTTTCATACGGTTTGTTTGCATTTTGAAAAAGTTCTTGTGAAAAGTGCCGCATCAGCGAGCAGTATTCGTGATAGGCGTCTTCGCCGTTATGGTATTCCACTTTTTTTCCCGATAATTCAAAAACAGTATCCAGATGATATTTGGCTAAGTTGGTATTTCTGCCAACAGGCTGGGGAAACAGCTTTTTACTGTTGCCATAGTTTTTGAAAATCAGCCAGTTCAAAGAAAAAATTACGCGGGAATCATAAATGGCATACAGCTTTGGATTCAGGAAAGAAGCCACTTTTGAAAACGATGAAATCCGCTCAAATACTTCTTTGGGCAGCTTACCATCAGCAAGAAAATCAGGCAGCCGCTCTAACAGATCGTTGTTTTCGGGGCTTTTGCGAAATCCTTTAATTCCGCCCCAATCCCTGATAATCCAGTAATCTATATCCAAACTTCTTTCATGCGCCATCTTTTCTGACAGTTTATGTTTGAGCATGATTTGTTTTTCTCTGTTGGTCAGTATGTCGTCAGAAATGGTTACGGGCGAACTTGCAAGTATGTCTTCCCATGTGTCATTTTTGGGATCTAAATATTCAGCCAAAAAATTTTCTTTAATTTGTTGAATGACTTTTTCCATCATATTTTCTTTATCAGTAAGTTGTAGCCTGTGTGGCTTTGCCACGCACGCAGTTTTTAATCGTCCAAAAACTACGTCTGTTTTCAGGCTGCTTTTGCGGTCGTCTGAAAGGCAGCTGTGGGGGAGTGATAGTTTTGTCATAGCTGCGTGAGCGGACGGACTCGCAAAAATTCCAATCCAATCAAACACAAGCGGCACAAAGCCGCCCAATCTGCAAAATGCGAAAAACCGCGAAAAAATGAGCAAAAAGCTATCATTTTTACGCGGTTTTTGTCATAGAACGATTAAAAACCTAGTAGGAATGATGAGCGCTTATTCTTTCATGCCGCAATCCCATAGGTAGAAGCCGTAAATCTCAAAGTCATATTCCCCTAGCTCCGCTAAATCCAGCGTTTCAACGGGGTAGATGTCTTTGTTGCTGTTGTCGCTGATGATGCGGTACACGCTGCGGCTGGTGCGCTGCAAGCGTTTGATGCGCAGCTCGTCCACTTGGCGGAACAGGTAGATGCCTTCACGGGTGTAGCCGTTTTGCATTTTCCACAGCACGGTGCCGCGGTCAATCAGCGTGGGGTGCATGCTGTCGCCGCGCACGCGGGTGCAGAAGCAGTGCGAGGGTGGCACGCCTAGATAATCAAAGAACGAGGCGCGAAACCACATGGCTTCGGTGTCCACTGGCTCATTAACCTGATAGCCGTTGCCTGCGCTGCCAAACACATTGACGTGATAGCGCACGGGCACGATGGCTTCGGTATCTTGCTCCTGCGCCCAATCGGCGTATTCTGCCACCATGGCGCGCATGAAAAATGGCACACCCACGGCAGGCGTGGCAGGCGGCGAACGGCGCGGCTTGGGCTGGGCGGCATCGCTGGATTTTTCGCCCGTGAGCAGATGCAACAAGCCTTTTTCTTTAATTTCATCAATAAGATAGTCAGGTAAAAAATACACTTTCTTCATGCCCCCTTTGCCGCCTTGGGTGGGGGCTTCTTCATAATCCCAATTTTCTTTCTCAACACGATAGGCAATACCTGCTGGTGTAGTAGGCAGGCGTATTTCGCTGTTTTCTGTTGCCAGTGTCTTGGCTAATTCAACTAATTCTGCGGCACTTTTCCGGTATGTTTTTTCCATTTTGGTCTCGCTTTTATCTTTAAAGCTAAAACTGCGCAGCTTTAAAGAAAACTTTTAAAAATCTTTTAAGTTTTGTTTTCTTTTAAATCAGTTGTTTAGCTGAAATAAGGCAAAACAAGGGCTAAATAGCTTGAAAGTTTTTTCTTTAAAGCTATAATGTTTACAACTTCAAAACGGAATGTTTAAAACATTATACCGATTGAACCCGCTCTTTAACAATTTGGAAAAAAAACCGAGTAAATGGGGACGGTTTGTTCCCCAAGATTGGAGGTTACTGAACAGGCAGCCTGAAACCGTTTCGGGTTGCCGATTGAGTGATTTCTATGTGAAAGGAATGGATATGCACCCAGAGTTAATTCGCGCGGAAATTAGGATGCGCGGTAAGACCTTAACAGATTTGGCTAGGCTATATGACGTATCGCCCAAGGTGGTGAGTATGGCATTGAAGCAGCCCAGTTTAGCGGGAGAAAAAGCGATTGCAACGTTTTTGAATAAATCGCTGCATGAGCTGTTTCCCGAACGATGGACACAAGATGGTAGGCGGATACGCCCGCGCTATCGGTATTTATATGAAGAGGCGGCGGTATGAGAAAAACACATTTTGCTATTTCCGAGCTTTTGGAAATGGGTTTGGAAATACTTCCAAATACTGTGCAGGGTTTGTATTACAAGGCAAAAAAAGAAAACTGGCTATTCCGTGAAACGCCTTGCCAAGGCGGCAAGGGCGGGGTGAAGCGTGAATATGCGCTGCCGCCTGCGGTGTTGGATGCGATTTGGCAGCGGCGTGCTGCGGCGGCGGTGGCGGAGGGGGCTTATGGGCAGCCTGAACCTTGCGTTGCGGGGGCGGCTTATCAGGGCGAGGTGTTGGATGCGGGGCGTTTGAATGGTAGCACAGCGGCGCAGCGTGGGCGGGAGGGGGCGCGAATTGGGGTGTTGCGGTTGGTGGAGCGGATTATGGCGGAAAGTGGTTGCGGCAAGGAGGCGGCGATTACGACGCTGCTGACGATGGCGCAGATGCCGAATGATGATTATGCGCAGGCGCGGTTAATGCTGCGTTTGGCGAATGATGCGCGCGGGGGCGGCGGGGCGTTGCCGAGCAGTCGGACGATTATGCGTTGGTTTGCGGCGGAAAAGGCGGGGAGCTTGATGCCGAAAGTGCCGCAAGCGAATGCGGGGCAGCCTGAATGGTTTGGGCGGTTTTTGGCGGTGTGGCAAACGCCGCAGAAGTTGAGCGTGCAGGCGGCTTATGAGGTGTTTGCGCGGGGGGAATTGGGGCGTGAGCCTGCTGCTGCGCTGCCGAGTGTGCATCAGGTGCGGCGGTTGATTGAGAAGATGCCTGAGCTGGCGCGGCAGAAGGGGCGGATGGGGGCGCGGGCGTTGAAGAGCAAGCAGGGGTTTGTGCGGCGGGGGTGGAAGCATTTGTTGCCTTTGCAGGTGGTGTGTGCGGATGGGCAGTGTTTTGATGCGGAGTGTGGGCATCCTGATAATCCGCATGCGCCGATTCGTCCTGAGATTACGCTGATTGTGGATGTGGGCACGCGGCGGGTGGTGGGCTTTGGGATGGATTTGGCGGAGAGTGGGCGGGCGGTGCGCAGTGCGATGGTGCAGATGATGACGACTTTTGGGGTGGCGGATGCGTTTTATGCGGATAACGGCAAGGGTTATACCAATAAGCTGTTAAATGATGAGGCGACGGGCTTGCTGGGGCGGGTGGGGATGACGTTGCATTTGTCTGCGCCTTATAGCTCACAGGCGCGGGGGGTGATTGAGCGGCTGCATAAGACGATTTTGGTAAAGGCGGCGAAGCGGATGCCGACTTATATTGGCAAGGATATGGATGGGGAGGCGAGCCGTGCGGTGCATAAGGCGACGCGCAAGGCGCAAAAGGCGCAGCTGGCTTTGGCGGGACGGGATGTGCCGGCGGAATGGGCGGGGGTGCCTGCTTTGGCGAATATTGCGAGCACGAAGCCGCGTTTGCTGCCGACGTTTGCGGAATGCCGTGCGCTGATTGCGCAGGCGATTGATGAGTATAACAACACGCCGCATCGCAGCATGGAGATGGTGTTGGATGTGAGCGGGGCGGCGCGGCGCAAAACGCCAAATGAATGCTGGGCGGAGAAGTGGCTGTTGATGCCTGAGGGGGAACGCCCTATGCCTGTGGCGGCGGATGAGCAGATGTATTTATTCTTGCCGCAGGTGGTGCGCCGATTTAGCCGCTGCGAGGTGCGGTTGCGCAATAACATTTACTTTAATGCTGCTTTGGCGGATTGGGAGGGCAAGGAGGTGCGCGTGGCTTATAACGAGCATGATGCGCGGTTTGTGTGGCTGTTTGATGAGGATGGGCGGTATATCGGGCGGATGGAGTGGAACGCGAATCAGCGCGATTTTTTCCCGAAATCGGTGTTGTTGCAAGACAAGGAAAAACGGGTGGACGCGCAAATCAAGCGGCACGAGGGCAAGATTGCGCTGTTGGATGGCACACGCGGTGCGCCGGTGTTGGAACACGCCAGCAGCGTGGATTTGGGCGGCTTGCGGCTGGATGGGGCGCAGCTAAAAGCGCAAGGGGAGGCGGCAATGGCGGCGATGGCGCGGGCATCGGATGGCGCGGCGGGCGAAGGCAAGCTGTTGAAGCTGGGGCGACAGCCTAAACAAGTGGCAGCGACAGCGGAGGCGGAGGATTGGCAAGTGCCCACGCTGCCGAACGCGCAGTATGCGGCTTATAACCGACTGAAAGCCTTGCCTTATGAGGCTTTGAGCGCGGCGCAGCAAGGTTTTTTGGCATGGTGTGAAAGCCCGAAAGGGCAGCTGGTGATGCGCGAATGCGCGGAGCTGGAACAGATGCTGAAATTTGGTTGAGGTTTTTTGAGTAAACAGGAGTGTAAACGCTATGAAAATAGCCAATATCAATAATTTATCTTTGGTGGCCGTGGCGATGGCGCGGCTGGTGAATCGGCAGGATGGTTTACCCGGCTTGGGGGTGCTGTATGGTCCGAGCGGCTTTGGCAAAACCACGGCAACGGTGGCGATTGCCAACAAAACGCAAGCCTATTATGTGCAGCTGCGCAGCGCGTGGAGCAAAAAAACGCTGCTGGAAAAGCTGTGTTTTGAAATGGGCATGGCTGCGCCGAAAACGGCGGCGGCGTGTTTGGATGCGATATGCGAGCAACTTGCCGCCACGCAACGCCCGCTGATTTTGGACGAAGCGGATTATCTGGTGGGCAAAAACGGCATGGTGGAGCTGGTGCGCGATGTGTATGAAGGCAGCCAATCGCCGATTTTGCTGGTGGGCGAGGAGCAGATGCCCAATAAGCTCAAACGCTTTGAGCGCTTCCACGGGCGGGTGTTGAGCTGGATTCCCGCGCAGCCGGTGAGCTTGGAGGATGCGCGGCTGCTGGCGGAGGCTTATGCGCCGAATGTGCGGCTGGGCGATGATGTGTTGCGGCATTTGGTGGAGCTGGCGCACGGCAGCGTGCGGCGGGTTACGGTGAATTTGGTAAACCTTGCCGAGGCGGCGGCGATGAATAACCTTGATGCGGTGGAGCTGGGCAGCCTGAAAAGCCTAGGCGGCTTTGAGTTTTACAAGGGCGAAAGCCCGAAACGGAGCGTGAAAGCATGAATACTGAACCGATTGAATGCACCATTTGGCGCACGATGAAGATACTGGGCGCGTTTAGCAAGGCGGAATTGCATGCTTATGTGGCGATGACGCACAAGGTGGGGCGAGTGAAGATTGGCAGCTATGTGAACACTTTGCTGCGGCATAGCTTGCTGCGCAAGGCGGGCGATGGGCGGTTTTGCTTGGCGGCGAATGCGCCTGCGGCTGCGCCGATTTATCGGCAGCTGGGCAAGCCCAAACGCGCGGCAATGCCCAAGGCAAACACGCCGCGCAAGGCAAAAGCTACCCCGCCAGCAAAAGGCAAAAGCGCGGATTTTATGATTAGCGGATGGCATACACAGGGAGTTTAAAAGGTGTTTAAAGATTATATGAACGAGGGCTGGTTTGCCCTGCTTAAAGCGCGGATTGCGGCGGCAAGCCTGCGGCAAGTGGCGGCGGAGCTGGGGTATAGCGGCACGACGTTAAGCCTGATCGTGCATGGCAAGTATGCGGGCAAAACCGACCGCGTGGCGGCTGCGGTGGCGGCGCGGTATGAAACGGTGGCTTGCCCATATCAGGGCAAAACCATCCCGCTGCATGAATGCCGCGATACCGCCAGCGGCAAAGCCCCCACGCATAACCCCATCAAGATGCAGCAATGGCTGGCGTGCCAAAAGTGCGCCAAACGCTGTGGGCAATAATTTTTTTGCCTAGTGATTTCGGTAACTATTTGATATTAAAGGAAATATAAAAATGAACAAAGATTATTTACTGCGCGGATTTTGGCGCGATATGGCGATGCTGGCGGCGGGAATGACCGCAGGCGCGATGATGACGGCGGCGGTTTCGCACGCCCAGCCGCCTGTGCTCCAGCCCGCCGTGGCGGTGGAGAAAAACTGCGATGCGCTGTGGAACACGCCGTATGCGGATTTAAACGCAGCGGAGCAGGAGGCGCGGTATCAATGCGATGAGGCGGAAGCGTTGGTGGATAGATGGGCGGCAGCGAGTGAGGAGGGCGAGCCATGATCCGCTACACCGTTTACCTGCCCAGCTACACGCACGATGCCTTGCCGATTGGCACGATTGAGCACCGCCCCGCCAGTAACCAAGCTGTGTTGCGGCTGGATGGTAGCAAAGAAAAAACGTTTTACAGCGTGGCGGCAGCGATGCACAGCGTGAAACAGCAGTATCCCAACGCGTTTTTGGAGGACGGCGAATGAACATTGTTAAAGAGTACAGCTTGGAAATCCGCATCACACGGCGGGATAACAAATTCGGCTGCGACATCACCACCTACAACGGCGAATTGCTGTATGGCGTTATCCCCGAATACAGCCATGAAAACGATGCCGTCTATGCCGCGCTGCACGGCTTGGCAATGCAAAACAACTTTTCAGGCTGCCTAAAAGCAGCGGAGTGTAAATATGAACCTAAAAATGAGTTTTAAAAGCACATGGCGATTGGCACGCACAGAGGAGCGCGCCAAGATGGTTTTTTATGCGCTGCAGATAATGCTTAACGGCGGGCTTGTTATCGGGATGAAGGTTGACAGCCAACGCGATGTCGCCTTGTTGCTCGCCTGCCTGCTGGCCATGTTTGCCGCCGCCAACGGCTTGCAAGTGATACGCCGCGATATTGTTATCCGCTTGCTGGTTGCCGCTTTGCAGCGCAAAGAAACGCAACACAAAGGAGCGTAACCATGACCGCCGAGCTAGAACAGGAACTGCGCTACGCCCGCAGCGCCATCTGGACGGTGGCGCAGATGGGCGGCGAAAGCGCCAAGCTGTTGATGCAATACATTGGCTGGTTTGCTCCCGAGGGCGGCAAATTGAGCTTTGCCGAGATTGCCGCGCATCTCGCCGCCGTGCAAGCCATGTTTAACGACAGCACGGCAGCAGAGTGGCAAAGCGCCTTGCAGCAAATGTTGGCGGATAAGGTTTCAGGCAGCCTGAAAACGCCGCTGACCGACCATTTGGCGTTGGAAGATTATTTAGCCGCCGCAAGCCATGCGCGGGATGGGCAGCCTGAAAACAACGGCGGTAATCAAGAGCACGCAGCAAGCGCAGCGCAAAGCGTAAACCCAAACCACAGCGCCGGCAGCTACCCCGAAGGCACGCGCCTTGTACCCAAGAGCGAACCGCCGAGCGCCGCCGCACCGCCCAGCGCAGAGCAAAAAGCTAGAGCGCATAAGCTGTGCCAACAAATGCAACAAGCCTGCCACCGCGCGCAGCGATAGGCAGCCTGAAAAGCAAAAACCGATTTTTTAACCCTACGGCAAGCAAGCCTTGCCAAGCAACAAAAGGAAATAGCCATGACTATTGATTTATCCCAATACCGCCAAGACGCACGCGGCAATTTAGTATCCGTGGACAACATCAAACCGATTGATTTGGCGCGTGATGACTTTATCCGCGAAGCCTTCGCCAAAGTGCTGCCGCTGCGCGAGCAAATGAAAGAACTCAAAGCGCAGCAAATGGCAGATGCCAACGCCTTTATTGATTTGAGCGTGGAACAATACGGCGCGAAACGCAGCGTGAAAGGCAACATCACGCTCACCAGCTTTGATGGCAAACTGCGCATTGCCATTGCCCAAGCCGATGTGCTGCACTTTGACGAGCGCCTGCAAGCCGCCAAAGCCTTAATTGACGAATGCCTGAACGAATGGACGCAAGACAGCCGCGCCGAGCTGAAAACCTTTGTGCTGCAAGCGTTTGACGTGAGCCAAGAAGGCAAAATCAACGTGCGCAAAGTGTTGGACCTGCGCAAGCTGGACATCGCCGACGAAAAATGGCAGCGCGCCATGAAAGCCATTGCCGACAGCCTGCACACGCAAGCCACCCGCGAATACATCCGCTACTATCAGCGCAACGAAGAAACGGGCGAATACGAGCATCTGGCTTTGGATTTTGCGAGGGTTTAGGCAATGAGAAAAATCATGCAAAGGCAGCCTGAAAAATGGCAGGGGCGGTATCTGTTGAAATGTACCCACGCGTTTAATTCGGTTTCGGAAATCCGCTACCTGATGTACTGCGACATCATCAAGCAAATGCCCGATGGCAGGTTGAAAATCAAGGTGTACGGAGAGCGGCACCGCTCGGCTGACGGCGAGAAAATCCGCTATGTGGATGCGGGCAAGGTTGTAGCCGCCAAAGCATACGGCGTGAAAAAATTGAAGGAGCAGCAAAAATGACATCCGAACAAATTGAACAGGAAAGAGCGGCATTTGAAGCGTGGTATTGGGAATACAACCAGATCCCCGAGCACCACAGGGCTATGTTTACAGGTCGTTTGAGTCCGTGCGAAGCAAGGTACGAAGGCACAGCGGGACACACCGCATGGCAGGCATGGCTCGCCCGTGCCCAACAATCCGCATGGATAAGCGTGGAAGAAAGACTGCCCGAAATAAACAAAGAAGTATTGGTTGTATGGACGGATGGTGTATTTGGTTTTGCAACACGCATTGAGTCAAAATATCACGAAGAAAGGTGGAATTGGGAAACAGCAGCGTTTAGCGAAACAATTACACACTGGCAACCCCTGATCGAACCCCCGCAAGACAATACGAATGGGAGCGCGCAATGAGCAACAAAGTAGAATTGTCGGTGGCATCCCACCGCTTGGAATGCGACGCTTTGGCAAGCGAAGTGCGCGTGCTGGACATTATGAACGTGTGCAATCTGGCGCTGGCGGGCTTGCCCGCGCTGGTGGATTTAATCCGCCAAGGCGCCCCGCGCAAAAGCCTGCCGCAGATGTGTGCATCGGCAAACCGGCTGCTGCTGGCGGCGCAGGAAGCAGCAAAAGACCAGCCCGAACTGCTGGATGCCGTGGCGCAAACCCTGCGGCAGCTGGAAACGGCGGCGGCGTTTGCCGAAAGCGAGCTGAGTGTGAAGCATTAAGGACAGAAACATGAACCGCTGCATTAAAAAAGAAGGCAAGCAATGGCTGGGCTACGAGCTGTTGCCGCCTGTGCATTATTACCGACGATACCAGCAGCCACGCCGCCGCGTGGTGGCGCAGTTTGATGACTTGGCTGCCGCCATCGCATGGCTGGATGGCGCGGCAGCTTGAAAACGGCTTAAATTCCAAATCCAAACGGATTGCATGCAGTCCGTTTCCGTTTGTGTTTTATTTTTCTATAATTTACGTATCGATTATGCAAATTATAGAAAAAATGAAAAAACCACCGATTCTGCCCGGCGTTATTATCTTGATAACACTGGTGTTTAACTTATTGGGCAAACTGTTGGATTGGACCGCTGCCCGTTATTCCGAACATAAGAAACAACAGTCTGACGAACCGCAACGGCAGGCAGAAATTGCCGCTTGGCAGGCCGATTTGCATGAGGAAGCCCAAAACAGGCAAAGGCAGCGGGCAGAACATCAGGCACTGCTTGCCGAGGAATGCGAGACTTTGGACGGTTTCCTTGCCCACAGGCAGGCCGTGTATAAGCGGGTTTTGCGGAATGTAAGACACTATGCCTATCTCGGCCGGCTTACCCCGCGGCAGCGCACGGAGCAGATTATTTGGGATTCCCTGCAAATTATCTTTGAAAGCAAAAATGCCAAGACCATGGAATCGCGCATGGGTGTGATAAGGGATTGTGCGGAGCGCCTGATTTCCCCGCCAATAGACGAACACACATTCAGGCTGGTGGCTACGCATTATTATGTTTCGCAGATTGTTGCGTTAAAAGAAAAAATGGCAAATTACAAAACCCAAGCCGCCAAAAACAGGGCAGCCGTTAAAATCGAACAGCTTTTCCAACAGGCAGCAAACGATGCCGCAGTGTACCGTAAAGCCGTGTCGGAGTATCAGGCGATGGAAGACCGGCAGAATCAGGAAGCCTAGCCGCATGACAAAACCCTTGCAAAAAATCCCGTTATGCCGTAAAGTAGCTCCACTACTAAATATCACGCGGATTTTTTCGCACCCGTCAGTTGCGGCTTTTTTACGCCTGTATTTCAGGCAGCCATAGTTTCTTATGGCGGGTCGAGAGAGCCTAATACAATACCCGCAAGGGGAATACGTTCCGCCGTCGTGATACGGTAGTTGAAGCCCGCCCACCTGTCCGTGGGCAATCGTTAAACTAAATATCACGGAGTCAATATGAACGCTATCGTTCCATCCTTCCACCCCGAGCAAATCGCCATCATAGACCATGACGGCGGAAAATGGCTGACTGCCGAGCAGTTGGGCTTGGCTTTGGGGTTTTCTGAAAAACGCGCCCGCGACGGCGTAAATAATCTTTATAACCGCCACATAGACGAATTTTCGGACGGCGACTCAGTTACCATCAAATTGATGGCGACTGACGGAAAGCATTACAACACAAGGATTTTTTCGCTTTCAGGCTGCAACCTGCTGAGCTTTTTTGCCAATACGCCGAACGCCAAAGCGTTCCGCGCATGGGCAAAGGTCAGACTGGCCGAACCAGCGCACGATATGCTGGAAGTGGACAGGGAAACGCTGCAATATGCGTTTGACCGCGCCGAAAGGATACAGGCCGCCTATCTGCGCGAGCATCCGCAATTGGGCAATTTGGCGCGCTATTACGCCGCAGGGCTGACACAGCTGGAAATGGCCAAGTTGTTGGACATATCCCGCACCACGGTGCGCGAACGGCTGAAACTGCTGGACGAATTGGGTGTGTTGTCTTACCGCCCCGACCCCGAAAAATCCCGCCACGGGCGTGCGGGTTATGCCGCCATGAAGCAGGCTTTGGCGTTTAAGGCGCAACAGCAGCCTTTGTCGTTGGAGGGCTAAACCATGCAACAGCCCATCACCCCGCGTTGCGGCATCGGCGAAATCAGCTGCGCCTTGGAAATGACCGCCCACGGTTTGTTTGACCAAACGCAAAACCCCGTGCAAACCGAAAATTGCGCTAATTTGCTGTTGGTATTATCCGATTATCTGCGCTGGTGGTATTACTGCCAAGAAAGCGAATAAACACATTGTTCCGCCGCCCGAAAATTTCCCCGCTTTCGGGCGGTTTTTTGCCGTTCAGGCTGCCTTTTTTGGTATAATTGCCGCAGATTTTTATTTTTAATTCAAGGAGAAAGTGCGTGAGTCATGCCACCACCCATCGCCAAAAAATGATAAGCAAAATCCACATTGCCAAAAAACAGCTGGGTTTGGACGACGATGTGTACCGTGGTCTGCTTTCGCAAGCCACGGGGCTGCACAGCTGCAAGGACATGGACGACAACCAGCTTGCGGCGGTGCTTAATCTGTTGCAGCAAAAAGGCTTTGGCGCGGATGCGGGCGCGCAGGGCTATCAACGCACGCCGCTGCATTTTGCAGGGCATGGCGCGATGATGCGCAAAATCGGCGCATTGCTCACGCAAACGGGCAAAAGCTGGGCTTATGCGCACGGCATTGCGCGCAAGATGTTTGGGGTGGAGACGGTGCAACGCTGCGATGGCGAGCAGATGCGCAAGGTGTTGGCGGCGCTGAATTATCAAGCGAAGCGCGAGGCGCACAAGGCAGCCTGAAAAAAAAGCCCACGCATTAAGCGCAGGCGTATTCAAAATAATAATGGTATGGGTTTGAATTTTAACACAGAATACGGAGCGTTTGAATGCAAAAAGACGAATGGGGCGGTTTGCCTGAAAGCATGCGGCAGATTGCGGAGGTGATTGGGCTGGATGGGGCGGAAAAACTGGTGCGCTCGATTGGCGGGGCGCGGTTTAAATTTGGCAAGGGGCGGCACAACACCGCGCGCATGAAGCTGCTGCGCCAAGCGGTGGGCAAGGCGGGCGCGGACAAGCTGGCGGCGGTGTTTGGCGGGGATGAGTTGTATATTCCGCGCTGCACGGTGCAGCTGCGCAAGGTGCGCAATCGGCGGTTTCGGGCGGCATTTATGGCTTTGACCGATGGCGGCAAAACCAGCAAGGCGATGGCTTTAACCGAGCTTTGCCCACAATTTGGGCTGTCGCATCGCACGGCGGATAAGATTTTGGCGGAGCGGGAGGAGGTGGCGGTGCAGGGGGCGTTGTTTGATTGAAGAGTATTTAAAAACCGTTTAACGTGGCAGCGCGTTGGGCGGTTTTTTGCTATGACAAAATAGGCGTGAAATAAATAGGCAGCCTGAAACCTTGCTTGGGGTTTCAGGCTGCCTTTTTGCGTGGGGCGAAGCCTTGCGTCTGACTGGTGCGGCTGCGGTTTGGGCATGATGGCAACCTACTGAAACCATCATTAAACCCTAAAAGGAATAAGCATGAATACACAACCTTCCGAACTGGCATGGCTTGCCATCGCCCGCCGCGAAATCGGCACGCGCGAAATCGCGGGCAAAGAACACAACAGCAAAATCCGCAACTGGCTAATTAGCCTAAACGCATGGTGGCAAGATGACGAAATGCCGTGGTGCGGCACATTCGTTGCCCATTGCGCACGCGAAGCGAAACGCGCTTTGCCGCAGCATTGGTATCGCGCCAAAGACTGGCTGAACACAGGCACGCGCTTGGATAAACCTGCCTATGGCTGCGTAGTCGTTTTTGACCGCGCGGGCGGCGGGCATGTGGGCTTTGTGGTGGGCAAGGACAAGCAGGGCAATTTGATGGTGCTGGGCGGCAATCAGGGCAATGCGGTGAACATTAAGCCATTTGCGATGAGCCGCGTGGCGGGCTATGTGTGGCTGGATTGGGCAGATGGACGCAAATCTGCGCCCAAGCCTGAACGCTTTGAGTTGCCGTTGTTGGACAGCAATGGGCAAGTTTCGCGCAACGAACGCTAGGAGGCCGCCTAAAAATGAAACGGCACTCTGTTGTATTGGGTGCGCTGGTGGCATTAAGCCTAACCAGTCTTGCGCCGCCATCGCCTGAACTGACTTTAAAAAAACCCAGCCGACCGCGCCCGCAGCCGCACCCATTGGGCGGTGTTGCGCTGCGTAAACATCGCCACAGCGGCGTAGCAGCGGCGCGGCGGGCTAAACGCAAAGGGAAACGATAATGAAGCTGCTCAAATGGCTATCGGGCTTAATCGCCAACCCCGCTACGGGACAAATCAGCCACACTAAACTCTGGGCAAACATCACCGCCGCCTGCATGACCTACAAATTTATCCAAACACCTGATGCGCCCGAGTGGCTGTGGTGGGCATACGGCGGCATGGTGGGCGGCTATGCGCTGATTAAACGCGGCATCGCCGCCGTGCCGCAGGTGGCGCAAATCAACCAAAGCAAGGAGCAGGACGATGTGGGCAGCGCTGATTAAATACCGCGCATGGGGCAGCCCTGCCCTGCTGCTGGCCGTTGCGGCGGTGGCATGGGCGGGCGGAAAACGTGCAGCGGGGCAAGACCACCAAACCGAAACCGCCGCCCTGAAAGCGCAATACGCGCAAGAAAAACTCGCCGCCGAGCAGCGGCACACTGCCGCCCTGCAGGCTGCATTGGTACAACAGCAGCAATGGCAGCAGTTTGCCCAAAAACAAGGGGAGCAGCTCGCACAAATCCGCGTGCGGCTGGACAAACAGACAGAGTTATTAAGCAAGGACATTGACCATGCGATTGAGCAGGATAAAAACAGCGGCCATGATTGCGTTGGTATCGGCGCAAGCAGCCTGCACCTCTACAACCGCGCCTTCGGCTACCCCGATTAAGGGCGGCGTGCCGCCCGTCTCTACCGAGCTGCTGCTGCAACACGAGCGTCCCGAACGCCCCAGCAGCGGCTCCCCCGAACAACTGTTGCACCATGCCGTGCGCTACGGCGCGTATTGCCAAAAATTGGAGGGTCAGATTTCGGGCTGGCAGGCGTGGTATGGAGAAATCAGCCGTGAATAGCTACCGTGCCGAAGTGGAGCGCGTGATTGCCGTGCACCATGCGCGGTTGGAAATGGGGTTGAGCCGCGCGCGTGAGCAGGAAGCATTTGTGCGGCGTGTGGCCGATGTGCTGATGCGCCACCGCGTGGCGTTTACATGGGGGCTGGACACGGATTTTGACGCGGTGTTCCGGCTGGCCGACGATGTGACGGGCGAGGAAACGCTGCTGCAAACGCTGTTTGCAGGCTGCCTTTTGGCGCGCACGCCGGACGGTTTTGTGCTGGGCGACGCGCGGCAAGAATATATCCAAGTACGCTTTAAAGGGGGCGTGAATGAACTTTGAATTTGCTTTTAAAACCCTGTGGGGCGTGGCGACGGCGGCGGGCTGGTTTTGGATTAACGGGCTGTCTGCCAAGCTGCGTGCGGCGGAGCAGGAGAGCAACTCTAAACGCCCACTCATCCTACACAAACACCCTATTTCACTCTATAAAACAACGTATTAAAAAATAACACGCCCACCAAACCTACACACAAAACCGCTTTTAACCGATAATGATTGCACCAAAAATTACACCAAAAACACCATGGCAACCATTATCCAACGAGGCAACAAATGGCGCGTGCAAATCCGAATGCGCGGCGTTTCGCGTTCTGCCACCTTTGAGCGGCATTCCGATGCCAAAGCATGGGCGGCGCGCGTAGAAACAGAAATCCGAGACGGGATACAAGGCAATCAAAGCCGAAACGTATTCTTTGGCGACATTTTACAACGATATTTGAGCACCGAAACCGTCAAAAAACGCGGCAGCCGTTCCGAAACCTATCGCATCAACGGCATTTTAAAATCGCCGCTATCACATATCCGCCTGGAAGACCTGCGCCCGCAAGACTTTGCCGACTGGCGCGACGAGCGCCTGCGACAAGTATCAACCGACAGCGTAATACGCGAATTATCCACACTTTCCGCCGTCTGCGAACACGCCATGAAAGAATGGGGGCTATTGCGCGAAAACCCCGTGCGCAAAATCAGCAAACCACAAGCATCCAAAGAGCGCACCCGCCGCCCCAGCGCGCAAGAAATCCGGCAAATCTGCGAAGCCCTACACTACACCTGAAACCGAGCACCGCATCTGATTACCCTGCGTTGCGCCAGCGCCCTACTCTTTGCTATAGAGACCGCCATGCGAGCAGGCGAAATCTGCGCGCTCAAATGGGAAAACATCCACTTTGACCGCCGCATCGCCCACGTTGCCCAAAGCAAAAACGGGCATCCGCGCGATGTCCCTCTAACCAAACGTGCCATCGCCCTATTGGAAAAACTGCGCCCGATTGACCCGATTAGCGTGTTCAAAATCCAAGCGCACAGCCTAGACGTGCTGTTTCGCCGCGCCCGCGACAACTGCGGCATCACAGACCTGCATTTCCACGACAGCCGCCGCGAAGCCCTAACGCGACTATCCAAAAAAGTGCCTGTGGAAACGCTGGCAAAAATATCAGGGCACCGCGATTTGAGCATCTTGCTCAATGTGTACTACCGACCCGATATGGCAGAAATTGCCGATATGCTGGATTAGGCCGTATCCCGTCTAACCATTGCGGAAAAACTCTTTCTGTTCTGCCGCGCGGCGGTTCACCAGCCCCTGCACCACGCGGCCGCCCGCCTTGTTCCACAGCTCAAAGGCTTTGCAGGCTGCCTGATATTTTCGCTGGTTCAGTTCACGCACCACGCTCGAACCCGCAAACGCTTTCGCGCCGATGTTGTAGCATAGGCTCACGCAGGCGTTAAATTGTGATTGGGTCAGTTCGACCCGCACCGCATCACGCACTGCTTTTTCGTAGGTTTGGATTTGGCTCGCAAGTTCGGCGCGGATTTCGCCGTCCGTCATCACGTCGCCCATCTGCACCTTTTGTCCCGCCTTATCGCCCAGCGTGTAGCGGATAAAGCCGATGCCGATAGTCGGGATGCCCACACTATCGCGGTATGCCTGATGGCTTTTACCCTCGAATTTTTCCAGCAGTTCGAGGCCGTAATCATCTACTTTCAAGTTTTCGTTCATGTTTTGTCCTTTCGTTTGACAAGTTTGCCTTGCGGCGGTTATTATCCCGCGATAATTTTGCGCCGTAAGTTAATCCCCCTAAGGAGATTTGATATTAAAATACTTATTCCGTATAAAGAACGCGTTTTTGACGCCCGAACCTATCTTGACGAAATCAAAAATAAATCAGACAACATAGAAAAAGTGGAGTTCGTCCCGCCCAAATTGGGCAAAGACGGCTACGGCTTTTTCCGTGTGCACTATAAAGTCCCCGTTTTGGCAGAGGTATGAACATGCTGCCCGAACAGCCGGACAACCAGCAGGAACTGGTACGCGAATTTTTGGAATACCAAAAACAGGAGCTTGCCAACAAACGCGCCGAGCTCGACATACGCCGCGACGAAATCGCCTCGAACGAGCGCATCGCTTTGGCAACCATCGCCGCGCAAAAGGAGGACTTTGACAAGCGCGGCAATGTGTTTGCCTCGGTCAGCAAATCGCGTCTCATGCTGTTCGGCGTCGTATCGCTGCTCATCGCACTCGTTCTCATTTGCGCCATGATGACGGGCAATACGGAAATCGCACTGGAACTGATTAAAATCGGTGGGGCAGTGCTTTTGGGCTACTTCGCCGGGCTGAACCGGGGCAAGGCCCAGGTTTTGGAAAAACAGAGGAACACCGAAGAATAACGGCTTCCCCAAAATCCGCCCCGTGCGGATTTTTTTATTGGGTTTCCCTTTCAAAAATGGCAGCGACGCCTATGTCGCCACCATCAAATAAATTATTGAGTACCGCCCAAGCATTCTAATCCCGTTTCGGCTGCAACGCCCGATATGCTGGATTAGCTACATCCCATCCACCACTTCCCCCCAAGCCTGCCACTCTGCCAGCTTATCGCGTTGCCCATCCGCTATTTCAGCCATTGCTGCATAGTGTTTGCTGCACTCTCCGAGTAAAACCCAGCCTTGGGCAGCGTTTGCATCGGCGGATGGGCGGGCGGTTGGGGACACGTTTTTAACACTTCCGCCTTGATTTGCTTGGGCGGCGACACGTTGCTGCAAGCGGTCAAGCTCACGGCGCAAAGTAGCGTTAGCAGTTTGTGCATTTTGTTTCTCCTGTTCAATGGTTTGCAATTTCGCCGCGTAGGTTTGCGCAGCTTGCTGTTCGGTTTGGCGCACGGCGTTGATACGCGCGTTTTCCGCTGCCAACGCCTGCTGCTCATACTTGGCGGCGGCTTCGCTGTAGCCCTTGTCGTGCCACCGTTGCAAGGCGCGGTATTGGGCGAAGGCGATGGCGGCGATGGCGAGTGTGTAGAGTAGGGGTTTGTTCATGTTTACCACCATTTAATCAACGAAATACCGTAGCACAATAGCAAGAATCCCACGCCCATTCCCGCGCAAATCAATAACCACTTCAACCCCTGCCCTGTTTCATGCGCCAAGATTTGTGCCACTTGCTTTGTCCCTTTGCGCGTCATTTGCCCTTGAATATGCACATTCATAGATACTCCCGTTTTACTTTTAATATTGATTGGTTTAAAATCTTCCACGCTTAACTCCATGTAGGGTTACTTTTCAGCTAAATACCAAAACCCCCGCAAGGTTGCCGCCTTGCAGGGGTTGTTTTTTTGGGGTTTCAGGCTGCCAACTCAAAATGCGGTCCATCCATAAACGCCTTTTTCCCTGCCGCCCGCCGCGCCGCGGAATAATCCGCCACCAATTCCTGCGCGGGTTTAGTGGTGTCGTTTAAACATTGCCAACAGCCGCCCCAGCGCACGCGCACGCCTAATTCTTTGGCGGCGGCTCGCATCGCTTCGGCGATGGGGTAAAAATGCCCCCAATGCCAGCTCATTTCCGATGTGCCGTTGCCGTCAAAATCGTCCCACGGCACCAAATCCACCGCGTGCCCAAAGCCATCCGCCTGCTTCAAATGCTTGCTGTTAAGCGTTTGCGATGCGCCAGAAGCCACAAGGCGGCGTTGGCGTTCCAAAGTGCGCAAACCCTCGTTTACAGCGAAATCCTGCGCGGTGATTTCAATCGCCCGTTGCACTACTTTCACCAAGTTCGGATGCACGCCGACAAGGCGTTGTTGGCTGGTTTTTCCTAGTTGATACATAGTTTTACTCCATAAAAAAACGCGCCGCACGGGCGCAAAAAAGGCAGCCTGAAACCCATTTCCAGACTGCCCGACTATTCTCAAACCACATTCACGCGCCGTTTCATCCGCCGCTGCATCTGCCAAATCTTCCACGTCTGCGCCAAAAAATAGCCCGCCACGCCCAGCCGAAACAGCACCGCTTCCATCGGCATTTGCTCCTGCCGCGCTACAATCGCCACCGCGCTGCCAACCAGCACCAAATGCGCCCAAAACTCCAAATCGTGCCACTTCCACGTTCGCCCACCCAAACGACACGCGCAATAAACAAAAATAACCATGCCGCAAATCATGTCCAAATACTCGTTCATTGACCGTCTCCCTTTTTAAAGATTTTCTGCAACCACGCTTCTGCCAACACGGTTAGCTTGGGCAAAAACCATTGCCACGTTGCCCCGATGGCAAACGGCACAAAGGCTTTGAGCAGCGACGCATCACTCAAATGCAGATAATGCGCCCCCATTTCCACCACCAGTGGCGATGCCGTCCCCGCCAACATCATGCTGGCAATCAGCCCTGACACCGCCTGCCGCCGTCCACTCGGCTCGCTGCGCCCCAAAGCCACCGCGCCGCCCACCGCGCCCAACACCAAAGCCTCAATCGGCATGCCCAAAAACGTCCCCGCGATGCCGATTGCGCTGATATTAACCGCAGCGGCGGTGTTGATTGTGTTTACTGGCATTGCCGCTCCTTTCTGCCATTTAAATCCATGCTTTTCTCCATAAAAAAAGGCAGCCTGAAAATGGCTGCCTTGATGATTAAGATTTCTGCCCTGATGCTCTTAGCAACATATCCAACATATTTTGTTTGCTTTGCTGGGCGATACTCTTTTTAAAATCGTCCCAAGTTGGCACCTCTATTTCGGGATACTTTTCTTTCATTTTCTCCGCAAACTCCTTGCAGACATCATTAAATCCCTCGGGCGTTACCTTCACCCAACCCCTTTTTTCAAGCTCCTTTACACGTTCTTCAGTGCTGATAACGCCTCGTTCAATAAAAAGCCGAACCAATTCGTCGTTTTCCATGCTTATTCTCCAAAAAGTGATAAAAACAAGATTTTAAACCACTATTTGAATTGTTTGGCTTTTATTCAGGCTGCCGCAGCCAGTTTGCCAACGCCTGCGGGCTGTATCTATCAGGATATTGCAGCCCAAGTGCCGCCGCGCACCATTCCGAGCAAAACCACTTTTTCAGGCTGCCTTTAATGCCGAGAATAACGCCGCACGCACCGATAAAGTCATACGGTTTGCCGCGCGTTTGGGCAAAATAGTTCAGCACATCAATGTAGGCATCTTGCTGATTGACGGGGATTAAATCCCACTTATCCGCAGGCAGCGGCATGGTTTTCATGCGCACGCCGCCGTCGCGCAGGCTGGCGGAATAGCAGTCGTATTGCCCATTTCCCTTATTTACGGCGATTTCGCAATGGCTGTAAGGGCTGCGTGTGAATTTTCGTATCAACCAGTCGCCCAGCCGCGCTTGTAGCACGCTGGGGCTGTACCACTTGCCGCTGCGGTTGCCTTTGTACAACGCCAAAACAATGCGGTTATCCATGTTGCACCTCCTTGTCCATTAACTCGGCTGCGCTCCACCCGCTTGAATAGTCGTATTCCAGCGGGTTTTCTGCTTTCAGCATGGCAGCTTTATGCCGCTCGGCGTTTTGAAAATCGTGCTGCTCATCGGCAATCAGTTTTAAGCTCAACTCGTCCAGCAGCTCGCGCGTCATAGGCACAAAGCTGTTGTCTAGGGTTTTCCATACTAGGTCTTCGGGCAGCTTATTCAGCGTGCGCAGAAAAGTGTATTGTTGGCGGCTGTCGGCATCGCTGTGCAGCCATTTTTCTAGCGATTTAATATAGATGCCCGCATGGCAGGATTGGGCGCGTTTGGCTTTGATGCGTTCCCACATTTCCGCTTGCTGCTCGGCTTTAACGGCTGCGGCGGCTTCTTTGCTTAACGTCCATGTCTTGCCGTTCCATTGATGCAGTTCGCTGGGCGGGGCGGTTAGGGTTAAATGCGCGGGCAACTCGCCCACCGTTTGCACGGTTTCAGGCTGTCCATTATCCGTGCGGTAAGCGGTTTTGCCGCGATAGTCGGGCAGATATTGCCACTGTCCGTCGGTCTCGCACGGCCAAAATCCGTCCCGATGTATAGGCCCGATACGTAATGCGTTGTCCGGAGGCATACTGTCGGGATTGGCGGCGGTGCTGTAAAGATAAGGATGCAGGGGGTCGGTTGTATCAAAGTAATGGTTCTGCATGGCTATACTCCCAAATAGATGGCCGGCGTAAAACCGATGTTGAGCGGGCGGTTTTCATCGGCGGTGGGGACGGCGGCGGACGCGTTAAAGTTAAGTTTTGCCAGTACGCCATAGTTATCTTCGTTGCGCTGCCATACCAGCCCGCGTTGAGCTTTGTCGGTTACAGACAACGCGCCTTGTGTGGCGTGGTCGTTATCATGGATATAGGCGGCAGCCGAACCAGTGATGTTGCGGATGGCATCGCCTTGTATCTTGCCTAGTATTTGAGAGGCGCGCAAAAAATAACCCCGCCCGTCGTTGTGATACATATTCGGTAGATTGACAAACCCGCCCGATGCAGCAATGTTAAATGCGGTGCGGTAGTATTCGGGTAAAGCTAATAATGCTTCGCCTTGCGCCGTATTGATGCCGTACCGGTCGCCGTTGGCGTGATACCACCCGCGTCCCTGTAAATCCTCAGGGCGGAACGGCAACAAGTCGATTCTGCCGACGAGTAGCATTTTATTTATGTCTATCTCAAGCGACAGTATCTTGTTATGAAAATACCTCCCAGAAAAAACCTCCCATTTCCCGCTATTCCCCCCATTGTTCGGATTGTGGGTATTCGCATCCACCAGACTGATGTATTCGGTATCCAGCGTATCGTTGATGAGCACTGCGCCTTTGGGGTAGCCGCCGATGGCGTCGCAAAAGGCTTGGTCAAAGCGATAACGTCCGCCCTGGTTTTGCCAAACGGTGTGTGCGCTAATTTCGTTCAGCACGCCGTTCATATCTTTCCCGCTTGGGGGTTTGCCGCCGACGGAAATCGGCGTCATGGTGATGCTCGGGAAGCCTTCGGCATAGGTAGCGGCTTCCTGAGCTAACCCGCCGTTGCGTTCGGCGGGGATGTTGTTTTTCAGTCCGTCCGCTGCCCATGGCTTGGATAGCAATTTTGGTTGTGGCATGGTTTAAACTCCCATAAAAAAAGCACCCTCGCCGAAGGGTGCTAAATTGGCTTCGATATAGCCGAAGGTTTTATCTGCCTCCGGCTCGTAAAAGTCTAGTAATACGCCGCTGGGGCGCGGCAACAGGTCGCTTTGTCGGATGATGGCGCGTTCAACAGGCAGGAGGTAGAACTCAAACACATAACGCGCGGCCATCGTGCCGTTTTTCACAAAATACGCCCGACCGCGCGAGCCGAACATCTCGCGTAAGAGGCGGTTGATATGCGGGGCGGTGGCATAGATGATGTTGCTCATCGCTTTAAGCATAATCACGCGGCGGTAGGTGTCGTCGTCCAAACGATAGCTCCGTTCCAAGCCCTCGCCCGTGCTCCATACGCCGTTGTCAAACGGGGTAAAGCCCTGCGAAAAGCCGATGTATTCGTCTTGCGCGCTAATCATGACTTCCCGACCAATACCGACGATCGCGCCCCAAATATCCAGCCCGAAACCCTGCGCGGTAGAAACGTTCCACACGGTATCGTAAAACCGTTGCTTGTCGGTGCGCGGGTCGATGCAGTCGTCAAACCGCCGTATCAGGCGGCAAATGACCGGGCTGTTGGCGTATTGGCTGATAACGGTTTCCTTGACGTCTATCATACGCTCACCACTTCGATATTTTCGGCACGGACAACGGGGGTCTGGTCAATGCCGACCGACACAAAATTACCCATACTGCCGGACGACAAACCGATTTCCACGTCCAACACATGCACGTTCGGCACGGCCTTCACCACGGGGGCAACGTAGCGGATAGCGTAGAGGTTCGCGCCGATGCGCCCCTTGAAGGCATTGATAACGGCCTGCTTGATGGCAGCATCCGCACCGATAAACGCCCCACGCTCAATTTTGATGCGGAAATACACCGGCAACTCGTTCGGACGCATGAAGGCGACCTGATAGGCGGGCTTCGGGTCGTTGTAGCTATGGTCGTACACCGTGATTTCGGTGTTGCCGTTGAAATCGCAGCCGCTGCCTGCGTAGCGCAGCACGGCTTCTGCCACTGCCGTATCATCCCCGCCCACCGCCGCCACATAAATGCTGTGCGGCTTGAGGGTGTAGTTGGTCGCGCCGGCCTGCACGTTTTGGCCTTTTGGGTTGTCGATGACGTACACATCACGCACCCCGTCCAGCGCAAACACGTTGGCATACACCGCCTGCGGTGTTCCGTGGGCATTGATGGCGACACTGCGCCGCCTGCGTTCGGCGAATTCGGCGCGGCTCTCTTCCGCCCGACCGGGAACGGCAGGGCGAGGGTTATCCACCCTGTCCAGCCCCACCAAGGCTTGATAAATAACGTTCACACTGTGGGAGGGGGCTTCAATCTGCCCGGCGGCAATAAGCGTGCCGCTGACTTTGCCGCTGATGGGAATGCCGATTTCCTGCTGCAACGCCCATTGGTTGCCCGCGGCATCCTGCACGATGAATCCCTGCGGAATCTGTGTGCCGGGAAGCCCGATAAACTCACATACCACCGCCGAATCGGTGGCGGGTTTGCGCTGCAAGAAATAGATTTGGGCAATCGCGTCCTGCATCACGCCTTCGGCATATTCGGGGTGGATTTGATTGACCAGTTCGGCAATCACGTTGTTTTTGTCGGCAATCACGGCAGCCAGCGAGGAGGCAAGCTGCCCCTGCGGCGTTTCCAGATTCAGATTCAAACCGCCGCCGAAAGCATCGTTGAAGTCGGCCAACACGCCGTTCAGCACTTCGGTTTCGGTCGGAATCTGCAAGCCCTGCGGCGTGAAGCGAATGGGTGGGACATGACTGCTCATAGCGTTACCTCATATTGTTTTTGGGCGTCGTCGGTAAATTTCAGGCTGCCTGAAAGCACGCGCCCGTCGCGCAGTTCGGCGGCCACGTCTGCCGCCACCACGCCGGGGACGGACAAAGCAGCCTGCACCAACCGATGCCGATATAGCGCGAACGACTGTTTTTTACCCAGCATTTCTTCAAAATAGGGGATGCCCTTTTCTGTGTCGTAATACAGTTCGCCCGCAAACAGGCGGCACGCCGAAGCCACATCCTGCGCTTTGGCGTAGGGGTCTTTGGCCAGCGCGATATTGCCTGCTGTATCCAAGACCAAATCCCAGCTTTGCGGGTCAAGATAGAGAGTATTCATGTTGCCACCGGTTTGCCTGATTGGTCGTTGCCGCTCTGCACCCCTGAATGTGGGTGATTGAGCAGGCTGATGTCTTTAGCTTTCACGTCGCCGTCGGCAGAAATCCCGCCGCCACCCGTAAATTGCGCCGTGGTTTGGGTGTTGGCCTGAAAGGTTTGCGATGTACTGCTTACACCGCCTTTGGCGTTCAGGCGGATATTGGCCGCCTCCATCTCAATATCGCCGGGGGAAAACAGCTTGATGCCGCCGTCCTTAAAATGGATATACTGCTTGGGCGTGCCGTTCAGGAATCCGCCGAAATACAGGCCGTCCGAATAATCGAAACGCCGCCTGCTTTGCGGAGCGGACGGCGCTTTGTTTTGCTTGACGCTGGAAATATCACGGCTGCAAAAGCCACACATGCCGATGTCGCCCGGTTCGGGGTCGATAATCACGGCGTTGCCACCGCCTTGCAGCCGGAAATACGGCACGTTGTAGATGATGCCGTGCGGCATAACCGTGCCGTCGCCGCTGATTTGGGCAACCAACGGCTGCACGTCCACCAGCCCTACAGGGGCAAGTCCGCCCGATTTGGTTTTCACCACGCGCACCAGCGTTACGGTTTGGATGCGCGAGACGATGCCCGACACGATTGCGCCGATTTCGCCTGCGCCGCCTTGTGTTTGTTCGGGGCGGTATTGCGCCCAATTATTTTGTTGCGACTTTGGCATTTGTATCCTCCACATTGGCGGCTTTGATGTCGGCCAGCCATTTACCGCCCGGCGTTTGGCTTTCCAAGTCCAGCGACAGCCCGAATACGCGCCATCTGCCGTTGCATTGCTCAATCAGGCTGCCTGCGACCTCAATCAGTCCGCCGAAGCGCAGGGCTTTGTCGTACAGGCATTGCAGCTTCACGCCCTGCAAATCGGGTATCGGGTAGCCGATTAGGCCGGTGGTGGGGCTGACGATGGGTACGTCAATCATGCGCGGCTGTCCTTTTGGCGTGATGGCGATGGTTTCGTTGTCGATGTACACGTCTATATAGGCATTAGCGGCAATCTGCTGTATTTTGCCCAATTCGGTATTGTCCAAATACTGGTTGCTGATTTTGGCCTTTACACCGTTGTTCTCAAAACGCCTGCCCATGCGTTTGCAAATGGCTTCGATGGCCTTTGCCACATCGGTTTCGCCTTCGTGGCTGACCGCTTCGGCAGGCTTGAGTTGCCACAAAACGGCGGTGTGGCTCTCGATAACCAAGCAAATATCCGGCGCCCCGCCCATTTCGGGGTAGGCAAACGTGATATTGCCGGTATAGACCACGCTCAAGTCGTCTTGCTCGCCTGCCTCCACCTGCACCAAGTTCATCATTGCCTGCTCGGTGTTCCATTTCACGCGGAGCAGCTTCATGATGCTGTCCAGCTTCAAGCCGTACACTTTGATGCGGGCGGACGGCATCACCGCGCCGTTGCCGTAGTTGATTTGGCAGGAGGTGCGCAAACCTTCGACCACCAGCGTATCGTTGCCTTTCGCATCCCATACGTCTTTTTCCTGCCCCAGTTTGATGCTGATACGCAGGATTTTTTCTTTAATGCTCATCGCGGTACACCAAAATAAAACGGCTGCCCAGTTCCTGCCATTGCGGGTCTAGGCTGCCTGCGGTATCGACTAAATAAAGCTCGCCGCGAAAGCCGCGATAAGCCTCGCCCACCAGCGGCATACCGTGCAGGCATAACCGTTCGCGTATCAGCACGCGCCCATCTGACGACACAGTGGCATACAGCTTGCCCAACCGCGGCAGCAGCGATATGGTTACTTCCTGCCCGCCCAGTGTGGCGCTCACTTTCTGCACCGGGACAGACTTTAGGGGGATTTGGTAAATCATTTTCAGGCTGCCTTATTTCAAAGCCCAGACCAGCAGTGCTACTGCCGAAATTACCGCCGACAGCGCAACCCCCCACGCCAGCACCAAGCCGGCCTTATCCGCTCCATGTTTACTCATTTTCCCACCTACCCTTAATCTGTGTTTTCGTTTATACTTCACTTTATGATTTTTCCTTACCCGTTCTAAGGTTAAATACAGAAACCCCGCAGAGTTGCCGCCCTGCGGGGTTTCGTTTTTTTATTTCAGCCCAAAGCCCTTTTTGACCGTGTCGGCAACTCTTCCCAGCCCGTCTTTGGCTGCTCCGCGCACCACCGATAAAACGGATTCGTTGTTCTGCATGGGTTTGGGCTGCACTTTGCCGCCGTCCTGTTGTGCCTGCGCACCGTCCGGCTTGGTTTTGGTGTATTTCACTTCCACCTGCCGCACTTCGGCCAAATGAATATTGACCTTCAACAGCCGTGCCCCGTCCGAAGCTTCGCGGGCGTAGTCGTAGCCCGTAATCGCCATGTTCGGATAAACGGCTTCCGGCGTGATGACCAAGAACAAATCCGTGCTGTTGGCCAACGTATCCAACAATCCGAGAAACGCGCCCCGTGCAAACACACCGCCGCTCCCCTTGCTCATCTGCACCGTTACCGTGAATGGGTCGCCCACCTTGTTGTAGCTGGCGAACGAACCGCGTTCAATAGGCGCATTGGACACTTTGGAGGTGTTTTGGTGTTTGACTGATGTTACGTTATCCGA
Organism: Kingella bonacorsii; assembly: GCF_016623605.1. Classification (NCBI taxonomy): domain Bacteria; kingdom Pseudomonadati; phylum Pseudomonadota; class Betaproteobacteria; order Neisseriales; family Neisseriaceae; genus Kingella; species Kingella bonacorsii. The sequence continues at coordinate 21,557 of NZ_JAEHNZ010000005.1, read as the reverse complement.
CAACAGCAGCGGAATACCGTTTTGTCCAAAAATGCCCCAGTAGTTGCCGAAAACGGCGTTGATGAGTGCCGCGCCGCCGAATTTAATCAGTGCGCCGCTTATATTGGTCGGCAGTTTCGGGATATTTGGGATGCCGATTGAGTTCCAAGCCATATGTTTACCTCTGAGATTAAAGAAAAAGCCCCGTGGAATACGGGGCGGGGTTGGGGGCTACCTGAAAATCAGTTCAGCATCAGGGCATCCATACGGCGCAGACTGCCTGCCACATGCTCGCGGAAATACGCATCGCGCATTTCAGGCTGCACCCGTTGCAACGTTTCGCGGCAATGCTTCAGCCAACTATGCGATTCCATGCGTAGCGTATAAGCCGCCACGCCCTTGTCGCGTGCGCCCAGTTGTTTCAAGGGTTCGCTCAAATCATACAGTTGGCGGGTCGCCCAGTCGAGAAAATAGGTAACCGTAGCGAAACGACTGATTTCATGGTCGGACAACAGGATACCGCCGCCCTGCATCTGCGGCGGCAGCGCATCCAGCACCTCTCCGTTCAAACCGCTATACAGGGTGAGGGCGTGAACGTACTGCACTGCGTCGTTCAGCCGCTCGGCGGGGATGTCTTCGATGCTGTCCACGCCGAAACGCTGGTGCACCATGCTGTAGGCGGACGAGTAGTCGATATTGCATTTGCCGACCAGCGCAGAAACGGCTTGGCGCAACGGAGTGCGGTCGGCAACAGTGGTTTTGGCAAGTTTGGGCTGGCTGCCTGAAACTTCTTTCTCCAGCACATCCAACACCCAACGGCGAAACTCTTTGGCCACTTTGGTTCGTGCCAACATGCCGAGCAGGTGGCAGCCGCGCAGGCTGAATACGCGCACCTGCTGTTTGCCGCCTGCGGTTGGCAGTTCGATGACTTGGGTCATGCTGTCGGTAAATTCGTCGGCGTTGCGGTCATAAAGTTTTGCCATATCTGATGATGGATTTTTATAACCTAAGGCACTTCCAATCTGGAAGCTCCTTAACCAAGGCTGACCGTGAATGTCGGTAATATCAAAGTTTACGTCGCGGAAAGACAGAGAGATTTGAGCGTTCATGATGAACTCCTGTTTATTTAGTGAGTGATTGCCACTGAATAGGGCGGCGGGCTTCAACTACCGTAAACAGACGGCTCGCAGTATTCCCCGAAGGTGTTGTATTTCTGCGTATAGACCCGCCAGAGAAACTTGGCGTTTTGTGCCGCTAATCTCATGCAAGGAGAGAGCAACGAAACCGATAGACACAAAAAATGCGCGCTGACGGGGCGATGAGACCGCTGTTTATTTAGTAGTGTGGTCATCATAAACAAAACCCCTTGCATCTGCAAGGGGGAATTGAATTTTACTGTCCTAATTTATACTCTTGAAGCTCTCTTAGCCGCCTAATATTCATCTCCATCGGGCAAATCACGTCCATAGGCATTGCACCAATCCGATTTCTAAATTGGCACATTTTGCTACGATAATCCAAATAAGCAACCTGACTGGCTTTTAACAGCCTAGCAGTCTCAGGAGAGTAAGGGTTGTTATCGTTGGCATAGAAGTTGTAGATATTCTCATAAGTATTATTCAAATCCTCACTTACTAAAGCATCAACACTTCTAGCACAGGCCGCAATTGCCCCATTATATGGGGCAGTAATTCTATCAATGCATTGGTCATACTGTGATTGATAATCTATGTTTGAGTCGGCATACGCTAAACCGACGGCTAACAATATTGCTGCTGATAACAACCTTTTCATATTCCCTCCAAATTAAACCATCGCCGGCATAATTTGCACCAGCCTGTTACGGGCGGCGGCAGAGGCATCCTCCATCGTGCCGTCTATAGTGCTGGCCGAAGATTGTACATGAATACCGCCATTGATGGCGAACTGCATATTGCTGTTGTTGGTAATCTGCTGCGCCTGTTGTCGGGCGACAGCGCCTTGTTGCATAGACTGCAAACCGCGCTGCGCATTTTCGGCAACGGCTTGTCCGCCGATGGGGCGGCTGTTCAGGTCAGATAATACTGCAGCAGCTTCTTCCAGTCGTCTTTTTCTATTTACGCCTCGGTTATCTCCTTGGCGGGCGGCAATCGCTTGGGAGATAGCATGAAGGTTGCCGCTGCGGACAGCCCTTACCAAAGACGGCAATTTATCCAAGCTGCCGTAGTTGTAGGCAACCGAAGTAATGGCGGCCTGTGTTTTGGCTGGCAGGCGGTCAAATTCTGCCGCGCCGATTTTCTGACGCGCTGCATTTCTGAAAATCTGCGCCCTGCGTGCCAAATCACGCTCCGCATCCTCACGGGTAACGGCATCACCCTGTCGCACTCTGCGGACGTTGCCGTTGCGGTCGGTGATGGTATCCGTTCCGTAGCCTAAGCGGTAAGCATTCACGTCCCAATAGGTACGGCTGGAGAAGCTTTCATGCTTCCTAATCATGGCGAGCGTTTCTGCCATTGCGGAGTTTTGCCGCGAACCGCCGCCCAGCCAAGGTTGCGAGCTGTAGCTGGCAGGATGAATGTTATCCCTGCCTGCTTGGAAGCCTCCTTGGAAGGTGGCGTGTTCCTCACGGGCGATTTGTCCCAGCAGGGCGTTCATTCTCGCGCCGGTTTGGCCGTTTCGATTGTAGGTATTGGATACCCCAAGCAGCCGCACATTCGCTCCCCTGGCGCGCAATGCGCGGATTTGGGCGCGGATACCGTCGGTATCGTTCGGGTTGTTACTCATACCGGACGACAGAATCACGGTTTGGCCTTGCAAGTTGCCGGAATAGCCGTTGATGAAGCCCAATACCTGCTGCGGATTAGCACCCACTCTAGTTGAACCTGTGCCGTTTACCACACTACGGTAGCCGTGAGCGATACTATCGCCGAAGTAAATCGTGCCACCTGGGGAAAACATCTGTTTGGCGACACGTTCTCCCGATCCTAGGCTTCGTACCGCCGCCTGAGCCGAACCCGGGGAACTTGGCGTGTGGCCGGTAGCAACATCAACTGCGCCGGATACCCGTTCGGCGGCGCTCTGTACCTGCTCCGCCACGAAATTTACCGGGCGCATGGCCAAGCGTTTGGCTGCCGTCCAAGCGCGGTTGTAATCGCGGTTCATCAGGGCATCGAAGATTTCTCCCAGGTCTTCCAATGCGGGAGCAACGAATTGGTAGATGTCGTTGGCAAGGCTTTTGAAACCGTTGGCCAACGAGCGCAAGGATACCCCGTTTTCATCGATAAACCCCTTCAGGCGCAGCCAATCAAACAAATTCTTCCCGGCTTCCGCCCATGATGTGTATCCGGTGAGCAGATAGGTGAAGCCTTTAGTAAGGCTGTCCACCGATACTTTCGATGTTTTGATGTAGTTGGTGAACGCACCCCAGTCGAATAGGCTCTTACCGCCTTCCGCCCAAGTTTTGTAATCGTCATAAAGCAGCACGAACGCAGCACCCAGAGCAGCCACAGCAGCAGCGGCCAGCGCGAATGGGGCAATAAAGGCATACAGCGCCGTTACTGCCGACCACAGCACGGGAATCAGCACCACGCCCAGCACGAAAGCCAATCCCTCGAAAACATGCTTCATGGTGTTTTCATTGCGCATCAGGTAATCGGCAAAGCTGCTGACCAGTTTCACCAGGCGCAGTAAATGCGGGGCGAGTGCATCGGCAATCATGTTTTTCAGCGCATCCCATTGCTGGTTGAGATAGGCACGGGAGCGGGTCAGTTCGCGGCTGACGGCAATTTCTTTCTCACCGGAGCGATAGAGCCGGTCTTGTAAGGCCAGCATCTTTTCCATTTCGGCACGCCCAAGCAGCAATGTGTTGATAGTGCCATCATCCAAGCCCATGCTTTTAGCCAGATTGTAGGCCTGCACCCTGTCCATCTTGGAAAAGCGGTCGGCCAGATCCAGCATGATGCTGTCTAGGTTGCGTGCTTTGCCGTCGGCATTGAGCAACGCCACCCCGAACGCATTAAAGAACGGCACCATGGATGTGTCGCCCATGGTAGTGAGCCGGGTAATGCTCATGCTCAGCCCAGCCAAACTACCTCTCATGGCATCGGCCTGACCGCCCGCCATTTCAGCCATGCCGCCCCATGCTTGGAGCTGGTTACGGCTCATGCCGATATTGTGAGATAAGTTGTCTAGCTGCACGTTGGCTTCAGTGGTCTCACGGATCAACTTATCCAGCGCATTTGAGCCAGTAACGAGAGCAAAGAGCGCGGCAGCGCCTTTTGCCACCTTCCCCATTGCTTCGGTAAGGTTCTTGGCCTGTTTGACGTTCTGTTTGACCTTTTCGGCGTGTTTGTCCAACCCTTTGCCGGATTTGCCCGTTTTTGCCTCTGCCTTTTCAAATGCCTCGGTCATGTCGTCCAATTTGGAGACTGCCTGCTTGGCTTCCCGGCTGAATTTGGACGAGTCAATGCCCAATTCCATAAACAGGGTATCAATTACTGTTGCCATAGCGGTTCCTAAAAAAGGCTACCTGATTTCAGGCAGCCTGTTGTGCCTTGTTGAAGGCATCGGTATTGACGATTTCAAGCAGGTTAAAGGCATCTTCCAGCCCGTACACGGTTTGCAGTTCGTGCAGGCTGCATATACGGGAGGAAACCAACGCGCCGATGGTTTGGGTCAGGTTCAGGTAGCCTTGTTGCCGGCTTCCTCTTCCCCGCCCGATGCCGAGGTCAGGCCAAAGGCGTGTTGCAAAAAATCGGTATGCAATGCGAACACCTCCTTTCGCAACCGCCACAGTGTCGTGAAGTCTTCCACGTCGTTGAAGTCCATATTCAACGGGCGCGGCTGGCCGCCTTCGGGAATAATTTGCACGCAGTCCAGCAGTTCGTTCAAGAGCGGGATAGCGTCTTCAGGCTTGACTTTGCCCAATGCGCCAAGCGTTGCCCCCACCATGCCAATCATCCCTTGCTGAGGGGAGATGCCGCCCAAATCCACGCCGCTGTTGGCCAATGCCAAAAGGGCGCGCATCGCCCAGTTGTCGGCATGGGCGGCGGGCATTTCGGTAATCAGGAACACGCGGCCTTTATCCCGCCCATTCTCAATCGTGATTTGCTTGCTCTTCAACGCCATTTCAGATTTCCTCCGGTTTCACTACGATGCGGAATGAGTAAGTGGAGGATTCCAGCGTTTTCTTGGCTGTTGTACCGCCCGGAATTTCTACCAAGAAGCCGGTAGCGGTGTAGCGTTTCTTCACGGCGGGAATCTCAACCGAAAATTCCACCATGCGCGTTTCCTGACGTTGCAGGATGTCATTGGTAAATTGGTCGAAGTAGTCGCGCGATTTGCTGGTGGGCGCAAGCTGGATGTTGAAGTCCACTTCGTAGGGCGTGAAGCCACCGGACTGTTGGCCGTCCACGCCCATCATGGTTTCGCCGATTTTGCCTTGTCCGAAGTCGAAGGCATTGTCGGCGGCGTAGCCTTCAATCTGTACGAAGTTGTCGTTAAAGCCTTTCACGCGCATCAGCAGGATGCTGTTGGCGGCGGTCAGGGTACGGTCTGATACGGTTTGCATATATTTTCCTTTGCAAAGAGGCCGCCTGACAGTTCAGGCAGCCTGCATGGGTTTACTGGACGTTGATTGAGCCGAGGTTGATGTTATGCACGCTGCCGCCGTCGGTGTACCACAGCTTCATCGGCATAGACTGGCGGTTGCCGCGCGTCTGCGCCGAAGCGTTCTGAATCAGCAGGAAATAGCCGGTGCTTTCAATCTTCGCGGCGGCATCTACGCGCGCCTCGTTGTTAATCAGGGCGCGTTGCTGTTCGCTCAACGGTACGCCCGGCTGGATGCTGCCAAAGTTCAAGGCCTCGTTAATCGGGTCTTGGCAGGCGGCGCGTTGCAGGGCGATACCGACGGCGTTGTACGGCACGGCCTTGGCCGAGGTGAGCAGGGTCATCAGGGCAAGCTGCAACTGACTATTGAGGCGGATTTGGTTCACATAGGCATCAATCCATTTCCATTTGCCGGGCATTTGGCCGGGGTAAAGGAAGGTAAAGCGGTCGTTTGCGGTTGCCCATGCGCCGTAGTAGTTGTAGCCGTTCTCTTTCAGGTTGTCGGCATCGGCGGCGTTGTCCACGTCCACGCTCAAGCCAGATTGGTTTTTGAACGCCAGCGTGATGCGGCCTTGCGTTTCGGTGAAATCAATGGAGGCAATCGCGCCACACAGGAAAGCAGCCTTGTCCAGCCCGCCGTAAATCGGGGCGGTGCCGTCGTAGGCGGCGGCTTTCAGTTGTGCGCCCAAACAGGTCGTGTTGCCGGTTTGCAGCGCGGCGGCTTCTTTGCCCCATGCGGCGTAAAGGAAGCGGTTGTTCTGCGCGTTGCTCCATTTGGCCAAGGCCAGTTTGTCGGCCAATTCGGGCTCAAACACGGTGGTAAAGGTGGCGAAATTCAAAGTGGACTGAATCACGCCTTCCATCACGGTTTCCGCGCTGTCGCCGTCGTTGCCTTTGGAAATCACCGCGCCTTTGGCTTCGGTCAGATTCAGGGCTTCGGCCAGCGTGCCGGTGGCAAAGCCGATTTCGGAAGCCCGGCCTTGGGTGGCGGAAACGATTTCAAACGCCTGCAACTGCTCGTCAAACTGCACGGTAGCGCTGATGGCCGTACCGATTTTGTCGGCGGCATCGGAAAAGCTGGTGGCGGCCGCCAAGCTGATGTTGTCGCCGCTCTTATCGCTGCCGTCGATGTTCACTTTCAGATTGCCCGAAAGTTTTTTCAGGGCGGCAAGGCTCATGCTTTTCACGCTTGCGCCGCGCAGATAGGCAGCTTCCTTGCCGACGTTGTAGGGGTAGAAATACAGCGTGCCCGGCTTGATATGCGAGTTATCGAAGCCTTTAAAATACACCTGCGCGGCTTTAAACTCTTCGCTGGCCAAGCCGAAAAATTCGCCGACTGCCGAAGCATCGGGGAACGCGGTATGCCGGCCGGTGGGCAGGTTGTCGTTTTTACTCAAAAAGACGGCGTTCATTGACAGGGGAGAGCCGCCGGAACTGAGTACGGCGGGGTTTACACTGACGATTTTACTTGCCGGAATAGATTGGAACATGGATATATCCTTTACGGTTGGATCAGGGTTAAATCAAAAGCGTTTACAAACTGTTGCGGGTGTTCTGCCTGCGGCGCGTAGGCCAGATGAACAGTCGTCATCCAGCGTTCTTCATATTCGCTTTCTTCGTTGGTGAGCGGCATGAAGCGTGCGGGGTCGGCATATAGCGGCTGGCAGGATTTCAGCCGTTCGCAGGCGTAGAAATCGCGCCACAGCAAAACGGTTTTCTGCGCCATCTGCCCCGCTGCTTCGCCGTAGAAATCAAGCTGCATCTGTATTTCGGATTGGCGCGAAACGGCAGCGGTTTCATCTGCCACGGCGTAAGCGTGTTCGTTTGTGGCGGCGGCGGTTTCGTTCAGAATGTTCATCACCACAAACGGCGGCTTGGGCAGCGGCACGTTGTTGCTGTATCCCCGCACTACTTCGCACGAAAAAAGCCCGAGCAGCATTGCCCGGACTTCGGTATAAATATCGTCTAATGTTGCCGCCATAACAGCACCTTGCACCAATCCGGCCAGCTTTCCACCACCTGCTTCACCAGCCATTCTGTTGTTTCGGTTTCGCCGTAGGCTGCGAATACCAGCTTGTCCGCACCTTTGCCGCTCTGCCGCCGCAAGCCGTGGAATTGTCCGGTTACATAGGCATAAAGCAGCGTTCCTTGCTGCGCCAGACCTTCAAACAAAGACAAATCCTGCGTACTTAGGGTTTGGGTCTGTACGGTTACGGGATGCTCGCTGTAGCCTGATTTCCGTTTTCCCGTGGCATCGGTGGCGTAGCCGTCATTGAGTTTCAGCACGGCGGGCAGGTTCGGATTGACGGATGTAATCGCGCCGTTGGCGATGGCTCTCAGGTTCATTCGTCCGTTACCTCGTATTTGATTGAATCGCGCATGGTGTCCGACCATTGCAGCGGTTTATCGTGGTTGCTGACAACGGTCTTGCCTTGTTGCACATCCCGAACGGCTTTGTAATACGCCGCGGCGGTTACGCGCGCCGGGCTGGTTGGGAAACGATATTTCAGCAGTTTGGTTACTTCGGAGTTGGGTGCAAAATTACCGTTAGTAATGGTTTCTTTTATATCCCCAACCGCAATTTCACCCAACTCAGAAAGAGACTGCCGCACATCGCCGCCGTTGGCCTGCATGAACTTTCCAGCCAGTCTTGCCCACTCTGTTTTTCTTGCTGCAATAGTATTGCGGAAGAAAGGCCGCGCGGGGGTTCTTGCCGTGCCGTATTCATTCCAAAAGGCCACTTGCGCCACGCTTTCGCCGTCCGAGCCATCGTAGTTTGCCTGCTCGATGATGCCGACACGTACCTTGGCTGTTGCAGCCTGCGCGGCCAGTTCGGCCAGCCGCTGCCTGAATTTATCACCGCCGCGCATAACAGCCTCCCGGCACATAGCGGAAGCGGCGGTATTTGGCGGTAAGCTGCCAGTAGGTCGCGCCATAGGGCGTTTGCAGATACCAAGCGGCATTGCTGCCCACCGCGCCCATATCCGCGCTCACGGAAACGCTGCCCTCGGTAGCCGAAGCAATGCGCCCCACCAATCCGCCCTGCGCGGCACGTTCGTTCAGCGCGGCGAAGTGGCGTACCAGCAGGAACAGCAGCATTTCGCGCTCTTCCAGCTTTTTCACAATGCTGTGGTCAGTGTTGTCCAGCAGGCTTTCGGCCTGCGTGAACCACATGGCGAACTGGGCATCGCTTGCCTGCACTTCGGGATAGGTCGCCTGAAACCGTGCTTTATCAAAGACGACGGCGGGCATGGTTACTCTTCCTTGGCAGTGCTTACACCATTGGCCTTATCATCGGGGTTAATGGCTTCCAACTTGGTTTCGTTGTCGGTCTTTTCCCGCGCTTCGGCTTTGGTGTTCTTGGCATCTTCATGGGCGAAGACGAAGCCGTTTTTCACCATATCGCGGTCTTGGTGCGCTTCCATCCAAGCATTGAACAGGTCGGCATCCACATCGTAGGTAATGCCGTGGCCGCCGATGATGTTTGAAGCGTTCGCGCCGTTCAACTCTACCGATTGTCCGCCGACTTCAATAATCAGCCCGTTGGGCAGTTTGCAGCCAACGGTTACAGTTTTTTGTTTTGCCATTTAGGTTCTCCAATAAAAAAAGCAGCCTTTTCAGGCTGCATATAGGCTGCATATAAGGGAAAGGCCGCCGGAAGGCAGCCTAAAAAAGAGGGTCAGACGGAAATGCCGTCCAACAGAACATCGGCGTGTTCTTTTAATTCCGGTTTGGTCGTATGCCCCATATGGGCAAGGAAAATCTGTACGCCTTCGGTACGGGCAAGTTTGACAGCGGGGACGAAATCGCTGTCCGCCGTTACCAGCACGATAATGCCGACTTGTTTTTTCAATGCCAATGTTGCCATATCCAAACCGATTCTCATGTCCACGCCCTTTTGCGTGATATTCGGCGTGATGTCGTCGGGGTTCAGTGTAGCACTGTTTGCGCCCGGGACGGGGTTCAGACTGCTTTGCCTTTTGATTTTCCAGCTATCGCCGTTGGTGGATGCCTGCCCCATGCGCAGAGCAAAAAACGGCAGTAATTTCAAACCTTCCAGCAGCTGTTTGTTGTTACGGGCAACATTTGATGCCGACAAGTCGAATGTGCTGCCGTCCAGCGGGTTGTTTAGTTTGCCGTCGGCAGGCGGGGCATCGTAGTAGAAAACGCGGTACAGGTTTTTGTCCGTCAAGTAGGCATTTCTCCTGATACTTTCCACAAGACTGGCAAAGTCGGCCGCCTGTACGGGTCTGCCCGTTTGGCTTTTGATTTTGCGTTTGGCAAAACCCGCGTCAATAAGGATGGCGAAAGATGTATTCATGATAAATAGGCGTAAAAAATTGGCCGTTAGTGGGTAGCAGGCTGGTTACTGCACTTGGATAGGTCACCCACATTGGCCGTTTTTGTATGTGGCTGCATTATGCACGAAAAATAATATCCTGTAAAGGCCGCCTATTTCAGACGGCCTTGTTTACGGTCGGCCTAGCTCACCGTCATGGAAGCAATGCAGAACGGGCGGTAGATAATCGCGCCCCATGTGCCCTGCGATTTCTTCTGCTTGATGCTGGAGGCTTCCAGAACCATGTTGTGCGCACGCAGTTTTTCGGTGAAACCGCATTCCAACGTGCGCTGGCCGTCCAACTCTTCCACAATCAACTGCACCATTTCGCCCGATGCGGCGGAGTATTCCGGCACGGTTTCGATGCGCAGGTTAGGGAAGTTCTTTTTGAGTTGGTCGGTAACATTGACGTTGTACTGGTTGGTTTTGGTCAGTTCAACGCTGGCAGTCGGGCTGCACACCAGCAGGAGCGGCGTGTTCATATCAATCAGGCCGCCAGTCTGCTGCAACAGTTTTTGGAACAGCTTGCGGATGGATTCGTACACTTGCTCGCCGGTGGCGGTTGCCCATGTTTGGGCGGCAGCGGTGGCGGCCGGCAGGCTCGGATCGTTGAGGATGCCGTAGTTCTGCAAACCTTTGATACCGAACAGATAGGATTTGTTCTGGAAGCGGTTTAAGGCGTTCACGCTGGCCTGATTGACGCGGTTTACATAGTCAATCTTCGCTTCGCCTGCGCGTGCCACTTCGCGCTCGCCCCAGCGGGTGAACACTTGGTAATGGTAGCTTTGGCGTTGTGGGAAATTGACGTTGGCACCGCTCACGCCGTTGTTGTTGTAGTCGCCGTAGCTGGAGACTTCGCCGGTAGGTTCTACCAGCATGAACATGGCGGTTTCGGTCGTCCAATCGCCTTTTTTCACTTCGCCGAAGATTTCGGCGGCCTTCATCGGCTGAAGGGCGACTTCAATCAGCTTTGGATCGACGTAGGTCAGCATCCATGCGGGAATGCCGCTGTTGCCTGCTGTGGTCAGTGCGGGCTGCGCATCCATCGCCAAAGCAGCCTGCACCTGTTCGTTCATCAGCTTTTTGCCGCCGCCCATAAAGACGATGCCGGCATCGCGTTTGAGTTGTTGCAAGGTATTCATTTAATCGTTACTCCCATGTGGTGATTTTGGCCAGTTCGCCCGCTGCGGCTTTGGAAGCCACTTTGAAGCTGGTCAGGGTGTGGCCGGTTTCGGTGGCGGCGGCAGATGCTTTCAATGTGCCGTCGGTGTCTTTGGCAAACACGTTTTGGCCGATTTCGGCACCGGCGGGGAAATGCGCCCAGAAGTCGCCTGCCACGGCCAGTGTGATGATTTGGCCGGGCAGGATTTGGTTGCCGTATTCCGCCAGATAGGCGGTGATGCTGGCCTGCTGTTCGCGGTGGACAAAGCCGATGCGTGCGCCGGCAGTTTTCTTGTTGGACACTTTGCCCTCGGCATCCGCCCAAGCAAACACGCCGACGGTTACGCCGTCCGTGCCGCTGACGAGTGCGCCTTCACCCGCCAGCATGGAAGCGTTCGGGTTGTGGGCAGCAAAATCCCCCGCAACGGCGGGGGCTTGGTAAGGTTTGACTGCTTTTTGGAATGACATGGTTTAAGCCTTTCTGATTCGTGATAAACCGGGGAACTGTTCGGCGGTTTTGGCCGCATCTTGCGCCATTGGCTGTTTGGGTTTGCCCAACATGCCGACCATGGCGCGGTAGGCGGAGGGATGTACGTCGGTTACATCAATGCCGTTCTGTTCCAGCGCGAACTTGTACACGTCCGCCGCATCGTCCATCGCCACATCGCCGACAATGTGCGCCACTTCGCGCTGTGCCGTTGCCAAGGCTTGCGAACGTTTCCGTTCGGCTTCCACGGCACGTTTGATGGCCGCATCCATCGCCATTTTGGAAATGGCGGCATCTTGTGCGGGCTTGGGTGCGCCGTCTTCGGGGTTTTCCGGCTCTTCGTCTTCGGCGGGTTCTTCCGGCTCGGCGGGGGCGGGGTTGTTTTCGCCGTCCTCCGGCTCGTCTTCGTCCGTACCGACATTCTCGACGTTTTCAGGCGGCAAATCTTCGCCGTCGTCCTCCGCCGTCTGCACTTCGTTGGTGAGCGAGCCGATGACCTGCAACAGTTCATCGGGGCTCAATTCGGCATCCTGCGCCAATAAAGGCTGCACGGCTGCCTGAATACGCGCTTTCGCGCCTGCTTTCAGTTTCATGGTTTTCCTTTCACAAAATGGGTCTGCATCGCTTACTACAACATCACGCCCCGCCCGACCCACATCGACAAGGGCTACATGGTTTCCGACAATATCGCGCATCACGCCGTCGTAATGCCTGCCTTCAAATTCGCCTGCGGTCATGTCGGCGGTGTAGTGATACGCACTGGATAGCTCCACCTGCTCGCCGCTCTCAATACCGGCAATCGCCTCTGCATCCCACACGGCCAGCGAACATTTCAGGTAGCCATCTTCAAACACAGTATCGCTGCCGGTCGTGCCTGCAATCACTTCTTTCTGCGGCTCGTCGGCAGAAACGGGAATGTGCTTGCTCAACAACGGTAGGTTGTTGAAGGTCGGCGCGGCCTTTTCCAACTCTTCAGGGTCTCGCAGCAGGTAGTAAACCTTTTTCGGTTCAAGCCCCAGTTGTTGGTAATTGGGGATTTCGCTGCCGTAGTAAGGATTTACCGTGGCCTTGCTGATGTTGGAGCTTTCAACGTGCAGCCTGCCGTCTTGGTCGTAGGAGCGCAGGGAGCGGTCTTGCGCCAACTGCGGCTGCTTTCTGTACCAGCGCGGGTTGTCGCAATCCATGGCGTAGGTTTCGTCTAAGTAGTCCATAATTCAATCTGGATACCAGCCTCCGTTACGTTTGATTTTTTCATCAAGTTCCTTCATTCTATCCTCGTAATCTTTTCTCTTCTCAGCATCTATCCTATCGAATTACGCACTGGATAGCTCCACCTGCTCGCCGCTCTCAATACCGGCAATCGCCTCTGCATCCCACACGGCCAGCGAACATTTCAGGTAGCCATCTTCAAACACAGTATCGCTGCCGGTCGTGCCTGCAATCACTTCTTTCTGCGGCTCGTCGGCAGAAACGGGAATGTGCTTGCTCAACAACGGTAGGTTGTTGAAGGTCGGCGCGGCCTTTTCCAACTCTTCAGGGTCTCGCAGCAGGTAGTAAACCTTTTTCGGTTCAAGCCCCAGTTGTTGGTAATTGGGGATTTCGCTGCCGTAGTAAGGATTTACCGTGGCCTTGCTGATGTTGGAGCTTTCAACGTGCAGCCTGCCGTCTTGGTCGTAGGAGCGCAGGGAGCGGTCTTGCGCCAACTGCGGCTGCTTTCTGTACCAGCGCGGGTTGTCGCAATCCATGGCGTAGGTTTCGTCTAAGTAGTCCATAATTCAATCTGGATACCAGCCTCCGTTACGTTTGATTTTTTCATCAAGTTCCTTCATTCTATCCTCGTAATCTTTTCTCTTCTCAGCATCTATCCTATCGAATAAGGCCTGTTTTTCTGGCTCAAATTTACGGGTATATTGTGATCTGAACTCTTCTATTGCATAATCAAAAGGATTAAATCCTTCACCGCCTTCATTCACAGCATCGTTGTATCTTTTTTGCTGCTTATACAGCTTGTTCAGATGTTCCCTAGCTTCCTCTTTCGACATATCATTTATATCGATTTTAGGCCTAGGGGTTGGTTGGCTCTGATACGTTTTTGGGATGCTCTGCTTTGGCGGTGCTTTGTAATCCGGACTGAAATGTTTGATTTCATCCGCCAATTCGACACCGGGCGGCAAATACCATTTTTTCTTATCCGGATTCCATTTTGCACCATGCTGCTTGGCAAGCTCCCGCTGCTCGTACGGAACATTCAGATACGTTCCGCCTGCTTGTTGGGACGCCTTGAAAGCCGCCCAATCCTTGCGGTGCTGCTCCAGCTCTGCCTTTTGCTCGCTGCTGATGGTGTATTCCTTACTGGATACATAAATGCGGTGGGTATCCTTCTTCCTCCCGTCGTAGAATTTCCCATTCCAGTAAGGGTCTGAATGCTTCTTGCGGATTTCGGCATACCAGTCGGGGGTTTTAGGCTCGGTGGGAACTGTTTTATTGTTGTTGCTACCAATTTCTTCTTTTACGTTGTTAGGCGGAGTTTTTTCAGGCTGTGTAACAGTTTTACCTACAGCCGCCAAATGCTCTTTACTCGGCGTTTTCGCACCAACAAAGCTTTTTCGTACTTCGTTGATTTTCTCGCCGTTAAACTTTCCACCCATACCTGCCTCAACCCGGCCTGATTCGTCGATTTTGACTGGAGAGCCTTTGTTTTCCGCTCCGTTCGGCTTAACGGTAATCCAGCGGCTGTCCATCGCCAACAATTGGTGGGCTTTGCTCAAAATGGCTCTCTGTTGCGTATTCATGAGTTGAATCCTTTAATCACGGCGCGGCTCGTACAGCGGCAGTTGATTTCCTCTCCGGGCTGCACCCATTTGCCGTCCAGATACATACCTTTTCCCACATCGAACCGTTTGCCGTTGGCGGCAACATGGCTTGGGCGAGGTTCTTTGCCTGCATGGGAGAGCAACTCTAAACGCCCACTCATCCTACACAAACACCCTATTTCACTCTATAAAACAACGTATTAAAAAATAACACGCCCACCAAACCTACACACAAAACCGCTTTTAACCGATAATGATTGCACCAAAAATTACACCAAAAACACCATGGCAACCATTATCCAACGAGGCAACAAATGGCGCGTGCAAATCCGAATGCGCGGCGTTTCGCGTTCTGCCACCTTTGAGCGGCATTCCGATGCCAAAGCATGGGCGGCGCGCGTAGAAACAGAAATCCGAGACGGGATACAAGGCAATCAAAGCCGAAACGTATTCTTTGGCGACATTTTACAACGATATTTGAGCACCGAAACCGTCAAAAAACGCGGCAGCCGTTCCGAAACCTATCGCATCAACGGCATTTTAAAATCGCCGCTATCACATATCCGCCTGGAAGACCTGCGCCCGCAAGACTTTGCCGACTGGCGCGACGAGCGCCTGCGACAAGTATCAACCGACAGCGTAATACGCGAATTATCCACACTTTCCGCCGTCTGCGAACACGCCATGAAAGAATGGGGGCTATTGCGCGAAAACCCCGTGCGCAAAATCAGCAAACCACAAGCATCCAAAGATCGCACCCGCCGCCCCAGCGCGCAAGAAATCCGGCAAATCTGCGAAGCCCTACACTACACCGAAAACGGAACACCGCATCTGATTACCCAGCGTTGCGCCATCGCCCTACTCTTTGCTATAGAGACCGCCATGCGAGCAGGCGAAATCTGCGCGCTCAAATGGGAAAACATCCACTTTGACCGCCGCATCGCCCACGTTGCCCAAAGCAAAAACGGGCATCCGCGCGATGTCCCTCTAACCAAACGTGCCATCGCCCTATTGGAAAAACTGCGCCCGATTGACCCGATTAGCGTGTTCAAAATCCAAGCGCACAGCCTAGACGTGCTGTTTCGCCGCGCCCGCGACAACTGCGGCATCACAGACCTGCATTTCCACGACAGCCGCCGCGAAGCCCTAACGCGACTATCCAAAAAAGTGCCTGTGGAAACGCTGGCAAAAATATCAGGGCACCGCGATTTGAGCATCTTGCTCAATGTGTACTACCGACCCGATATGGCAGAAATTGCCGATATGCTGGATTAGGCCGTATCCCGTCTAACCATTGCGGAAAAACTCTTTCTGTTCTGCCGCGCGGCGGTTCACCAGCCCCTGCACCACGCGGCCGCCCGCCTTGTTCCACAGCTCAAAGGCTTTGCAGGCTGCCTGATATTTTCGCTGGTTCAGTTCACGCACCACGCTCGAACCCGCAAACGCTTTCGCGCCGATGTTGTAGCATAGGCTCACGCAGGCGTTAAATTGTGATTGGGTCAGTTCGACCCGCACCGCATCACGCACTGCTTTTTCGTAGGTTTGGATTTGGCTCGCAAGTTCGGCGCGGATTTCGCCGTCCGTCATCACGTCGCCCATCTGCACCTTTTGTCCCGCCTTATCGCCCAGCGTGTAGCGGATAAAGCCGATGCCGATAGTCGGGATGCCCACACTATCGCGGTATGCCTGATGGCTTTTACCCTCGAATTTTTCCAGCAGTTCGAGGCCGTAATCATCTACTTTCAAGTTTTCGTTCATGTTTTGTCCTTTCGTTTGACAAGTTTGCCTTGCGGCGGTTATTATCCCGCGATAATTTCGCGCAGTAAGTTAATCCCCTTAAGGAGATTCGATATGAAAATACTTATTCCGTATAAAGAACGCGTTTTTGACGCCCGAACCTATCTTGACGAAATCAAAAATAAATCAGACAACATAGAAAAAGTGGAGTTCGTCCCGCCCAAATTGGGCAAAGACGGCTACGGCTTTTTCCGTGTGCACTATAAAGTCCCCGTTTTGGCAGAGGTATGAACATGCTGCCCGAACAGCCGGACAACCAGCAGGAACTGGTACGCGAATTTTTGGAATACCAAAAACAGGAGCTTGCCAACAAACGCGCCGAGCTCGACATACGCCGCGACGAAATCGCCTCGAACGAGCGCATCGCTTTGGCAACCATCGCCGCGCAAAAGGAGGACTTTGACAAGCGCGGCAATGTGTTTGCCTCGGTCAGCAAATCGCGTCTCATGCTGTTCGGCGTCGTATCGCTGCTCATCGCACTCGTTCTCATTTGCGCCATGATGACGGGCAATACGGAAATCGCACTGGAACTGATTAAAATCGGTGGGGCAGTGCTTTTGGGCTACTTCGCCGGGCTGAACCGGGGCAAGGCCCAGGTTTTGGAAAAACAGAGGAACACCGAAGAATAACGGCTTCCCCAAAATCCGCCCCGTGCGGATTTTTTTATTGGGTTTCCCTTTCAAAAATGGCAGCGACGCCTATGTCGCCACCATCAAATAAATTATTGAGTACCGCCCAAGCATTCTAATCCCGTTTCGGCTGCAACGCCCGATATGCTGGATTAGCTACATCCCATCCACCACTTCCCCCCAAGCCTGCCACTCTGCCAGCTTATCGCGTTGCCCATCCGCTATTTCAGCCATTGCTGCATAGTGTTTGCCGCACTCTCCGAATAAAACCCAGCCTTGGGCAGCGTTTGCATCGGCGGATGGGCGGGCGGTTTGGGGCAGGTTTTTGACACTTCCGCCTTGACGACTTTGTTGGGCGACACGCTGCTGCAAGCGGTCAAGCTCGCGGCGCAAAGTAAGATTAGCGTTTTTCGCATCTTGTTTCTCCTGTTCAATGGTTTGCAATTTCGCCGCGTAATCCTGCGCGGCTTTTTGTTCGGTTTGGCGCACGGCGGCTATTCGCGCGTTTTCGGCTGCCAACGCCTGTTTTTCGTAGTGGGCTGTTGCCGCTGCGTGTCCGCGCTGATATTCCTGCCGCCCATACATCAGGCAGCCTGAAACCAGCGCAGCGAATACGCCCAACGCCAGCCCAAATTTCCAGTAGATATTCATCGGATAACCTCCAATCAACACAACTCAAAATGCGGTCCGTCCGTAAACGCCTTTTTGCCCGCCGCCCGCCGCGCCGCCGCATAATCTGCCACCAATTCCTGCGCGGGTTTAGTGGTGTCGTTTAAACATTGCCAACAGCCGCCCCAGCGCACGCGCACGCCTAATTCCTTGGCAGCCGCCCGCATCGCTTCGGCGATGGGGTAAAAATGCCCCCAATGCCAGCTCATTTCCGATGTGCCGTTGCCGTCAAAATCGTCCCACGGCACCAAATCCACCGCGTGCCCAAAGCCATCCGCCTGCTTCAAATGCTTGCTGTTAAGCGTTTGCGATGCGCCAGAAGCCACAAGGCGGCGTTGGCGTTCCAAAGTGCGCAAACCCTCGTTTACAGCGAAATCCTGCGCGGTGATTTCAATCGCCCGCTGCACCACTTTAACCAAGTTCGGATGCACACCGACAAGGCGTTGTTGGCTGGTATTGCCTAATTTATAGCTCATAGTTCACTCCATAAAAAACGCGCCACATGGGCGCAAAAAAAAGGCAGCCTGAAAAAGCTGCCATCATTCACAACGTTTCATCCGCCGCTGCATCTGCCAAATCTTCCACGTCTGCGCGCAAAAATAGCCCGCCACGCCCAAGCGGAACAGCACCGCTTCCATCGGCACATCTTCGCGTTGCGCCACAATCGCCACCGCGCTGCCAATCAGCACCAAATGCGCCCAAAATTCCAAATCATGCCAACGCCAGCAACGTCCGCCCAAACGGCACGCGCAATACACAAAAATAATCATTCCGCAAAGCATATCCAGATATTCATTCATTGCCCGTCTCCCTTTTTAAAGATTTTCTGCAACCACGCTTCCGCCAACACGGTTAGCTTGGGCAAAAACCATTGCCACGTCGCCCCGATGGCAAACGGCACAAAGGCTTTGAGCAGCGACGCATCACTCAAATGCAGATAATGCGCCCCCATTTCCACCACCAGTGGCGATGCCGTCCCCGCCAACATCATGCTGGCAATCAGCCCTGACACCGCCTGCCGCCGTCCACTCGGCTCGCTGCGCCCCAAAGCCACCGCACCGCCCACCGCGCCCAGCACTAGGGCTTCAATCGGCATACCAAAAAACGTCCCCGCGATGCCGATTGCGCTGATATTGACCGCCGCAGCGGTGTTGATTGTGTTTACTGGCATTGCCGCTCCTTTCTGCCATTTAAATCCATGCTTTTCTCCATAAAAAAAGGCAGCCTGAAAATGGCTGCCTATATTTAGGTACAACAAAAATAAATAATTTAATAAAAATCAATTATTTGTATCAAGTACAGTAGATTAAGATTTCGCCCGCGCCGCGCCTTGTAGCGTTTCAAACATCGCCTGTTGGCTCACTTTTTTCAACTGCTCCACAAAGCTGCTTTCGGCAAACAGCTTGCCGCTTAATGCCTTGCCATCAGGCAGCCTGAAATCCAGCGTAATGTGTTGCATCGCATCCTGCTTGCCCATCATGCCCGCAAAGCTGCCCACCGCCGCGCCAAACGCATTCACCGCTTGGCTAAACAGGGTTTCGCTGTTTTGCGCGGCAGGCGTGGCAAGGTTTTGCGCGGCGGTTTGCATTGCCGTGGATGCCCGCTCCATGCTAGCGGTTTGCTGCTGCGTAGCGTTGCCTTGCAGCGTGGCAACGGCTTGCATCACGTTGGCGATGCGCTCTTGCATGGCGGCAGCTTTATCTAGCTTCTCGCCTGTTTGCGGGTCTATGCCTGCCTTGGCAAGCGATTGCAGCGGCGCGTTGTACTTGCGCGTGGCGTTGTATTCATCCGCCTGCGCCTTGTATTTTGTCCATTGCGCGTCGATGCTGCTTTCGCCGTTGGCTTGCAGCATTTTGTCTGCCGCCTTGTCCATTTTGTTGCCCGCGCCTTCAATGGTTTTGAAGCTGGCTTCTTTGGCAGCGGTGGCATCCAGCAAGGCGCGGGCTTCTTGCAATTGCTCGGCGGTTGCGCC
>NZ_JAEHNZ010000005.1:0-2115 GCF_016623605.1 Kingella bonacorsii | reverse complement strand
GCAGCATTTTGTCTGCCGCCTTGTCCATTTTGTTGCCCGCGCCTTCAATGGTTTTGAAGCTGGCTTCTTTGGCAGCGGTGGCATCCAGCAAGGCGCGGGCTTCTTGCAATTGCTCGGCGGTTGCGCCCGCGTTTTTCAAATCCATCAGCTTGATTTCAGCGGCAGATTTGCCCACGCGCTGCAATTCTTGGCGCAAGTCTTCCAAGGTTTGATTGACCTTGTTCTGCTTCTCTTGCAGCGCCACGGCGATTTGCAAGGCTTCCACTTGTTTTAACTGCGCCGCGCTCGCGCCTTGCATGGCTAATTTCATACGCTCGGCTTCGTCGCTGGTAGCGGCGTAGGATAATTTCAGCTTCTCTTGCAGGCTGTTGATGCTGCTTTCTACCGCTTCGCGCGTTTTGCTAGCAGCGGTGGCGGCGGCTTGCGCTTGGGTGTATTTATCCAGCTCGCGCGTGGCAGCCTGAAAATCTTGCTCAATCTGCTTGGATGCCTGCGCCAAATCTTTACTGATTAAATCCTGCTTGTCGCTGCCCGTGTATTGCGCATACGATTTTTCAATCTCGGCGCGGGCTTTGATGATGGCGGCGGCTTTTTCCTGTTCCAAGCGCAGTTTTTCCAGCTGCTCCTTGCTTTTTCCCAGTTGCTCGTTTTGCTCGGTGTATTTAACCACGCTGTCGGACAACGATTTGCGCAAATCATCCAGCTTGGTGTTCTCCGCTTTGTAGGCGGCAACGCTGCCTGCTTGGGCGATTTTTTCGGCGGTGGATTGCTGCGTGTCGCCCAAAGTTTCTTGCAGCTTCTGCGCCACTTTCTGCTGTTCTTGCAGCTTCTGCGTGGCTTGGTCTATCGGGTGCAGCCAATCGTATAGCTTGGTGCCGATGCTTTCGGTTTCGTTATCCAGCCCAACCAAGCTGTTTGCCATGCCATAAATCCAGTTGTCCGCGCTTTTGCCTTGCGCGGCTTGGATGGCGGCGGCAAGCCCCGTAAAGCCCGCCGCCACGGCAGTTAAGCCCAACGACCATTTGCCCAGCCCTGCCGCCACAGGCGTGCCCGCAAAGCTGCGCAGCGATGCCGCGCTCACCCTTGCCGATGCCGCCAACACGCGCAGGCTGCCTGAAAATCCCGTTACCTGCAAACCGGCAATCTGCGCCGCCGTGCCTGCGCGCGAGATTGCCACCGCGTTGCTGCCGTTGGCAATGGCAGATGTGGCGGCGGCTTGGCGCAAGGCGATGTGCGCGGCGACGTTTTGTGCCATAGACGCGGCAGACGTTACCAGCCAAGATACCAGCTTCACGCCCGCCCATGCGGTAAGCAGCGTTACCACGGGCTTGATGTTGTTCGCCAGCAAATTCAGGCTGCCTGAAAGCACTTTTGCCGCGCCCGATGATTCGCCCGACTTGCCGATAAACTCCACCAAGCGGGTTTTTAAATTGACCATGCTTTGCGAAATGGTTTTATCAGTCTTGGCAAAATCATCATCCACGCTTTTTGCCGCGCGTTGCAAGGCTTTCACCAACACATCGGCGGTGAGCTGCCCTGTGTTGGCAAGGTTGCGCAGCTTGCCAACGGGCACATCCAAGCCCTTGGCAATCGCAGCGGCAAGACCGGGAGCGTTTTCCATCACCGAGTTAAACTCTTCGCCACGCAGCGCGCCCGAAGCCAACGCCTGCCCAAACTGGGTTAGCGCTGCGCTGGCGCTGGCGGCGCTCGCCCCGCTTACCGCGATGGCTTTATTGACCGTTTCGGTGATGCCCAGCGTGTCTTGCTGGCTGATGCCCAGTTGCTTGGCGTTGGCAGCAAAACGCTGATACACGCTCGCCACGCCATCCAAATCCTGCCCTGTGCGCGTGGCAATATCCAGCAGCGCAGTTTGCGCGGTTTTCAACTCTTGGCTGGATGCAGTAACCAGTTTCAGGCGGTTGTTAAACTCCGTCCACTTGTCCATCATCTGCGCAATGCCTGCCACGCTGCCGATGCCGATTGCGGCGATTGCGGCGTTGCCCAACGAACTGCCGCTGCTGAGGTTGATGCGCTCGTGAGCGGCAATCAAGTTTTGCATGGCGTGCGCTTGGCGGATTTGCGCGGCGGTTGCACCGTTGCTGCGCAACTCCATAA
>NZ_JAEHNZ010000004.1:0-240507 GCF_016623605.1 Kingella bonacorsii | reverse complement strand
GTGTGGTGGTTGGGGTAGGGGGTGGGCATGATTACTCAAACAAATCAGGGCGCAAGTCTTGACGTGTTACAACAGAATTAGTTAGTTTTTCTATCTTGATAGCAGTTTCGGCTGGAATTTTGTTTCTGCCACGAGCCCAGCTATTAACTGTTGTTGGGTGCACACCTAACTCTTTGGCTAATGAGGCTTGACTACCAATAACATTGGCGGCTAATAAAATCGCATCTTGCATCACTTGAATCTCGGAGAGTTTGCTAAAAATGTTTCAAGTATATTTTGAATATACAAACAAGTCAATGATACGGATGCGACAATAAGCTGTGCTGCTAGATAAAATCAGCCATTTAAGGGTTTACTATGCAATACAACTTGGCGCAATGGGTTGCTAATGCAAGAAAACAGGCTAATTTAACGCAAGAGGAGCTGGCGGAAGCGATTGGATTTTCAGGAAAAGGCAGCGTTTCAGCCATTGAGAATGGTAGAAATAAACCTACATTTGACATCATGGTAAAGATTTCAGAAGTTTGTAATTATCCATTGCCGTATCAAAATCAAGTCATCAATAATAATGCGACACATATTCAGGTTGGCGGAAATAATTTTGGCGAAGTATCGTATTCAAATATTACTGAAAATAATCATGCGTTTATAAATTTAGACAACATTACACAGCAAGATTTTATTAAACCATTTATTGTAAAAGTGCCAAATAACGATTTGCATAGTGAAGGTATTTTTAAAGATGATATGCTAACCATTAACCCAAATATCACAGCAAATCATGGAAACTTTGTTTTGGTTCTATCTACTTATGGGCGTGGTTTAATTGCTAAGTTGTTTATTGATTTGAAAAACCAGTACGCCTTAAAGCACAATGAAAGCAATCCCGAGTTGATGCCAGACGACGCGCGAATCATTGGTGTTGTTACAGACCTTAATCGCAAGTTTGGCTAAAAATATGAATAAGGCAGCCTGAAAACATTTTCAGGCTGCCTTTTCATTTGACAATATCAAGTTGTAATCTTAAACTTATTGTGTGCCATTTTGGCACATTTTAAAAGGAATGAGACCATGATGACTTCAACTGCTCCGCGTATTACTGCGCGGATTGATGTGCAAACACAAGATTTATTAAAAGAAGCTGCCCAGTTGGCAGGAATTTCCAGCATCAATTCGTTTGTTTTGCAGGCAGCTTTAAAAGAAGCGAAAGCGATTATTGCGCAGGAGCAAACCATTCAATTAAGCCAAGAAGCCAGCTTGCGTTTAATGGACGCGCTAAATAATCCCCCAGAGCCTAATCCAAAACTACGCCAACTGTTTCAAACCAATTTTGACGAAGTGAACGTGTATGAACGATAACCCAGCCGTGGTGGTTTTAAATAAGGGCGTTGAGCCATTAAATGAAACGCACAACCGAAAGGGTTTTGATTGTGGCGTGCCAGCATTAAATGATTTTTTGCAAAAGTTTGCTGGGCAGAAATCCAATAGAAATCAGGCGCAGACTTATGTTTTATCGGCTGATGACAATGAAACCATTATTGGCTATTTCACGCTTACCATGACGCGGTTTAATTGGCATGAGATAGTGGGCAAGAAAAGTAAAACGGTAGATACGGCTGCGCTGATTGCCCGTTTGGCAGTAGATAAGCGATTTACCGGACAGGGCGTAGGATTGTTTTTGTTGCGTACTGCTTTGGAAAAATTGATTATTGCCAATGATATTTTGGGCGTTCCGATTATTGTTGTAGATGCCAAAGATGGCGTTTCAGCATTTTATGAGACGGTTGGATTTCAATTTTTAGAACAGGGCAGTAGCAGGCTATTTATTACAATGGAAACCATTTTGAATAGCCAAAAGATTAAATAAACAAGGAATTAAGGCAGCCTGAAGACAGGATTTTGTTTTCAGGCTGCCTTTCTATGAATAATTAGTTCCGCAACTGCTCTAAAAGGCTAGGATTGCTATCCAGCATTTTAAACATCATAACCAACAATTTTGGTGGGGCTGCTTTACCTGTTTCGTAGCGAGAAAAAGCATTTACGCCACCGCCAAACAGTTCGCCCGCTTCGCGTTGGCTTAAATTAAGTTTGGCGCGAACATTGCGGATAAAGCTGGGGCTAGCGATTTCATTGTTTACTTGTTTATGAAATTCGCCCATTAAATTCATCATTCGGCGGCTTTCATCAGGCGCGGTTAGCGATTCGCCACACGCAGGGCAAAAATCCGCTTCTACTTGGGGAATAATGGTTGTTTTCCCTTTGTAGGTATAAGGAATATCGCGCACATCGTGCACTAATTCTGCTGCGCCACACACGGGACATTTCATCATAATTAACGCTCCTTGAATGAAACTATTAAAACATCGTCTATTACGGTTAGCTTGATATACAAATCGCCGTAGGGCTCAACGGTTGGGCGATATACATCTTGCCAAATTGTATGGTCTGCATGAGTGGTCATGCTTTTATAGAAGTCTGAACGGTTTAGGTTGCTCACGATATTTTGCATTTCGTCATAATCAATGCCTAAAAGCTCCGCACCAACCAGTGCTACACGGGTTGCGCGGACTTTTTCTTCTGCCAACAAGGCTTTTACTCTTTCTAGGCTGCAATGCGGCGTTCTTTTTTCCATGATGCTCTCAATTAACCAATTAGGTTAATTTTAACCTAAAAGGTTATTTTGTGCAACCATCATTCCCATAAAAAGGCAGCTTGAAAACAGTACTCTTTGTTTTCAGGCTGCCTTTTTGTTGCTCTTGAAGAGCAAATGGCTTGCAATCTATGCCAAATCGGCAATAAAACGACAGATATGACAAAAATAATATTTATATAAATCAATACGATAAAATAAATATCGGCATGAAAATATATTTTTGATAGACTTTCCGATATATTTAAAATATACTTCGCACATCAAAGCAGTACCCCAGTTCTTTAACAATTCGGCAAACGTATCAACCACCCGATGCTTGGTCTTTATCAAGATTGGCGCGTTCCTTTCGTCTTTTTGCGCGGCTTCTTTTTGTGGCTCGGCAGAAATTTTTTCGCTATGAAACGCGGCTAATCTTGTGTGGCTTATCGGTGAAATGCGTATCAAAGGTTGCAGGCGGCATCCAATCCGCCTTAATCAGAATGCCGTGCATACGGGTAGCGCGAGTGCGTCCGTGGACAGGCGGCAGTTGGACGTATCTTGTAATCGCGGCGTATCCGCGATGCGGGGCTAATCCACGGACGCGCCCCCAACGCAGTTTCCCTGCCTTCGGGCATAGCCTGCGCACCCTTTGCCGTGGCGTGTTTTGCGCTCGGCTGGGGATTTGTTTTTCATAGCAAACGGTTTCAGGCTGCTTTTGGGTTTTTGAGTTTTAGTGGCAGCCTGAAAATCGTTTTTTGAGTGGTTTTTATTTTTTTTGTTTTCAGATTTAAGCCTGTTTGGATGTTGATTGGATTGAGCAGGTTTGGGTGTGGGAATTTTTGAAAGAATGATATGGACTTTATTTCTGCTTGGTTGGCTGATTATCCTCTCGCTCCCGCACTTGTGTTTTTGGTGCCTGCGGTTTTGCTGTTGGTCTTTGATGTTTGGGATTATCACTGGGGGCTCAGGTATGACGGGCGTACGCATCTTTTTATGAAGATGGTCTATATTGCTGCTTTTATTGTTGCGGGGTTGCTGGCGGCTTTGGCAGCTGGTTAGTTGATTAAATGATGTCATTGGTTCTGCTGACCACGGGTAGTTCACAGCCTGCAAAATAAGGAGATAAAACACTTCTGAATCCTAAACGCAAGGCTCGTTTGTAGGGCGATTTGGCAACTGTGAACCAAAAAGTGAGTGAGCTTGGTGTGTTACTGTCGTCTGCGTTAATCCAATAGCCTAATTGGATGGTGTCGCTAGGTTGAATGGTTTGTGGGGCATTTTGTGAGAATGTGCCGATGCCGTAATTCAGAATAACGCATTTTCGTTGGCACACGACGGAAACAGAACGCAGTTGATAACATTGTGGCAAACGGCTTAATTCTATTTGCATGGTATCGCCAAACTCTGTGCTGTGTACCAAGGCGATTTTGATGTTGGGTCGGATTTGGTTGCGGACTTGGATATAAGCCAAGATAAACGCAAATGTTGCGACAATCAAACTAAGTATTGAAATGATGATTTCCATGGGCATCTTTCTGTTTTGTGAAAAGGTTTTAGTCGGAAACTTAATCTTAACACGGGTGGTCAGATGCCCACCTTTTCGGGGCAGTCTGAACGTTTGGTTTTTCAGGTTGCCTTTTTAACTTAATCGCATCACTTGGGACGTTTGCTCTTGCAACAGGGCAAACGACGTAAGCGGCTCAGGCGTGTGTGGTGTGATTTCGTATTCGTGTACACGCCATAGTAATGCCTAGGCATAGGCATGAACGCAATCAATTGCTCTTGAGAGACTGAAATATTGTGGTTGCACACAGTATTTTCGGCGTTTGCAGGATAACGTGAACCTGCACGGTTTGCCGCCTGCCGAAGAGGCGGCTTTTTATTAAAAGGATGCGCCATGAGCCGCAAATGGACACAAGAGAAATTACTGGGCATTCTCGCCTATCGCCCATTTATCACCGTTTCCGATTTTGATGCTGCCGATGAGGGCAAACGAAAGTGTGCCATTGCTGCCATGCGTGAGGGTTGGGTGAAGCTGGAACAGCGCACAGGCTATTTTGTAGTGCGACTGGCACGGCAGCCTGAAAATGCCTATACGCGCAGACGGTATGGGCGAATGACTGCGCTGTGAAGCATCTCTTTATCAAACTGTTGTTTGAACACTATGTCGCATTCATCTTTGGATTGCTGTTATGGATTGACGCAGCCATTACCTTTGCTCTGCTATTTCTGTTATCCCTTTTTCCTGATTACCCACAATGGATTCAGGATGGAATAGGGCAGGTGCTGATTTGCCTGCTGCTTATCGTTTTGGTTGTGCCCCTGCTTTTTTGCGTGCTGCGTTTTATGGTGCGCAATGATTTGCGAGCGCATCCCAAACGAATGCTTGCCTATGCCAACGGTGGTTATGCCTATTCCCGTATCTTGCGAGATTGCATGAATGATTACGCCTCGCCCGATAGCGTGTTGTATGCGTTTGAATGGCGGGTGGAGCGGGGGAAACCATAACCTTTTTATTTAATTTTTTCTCAACGGGTATCAAAGCCACCCCAACGGCAGTGGAAAGCCAAAACATTGTGTGCGGTCGTGGAAAACCGAAAAACATTGTGGCAGCGATACCCCCTTTCAGGCGGTCTGAAAATCAATACATCGATTTCAGGCTGCCTTTCCTTTTTCTCAACTAGGAGATTATTATGAAATCCAAACTCGCCATTCTATTAACTGCCGCGCTGCTCGCACCCGGCATAGCATCCGCTGCGCCCGCCAACCCCGCAACCCAGCCTGATTTGCTTACAGGCGACACTAAACTCGCCTGCGAAGCCATTTTGTGCTTATCCAGTGGCACTCGCCCCAGCGAGTGCAATCCGTCTTTGCAACGCTATTTCAGCATTCATCACAAGAAACCGCACAAAACAATTCAAGCGCGGGAGAACTTTTTGAACCTTTGCCCCACATCTGGCGAGAAGGGCATTAAAGAGTTAAATCGCGCCTTGGCAAATGGTGCAGGGCGATGCGATGCCCAAGAGTTAAATCGTGTGATGCGTCGCACCATTGCCGTGCGCGAGTGCAAACCGGTTGCCAATAAAAGCGTTATGGGCAGCAGGGGCAATCGCAAACCCGTGCAAGAGTGCCAAGATGTGCAAAAAGTGGTGGTGCTCAATGCCAAACCATCCTACTGCTCCGCCTATCACAACCACGAATGGACGCGCGTAAGCGACACCGTGAAATATGTGGGCGACCCGAAACAAGGGGGCAAATGGGTGGATGTAGGGCAGTAAAGTAACACTAAGAAAAGGCGAATACATGAAAACTACTGAAGAGAAAATATCATGCGATATACACCACTATAAGCAAACCTTGCGCGAATTTTATTCAAATGCAGCAGCTATTTTGTTGGCTGCAGTAATAGGTTCTGCACTCGTTATTTGCTTTGATATATCCATAGATACCAAAGTAACTTTGGTAAAGTTGCTGATGGGTTGTGGAGTTGTGGGGATTCTTGCTGTTGTGGTGCAGTTTGTGCGATTCGCTAGTAAGAAAAGATAAAGATTTAACTCCTGCTGCGGTTTGTTTCTTCTTCCGTAGCGCTTTACGCCGCCACGATGGGCATATCGTTGGCGGCTTTTTTTGCTTTCAGGCTGCCTGAATGTTGTAGTTGTTCACAATGCAAAAACCATTTCCGAGCTCAAAGTGGTTTTTTTCTTGTGAATAATCATTTGATTGTTGATTTTGAATTTAAATTTGAACTTAGAGAGGTTTTTTAAATGAAAGAAGTGCATTTTGTGGTGCAAGGTAAAGGTGGGGTAGGGAAGTCGTTTTGCGCGTCTATTCTTGGGCAGTATTTGCAAGAAAATTGCAGTGAAGCATTGCATTGCTTTGACACCGACCCTGTTAATGCCACATTCAGTGCCATTACGGCATTAAATCCGAAAGTGGTAAATATTATGACGCAGCATAATACAATTGATACCCGAAATTTTGACGATATGATTGAAAAACTGGTTGCGTTAGATGGTATCGGGTTAATTGATAATGGCGCAGCAACCTTTGTTCCGCTTATGGCATATCTTGCCGAGGCAGATTTGATTCAAATCTTAATAGATAGCGGTGTCCGTGTCGTTATGCACGTCCCTATGAATGGTGGGCAAGCATTGAATGATTGTGTTAAAGGTTTGGCGCAAACGCTCAAAACCACAAAAGCCGATGTGGTTGTATGGCTCAATGACTTTAAGGGTGAAGTGCAGGACGGTGGCAAAGATTTTTTAAAGTTCAAAGTGTACGAAGCCAATAAGGCGCGCATTATGGGTGTGGTTCATATTCCTAACCGCGCGCCCGATACCTTTGGCAAAGATATTTACGACATGACGACAAACAATTTAACTTTTGCCGAAGCCTTAAATAATCACGATTTATTTAAATTGGCAGCACGTTCACGCTTAACTCGTGTACGAAACGAAGTATTTGCACAATTGGCTAAACTCCCCATAGGCAATCAAACACAAGATGCAAACTAACCCCCTCATCCAACCCAACCGCCCACGCAAAATGACCCCGCATCAAGACGATTGGAGCGACAGCATGGGCGGTTTTGCCACAATGGCTACAAATAGCTCCTCGCGCCCACAATGGCAGCCTGAAAGCGAAATCGCGCAACTGCAAACCGAAGTATTCGCGGCTACGGGCATCAAAGTGAGCGAAGATGACCCCATTCTCGCGGTGCTGGTGGTGCAAAAGCGCAATATGCAAGCCTATGCCGAACAGATAGGGCAACAGCAAAACGAGCAGCAGGAAGTGTTCTTGGAGCAGTTCAAGATACAGGCGCAAGCCGTAACCCAAGCGGCGGATAGCCTTGCCGAGCAAAAGCAATATCTGTTAGGCGAGATTATCCGCGCCAACGATGCTTATTTGCAGAATGCGGAAAGCAAGCTGATGGGGTCGGTAGCTGCCAAAATGCGTGAACAAGCCATTGATGAGCAGGATAACTTTTTAGGCAGCCTGAAAAGCCAGTTGATTCTTTCAGGCTGCCTATTCTTATTGGCACAGATTATCTTGTTGGGCGCATTTTGGTTTTTGAAGTGAAGCAGGCAAAGTGAGCAAACCATGCAAAACCCAGCACCCATCATTACCACGGTAAAGGTCAATCCTAGCTTCATCCCCGAAGACAAAGATTACCCGCACTTTCGTTTAATCCCAATAACCACCGATACAGGCAAATATCATTGCCTGTATCTTTTTTTAAACCCCAAAGAACGAATGCTGCTAGAAGCCCGAGCCAAACGCCACGTCATTATCAAACGACTGACACAGTTAACCGAACACGCACCACTGACGATTTTTGAGACCATTGCGCGATAGTGCGGAAAGGGACACCCCATGAGCCTTGAAACCTACAACGTCGCCCAAGCCGCTGCCTATCTCAAATGCCATCCCGAAACGGTGCGCGAAATGATACGCAGCGGCAAACTTATTGCCGCCAAAGTCGGACGCAGCTATTGCATTCGCCAAATCCATCTTGACGCGCTCATTGCCGAAGCTGAAAATCAAGCTGTGCAGGCATTGGCTCGCAGCAGGAGTAAACAACAATGCCCAAATCAACTCAAA
This sequence comes from Kingella bonacorsii, assembly GCF_016623605.1. NCBI lineage: Bacteria > Pseudomonadati > Pseudomonadota > Betaproteobacteria > Neisseriales > Neisseriaceae > Kingella > Kingella bonacorsii. Next base: position 232,274 of record NZ_JAEHNZ010000004.1, on the reverse strand, counting down.
GCAGTCAATCAAACAAACCTAAACGACAGCCTAAAAAACAAACAGGCTTATACCAACGAAACGGCACTTGGTATCTTGACATCAGGACAGAAAGCGGCGAAAGAATTAGACGCTCTACTGGCACACAAGACTACCAACAAGCCAAAAAATTGTTGGAACAACTGAAACACGAATTGTGGCAACAGCAACATCTCAATGTTCGTCCCAAACATCTTTGGGACGAAGCCGCAGCCAAATGGTTGAAAGAAAGGCAAGACAAAAAAAGCATCCGTAGCGATATTGGACGCTTGCGTGCATTGGGCGCGTTACGCGGTAAGGATTTAGCCAGTTTAGACCGCCGCACCATCATGCAAACCGTGATTGCCTTGCCTTGCGGTAACAGCACCAAAAACCGTTATCTTGCCCTCATCCGAGCCATCTTGAACAAAGCCGCGCGCGAATGGGAATGGCTGGAGCATGCGCCACGGCTAACGCTGTACCAAGAACCCAAAAAACGCATCCGCTGGCTCAAACCTGCCGAAGCGCAAAAGTTGTTAGATGTGCTTGCCCGGCGCAATACCCTATTGCACGATTTAGCCGCCTTCTCTTTGGCAACAGGTTTACGCCAACGCAACGTGTTGGAATTGAAGTGGGAACAAATAGACATCCAGCGGCGCACCGCATGGATAAACGCCGACCAAACAAAAGGCGGGCAAGCTATTGGCGTTCCGCTCAATCAAACCGCCCTCCACATTCTGCAACAACAAAAACGTTGCGCCGTGTATGTATTTACCCAAAACAACGGTAAAAAACTGCACAGCATCAGCAGCAGAATATGGAAAGGCTGCCTGAAAGAAGCAGGTATCCACGATTTCAGATGGCACGACTTGCGCCATACATGGGCAAGTTGGTTAATCCAACGCGGCGTACCGATTGCCGTTTTGAAAGAAATGGGCGGTTGGGAAAATGCCAAGATGGTAGAGCGATATGCCCATCTATCATCCGAACATTTGCTGGTTCATGCGGATGTGTTGGACACAATTTGGACACAAGAAAATAATAAGAGCCATTGCTCTATAAAAGAAAACCGCCTAAACAATTGTTTAGACGGCATAAATTTGGCTCCCCGAGCTGGGCTCGAACCAGCGACCTGCGGATTAACAGTCCGTCGCTCTACCGACTGAGCTATCGGGGAATGAAGTCGCGCATTATGCTTAGCTTTGCTTGCGTTGTCAAACGGTTTCCGCCAGCGGGATAACAATCAAATGAAATTAAACAGAATTATTTTCAGGCTGCCTATTGTAGTGTTGATAGGCGCGGCGGGCGAGATAAAGGGCGATGCCGCTGCCCGCCATATCGGCAAGAGCATCGAACGGGTCGCCTTGGCGTGTTTGGGTGAACAGGTGTTGGGCGATTTCGCTGCTGATGGCGTAGCACAGGGCGAAGAAAAACAGGGCGGCGATGGGCGGGCGTTTGCGCTCGGCGAGCCATGCTTTGGCGAGCAGCCATGTTTGGGCGAAAAACAGGGCGGCATGGGCGATTTTGTCAAAATGGGGAAACGGCGGGGCGAGGTGGCTGTTGCTTTCGCGGAAGATGAGGCTGTATATGCCTGCGATGAGCCACAATAGGGCGGCGGCGAGCCATTTGTTTTTGGGGAGCGTCATGCGAGTTCGTTGAGAAATTGTTGGCATTGTTGGGCGAGGGCTTGGAATTTGCCGCCGCGCGTGGCGAGGATGTCGCGCCATTGGGCGATTTCTTCGCGGTCGGGTGCTTGGTCTAGGCTGCATTCTTCCAGCAGAAATTGCAGGGTTTCTTGCACTTCGCCGTAGCCGGCGGTTTGGATGAGTTGGGCAAGTTCGGTCATTTGGGTGTCCTTTTTGCTTTTGACTGCGCGGGATGGCTTTTCAGGCTGCCTTTGGGTGGAAACTGAGCTGTTTTGCAAACAAGGTCTGCTTTATGGTTTTCAGGCTGCCTTAGGGCTATCGCGCGGGCGTTGAGGCAGCCTGAAACGGGCTGCGCGGATTATAGCGTGTTGGCAGCTTTTTGGGTTTTGTGGGAAAATTCGGGCATTGATTTTTTGGAGTGGCACGATGCTGGACAGGGAAGGATACCGACCGAATGTCGGTATTATTTTGCTCAATCAGGATAATCGTGTGTTTTGGGGAAAGCGCGTGCGCGAACATGCGTGGCAGTTTCCGCAGGGTGGGATTAAGCCCGGGGAAAGCCCTGAAACGGCGATGTATCGTGAGTTGTTTGAAGAGGTGGGCTTGCTGCCGCAGCACGTTAAACTTTTGGGGCGCACGCGCGATTGGCTGCGCTATGATGTGCCGAATAATTGGGTGCGGCGCGAATGGCGCGGCTCGTACCGCGGGCAAAAGCAGATTTGGTTTTTGCTGCGCTTTGTGGGACAGGATAGCGATATGCATTTGCGCGCTACGCAGCAGCCTGAATTTGACGGCTGGCGTTGGCACGAATATTGGGCGCCGATTGACGAAGTTATTGAATTTAAACGTTATGTTTACGAGCGCGCGCTCACGGAATTATCGCGGCATTTGCGCGGTTTGGAGAGCATGGGCGAGTTTCACGCGCGGCAGTTGGAATTGCGGCAGGCGGCGCGTGCGCAGGATTTGGCAGCGAAGGAGTCGCCATGAATCGGAATACTTATTTAATCGTTGCGCTGTTGGCGATTGGTTTTGGCACGTTCAGCAATTATGCCATTGTGGGTAGCACGGGCTCCGGCTCGGGCAGCCGCGCTTATCTGCCCGGCGGCTCGGGTTACGGCGGCTATTCGGGCGGGCACAAATGAGCGCTTATCGCCCCGGCGTGCATGGTTTGCTGGATTTATATGGCTGCCCTGCGGTGCTGTTGCGCGATGCAGCGGCGTTGGAAGGCGCGATGCGGGCAGCGGCGCAGCAGGCGGGGGCAACGATTTTGTCGGCGCATTTTCACACGTTTGGCGCGGGCGGCGGCGTAACGGGCGTGCTGCTGCTGGCGGAATCGCACATCACGATTCACACTTGGGCGGAACACAGCTTTGCGGCGGCGGATATTTTTCTTTGCGGCAGCCTGAAACCCGAAACGGCGGCGCAATCGTTGCAAACCACCTTGCGCGCACAATCGGCAACATGGCGCGAATATCCGCGCGGCGAGCGATTGTTTGACGCAGCCTGAAAACAGATTTCAGGCTGCCGTTTGCTGTTTCAGGCTGCCTTCCTATGCACACCATCTGCACCCATTGCCATACTCCGTTTACCCTTTCCGCCGACGCGCAGGATTTTGTAACCCGCATGCAGTCCACGGGCTTGCAGCTGGTGATGATTGAATGCCCGCATTGCCAGCAAACCACAGGCTACACCGACAACCCCAAACTCACCGCCCCGCCCGACGACGGCTTTCGCCAGCCCTGCCTCGAGCCCAATTGCGACGGCATCGTGTGCCACGTGTTCAATGAAACCGAAGATTTTTACGGCTGCGGCGAATGCGGCGAAATTTGGGCAACGCTGGATGATTTTCAGGCTGCCCACAAATGCATTAAGGCAGCCTGAAACGCCCTTTAACCCAATCAACAAAAGGAAACCAACATGAACTTCCCCCCCCGCCAAGCCCCCATCAGCCGCATGCGCCGTATGCGCCGCGACGATTTCAGCCGCCGCCTAATGCGCGAACACACGCTCACGCCCGACGATTTGATTTACCCCGTGTTCGTATTGGAAGGGCAAAACCGCGAAGAAGCCATCGCCTCCATGCCCAAAATCAAACGCCAAAGCATTGATTTACTATTAAAAACTGCCGAACACGCCTGCCAACTGGGCATCCCCATGCTCGCGCTGTTCCCCGTGGTTACGCAAAACAAAACCGCCGACGCACGCGAAGCCTACAACCCCGAAGGCTTGGTGCAAACCACCGTGCGCGCCCTGCGCCGCGAATTCCCCGAGCTGGGCATTATGACCGATGTCGCGCTAGACCCCTACACGCTCAGCGGGCAAGACGGCTTAACCGACAGCACAGGCTATGTGCTCAACGACGAAACCATAGAAGTGCTGGTGAAACAAGCGTTAAGCCACGCTGAAGCAGGCGCGCAAGTGGTCGCCCCATCCGACATGATGGACGGGCGCATCGCCGCCATCCGCGTCGCCCTAGAAAACGCAGGGCACATCCACACCCGCATCATGGCGTATTCCGCCAAATACGCCTCCGCGTTCTACGGGCCGTTCCGCGACGCGGTGGGCAGCGCGGGCAATTTGGGCAAATCGTCCAAAGAACAATATCAGCAAGACCCCGCCAACAGCAACGAAGCCTTGCACGAAGTGGCGTTGGACATCATGGAAGGCGCGGATATGGTGATGGTGAAACCGGGCTTGCCGTATTTAGACGTGGTGCGCCGCGTGAAAGACGAATTTGGCGTGCCCACCTTTGCCTACCAAGTGTCGGGCGAATACGCGATGCTGCAATCGGCAATTGACAACGGTTTTTTGGACGGCGACAAAGTGATTTTGGAAAGCCTGCTCGCCTTTAAACGCGCGGGCGCGGATGGGATTTTGACGTATTACGCGATAGAGGCGGCGGAGCAGTTGGCGCGGTTGGGGTAATTAGAAATAACCCTGCTCATTGCTAACACTTAGGTTTTGCAAAAAGTTTAGGCAGCCTGAAAACGGGAAATCCCTTTTCAGGCTGCCTTTGGCGTTTGGGTGTTTGTGTTCAGGCGGTCATTTGCTCGCTCATAAAGTCAATAAAGCTGCGCACTTTGGCTTTCATGTATTGGCGGTTGGCATACACGGCGTAGAACGGCGGGCTGCTCATCGGGCATTCGGGCAGGAGGCGGATGAGCCTGCCGGTGGTGATGTCGTCGTCGGCCAGCCATGCGGGCATATAGCCGATGCCAATATGGGCGCGGATGAGCGCGGCGACCATTTGGGTGTGGTTGCTGCGCATTTTGCTGCCTTGGAATTCGAGCGGCACGGTTTTGCCTTGGTATTCGGTCATCATGCGGGACAAATCCACATAGGTGGGGAGGATGGCAGGGTGCCGGGTAAGGTCTTGCGGGGCGCGGGGCATGCCGTGCCGGTCGAGGTGGGTGGGGGTGGCGACGAGGTAGAAGGGGATGTTGCCCAGCCGTTTGGCGATGATGTTTTCGGCGAGGCTATCGGATAGGCGCAGGGCGAGGTCTTCGCCGTCGCTGTTTAAATCGACATGGCGGTTGGAGAGGGTGAGTTCTATTTCTACATCGGGGTAGCGGCTTTGGTAGGCGGCGAGCATGCGGGCGAATTTGTCGCAGGCAAACCAAACGGGGGCGGCGATGCGCAGCGTGCCTTGGGGGTGGTTGGCGCCTGCGCTGGCGTGTTCGGCGGCTTGGGCGAGCAGTTCCAGCGCGCTTTGGCAGTCGCGGTAGTAGGCATCGCCTTGCTCGGTGAGTTTCAGACTGCGGTTGTTGCGGTAGAGCAGTTGTGCGCCGATGGTTTTTTCTAGGTGGGAGACGTGTTTGCTTGCCATGGGGATGGAGATGTTGAGCAGGTCGGCGGCGCGGGTGAAGCTGCCGCTTTGCACGACTTGGCAGAAGACTTTCATGCTCAGTAGGGTGTCCATGGTGGGCTTTCCGGTTGTGATGCGGTTGGTTGGATGTTTCAGGCTGCCTTTGGGGGCGGGGAATGGGGTTGGCGCGGCGCGGGGCAATCGTGCGCGCTTGGGGCAGCCTGAAAATGGGGTAGGGCGGCGGGATGGCGAACGCTTGCGCTTGTGCTGGCGATGCGCGCTTGGCGCAGCCGTGTTTTCAGGCTGCCGTTTGGATTTTGCAAAGGCGTGCCAACTCGTTTTCAGGCTGCCTACGCCGCTTCCCAATAATCCACATAAAGCTGCAATTCGGTGTTGCCGCGCCATTCGTTTACCGTGGGGCGATACACCACGCGGATGTCGCGCGGCAGGGTGTCTTCGCAGCGCCAAAACATGGCTTCGAACTCTTGCCCTTCTTTGGTGAGCCATGCTTTGGTGTGTTTTTTGTCTGCGCCCATGCTTTGCTGGCGGAGCACTTGAAACGTGTCGGCGAAGCTGGGCGGCGGGAAGCCTTGCCCCCAAATTTGCGCGTTGATGAGCTGGGCGTTGGCAAGCGTGATGTCGCTGGCTTTCAGGCTGCCGTCGGTGAGATAGGTTTGCGAGAGCGTGTCTTCGTTGACTTGGCTGCGCACGATGTCTTCAAACAAATCGCCAAAGGTTTTCAGGCTGCCTGAACGCAGCGTGAGCCCCGCCGCCATCGCGTGTCCGCCAAATTTGATGATGATGTCGGGGGCGCGTTTGGAGATGGCATCCAGCACGTCGCGCAGATGCACGCCTGCGATGCTGCGCCCCGAGCCGCGATAGTTGCCGCCGTCGTCGGGGGCGAACACAAACACGGGACGGTAAAATTTTTCTTTCAAACGGCTGGCAACAATGCCCACCACGCCTTGATGAAAGCTGTCGCGGTACATGCACAGCGTGGTTTGCTCGCGGGGCAACGCGCTGGGGCATTCGGCGAGAATGTCGGTGAGCATTTCTTGTTCAATTTCTTGGCGCGTTTGGTTGAGTTCGTTGAGTTCGCTGGCCATGTTTTCGGCTTCGTTCAGGCTGCCTGAAAGCAGGCAGGCGATGCCGATGGACATATCGTCCAGCCGTCCTGCGGCGTTGATGCGCGGGGCGATTTTGTAGCCAAAGTCAAACGGCTGCGCTTTTTGCGCGCTGCATCGGGCGGTTTGGAATAGGGCGCGGATGCCGTGGCTCATTTTGCCTGCGCGGATGCGTTTTAAGCCTTGCGATACGAGAATGCGGTTGTTGTGGTCCAGCGGCACGACATCGGCGACTGTGCCGAGTGCCACAAGGTCTAATAATTCGTCTAATTTGGGCTCGGCGATGGCAGGGCAGCCTGAAAAGTAATTCCGCGCACGCAATTCGGCACGCAGCGCAATCAACACATAAAAAATCACGCCCACGCCTGCCATGCTTTTGCTGGGAAAGGCGCAGCCGCGCTGGTTGGGGTTCACAATAATGCAATCGGGAATCACGCTGCCTGCGATGTGGTGGTCGGTAACGATAACGTCCAGCCCCAGCGATTGGGCGCGGGCCACGCCTTCTGCGCTGCTGATGCCGTTGTCCACGGTAACAATCAAATCTGCGCCTTTGGCGTGGGCGATATTCGCCAGCTCGGGGGTAAGCCCGTAGCCGTGTTCAAAACGGTTGGGCACAAAAAAATCTACCGCCGCGCCCATGCTCGCCAGCCCTTTCATGGCAACGCTGCACGCGGTTGCGCCATCGGCATCGTAGTCGGCAATAATCAGGATTTTTTGCTGCGATTGGATGGCATCGGCTAGGCGGCTGGCGGCGGCGGTGCAGTTGGTGAGCTGGGTGTAGGGGATAAGCTGTTTCAGGCTGTCGTTGAGTTCGCTGCTGTTGGCAACGTTGCGCGCGGCGTAAAGCTGGGCGATGAGCGGGTTTGCGCCTGCGGCTTGCAGGGCAGATTGAAGCTGGCGATTGATGGGACGGGTGGCGATGCGTTTGGTGTGGGACATGGTGGGCAATCAATAAAGAAGCAGCCGAGGCTGCCTGAAAGGGAGGAATAATCGTTGCCGTTATTTTACCTGACAGAACAAAGGCGTGTCGTTATAATTGCCCGCGTTATTTTGTGTAAAGAAAAAGGAGCATCAATGACCACGCCATTTCCTCGTATCCGCAAGGTTGTATTCCCCGTGGCAGGCATGGGCACGCGCTTTTTGCCCGCCACCAAAGCCAACCCCAAAGAAATGCTGCCGATTGTGGATAAGCCCTTGATTCAATACGCGGTGGAAGAAGCGATTGAAGCGGGCTGCGATGAAATTATTTTTGTAACAGGGCGCAGCAAGCGCAGCATCGAAGACCATTTTGACAAAGCCTACGAGCTGGAAAACGAGTTGGCATTGCGCGATAAAAAAGCCATGCTCACCCAAGTGCAAAATATTTTGCCCGCAGGCGTGAGCTGTTTTTACACGCGCCAAGCCGAAGCCTTGGGGCTGGGACACGCGGTGTTGTGCGCCTTGCCTGCGGTGGGCAATGAGCCATTTGCCGTGATTTTGGCGGACGATTTAATTGACGCACCACGCGGCACCATCGCACAAATGATTGATGTGTACAACCAAACAGGCAGCAGCGTCATCGGCGTGCAAACGATTGACCATTCGCAAACCCAATCCTACGGCATGGTGGAAACCAACGCATGGCAGCAATACCAACGCATCCACAGCATTGTAGAAAAACCCAAGCCCGAGGACACCGAATCCAATCTCGCCGTGGTGGGGCGCTATGTTTTAACCCCGCGCATTTTCCAATTGCTGCAAACCATCGGGCGCGGTGCGGGCGGCGAAATCCAGCTCACCGATGCCATCGCCAAGCTGGTGGAATATGAACCCGTGCTTGCCCATGCGTTTGAAGGACAGCGCTACGATTGCGGCAGCAAAATCGGTTATCTAGAAGCCACGCTGGCTTATGGTTTAAAACATCCCGAAACAGGCGAGGCGTTTAAAGAATTGTTGCAACAATATGCCGCCAAGCTGGCATAGCGCGAGCGTTTAGCAAAGCAATAGGCAGCCTGAAAACGTAACAATACAGTTTTCAGGCTGCCTTTGTTGTATGACAGCGCCTGTGTTTACGCCCAACCCGTCCGCATTAAGGCAGCCTGAAAGCCGCAAACCCATCCCGAAAGATTCCCATGCCCCACATCGCCCTTATCCCCGCCGCAGGCATCGGCAGCCGCTATGGCGCCGCCACCCCCAAACAATACGCCCCCCTGCTCGGCATCCCCATGCTGCAACACACGCTCAACCGCTTTGCCGCCAATCCGCGCATTGCCCACATCGCCGTCATCATCTCTCCCAGCGATACATGGTTTGCCAACTGCATCACGCTGCCTGCCAACGCCAGCGTCCACCCACAAGGCGGCGACACCCGCGCCCACAGCATCGCCAACGGCATCGCCCATCTGCTGAACCAACAGCTCATCCAGCCCAGCGACACCTTGCTGGTGCACGATGCCGCCCGCTGCTGCCTGCCGCAAAGCGCGCTCAACCGCCTGCTGGATGCGCTAGATAACGACCCACACGCCCAGCAACACGGCGCATTGCTCGCCATCCCCGTTGCCGATACGCTCAAACGCCAAGCCGCCCCGCATCTGGTGCACAGCGCACAAACCATCCCGCGCGCAGGCATCTGGCAAGCGCAAACCCCGCAAGCCTTTCAGGCTGCCTTATTGCACCGCGCCCTGAGCCAAAGCGATTTAAGCCAAATCACCGACGACGCTTCCGCCGTAGAGCAACTCGGCTTACAACCTGCGCTGGTAACAGGCGACAGCCGCAACATCAAACTCACCCGCCCCGACGATGCCGCCCTTGCCGAATACTTCCTGCAACAGGCAGCCTGAAACGCCCCGTCGCGCGCCTTTTGCTAACTTTACGCAATCATAACAAACCCCCCGCGCAAAAAAATTTACAATAACGCCCTTTAACAAACCGCCCCGCGCATCATGCAAAAAACCGTCCTTTTCCTTGCCGCCAGCTTCTTGCTCACCGCCTGCGCCAGCCATTCAGGCAGCCTGAAAGCCGCATCCCGCGCCGCCACGCGCATAGAAGTTTATCGCAGCGACAACGCCATTCAATGCCAAGGCGGCGGCATCAGCCCCGAAGCCATGCAACGCGAATTGAGCGGCATCCAAGTCTTCGCCGCGCGCAAAGACGAGCTGCGCGGCGTTGCCTTCCCCAGCGTGTGCGGCGGCGCAACGGGCAGCATCAACGTGTACACCATTCAACAAGCCGACCAAGCTGCCGCCGAACAACGCGGCTTCCGTGTATTCCAAGCAAACGAATAACGCAAAGGCAGCTTGAAAACGCCAAAACAGTTTTCAGGCTGCCTTATCCCACATTCAACCAGCATGCTAAATTTCACCCTGCAACCCCTATCCCCCCACGACCGCCCCACCTTCATCCGCCAACTGCAACACGCCTTTCAGGCTGCCTTTGAGCATCAACCCAACGCCCCCCAAGAATTCGTGATTTCCGAGCGCGAAATCACCGAATCGCTGGATACCGAACACGCGCAAGCGTTTGGCGTGTGGGTGGCGGGCAAATTATCGGGCGGCGTGGTGCTGTCCATCCGCCCCAATCACTTCAACGCGCTGGATTTGTTTTACATTGACCGCGCCGCGCATGGGCAGCAACTTGGCTTTCGCGTGTGGCAGGCGGTGGAACAGATGTTCCCCGAAACCATCGTTTGGGAAACGCACACGCCCTATATGGAAAAGCGCAACATCCATTTTTATGTGAACAAATGCGGCTTCCAAATCGTCGAATTCTTCCACGCCAAACACCCCGACCCGCATCAAACCGATACGGCATTTGACGGCAGCGATGAATTTTTCCGCTTTGAAAAATGGATGAAACCGCAGCATCAATTTATTTTTCAGGCTGCCGCAAACGCATAAGGCAGCCTGAAACCCCGTTTTCAACTTCCCACCGTGTTCGTATTCAGGCAGCCTGAAAAGTCAAAGGCAGCCTAAAAAGCAAATAAAAGGCAAAACCATGTCGCTCATAGAATGCAAAAACATCAACCGCTATTTCGGCACAGGCGAAAACCGTGTGCACGTGCTCAAAGACATCAATCTCACCATAGAAAAAGGCGATTTTGTCGCCATCATCGGGCAATCAGGCTCGGGCAAATCCACGCTGATGAACATTCTCGGCTTGCTAGACACACCCACCAGCGGCACATACAGCATCGCAGGCACCGAAACCTCCAAAATGAGCGCAGACGAACTTGCCGCCATGCGCCGCAAACGCTTCGGCTTCATCTTCCAACGCTACAACCTGCTCAGCTCGCTTACCGCGCGCGATAACGTTGCCTTGCCCTCCGTGTACGCAGGCATCGGCTACGCCGAGCGCAGCCAACGCGCCGATATGCTGCTGGACAAACTGGGCTTGCAAGGCAAAGAAAAAAACAAGCCCAGCGAACTCTCAGGCGGGCAACAACAGCGCGTATCCATCGCCCGCGCCCTGATGAACGGCGGCGAAATCATCTTTGCCGACGAGCCCACAGGCGCGCTGGATTCGCACAGCGGCGAAAACGTGATGGAAATTATCCACCAGCTCTACAACGACGGGCACACCATCATCATGGTAACCCACGACCCCAAAATCGCCGCCCAAGCCAACCGCGTGATTGAAATCCGCGACGGCGAAATCATCGCCGACAGCAGCAAAAGCGAAGAAATCCACCCCAGCAACGTGCAAGCCATTCAAGAAAAACGCGGCTTGGCGTTTTATAAAGACCAGTTTAACGAAGCCTGCAAAATGTCGGTGCAGGCGATTGTGGCGCACAAAATGCGCTCCCTGCTCACCATGTTGGGCATCATCATCGGCATCGCCGCCGTGGTGTCCGTGGTGGCATTGGGCAACGGCACGCAGGAAAAAATCCTGAAAGATATCAGCTCCATGGGCACCAACATGATCAGCATCTACCCCGGCAAAGGCTTCGGCGACCGCCGCTCGGGCAAGGTGAAAACGCTCACCGTTGCCGACAGCCAAGCGATTGCAGGGCTAAGCTATGTGGAAAGTACCACCCCAGGCAGTTACAGCAGCGGCACATTAACCTACAAAAACATTGACTTAACCGCCAGCGTGGCGGGTGTGGGCGAGCAATATTTTGATGTGCGCGGGGAAAAAATCGGGCTGGGGCGATTGTTTAACGCGGAAGACGTGAAAGACAACGCGCAAGTGGTGGTGATTGATGAAAACACGCAGAAAAAACTGTTCCCCGATGGCGAAAACCCGCTGGGCAAAGTGGTGCTGCTGAAAAAACGCCCGCTCACCGTCATCGGCGTGTTGAAAAAAGACGACAACCAATTTGAAGCCCCGTCCGACAGCTTGCAGATTTACACGCCCTACACCACGCTGATGAGCCAAATCAGCGGCAATAAATACATCAGCAATATCACGGTGAAAGTTAAGCCCGATGTGGACACGCAAACGGCAGAAAAAGGCATCACCGAGCTGTTGCGCGCGCGGCATGGCACGGAAGATTTCTTTACGCAAAACAGCGACAGCATTAAGAAAATGGTGGAAAAAACCACGGGCACCATGGCGTTGCTGATTTCGTCTATCGCTGTGATTTCGCTGGTGGTAGGCGGCATTGGCGTGATGAATATTATGCTGGTGTCCGTTACCGAGCGCACCAAAGAAATCGGCGTGCGCATGGCGATTGGCGCGCGGCAAAACAGCATTTTGCAGCAGTTTTTGATTGAAGCGATTTTGCTGTGTTTGATTGGCGGGCTGGCAGGCGTGCTGATTTCGTTTGGCTTGGCTTCGCTGTTTAACAGCGTGGTAACCGATTTTGCTATGTCGTTTTCCACAGCTTCCATTATCGGCGCGGTGCTGTGCTCATCGGCAATTGGCGTGCTGTTTGGCTATATGCCCGCCAAGAATGCGTCTAAGCTCAACCCGATTGATGCGCTGGCGCATGATTGATGAAAAAACATAGGTAGGGTGTGCAGCTTTGCTGCGCACGCAGCTTGAAAGGCAGCCTGAAAATGGAAAAATAAGCGTTTCAGGCTGCCTTTATGTCGCAAATTATGCTTGGGTGCATTGTGCAGTTTGTCGCCCCAGAGGCAGCCTGAAAATGGAAAATATCGTTTTCAGGCTGCCTTTTGCTTGTCTTTTGCCCGCGCAGGCGTTTCGCCGCCTACCACGAGCAGGGGCAAGCCCCTGCACCCCACGCAGTATCAACCATTCCTTGCCTGATTTCAGGCTGCCTTATCGCGCAACCCGCCGCCCTTTGACCCACCCGCCCCACCTTTGCTATATTCCGCCGCCCCAGCCCGCTGCAAAAGGAAACCCATGCTCAGCTACCGCCACGCCTACCACGCAGGCAATCACGCCGACGTGCTCAAACACTTCACGCTCTACACCATCCTCAACTACTACAACCAAAAAGACAAACCCTATTGGTATATAGACACCCACGCAGGCGCAGGTTTATACGACCTACACAGCAGCGAAGCCAACAAAGTGGGCGAATACCAACAAGGCATCGCACGGCTATGGGCAGTTTATGGGCAGCCTGAAAACCAAGATGCCGCCGCCCCAAGGCAGCCTGAAAACCCCCAACCGTCCGAAGCCCTAACCGCCTTCGCCCAATTTGCCCAAACCCTTGCCGCGCACGAAGCCGAACCCGCCGCCCAACTCTACGCAGGCTCGCCATTATGGGCAGCCAAACTGCTGCGCCCCGCCGACAAACTGCGCCTGTTTGAGCTGCACCCCGCCGATTTCGCTCTGCTGCAAAACAACCTCCACGCGCTGCGCCTTGGCAAACGCGCCATCGCCAAACAAGAAGACGGCTTCGCAGGACTGATTAGCCTACTGCCCCCCGCCACGCGCCGCGCCGTCGTGTTGATTGACCCACCGTATGAGCGCAAACAAGATTACGCCCAAGTCGTCCACACCCTGCGCGACGCGCTCAAACGCTTTGAACAAGGCTGCTACATGGTTTGGTATCCCTGTTTAAGCCGCGAAGAAAGCCACACCCTGCCCGAAAAACTCGCCAAACTGCTGCCCGACAACCACCTTCGCGCCGAACTGCACGTCCACGCCCCCCGCGCCGACGGCTTTGGTATGCACGGCAGCGGAATGTTTATCCTCAACCCGCCCTATATTTTAGATCGCGTGTTGCGCGAAGCCCTGCCCGAACTGGTGCGGCTATTGGCGCAAGACAACGGCGCAAAATTTATCCTAAACAGCCAAATCCGTTAGGCAGCCTGAAAACGCAACATGGCGCGGCGAGGCTGGTTGCCAAGATACTGGCAAATGGTTGGCAATTCACAGAATGATGATGAAACAATCAAGGCAGCCTGAAACGCATAAAACGCATTTCAGGCTGCCTATGTTATTCCACTAAACGCAAACCATTGCTTAATATCTAACTAACAAAATTCAATCCAAAAGCCTATTTATTTACAAATATTAACAAAAAATCAACCTAATTTTACGCGGGGGGGGGGGTAGCATTACAGACTTTCACACAACCCTTCTTTTTGGAGAGAACTATGTTAAAAAATTTAAGTTTAACTTTAATCGCCGTAGCCGTATTATCGGCTTGTAGCAGCAGCGGTGGCTCGCCCAGCAGCCGTTTGGACACAGGCGCAAACGTGATTGGCGCAGGTCAAACCAATAACAATGGCAACAACAACGGCAACAACAATAATAACAACGGCAATAACAACAATGGCTCGGATTCAAACGGCAGCGTGTTCCCGAAAAAGAATGATCCGCAGCCGCAGCCTAATCCACAACCGCAACCAAACCCACAGCCTCAGCCCAATCCACAACCACAGCCTAATCCACAACCTCAACCTAACCCTCAACCACAGCCCAATCCTCAACCAACCCCACAACCCCAACCTAATCCGCAACCACAGCCAACCCCTCAACCCCAACCCACTCCGCAGCCTAACCCACAACCAAATCCGCAGCCTCAACCTAATGACCCTGTTCCCGCAGACATAAAAGCCGAAGTTGAGAGAGCAAAAATGGTAACAGCTAAGGATCTTACTGCGAATGTAGATTTTATTCTGAGCCACAACCCGCTCTATGAATTAACCATTGATGGCAAAACCTATCACTATCACAATAAACACGCTTCAGTAGAAAATGACCCCGTTAATCTTGCAGATTTAGGCATGGGATATTCTTCTCGCCAAGTGGTTTATTCGGTTACGCCAGCAACTGCGCCTGATGGCACGATTGACCTTGACCCATCTAAAAAAGATACCGCTACTGGTGTATTAAATGCGTATCAACGTCCTTATTCTATTGTTTTTTCTGAGACGCTTCCAAGTTACAGGGTAGCTGGTGTGCCTGAATTCTCTTTTAATCCTGAGTGTAAGGCAAATCTTGCTAATAAAGACTGTCTCAAAATTTCAAAAATGTACACCGCAGGTTATCAAACGCCATGGAGTGCTTTTGAGAATTTCGCAAAAGGCAACCAAAAATTTATCTACACAGGAGAGGCATTTACAGAGGGTGCTGTACCCGAAAAAGGTGCATTCAATTATCAAGTTGCCTTTGGTCTTGATGATGACGTACTCACCGCAAAAGGCTCAGGCAGTATCACAGGCATCAATAGTCTAGGTACGGTTACTTTGGGCGAAGGTAAACTTAGCATGATATCGCACTATACTAATGATTTGGAGCACGCAGGCGTAATCAATGGTCTTGCAACAGCAAGCAATGGTGGTAGAAAGGGTTCCTACTTACTTAATTTCTTCGGTCCAAACGCTGAAGAAGTAGCGGGTACGGGAGCTGTTATAAATGAGGATGGAGTTACCCCAACCCAATTCGGTTTCAGCGGTGCCCGCTAACCCCCACTAACCCCATCAGGCAGCCTGAAAATCCCCACCCGAATTTCAGGCTGCCTTACTTTTCCCACATCTGCACCAATCCCATGAAAAAACACCATCTCCCCACCCTAATCCTGCTCACCTTGTTTTCAGGCAGCCTGAAAACGCTGTGGGCGCAAACTTTATCCGACCAAGAAAATTACATCTATCAACCCCAAGCGCAAACGCCGATTGGCAAACCGATTGGCTCGCCCATCAACAGCGCGTCTGAATCCGCTTCATCCCCATCATCCGCATCGCAAGGGCAGCCTGAAAACCCATCAACCCCAGCCCAATCAACACAAACCAAGCCCCGCCTAAACGAAGACGACTTACGCGCCAATCCCCAGCTCACCGAGCAGTTGGTCAATCAAGCCCTATTGGAGCGGCAATGGGATTTTCTCGCCGCCTTACTGCCCATTTACCAAAGCCTCCCTGAGCATAACCCCACGCTCTATAAATACGCACACGGCGCAGCAGCACGAATGAAAGCCAAGCATCGCCAAGCCGTGCGCGATTTTGGCGAGATTTTGCAAAACGAGCCCAATCTGCCTTATGTGCGGCTGGATTACATGGCTATGTTGTTTGAAAACAAGCAATACCGCCAAGCTAAGCAGCAAGCCGATATTTTGCTCAACGACAGCAACACGCCCGAACCAATCCGCCAGCTTGCCGAGCAAGCCAAAACGGCGGTGGACAAGCAGCAAAAATGGAAATTTGACGGCTATCTGCAATACGAACAAACCGACAACGTAAACGATGCCTCTTATGTGCGCGAACTGCGCATCGGCGGCTACACCTTTGTGCGCGACCCCAGCAGTTTGCCGAAAAAAGCGCACGGCATTCGCTACGGCGTATCCGCCAGCAAAAGCCACAACATTGGCGGCAACCACAATTTAGTATTCAGCAGCAACATCGGCGGCATCTATTATTGGGACAACCACGACTACAACGAAATCAACAGCACCATTCAAGGCGGCTATCAATACCAAGACATCCGCCGCACATTCAGCGCGCAGCCCTTTTTTGGCTACGATTGGCTAGGCGGGCATCGGTACAGCAACCGCCGAGGCATCCAGTTGAATTACAGCCAATGGCTCGGCAACCGCTGGCAAGCTAGTTTATCTGCCAGCCATGCCAAACGCTATTACCGCAACCATGCCATCGCCAAAAATTTCAACAGCGTGCTCAACAGCGGCTCGGCAACGCTGGCGTTTATCCCCAAGCCCAACATCATGCTGTTTACAGGCATAGATTGGCTGAACGACAAAACCCGCCTAACCAGCCAAGCCTCGCGGCGCAAAGGCGTGCGCATCGGCGCAGCAGGCACGTTTAAAGACTGGGTGGGCGCACGAGTAGATTACCGCATCGGCACACGCCAGTTTAACGCGCCACACTATTTCTTCACCCGCACCACACGGCGCGACATAGAACGCCAATGGCAAGGCTCGCTGTGGTCGCCCAAACTCACATGGCATGGCTTAACGCCGAAGCTGAACTATCGCCATGTGGAAA
The DNA here is from genome assembly GCF_016623605.1 of Kingella bonacorsii. NCBI lineage: Bacteria > Pseudomonadati > Pseudomonadota > Betaproteobacteria > Neisseriales > Neisseriaceae > Kingella > Kingella bonacorsii. Next base: position 215,368 of record NZ_JAEHNZ010000004.1, on the reverse strand, counting down.
TTGACAGCAATATCCCCGCGCTGTATTCGCGTAAGAGTGGGCAATGGTTTATGACGGTGGATAAGCAGTTTTGAGGGGTGGGATGCGTTGAGGCAGCCTGAAAATGGGGGAATGCGTTTTCAGGCTGCCTTTGTTATCTGTGCGGATAGGCGGCCTGAAAATGGATTTTAGCGTTTTCAGGCTGCCTCAAATATTTTGCAATCCTATCCCATCTCCCAAAAGCAGCCTGAAACCCCATCATCCGTTTCAGGCTGCCTTTGTTCACATGATAAAATCCCACCCATCGCAACCCCATCAAATCCCCCCACCATGCCCCCCATCCCCCTACGCGCCCATTCCGAATTTTCCATCACCGACAGCATCATCCGCATTGGTGACTACGTTGCCGCCGCCCGCGCCGCAAACTATCCCGCCCTCGCGCTCACCGACCTGATGAACACCTTTGGGCTGCTCAAATTCTACAAAGCCTGCCGCAAAGCAGGCATCAAGCCCATTTGTGGCGCAGACGTGCGCATAGAAAACCCCGAGCAGTCTGAAAAGCCCTATCGCGCCGTGCTGCTCATCCGCAACGAGCAAGGCTACATCCGCCTCAACGAACTGCTCACCGCCGCCTTTGAAGCCGACGACCGCAACAAACACACCCCGCAAATCAACCAAGCATGGCTTGCCCAAGGCGACAACAGCGGCTTAATCTGCCTATCAGGCGCGCACATGGGCGAAGTCGGCAGCCATTTAATGCTGGGCAACGAAGACAAAGCCCACGCCGCCGCGCAAAAATACGCAGCATGGTTTCCCAACGCCTTTTATTTGGAACTGCAACGCCTGCCCGAAAAGCCCGACTGGGAAACCAGCGTTTCAGGCAGCCTGAAAATCGCCCAAGCCCTGCAACTGCCCGTGGTTGCCACCCATCCCACCCAATTTTTGCAACAAGGCGACTACAAAGCCCACGACGCGCGCGTGTGCATCGCAGGCGGCTGGACGCTCATCGACCCCAAACGCCCGCACGACTTTACCCCCAGCCAACACTTCCTCTCCACCGCCGATTTTGCCGCGCGCTTTGCCGACATCCCCGAAGCCCTGCACAACAGCCAAGAAATCGCCAAACGCTGCAATCTCACGCTCACGCTGGGCAAAAACTTCCTGCCGCTGTTCCCCACGCCCGATGGCATGGGTTTAAACGACTACCTGCGCCATCTTGCCAACGAAGGGCTGCAAGAACGCCTAGCCGTGCTGTATCCCAACGAAGCTGAGCGCGCCAAAAGGCAGCCTGAATACCAAGCGCGGCTGGATTTTGAGCTAGACATCATCATCAAAATGCAGTTCCCAGGTTATTTCCTCATCGTGCAAGACTTCATCAACTGGGCGAAAAACAACGGCTGCCCGGTGGGGCCGGGGCGCGGCTCGGGCGCAGGCTCGCTGGTGGCGTATTCGCTCAAAATCACCGACCTAGACCCGCTTAAATACGCGCTGTTGTTTGAGCGATTTCTCAACCCCGAGCGCGTGTCCATGCCTGACTTTGATATTGACTTCTGCCAAGCCAATCGCGGGCGCGTGATTGAATATGTGCGCGAAAAATATGGCAAACAAGCCGTGAGCCAAATCGTAACCTTCGGCGCGATGTCGTCCAAAGCCGTAATCCGCGATGTGGGGCGCGTGCTGCAACTGCCGTTTGCCCTGTGCGACCGTTTGTCCAAACTTATCCCGCTGGAAGCCAACAAGCCGCTGCATTTAAAAGACGCGCTCGCCGCCGAGCCCGAAATTGAACAAATCATCCGCGAAGAAGAAGCCGACGAGCTGCTCAACCTTGCCATGAAGCTGGAAGATTTAACCCGCAATCTGGGGATGCACGCGGGCGGCGTGTTGATTGCGCCGAGCAAAATTTCCGATTTTTGCGGCGTGTATCAAGCCGATGAAAATGCCTCGCCTGTGTCTATGTTTGATAAGGGCGATGTGGAAGAAATTGGGCTGGTGAAGTTTGACTTTTTGGGGCTGCGCAACCTCACCATCATTGAAATGGCGCAAAACTTCATCCGCCAAACCACAGGCGAGCAAGTGGATGTGAGCCATATCCCGCTGGACGACCAAGTTGCCTACAAAATTTTCCGCGATGCCAACACCACCGCCGTGTTCCAGTTTGAATCCAGCGGCATGAAAAAAATGCTGGCGCAAGCCAACACCACCAATTTGGAAGAAATCATCGCCTTTGTGTCGCTGTATCGCCCCGGCCCGATGGACTTGATTCCCGACTTTATCGAACGGATGAAAGGCGCGAAGTTTGAATATATGCACCCGCTGCTGGAACCCGTGTTAGAGCCGACCTACGGCATCATGGTGTACCAAGAGCAGGTGATGCAGGCGGCGCAAGTCATCGGCGGCTATTCGCTGGGCGGTGCGGATTTGCTGCGCCGCGCGATGGGCAAGAAAAAGCCCGAAGAGATGGTGAAACACCGCGAAATTTTTGCCGAAGGCGCAGCAAAACAAGGCATCAGCCGCGAAAAAGCCGATGAAATTTTTGACTACATGGAAAAATTTGCGGGCTACGGCTTCAACAAATCGCACGCGGCGGCGTATGCCTATGTGTCGTATCAAACCGCGTGGCTCAAAGCGCATTACCCCGCCGAATTTATGGCGGCGACGATGTCGTCCGAATTGGACAACACCGACCAGCTCAAAGTGTTTTTTGATGACGCGCAAAGCAAGCTCAACGGCATCCGCTTTTTGCCGCCCGATGTAAACGAATCGTTTTACCGCTTTATCCCCAATGCGCAAAAACAAATCCGCTATGCGCTGGGCGCCATCAAAGGCACAGGCGAAGCGGCGGTGAACGCCATTGTGGCGGCGCGCGAAAGCGGCGGCAAATTCAAAGATTTGTTTGATTTTTGCGAACGCGTGGGCAAGCAACACGCCAATCGCCGCGTGCTGGAAGCGCTGATTCGCGGCGGCGCGTTTGACAGCATAGAACCCAACCGCGCTATGCTGCTGGGCAATATTGACCTTGCCATCGCCCAAGCCGAACAAAAAGCCGATAACGCCAACCAAGGCGGCTTGTTTGATATGGTGGAAGACGCGCTGGCAGATGTGCCGCTACAATACATTGAGCCGTGGAACGAAGCCACCAAGCTCGCCGAAGAAAAGCAAGCCATTGGTTTTTATTTGAGCGGGCATCCGTTTGCGCCCTATGCCAGCGAAGTGCGCGCCTTTGCGCCCACGCCATTAGGCAGCCTGAAAGCCAAAGACGGCACACAACGGCTGGCAGGCTTTGCCACCTCCATCCGCAGCATCATGACCAAAAACGGCAAAATGATTGCCCTGCTGCTGGAAGACGACACCGCCAAGCAAGAAGTCATCATCCGCGGCGATTTGCTGGACGGTATCCCCAAAGAAACGCTGAAAGCCGACCAAATCTTGATTTGCGATTGCAGCGTGCGCGAAGACCGCTTCAACCCCGATGGCGGCTTGCGCGTGAACGTGGCCAACATCGGCAGCGACGAGCAAAAGCAAGCCGGCATCCACCGGCTCAACGAAGCCCGCTCCCGCTTTGCCATCAGCCTCACGCTCAACCTGCGCCCCGAGCACGACATCGAAGCCCTCGCTAAACTGCTGCGCCCGCACACCCAAGCCAACGGCAACAAAATCCCCCTGTTTTTCACCTACGCCAACGACCGCGCCCACGGCACGCTGCTGCCCAACGCCAAATGGCGGCTGGTGTTGAGCAACGAATTGCTGGATGGCTTGGTGGCAATACTGGGCGAACGCGCCGTATCAACACGGTTTAGGTAGCACAGGGCGGCACACTCCGTTTTCAGGCTGCCTTACGGGCAGAATGCGCCCATAGGCAGCCTGAAAATCCCATTTATTTGTAGCGTACCCCCGCGCCCACTTCATCACACAAGGACAGCCATGGACATCAAACAAAACATCCTCGCCCAATGCCGCGCGCAAAATGTTCAAGTAACCCCGCTGCGCGAACACGTTTTAGACATCGTATTGCAGCTGGACGGCGTGATTAAAGCCTACACCGTGCTGGCGCAAATGCAGCGCGAAAGCCAAAACGTGCTCGCCCCGCCTACTGCCTACCGCGCGCTGGATTTTTGGGCGGAGCAGGGCGTGTTGCACAAAATCCCCGCCGTAAACGGCTACATCCTATGCAGCCATGTGCAACACGAATGCAACAGCCATTGCCACAGCGATGCCCACAGCCACAACAGCAGCTTCATCCTTGTGTGCACCCAATGCGGCACGGTGGACGAACAAAGCCTAAACCGCGAATGGCAAGCCCTGCACCAAGCCGTAGAACAAACAGGCTTCGCGCTCAACGAAGAACACGTGGTGCTTACAGGCGTGTGCGGCAAATGCCGCGCGTAAGGGCTTGTGTAATGCCTAACCCGTTTTCAGGCTGCCTCAATGGAATGGAGCGGCGACGGCTCGTCGTCAAATGGCGTATTAAATCGGCTGCGCTGGTTGATTAAAATGTCGGCAAGCACTGGTGTTGGTTTTGCAAAGGTTTCAGGCTGCCTTAAATCATCATCAAAGGCAGCCTGAAAATAGAAAAACCGTTTGGTGTAGAGCCAAACGGTTTTTTTACGGGATAGATTGGTTTTAGCTTCGCAACTCCGCCGCGCTCCGCAGGCTGCCTAATTCATCACATCCGTTTACTACTGCCAGCCCCTCCCCTACGTCCAGCCGAACGGAGCATGCTTTTTTCGGGAACAAGCGTGCGCTTGTCCGACGACGCGCAAAGCGCGGCTAGTTCGCACGCGCCGAAAAAAGGATGCGGAGGTGAGGGAAGTCTGCGAAGCAGACCTGTACGTCGGGGTCGCCTTTCTTTTGCTTTGAACCTGTATTCATTAGCCGCGTGAATAGATTTTGTGGCATAAAAGCATGGATACAAGGCGCAAAGCACAGCAAGGTTGGATACCTTGCGAGCATTTGCAACGCCGTAGCCATGTTTTTAGGGCGAAAAAGCTGTCGCGCGGATGATGAATGCAGGTTCACACTTTGGCGAAGCAAAGAAAAGGAAGTGCCCCGTCGGCACGAGACGCATGGTTAAAGCGACACTCAAAGCCAGCCACAAAGCACAAATCCCATTTTCAGGCTGCCTAGACATTAAAATTATTCATATTGCCGCTGGAAATTTTTCATTTGTATTCATGCAAGATTAAGCGCAATATCCCCCGTTCTGTAATCTTTCAACCCAAAACGTCCACTAGGAGACCCCTATGACCACCTTCCACCTATCAGGCTACCCCCGCATCGGCGGCAAACGCGAGCTCAAATTCGCCACCGAATCCTTCTGGAAAGGCGCAACCAGCGAAGCCGAGCTGCAAACCGTAGCCGCCGACATCCGCCGCGCCAACTGGGCAGCGCAACACGCCGCAGGCGCGGATTTGCTGCCCGTGGGCGATTTTTCGTTTTACGACCATGTGTTGGATTTGCTGTGCGCCGTGGGCGCGATTCCCGCGCGTTTCGGTTTTCAGGCTGCCAATCTGACCCTGCCGCAATACTTTGAACTGGCACGCGGCAACGCCACCCAATTTGCGATGGAAATGACGAAATGGTTTGACACCAACTATCACTACATCGTGCCCGAATGGCATGCCGACACCCAATTCTCCGCCCACCCCGAGCGCATCATTGCCCAAATCCGCGAAGCCCAAGCGCAAGGCTACGCCGTGAAACCCACGCTGGTGGGCCCGCTCACCTTGCTGTGGCTGGGCAAGAAAAAAGAAGACTTCGGCTGTCGCATCAAAACGCTGATGCCCAAACTGCTGCCCGTTTACCAACAATTATTGCAAACCATCGCCGATGCAGGCGTGGAATATGTGCAAATCGACGAGCCGATTTTGGCGGCTGATGCGGGCAAACCTTGGCTGGAAGCCTTCCCCGAGGTTTACCAAGCCCTCGCGCAAACACCTGTGCGCATTATCTTGGGCACTTATTTTGCCAGCGTTGCCGAACACGCGGCGTTGTTAAACAGCTTGCCGATTAGCGGTGTGCACATTGATTGCGTGCGCGCGTCCGAGCAGTTGGCAACGTTTGTAGCGCAACTAGACAGCAGCAAAATCCTATCCGCAGGCGTGGTGGATGGGCGCAACGTGTGGCGTGCCAACTTGCGCCAAATCGTTGCCAACTTGCAAGATGCCAAAGCCAAATTTGGCGACAACCTGTGGGTTGCCCCAAGCTGCTCCTTGTTGCACAGCCCGCAAGATCTTGCGCTGGAAGAAAAACTGGATGCCGAAATCAAATCTTGGATGGCGTTTGCCGCGCAAAAATTGGTGGAACTGGGCAACATCAAACAAGCCTTGCAAAACGGTTTAGACAGCATTCAGGCTGTCTTAGCCGCATCCGATGCCGCCCAAGCCGACCGCGCCAGCAACAGCAAAATCCACAACGCCGCCGTGCAGGCGCGCATTGCCAATCTGCCCAAAGGCGCAGACCAACGCGGTGCACCGTTTGCCGAGCGCATCAAAGCGCAGCAAGCCCAGCTTCACCTGCCCCTGCTGCCCACCACCACCATCGGCTCGTTCCCGCAAACCACCGAAATCCGCCAAGCCCGCGCCGCGTTCAAAAAAGGCGAGCTTTCCGCTGCCGATTACGATGCCGCGATGAAAAAAGAAATCGCCTACTGCGTTGCCGAGCAAGAAAAATTGGGCATTGACGTGTTGGTGCATGGCGAAGCCGAGCGCAACGATATGGTGGAATATTTTGGCGAACAGCTGGCGGGCTATTGTTTCAGCCAATTTGGCTGGGTGCAAAGCTACGGCAGCCGCTGCGTGAAACCGCCCATCATCTACGGCGACGTATCGCGCCCCAATCCGATGACGGTTTATTGGTCCAGCTACGCGCAAAGCCTGACCAAACGCCCGATGAAAGGCATGCTCACAGGGCCGGTTACCATGTTCAAATGGTCGTTTGTGCGCGACGATGTGCCGCTCTCGCAAGTGTGCAAACAAATCGCGTTGGCGTTGAACGATGAAGTGCTGGATTTGGAACGCGCAGGCATCACCGTTATCCAAATTGACGAACCTGCCATCCGCGAAGCGATGCCGTTGAAGAAAAACCAATGGGATGAATATCTTGCATGGGCTTGCGAGAGCTTCCGTTTAACCAGCACAGGCACGGCAAACAGCACGCAAATCCACACCCACATGTGTTACAGCGAGTTCAACGACATCCTGCCCGCCATCGCCAGCATGGATGCGGATGTGATTACCATTGAAACTTCGCGCTCCGACATGGATTTGCTGACTGCGTTCGGCGAATTCAAATACCCGAACGACATCGGCCCGGGCGTGTACGACATCCACAGCCCGCGCGTGCCCACTGAAGCCGAAGTGGAGCATTTGTTGCGCAAAGCCATCAGCGTAGTGCCGCTGGAACGCCTGTGGGTGAACCCCGACTGTGGCTTGAAAACACGCGGCTGGACAGAAACTATTGAGCAACTGCGCGTGATGATGGCTGTAACCAACAAGCTGCGCAGCGAGTTTGCCGCGAAGTAATCCGCGCAGAATAGGGCGGGCATTGGCTGCCCACCTTTCTGCTCGCGCAAAAGGCAGCCTGAAAATGGTTTTACCCCGTTTCAGGCTGCCTCATTACCATCGCAAATCATTATGGCTACTGGCTCAACACAAAGGCAGCCTGAAAACGCCTTAGCAAAGCCACCCACAAAGGAATCAACATGACCTCCATTTCCCGCAGTCTCAGCTTTGAATTTTTCCCCACCCGCACCCCCGAAGGGCGCGCCAAGCAAATTCTTGTGCGCCAAGAGCTCAAACAGTTCAACCCGCAATTTTTCTCCTGCACCTCGGGCGCAGGCGGCTCAACGCGCGAGGGCACGCTGCAAACCGTGCGCGATATTCTAAACGAGCAAACCCCCGCCGCCCCGCATCTGCCGTGCATCGGCATGCTGGAAAACGAAATTGTTGAATTGCTGCAACAATACAAAGACATCGGCGTAAACCGCCTGATTGCCCTGCGCGGCGACATCCCATCGGGCACAGGCTTTGGCATGGAAGGCTTGCGCTACGCCAACGAACTCGTTGCCCTAGTCAAACAAAAATTTGGCGACCACTTTCACACCATTGTCGCCGCCTATCCCGAATACCATCCCCAATCGCAAAACGCCGCCGACGATTTGCGCTACTTCGTGCAAAAAGTGAACGCAGGCGCGGACAGCGCCATCACGCAATATTTTTTCAACGCCGATGCCTATTTTAACTTTGTGGACGATGCCCAACGCGCAGGCGTGGACATCCCCATCATCCCCGGCATCATCCCCGTGGACAGCTTTACCAAGCTGGTGCGCTTTTCCGATATGTGCGGCGCGGAAATCCCGCGCTGGCTGCGGCTCAAACTGTATTCCTACGCCGACGATGCCGAATCCATCCGCGCCTTTGCGCTGGACGTGGTAACGCACATGTGCGAACGCCTGCTGCAAGGCGGTGCACCGGGGCTGCATTTTTACACGCTTAACCGCGCCGATTTATCGGCAGAGATTTGCAAACGCCTTTACGGCGAGCCTGCGAAGTGAGGCAGCCTGAAAACGAGCAAAGCGAGTTTCAGCGAAGCTAAAACGGCGGCAGCCAAGCCATCAAGCAACGGCATCATTTCATCGTTCCCAGCCAATTCAAAGGCAGCCTGAAAACGAGTTTTCCGTTTTTCAGGCTGCCTTATGCTTTGTTTGATGAATTGAGTTGGGTTGAATGAGCGAATGGCTTGTGGTTTACAGCTTGGAGTGTCGCGCCGATTTGTGCGCGAGCGTTGGTAATCAGATTATCAGCAAAACAAGCAGCATAGAAAACCAACAAAGGCAGCCTGAAAACCCGTTTTCCGTTTTTATAGTCGCTCCAATTAAGCCTTATACAGCGTTGGCTCGTCTTGCTGTACTATTTGTACTATCTGCGACTCGCCGCCTTGTATAAGACTTAATTGGAACGACTATAGCTTCGCTGAAACTCGCTTTGCTCGTTTTCAGGCTGCCTTTTTGCCGTCGCTGCCGTCGCCGAACAAACGGCTGTCCCAATATTCGCACCCGCCCGTTTCCAGCCGCCGCGCAAACAGCCGCGCCCACGATTCGGGCAGCGGCAGGCGCAATACGGCGCGCATTTCGTCTGCATCGCAGCAGCGGCTGTCAATCAGCGCCAACACCCGCGCCACCGTCCATTCGGGAAACGGACGCGAGAGCAAAAACACTTCATCGCCTGCCGCCACTTCGCCTGCCGCCAACACGCGCAGATACCAGCCGCAGCGCAAACTCTGCTGCACACGCAACGCCATATCCGCCACGCCGAAACGCTCGTTCAGCTTCCAACACGGCTGCCGCCCCTGGCTCACGGCAAAACGCGCCGTGCCGATCTGCCATTCGTCGCCGATGCACACCGAGTGTTCATCCGCGCCATCAAGGCAAAAATTCTCGCCAAAGCCGCCTGCGTGCATGTTTTGCGCCGCAGGCAGCTCGCGCCGCCAAGTGTCGTAATGGTACAGCGCGTAAACGTGCACCGCCTTGTCTGCGCCGCCGTGAAAACGCGGATCGCCCACGCTATCGCCCGCCAAACCGCTGGGCGTAACGGCGATTTTGCTGCTGACAGGCTGCTTGTTAATCGCGCTTTGTTGGTTGCGGGCAAAGTTTTCAGGCTGCCCGATGCGGATTTGTCGGATTTGGGCGATGGGGTGCATGGTGTTTCCTTTTATTTGTTTGGAGGCAGTCTTGTAGGTTGGGTTGCCAAACCCAACGTTTCCGATGATTTCAAGGCTTTGTTGGGTCTCGACCCAACCTACAGTACTGGAACTTTTGACGGTGAAACTCGCCGCACAGCACGCAGAACGGCTGGATCAACACGCCGCCGACGCGCACGCGCAGCTCTACCGTTTGGAACGCGGCAACGCGGTGCGCGTGTTTCGCGGTAAGACGTTTGCGGAATAAAGAGTTTATACAGAGTGGGCACTCGTTGCCTACGCGTTTTCAGGCTGCCTGAAAAATAAAAAGATTGGGAACGAATCCCAACCTTTTTATTTTTCTACATTGGATTTTAATAACGCAATGATTTCTTTTAACGCTTCAATCTCTTTGTCTTTTTGTTTTAATAATTCATCCTTTGCATCAAGCAATAATTGGAATTTATCCATTGAATTTAAATTATGGCTATTTACATTATTGTCGCCGATGGAAAAGAAAAACGTTTTATCTTGGTTGGTAATTAAATCTACCATATCAATGTTAAAAATTTGTGCAATTTGTTTTAGTTTATCAATACTTATGTTAGTTTGCCCACGTTCGATTTTCGCATAACCATTGGCGGACATAGCCAATTTTTCCGCCATTTCTTCTTGCGACCATTGGTTAATTTCTCTCATCACGCGAATTTTGTCGTGGACTTCCATTTTTTATCCTTTAATTTCTTTCAGGTTGCCTGAAAGAGTGGTTTTCGATATTTAAAGTGTTGATTCTATCATTTTTGGTTGGTTGTTAAAAGTTGTTATGAAGCATAGCATACAATTTTAAAAATTTTACGCATATATAGGAAATGGGAATTTACATTATTGGAATAGTGGTTACATATTGCTTTATTTTTTGGACAAGCACAAAAACTACTGAAAAGCAACTATTGTTTACACAGATACTTCTTTCAGTATTGTGGCCACTTCATTGGATATTATTTTTAATAATATATTTTAAAGAACATTTAATGTCAAAAAAAGGATAACACAGAAATGGGTTTTTTCAGTAGATTATTTAATCCGATAGATACCAATTATTCGCCAGAGACAAAGGAAATTTACAATAAAGGCGTAATTGCTTTGTCCAAAGGAAATATAAAGCAAGCCATTAATTATTTTGAACGCGTCAATTATGAACACCCTTCTGCTGCTTATAATCTTGGACTAATCTATTTGGACGGTGCAGGCTGCCTTGTTCCTAATTATGAAAAAGCACGTCAATATTTCCAACAAGCCGATAAAATGGGGCATAAGAAAGCAAAACAATCTGCTGAAATTATTGGACTGAATGAAGAAGTATTTTATAGTTTAATTCCAAATCCAAATAATGAAGTTTTGCAAGAAAGGTTTATTAAGTCGTCATTGCAATTTTTTGAAGGTGGGCAATATGGTAATTTAGCTTACATCTTGGCTCATATGTTTATTTTATGGAATGAAAATTTTACATCGTATTCTTACCCGCGCGTATTTCTAGATAAAGAAAAATTTAAAGAATTGATTACTGAATTTATCACTTATGAAGTTTATTGTATTCGGAATTTTTCTAATAAGGAAATTAATCAATTTTATCAAGTATCATCGCTGACTCATGTAAATGCAGATTGGGAACATTTTTACCCTTTAAATATGTTTTTAAAACAAAATACCGAAGCTAAATTATCAGAATATTTTAATTTGAATGCTGTACCAATGTTATTAGGCATAGCAAAACAATTTCATAAGAAAAATCTAAAATTAGAAGATTTTGGTGTATTGCGGTTAATGGTCGTAAATTATGTTTATGAGTATTGTATAAATAAATTTGGAAAAGATTTTTTTGATATTGATGAAGACGATAATTCTGACGATGAATCGCCTTTTTAATCATTTCAAATTTAAATAAAATTTGGATTAGTAAAAAATGGCTAATCCACTTTTCTTTTTCAGGCAGCCTGCAAGACAATTTTGCACAATATTGGCTCGACATGCGGCAACGCGGTGCGCGTGTTTCGTGGCAAAACGTTTGCGGAATAAAGGGCAAACAAAGTGCAGGCTGCTTTTCGGGTTTTTAAACCTTCAAAAGCAGCCTGCACTTTGTTTATCGGTCGTATCAGCCGTTCAACTTCACCGAATGCTCGCGCGTTTCGTGGAACACGATGTCTGGCCAGCGCTCCTGCGTTAAATTCAAATTCACCCGATTGGGCGCGAGGTACGCCAGATTGCTGCCCGCGTCCACCGCCAGATTGCCCGCGTTCGCCTTTTCAAACTCCGCCAGCTTTTTCTTGTCGTCGCACGACACCCAGCGCGCCGACCAGATGGATGCGTTGTCAAACACCGCTTCCACGCCGTATTCATTCGCCAGCCGCGACGTTACCACTTCAAACTGCAACACGCCCACCGCGCCCAAAATCAAATCCGCGCCGCTCATCGGCTTGAACACCTGCACTGCGCCTTCTTCGCCCAGCTGCTGCAAGCCTTTTTGCAGTTGTTTGATTTTCAGCGGATTTTTAATGCGCACGCTGCGGAACAGCTCGGGCGCGAAAAACGGGATGCCGGTGAACGCCAGTTGTTCGCCTTCGGAGAAGCTGTCGCCGATTTGGATATTGCCGTGGTTGGGGATGCCGATGATGTCGCCCGCGTAGGCTTCTTCCACCAGCTCGCGGTCGTGCGACATGAATGTTACCACGCTGGAGGCGGCGATTTCGCGGTTGATGCGCAGGTGTTTCATTTTCATGCCGCGCTCAAACTTGCCCGAGCAGACGCGCAAAAAGGCGATGCGGTCGCGGTGTTTCGGGTCCATATTGGCTTGGATTTTAAACACAAATCCCGAGAATTTGGCTTCGTCGGGCGCAACTTGGCGCACGGTGGCATCGCGCGGCTGCGGCGCGGGCGCCCAGTCAATCAGCGAGTTCAAAATTTCCTGAATGCCGAAATTGTTGATTGCCGAGCCGAAGAACACGGGCGTGAGTTCGCCCGCCAAAAATTCTGCCAAATCAAACTCATTGGACGCCGCCTGAACCAGCTCAATCTCATCGCGCAGCTGCTGGATTTCCAGCGGAAAACGCTGCGCCAACTCGGGATTGTCAATGCCTTTAATCACGTCAAACTCGTGCGGTAAACGCTCGCCGCCCGCTTCAAACAAATATACTTCGTCATTCAGAATGTGGTACACGCCCTTGAAGTTTTTGCCCATGCCGATCGGCCAAGTTACGGGCGCGCAGCGGATTTGCAGGATATTTTCCACTTCGTCCAGCAGTTCCAGCGAATCGCGCACTTCGCGGTCGTATTTGTTCATAAAGGTAACAATCGGAGTATTACGCAGGCGGCAGACATTGAGCAGTTTGATGGTTTGCGCTTCCACGCCTTTGGCGGCGTCGATGACCATCAGCGCGCTGTCCACGGCGGTGAGCACGCGGTAGGTGTCTTCCGAGAAGTCTTGGTGGCCGGGGGTGTCCAAAAGGTTGACGGTGTGGTCTTTGTAGTCAAACTGCATCACCGACGACGCCACCGAAATGCCGCGCTGCTTTTCGATTTCCATCCAGTCGGATGTGGCGAATTTGCCGGTTTTCTTGCCCTTTACCGTGCCCGCGCTTTGGATGGCGCCCGAAAACAGCAAGAGCTTTTCGGTGAGCGTGGTTTTACCCGCGTCGGGGTGGGAGATGATGGCAAAGGTGCGGCGGCGGCGGACTTGGTCTAGGATTTCGGACATGGGAACTCTTTTGTGGCAATGGTTGGGTAGTTAAAAACCGTTTTCAGGCTGCCTTTGGCGTTTCGGGCAGCCTGAAAAGGGGAAAAATGAAAAGGGCGTATTGTAAACGTTTTTTAGTTTTTGCTTGGTTTTTTGCGTTTCAGGCTGCCTATTGCGAACCATTAGGCAGCCTGAAACTCACTTCACATAAATCGCCCGATGCCGCTTGCGCAGCAGCTTCACCACAATGCCGCTTTGCGCGCCAAACAGCACGGAGACAAAATACCAGCCGCCGCAAAATAGAATAATAGTCGGGCCCGATGGCAAGTTGGCGGGATGGTGGTACGACAGCAGCAGCCCCGCGTAGCCACACAGCAACGCGCTGATGGCGGAAACCAGCATCAACGCGCCGATGCTTTTCACCCACAGTCGCGCGGCGATGGCGGGCAGCATCATCAAGCCCACCGACATCAGCGTGCCTAATGCCTGAAAGCCCGCCACCAAATTCATCACCACCAAAATCAAAAAGGCGACATGCCACAAGCCGCCGCGCCCGTTTACCGAGCGCAGAAACAGCGGGTCTATGCTTTCCAGCAGCAGCGGACGAAACATCACCGCCAGCGCGATGATGGTGCAGCTTGCCACGCCGCCCATCAGCCGCAACGAGCCCAAATCCACCGCCAGCACCGAGCCAAACAGCAAATGCAAAAGCTCTACGCTGTTGTTGCCGAGGCTCACCAGCAGCACGCCGATGGCAAGGCTGGTGAGGTAGAACGCGGCAAAGTTGGCATCTTCTTTAAGCTCGGTGAAGCGGCTCACAATGCCCGCGAAAAACGCCATCAGCATCCCCGCGATAAAGCCGCCCAAGCCCATCGCGGGCAGGCTCAGCCCCGCAATCATGTAGCCAATCGCCGCCCCGGGGAGCACGGCGTGGCTGAGCGCGTCGCCAATCAGGCTCATGCGGCGCATCACCAAAAACACGCCCACAGGCGCGGCGGAGAGGGCAAGAAAGACAACCGACGCGAGGGCGTAGCGCATAAAGGAAAATTCGGTAAAGGGGGCGATGAATAAGTCGTACATGGTGGTGGGTGGGATTGGGTTGTGTTGAGGCAGCCTGAAAAAGGGGCGGGCGGCGTGGTGGGGGGGACGCGGTTTCAGGCTGCCTTATAGAGTGTTGATAAAGCGAGGGAATAGGGTTTTCAACCTTCGCTGCGCTGCGGCATACCCCCTGAGCTTTGCATAAGTTCGCATGGCTAAATCAAAGATTTAGATGCTTACTTAATACTCAAATCAAAGATTTGGACAAAGGGGCAAGGCTGCCATTGATTGTGCCACGCGGTAGGCAGCCTGAAAACCATGCCAACCAAGCAACGCATGGCGCGGCGACGGCTCGTCGCCAAATGGAACGTTGATTAAACTGCGTTGGTTGGCAACATCGGCAAGCCGCCACGCCATCGGTTGCAGATTAGGCAAAGGAGGCAGCCTGAAAATGGGAAAACGCCCTTTCAGGCTGCCATTTGCAAACGCAGGCAAAGCATTTCAGGCTACCTCAACCTCGCACCATTGCGCTTCATCTTCCGCCTTTTGCGCCAACGCATTGGCACGCAGCAACAGCTCATCGGTCAGCACCGCTTCGGTCTTGCCCTCCGCCACCTTTTCCCGCGCCAGCAAAAACGTATGCGGAAAATAAGCGCGCACTTGCTCGTAATCATGCAGCACGGCGATGACGGCCCGCCCCGCTTGGTTTTCTTGGCGCAGCAAATCCAGCAAGGCATAAGTGGTTTTGGCATCCACCGCGTTAAACGGCTCGTCCAGCAGCAAAAATTGCGCGTTTTGCACCAGCATGCGGGCAAACAGCACGCGCTGGAACTGCCCGTTGGACAGGTCGCTGATGTGGCGGTGGGCAAAATCCGCCATCTCCACGCGCGCCAGCGCATGATGCACCCGTTCGCGCTGCGCCGCCGACAGCCGCCCAAAAAAGCCGATTTCATACCACAAGCCCATCGCCGTCAGCTCAAACACCGTCAGCGGCTGGCTGCGGTCAATGTCCGACTGCTGCGGCAAATAAGCAATGTCGCGGCGCGACAGGTTTTGCCATTGCACGCTGCCCGTGTGTTTGAGCAGCCCCATAATCGCTTTAAGCAGCGTGGACTTGCCCGCGCCGTTGGGCCCAAAAATGGCATACATACAGCCATCGGCAAACGTCATGTTCACATGGTGCACAGCAGGGCGTGATTGATAGCTCACGGTTAAATTGTGGATAACAATACTCATGCCGACACCGCCCAGTAATACACGCACCACACAATCAGCAGCACGGCGGCGGCGATGGCAAGGCGTTGGGACAGGCTGGCGAGCAACAGGGAAAAGGGAGGTTTCATAAGCACACTTTCAGGCTGTCTGAGCAAAAAAGGGTGATATTGTATAACAGGAGCGGCGCGCGCGTTAAGCGATGTGAATGCGCGGGCTTGCCGGCGGCGTAAAAATCAGGCGGTTTTGCCCCGCTTGTTTGGCAAACGCGGTTTGGATTGGAGCCTTTGCATCTTCTGCGGCAGCCTGAAAACCAAATGGCGCGTCGGCGGCTCATCAGCAAAGCGCTGTTAGGTTGGATCGGTTTGATGATGAGCCGTTGTCGTTTCATTTTAGTTTTCAGGCTTAGATTTCAGGCTGCCTAATCATGGCGAACAAAGGCAGCCTGAAAACCCATCTATTCGGCAAAAAATCGTTTGGCGCAACACCAAACGATTGTTATGTTTTCAGGCTGCCTTTGATGTGATGATTTAAGGCAGCCTGAAACGCAATACATGATGGCGCGTCGTCTAACACGCCATTTGGCGGCAAACCGTCGCCGTTCCATTCGGATTTCAGGCTGCCTCAATGCCGCGATACAGCCCCCATTGCCCAATCAACCGCGCCACCGCCTCGGGTACGTCGTCCGCAATGCTTTGCCCCGCCGCCGCCCGCCGCCGAATCGCGCTGGAACTGATGTCTAACAGCGGCGCAGACAAGATTTTCAGGCTGCCCTGTTGCAACGCCTCGCCCAGCCAATCGCGCAGCTCCGGCGGCGCATGGTTGAGCGACTGCCCTGCGCGCGCTGCCACTGCGATATGAGTTAGCCGCGCAAAGGTGCGCCAGTTTTTCCAAGTGTGCAATTGCAGTAGGCTGTCCATTCCCATCAGCCACCAAAGCTCGGCACCGGCAAAATGCTGGCGAAAAATCTGCACCGTATCCACGCTATACGTCGCCCCATCGCGCACCATGTCCACATCGCTGGCGGCAAAACGGCTATCGCCTTCTATCGCCGCTTCCACCATCGCCAAACGCTGCGCCGCAGAAGCCGACGTTGCATTTTTGTGATACGGATCGCCCGCAGGCAAAAAAATCACGCTGTCCAACGCCAATTCATCCGCAAACGCGTGCGCAATATGCAGATGCCCATTGTGAATCGGGTCAAAGCTGCCGCCGAACAAGCCCAGCTTATTCATCGCGCGCGCCCTTTTCAATCAACGTCAATTTGCCCGTGCTCGGATGAATCACCAGCCCATGCACCACCACATTGCTCGGCATCAGCGGATGATGGCGAATCATGTTCACCGTATGGCGCACGCTCTGTTCCACATTATCAAACCCCGTAAACCAGCCATCCAAATCAATCCCCGCATGGCGCAGCGTTTCAATGCGGTCGGCGGGAATGCCCCGCGCCTGCGCCGCGTCCAGCATCGCCTGCGCCGTCAGCCCGCGCATCCCGCAGTCAAAATGCGCAATCACCATAATCTCCTCCACGCGCAATTCCAGCACCGCCACCAGCAGCGAGCGCATCACCGAACCCCAAGGATGCGACACCACTGCCCCCGCGTTGCGAATCATCTTCACATCGCCGTTTTTCACGCCCAGCGCCGCATAAATCAGCTCCACAATCCGCGTGTCCATGCACGACAAAATCGCCAGCTTGCGCTCGGGGTATTTGTTGGTTTGATACGCCGCATACTGCTCAGCATCCACAAACGAGGCGTTGTACGCCAAAATTTTATCCAATTCAGACATTGCTTCTTCCCTCAAACTAAAAAACACAAAACGCGCATTATGCAGCCATTTAGGCAGCCTGAAAATCATACGCGCGAGAGCAAAACCATTTTCGCCAAATCCCTCTTGCCCTATTTTTTACCTTTCAGGCTGCCTCCATCCCCCCGTTTCAGGCTGCCTTGCGCAAAACATCCTTTTCATTTCAAGCAAAAAGCCGTATAATCGCGCCAATTTTTCACCCCCACACGAAAAATGACCCGCGCGGTCATTTTTTTGTATTTATACCCCTTGCAAACAAAGAAAACATGGACATTCAAAGCATTTTAGACACCACCCTCCCCGGCCTCGGCTACGAGCTGGTGGACCACGAACTCACCGCGCAAGGCACCTTGCGCGTGTTTATTGACAAAGCAGGCGGCATCACCGTGGACGACTGCGCCGCCGTCAGCAACCACCTAAGCCGCGTGTTTATGGTGGAAAACATAGACTACAAAAACCTAGAAATTTCCAGCCCTGGTTTAGATAGACCGCTGAAAAAAGCCGCCGATTTCATCCGCTTTGCAGGCAGCCAAATCAAGCTCAAAACCCGCCTGCCGGTGGACGGGCAAAAAAACTTCATCGGGCGCATCGAAACCTTTAACGACAACACGCAAACGCTCACCCTGTCGTTTGACGGCAAAACCGCCGAAATCGAACTGGGCAACATCGACAAAGCCCGCCTGAAACCCGAATTCAAATTTTAACCATTAGGAGACACAACGTGAGCAAAGAGATATTGCTGCTTGCCGAAGCCTTGGCAAGCGAAAAAAACGTCAGCAACGAAATCGTATTTGAAGCGCTGGAAGTCGCGCTGGGCATCGCCGCCAAGAAAAAAGCCGATCGCGAGCAAATGGATTTGGAAATCCGCATCGACCGCGAAACAGGCGACTACAAAACCATCCGCAAATGGCTCATCGTGGAAGATTTGGACTACACCTATCCCGAGCTGGAAAAAACCATTGAGCAAATCCAAGAAGAGCAGCCTGAAATCCAAATCAGCGTGGGCGATTACTACGAAGAAGAGCTGCCCAACGAAGCCTTCGGACGGCAAGCCGCGCAAACCGCCAAGCAAATCATCCTGCAACGCATCCGCGATGCCGAGCGCGAGCAAATTTTGAATCATTTTTTGGAAACGCATGAAAACATCGTAACAGGCACGGTTAAACGCATGGAACGCCACGGCATTGTGGTGGAACTTGCGCCCAAGCTGGATGCGCTGATTCCGCGCGAGCAAATGCTGCCCCGCGAAAACTATCGCGGCGGCGACCGCATCCGCGCGCTGTTTTGGAAGCTGGAAGAATTTAACGGCGGGCGCAAGCAAGTGTTGCTGAGCCGTTCCGCGCCCGATTTTGTGCGCGAATTGTTTGCGCAGGAAGTGCCCGAAATCGCCGACGGTCTGCTGGAAATCAAAGAAGTGGCGCGCGACCCCGGGCAACGCGCCAAAATCGCCGTGTTGGCGCGCGACCAGCGCATTGATCCGCAAGGCACGTGCATTGGCGTGCGCGGTTCGCGTGTGAACGCGGTGTCTAACGAAATTGGCGGCGAGCGCATTGATGTGGTGCTGTGGTCTGATGATACGGCGCAATTTGTGATCAACGCGCTTTCGCCCGCGCAAGTGAGCCGCATTGTGATTGACGATGAGTTGAACTCGGTGGACGTGATTGTTGCCGAAGACCAGCTTGCCTTGGCAATTGGGCGCGGCGGGCAAAACGTGCGCTTGGCGGCCGAATTAACCGGCTTGCAACTGAACATCATGACGCTGCAAGAAGCCGAAGAGCGCACCGCAGCCGAAAGCGCGGCGGCGCGTCAATTATTCGTGGAACAGCTTGATGTGTCGGAAGAAATTGCCGATGCGCTGGTGAACGAAGGCTTTGAAAGCGTGGAAGAGGTGGCTTATGTGCCCGCCAGCGAATTGCTGGAAGTGGAAGGCTTTGATGCCGAGCTGGCGGAAAGCCTGCGCGCCAAAGCCCGCGAAGTGGTGCTCAAAGCCGCCGAAGAAGCCGAAGCCAAGCTCAACGAAATTGACGAAGATTTGCGCACTTTGGACGGCGTGGACGAAGACATGCTGCGCGATTTGGCAGAAGCCAACATCACCAGCCGCGATGATTTGGCGGAACTTTCCATCGCCGAACTGATTGAAATCACAGGCGTGAGCCACGAAGAAGCCGAAAAAGCCATTTTGGCGGCGCGTGCGCATTGGTTCGCCGAAGAAGACAACGCATAAGGAATAACAGATGACTAACCGAAAAACCGTGTCCACAACCGACACCGAAGTGGTTGTAAAAAAACGCCGCAACAAAGTTTCCAAAGAAGAATTGCTGGCGCAGCTCAAAGCGGAACAAGAAGGGCAGCCTGAAAACGCTGCCAGCGCAGAAAATACCGCCGCCGAAGTTTCAGGCAGCCTGAACAGCGAAAGCAATGCCGTAGCGCAAGCTGCCGAGCAAACGCAGCCTGAAAACGCTGCCGCTGCCGAGCAAGAAACCACCGAGCGCGAAGCCAAACGCCGCGCCGCGCAAGCCGAAGCCGAGCATATCCGCGCGGGCAAAGCCGCCAAAGCCGATAAGCAGCCTGAAAAAACCGAAGCAGCGGAAACAGAAGTTGCGGCGCAATCTGCCGAGCCTGCTGTTGAACAATCTGCCGCGCAAGCGCAGCCTGAAAAAGCATCTGACAAACCATCAGCCGACAAACAAGGGCAGCCTGAAAAAGCCGCCGGCGAAGGCGACAAGAAAAAACGCAGCCGCAACAAGAAAAAAGACGCCGCGCCCGAGCCGTTGCCCACGCCTGTTGAAGTGGTGAACGCCGCCGAAGCGGAACGCCGCAGCGAAGAAGCCGACCGCGCCGCCAAATTGCGCGAAGCGCAAGAGCAGCTTGCCCGCGAAAAAGCCGAGCGCGAAGAACGCCGCAAACGCCGCGAAGAAGCCAAGTTGCAAGCGGCAGAAGAAGCGCGTTTAGCCGCCGCCGCCAAAAAAGAAGGCAAAGACGGCAAAGGGCAGCGCATCGCCAAGCCCAGCGAAGAAAAATTAGAGAAAAAAGCCGAAGAAGCCAAACGCCAAAAAGCGGAACAAAAAGCGGGCGGCAAATCAGGCAACGCATCAGGCAGCCTGAAAACCGCTGCGCCCGCCCAGCAACAAGGGCAGCCTGAAAACCCCAGCAGCGGCAGCCGCAAAAAAGACGACCGCCGCAACAGCCGCGATGATGATGAAATGCGCGGCAGCCGTGGCGGCAAAGGCAAAGGCGGCAAAGACGCGCGCAGCGGTCGCAGTGGCGATGACGAGCGCGTGCGTGGCGGCAAAAAAGGCAAAAAACTGAAACTGGAACCCAATCAACACGGCTTCCAAGCACCTACCGAGCCTGTGGTGCATGAAGTATTAGTACCCGAAACCATTACCGTTGCCGATTTGGCGCACAAAATGGCGGTTAAAGGCGTGGAAGTGGTAAAAACGCTGATGAAAATGGGCATGATGGTTACCATCAACCAATCGCTTGACCAAGAAACCGCGTTAATTGTGGTGGAAGAAATGGGACACATCGGCAAACCTGCTGCGATTGACGACCCCGATGCTTTCTTGGGCGAAGAATCCGCCAGCACAGCAGAATTGCTGCCGCGCCCACCTGTGGTAACGGTGATGGGGCACGTGGACCACGGTAAAACTTCGCTGTTGGACTACATCCGCCGCAGTAAAGTGGTGGCAGGCGAAGCGGGCGGCATCACGCAACACATCGGCGCGTATCACGTCGAAACACCGCGCGGCGTGGTGACGTTCTTGGATACTCCGGGGCACGAAGCGTTTACCGCGATGCGTGCGCGCGGTGCGCAGGCAACCGACATCGTGATTCTGGTGGTGGCCGCCGATGACGGCGTGATGCCGCAAACGGTGGAAGCGATTGCCCACGCCAAAGCCGCCGGTGTGCCGCTGGTGGTGGCCGTGAACAAAATTGACAAGGAAGCGGCGAACCCCGAGCGCATCCGCCAAGAATTGACGCAATATGAAGTCGTGAGCGACGAATGGGGCGGCGATGTGCAGTTTATTGATGTTTCGGCAAAACAAGGCACGAATATTGACAAATTGCTGGAAGCGGTGTTGCTGGAAGCCGAAGTGTTGGAGCTGAAAGCCCCTGTGGACGCGCCTGCCAAAGGGCTTATCGTGGAAGCGCGGTTAGACAAAGGCCGCGGCGCGGTGGCAACGCTGTTGGTGCAAAGCGGCACGCTGCGCAAAGGCGATATGCTGCTGGCGGGCACGGCGTATGGCAAAGTCCGCGCCATGTTAGACGAAAACGGCAAGCCGATTGAAGCCGCTACGCCGTCTATCCCCGTGGAAATCTTAGGTTTGTCGGACGTGCCCAACGCAGGCGAAGACGCGCTGGTGTTGGCAGACGAGAAAAAAGCGCGTGAAGTGGCGCTGTTCCGCCAAGGCAAATACCGCGATGTGCGCCTTGCCAAGCAACAAGCCGCCAAGCTGGAAAATATGTTCAACAACATGGGCGAAGGCGCGGCGCAAAATCTGTCGGTCATCATCAAGGCAGACGTGCAGGGTTCTTACGAAGCCTTGGCGGGCAGCCTGCAAAAACTGTCCACCGACGAGGTGAAAGTGAGCGTGTTGCACAGCGGCGTGGGTGGTATTTCCGAGAGCGATGTGAACTTGGCGATTGCTTCGGGCGCATTGATTATCGGCTTTAACGTGCGCGCCGATGGCTCTGCCCGCAAGCTCGCCGAAGCCGAAGACGTGGAAATCCGCTACTACAACATTATTTACGACGCGATTGACGATGTGAAAGCCGCGATGAGCGGGATGCTCGCGCCCGAAGAAAAGGAACAGCAAACGGGCACGGTGGAAATCCGCCAAGTCATCACCGTGTCCAAAGTGGGCAACATTGCAGGCTGCATGGTTACCGATGGCGTGGTCAAACGCGACAGCCATGTGCGCATCATCCGCAATAATGTAGTCATCCATACGGGCGAGTTGTCTTCGCTCAAACGCTTCAAAGACGATGTGAAAGAAGTCCGCATGGGCTTCGAGTGCGGCCTGATGATTAAAGGCTACGACGACATCGCCGAGGGCGACGTGTTGGAATGCTTTGATGTGATTGAAGTGGCGCGCACGCTGTAAACGCCAAAGGCAGCCTGAAAAAGCGTAACGCTGCCGCGTGCAAGTGGTGTCTTCCGCGCCGCGCCCCAATCTGCCCGATGTGCAATCGGCGAGCTATCAAATCGGGCAAAAGCAGTATGACTTTACCGCCGAATACCAAGCCGATACGCAAACGTGGCGTTACCGGCACGGCGATGCGCCGCTGGCGGTGTACCATCGCAACGGCGCGTTTAAGCAAACCGGCAACGCCAAGCGGGCGCGTTATACCTGTTTCCAATCGGCGGCGGCGCATTTTTGCGCGCGCAAACTGCCTGCGCCGTTTTGGTGATTGCCGCCTAGCTCAATATGAAGACAAAAAGGCAGCCTGAAAATGGGAAAACCCGTTTTCAGGCTGCCTTTGTTGTGTCTTACCGCTCCCCTAAATCCAGCCCCCGCCCAATCGCGTAAAACTGCCCGCCCGACACATAATGCAATGTGCGCCAATCGTCGCCCGCCTCGTCAAACCGCCAATGCCCGTCGCGGAACACCGCATCGTCTGCCCACGCCGCTTCCACTTCGCCGATAAACAAATCATACGCCTGCTGATTGTGCGGCTCGGGCAACACGCGGCACGCCAGCCACGCCGCACAGCCCGCCACCAGCGGCACATCAAACCCCGCTTGGCGAAACAGCGGCACATTATCCATTTTGCGCGGATTGGCGTTGCGGCTGCTGCGCCCCATGGCTAGCACCAATTCTGCCTGCGTTTGCACGGGAATCTGCACGGCAAAACGCCCGCTTTGCTCAATCAGATTGCGCGTAAACGCCGATTTGTCCAGCACCACCGTTAAGCGGCAGGGGTTGTAATCCAGCGGGCAGCCCCATGCCGCCGCCATCGCGTTGTCCGTGCCGTTGTGGCAGCCTGAAACCAGCAAAACGGGCCCGTGGTTGAGCAGGCGAAAGGCTTTGGGTAAAGGAATAGATTGGATGGTCATCGTGTGTTTGCCTTAAAACGTTCGGTTGTGCAGATGCGCGTGCAGGTGTTGCGCCACCTCGCTGATGATTTCGCGCCAGCTTGCCAGCGGGTGGGGCGCGTGCCAATTTTCCACGGTGGGATACCACATATTGCGTTTGCTGCCCGCTATCCCCCAGTTCCAAGCGTAAGCAGGCGCAGACAGCATCACCGCGTCCTCAATGCCCATCGCCCCCGCCAAATGGATAACGGGCGTATCGGTGCTGACCACGAAATCCAAATGCGCCATCAAGCCCGCCAAATCCGCCAAGCCGCCGATGTCATCGGAAAACTGCGCGATGCGGTGTTTTTCCAGCCATTGTTTTTCTGCGGCGGTGAGGTTTTGTTGCAGGCACACCCAATGCGCGTCGGGCGCGGCGGCAACCAGCGCGTCCAAGTCTTGCACATCGTATACGGAGCGGATGTCGTCCTCGGGGATGTCGGCGTTGCGCCACGCCAAGCCGATGCGCGCGCGGCTGCGGTTCAGCGGGAACACGCCGATGAAACGGCGTTTTTGCGCTTTCTCGGCAAACAGATAGGGATGGCGTTTGGGCAGCGTTTCAAACGGGCGGTCAAACCGCGTGAGCAGCGCGTAGGGAAATTCCCAAAAATCAAATTCGGTTAAATGCTCGTGCCATGTTGCCACGTCAAACGCTTCGTCGATATCGGGATGGGTTTGGAGCAGGGCGGCGGCATCGGCGTGCGCCAGCACAATCAGTTTCGCCACGCCCAGCTGGCGTTTGAACAGATGCGCCAGTTGGGCAAACATGATTTCGTCGCTCAGCCCCAGCTCGCTCCAAATCACAAAAGTCTTGCCTTTGGGCGATTGGCGTTGCCAGCGTTTTGCCAAAATGTCGTCGCCTTCGGGCGGGAAAGGGCTGCGATGATGCAGCGCCACGTTTGCCACCGCTTTTTCGCGCTGGCGGAAACCGCGCGGGTAGTCTTGCATTTGCAAAACAAGCTGGGCTTGCTGGAATTTGAGCGCGGGCGTTTGCCGGCACAGGTAAAACTGTTGCGCGGCTTTTTCTGCCGGCGCGTGCCAGCCTAGCCGTTGGTAGAGCATGAATTAGCGGTAGTAGGTTTGCTCGTTGGCGGCATGCCACAGCGCGGCTTGGCGGTATAGCTCAATTGCTTCGTCAGGCTTGCCGGGCTTCTTTTTCCGTGCCCAAGGTGAGCAAAAAGCTGGGGTCGCCGGCGTCATAGGGTTTTTTCACCAGCACAAACGAATGGTTATCGAGCGTGCGGATGTCGGCGATGAGGGCGTTCAGATGCACCAGCGCGGATTTGATTGCGTCAAAACTGTTGCATCGCAGGCACAGGCTGCCTTCGGGTTTGAGCACGCGCAGCCAGTGGGCATAGGCTTCCACGGGGGCGTTTTGCAGCACGGCATGCGCAACCAGCACGGTGTCGTAATGGGCGTCGGCGAGGTTGGGCAGATAGTGAACCGTGTCAGGGCTGCCCTACGCCACGCCCACATCGGCGGGGTGTTCTTGCAGGGTTGGGGCAAAATGGTCGAGATAGCTGTGGTCGTCGTTTTGGGTAATCAGTAGCCAGTTGGGTTTCATGTTAAAACTCTAATGGGTTAGGTTAGGATTGTGTAAACGCAATCATACCAACAATGGCAGGTTTTGGGCGGATAAGGGGGCGTTTCAGGCTGCCTTTGGATTGGACAAAGGGTTCAGTCCGCGATGCGGTGTTGCGAAACTGAAACCCGCCTGCCCGGCAAAAAACCGTTTGGCGCGATGAACGGCACACCAAACGGTTTGGTTTTTCAGGCTGCCTTTGGGAGGTAAAGGTTTCAGGCTGCCTTTGCATTGCATGTTGATAACCGCCCGCTGTTGCCCGCGAAAAAGGGCAGCCTGAAAACGGTTTGCCGGTTCGGTTTCTCCATTCCGCCGCGCGTTTCAGGCTGCCTCAGGGGTTGGGTGCGGCGTGTTACAGCTTCGCCGCCGCATCGCGCAACGCCGTGCGCAAACCCTCTTCAATCACGGGATGATAGAACGGCATTTCCAGCATTTGCGGAATGGTCATGTGCATTTGGTGCGCCCAAGCCAGCAGGTGCGCCAAGTGTTCCACCGCAGGTCCAATCGCTTCCGCGCCCAGCAGCCGCCCCGTCGCCTTGTCGGCATACACGCGCAACACCCCTTTGTTCACCAGCATCACGCGGCTGCGCCCTTGGTTGCAGAACGACACTTGCCCGATAACCACATCGCGCTCAAAACGCTCGCCATACTGCGCTTGCAACGTGGCAAAACGCGCGCCCACCGTTGCGATTTGCGGATGGGTGAACACCACGCCCAGCAGGCTGCGGCGCAAGCCTGCTTGCACGTTGGGGAAACGTCCCGCGTTGTCGCCCGCGATTTTGCCTTGGTCGGCGGCTTCGTGCAGCAGCGGCAGTTGGTTGGACGCGTCGCCCGCGATGAAAATATGCGGGATGCTGGTTTGCATGGTGTGCGGGTCGGCAACGGGCACGCCGCGCGCGTCCAGCTCAATGGGCAGGTTTTCCAAGCCCAAATTGTCCACATTCGGGCGGCGGCCTGTTGCCGCCAGCAGATAATCCGCCGTGAACGTGCCGCGCTCGCCCTCTTGCGTCCAGCGCACCTGCACTTTGCCCTCGGCGGTTAATTGCGTTTCGGTTTGGGCATCCAGATGCAGCGTCATCTCCGCGCTAAAAATTTCAACGGCTTCTTGCAGCACCACGGGGTCGGAAATACCGCCGAGTAAGCCGCCCAAGCCGAAGATTTCCACGCGCACGCCCAAGCGGGATAATGCTTGCCCCAACTCCAAACCAATCACACCCGGCCCGAACACGGCAACGCTTTCAGGCAGCGTGTCCCAAGAGAACACGTCGTCGTTTACAATCAATTTGTCGCCCAAAACCTGCCATTGTGGGAACACCACGGGGCGAGAACCTGTGGCGATTACGATGCGATCGGCGCGGATTTGCGTGTGGTCGTCCACTTGGACGGTGTGTTCGTCGATAAATTTGGCGTGTCCCATGATGCGTTTGCTTTCGTCCCACGCCATCACGTCTTCCACCACAAAGCCGACGAAACGGTCGCGCTCGGATTTCACGCGGTTCATCACTTCCGCGCCGTCCACGCGCACGGACGATTTGTCCAAATGCACGCCGAACGGGTCGGTGTGCAGCGCGTGGTGCCGCGCTTCGGCGGCGGCAATCATCAGCTTGGAGGGCATGCAGCCCACGCGCGCGCAGGTTGTGCCATACACGTTGTTTTCAATCAGATACACGTTGTCGGTAAAACGCAGCGCGTTGCGAAATGCGCCCATGCCTGCGGTGCCTGCGCCGATAACGGCGACGTCTGCTTTGATTTGTTTCATGTTGATTCCTTTCGGGGTTTTGATAATAAAGTTTCGCTATTATATTTTAGATAGCGGTTTATTTTAATTAAAAGATTTAATTTGGGCGTTTAGGCAGCCTGAAATTCAAAATGGCGCGTTGGCGGCGCGCCGATATGGTTTCCATCACCAAGCCTTGTCTCAATGCCGCATTGGGCGATGAGCCGTTGCCGTTGCATGTTGTTTTCAGGCTGCCTTTGAGGATGAGAATAGGCAGCCTGAAACCATGTTCTTGCTGCCGCTATGCTGCTTCAATCACGCCCAAATCCACCAAGCCGCGATAAATGCCGTCTTCGTCGATGGCGGGGCAAACGTAATCGGCAACGGCTTTCAACTCGGGCACGGCGTTGCCCATCGCCACGCCGAAGCCCACGCCGGCAATCATTTCCAAATCGTTCGGCCCGTCGCCAAACGCCATGCTGTCGGCGATGCTGATGCCCAATTTGTCCAACGCGGCGGCGATGCCGCGCGCTTTTGAGCCGGCTTTGTCCAGCATGTCCACGCCGCTGGGATGCCAGCGGATGATTTGCAGCGAGGGCGGCAGCAGCGGGGCGATTTCGCCATCTTGTTCGGCGGGGTAAAAGCCGAGCAGTTGGTAGGTGTCGTATTTGCCGCAGGCGGCGGGGTCGGATTGGTAGCTGATGCCCAGCGAACCGAGCGCGTCTTGCAGATAGCGGTTTTCCACAATGGCAAACAAGCCTTCGCGCGTGGCAAGCATGTGGGCGATGCCGCGCGCTTTGAGGCAGCCTGAAAACCTGGTGAGCATGGCGTTATCTAGCGGGAACTTGGCAAGGGCTTTTCCTTGGTATTCCACATATTGCCCGTTGAGCGAGACAATCATGTCGATGCCGCATTCTTCAATCAATTCAACGATTTTGGGTGGAATAACGGGGATGGTGCGCCCCGTGGCGATGGCGGTAATAATGCCTTTTTGTTTCAGCAATTTCAGCGCGGTTTTGGCACTTTCGGGCACATATTTTTTACCGCGATTGATGTACAGCGTTTCGTCGATGTCAAAAAAGATGATTTTGGGCTGGGGTTTCATAAATATTCTTTGGGGATGGTGCAAACGGGGATGGGTTGGATTTTGTGCTGGGTGGCGCGGTTGAGTTTCACAAAGATGTCAAACACTTCTTGCTCGCGTCCTGATAGCGCGTTGCGCGTGATGCCGCGTTCAAATTGCGCCATCGCGCGTTCCAGTTCGGGATAGGTTGCGCCGATTTGTTGCTCGTCGGTGCGCTCGCCATCCCACAGCCCATCGGTGGGCGCGGCGGTTTGGATGGCTTGGGCGATGCCCAGTTCTTTGGCGATTGCATACACTTGCGTTTTGAGCAAATCGGCAATCGGGCTGATGTCCACACCGCCATCGCCGTATTTGGTGAAAAAGCCCACGCCGAAGTCTTCCACTTTGTTGCCCGTGCCAGCCACCAGCAGACCGTTGATTTGCCCGTAGTAATACAGCGCGGTCATGCGCAGACGCGAGCGGGTGTTTGCCATCGCTAAATCTTGGTTGGGGCTTTTCAGGCTGCCTGTAAGCACGGTGCGTTCAAATTGCTCAAAGGTGGGCGTTAAATCCACGGTTTCGCCGTGTGCGTTGGCATATTGGGCAACCAGCGCGGCGATGTGTTCGGCGGCGCGGTCAAATTGGTCAACCTTTTGGCGGATGGGCATATTGAGCAGCAGCGTGGGCAGCGCGGTTTGCGCGCAGAGCGTGGACACCACGGCAGAATCAATGCCGCCCGACACGCCCACCACAAAGCCTTGGGCGCGGGCTTGCGCGGCGTAATCGCGCAGCCAGTTGACGATGTGTTGGATGATTTTTTGCGTTTGCATGGGGTTTCCTTTGTGAACGGGTTTTCGCTTCGCAACGCCGCTACGCTTTGCAGGCTGCTTCTATTGGTTTTCAGGCTGCCGATTGGATGAGCGGTGGTTTGAGGCAGCCTGAAAACCGCATTATAGCAAGCCGCGCCCATGCGCTTTGCTTCGGCGGGCAAAGCGGGCGGCAACAAGCGGGCATTATGGCGGGGCAAGGGTTTTAAATGACGCTGAGCAGGCCGCCGCAATGGGCAAAGGCAGCCTGAAAATGCCCCCGCGTGTCCGCACAGCGAAAACATCGGCGCAACAAGCCGTAAAATATCTATAATGATTGCGAATACAGGGTTTTAGCCGATTGTTCACCATGAAAGGAATTATCATGAAACACACCATCCGCCTGAGCATCCTCGCCGCCGCTTTTGCCGCCGCCGCAACGCTGCACGCCGCACCCATCCAAGGCGTGGGGCAAATTGAAAAAGACTGGGAAATGCAATGTGACAACACAGGCACTTGCCGCATCGCAGGCTACTCGGAATCAGGCAGCGACAAGCCGGCGAGCGTGCTGTTTACCCGCGCCGCAGGCGAAAACACGCCGATTGAGGGCGAAGTTTATCTGATGAGCGAAAAAGCATTGCCCAATGCGGAATTGTTGATTGACGGCAAAGCGCACGGGCAAGTTGCCTTGGATAAAAATTCGGGATACGGCAAATTAAGCGGCAGCCAAACCCAAGCCCTGCTCACCGCCGTAAAACGCGGGCAAAGCGTTGCCTTCCGACACCAAAACGAAACGTGGATGTTATCCAACGAGGGCGCGAACGTAACCCTGCTGCACGCGGACACTTTCCAACAGCGCGAAGGCACGCCCAGCGCGTTTATCCACATCGGCAACGAGCAGAAAACCGTGCTTGCCGCCCAGCCCAAGCCCGTTATCACCGTGCCGAGCGTGTTGTCCGCCAAGCCCGTTATCATCAAATACGGCAGCAAAGGCTACAAAAACCTGCTGGCGCAACTGCTTGCCGCGCGCAACGCCGCCTCGCCCAAAGAGTTGCAAAGCGATACCTACGGC
The DNA here is from genome assembly GCF_016623605.1 of Kingella bonacorsii. NCBI lineage: Bacteria > Pseudomonadati > Pseudomonadota > Betaproteobacteria > Neisseriales > Neisseriaceae > Kingella > Kingella bonacorsii. Next base: position 185,603 of record NZ_JAEHNZ010000004.1, on the reverse strand, counting down.
TGTGCGGATGACGAAAAAGAAGACATGGCGCTGTACCCGATTGATAAAGACAACGCGCTGTTATCCGTTTTCTGCGGACGTGGCGCGTATCAAGGCATGGATGACTATTTCCTTACCGACGGCAAAGGCAAAACGGTGAAAAAATATATCGGCTTGCTTGGCAATATGGGCGAGGGCTACCAAAACGGCTTGCTCAACGCGGGTTTGAAAGGGCGCGGCTTGGGCGATTGCTTATCCACCGAAACCTACGCATGGAACGGCACGGAATTTGTGCTTGCCGAAGAAAAAGATACCGGGCTGTGCCGAGGCTTCCCCGGCGGCGCATGGGATTTTTATCGCACCACATCGGAAATCCGCCGCGAAAAATAAGCGGGCTGCTTAACAGAAATCCGTGTAAATTTATATCAACAAACAATGAAAATAAGTTAAAACAAATTGACCTAAATTAAGACAGATTGGGCGAATAGGTCTAGAATTCGGAAAAACTAAGCAATAAAAATCGTGTAATTTGCCAATTTCAAGCTGTTTTCTACTTGTATCTTTTTGTAACGTTTGAACAAGATGCAGCAGCGTTTTGGTTGTTTGAAAGCGTGCGCTGCGATTTTAAGGAGCTTATGATGGAGAAGAAAGTAAAAAAACCGTTCCATTTCCCCTCCGCGTTCACCATTTTGCTCATCATCATGGTGATTGCCGTGGGCGCAACTTGGATCGTCCCCTCTGGTACTTATTCAAAACTGACTTACAACTCAACCGAGAAAGTGTTTGTCATCAAAAAACACGGCGAAGCAGATACCACCATGCCCGCCACCAAAGAAACGTTGGACAAACTCAACATCAAAATTGAGCTGAAAAACTTTACCGACGGCGTGATTCGCAAGCCCATCGCCATTCCCAACAGCTATCAGCGCGTGCCGCAACACCCCAAAGGCTTGGGCGACATTGCCGAAAGCATGGTGCGTGGCACCATTGAAGGCGCAGACGTGATGGCGTTTATCTTTGTGCTTGGTGGCTTAATCGGCGTGATTAACAAAACTGGCGCATTCAACGCGGGCTTAACCGCGCTGTCCAAACGCAGCAAAGGCAATGAATTTATGATTGTGTTCATGGTCTGCGTGTTGATGGCGCTGGGCGGCACAACCTGCGGCATGGAAGAAGAAGCGGTGGCGTTCTATCCGATTCTGGTGCCCGTGTTCTTATCGCTGGGCTATGACTCCATTGTGTGCGTGGGCGCGATTTTCTTGGCTTCGTCGATGGGGACGGCGTTTTCCACCATCAATCCCTTCTCGGTGGTGATTGCGTCTAATGCGGCGGGGATTGTGTTCACGCAAGGCATTGTGCCGCGTGCGATCGGTTTGGTGCTGGGCGTGGGCTGCGTGATTGCCTACCTGCGCTGGTACACCAACAAAATCAAAGCCGACCCCAGCTTCTCGTACACCTATGAAGACCGCGAAGAATTTTACAAATTGTATATGCAAGATGTGAAAGCCGAAGGCGAAGTGGCGTTTGACTGGCGCAAAAAAGTGATTTTGGTGCTGTTTGTTGCCGCGTTCCCCATTTTGGTGTGGGGCGTGATGTCGCGCGGCTGGTGGTTCCCGCAAATGGCGGCTTCGTTCTTAACCATTGCGTTTTTTGTGATGATTTTGTCGGGGCTGAGCGAGCAGGATATTGTGAACTCGTTTACCAAAGGTGCATCTGAATTGGTGGGCGTGTCGCTGATTATCGGCTTGGCGCGCGGTGTGAACATGGTGCTGGAAGAAGGCTTGATTTCCGATACCATTTTGGATTTTTCTACCCATTTGGTAACAGGTATGCCGCCCGCTTTGTTTATTATGGCGCAACTGGTGGTGTTCTTCTTCCTAGGTTTGATTGTGCCGTCTTCTTCCGGCTTGGCGGTGCTGTCTATGCCGATTATGGCGCCGTTGGCGGATACGGTGGGCGTGCCGCGCCATATTGTGGTGAGCGCGTATATGTGGGGGCAATATGCGATGCTGTTCCTTGCGCCGACCGGTTTGGTGCTGGTTACCCTGCAAATGCTGAATATTCCGTTTAACAAATGGGTGAAATTTGTGCTGCCGATGATTGGCGCGTTGCTGGCAATTGCCACGGTGATGCTGCTGACGGAAGTGGCGTTGAGTTAGCTGTTTGTCAGCGGATAGATAGAAATCAGCCCATTGGAACTTGGGGTTCCGGTGGGCTGGTTTATTTGTTGGGATAGGGAAGTGAGGCAGCCTGAAATCCAATCTCAAGCTATCCGGTAAAAACCGTTGGGCATTGTGCCAAGCGGCTTTGCTGTTTTCAGGCTGCCTTATGGTTTGCAAACAGTTGAGGGGTTGAGGCAGCCTGAAATCTAAAATGGAGCGGCGACGGCTCGTCGCCAAATAGTTGCTTCAACATGGCTTTGCTGATTGGCAAAATGTCGGCGAGCCGCCGACGCGCCATAGATTAGGCTTGGCAAAGGTTTCAGGCTGCCTCAGGGGACTTGGTAAACAGTTGAGGCAGCCTGAAAACGCTAAGGCAGCCTGAAAACAATCATCCGCACTTTGCTTGGGTGGAAGCAAAATGCGGATTTTTGTCAGCAGTCGTTTTCAGGCTGCCGTTCGGCTTTGCGAGAACGATGGTTCAGAACTTCCAACCCAAGCCCACGTTTGCCGCGCGTTTGTTGCGGTATCGGCCGTTTTCATACGCGCCGTTGAGGTACACGTTCAGGCTGTCGGTGATGTGGTAGTTCGTGCCCACGGTTAAGGCGATGTTGGGGCGGTGCCCTGAATACGATTCGCGCACGTTGGTTTTGATGCCGCCGTAGTTGGCGGTGTAGCGGGTTTTGCCGTTGAGGATTTCGCGCAGCTTCAAGCCTGCGTTGAGCGTCCATTTGCCTTTTTCGTCGATTTTCCACAAGCCATCCACGCCGAGGGTGGCGCTGGTTTCGTGGGTTTTCACGTTGTCGGCGGAAACCAAATCCGCGCCGTAGCGGTTGAGGGCGTAGTCCAAGCCGTTGATGCGGGCGTGTTGCAGGCTGATGCTGGGCATGATGCTGAAACGGTCAAAGTTGAACGCTTTGCCTGCGGCGATGCCGAAAAGGTATTGGTTGCCATGGTCTGAGCCGAAGTCGGTTTTGGCTTTCAGGAAATCCACGCCCAGCATGGCGGAAAGCCAGTAGCTGCCTTGGCTAAAGGTGTACGCGCCTTCCAAGCCTGCGCCGCGCGTGGTGATTTTCTTGTCCAAGCCGGCGTAGCTTTCCGTCCATTTGTGCGACAGGTTGCTCAGTTGCACGGCAAGCCCGTGTTTGCCATCTGCGCCTAAGTGGCGCGCCAAGCCGAGCGATTGGCTGTAATCCTTACTTTCGCCGTGGGTGCTTGCCATGTTGCGGGCGTGTGAGGTGCCGTAGCCCGTGTCCACCCACATCGTGCCTCCTGCGTTGGACATCAGGGCTTGCCGCATGGTTTTGTCGCTGCGGGCGATTTTTTCGTTCACAGCGTGTTCTTGCGCGTGGCGGGCGGTTTCGGTGCTGAGTCCGAACACGGTTTTGTTGAGCGCGCGGCTGGTGAGCAGGGCTTGGGCGATGCCTGCGCCCGCCACGGGTTCGTCGTTGGTGGGCATTATGTAGCCGTAGGTGATGCTGTTGCCCAGCTTGCTCGCATCCAGCTTGTCCAGCAAGCCGTCAAGGATGGAGATGGTTTTGTCGCGCCCCGTGTAGTTGGCTTGGTTGCGCAGCACGTCGCCGATTTGTTGGCGCGAGGTGGTTACGCTCACTTGCTTGCCGGTTACGTTGTAGCTGTTGTTAATCAGTTCGCCCAGTTGCGTGCCGTAGCGCACGGCAAAGCCTGCTGCGCTGCTGATGCCTTGCTCTGCATCGAGCAGCACTTCGGTGTTGCCTTGGCGGGTTACATAGCCGTTTTTCACGCCGGTGAGCGTGAGGCTGCTGTTGGTTAAGTCGGCGTTGCCGCTGATGTTGATGCGGGTGCCGATGGCTTGGTTGATGTTGCCGTTTCGGTTATTCAGGCTGCCGTTGATTTGCAGATTGGCTTGGTTCACTTCCAGTGTGCCTTGGTTGCTGACCGAGCCTAAGCGGATGGTGTCGGCGCTGTCGCCGATGGTGAGCTTGCCGCCGCTGCCCACAATATGGTTAGACACAGAATGGCCGTTGGCAACCAGTTCGCCCGCGCGGATTTCGGTGTTGCCGGTGTAGGTGTTGTTGCCGTTCATCACCAAGATGTCGCCGCCCGTTTTAATCATGCCGCCCGCGCCTGAAATGTCGTTGTCGAAGAAATAGGCGCGTTTGTTGCCTTCCACGTTGAAGGTGTGGGTTTTGTCGAAGCGTCCGTAGCCGTTGAGGCTGGCGGATTCGTTTACCAAGCCGTGCCCCCAAACGGCATCCACGCCCGGCGCGCCTTTGTCGGTGGCGGTGGTAATCAGGGCGTTTTTGATGTCTTCGTTGCTGAACCAGTCGTAGCGGCTTTTGATGCGGGCAGACAGAGCGGAAACATAGGCGGTGGCGTTGGACGTGCCGACATAGGCGGTTTTTTGCGTGTCGATGCCGTAGGTGGAGAAGAGCTCGGGGGCGGTGATGCACCAGTTTTTGGTCAGCTCGCCGCAGGCGTTTTGGGTTTTCTCGCCGCTTGCTTGGTCGTAGGCGCTGATGGCGAGAAAGCCTTTTTCCAGCTCGGGGGCGACAAGGGGCAGGGCGGCGCCGGCGTTGGTGATGGTGCGGTCTTCGTTGCCGGCGGCTTTGAGCACGAGCACGTTGCGGTTGACGAATTCGCGGTACAGCGGCAGCAAATAGCTGTTGCTGAGTTTTTCGTAGTTTTTGCCGTATTCGATGTCGACGTTGTTGGAGGTGGTGTCGTCGCCGTATGAGTTGTTGAGGATGCTGATTTTGGTGCCTTGCTCCATCGCCAGCAGCAGGTTGGTCAGGCCGGTGGACGAATACACGCTGCTCGGGCTGTTCACGCCCGAATTGATGGCGGCTTGGGGGGCGTGGTCTAAGATGATTTCGGTCATTTTGGTGCCGTGGCCGATGGTGTCGTTGGAATCGACCAGTTCGTTGTCGTAGACGGCGATAACTTTTTTGCTGATGCGGGCGTTGCGGTTGCGCAAGCCGATGCCGTCGGTTTTGATGCCGGTGTCCACGATGCCGATGTAGGCGCCGTCGCCGCTCAGGGCTTCGGCTTTGTCGTTGGCGGCTGCGGCTTGCCATGTGCCTGAAATGGGGCGGCTGCCGTTGCCCGTGTGGTTATTGCCGTTGCCGCCGCCGTTGTAGTCGGGGCGGATGTCGGAACCGCTGCCGCCGCCTCCGCCGCCGCAGGCTGACAGCAGGGCGGCGAGCACGGCTAGGGTGATGGTTTTGAAGGGTGCGCTTTTCATGGGAACTCCGTGGGTTGGGTTATCGGGGGCGGGCGGGGCTGATGCCTGCTTGGGTGTGGAGCCTGTTTTCCAGCATTTTTTGTTCCCGTTTGGGGGGCGTGCTTTGGCTGGCGGTGGCGGCCGGGGCTAATGGGGTGATTCGCCGAAATTTTTTATTTTGCATGGGATGGGCTTGGCGGCGGTGGGCGGGCTGATGGATTTTCAGGCTGCCTTTTTGGGGAAGGCAGCCTGAAACCTTTGCAAAAAAACGTCGCCACTCTGTTTCGCTACGCAGACTGCTCCCAGGCTTGGGCAAAGGGGTCGGCCTGTTTGGTGCGGTGAAATGGCGGTTTGGCTGTTGGCGAAGCGGTTTTCAGGCTGCCTTTTGTTGCTTGGGGCAGCCTGAAAACGGCTTGGGCTTGGGGTTAGTCCAGCCAGAACGGGTTGTGCCCGCCGCGGGTGTATTCGTTTTGCTCGGCAAGCAGGATGTCTAGGGCGAGGCTGGCGAGGTCGTCGGCGACGGGGTCGGCGTGGCGTTGTTGGCTGTGCAGGAAAACTTTGCGGTAGTGATGGCATTTTCCGCAGCATTCGGCGCGTGCGCCTTGGTAAACGGCGGGGGCTTGGGGGTTGTCTATTTGTTGGTGGGAGATGGCGGATTGGTCGCCGCAGTAGGTGCATTTGGCGCGTAGGGCGTTCCATTGGCTGTTGCATAGGGGGCAGTGTTGGTAGCGCAAGCCGTCCCAGTCGCCGCCGCTGAGGATGATTGAGGCGATGGCTTCGTTGCCGCAGTTTGGGCAGTGGGCGCGGTCGTCTTGGGGGGGGATGGTGTCGTCGCTTTGTTGTTGGGCTTGGGCGGTGTAGGCGACTTGTAGGGCGGCGTGCAGCCAGATTTGGTAGGGTTTTTCGTGTTCGGGGATGTCGCCTTGCAGGATGCGTTCGGCAAGGGCGGTGAGCTCGGCTTCGGGGGTGTTGAGCAGGATTTGCAGGGTGGCTTGGGTGGCCTCGGATAGGGTGGGGGCGATGTGGCGGATGATGGTTTTCAGGCTGCCGATGGTGTGCGGCGGCACGGTTGGAACGCGCGGCAAGGCGGTTTCAGGCTGCCTTGGGTGTTGGTCTAGGGCGTGTTGTTGCGCTTGTGCAAGGCTTGCCATGATGCTGAGATAGTCGTGCCATGAGCTGTTGTCTTGCCGGGCGAGTTCTTGGAAGCGGAGGGCGCGTTGGGCGAAGAGGTCGGCTTTTGGGGGGATGTAGAAGGGTTTGTAGAAGAAGGGTTTGTTTTGGATTTGTTCGGGGGTCATGGGGGTTCCTTTGGGGTGTGTGAGGCAGCCTGAAAACGGATGAGCTAGGCTGTGATGTATTGCGGATGGGTGTAGATGGTGAATTTTTCGGGTTTGGCAAAGCCGATTAGGGTGATGTGGGCTTGTTCGGCGATTTGGGCGGCGAGCGCGGTGGCGGCGGAGACGGCAACAATGGTGTGGATGCCGATGCTGGCGGCTTTGGCTATCATTTCGTAGCTGGCGCGGCTGGACAGCAGCAGCCAGCCTTGCTGGGTGTCGGCGCGGTGTTGCACGAGATGCCCGATGAGTTTGTCTAGCGCGTTGTGCCGCCCGATGTCTTCGTAGCTGGCTTGGATTTGCCCGCCAACCACCCACGCGGCGGCGTGCAGACTGCCGGTTTGCTGGCGCAGGGGCTGGTGTTGGTTGAACTGGGCGAGGGCTTGGTTGATATGGGCGGCTTGGGTTTTCAGGCTGCGTGTTACGGGGGCGATGCTTGGCTGGGCGGCGGCGAGGCTGTCTATGCCGCACAGTCCGCAGCCTGTGCGCCCGTTGAGCGTGCGGCGGCGTTGTTTGAGCTGGGCAAAGCATTCGCTGGCGATTTCCAAGCGGGCTTCGATGCCGTGCGGCGTGTAAACGATTTCGCTGCCGTAGAGCTGGCTGGGGCGTTGCAGGATGTGTTCGCTGATGCTGAACCCGAGCGCGAGCTGGGAAATGTCTTGCGGCGTTGCCATGATGACGGCGTGGGAGATGCCGTTGTACACCAGGGCGATGGGGGCTTCTTGCGCGAGGGTGTCTTGGGTGGGGGTGAAGCTGGCTTGGTGGTAGCGGATGATGAGGGTGGTTTGGATGGGGGGAGTGGGCATGGGTGGGTAGTCTGAAAAGGGGGTTGATGGGGGGAGGGTTGGGGTTGGGGCTTTGGGGCGATTTGTTTTGTGGGTTTGGGTTTTCAGGCTGCCTCTATGGTTTACAGGATAGTTGTGGATAGGCAGCCTGAAAATGGTTGGTGCCTTGTGGTTGTTAGTATTCGTTTAGCTTTAACCATGCGTCTCGTGCCGACGGGGCACTTACTTTTCTTTGCTTCGCCAAAGTGTGAACCTGCATTCATCATCCGCGCGACAGCTTTTGCGCCCTAAAAACATGGCTACGGCGTTGCAAATGCTCGCAAGGTATCCAACCTTGCTGTGCTTTGCGCCTTGTATCCATGCTTTTATGACGCAAAATCTATTCATGCGGCTAATGAATACAGGTTCAAAGCAAAAGAAAGGCGACCCCGACGTGCAGGGCTTCCCGAAGGCTGCATCTTTTTTTCGGCGCGTGCGAACTAGCCGCGCTTTGCGCGTCGTCGGACAAGCGTACGCTTGTTTCCGAAAAAAGAATGCTGCGTTCGGCTGGACGTAAGGGAGGGGCAGCAGCATTAAACAGTTGTGATGATTAGGCAGCCTGAAAAGAGTTGTTGTATGGAATACGGCGTGCGTGGCAGAGCCTGTATTGTTTATATTTTCAGGCTGCCTTGGATAGGCGCAAAGGCAGCCTGAAAAGGCAAGCGATGGCGTATTAAAGGTTTGCTGATGTTTGCCAGCAGCAATGCTTTTTGAACCTTGCTAGACGGTGCGTGGCAAAGCCACACACTCTACGCTGATGCGCCATTTGGACGGCGAGCCGCCGCCGTTCCATTTGATTTTCAGGCTGCCTACTGTTTACTAAATGCAGCACAATAAAGGCAGCCTGAAACGCCACCCACCCCAGCCCAAACAACCGCCCCCATTTTACCAAACAAAGGCAGCCTGAAACCCGCGTAAACCAGTTTTCAGGCTGCCTTTTATGCTGCGCGATAAACTTCCATCACGCCTGTGGTGGATTGCCTGCCGCAGGCACGGCAGGCAGCTCGTTCGCGTTTTCAGGCTGCATCTTGTCGGTCGCATTGCCGCCTGAGCCTGTGTTGTCGCCGTTGCCGTTGCCGCTCGGCGTTTCATGCGCGCTGGCCATCACTTCGCGATACCATTTGGGGTGGTGTTTTTTCGCCCAAGTTTGCGTAACCACGCCCTCGGTCATGGCGCGAATCGTGCCGCGTATCCAAATGGCGGCGTACACGTGCACAATAATGCCCGCAATCAGAATCGTCGCCGCCCATGCGTGCAGCAGCAGGGCAAGGCGCACGGTGTTGATGGCAAAATAGCCCGAAAAATACTGCCGCCAAGCGATGATGCCGGTAACGCCGAGCACCAGCATGCAGCCGGTCATCAGCCAAAACATCCCCTTTTGCCCGCCGTTGTATTTGCCTACATCGCCCACTTCATGCCCGTTGAGCACTTGCGGCACCGCCATCATCCATTTGATGTCTTCCTTGTTGATGAAGTTGTGTTTCCAATAGCGCAAAAACTGGCGGAAAAAGCCGAGAAACATCACCACGCCGATAATCGGATGCACCATGCGCGCCAGCTGCGGCGTGCCGAAAACGCCCGTGAGCCAGAAAAACGCGGGGTAGAAAAACGCCAAGCCCGAAATGGCGAGCAACACGAAACAGCCCGCCACCACCCAGTGGTTAAAGCGTTCGGCGCGTTTGTAGCGTTGGATTAAGCGTTCTTTTTTCATTATGCGTCCTCCTCACGTTTCAAGATGTCGCCCTCTTTGCCGATAACTTCGGGGGCTTCTTCTTCGGCTTTGTTGGGGCCCACTGTGATGTAGTGCAGCCAGCCCGTTGCTACGGCGGCGGCGATGCCGAAGGTTGCCAATGGTTTGAGCAAGCCTTTCCACAGCTTAACGGTTGCGCTGATGTGTGGATTTTCAGGCAGCCCTTTATACAAGCTGGGGCGGTCGGCATGGTGCAACACATACATCACATGAGTGCCGCCCACACCTTGCGGGTCGTACAACCCCGCGTTTTTGTAGCCGCGATGGTTCAAATCTTTGATGCGCGCGGCGGCAAGCTGTTTCATGTCTTCCTTGCTGCCAAACTGAATCGCGCCTGTGGGGCAGGTTTTCACGCAAGCGGGCTCTTGCCCCACCGCCACGCGGTCGGAACACAAGGTGCATTTGTAAACCTTGTTTTCCTTTTTATCCATGCGCGGGATGTTGAACGGGCAGCCTGCGATGCAATAGCCGCAGCCAATGCAGTTTTCTTGATGAAAATCCACAATGCCGTTTTCGTATTGAATAATCGCCCCTGGGGATGGGCAGGCTTTCAGGCAACCAGGGTCGGCGCAGTGCATACAGCCGTCTTTGCGGATAAGCCATTCCAATTTGCCGTTTTCCTCGTGTTCGGCAAAGCGCATCACCGTCCACGATTTGGAAGTCAAATCAATCGGGTTGTCGTACACGCCGTGGTTGGTGCCGATTTCATCGCGGATGTCGTTCCACTCGGAGCACGCCATTTGGCAGGCTTTGCAGCCGATGCAGGTGGTTACGTCAATCAGCTTGGCGATTTCAATCGGTTTGCGCACCCCTGGGGGCGGCGTGATTTCTGCCGTGGCGGAACGGCGTTTGATGTCTAATGATTGCAGTGCCATGGTGCCGCTCCTTATGCTTTTTCAATGTTTACCAAGAATGCTTTGTATTCAGGCGTTTGCGTGTTGCAGTCGCCCACAAATGGCGAGAGCGTGTTCACGATAAACTGTTTTTGCCCAGATACGTTTTCCCAACCGCCATGCAACGGAATGCCGATTTGATGTACGGTTTTGCCGTTGATGGTTAAGGGTTTCACACGTTTGGTAACCACAGCACGCACTTTAATCCACGCGCGTTTGCTGCTGATTTTCACCCAATCGCCTTTTTCAATGCCTTTTTCTTTTGCCAATTCTTCGCTGATTTCGCAGAATTGTTCAGGCTGCCCAATCATCAACAATTTCACGGATTTCGTCCAAAATTGGAAATGCTCGGTTAGGCGATAGGTGGTGGCGACATAAGGGAACTCTTCGGCTTTGCCGATGCGGTCTTTGATGCTGTCAAACACGCGCATGGCAGGCGTTTGCACAATTTTGGGGTGCAGGGGGTTGGTGCCGATGGGCGATTCCAATGGCTCGTAATGCTCGGGGAACGGCCCGTCCACCAGTTTACGCGCGGCAAACAAACGCCCCACGCCTTCTTCGTTCATGATAAACGGATTCATGCCGCTATCGGGGGCAGCATCGGCTTTGAAGTCGGAAACGTCTGCGCCTGTCCATTTTGCGCCATCCCATTGGATAAGCTGGCGATGTTCGTCCCACGGCTTGCCGCTGGGGTCGCATGAAGCGCGGTTATACAAAATGCGGCGGTTGGCTGGCCAAGCCCATGCCCATTTGGGCGTGTTGCCCAAGCCGCTGTCGGTGTTATCGCGTCTATCCATTTGGTTGCCCGCTTGCGTCCACGAGCCAGAGAAAATCCATGTGGCGCATTCGGTAGTGCCATCATCGCGCAGTTGGGCAAAGCCATCTAGCAATTCGCCTTTTTTGCGGATAATGTTGCCATCGGCATCTTTTAAATCTGCCAAGGCATAGCCGTTGGATTCTTTTGCCATTTCAACAGGGCTGGGCGCGTGTGCTTTGGCGTATTTCCACGATAGCTTGGTAATCGGCTCGGGGCATTTGCCGCCTTCTTTTTCATACAAGGCTTTGATGCGTTGATACAGCTCGCCTAGGATGTCCAAATCGGGCAGCGATTCGCCTTGCGGGTCGGCGCCGGGGTGGTGCCATTGCAGCCAGCGAGACGAGTTCACAATAGAACCTTCTTCTTCGGCAAAGCAGGGGGTAGGCAGCCTGAAAACTTCTGTGCCGATTTTGCTGGGGTCGGTGGTGTGGGCATCGCCGTGGTTTTCCCAGAATGATGCGGTTTCGGTTTTCAGTGGGTCCATTACCACCATAAATTTGAGCTTGGAGAAGGCTTCGGTTACGCGGCTGGCATCGGGGAACGAGCCTTGCGCGTTAAAGCCTTGCACCAGCAAGCCTTTCATCTTGCCTTGATACATATCTTCGGTAATCTGCAAGATGTCGTACATTTTTTGGTATTTGGGCAGCCAGTCATACGCCCAGTTGTTTTCGGCGGTGGCGTTATCACCATACATCCATTTTAGGAAGCTCACGAAAAATGCGGGCGTGTTTTTCCAATAGTTCAATTGGTTGGGCTGCAAGGCTTTGGGCGTGTTGGCGTTGAGATAATCTTGCAGCGTGGCTTGTTTTTCGCTTGGCAGGTTCAGATAGCCTGGCAGCGAAGTGGACAGCAAGCCCAAATCCGACAAGCCTTGGATGTTGGAGTGTCCGCGCAGGGCATTCACGCCGCCGCCCGACATCCCAATATTGCCCAGCAGAAGCTGAATCATCGCCATGGTGCGGATGTTTTGCGCGCCGTAGGAATGCTGCGTCCAGCCTAGGGCATACAAAATAGTGCCTGCTTTATTGGGCGCGGACATTTCGCCCCACGCTTGGGCAACTTTTAGGAAATCTTCTTTGCTGGTGCCGCAAATGGTGGTCATCATATCCAGCGTGTAGCGGGAATAATGTTTTTTCATCATTTGGAACACGCAGCGCGGATGTTGCAACGTGGGGTCGGTTTGGGCGTAGCCGTTTTCGTCTAGCGCGTAGAACCATGTTTCTTTGTCGTAGAACGTACCGTGGGTGTTTTCAGGCTGCCCATTGGGGTCTTTTGCGCCTGTGAACAAGCCATCGTTAAAATCAAAACCATCTGCCACGATAAACGAAGCATTGGTGTAGTTTTTAACGTATTCCCATTGGATTTTATCGTTTTCAATCAGCCAGTTAATCAGCGCACCCAAAAAGGCGATGTCTGAACCTGCTCTGATGGGTGCGTAAAAATCGGCAACCGATGCGGTGCGGTTAAAACGCGGGTCCACCACAAACAGCTTGGTGCCTTTGCGTTTTTTCGCTTCAATCACCCATTTGAAGCCCACGGGATGCGCTTCGGCGGCGTTGCCCCCCATCACCATAATGAAATCGGCGTTTTGGATGTCCACAAAGGTGTTGGTCATCGCGCCGCGCCCAAAGGTGGATGCCAAGGCAGATACGGTCGGACCGTGGCACACACGCGCTTGGGTGTCCAGCGCAATCAGCCCGAGCGCGCGGGCAAATTTCACGGTGAGAATGCCTGTTTCGTTGGATGATGCCGATGCCGCCAGCATGCCGATGGTTTCTAAGCGGTTTACGGTTACGCCATCAGCGGTTTTTTCTTGGAACGATGCGTCGCGCTCGTTTTTGATGTGGCGGGCGATGCGGTCTAGGGCTTCTTGCCACGAGATGCGTTTCCATTCGTTGCTGAATGGCTCGCGCACTTCGGGATATTGAATGCGGTTGGGGCTGTTGACAAAATCTACCAGCGATGCGCCTTTGGGGCACAGCGAGCCGCGCGACACGGGATGGTCGGGGTCGCCTTCAATGTGAAAGATTTTTCTCTTGGCGTTTTTTGCGCCATCGCCCATGCTGTATAGGATGGTGCCGCAGCCTACGGAACAGTAGGTGCAGTTGTTGCGCGCCTGAGATGCGGCGGTGAGCTTGTATTGACGAACTTCTGCGAACGCATTGGTGGGCAGTAAACCCACGGCGGCAAGGGTGGTTGCGCCTGCGCCCGCAGCAGTTACTTTGAAGAACTGCCGTCTGGTTACGTTCATGGTGTAGTTCCTTGTGTTGGCGGCTTTTTCAGGCTGCCTTTGTGGCGGGTTTATCACTGGGGTTGTTCTTTTGGCTTAGTTGAGCAAACCCCGCTGGTGAAACTCGGCTTATTGGTGTAATTGGATGTTATTTTACTTGAATTGTTGATTTTTGTTAAAAGAATATGTGCGGTTTTTACGCTTATTAACTCTTTGTATTGTGGTGAACTAGTTATTTGGGTGGATAAGCAAGGCAGCCTGAAAACGCACTCAACACGTTTTCAGGCTGCCTCACATGGTTTATCAAACTATTTCCGATGCCCCGTGCTAAACCGTTTTTCCAGCCAAGAGAAGAATGCGGATAAGCAAATCGTCATCGCCAAATACACCAATGCCACGGTGTACAGCGGTTCTTCGTAAATGGAATACCGCCCCGAAATGGTTTTTTGCACATACGCCAACTCGGGCACGGCAATCATCGCCAGCAGCGAGCTGTCTTTCAGCAGCGTGATAAATTCGTTTGCCAAAGGTGGCAGCATACGGCGCAACGCTTGCGGCAGAATAATAAAGCGCATGGCTTGCGGATAAGTGAGCCCCAATGAGCGGGCGGCTTCCATTTGCCCTTTGTCAATGGATTGAATGCCTGCACGGAAGATTTCGGTGATGTATGCGCCTGTGTTAGCCGTTAAAGCCAAGCAGCCCGCAATCCATGCGCCATATTCTCGGCGCAACGCCACCGCTTCTGCCCCGCTCACAATCAAGCCATGCTGCGGATGCACCAACGCCACAAACCACACGAAATACCAAATAAAAATCTGCACATACATCGGTGTGCCGCGGAAAAACGTTATATAAAGCCAAGAAATCGTGCGACAAAGCCACGCAAACGCGCGCATAAACACATTGCCATTTTCAAAGCGCATAATCCGCATCAGCGCGCCAATCGTGCCCAAAATTGTGCCAAATAACGTAGCAATCACCGTAATGACCACGGTGGCCACCGCCCCCGTTAAGAACATATGGCGATATTCGTAAATCACATCGCAGCGAAAATTCAGGTTAGCGCAAATATCTGCAATCATAAAAAACCAGCCAATACAAACAACGTAAAAACGGATGATTTTACCTGAAAACTTGTAAGCAAGCATCCACAAAACCCACCAACTCCCTTACAATTCTTTCTTTTTTTAACCTAAATTAACTATGAACATTTGGTTTGGACAACAACTCCCCGCGCCGCTGCTGCCCAGCGCGGTAACCATTGGCAATTTTGACGGCGTGCACACAGGGCATCGCCACATTTTGCAACGCCTCGCCCGCGAAGCCCAAGCACGCCAGTTGCATAGCGTCGCCATTATTTTTGAACCCCAGCCCAACGAATTTTTTAGCCGCCAAGCCAACCGCCCGCTGCCGCAACGCATCACACCGCTGCGCGACAAAATCCAGCTTTTGCAGCAAACGGGCAGCGTAAACAGCGTGTGGGTGCAACGCTTTAACCCGCAATTTGCCGCGCAAACTGCCGAGCAATTTATCCAAACCATTTTGCGCGCGCAGCTCAACACGCGCTATTTGCTGATTGGCGACGATTTTCGCTTTGGCAAAGGGCGCGGCGGCGATTTCAACCTGCTTGCCGCGCAACGCGATTTTGAAACCGAGCGCACGCCCAGCATTTTGATTGCGGGCGAACGCGCCAGCAGCACCGCCATCCGCCAAGCCTTGCAATTGGGCGATGTTGCCGCCGCCAACCAAATGCTCGGGCATCCTTACACATTAAGCGGCCACGTTAAACACGGCAAAAAGCTGGGGCGCACCATCGGCTGCCCCACCGCCAACGTGCATTTGCCGCTGCACCGCTATCCATTGAGCGGCGTGTTTGTGGTGCGCGCCAAGGGCAGCTTTGGCGAATGCGCAGGCGTGGCATCGTTTGGCACCAACCCCACCGTGTCGCACACGCCCGAAGCCAAGCTGGAAGTGCATCTGTTTGACTTTTCAGGCTGCCTCTACGGCGAGCGCATCCAAGTAACCTTTTTGCATAAACTGCGCGATGAAGCCAAGTTTGACAGTATTGCCGCCTTGCAAACGCAAATTGCGCAGGATATTGAAACGGCGAGGGCGTGGCATCAGGCGCATCGGGATGCAGAGGCAGCCTGAAAATGGGGTTACACGGCTACACATGGTTTCAGGCTGCCTAACCCTGCTTACAATACAGAGGCAGCCTGAAAACAGATTACGCGATGGAACGGCGACGGCTCGTCGCCAAATGGTTAGCTTGCAAGCAAAGGCAGCCTGAAAATGGGTTTGTGCAGCGGTAAGCCGTTTCAGGCTGCCTCATCCTATTTACAGCCAAAGGCAGCCTGAAAATAGGTTTGTGTAGCGTTGCACCGTTTCAGGCTGCCTAACCCTGTTTACAATACAGAGGCAGCCTGAAAACAAAGTTCGTCACGGTGCTGCAACAATGGCGTATCGCCCCATTCCCCCCATCCACCATGCCAGCGCACGGCTTGCCAGCAAGCCGTAAGAAGCGCGGATAAGCGTTTCAGGCTGCCCAACATCTGCGCCCGCGTTCACGCGCCCATCCATTTTCAGGCTGCCCTAGATATACCCATCCGCAGAGGCAGCCTGAAAACACATTTCCCCCCTTCCGCAAACCACCCAAACAAAGCAGCAACGGTGCACCGTTCACATTCCATCCCCGCTTTGTTCAAATTCGTTTGGGCTTCATTGCCATTGCCATTGCAGCCCGCGGTTTTCAGGCTGCCTCATCGCCCCCACCGCCCCCACAATCCAGCGTATAATTTTCCCGTCTCAACCCCGTAAACAAAGGAAATCCCATGTTTTTTGACTCAATCTCCGCCGCCCCCGCCGACCCCATTCTAGGCTTAGGCGAAGCCTTCAAAGCCGAAACCCGTGCCGAAAAAGTCAATCTCGGCATCGGCGTGTACAAAGATGCCAACGGGCAAACCCCCATTCTCCGCGCCGTCAAAGCCGCCGAAACCCGCCTGCTCGCCAGCGAAAACAGCAAAAACTACCTCGGCATCGACGGCGTAGCCGCCTACAACGCCGCCACGCAAGAGCTGCTATTTGGCGCAGACCACGAAATCATCGCCAGCCGCCGCGCCAAAACCGCGCAAAGCCTAGGCGGCACAGGCGCATTGCGCATCGCCGCCGAATTTATCAAACGCCACACCGCCGCGCAAAACGTGTGGATTTCCGCGCCCACATGGCCCAACCACAACGCCATTTTCAAAGCCGTCGGCATCAACATCCGCGATTACCGCTACTACGACCCCGCCGCGCACGGGCTGGATTGGGACGGCATGCTTGCCGATTTGGCGCAAGCGCAGGCGGGCGACGTGGTGCTGCTGCACGGCTGCTGCCACAACCCCACCGGCATCGACCCCACGCCCGAGCAATGGGCGGCGCTGGCGGAAATGTCTGCCAAGCAAGGCTGGCTGCCGCTGTTTGACTTTGCCTATCAAGGCTTTGCCAACGGCTTGGAACAAGATGCCTACGGCTTGCGCGTCTTTTTGCAACACAACCGCGAAGTGCTGATTGCCAGCTCGTATTCCAAAAATTTCGGCATGTATAACGAGCGCGTGGGCGCGTTCACGCTGGTGGCGGACAACGAAGAAACCGCCGCGCGGGCGTTCAGCCAAGTGAAAACCATCATCCGCACGCTGTATTCCAACCCCGCATCGCACGGCGGCACAACCGTAGCCATGGTGTTGCAAGACGCAGAACTCAAAGCGCAATGGATTGCCGAGCTGGACGAAATGCGCGCGCGCATCAAAGCCATGCGGCAAAAATTTGCGGATTTGCTGCAAGAATATGGCGCGAAACAAGATTTCGGCTTTATCGTGCGCCAAAACGGCATGTTCTCGTTCAGTGGCTTGACCGCCGAACAGGTGGACAGATTGCGCGACGAATTCGCCATCTATGCCGTGCGCAGTGGGCGGATTAACGTGGCGGGGATTACCGAGGCGAATATCCGCTATCTGTGCGAGTGTATTGTGAAGGTGTTGTAAAACACGGTTGAGGCAGCCTGAAAGTCGGTTTTAGCTTCGCAGAAGCTCGAAAACTCGCTTTCAGGCTGCCTTATCGTTATCATCAGGCAGCCTGAAATCCCAATCCCAACAGAAAGGAAACCCCATGGGCATCATCGCCAACTACACCGCCTATCCCGCTGACTATATTGATGCCGTTATCCACGACGGCGACGGCGAAAACGACACCGAACTTGCCGAATACGGCTTGGAAAAAGACAGCCTGCTGCTGCACCTTGCCTTAACCGGCGCAGATGATTTCATCGACGGCGACCCGCTCAGCGAAGCCGTTATCGGCAGCGTGCTCTTGGGCGCGGACGATGAAGACGATGCGTTTGACGCGTCCATTTTCGCCACGCCCGCCGCGCAGGTTGCCGAAATCGCCGCCGCGTTAGACCGCGCCGATATAAACGCGCTCATCACGCAACACGCCGCCGCGTTGCAAGGCTACGACCGCCAAGACGATACCGCCGGTCTGCGCGCGCGTTGCCAAGCATGTTTTGCCGAACTGCGCGCGTTTTACCGCGAAGCCGCCGCGTTGGGCGCGGGCGTGATGGTGTCGCGGATGTGATGCAGATACGGTTTCAGGCTGCCTTTGCGATGTGAGGCAGCCTGAAAATAAAACCGTTTGGTGTCGTGCCAAACGGTTTTTTTGCTGAATGGATGGGTTTTCAGGCTGCCTTGAATGCCAAAACCGCTCAGGCAGCCTGAAAACGCCCGCAGCCTGTTTTCAGGCTGCCGCAAGCAAAAAGACCATTTGAATGTTGAGCGTTCAAACGGTCTTTTGCATGGCGCGTGCGGGTTGATGCTTACTGGCGCGTAAACGTGCCGTTGAAGGTAACGGGAATCTGCTCGTTAATCGATGCCAGCCCCATCACTTCCACCAGTTTCGCCACGCCCCCGCTCATGCCCAATTTTTTCGCGTCCACCACAACAGGCTGTGCGGTTGCCACGCTGATGCTGTTGTCGGCGCCGCGTTTGAGCGTCAGCTCGGCTTCAATGTCTTGTTTGCTGCCGTGCAAATCCAGCGTGAGCGGCTGTTTCAGTTGCAGGCTGTCGCCCGTTTTCAGGCTGCCGATGGCGTTCATGTCAATCTTGCCGCTGATTTCGGCTTTGGGAAACTGGGCGACTTCAAATACCCAATCGCGCAGGCGTTCGTCGCGCAGGTCAATATTGGTTTTCACGCTGGCAAGGTCCACGCTCATGCTAAACGCGCCATCGGCAGACAATTGGGCGGCAGATGTGGCAAAAGACGATTCTTCGTCAATGGTTTTGTTTTGCTTGTTGGTTTTGCTGCTGGTGAAGCGCACTTGGTTGTCGTTAGAAACCCAGTTGCCCGCGCCTTGCGTGGCGTTGCCGCTCATGGACGCGCTGCTTGCCGCCATCGGCTGGCTAGTCATGGCAGACGAAGCCGCTGTTTCAGACGCGTTGGCTGCGGGCTGCGGCGGGTTGCAGGCGGCTAGCGCCAGCGTGCACAATAAAGAAAGCGGGAGAAGTTTATGTTTCATAACGAGGTCCTTTGCAGAAATTAAAAACTAAAAACATGCCGCATTGATGCATTTTATAGCGGCAAAACATCTAATTACGACATGAAAATTTTTACACACTATCGGCATAGTTATAGTTTTTATTTTTAAATATCGCGATAGTGATAAACAAAAACTGTTGTCCCGCGCTAAAAACGGCTTATGGTGCAACGCAGAAGATTGCACTATAAGCCGTTTTAGCCATGTGAAAAACCCTATTTTCAGGCTGCCTTTGCCATCCCAAGGCAGCCTGAAAACATATTACCAACCCTGTTGCAGCCATTCCTCCAATTTCAACTGCACCCGCGCGCCCAAGCCGCGTTGCAACAGCGATGCCAAATCGTTGTTTTCGGGCGTGTAGTCCACCAAGTCGGGCGCTTTCACCACATCGCGCGCCACGCTGTAAATATTGCCCAAATCGTCCACCAAGCCTGCTTTTTTCGCCTCGATGCCGGTGAACACGCGCCCGCTAAACAAATCGGGATACGCTTTTTCGTTCAACTTGCCGTTGCGCCCCTCGCGCACCGATTTGATGAATTCGGCGTGCACTTGGTCAAGCATTTGCTGGAAAATCGCTTGCTGCTCGGGCGATTCGGGCGTGAACGGGTCGCCCATGCCTTTGTTGTCGCCCGCAATGCGCACGCGGCGCTTCACGCCGATTTTCTGCATCAGCTCGGTTACGTCAAAACTGCTGCCAATCACGCCGATGCTGCCCATCAGGCTGGACGGGTCGGCGTAAATCTTATCCGCCGCCGCCGCGATGTAGTAGCAGCCCGAAGCGCACACATCCTCCGCCACCACATAAACCGGAATATCCGCGTGTTCGCGTTTCATGCGGCGAATCTCCTCAAACGCGATATTGGACACCACGGGCGAGCCGCCGGGGCTGTTGGCGCGCAGCAAAATCGCTTTCACGTTATTGTTTTTATACGCCGCTTCCATGCCCTCGCGCAGAATCTTCACTTGGTCGTGCTCGTCGTTGCCGCCAATCACGCCTTTCAGGTTCACCACCGCCGTGTGCGGTTTCTGCATATTGGTAAACTTGCCCGCCGACACATTCGGGTGGTTGCCGTTGCCCGTGCGCGAACCCGCCACAATTGCCAAGAAAACCAACACGCCGATGCCGCGCCAAATATTGCGCCACAAACGCGCCCGCCGCTGCTCTTGATACGCGGCAAACAGCACGTCTTTCAACGTGGTTTGCGCCCATTTTTCATCATCAACGGGCAAAGATTGTTCGGGGTTGCGGCGGCGAAAGGGCATGATGCGATTCCTTAAAAAATGAAAAAAACGCTATTGTAATGATGTTTCAGGCTGCCTGCATCAGCCAATCGGCGGGGCAGGGCGGGCGAACCCTGTTTCCGCATCCGCAACAATGCTAGAATGCCCCTCCTTTTGGCAGCCTGAAAACAGGAAACACACATGATAAAACGCTTGGCCGCATGGATTGTGATGCTTGATTTGGCGTGGAATGTCGCGCTCAACGTGAAAAACGCGCTGCTGCCCGCCGCCACGCCCGCGCCCAACGACGGCTTGCCCGTTTCGCCCGAATTCGCGTTTGGCTGGATACAGGTGCTGGTGAACGGCGGCATGGCGCTGCTCGTTATCCTGTCCATTTTGTCGCTGTTCAAAATGCACAGGCTCGGCAGCCACGGCTACCTGCTCGCCCCCACCATCCCGCGCGTGAGCGCCATGCTCGTGGTGCTTGCTTTTTCGCTGCCGTCGGTGTGGCTGTGGGGCTGGGCAATCGCCAACGCGCTGCAAGGCAGGCTCCACATCGCCGCCGACCCGCTGCGCTATCTGATTGTTGCCGCCTGCCAGCCTTTTCTTGTGTTGCTGGCATGGAACGTTTGGCGGCAACAGCGGCGGCTGCGCAAACGGGTTGCCTTTGCCGTGCCGCCGCACAACCGGCAGCCTGAAAACCCCGCCCAAACCATCCTGCACACGGATGGTTAAACGCAAACGAAAAGGCAGCCGAAAACGGTATTTCTCGTTTTCAGACTGCCTTTTTTGTTTTAAAGCGTTAGATTACGCGCCTTTTTTGCCGCTCACATTGGCAATTGCCAAATTGCTGCCGCGTTTCAAAGCCACGCTTTGCACGCCCTCGGGCAGTTTCAAATCAGACAAGTGCAAAATGTCGCCCGCCTCCACGTTTTCGCAGTCCAGCTCAATCGCCGCAGGGATGTTTTTCGGATCAACAATCACATCCACCACGGTTGTCAGCAAAGCCACGCGGCCGCTTTGTAATTTAACCGCTTTGGATTTTTCTGCGTTCACAACGTGAACAGGAATGCGCATGCGCAAAGGCTCGTTTACGTTTACCGCTTGGAAGTCAATGTGTTGCACTTGGCGTTTAACAGGGTGCATTTGGTAATCGCGCACGATGACATCTTGCTCTTTGCCGTTGATGTTCAGTTTCAACAGTTGGGTGAAGAACGATTCTTTTTCCAACGCGTAGAACATTTGTTTGTGGTCCACCGCAATCGCTTGCGCTTCGCCCACGCCGTAAACCACGGCGGGCACCAGACCTTCTTTACGCAGACGGCGGCTCGCACCCGTACCTTGCGTTTCGCGAACAGTTGCTTGAATTTGAATAGACATAGTAAGTCCTTTAAAAATAAAGTTAAAAAGAAAAACCGCTACCGAGCTGCGACCAACTCTGCGGTGGGTTAAACCTACGAACCTGTATTTACTCTTTTCATAGGCATCTTTAATGCCCTAAAAACGTGGCTACTGCGTTAAAAATGCTCGCAAGGTGTGTTCAACCTTGTTGCGCTTTTTGCCTTGTATCCACGCTTTTATGTCATCAAATCTACCTATGCAAATAGTGAATACAGGTTCTGGTTTAACAGATTAAGGCAGCCTGAAAACGGGTTTAGATGCTGTTTTCGCTTGGCTGAAACGCGCCTCACTCGTTTTCAGGCTGCCTCAATAGTTTGCTCAACTGGGTAAAAACAATGACCCCGGTTGAACCAATTCTTCATTAAAGAGATACGAAACCGATTCTTCGTTGCTGATGCGGCGGATAGTTTCCGCCAGCAAGCCTGCGATGCTGACTTGGCGGATTTTGCTGCTCACGCGCGCCGCATCGGAAAGCGGAATGGAGTCGGTTACGACCACTTGGTCGATATCGGACGAGTTTAAACGCTCAATCGCCGCGCCCGAGAACACGGGGTGGGTGGCATAAGCCAGCACGCGCTCCGCGCCGCGTTCTTTGAGCGCGGATGCGGCTTTGCACAAAGTGTTCGCCGTATCAATCATGTCGTCCACCATCAGGCAGGTTTTGCCTGATACATCGCCGATGATGTTCATCACTTCGGCAACATTGGCTTTGGGGCGGCGTTTGTCAATAATCGCCAAATCGCAGTTGAGTATTTTGGCAACGGCGCGCGCCCGCACCACGCCGCCAATATCGGGGCTGACCACAATCAGGTTTTCAAAGTGTTGCTTGGAGGCATCGTGCGTCAAAATGGGGGTGGCGTAGATGTTGTCCACAGGAATATCAAAAAAGCCTTGGATTTGGTCTGCGTGCAAATCAACGGTCAAAACGCGGTCTATGCCTGCGGTGGCGAGCATGTTGGCAACCAATTTGGCGGAAATGGGCACGCGCGCGCTGCGCGGGCGGCGGTCTTGGCGGGCATAGCCGAAATAGGGGATGGCGGCGGTAATCCGCGCGGCGGATGCGCGTTTGAGGGCATCGGCCATGGTGAGAATTTCCATCAGGTTGTCGTTGGTGGGGGCGCAAGTGGGCTGCAAGATAAATACGTCTCGCCCGCGCACGTTTTCCAGCAGCTCAATGGCGATTTCGCCGTCGGAAAATTTGGTTACGGATGCGTTGCCTAGGGGTGTATCCAAGTGTTTGGCGACGCGGTGTGCTAACTCGGGATTCGCGTTGCCTGTGAATACCATTAAACTGTCAAAAGCCATTTCTTCACCTGCGGTTTGGGTTTGGATTGAAGTAGGAAACATGGTGCTTCCTTTTACAGTTGGGCTACTTGCTCAAACGAGCGCGGGTATTATACGTGAATTGGGTTAGGCTTTGTTAGGTTTGTTAATTTTCCGTAAACGCTTTGTTGTTTCAGGCTGCCTTAAAATGGGTTAAGCGCATATAGTTGCCTATACGCGCTTAATTTTGGCTGGGGAGGAAGGATTCGAACCTTCGCATGCTGGAATCAAAATCCAGTGTCTTAACCGCTTGACGACTCCCCAATGGTTTTGTTTTAAATCTAAGGAGATGTTTGGCTGGGGAGGAAGGATTCGAACCTTCGCATGCTGGAATCAAAATCCAGTGTCTTAACCGCTTGACGACTCCCCAACGGTTTTCATTTATGATGAAAAAATGAAAGTGCGGATTATGGTTGTTTTGTGTGGTTTTGTCAAGACGGGGGTGAGATGTTGCGGGTAGGGACTTGTTTATTTTTGGAAATATGTTTTGAGCGGGTGGGCGGGCAGGGGGCTGACGGCCCAGCTTTCCAGATTGGGTGCGAGTTGGCTTCGGATGTATTCGGCGGCTTCCAGGCTGGCGGTGGGCAGGAATAGGCAGGCGCCCGAGCCGGTGAGCTGGGGGGTGCCGTGGGCTTGGAGTTGGCGGTAGGCGGCGGCAACGGCGGGGTAGTTTTGCAGGACGATGTTTTGCATGTCGTTGCGTAGGGGTTGCAGGGCGGCGTAGCTGGGGTTGGGCGTGCCGGGGCTGTTGCGTGGGAGGTCGGGGTGTTGAAAGATTTGGGCGGTAGGGATGTGGACGTTGGGGCGGACGAGGACGTAGTGTTGCTCGGGGATGGCGATGGGTTGCAGTTGCTCACCGATGCCGCATGCGAAGGCGGTTTGCCCGTAAACAAAAAAGGGAACGTCGGCGCCGAGTGGGGTGGCGATTTGGATGAGTTGTTCGGGGCTGAGGTTGAGCTGCCAGAGTTGGTTGAGCACGATGAGTACGGTGGCGGCGTTGGAGCTGCCGCCGCCGAGCCCGCCGCCCATGGGGATGGTTTTGTGCAGCCAGATGTCTGCGCCGAGTGGGGCGGTTTGGGCTTCGCTTGTTTTCAGGCTGCCTTGGACGGCTTGACGCAGGGCTTGGGCGGCGCGGACGGTAAGGTCTTGGGCGG
Source organism: Kingella bonacorsii (assembly GCF_016623605.1). Lineage (NCBI taxonomy): Bacteria > Pseudomonadati > Pseudomonadota > Betaproteobacteria > Neisseriales > Neisseriaceae > Kingella > Kingella bonacorsii. The sequence continues at coordinate 161,747 of NZ_JAEHNZ010000004.1, read as the reverse complement.
GGGGGACGTTGGGGGGGGGGTGTGGAGGATGATTTGGTGGTCGTGGCGGGGGGCGATGGCGAGGGTGTCGGCAAGGTTGATGAGGGTGAAGAGGCTTTCTATGTCGTGGTAGCCGTCGGGGCGTTGGCGGATGATGCGGAGGTCTAGGTTGAGTTTGGCGGGGGCGGGGTAGTGGGGAGATGGGGGGAGCATGGCGGGCTTTCTGGGTGGGGCAAATAGGCAGCCTGAAACGATGTTCGGCGAAGTGAAAATGGGCGTGCAAACTGGACGGTGCGTGGCAAAACGACACATCCTACGCGGATTGATTCCACGATAAAACCCAAGGGCAGCCTGAAAATGGGTGGACAATGGTTTTCAGGCTGCTTTTGGGATGGGGGATTAGATTTGGCGGGCGGTGCAATGGGCGGGGGTGTCGCTGGTGGGGGCGATGTCGCTGATGACCATGCGGATGGTGAGTTGGTTGTTTTTCAGTTGCAGGGTGCGGGGGCTGCCGTTGGGGTTTGTGGTGCGGCTGATGTTCCAGCCGAGCTGGTTCAGGCTGCCGTCGGCTTCGGTGCTGTGGGGGTGGTTGGGTAGGTAGCCGCCGGTTGCCCATGTGTGCAGGTATTGGATGGGGATTTGGTAGCCGAGCAGTTGTTGGCTCAGTTGCTCGGGGGTGGCGGCTTGGTAGGTCTTGCCGTTGGCGTCGGTGGCGATGACGCCTTGGGGGTCTTGGCAGAGCTGCCCGATGGTGTTGCCCAGCGGGGTGTTGATGTTGATGGTTTCTACGGCGGGGGTGCGCGTCCAGTCGAAGTTGCCGTAGCTGCCTTTGTCGTTTTGTTTGACGCTGAGCCGTCCTGTGGCGGTGAAGGTTTGGGTTTGTTTGGCGGCTTGCCATTGGGAGGGGGGGGTGTGGCTGGGGCAGGCGGTGAGCAGGAGGGCGAGGGCGAGGGGGGCGAGGGTTTTGATGGTGTTTTTCATGGTGGGGTTTTTTGGGATGAGGCAGTCTGAAATTTTTGCAAAACTCCAACGGCAGCCTGAAATCTAGAATGGAACGGCGGCGGCTCGCCGCCAAATGGCTGATTAAGCAGAGCATGACTGACTGGTTTGCCAAGAGATGTCGGCGAGCCGCCGACGCTCCATTGGTTGTAGGTTTTGCAAAGGTTTCAGCCTGAAACGGGGTTTGGCTACGCTGGATTTCGTTTTTCAGGCTGCCTTTGGGGGTTGAATGTGGTTGAACGGCTTTTCAGGCTGCCTTTGGAATGATGTACCGCATTCCGGTAGGCAGCCTGAAAACTATTGCTCAAAGCTGATATTGAATTCTTTGAGGATTTTTTGCAGCGCGGGGTTGCCGGCTTCTTTTTGCCAGCTGGCTTGCCAGATTTTTTTGGCTTGGCGGTGTTTGCCCAGTTGCCAGAGCGCCGCGCCGAGGTGCGCGCCGATTTCGGCGTTTTTGTCTTGCTCGTAGGCTTGGGCGAGGAGGGTTTGGGCTTTTTGGTATTCGCCGTTTTGGTAGTATGCCCAGCCCATGCTGTCGGCGATTTGGGGGTTGTTGGGTTCTTTTTGGTAGGCGGCGCTGATGAGCGCTATGGCTTCGGGCAGATGGGCTTTGCCCATGTCCAGCAGGTTGTAGCCGAGGGCGTTTTGCCCTTGCGCGCTGTCGGGGTTGTGGATGAGATAGGTGCGGAAATCGGCGGCGGCTTTTTCAGGCTGCCCCAGTTTGTCGGAATACAGCAGCCCGCGTTGGTAGACGAGCGATGAGCGTTCTATGGCGTAGGTGGGGCTGGATTTTTGCGTGTCCAGTTGCGCGAGCTGTCGGTTGATTTCGGCAAGGGCTTGTTCGGGCGGCTGCGATTGGGTGAGGATGTAGGCGTATAGGCTGCTGATTTCTTGGCGGGTGAAAACGGGGTTTTTGCTGGTGATTTGGCTGTCGAGCGCGGTTTTGGCGTGTTGCAGGGCAACCGTCCAGTTTTTTTGTTCGCTGGCTAGGCTGGCGAGCAGGGTTTCGCGGTCGGTGATGTTGTCGGCGGAATCAATTTTTTGCGCCCATTGGGTGGCTTGGTCGTAGTCTCGGTTGCCGGCGTAGAGCAGGGCAAGCGATAGGGCGGCTTGGTATTTTTGTTCGGATGTGCCGATTTGGTAGGCTCGGGTGTAGTTCAGGGCGGTGTCGCTGATGTTTTTGGGATTGCGTTTGTTCGCCAGTTTGGCAGCCTGAAAATAGAGTTCGGCTTTGGGGTCTTTGGCAATCAGTTTGTCTAGTTTGCGTTGGGCTTTGCGGTAGTCGCCGTTGTGGATAAGGCTTTCTATTTCAAGCTGCTGCCACACGGGCGACAGCGTGCTGAGGTCGGTTTTTTCAAAGAATTTGGTCAGGATTTTGGGATGGTTTTGCACGATGACTTGCAGCGTGAGCTGGGTGGGCGGGGAGATTTCGGCATCGTGTTTGGCAAGGCGTTGCAGCGCGGCAATCACAATGGCTTCGTCGCCGCTGTTGAAGAAGATGTCGGCAACGGCGGCTTCGGGCAGGTCGGGATATTGTTGGGCGGCTTCGTGCACAACGGTTTTGCCTTGCACCAGCAGGTCGTTTTTGGACAGCGCGGCTTGGGCAAGCAGCAGAAAGGCGCGGCTGCGTTGGGCTTCGTCGGCGCTGGCAAGGGTTTCTTTGAGCGTGCCAACGATGGTGGCGGTGTCGCCCAGCGCAAGGGCGCGCACCCATGCAAGGCGTTTTTGCGCGGCGCTGGGGTTGGGCTCGATTTTGCGCCATTCTTGGTAGATGGCTTCGGCGATGGGATAGTTATGCGTTTCTATGGCGATGTCCATGGCGCGTTCGGCGACATCGGAGCTTTTGGTTTGATTAAGCGTGTAAATGTATAAACCGAGGGCGGATTTTACGTCGCCTTTGGTGAGCGCCATTTCGGCGGAGGATAGGGCAAACAGGCTTTGGCTGCGTTTGCTGATTTGGCTGAGGCGTTGGTCTTCTTGGGCGCGCTCCGCTTGGGTGAGTTTGTATTTGGGCGCGGGGCGGTAGATGCGGCTGCCGGAGGTGGGCGCGGCGTTCAGGCTGCCTGCGAAAGCGAGGGAGAGTGCGAGGGCGATAAGGGTTTGGGTGGTGCGTTGCATAGCGGGTCTCTTGTTGGGATGTGGGTGAATGGCTTGCGGCGGCATGCGGGTTGGTTGAAAGGGCGTAACTTTATCATTGTTTGCCAAGCGGGGGAAAGGGCAGGCGTGTGGGCTGGGCTGAAACGCGCCGCGCCGGTTTCAGGCTGCCTTTGCGGCGGCAATCGGCAGCCTGAAAAGCAAAACCCGGCCGCAGGGCTAAAATCCCCACCATCGCCGTCATATCCATTACAATCCGCGTTTTCCCCAAATAAGAGGCGTTATCATGCCTATTATCCAATCCCTGCTGGATACCGATTTATACAAATTCACCATGTTGCAAGTGGTGTTGCACCGTTTCCCCCAAGCGCACGGCGTGTATGAATTCCGCTGCCGCAACAAAGAAACCGTTTACCCGCTTGCCAGCATCATCCCCGAGCTGGAACAAGAGCTCAACGCCCTGTGCGAACTGCGCCTAAGCCAAGACGAGCTGGGCTATTTGCGCGGCTTACGGTTTATCAAATCCGATTTTCTGGATTATCTAGAACTCTTCCAGCTCAAACGCCGCTTCGTGAAAATCTGGGGCGACGAGCAAGGGCGGCTTAACATCCGCATTGAAGGCCCGATTATCCAAGCCATGTTTTTTGAGATTTACATTCTCGCGATTGTGAACGAGCTGTATTTCCGCCGCTTGGAAACGCCTGCCGTGCTGGAAGAAGGCGAGCGCCGTTTGCAAGAGAAAGTCCAATTGCTCAAAAAATACGACGCCCTGCAAGAGCCCGACGCACCGCCGTTTCTGGTGTCTGATTTCGGCACACGCCGCCGCTACAACCTTGCCTGGCAGCGCCATGTCATCCAAACCTTCGTTCAGGCTGCCCCCAATATAGTGCGCGGCACCAGCAACGTGCTCCTTGCCAAAGAACTCGGCATCACCCCCATCGGCACGATGGCGCACGAATTCTTGCAAGCCTTTCAAGCGCTGGATGTGCGCCTGCGCGATTTCCAAAAAGCCGCGCTGGATGCTTGGGTGCACGAATACCGTGGCGATTTGGGCATCGCGCTCACCGATGTAGTCGGTATGGATGCCTTTTTGCGCGATTTTGACCTTTATTTTGCCAAGCTGTTTGACGGACTGCGCCACGACAGCGGCGACCCTTATGTTTGGGGCGACAAAGCCTACGCGCACTACCAAAAGCTGAAAATTGACAGCCGCACCAAAATGCTCACATTCAGCGATGGGCTGGATTTGGAACGCGCATGGGATTTGCACCAATATTTCAAAGGGCGCTTCAAAACCAGCTTCGGCATTGGCACCAATCTCACCAACGACATGGGACACGAGCCGCTCAACATCGTGTTGAAACTGGTTGAATGCAATGGACAATCGGTTGCCAAGCTCTCCGACAGCCCGGGCAAAACGCTTACGCAAAACAACACATTTCTTGCCTATTTGCGCCAAGTGTTTGATGTGAAAGACGAGTAAGGCAGCCTGAAAACGGAGGAATTTATTTTCAGGCTGCCGATATGGGTTATGCCAACAGCCATCCTAAATAGGTTTTCAGGCTGCCTATCGCAAGTAGTAGGCAGCCTGAAAAGCCAATATAAAATGACAACGGTTCATCGCCAAAAACAATGCTTCAATGCTTCAAGGCAGCCTGAAAACGGGTTTGGCATCATTGAAACACGCTTCACTTACTTTCAGGCTGCCTTACGCCGCCCAAACCAATCTAACAATCATCCACAAAATATTTTCAGACTGCCTCACCGCATAGAGGCAGCCTGAAAAGCAAAATGGAGCAGTAACAGTTCATCCAAAATAAACTTTCAGGCTGCCTATCACGCAACAGGCAGCCTGAAAACCATCCAGTCAATCCATCATAACAGCATCTTCGCCAACGCCAGCTCAAACACCAAGCTAAACGCCAAGCTCAGCAAGCCTGGAATCATAAAGCTGTGATTGAAAATAAACTTACCAATTTTGGTTGTGCCCGTGGTATCAAAGTCAATCGCCGCAATAATCGGGCCATAGTTGGGCACAAAGAAATAACCATTCACTGCCACAAACGTGCCAATAATAATCGGCGCAGGCACGCCCAGCTTAATCGCGATGGGAAACAGCGTCGCCACCGTTGCCCCTTGGCTGTTCACCAACACTGAAAACACAAACAACGCCAAAGCAAACGTCCACGGTGCAGTGTTCACCAAGCCGGACACCGTGTCTTTCAGCATCGGCATGTGCGCGTGCATCAGCGTGTCGCCCAGCCAAGCAATGCCCAAAATCGCAATCACCGCGCGCATCCCCGCATGGAACACCGAGCCTTTGGTAACCGCATGGTTATCAGGTTTGCAAAACCACAAAATCAACGCACCCGCCGAGAGCATCACAATCTCAATCGTATGCGCCATGCCCAGCGGCTTCATCGCGCCGGAATCATCCGCAAAAGCGGGGCGCAACGACGGCATCATGCCCATCACCACCACCAAGAACGAAGCCGCCAAGAAAATGCCCAGCGACAGCTTGGCATTTTTGCCCACCACAATCTTGTCGTCCGTATCCGTTTCCGCTGCTGCAAATTCCGCCGCGTATTCAGGGTCTTGCAAACGGCGTTGGTATTCGGGGTCGTCTTTCAACTCCTTGCCCAGCTTGTTCACAATCACGCACGCCAAGCCAATCCCCAAAATGGTAGAAGGCACAGTAACCATCAACACATCGCCCAAATGAATCCCCTGCGGCTCCAAATACGCCACCGTTGCTACCACCGCCGCCGCAATCGGGCTGGCGATAATCGCAAATTGCGACGCAATCACCGCCATCGACAGCGGACGCTCGGGGCGGATGCCGTTGCGGCGGCTCACTTCCGCAATCACAGGCAGCACCGAATACGCCACGTGACCCGTGCCCGCCATCACCGTAAACAAATAAGTAACCATCGGCGCGATAAAGGTAATGTGCTTCGGATTACGGCGCAAAATGCGCGTTGCCACCTTAATCATATAATCCAAACCGCCCGATGCCTGCATCGCCGCCGCCGCAGACACCACCGCCATAATCATCAGCATCACATCAATCGGCGGGCTGGTGGGCTGCAAACCGAAACCGAAGGTCAGCACCGCCAAGCCCAAGCCGCCGAACACGCCCAAGCCGATGCCGCCCACTTGCGCCCCCACCAAAATACACAACAAAACAATCGCAAATTGAATCGCGAACAACATAATCAGCTCCATTTGTAAACAAACAATAACGTATTTTAACACTTATCCACACTTTGAAAAACCCAACCCCGCCAAGGCAGCCTGAAAACCACAAAACACTATTTCGCAAATAATCAAAAACAATTCCCCTTGCAATCCCGCCCGCAAAGCCTTATCTTAGCCGTCCAAACCCACCAACCCTATTTAAGGAAAACAAAATGAGCGACAAAATCATCCATGTAACCGATGCCACATTTGAAGCCGAAGTGCTGCAATCTTCCGTTCCCGTGCTGCTGGATTTTTGGGCACCATGGTGCGGGCCTTGCAAAATGATTGCCCCCATTCTGGACCAGCTTGCCGAAGAATACGACGGCAAAGTGAAAATCGCCAAAATGAATGTGGACGAAAACCAAGGCGTGCCCGCCCAGTTCGGCATCCGCGGCATCCCCACCATGATTGTCTTCAAAGACGGCAAAAACGTTGCCAACAAAGTGGGCGCATTGGCCAAACCGCAGCTTGAAGCCTTCTTGAACGCATCTATTGCATAACAAAAACCGAAACACACACATAAACAACAAAAGGCAGCCTGAAAACAGAAAACGTTTTCAGGCTGCCTTTTTGGCAACATGGGCAATAGGCAAGACCGCCGGCCGCAAAAAAACCGCATCCATTATGTATCGGATGCGGTTCAAATTTTGGCGCGGTGGACGGGGCTCGAACCCGCGACCACCGGCGTGACAGGCCGGTACTCTAACCAACTGAGCTACCACCGCGCAATCAATTGCTAATAATTACAAAAGCAACCGATAAAAAAATGGTGGGTGATGACGGAGTCGAACCGCCGACATTCTGCTTGTAAGGCAGACGCTCTACCAACTGAGCTAATCACCCATTGTTTCCGCCGTTCAGCGAAAGACGGCATTAAACCAAAAACTGCGTTTTGGCGCAAGCGGTTTTTGCGGCGGGCAAAATAACGCCATGAATATTGGGCGAATATTTTTGCGTTGCGAAAGGGCGGTTTCAGGCTGCCTTGCGCGGCAAATTGCTTAACGCACCTTAACGCCCCCGCCATTCCGCGCTACAATCCCTCATCTTTATTGCACTCAACGAAAGCCCGCCATGCAACTTTCTCTGTTAAACAATCCCAAAGATGCCGAATTGCTTGCCGATGCGGAGTTTATGACCGCGTCGCTGTATGCCGTGTTAGACAATCATGCCGATGAAATTGTGGTCAATGCGCTGAAAATTTTGGCGAACGCGCAAGACAGCAGCAAGATTATTACCGAGCTGCTGCCCAGTTTGTCGGATGAGCAAACGGAAAATTTAATCACGGCGGTGGGCATTTTTGCGCAGATTTTAAACATTGCCGAGGATGTGCATCATGAACGCCGCCGCTTGGTGCACGAGCAACAGGGCAGCGCGGCGCAGGATGGCAGCATTGCGGAAACGGTGCGCAAGCTGCAAGCGGAGCAAATCGCGCAGGAGGTGGTGCAGGATGTGTTGAACCACACGCTGGTGAGCCCTGTTTTGACCGCGCATCCCACCGAGGTGCAACGGCAGGCGGTGCTGGTGTCGCATCGCAAGATTCGTGAATTGTTGCCGCGGCGCGAGTTGTGTCGCAGCGCGGACGAGATGAGCGAGTTGCAGCGCGAGATGAATATTGTGTTGCTGACTTTGTGGCAAACCAGCGAGACGCGGCATTTCAAATTGAGCGTGCAAAGTGAAATCCAAAACGGGGTAAACATTTTTCCGCGCAGCTTTTTTAGCGCGCTGCCGCGCGTGTACCGCGACATGGAAAAGCATTTTCAGGCTGCCTATCCGCAGATTCGCATTCCCGATGTGTTGAAAATCGGCGGCTGGATTGGCGGCGACAGAGACGGTAATCCGTTTGTGTCGGCGCAGACTTTGCGCGATGCGTTTCGCCATCACGCGAACACGGCGTTTCATTATTACCGCCGTGAGTTGGACGCGCTGTATCAGGAGTTGCCGCTATCCATTCGGCGGGTGAATGTGAGCGATGGGGTGTTGGTGTTGTCTGCCAAAACGCCTGATACCGAAGTGGCGCGGCAGGAAGAGCCGTATCGCCGCGCGGTGGCTTATGTGATGGCGCGCATGGTGGGCAAGGCGCATGAATTGGGCGCGCCGTTGGGCTGCCGTTTTGGCGTGGGCGAGCCGTATGCTGACGCGGCGGAATTTTTGCGCGATTTGCGCACCTTGCAGAATTCTTTGCGCGACAACCGCAGTGAAGCGTTGGCAAACGGGCGCATTGCCGACATCATCCGCACCGCTTCGGTGTGCGGTTTTCATTTGATGCCGTTGGATTTGCGTCAGCACGCGGAAAAACACGCCAACGTGGTCGCCGAGCTGTTTCAGGCTGCCGATTTGGAAGATTATCTGCGGCTGCCTGAAAACGAAAAACAAGCAGTTTTGCTGCGCGAATTGCAGCACCAACGCCCGCTGTACACGCCGTTTATCGCATACAGCGAAGAAACGCAGCGCGAGCTGGCGATTTTCCACGAAGCGCGCAAAATCAAGGATGCCTTTGGCGAAGACGCCATCACGCAAAGCATTATTTCCAACTGCGAGCAGCCCAGCGATTTGCTCGCGCTGGCGTTAATCTTAAAAGAAACGGGCTTGCTCGCGCTGCGCGATGGGCAGCCTGAAAGCCGCATCAATATCGTTCCCCTGTTTGAAACGATTGAAGCGCTTGCCAACGCCGTGCCCGTGATGCAAACGCTGTTTAGCAACGATTGGTATCGCGCCTTGGTTGCCAGCCGCGACAATATCCAAGAAATCATGCTTGGCTATTCGGATAGCAATAAAGACGGCGGCTACATCAGCAGCACTTGGGGCTTATACCAAGCCGAGATTGGCTTGGTGCGCCTGTTTCGGCAACACAACATCCGCATCCGCTTGTTCCACGGGCGCGGCGGCAGTGTGGGGCGTGGCGGCGGGCCATCTTACCAAGCCATTTTGGCGCAACCTGCGGGCAGCGTGGGTGGGCAAATCCGCATCACCGAGCAAGGCGAAGTGCTCACCGCCAAATATGGCGACGACAGCAACGCCCAGCACAACCTTGCCGCGCTCGTTGCCGCCACGCTGGAAGCCACGCTGCTGCCCGCCGCGCCCGATCCCGATGTTAAGCTGATGAATGCGTTGTCCGAAAGCTCGTTTGCCCACTATCGCGCCTTGATTACGCGGCAAGGCTTTATTGATTATTTCTTGCAAACCAGCCCGATTGAGCAAATCGCCAGCCTAAATCTTGGCAGTCGCCCCGCCAGCCGCAAAACTTTGGCGCGGATACAAGATTTGCGCGCGATTCCGTGGGTATTTTCTTGGACGCAAAACCGCTTGATGCTGCCCGCGTGGTATGGTTTTGGCAGCGCGGTGCAAGAGTTGTGCGAACAAGATTCAGGCAGCCTGAAAATGCTACAACAGCACGCGCAGGAAAACCGCTTTTTCCGCGCCATGCTCTCCAATATGGAGCAGGTGATGGCGAAAACCGATCTCACGCTCGCCGAACACTATGCCGCGCTCAGCCAAGACAACGAACACGGCGCAGACATTTTCGCCACCATCAAAGCCGAATACCAACGCAGCCTGAAAGCCCTGCTGGATATTTTGCAAACCGAAACCCTGCTCGCCGACAACCGACCACTCGCCCGTAGCCTTGCGCTGCGCATCCCGTATTTGAACGCGCTGGGTGGCTTGCAAGTTGCCCTGTTGCGCAAGCTGCGGCAAGAACCGAACAACGAGCGCGTGTTGCAAATGGTGCATCAAACGATTAACGGCGTGGCGCAGGGGTTGCGGAATACGGGTTAGGCGGTTGGCGATGAACCGTTCCATTTTTGTTTTCAGGCTGCCTATGGCAAGTAATCAAGGGCAGCCTGAAAACAAGATGCACAATAAAGACGGTGGATTGTTGTCCAATCGTTTGAATGATTTTAGTCTTGTAGAAGTCCATAAATTTGTTTTCAGGCTGCCTATGGCAAACAATCTAAAAGTAGGGTATGTGGCTTTGCCACGCACCGTTTAACCCTGCAAACCACCTTAAAGGCAGCCTGAAAACAAGCGCAACGCATCCCAGCGCAGTCCCAAACGCCCACCCGCCGCATTATCCTTGTTCACATGGAAGACAAGACTACATCGCCGCAGCCCCATCGCCCATCCCGTAAACACCCCCAAGGCAGCCTGAAAATGCCCTCCGAAACCCCCCTACGCCGACAGCTTGCCCGCTTCCTTTCCTCTGCCGAATTCCCCGCCGACCCCGCCCCCTTTCTGCTAGACCAGCGCAAACGCTACACCAGCGCCAACTGCCTTGTGGTACAACCGATGAGCGTGGAGAGCGTGCAAAAAATCGTGCGCTTTTGCGCGGCAAACCGCATCCCCATCACGCCGCAAGGTGGCAACACAGGCACAGTCGGCGGCAGCATTGCCCAAAGCGGCGTGCTGCTCAATTTAAGCAAGCTCAACCGCATCCGCCGCGTCAATCTCGCCGACAACACGATAACGGTGGATTCAGGCTGCATCTTGCAAGACGTGCAAACCGCCGCCGCCGCACACCAACGCTTCTTTCCGCTCTCACTCGCCAGCGAAGGCAGTTGCCAAATCGGTGGCAACATCGCCACCAACGCAGGTGGCTTAAACGTGCTGCGCTACGGCACGATGCGCGATTTGGTGCTGGGGCTGGAAGTGGTGCTGCCCAACGGCGAGCTGCTCAACCACCTGATGCCGTTGCACAAAAACACCACGGGCTACGAAACGCGCCATCTGTTTATCGGCAGCGAGGGCACGCTTGGCATCATCACAGGCGCAACGCTCAAACTCTTCGCCCCGCCGCAAGCCGTGGCAACCGCATGGGTGGGCGTGGACAATATTCAGGCTGCCGTAACCCTGTTGTCGCACATCAAAAACCATTTTGCCGAACGGCTGTGCAGCTTTGAACTCATCAGCGAATTTGCGCTGGGTTTATCCGCCCAATTCAGCCGCATCACCGCGCCGCTTGCCGCGCCGTGGCACATCCTTGTGGAGCTTACCGACAGCCTGTCGCGCGACGATTTGGGCGATTTGCTGGCGGAATATTTATTCAACTTGGGCTACGAAAACGCCGTACTGGCGCAATCGCAGCGAGAACGCGCCGATTTATGGACGCTGCGCGAAAACATTTCTGCCGCGCAACGCAGCCTAGGCGCCAATATCAAACACGACATCGCCATGCCGATTGAGCGCGTGGCCGCGTTCACCGCCGCTTGCGATGCCGAGCTACTCGCCGCCTATCCCGAGATGCAAATCGTTATGTTTGGGCACTTGGGCGACGGCAGTTTGCACTACAACACCTTTTTGCCCATCCGCAGCAACGAGGTGTATCAATTTGAAGCGGATATCAACGCCGTGGTGTATCGCAACGTGTTGGCGCAGGGTGGCACAATTGCAGCGGAGCATGGCATAGGCAGCCTGAAAAAGCATTGGCTGCCCCATGTGCGCAGCGCGGACGAACTGGCGCTGATGCGCGCGATTAAAGCGCAGCTAGACCCGCTGGGGCTGATGAACGCGGGCAAAGTGCTGGCATGATTTTCAGGCTGCCTCGGGCGTTCGCCCGTTTCCGACAAAGGCAGCCTGAAAACCGCGCGCCCAATGTGTAAAGACCGCGCCCGCCGGCAAAACAACATCCGACTACATCGCGCCCCCGTTATCAAGCCGTCCGCCCCCTTCGGGCAGCCTGAAAAATTGTAAAGACGCTTGTCTCGTTTGAAAAAAATCGCAAAAACCTTAAACAAACAGCTATGAATGTAAAAGCATAACTGTTAAGATGCCGTTGCATTTTCCCAACAATAAGCAAAGGATAGAAATCATGAGCAGCAAAGTATTATTAGTCGATGATGACGACCTCCTCACCGAACTGCTGACCGAATACCTCACCGCAGAAGGCTTGGATGTAACCCGCATGCCCGACGGCGAAAGCGGCGTGCAGGAAATCTTGGGCGGCAACCATTACGACGTGGTGGTGCTGGATTCCATGATGCCGAAAATGAACGGTTTGGATGTGCTTAAAACCGTGCGCGCGCAAAGCAAAATCCCTGTGATTATGCTCACCGCCAAAGGCGACGACATTGACCGCATCATCGGCTTGGAAATGGGCGCGGATGATTATGTGCCCAAGCCTTGCCAGCCGCGCGAATTGTTGGCACGCATCAACGCCATTTTGCGCCGCTCGCAGCAAAATCCCGATGCCAACGCCGCCTCCGCCAGCATTGTTGCCAGCGGCGTAACCCTGTTCCCCTCCAAGCGGCAAGCAATGGTGGGCGACAGCATGCTGGAACTGACCAGCACCGAGTTCAACCTGCTGGAAGTGCTGATGCGCCACGCGGGGCAGGTGGTGAGCAAGGAAAACCTGTCGCAAGAGGCGTTGGACCGCAAGCTCGCCAAGTTTGACCGCAGCATTGATGTGCATATTTCCAGCATCCGCCATAAACTGGGCGACGCATCGCTGATTCAAACCGTGCGCGGTTTGGGTTATCTGTTTGTGAAAAACTGACGCGCCGCGCATAATCGGGCAGCCTGAAAACGAGTTTTCCGCTTTCAGGCTGCCTTTCTTGTTTACATGATTACCTGTTGTCAAAATCCCATGCACCCCTTTCTCGCCCAACTCGCCCCCTATCTCACCGAACAACGCCAACGCAACCGCTCGCCGCATACGCTGATTGCCTATGAGCGCGAGTTGCGCGAACTGGCGAACCTGTTGCCCGACACGCCCGCGCCCACGCGCCGCGATTTTCAGGCTGCCTTTCGCCAGCTTTCGCAGCGCGGCTTGCATCCCGCTAGCCTTGCCCGCGCGTTATCCGCATGGCGGCAATATTGCGATTATTTGATGCGCCAAGGCAGCCTGAAAACCAATCCCGTGCGCGACATCAAGCCGCCAAAAAAACCGCAACGGCTGCCCCGCGCCATTGAGCGCGACACCCTCAACGCCTTGCTGGACCAGCCCGCCGAGCCGGACGACACGCTTGCCCTGCGCGACCAAGCCATCGCCGAGCTGCTTTACGGCAGCGGCTTGCGGCTGGCGGAGCTGGCGGGTTTGAACTTGGCGGATGTGTATTTGGACGCGGGCTGGCTGAATGTGCACGGCAAGGGCAGCAAGCAACGGCAAGTGCCGCTTACGCAAAGCAGCGTGGCACTGCTGCAACAATGGTTGGCGCAACGCCCCGCCCAGCCGCACGAAACCGCGCTGTTTACCACGCAACACGGCACGCGCTTGGGCAGCCGCCAAATCGCCAAACGGCTGGATAATTGGGCGCAGCAACACGGCAGCCCGCAGCATATTTCGCCGCACATGCTGCGCCACAGTTTCGCGGGGCATCTGCTGCAAGCCTCGCGCGATATTCGCGCGGTGCAGGATTTGCTGGGGCATGCGAGCTTGTCCAGCACGCAGATTTATACCAAGCTGGATTTTGACCATTTGGCGGCGGTGTATGATGAGGCGCATCCAAGGGCGCGGCGGGGGAAGAAGTAGGCAGCCTGAAAACCGATTAAGCGAAAGAAAATATGTCCGGATTCAACGCCAAAACCCTGCAAGTCTTGCGCCAAGCGGGCTGGCATCCCAACCGCCGCACCGATATTGCCGCCATCGCCGCCTGAGCCGCCGCCTGCGGTTATGAAATCGGCGAAAACGTCCGCGCTTTTGTGCGGGAATTTGACGGCTTATCCGTGGGTTATCCCAATGGGAATTTTTTGTTTGAATTTCGCGCCCGCTCCGAATACTGCTCCCGCGAATGGTTTTTGGAAATCGCCAATATGATTGGCGAAAACGGGCTGGTGGTCGGCTCCACGCCTGCCGTTTTCCTGATTGTCGCCGAGAGCGGGCGGATGTACGGCTATTGCGACGACATCGGCGAAACTTATCTTGTCGGCGCTTGCATGGATGAGGGCGTGGAATTTGTCTGCCGCCGCGGCAATCCGTTCAGGCATCCGTTGTAACCCGTTTCAGGCTGCCTTGGGGTGGATTGCCGCCGCCATCGGCAGCTTGAAAACGCTTGGGGGCGATTGCGGCGTGGGTTTGTTTTGCGGGGCGGTTGGCGTTGGTTGCGGTTTGCCGCTGTGCATTGGTTTAACCTGTCTGCGATAAAAGGCAGCCTGAAAACGGTATCTTCGTTTTCAGGCTGCCTTGTTATCTGCGCTTGGCGCAGCGGTTGGGGAAATGGTTGGGCGAAACCTTGTCTGCAATCTTGTTCGCAGTTTGCAGTTCGCAAGATGGTTCACAACAGATGCAGCTTGGCTTCCACCAGTCCGTTGTCGCGCGGGTGTTTGTTGAGGGTGAAGCCGAGTTTGAGGGTGAGTTTTTGCATGGGGTGGTTGTCGGCGAGGATTTCGGCGCGCATCAGGGTGTGCCCTTGGGTTTTGGCGTGGGCGATGAGCTGGGTCATGAGTTGGTGGCCGATGCCTTGCCCTTGTAGTTTGTCGTCGATGATGATGCCGAATTCGCAGCTTGTTGGGATGGGGTCGGCGATGTAGTTGGCGTGCGCGAGCGGTGTGGGGGTGGGGCTGTTGGTGTGGAGAATTAGGGCGTAGTCGCGGTGGTAGTCGGGGCTGGCGAGTTGGGCGAGCAGGGCGGGGGGTACTTCGCTGGCTTTGCTCATAAAGCGGGTGTAGCGGCTGTGTTCGCTTTGGGCTTGGATAAGCTGTTGGATAAGGGCGGCATCTTCGCTGCGCACGCTGCGTAGGATGGCGGTTTCGCCGTTGCGCAGGGCGAGGGTGTGTTGGGCGGTGGGGATGGGGGCGAGGATGTTGGGGCAGCCTGAAAAGCTGTTGGGGTCTTGTAGGTTGAGTTTGATGCTGTGGTGGTGGCTGGGGCTGGCGAGGTGGAGGGTGAGGTCGTGGATTTCGGGCAGGCGGGCGAGGATTTCGCTGGTGGTGAGTAGCCAGTCTTGCCATGGCTCGGGTGGGAGTTGCAGTTGGGCTAGGGCGTGGGCTAGGGTGGTGGGTTGAATGGGGGGGAGTAGGCTGATGCTGTGGTGGGCGGTGGTGAGGGTGAGGGTTTGCCCGATGGGTTCTTGCCGCGCCCAGGTAAGTTGTAGCACGGGGGTGTCGTGGCTGTGGCTGAGGTTGAGAGCGGCGAGTAGGGCGTTGCTGCCCATGCGGGTGGCGGGCAGGATGGCAACGGGGATGAGGGGGCGGATGTGTTTGTGCAGTTCGTCGGCGGTGTGGGCGGCGGGGGTGTAGTTGTGCGGGGGTTGGATTTGGTGGCGTTGTTGGTTGTGGTGGTGGTAGAGGTTGAGCTGGGCGAGGGCTTGGATGGCGCTTTCGGGCTGTTTGAAGTGCAGGGTTTTGCGTTGGTTGAATAGGGCGCGCACTTGAGGGGTGTCTGCGCTGCCGAGCCATACCAGCAGCAGGGGTTTTCGGCTGTTTTTTTGTAGGGCGGAGACCATTTGGGCAACTTGTTGGCTTTCGGCGGTGTTTTGCCCTGTGTAGATGATGAAGATGGCGTCGATGTGGTCGTCTTGCAGGTATTGGGATGCGGCAGCCTGAAAAATGGCGGGCAGGGTGTCGGTGGGGAGGTATAGGGGGTTGTGGTGGCTGGGTTTGTAGGGCAGGTATTTGGTGATGCTGCGGATGGTGTGGGCTTGGGGTTCGGTGAGTTGCAGGTCGGTTTTGCGGCGCAGGGTTTTGAGGGTGAGCGTGCTGATTTGGGGGCTGTTGCTGATGATGGCGATGTGTTTGCCGCGGCTGATGATGCCTGTGTGGATGAGTTTGGCGGCACTGAAAAATTGTTCTAGGGTGTGGGCGATGAGGATGTGTTGGCGTTCCAGCGCTTGCAGCAGCATGGCTTCGGCTTGGGGATTGGCGTCGTGTAGCGTGATGAGTACGACCACAGGCTTGCGGCGAGCGGCGGCGGTGAGCGCGCTGATGAGTTCGCGCAGGTTGTCGTTGAGCGTGCTGATGTGCACGAGCAAGGCGGTGCTGCTGGTTTCGGCGGCGATGTGGTCGATGATTTGCCCTGTGCTCACGGGGTAGTTTTGTGTGTTGAGGGTGAGAAAGCGGCTGAATGTGATGTCGCGCTCTTGGGCGTAGCGGGCAACGCAGTCGGCGATGCTGGTGGATTGCCCGATGTAGGCGCAGGCTTTGGGGGTGTTTTCAGGCTGCTTGAAGAGTTCGGGCAGGCTGTTGCTGGGCAGGGAAATCAGGTTGATGCGGGCTTTGCGGGCGGCTTCGGCGGCGCGGTTGAGTTTGTTGCGCCATGCGCTGGGGGCGGAGTCTAGCTCGTTAATCAGGATAAGATGGCGCAGGTGGATTTTGGCGGCTTCGCGGATGATGGCGGCGAGTTTGTCGGCGGATAGCACGATGATGGCTAAATCGATGGTGTGTTCGCTGGCGGCTTCGCTGAGGTTGGCATAGGATTTTTGCCCGCCGATGGTTTTGTGGTTGGGGTTGACGGGGATAACGCTTTGGAATTGGGGCAGGGCGGTAAGCTGGGTGTAGACTTTGCGCCCGATGCTGCCGATGCGGTCGGATGCGCCGACAACGGCGATGCGGGCGGGGGTGAAGAGGGGGGATAGGCTTGGCATGGGGTGTCCTTGTCCTTAGGGTTGGGTTTCAGGCTGCCTGATAGTGTGGGGATAAAGGCAGCCTGAAAATGGGTTGGGGTGCGAATGTGGGCGCGGGCGGTTTGGTTTGATTGTGTGTTTTTTCAGGCTGCCTAATCATGATTAACGGATAGAAACAGCCTGAAACGGATTATGGCTGTGTATCGCTGTAAACGGGTTGATTGGATGTTTTTCAGGCTGCCTACTACGCTGCTGTTGTAAGGCAGCCTTGCCCCTTTGTCCAAATCTTTGATTTGGGTATAAAGGGGTATGCCGCAGCGCAACGCGCAAGGTTGAAAACGGCGGCAAACTAATCATCCAACGCCTCCTCCGCTATCGCCACCTCCCCCGCCACGCCCACATAAACCTTGCTCGCGCCCCAACTCGGATGGCTTTCAAAATCCACCGCAAACCGCCGCTCGGCAATGCCGCCAGCCGCTGCCACGCCTCAGCCGCCGCGTGGCGCGAAGCCTCGGGCAAGATCGCCACCCGATACACCTGCGGCGGCACCATCCATTCGCCCGCGCCCGCAGGCAACGGCGCATCGTTGCTCACCAAATGCCCAATCATCAAAGTATAGCCCGCGTCGTGATACGAATGGCGCAGCGCATACACGCTTGGGGCAAACGCAGGCAGCGCATACACGCTTGGGGCAAACGCAGGCAGCGCATCTTTCAGGCTGCCTGAAAGCCAGCGTTGCCACGCCGCCGCCACATCCTCCGCCTCATGCCGAAAGCGCACGGGCGCGGTCAAGCCCATCACGCGAAACGGCGGCAGCGCGGTCGTTTTCAATGCCGTGTTCACGCGCATAACGCCATCGTCCACAAAATCGCCAGCATCGTTAAAGCCAGCATTTGCGCCGCCGAACCCACGTCTTTCGCGCGTTTTGCCAGCGGGCGGATTTCCAGCGAAATATCGTCCACCACCGCCTCAATGCCCGAATTGAACAATTCCACAATCAGCGAACCAAACGAAGCCGCAACCAAAATCATGCGCACCGCAGGCTCCGCATCCACAAACCACACCGCAACCAGCAACACCGCGTGCAGCCACACCAGCTGCCGAAACGCCGCTTCATGGCGATATGCCGCGATTAAGCCGTCTTTGGAATAGCCCGCAGCGTTGATAATCCGTTGCAAACCGCGCTTGCCTTTTAGCGCATTGGTGGCAGGTTCTTGCATCATCAGTTGTCCCGTAAACAAAAAACGCAATGATAACAAGGTTTCAGGCTGCCTAAAATAGAACCCGCCAAGGCAGCCTGAAAACCCCGACCGCGCGACTATATAAGATATAACCCGCAATTCTTTGGCAAAACCCGTTTTTCCAGTAGAATGCGCTCTTTACTTTAATTAACACAAGGACACCCATCATGACCAAAACCCTCCTTTCCGCCGCCACCATGTTGCTGCTTGCCGCCTGCGGTGGCGAACAAGCCCAAACCGCTGCCCCAAGCAACGCCCCCGCCGCCAGCCAAGCCGCCAGCGCCGCGCAAGCCGTATCCGATGCCGCCCCTGCCGCCAATCCGCAAGGCAGCCTGATTGAGCGCATTAACAACAAAGGCACAATTACCGTTGGCACCGAAGGCACATACGCACCCTTCTCCTACCACGATAAAGACGGCAAACTCACAGGCTACGATGTAGAAGTAACCCGTGCCGTGGCAGATAAACTCGGCATCAAAGTAGAATTTAAAGAAACCCAATGGGACAGCATGATGGCAGGCTTAAAAGCAGGACGCTTTGACGTAGTCGCCAACCAAGTGGGCTTAACTTCGCCCGAACGCCAAGCCACGTTTGACAAATCCGAGCCGTATAGTTGGAGCGGCGCGGTGTTGGTGGTGCGCAAAGACGACGACAAAATCAAAAGCCCCGCCGACATCAAAGGCGTGAAAACCGCGCAATCGCTCACCAGTAATTTTGGCGAAAAAGCCAAAGAAGCCGGCGCGGAACTGGTGCCCGTGGACGGTTTGGCGCAATCGCTCACGCTGATTGAACAAAAACGCGCCGATGCCACACTCAACGACGAGCTTGCTGTGTTGGATTATTTGAAGAAAAACGCCAATGCCAATGTGAAAATCGTGTGGCACGCGCCCAAAGAAGAACGCGTTGGCTCAGGTTTGATTACCAACAAGGGCAACGACGAAGCCATCGCCAAATTCAGCGGTGCAATGAAAGAGCTGCAAGCCGATGGCACATTGAAAAAATTGGGCGAACAATTCTTCGGAAAAGACATCAGTGTTAAATAATTTCCTACAAAATCTGCCCTTTATGACCCCACAACGCGCCCAGTTGGTTATGGACGCGTTTGTGCCGTTGGTGAAATCGGGCTTTATGGTTTCCGTGCCGCTCACGTTGGCATCGTTTGTGTTTGGCATGTTGATTGCCACCGCCGTGGCATTGGTGCGTGTGATGCCGCAAGGTGGTTGGCTGCACCGCATCGTGTTGGCGATATTGAAGGTGTATATCTCCATTATCCGCGGCACGCCGATGGTGGTGCAGCTTGCTATCGTGTTCTACGGCTTGCCCGCGATGAACGTGTTTATTGACCCCATCCCCGCCGCTGTGATTGGCTTTTCGCTTAACGTGGGCGCGTATGGCTCGGAAACCGTGCGCGCGGCGATATTGTCCGTGCCCAAAGGGCAATGGGAAGCGGGTTTCTCCATCGGCATGACTTATATGCAAACGTTTCGCCGTATCATTGCGCCGCAAGCCTTGCGCGTTGCCGTGCCGCCGTTGAGCAATTCGTTTATCGGCTTGTTTAAAGAAACCTCGCTGGCATCGTTTGTAACCGTAACCGAGCTGTTTCGCGTTGCCCAGCAATACGCCAATCTGTCCTACGACTTTTTGCCCGTTTACATTGAAGTGGGCTTGGTGTATTGGCTGTTTTGTTGGGTGTTATTCGTTATCCAAGCGCGGCTGGAAAAACATTTTGACCGCCATGTGGCAAGGTAAAAGCGTTTTCAGGCTGCCTATCCACACAGGCTGGTTTACCTTTTCAGGCTGCCTAAACACACATAGGCAGCCTGAAAACCATAAAAAGCACGTTGGCAGCGCGCCACATCATCCTATCAACCTTTTCAGGCTGCCTATTGTTAGCGCGGCGGCGAAAGCAACACCATGATACAAATCCGCAATATCCACAAAACCTTCGGCAGCAACACCATCCTGCGCGGCGTCGATTTAGACGTTGCCAAAGGGCAAGTGGTCGTCATCCTTGGGCCCTCCGGCTCGGGCAAAACCACCTTTTTGCGCTGCCTCAACGCGCTAGAAATCCCCGAGCAAGGCAGCATCTGCTTTGAGCGCGAACCCATCGTCAGCATCGATTTCGCCACGCAGCACAGCAAAAAAGACATTCTCGCCCTGCGCCGCAAATCGGGCATGGTGTTCCAGCAATACAACCTGTTCCCGCACAAAACCGCGCTGGAAAACATTATGGAAGCGCCCGTGCAAGTGCAAGGCAAGCCCAAAGCCCAAGCGCGCGAAGAAGCCCTTGCCCTGCTCGCCAAAGTGGGCTTGGCAGACAAAGCCGATTTATACCCCTACCAGCTGTCGGGCGGGCAGCAACAGCGCGTGGGCATCGCCCGCGCCCTTGCCCTGCAACCCGAATTGATGCTGTTTGACGAACCCACCTCCGCGCTAGACCCCGAGCTGGTGCAAGACGTGCTCAACACCATGAAAGCCCTCGCCACCGAAGGCTGGACGATGATAGTGGTCACCCACGAAATCAAGTTCGCGCTGGATGTCGCCGACGTGGTGGTGGTGATGGACGGCGGCGTGATTGTGGAACAAGGCTCGCCCGAAACCCTGTTTGCCAACCCGCAGCATGAGCGCACCAAGAGTTTTTTGAGCAGGTTGAAGGCGGAGTAGGGGAGATGGAATAGAGGCAGCCTGAAAACGCGCAAAGCAAGTTTCAGCGAAGCTTAAACCTGAAAGACAGCGCGGCGCGCTACGCTTTCCATTCCAATGCCAAGTTATACAACGCTTTTTTGTTTTCGCCCGTGATTCGGGCGGCGAGTTCGGCGGCTTGTTTGGTGGGCAGTTCGCTTGCCAAAATCCGCATCACGTTTTGCGCTGCTTCGGGCAGCGCGTCGCGTTTTTGCGGCGGCGCGGGGTGGATAACCAGCACCATTTCGCCGCGCGATTGGTTGCTGTCGGCGGCTAAGGCAGCCTGAATTTCGCTTACGCTGCCAGTTAAAAAGGTTTCAAAGGTTTTGCTGATTTCGCGCGCCAGCATGATATGGCGTTGGGGCAGGACGGCGGCCATGTCGTTTAAGGTGTCGGCGATGCGGTGCGGCGTTTCAAAGGCGATGATGGGGTAAGCGGCGGTTTGCCACGCGGCGAACAGTTTGGCGCGCTCGCTGGATTTGGGCGGCAAAAAGCCGTGGAAATAGAAGTTTGGCTCGGCGATGCCCGCCACGCTCAACGCGCCCATCACGGCAGACGCGCCCACCACGGGCACGGTCGGGTAGCCCGCTTCGCGCACCCGCGCCACCAGTTTTGCCCCGGGGTCGCACACGGCGGGCGTGCCGGCGTCGGAAATTTGGGCGACGATTTGCCCGCTCCCGAGCGCGGCTATGATTTTGCCCGCCATTTGCTGTTCGTTGTGTTCGCGCACGGAAACGAGCTTGGCTTGGATGCCGTAGGCGGATAGGAGCTGGGCGGAAACGCGCGTGTCTTCGGCGCAGATTAAATCGGCGCGTTGCAGCACGGCAAGGGCGCGCAGCGTGATGTCGGCAAGGTTGCCAATCGGCGTGGCAACGATGTAGAGCGTGCTGGGGGCGAGGGTGTCTTGGGCTTTTTGGAGGTGTTTTTGCATGAAAAGGCAGCCTGAAAACGTGTATCTGAACGGTAAACAAAGAAGCGCGGATTTTAACGCGAAACAGGGTTTTCAGGCTGCCTATGTGCTACGATAGCCACCCGTTTACGCAAACGCTTACGCCACGCCAAAGGCAGCCTGAAAGGGTTTTTCAGGCTGCCGTCGTGTTCCTATCCTCACCAACCGAAAGCCCCTTATGACCACTCCACCGCTTGGCATCTACCGCCACTACAAAGGCAATCTCTATCAACTGCTCCACATCGCCCGCCACAGCGAAACCGAAGAGCCGCTCGCCGTGTACCGCGCGCTGTACGGCGATTACGGCGTGTGGGTGCGTCCGCTGGCGATGTTCACCGAAAGCGTGGACACTGCCAACGGCAGCATGGCGCGGTTTGCGCTGGAAAAAGCGTTGGATTAGCGGCGGCGCGGCGCAATGAAAGGCTGCCTGCGCAGCGAAGCGGAGCGGCGAAGTTAAAACGGGCGAAATAAGTTTCAGCAGCGCTGACACCATTTCAGCTACGTTTTAGCTTCGCCGCTCCGCTTCGCTGCGCAGGCAGCCTGAAAACGGGGCGGACTAATCAGCGTTTGGGTTTCCGCCTTCTTGGGCAGCGGCTTCCGCCTTTTCGGGGAACAGCAGCGAAGCCAACACGCCCGCCGCCAACACCGCCAGCACCACCGCCAACGAAGCTGCGGGCGAAATATCCCAGCCGTGGTGGAACATATGATTGGTCGCCGACAACACCAGCTTAAACGCGATAAAAAACAGCAACACAATCACCGCTTTTTCCAAATGCACCAAATAGCCCTTCAACGCTTCCAGCACAAAATACAGCGTTCGCAAGCCCAAAATGGCGAACATCATCGCGCTGTACACAATCAGCGGCTCTTTGGACACCGCAATCACCGCAGGCACGCTGTCAAACGCAAACATCACGTCCGACAACTCAATCACCGCCAAACACAAAAACAGCGGCGTCGCCACCCATTGCCCCTTTTTCATCGCCTGCGGATGGTTGTTTTCAGGATGCTTCGCATCTTCGCCCGCCAATTCCAAATGCGTTTCGGGATGGCTGGCTTGCGCTTTTGCCAATTCTTCCGCGTTCAAAAAGAAATTGTGCCCATAAAGGCGCGGGAACACGGGGAAGAATTTATGCACCCAGCGGTATGCCAAGTGGTCGGAATAATCCTCGCTTTCCTTTTTTTCTTCTTCGTTTTGCTGTTTCAGCATCATCACGGCGGAATAGCCCACCGCCGCCGCGAAAAGCAGCTCCACCCAAGCGCTTAAAGCCAGCAGGCCCGCGCCAATTGCCACGAAAATCATGCGGAAAATAATCGCGCCGATGATGCCCCAGTACAACACGCGATGGCGCAGCCCCTCGGGCACTTTAAACCATGCGAACACCGCCATCATCAGGAACAGATTGTCCACGGATAACACTTTTTCCAGCGCATAGCCCGTGAAGAACAGGCTCGCTGCTTCGCCGCCGTGGTGTATCCACAAATAAACGCCAAACAAAACCGACACACATACCCAAAACAAAGACCACATCGCGGCGCTTTTGAGCGACATGGGTTTGTCGTCTCTGTGGGCGAACAGGTCAATCGCAATCGCGCCGACCGATAAAATGATGAAAACGGCAACCGTTTCTATGGGGAAACCGAGATGTCCAGTCATAAGAAATCCTGAATAAAAGAGGGAATAAATTTTCGTGCGCGCGGCGGGGAACGGGTGGGCGCTCAGACAAAAAATAATGCGCCAGATTATAAATGATTTTTATCAATTTCTAATAAGAGATTGAACAAGTTTTTTGTAAAAAGCGTGGTTGGGATAAGGCAGCCTGAAACCTTGGCAAAAGCCTTGGGGCGGTCTGCGTAGCGAATCTGAAAATCCGTAGGTCGGGCATTGATGCCCGACAAGCCATGCCCTATTTATCAATACGCCACAACGAAAAACGTCGGGCATCAATACCTGACCTGTTGTTTTGCAAAAAGTTTCAGCCTGAAAAGAGCCATGCCGTCATTCCTGCCTGTGCGGGAATGGCGGCGTTTGGTTTTCAGGCTGCCTATCCGCTTTAATCCAGCCAAACAATTTCCAATTCACCCGTGCCGATTTCGTTCCACAGCGCGCGGGTCATGGCTTCGTGTCCGCCGTGGCGGGTGCAGCAAAGCACGGCGCGGGTTACTTCGCCGGTGTCGTGTCCGCTCATGCGCAGCAGGTTAACCGCCACTTGCAAGGGCGGCAGCGTGGGGTTGTAGGCGGCGTTTTCGGCGTAGCGTCCTGTGTAGATTGCATCGTCCACCACAAGGGCGATGCCTGCGTAGGCATGGGAATAGGGCGCGTGGCAGGTTTGCGCGGCGGCAAAAGCGGCTTGCTGGGCGGCATCTAGGTTTTCAGGCTGCCTGATGGCGTGTTGCACGGGGGTGAGCAGGCGGTCGGGGATGTTTAAATCTTGGGGCGAGAAGCTGTCGGGCAGATAGCTGGCGAGCGTGTTGTCGCGGCTGTGCGGCAGGTGGATTTTCAGGCTGCCTGCATCGGGCAGCTCGTTGAGAAACTGGCGGCAATGCCCGCATGGCGTGTAGTTCACCACAATATCGGTGATGCGCGTTGCGCCGCGCTGCCATGCGTGCGACACCGCGCTTTGCTCGGCGTGCACGGTTTGCCCCATGCTGGAGGTGGCGCATTCTTGGTTCGCGCCGAAATAGAAATTGCCCTCGCTGTCGATGGCAATCGCGCCCACATGAAACTGCGACACGGGCACAACGGCTAACTTTGCCGCTTCGGGCAGCAGCGATAGGGCAAGCGCAATTTTATCGCCGTTAAAGGCGGCTGCGTGGGCTTGAACTTCATGATTAGGGATAAAACTCAACATTTTTTTTGCGCTCCATTAAGTAAAATTGTAAAAAATTTGGTTAAGAGTGTTGTATTATAACCGCCTGTGTACAACCACATTTTATTTAAGGGAAGAAAAATGGAAATTTTACATAGCTTGCTGGGCATGGCGGTGCTGATTGTTATTGCCATTGCGTTGTCCAAGCATCGTAGCAAAATCAATAAGCGCACGGTGAGCGTGGCGTTTGCCATTCAGTTTGCGCTGGGCGCGTTTGTGTTGTATGTGCCTTGGGGGCGCGCTGCGTTGGAATGGTTTTCCAACGGCGTGCAAAGCGTGTTGAACTTCGGGCAAAAGGGCACAGAATTTGTGTTTGGCGGCTTGGTGAGCGACAAAATGTTTGAAGTGTTTGGCGGCGGCGGTTTTATTTTTGCCTTCCGCGTGTTGCCAATGATTATTTTCTTTTCATCGCTGATTTCTGTGCTGTATTACTTGGGCGTGATGGGCTTTGTGGTGAAAGTGTTGGGCGGCGCGTTGCAAAAAGCGTTGGGCACATCGCGCACCGAAAGTTTGTCGGCAGCGGCAAACGTATTCGTGGGACAAACCGAAGCACCGCTGGTGGTGAAACCGTTTATCGCGCGCATGACGCAATCTGAATTGTTTGCCGTGATGACGGGTGGTTTAGCTTCCATTGCCGGCTCGGTGTTGGGCGGCTATGCGTCTATGGGCGTGCCGCTTACTTATTTGATTGCCGCTTCGTTTATGGCTGCCCCTGGGGGCTTGCTGTTTGCCAAATTGATGCACCCCGAAACCGAAACGCCCGAAACCGTTACCGACGATAAATTGAGCTTTGTGGGCGAAGGCGAAACGCCGCCCAGCAACGCGATTGACGCAGCCGCAGCGGGCGCATCCACAGGCTTGCAAGTGGCGCTGAACGTGGGCGCGATGTTGATTGCGTTTGTGGCGATTATTGCGCTGCTCAACGGCATCGTGGGCGGCGTGGGCGGCTTGATGGGCATGCCTGATTTGTCGCTGCAAAAAATCTTGGGCTGGCTGTTCTCGCCCTTAGCTTGGTTGATTGGCGCATCGTGGGCGGACGCGCAAACCGCAGGCTCGTTTATCGGGCAAAAATTGGTGATTAACGAATTTGTGGCGTATTCCGAGTTCACCAACTACATCAAAGACGCGGCAAACCCTGTTTTAAACGACAAAACCAAAGCGATTATTTCGTTTGCACTGTGTGGCTTTGCCAATTTGAGCTCTATTGCGATTTTGGTGGGCGGCTTGTCTATCATGGCACCTAATCGCCGTGGCGATATTGCCAAGCTGGGCGTGCGCGCGCTGATTGCTGGCACGTTATCCAACCTGATGAGCGCCACCATTGCGGGCTTGTTTATTGGGTTGAATTTGTCGTAAAACGGTTTTAGCTACGCTGAACTGCGTTTCAGGCTGCCTTAGGCGAACGCAATAGGCAGCCTGAAACGCCATTACAACAAAGGAAACACCATGAATATCAGCAAAGCCAAAATTCTTTCGCTTTTAGATTTAACCTCGCTCAACGATGATGACACTCCCGCCGTGATTGACGCGCTATGCAGCAACGCCACGCAAGCCATCGGCAAAGTGGCGGCGGTGTGTGTGTATCCGCCGTTTGTGGCGCAAAGCCGCGCAAGACTGCCCGAGAGCAGCGGCATCAACGTTGCCACCGTGGTCAATTTCCCCACGGGCAATGAGCCGCTGGCAGACGTGCTAGCCCAAACGCAAAAAGCCTTGGCAGAGGGCGCGAACGAAATCGACCTCGTGTTCCCCTACAAAGCCTTGCAGCAAGGCAACGCCGCCGCTGGCGAAGCCATGTGCAGCCAAATCGCCACACTGGTGCACCGGCATTCAGGCAGCCTGAAAGTGATTTTGGAAACAGGCGCGCTTTCGCCCGCTGAAATCGCCCAAGCCGCGCAAATCGCCATCGCCGCAGGCGCAGACTTTTTGAAAACCTCCACCGGCAAAATCGCCCACGGTGCAAGTTTGGAAGCCAGCGCAATTTTGTTGGAACAAATCGCCCAAGCCAAGCAACCTGTTGGGCTGAAAATTTCGGGCGGCGTGCGCGACATCGCCACCGCGCAAGCCTATATTGCCCAAGCCGCCGCCAAAATGGGCGAAGACTGGGTGCAGCCTGAAAACTTCCGCATCGGCGCATCATCATTATTGAAGGAGCTTATCTCATGCTAATCCAAGAAATTATCCGTAAAAAACGCGACAAACAAGTGTTGTCCAAAGAAGAAATCCAGTTCTACATCCAAGGCGTAACCGATGGCAGCATCAGCGAAGGGCAAATTGCCGCGATGTGCATGGCGATTTATTTCAACGATTTAAACCTAGATGAGCGCACCGCCTTAACCCTTGCCATGCGCGATAGCGGCGACAGTTTAAACTGGGATAAATACAACCTAAACGCCCCCACGCTGGACAAACATTCCACAGGCGGCGTGGGCGATGTGGTGTCGCTGATGCTTGCGCCCATGCTGGCAGCCTGCGGCGGCTTTGTGCCGATGATTGCGGGGCGCGGCTTGGGGCACACAGGCGGCACATTAGACAAGCTGGAAAGCATCAAAGGCTTTGATATTTTCCCCAGCCCGCAAAAAATGCAGGAGATGGTGAAACAAATCGGCTGCGTGATTGTGGGGCAAACAGGCAATCTTGCCCCCGCCGACCGCAAAATCTACGCCACACGCGATGTAACCGCCACGGTGGAAAACCTGTCGCTGATTACCGCGTCCATCTTGTCTAAAAAGCTCGCCGAAGGCTTAACCAGCTTGGTGATGGATGTGAAAGTGGGCAACGGCGCGTTTATGCCCACTTACGAACTTTCGCGCGAACTGGCGCAAAGCATCGCCCAAGTGGCGACCCACGCGGGCTGCCAAACCACCGCCCTGCTCACCGACATGAACGAAGTGCTGGCTTCCAGCGCGGGCAACGCGGTGGAAGTGCGCGAAGCGGTGCGTTATTTGCGCGGCGAAGGCAGCCGCAACCCGCGTTTGCACGAAATCACGCTCGCGCTGGGCGCGGAAGCCTTGGTAAATGGCAAACTCGCCGCCAACCGCGAAGACGCGCGCGCTAAACTGCAAGCGGTGTTGGACAACGGCAAAGCGTATGAACTGTTTGAAAAAATGGTGGTGGCGCAAGGCGGCAGCACCGCGTTTGACCAGTTGCCCAAAGCGGCGGTGGTAAAACCCGTGTTGGCGCAGGCGGCGGGCTATATCCAAAGCATGAACACGCGCGACATCGGCGTTGCCGTCATCAACTTGGGCGGCGGGCGGCGCGTTGCCAGCGATGCGATTGACCACAGCGTGGGCTTTGACGAAATCCTGCCCATCGGCGCGCGCGTGGAAGCCGATACACCGCTTGCCATGGTGCATGCGAAAGACGAAGCCGCATGGCAAGCCGCCGCACAGGCATACCGCAATGCGGTGGACATCGGGCAAACGCAGCCTGAAAGCCGCCCCATGGTTTATGAAACCCTAGCGGGCTAATCCCGCGCCGTCATCCGCGCCCTTACCCGCGCGATAACCGTTTTCAGGCTGCCTATTTGTTCAAGCAATAGGCAGCCTGAAAACTCATTGCCGCACGCAATGCGCAGCGGTTGGTTTTCAGGCTGCCCATTACAATGCAGCCTGAAACCTTTGCGCAGCCTGCAAGCAACGGAGCATCGGCATCATGCCGATGTTGCCAACCCGCCAAACCCCGAATGCGCCATCGGGCGGCGGGTCGTTGCCGTTTTATTTCCGATTTCAGGCTGCCTATCCCCGATGCAGCCTGAAACGCCGTTTAGCAAAGCCAGAAACCATGCCCCGCCTTATCCCCAAAAGCCTTGTTTCCCGCCTAACCCTGCTGGTAACCACATGGCTCATCTCCGCCTTTATCGCCATCAGCATCACCATGCTGCTTTCCTTGCGGCTGGAAGGCGGCGCGGCAGCCGTGAACGACACGGGCGGCCTGCGCTACCAAACCTACCGCCTGCGCCTGTATCTGAACGACACCAGCAAAGTGCAAAGCCTTATCCAAACCTTCGACCAAACCCTTGCCCGCCTGCACCACAGCGACCCCACCCGCCCGCTGAACCTGCCGCAAGACCGCAGCATCCAGCAGCACCTCAAATTGCTGCAACAATATTGGGAAACCCAAATCAAACCCCAATACCAATCGCCCAACCCCAATCTCGCCCTGTTGGACAACCACCTGATTCCCAACTTCGTCGCCAGTATCGACAGCCTCACCCGCACCATAGAACACAACAACGCCTATTACGTCCAATGGCTGCGCGTGTTCCAAACCGCGCTGATGGTGCTGATTTTCGTGGTGTCGGGCATCACCATCGTCCTGCTCAAAATCTGGATTATCCGCCCGCTCAAAAATTTGGAAACCGGCGTGGCCGCCATCCAAAACAGCCAATTCGGCGAACACATCCCCGAAGACAATTCCACTGAATTCGCCATCGTGGACAACGGCTTCAACCGCATGAGCAGCCATCTCGCCCGTCTCTACGGCAAGCTGGAACAGCAGGTTGCCGAAAAAACCCAAGACCTCGTGCGCAAAAACCACACCCTCAACACCCTATACACCGTCGCCCAAGAGCTCAACCAAACCCAAACCATCCGGCAGGCCGCGCAAACCTTCCTGCCGCACATCCTCGCGCTCACCCCCGCCGAAGCCGCCGATGTGTCCGTCCACAACAACCTTATCGCCCGCCAAAGCAAAAGGCAGCCTGAAACCCCGCCCAGCCTGCCGCCGTTCACACAAAGCTTTAAAATTCGCGCCAATGAAACCACACTGGGCACACTTGTTCTATACTACAACCAAAGGCAGCCTGAAAACCCCGATGGCGGATTGGTGCAAACCCTTGTGCACCAGCTTGCCCTAGCCATCCACAACAACCAGCTTGCCGAAGAAAGCCGCCAATACGCCGTATTGCAAGAGCGCAACACCATCGCCCAAGGCCTGCACGACAGCATCGCCCAATCGCTCAGCTATCTGAACCTGCAAACCCAAATGCTGGAAAACGCATGGGCAAACCAAGAAACCCAAGCCGCGCAAGAAAACCTGCAATCCATCAAAACCGGCATCCAAGAATGCTACGACGACGTGCGCGAGCTGCTGCAAAATTTCCGCACCAAAATCACGCAGAAAAACATCAACGAAGCCATAGAAACCCTTGCCCAACGCCTTGCCGAGCAAAGCCACATCCGAGTGCACACCGAATGGCACGGCAACGGCGCGCCGCTCACCCCCAGCCAGCAGCTGCAATTCATCTTTATTTTGCAAGAAATCCTGTCCAACATCCGCAAACACGCCCAAGCGCAAAACGTAACCATCCGCATAGACAACCAACAAGACTACACCCTCACCATCACCGACGACGGTATCGGCTTTAACCCGCACACCGAACGCACCGACGACCACATCGGGCTAAACATCATGCAAGAGCGTGCCCAACGCATCAGAGCCAGGCTCAGCATCCAATCCCAACAAAACCACACCCGAATCCAACTCACACTGCCCAAAAAAGAGAGAAACCAAACATGACCATCAACATAGCCCTTATCGACGACCACACCCTGTTTCGCAGCGGCATCAAAGCCCTATTAAGCCGCCAAACCGAATTCAGCATCGTAGGCGAAGCGTCAGACGGATTCAGCGGCGTGAAACTGGTGGAGCAAATCCGACCCGATGTCGTTTTGCTGGATTTGAACATGCCGCAAATGAACGGGCGCGACGCGCTCGCCCAAATCCTGTCCAGCCGCCCCGAGCAAAAAGTCATCATGCTCACCGTGTCCGAAGACAGCGAAGACTTAACCGAATGCATCCGCTTGGGCGCCAGCGGCTTTTTGCTGAAAAACATCAACGCCAACTATCTGATTGAATCCATCAAAAAAGTGGTAAACGGCGACAACGCCTATTCGCCCGAAATGACCGCGCGGCTGGTGCAATCGCTGATTCGCCCCGCCCAAGCCGAAAGCGCGTTAAGCCAGCTCACCCCGCGCGAATTGGAAACACTGGGGCATCTGGCGGCGGGATACAGCAACAAAGCCATCGCCAAAAACCTGAACCTTGCCGAATCCACCATCAAAGTGCACGTGCAAAACATCCTGCGCAAGCTGAAACTGGACAGCCGCGTTCAGGCTGCCGTGTTTGCCATACAGCACAAAGTGCCGCTGCCCGATTGCGCCAAAGAAGGCAACCACTCCGCAGAGTAGGGCGGATTAAAGCCCTAGCCGCCCGGATTATGAATAAAGGCAGCCTGAAAGCAGTTTTCCCCGTTTTCAGGCTGCCTTTGGCGCATCCAATCCCGTTCAATCCCCCGCCATCATCGGCTGTTTTCCGCTATAATTCGGCTCTTTTTTCAAAAAAATCCTGCCATTAAACCCGTCCCGCAAAGCTTCACCCCATGCCCCTTCTTTCCATTGAATTTGCCGTTTTCTTGCTGCTGTTTCTCCCGCTTTATTGGGCGTTTGCCCGCCGCCCCAAATGGCAAAACGCGCTGTTGCTCGCCGCCGGCGCAGGCTGGCTGTATCACGCCAACCCCGCCTTTCTTGCCGCCGTTGCCGTGCTGTCCGTTTGGGTGCACCTTATCGCCTGCCAACTGGTGCGCCCGCAGCAAAAACACGGCAAGGGCTGGCTCGCGCTCGGCGTTTCAAGCTGCCTCTTGTTTCTCGGCGTGTTCAAATACTACGACTTCTTCCGCCCCTATCTGCAAAACGCTCTTGGGCAAAGCGAAATCATCGACATCCTGATGCCCATCGGCGTGTCGTATTACACCTTCCAATCCATCGCCTATTTGGTGGAAACCCACCGCGCCCCGCTGGTTAAGCCGTTCACATGGGCAAATCTGCTGCTGCACCTCAGCTTTTTCCCCACCATCACATCAGGTCCGATTATCCGTGCCGTGCCGTATCAAAACAAAGTCGTCGGCATCGCCCAAGGCGCGCAAGCCCAAATCCAAACCACCGCCCCGCGCAGCATTCTGCGCCCCGCGCTGGCGGTGTGCCTGATTGTGGCGGGTATCGCGCAAAAGTGGTGGTTTGCAGGCAGCTTGGACGAAGGCTGGGTATCGCCCGTGTTTGAAAACCCCGCGCAATTTGACGGCATCAGCGTTCTCGCCGCCATCTATGGCTACACCTTTCAGCTTTTTTTTGATTTCGCGGGATACAGCGACCTTGTAATCGGCATCGCCATGCTGCTTGGTTTCAGGCTGCCTGAAAACTTTGCCGCCCCGCTGCGCGCGTTTAATCTGGTGGATTTTTGGAACCGCTGGCACATCAGCCTGTCCACATGGATACGCGATTATGTCTACATCCCGCTGGGCGGCAGCCGCCGAAATTTCACCCGCACCCAAATCAATCTGCTGCTCGCCATGATGTTTTCAGGCATTTGGCATGGATATGGCTGGAACTTCCTGATTTGGGGCACGTTGCACGGCATCGCCCTCGTGTGGCTCAATATTGGCAAAAAGCTGTTTAAAAATAGAAAACTCAGCAACCTCAAAATCGGCAAAATCCCCATCGGCAAAGCGCTCGCCATTTTGATTACGTTTCACTTTGTGTGCTTCACGTTTGTGGTTTTCAACGCCCGCGATTTAGACAGCGCGCGCCTGATGTTCCAAGCCCTGCTGTATAACGGCAAAGGCTGGGCAATCTCCAATTGGTACAACATCGGGCTTATCGCCGCATTTGCCCTGATGCTTGCCGCCTACCCGCTGCTTAGTAAGCTATTCCAATACGCCGTATCCGCCTTAGAAAAAATCCCGCTCTGGCTTTGGTTTATCCCCATCACCCTTGCCCTGATGCTCATCATCACCTTCGCCCCATCAGGGCTGCCCAACTTTATTTACGCCAATTTCTAAGGCAGTAGCATGAAAACCCAGCTCTCACTCATTTTCTCGTTCACGCTTGCCGCCGCGGGCGCAACCTGGTTCAGCCAAGATTCCATCAACGCCTATTGGCAACAAACCTACCACCAAACCAGCCCGCTTGAAGCCCTTGCCCCCTATGCTGAGTGGACGGCCGGTGCAAAATGGCAACAGGTTGCCAACGAGCAATTGGGCAGCCTGAAAAACTGGATTGCCACCCAAAACGAGCAACTGCCCGTCAACATCGCCGCCGCCCAAGAAGCCGCCCGCCTAGAAGCGGAAGCCCAAGCCGCCGCGCAACGCGAAGCCGCCCGTTTAGCCGCCCAACGTCAAGCCGAGCAAGCCCGCGCTGCCGCAGCCCAAGCCAAGCAGAGGCAGCCTGAAAAGCCCATCGCGCCACAAAAAGCTGTTTTACGACAAGGAGATGTGGTATTCTTTACAGGCGATTCGCTGATGCAAGGCGTTGCCCCCTTTGTGCAACAAAGCCTCAAACAACAATACGGCATCGCCTCCATCAACCTCAGCAAACAAAGCACAGGCTTGTCTTACCCCAACTTTTTTGACTGGCCGCTCACCATAGAGCAAACCTTCAAAGAAAACCCCAATATACGGCTGATGGTGATGTTTCTCGGCGCGAACGACCCGTGGGATTTCCCCAACCCCAAAGGCGGCGCGTATTTAAAATTCCAAACGCCCGAATGGGAAGCCGAATACCTAAACCGCGTCAATCGCATTTTGGATGCCGCCAAGCAACACAACGCCCAAGTCATTTGGCTCGGTATGCCCTATATGAAAAAGAAAAAGCTAGATGACCAAATGCGCTATTTAGACAAACTATTTGCCGCGCATCTCAAAGACAAAGTATTTTGGATACCAACCGCAGGGCTATTGAGCAACGGCGGCGCAGAATACAGCGACTCGGTAGAAGTGGGCGGCAAAATCGTCCGCTATCGCAGCAAAGACGGCATCCATTTCTCCATAGAAGGACAAAAACTACTCGCGCAAGCCATCATGCAAAAAATTGAGTTTGCGCAACCATAAGGATTAAACAACATGGATATAGCAAAAGTAATTCTCGTGTTTGGCGGGCTAAGCCTCAACAGCGCCATCCCCCAAGCTGCCCAAGCCGACAACATCACCGCCGTAAGCAGCGCAGGCTTGCTGCAAAACTACGGCAACGCCAAACCGCAATGGGTAAAAAAATTGCGCAGCATTTCAGGCGCAAAAGACAACCGCAAATTCCGCATCGTGCAAATTGGCGATTCCCACACCGCAGGTGATTATTTCACCGACCAACTGCGCCAACGCCTGCAAAGCCGCTGGGGCAACGGCGGCATCGGCTGGATTTACCCCAGCGCAGTCAAAGGGCAACGCCAAGCGCTGCCGCGCTACAACAGCAACGGCTGGGCAACGCTCACCAGCCGCGGCGCGCAAGCCGACTTCCCGCTCGGCGGCGTGATTGCCCAATCCACCACAGGCGGCGACCTCACCATCAACTCCACCGCGCAAGGCAGCGAAGGCACGCAAGACGTTGCCCTGTTTATCAAACCCGCCGCGCCCAACCAAACGCTCAACATCAACGGGCAGCACATCCCGATTGAAAACGCAGGCTGGCAAGTGCTCTACACCCAAGCCACGCTGCCGCTATCCATCAGCAACGACGCAATGCCGTGGACAGTTGGCTTAGTAAACATTGAAAATCAACGCGCAGGCATCACGCTTTCCGCCATGGGCATCAACGGCGCGCAAATGAGCCAATTATCCAAATGGCGGCAAAACTGGCTGGGCGATTTAGCGCAAACCCAAGCCGATTTGGTTATCCTTGCCTACGGCACCAACGAAGCCTTTAACGAAAAACTGGATGTGCGCGAAACCGAGCAAACATGGCGCAACTACATCCAGCTCATCAAACAAACGCTGCCCAACGCAGGCATTTTGGTCATCGGCGCACCCGAATCGCTGAAAACCAAAGTAGGCGACTGCGGCACCCGCCCCGAGTATCTGGATGCCGTGCAATCCATGCAGATGCGCGTTGCCCAAGAAGAGCAAACGCTGTATTGGTCGTGGCAAGACGCAATGGGCGGCGCGTGCAGCATGAAAGCGTGGTCGGAACAAGGCTTGGCGGCTAAGGATGGCGTGCATTTTTCCAAACTGGGCTATCAACAAGCCGCCGATGTGTTGGCGAATGATTTGATTGCGTTGGTGAAATAAGCTGTTTGATGCGTTTCAGGCTGCCTCTGTTGTTGTGAACAAAGGCAGCCTGAAAACAGAGTAACGTTGTAATCGAGCTAATTACCCCATGCCAAAGGCAGCCTGAAAACCCTACCCCTGTTTTCAGGCTGCCTTTAATTATCCCATCCCCGCCTACCCATCCACCTCCAACACCACAGGCAAATGGTCGGATGCCGCAAACTGGCTCACATGGCACGCCCCTTTCAGGCTGCCTTTCACAAAAATATGGTCCAGCGACTGCTTCGGCTTCCAGCTTGGGTATGTAGGCGAATCCAAAGCCAGCCGCGCATAATCATGGTCGGTAAGCAAACAAAGCTGCTCCGCATCGGGCGGGCAATTAAAATCCCCCATCAGGCAAACATTCTCAAACGCCGCCAACTTCTGCCGCACAAAGCGAATCTGGCGAAACTGATCCACCGCCCCCAAGCTCAAATGCACATTCGCCACCACCAGCCGCCCCCGCGCCGTTTCCACTTCCGCCGCCAGCATCCCGCGCCCCTTAATCTTGCTCGGCAACGGCTCGTTCACTACCTCGCGCATCGGCGATTTGCTCAAAATCAAATTGCCATGCCGCGACAGCTTGCCCACCACGCGATTCACCTGCCACACCGAATGCGAAAACGGCGTTTGCGCCAACAACTGCTGCGCTTGGCTCAAAAAACCATTGCGCAGCCCGCCAAAATCAATCTCCTGCAAACACACCACATCAAAATCGCTGATAAACCGCGCAATATCCGCCAACACCTGCCGCTTCGCAGGGCTGGGCAACACCTGCCGATGCAGCCGCAGCGCGTAGCTCAAATAGCTGGTGGACGCAATCGCCGCCTGAATGTTGTAACTCAAAATCCGCATCATGCTCACCAGCTAAACGAACGCCCCACCATCCCCGCCGCACCATGCTCATTGCCATAGCCCCGCGCATAAGTCCCCGCGCAGCCCGAAAGCCCGACCAGCAACAAAACAACCCAAAACAATCTCATAACGGCAGCCTGAAATCCAATCGACAAAAGCGCGATTCTACCCCATTAACGCCACCCAAACACAGCCAAACCCCTTTATTAACAAGCCAAAATAAGCTAGAATCGCGCCCTTTGTTTACAACCGAACTAGGAAAAAAACCAATGAAAACAGCACAAGAACTCCGCGCAGGCAACGTATTCATGATTGGCAACGACCCCATGGTCGTGCAAAAAACCGAATACATCAAAGGCGGACGCTCGTCAGCCAAAGTATCCATGAAGCTGAAAAACCTGCTCACAGGCGCAAACAGCGAAACCATCGTGAAAGCAGACGACAAATTTGACGTGGTGGTATTGAGCCGCAAAAACTGCAAATACAGCTATTTCGCCGACCCCATGTATGTGTTTATGGACGACGAATTCAACCAATACGAAATCGAAGCCGACAACATCGGTGACGCGCTCAAATTTATCGTGGACGGCATGGACGACGACTGCGAAGTAACCTTCTACGAAGGCAATCCCATCTCCGTGGAACTGCCCACCATCATCGTGCGCGAAGTAGAATACACTGAGCCCGCTGTTAAAGGCGATACATCAGGCAAAGTGATGAAAACCGCACGCTTGGTTGGCGGCACAGAAATCCAAGTGATGTCCTACATTGAAAACGGCGACAAAGTGGAAATCGACACCCGCACCGGCGAATTCCGCAAACGCGCGTAATCCCCCATCGCCACAGCCAAAGGCAGCCTGAAAACATTTTATGCCGTTTTAGCTCCGCTGAAACGCGCCGCGCCCGTTTTCAGGCTGCCTTTGCGTTGGCGGAATGGGCGCAATCGCCTGCCGCGCACGGAGCGGATTGAATGCAATCATCCGCCCGCCCATCCTGCGCAGGCGCATCACGCAAAACAAAAAAGGCAGCCTGAAAACCGTTTCCCGTTTTCAGGCTGCCTCAATCGTTCAAAATTACCGCTTCTCTTTTTTCTGGCACTTGCCGCACACGCCATACATATACAACGCATGGTCCACAATGCGGTAGCCGTTGTCCTGCGCGATTTTATCCTGCAAGCGTTCAATCTCTTCGTTATGAAACTCGGTAACATCGCCGCATTTCACGCACACCAAATGGTCGTGGTGCTCGCCCTTGTTCAGCTCGTAAACCGCTTTGCCCGTTTCAAAATGATGGCGCAGCAAAATGCCTGCCTGTTCAAACTGCGTGAGCACGCGGTAAATCGTCGCCACGCCCACTTCAGTGCCGTCATCCAACAAAATGCGGTACACATCTTCCGCGCTCAAATGCTCGTCCGCGTGCGATTCAAACAAATCCAAAATTTTCAAACGCGGCCCGGTAACCTTCAAACCATTTCCCTTTAACTGCGCGATGTTATCCATGCAAATTCCTTATAATGCGATAAAAACAGATGCCGTATAATAGCATTTTTCGCCCACAAGCCCCAGCCTAAATAATAAAAGTTTTCAATAAACTTTTTCGCATGGGGCGGCTGTGGTATCTTTCCCATTTTCATTTTGTTTACGAAAGGCAAAGCCCTTGAAAACCCATCTTCTCGCCATCGCCGCCATCGCCGCGCTCAGCGCGTGCACGCCCAAACTGGTTGAAAAACTGCCTTATTACAAACTTTCCGTGGTGCAAGGCATCCCGCTGGATGCCAACGCCGTGCTCGCCCTGCGCGCGGGCATGACGCGCCAGCAAGTCGCCATGGAAATCGGCACGCCCCTGCTTAACAACGCTTTTCGCACCGACCGCTGGGATTATGTTTACGAAGTGGTGCGCGGCAACAAAGTTAAAGAACATCGCAATTTAAGCGTTTACTTTGATGCCAACGGCGCAGTCAGCCGCATTGAAGGCAACGCTTTGGACTACGCGCGTGAGCAAATCGCTGCGTCTCAACAAACTGCAAAATAAGGAGTAATCATGGCACAACTGAAAATCGCCATTGCGGGCGCAAACGGGCGCATGGGCAGAACGCTGGTTCAAGCCGTGGAAGCCAATCCCAACACCATCTTGGTGGGCGCGCTGGACCGCGCAGGCTCGGGCGTATTGGGCTTGGATGCGGGCTTTGCGCTGGGCATCAAAACCGGCGTGAAAGTAACCGACAATGCAGACATCGCCTTGGACGACGCGGATGTGTTGATTGATTTCACTCGCCCCAGCGCGTCTTTGCCGCTGATTGAAAAATGCGCCGCCAAAGGCATCAAAATGGTCATCGGCACCACGGGTTTTGACGATGCGGGCAAAGCCGCCATCGCTGCCGCCGCGCAGAAAAACGCCATTGTGTTCGCCGCCAATTTTAGCGTGGGCGTGAACCTGACTTTTCACATTTTAGACACCGTGTCGCGCGTGCTAAACGAAGGCTACGACATTGAAATCATTGAAGCGCACCATCACCACAAGGTGGACGCGCCCAGCGGTACGGCGTTGCGCATGGGCGAAGTCATCGCCAACGCGGTGGGGCGCGATTTGAAATCGTGCGCGGTGTATGGGCGCGAAGGGCACACGGGCGCGCGCGACCCGAAAACCATCGGCTTTTCTACCATTCGCGCGGGCGATATTGTGGGCGAGCATACGGCGCTGTTTGCCACCGATGGCGAGCGCGTGGAAATCACCCACAAAGCCAGCAGCCGTATGACGTTTGCCTCGGGCGCAGTGCGCGCCGCCGTGTGGCTGCAAAACCATCCGACCGGCTTGTTTGACATGCAGGATGTGTTGGGCTTGAAAAACTGATTGCCATGCCATAAGGCAGCCTGAACAGTATGTTGAACCGTTTTCAGGCTGCCTTTGGTCATATCAGGCGCACGTTTGCCAAATAGGCAGCCTGAAAATCAAAACGCGCCTGCCGTTACAACAAAAAAGGAAACCCCGTCATGAATCATCCCGAAACCGAAACTCCGCAACAAATGCAGCCTGAAAACCACGCGCACAGCGCCAAGCACAAAAAAACCAGCAAGCGCGAACTCATCCGCCAACGCAGCATCTACGCGCTGCCCAATTCGTTCACCCTTGCCGCGCTGTTCGCCGCCTTTTTCGCCATCACCCAATCCATGCACGGGCGTTACGAAAGCGCGGCAATCAGCGTGTTCATTGCCATGCTGCTGGACGGCATGGACGGGCGCATCGCCCGCTTCACCAACAGCCAAAGCGCGTTTGGCGAACAGCTGGACAGCCTTGCCGACATGGTGAGCTTTGGCGTTGCCCCCGCGCTGATTGTGTATAACTGGCAGCTTTACGAATTCGGCAAGCTGGGCTATTGCGTGGCGTTTATCTATTGCGCCTGCGCCGCCCTGCGCCTTGCCCTGTTTAACACGCTCATCGGCAAAGTGAGCAAAAAATGGTTTATCGGCATCCCCAGCCCCACCGCCGCCGCGCTGATGGTGGGCATGATATGGCTGGACCGCAGCTACGACGGCATCTTTGACCAATCCAGCATTTGGGTGCTGCTGCTTACCTTGTTTGCAGGCTTTTCTATGGTGGTGCAAATTCCGTTTTGGAGCTTCAAAGAAATCAAGCTGCGCCACCGCATTTCGTTCCCCCGCATGATTGGCATGCTGATGCTGATTGTGCTGCTGGTGTTGCAGCCCGCGCTGATTCTGTTTCTCGCCTTTTTTGCATACAGCCTGTCGGGCTATGTGATGTGGGCATGGCAAAAATGGCAGGGCGGCAAAACGCGCTTGGATTGAATTTCAGGCTGCCTATTTTGCGGATAGGCAGCCTGAAACTTTTGCACAACCTGCAACCCATGCCGCGTTGGCGGCTCGCCGACACCTTGCCAACCCGTAAGCCCCGTTGAATGCGCTATTTGGCGACGAGCCGTCGCCGCTCCATTTTATCTTTCAGGCTGCCTTTGGCTTTTGCCAAGGTTTCAGCCTGAAAGATAAATCGCGGCTGATTTGGAACGGCAAAGGCAGCCTGAAACCCGCCCCGCCGTTTTCAGACTGCCGACTAAATTCCGGTTTACAAACCTTTACAGCATCCCCACAAAGTTTATAATCCCACCCTTTACCCCATAGGAACACACCCAATGGCACTTATCGTACAAAAATACGGCGGCACCTCAGTCGGCTCGCCCGAGCGCATCAAAAACGTTGCCAAGCGCGTTGCCGCCGCGCGCCAAGAAGGGCATGACGTGGTGGTGGTGGTGTCCGCCATGAGCGGCGAAACCAACCGCCTTGTCGCCCTTGCCCACGAAATGCAGGAATTTCCCGACCCGCGCGAATTAGACGTGGTGTTGGCAACGGGCGAGCAAGTTACCATCGGCTTATTGGCGATGGCGTTGAAAAACATCGGCGTGGAAGCCAAAAGCTACACGGGCTGGCAGGTTGCCGTGAAAACCGACACCGCCCACACCAAAGCCCGCATTGAAGACATTGACAGCGACAGAATGCGCGCCGATTTGGCGCAAGGCACGGTGGTGATTGTGGCGGGCTTTCAGGGCATCAGCAGCGCGGGCGATATTTCCACGCTGGGGCGCGGCGGCTCGGACACATCGGCGGTGGCGCTTGCCGCCGCGCTCAAAGCCGACGAATGCCAAATCTACACCGATGTGGACGGCGTTTACACCACCGACCCGCGCGTGGTGCCCGAAGCGCGCCGCATGGATACCATCACGTTTGAAGAAATGCTGGAGCTGGCGAGCTTGGGCAGCAAGGTTTTGCAAATCCGCTCGGTGGAATTTGCCGGCAAATACCAAGTGCGCCTGCGCGTATTAAGCAGCCTGAAAGACGGCGGCAACGGCACATTGATTACTTTTGAGGAAGATGAAAACATGGAAAAAGCAGTCGTTTCAGGCATCGCCTTCGACAAAAACCAAGCCCGCATCAACGTGCGCGGCGTTCCCGACAAACCCGGCATCGCCTACCAAATCTTGGGCGCGGTTGCCGATGCTAATGTGGACGTGGACATGATTATCCAAAACATGGGCAACGAGGGTACGACCGATTTCTCGTTCACCGTGCCGCGCGGCGACTACAAGCCCACTTTGGAACTGCTCGGCAGCCTGAAAGACAGCATCGGCGCGGCGGAAGTGAGCGGCGATGATGCGGTGTGCAAAGTCTCCATCGTGGGCTTGGGCATGCGTTCGCACGTGGGCATCGCGGCGCGAATGTTCCATGCGCTGGCATCGGAAAACATCAACATCCAGATGATTTCCACTTCTGAAATCAAAGTTTCGGTGCTGATTGACGAGAAATATTTGGAGCTGGCAACGCGCGTGCTGCACAAAGAGTTTGGCTTGGATAAAGCGTAATCATGATTTTCAGGCTGCCTATGGGTAACGTAGGCAGCCTGAAATCTATATAACGCATTGCCGACGGGTGAAGCCATCGGCAGCCTGAAAACCTTATCCACTCATTGCCATGCTTGAATCCCTTATCCTCCATAACCAACAAACCGCGCTGCTGTTCCACGCCACCACCGAATGGCTGGCGTTAAGCGGCGGCTTTATGCTGTATAACCACATCCGCAAACGCCGCGGGCATCCCTCCGCGCTCGCCAGCAAGGGCGGCATTTGGGTGCTGGCTTTTTGCCTGCTGGGCGCGGGCATCGGCAACAAGCTGGTGTCTATTTTGCAGTTCCCCGAATACTGGGCTTGGGCGCACAGCGACCCCAAGCGGTTTTGGCTGGCGGCGGTGTCGGGGCAAAGCGTGGTGGGCGGTTTGCTAGGCGGCTGGCTGGGGGTGGAAATCGGCAAGAAAATCGGCGGCATCACTTCGCGCACGGGCGATGATTTTGTTGCGCCGATTTTGCTTGGGCTGGTGATTGGGCGCACTGGCTGCTTTGTGGCGGGGCTGTATGACGGCACTTATGGCGTGCACACCGCGCTGCCTTGGGGCGTGGATTTTGGCGACGGCGCGCGCCACCCCACCCAGCTCTACGAATGGCTTGCCGCGCTGATTGCGCTTATTACGCTGCCCAAATGGCGGCAGTATTTTGCCCACGAGCAAGGCTTGTCGTTTCGCGTGTTGATGTTTGGCTACTTGCTTTGGCGGTTAATCATCGACAGCATCAAACCCGTGCCCGCGGGCTGGTGGCTGGGGATGAGCGGCATCCAATGGGTGTGCCTGTTTGCGCTGCTGGTGATGGCGGCAACCTATCGGCGCGTGAAATAGTTTCAGGCTGTCTCTGCGCGGGCATAAGGCAGCCTGAAAAGCAAAAAATATAAACTGCATAACAAGGAACAACTATGGGAACATTCTTTCGCGCCATCATTGCTTTGATAGCGGCTATTTTTCTCGGCTTGGGCGCGCTGCTGCTGGTGGGGGTTGGCGTATGCGCATTGGCGGCGACCACGGTCAGCATGGGTGTGTTTGAAGCGGGCGTGGTGGTGGGCATTATTGCCACGTTAGCATTTGGCATTCGGGTGTTTATTAGCGTGTTCAACGCATTGGGCGATAAGCCTCAGCCAAACAGCGAAGAGAACAGCCCCACGCCCGTGCCGCCGCATTACTACCGCGACCGCGCCCAGCGGCGTAAACAACGTGAACAAGAAAACCACGACAACGCAAATTGATTTTAGCTGCGCCACGCCACGACGCTTCGCAGGCTGCCTTTGCGCGAATACAATAGGCAGCCTGAAAACAAGAAACCAAATATAAACGGCATAACAAGGAACCAATCATGAGAACATTTATCAGCGCCATCATCGCTTTGCTGGTGGCTATTTCTCTTGGCTCGGGCGTGCTGTTGGTAGCGGCGGTCGGTGTATGTGTTGGGGGCGGTGGCTCAGATATTAAAAAAGGCGTGGTTGTGGGTATTATCGGCGCATTGGTGTTTAGCGTCTGGGTGTTTGTGAGCGTATTCAAATCATTAGATAAATCCTCGCACTCAAACGGCGAGCAGGGCAAGCCACCCGTGCCACCGCATTACTACCGCAACCGTGCCCAACAACGTAAATCCAACAACAACGAAAACCAAGAGTAACAACCTGTATTCATTTTCAGGCTGCCTTTTACGCCTTAACCCGAGGCAGCCTGAAAGCTAAAATGGTTTATTCAACAGAGCTATATTGGTTAGCAAAATGTCGGCGAGCCGCCGACGCGCCACAGATTGCAGGTTTTGCAAAGATTGCAGCCTGAAACCCCAAACAGCCCACTCGCCCGCAGAGGCAGCCTGAAAACCATATCGCAGTACAAAAACAAACCCAACCCCTACCAAAAGGAACATCCCATGTCGCGCAAAAACCGCCCCTACCATTTCTACAACACCACCGCCTCCGTGTGCAGCACCTGCTTCAAGCAAATAGAAGCCAAAATCGTGTTTAAAAACAACCACGTTTATATGGACAAATGGTGTCCCAACCATGGCATGCAGCGCGTGCTCATCAGCGACGATGCCGAATATTACCGCCTCGGGCGCGAAGTGTTCGTGAAAAAACCCGAAATGCCGCAACGCTTCAACAGCGAAATGCACTACGGCTGCCCCTACGACTGCGGGCTTTGCCCCGACCACATGCAGCATTCCTGCCTGTCTATCGTAGAAATCAACCGCGCCTGCAACCTCAACTGCCCCGTGTGCTTTGCCGACAGCGGCACGCACCGCAGCGAACACTACCCGCTGGCAACCGTGGAAACCATGCTGGATGCCATTGTTGCCAACGAAGGCGAGCCCGATGTGGTGCAAATTTCAGGCGGCGAGCCCACCATCCACCCCCAATTTTTTGACATCCTTGCCGCCGCCCGCCGCCGCCCCATCAAGCATCTGATGATAAACACCAACGGCATCCGCCTTGCGCAAGAACCCGAATTTGCCCAGCAACTTGCCGCCACAGGCAAACACGGCTTGGAAATCTACTTGCAATTTGATTCGCTCAACAACGCCGTAACCCAAACCCTGCGCGGTGCCGATTTAAGCCGCATCCGCCAGCAAGCCCTTGCCAACCTGAACCGCGCAGGTCTATCCACCACGCTGGTGGTAACCGTTGCCAAAGGCGTAAATGACCACGAAATCGGCGACATCATCCGCTTTGCCGCCAGCCAACCCTGCGTGCGCGGCGTAACCTTGCAGCCCGTTCAGTTCGCCGGGCGCACCGACAACGTGGGCGGCAAAAACCGCCTCACCGTGAGCGAAATCCGCCGCAAAATCGTGGAACAAAGCGGCTTGTTTAGCGAAGCCGACATCATGCCCGTCCCCTGCAATCCCGACACGCTGGCGATGGGCTACGCCTTTAAAGACGGCGCAAGTATCACCCCGCTCACCCGCTATTTGGACCCGCAAACCTTGGTGGAAAGCGCGGGCAACACTATTGTGTTTGAACACGATGCCAGCCTAAAAGAACACGTGTTCAAGCTGTTTTCCACCAATCACAGCCCCGAATCGCAAGCCAACTGTTTGAGCGAACTGATGTGCTGCCTGCCCGAAATTTCCGCGCCCGCCAACTTGGGCTATGAAAACGTGTTCCGCATTTTGGTGGTGCAATTTATGGATGCCGAAAATTTGGATTTACGCAGCCTGAAAAAATCTTGCATCCACTTTGCCACGCCCGATGGCAGGCTTATCCCGTTTGAAAGCTACAATTTGTTTTACCGCCCCGAGATGGCGGCGAAATTGGCGCAGATTCGCCACAGGATTGATGCGGGCAACGCGATGTGGGCGGAAGGGAAAGGGAAGGTGTTTGCGATTGCGGGGGAGTGAGATTGGGAATGCTTTTGAGTGAGGCAGCCTGAAAACGGGATGATGCGTTTTCAGGCTGCCTTTTTATTTATCGGTGGTGTCCTGAAAAGTATGCTGTACTGCTATTCCCTCTCCCGCTGGCGGGGGAAGGAACAGATTGCGGAATTTTTAATCAACGCTACTTGTCTGTAACAATAATCAAGTCAGCATGCTTTTGGGGACGGCACCGCCGATTGAATGCGGGACGTTTCTTTATTTGTTTCCTACATGATTTTCAGGCTGCCTCTGGGTATTGAGGCAGCCTGAAAACGTTTATTGCGTGGCTTGGTTGATTTTGTCGGCTTCTTGGTTAAGCTGCTTTTGGATGTCTTGGGCGGCTTGTTTGCTTTTGTTGTTCATGTCTAATACTTGGCTGGCGGCTTGGCTGCTGGCTTGGTCGGCGGTTTTGGATGCGCTGTCGCAGGCGGTTAGGGCGGCGAGTATCAGGGCGAGGGGGAGGA
This sequence comes from Kingella bonacorsii, assembly GCF_016623605.1. Classification (NCBI taxonomy): domain Bacteria; kingdom Pseudomonadati; phylum Pseudomonadota; class Betaproteobacteria; order Neisseriales; family Neisseriaceae; genus Kingella; species Kingella bonacorsii. Next base: position 117,049 of record NZ_JAEHNZ010000004.1, on the reverse strand, counting down.
GTTTGTGGTGCATGGGGGTTTCCTTGTGGGTGGTTGGTAAATGGGGGCAGCTTGAAAATGGATTGGTGCTTTGTGGTTGGTTTGGGGTGTAGTTTTAACCATGCGTCTCGTGCCGACGGGGCACTTACTTTTCTTTGCTTCGCCAAAGAAAAGTAAGCAAAAGAAAGGCGACCCCGACGTGCAGGTTCGCTGCGCGAACTACCCTCACTGCGCATCCTTTTTTCGGCGCGTGCGAACTAGTCGCACTTCGTGCGCCGTCGGACAAGCGCACGCTTTTTCCCGAAAAAAGGATGCTCCGTTCGGCTGAACGTAGGGGAGAGGGTGGCAGTAGTAAACAGTTGTGAAGCGTTAGGCAGCCTGAAAGCCAATCTATCCAGTAAAAACCCGTTTGGCTCAATCCAAATGGTTTTGTTTTTTCAGGCTGCCTATTGTGCTGGATGAGGCAGCCTGAAAATGGGCGTAGGCTGTTTCAGGCTGCCTAAATATCCAGCTCGGCTTGGTCGCCTTCGCGTTCCATCCATGCGCGGCGGCTGGCGGCTTCGCCTTTGCCCATCAGTTTGATAAAGATGTTTTCGGTGTCGTGGCGTTCTAAATCGGGGATGGTTACTTGCAGCAGGCGGCGGGTGTCGGGGTGGAGGGTGGTGTCTTTGAGTTGGTCGGGGTTCATTTCGCCCAAGCCTTTGAAGCGGCTGATGGAATAGGCGCTGGGTTTGATGTTTTCTTTGTGCAGCCGCTCCAAGATGCTGTCTAGCTCGGTTTGGTCTAGGGCGTAGAGTTTGCGAGCGGGTTTGTTTTTGCCTTGGGCGTTGATGTCCACACGAAACAGCGGCGGCTGGGCAACGTAGATATGCCCGTGTTCTATGAGCTTGGGGAAGTGTTTGTAAAACAGGGTGAGCAGCAGCACTTGGATGTGCGAGCCGTCCACGTCGGCATCGGAAAGGATGGCGATTTTGCCGTAGCGCAGGGTGCTTAAATCGGGCTGGTCGTGTGCGCTGTGGGGGTCTATGCCGATGGCGACGGAGATGTCGTGGATTTCGGCGTTGCCGAACAGTTGGTCGCGGTGGATTTCAAAGCTGTTGAGCACTTTGCCGCGCAGGGGCAGGATGGCTTGGGTGTTTTTGTCGCGCGCGAGCTTGGCGGAGCCGCCTGCGCTGTCGCCTTCCACGAGAAACAGCTCGTTTTCGCGGATGTCTTCGCTTTCGCAGTCGGTAAGTTTGCCAGGGAGCACGGCAACGCCGCTGCCTTTTTTCTTTTCAATTTTTTTGGTGCTGCGTAGGCGGGCTTGGGCTTGTTTGATGGCGAGTTCGGCAATTTTTTTGCCGTGTTCAATGTTTTGGTTGAGCCAGAGTTCCAAGGGGTCGCTGCACACGCTGGCAACGAGTTTGAGCGCGTCGCGGTTGGTGAGCTTGTCTTTGGTTTGCCCTTGAAATTGCGGGTCTAGGATGCGGGCGGACAACACAAAGGCGGCGCGGCTAAATACATCATCGCTGTTGAGTTTTACGCCGCGCGGCAGCAGGTTGTGGTGGTTGATAAAGTTGTTTACGGCGGTGAACATGGCTTGTTTGAGCCCTGCTTCGTGCGTGCCGCCTAGCGGAGTGGGGATGAGGTTGACATAGCTTTCGTTGGCGCAAGTGCCTTCTTCCAGCCATGTGAGGGCAAACGCTGCGCCTTCGCCTGCGTGGAAGTCGTCGTTGCTTTGGGCTAGATAGTTTTCGCTGGCGAAAATGGGCACGGCTTCTTGGGCGTTGGCAAGCAGGTCTTCCAAATAGCTGGGCAAGCCTTGCGGGTAGTGCCATGTTTGGGTGGTGGTGGCGTTTTCAGGCAGCCCTTTGCTGGGGCGGGTGAGGCTGACTTCTACGCCTTTGAGCAACACGGCTTTGGCGCGCAGCAGGCGTTCTAGCTCGGCTAGGTTGTAGCTGGGGTTTTCAAAATAGCGGGCATCGGGGTACACGCGCACTTCGGTGCCGGTGTCTTTTTGGGCGCAGGTGGCGATTTGGTGCAGGGGTTCAACCACGCTGCCGCCGGCGAAGGCGATGTGTTGGATTTTGCCGTCGCGTTTCACGGTTACGTCTAACCGTTTGGAAAGGGCGTTAGTTACGGATACGCCTACGCCGTGCAAGCCGCCTGAAAAGGCGTATGCGCCGCCTGCTTCGGTTTTGTTGAATTTGCCGCCTGCGTGCAGTTGGGTGAACACGAGTTCTACCACGGGCAGATGTTCGGTGGGGTGGTTGCCTGTGGGGATGCCGCGCCCGTTGTCGCGCACGGTGATGGATTGGTCGCTGTGGATTTCTACGCTGATGCGGGTGGCGTAGCCGCCGAGGGCTTCGTCGGCGGCGTTGTCGATGACTTCTTGGATGATGTGGGTGGGGCTGTCGGTGCGGGTATACATCCCTGGGCGTTCTTTGACGGGTTCTAGGCCTTTGAGAACTTTGATGCTGGATTCGGTGTAGTGGGGGTGTTGGGACATGGTGGGGGATGGAGGTGAACAAAGGGGGGCATTTTACTAAAAAATGGGGTGGACTGCTTTGGGGCAGCCTGAAAGTCAATCTATCCAGTAAAACGAAATGATTTGGCGGAATAGCAGATGGGTTTGGTTTTTAGGCTGCCTTTGAGGGCATTAAGGCAGTCTGAAAATGGTTTGTGCTTTGTGGTTAGTTTGTGGTGTAGCTTTAACCATGCGTCTCGTGCCGACGGGGCACTTACTTTTCTTTGCTTCGCCAAAGAATGAGAACCTGCATTCGCTATCTGCACGGCTGCTTTTGCATTCATTGAACACGCCTACTGCGTTGCCAAGCCAAGTTAATAGAACCACTATTAACTTGGCTTGTCGCCTTGTATTCGTATTCACTGAATACAAAATCCGCTCGCGCAGATAACGAATACAGGTTCTGGCAAAAGAAAGGCGACCCCGACGTGCAGGTTTGGCTGCGCCAAACTTCCCTCACTGCGCATCCTTTTTTGGCGCGTGCGAACTAGCCGCGCTACGCGCGTCGTCGGACAAGCGCACGCTTTTTCCCGAAAAAAGGATGCTCCGTTCGGCTGGACGTAGGGGAGAGAGCGGCAGTAGTAAACTGTTGTGAAGCGTTAGGCAGCCTGCGGAGCGTAGCGGAGTTGCGAAGCTAAATTCAATTTATTCGGTAAAAATTCGCTTGGCAGAATATCAAGCGATTTTGTTTTTCAGGCTGCTTTTGGTTTGGCTGGATTATTGTTCCGATTATGTTGAACTGCGTTTCAGGCTGCCTTTGTGTGTTTAAGGTAGCCTGAAATGCAGTAGTAGGATGGGTAACAAGTTGCCCATCCTACGGGCTTGGATGTTTGCTATTGGGTGATGAGTCATTGCCGCGCTATTGGGTTTTCAGGCTGCCTTTGGGGAAACGCACACACCCAAAGGCAGCCTGCATAGCGCAGCGGAGTTGCGAAGCTAAAATGGTTTAAACGATGGATGGGCGGTTATTTTGCGCGAGCACGATGGCGATTTCGCCAAACTGGTTTTCTTGTTGCACGCGCACCAAGCCTTCTTTGACCAGCTCCAACAGGGCGATGAAATTGACGACAACATGCGCTGCGCCCAGCTCGGGCTGGAACAGCTGGGAGAAGGCGCAGCTTGCTTGGGCGTTGAGTTTGCGCAGGATGGCGCTCATGCGTTCGCGCACGGAGACGGCTTCGTGTTCTATCTGGTGGTTTTGGTTGTGTTTGACGCGGGAGAGAATGCCGAGCCACGCTTGGGTGAGGTCGGCGAGTTGGACTTCGGGCAGGCGTTGAACTTGGGCGATTTCTAGTGGCAAGTATGCCCAGCCGAAGTCGCGGCCTGCGCGGGGGAGGGCATCTAAGCCTTGGGCGGCGAGTTTCATTTGTTCGTAGGCGAGCAGGCGTTGGACGAGCTCGGCGCGGGGGTCGGCTTCGGGTTCTTCGTTTTCAGGCTGCGTTTGCGGCAGCAGCAGGCGGGATTTGATTTCTATGAGCACGGCGGCCATCAGCAGGTATTCGGCGGCAAGGTCAAATTGGCGGGCTTCCATTTGGTTGATGTAGCCGAGGTATTGCTCGGTGATTTGCAGCATGGGGATGTCCAACACGTCTAGGTTTTGCTTGCGGATGAGATACAGCAGTAAATCCAGCGGGCCTTCAAAGCTGCTGAGGACGACTTGTAGAGCTTGGGGGGGGATGAAGAGGTCTTTGGGGAGGTCGGTTACGGGTTGTCCGAAGAGGTAGGCGATGGTCATGGTGGGGTGTTGGGGAGATGTGGTGGGTTGGTTTTCAGGCTGCATTTGTCGGGCATAAATGCCCGACCTACATTTGGGCTATTTGGGATTTCAGGCTGCCTTTGTGGGATGGTGGGCTATTTGGCAGCGAACCGTTGCCGTTCCATTTTCAGGCTGCCTTTGGGTAATGCAATTTAATCAGGGTCTAGCGCGGCGAGGCAGTCGGCTAGGTGGGCAAATAGGTTTTCGGTGAGGTGGCGGAAGGTGGGGCTGTTGATGGGGGTGTCGTCGTCGCGTCCGTAGATGAGTTTGGTTTCGGGGTAGTCGGCTTGGGCAAAGCCTGTGTAGCCTTTGTGGTACACGGTTTGGGCTTCTTTTTGCGCTTTGTCCCAGTCTGGGGTTTTGCTGGTGTAGTAGGCTTGGGCGGCGGCTAGGGTTACGCGCGGGAAGAAGGGGATGGGGTATTGTTGCCCTTGCTGGTAGGCGGTGAGCCATTGGGCGAGGGTGGCTTGGGCGGTTTCTTGGGCGATGGGGGGGAGGGTGATACTTTGGTGTAGGGAGAGGTAGTGGTGGCTGGCTGGGGCGGCGGCGCTGTATATGATGTGGCGCAGCAGCAGTTCTATGCTGTCGCTGGCTTGGAGTTTGGCTTGGGTGTTGTGGTTGGGGAGGAATTGGTGGGCGTAGAGAATTTGTCCGTGTTGGTGGTTGTGGCTGAGGGTGTAGTGGAGCGTGCCTGTGGGGAGTTTCAGGCTGCCTGTGTGGTCGGGGTGGCGGGGGCTGTGGATGAGTTCGCTGTCTAGCCCTGCGGCGGCGATGGCTTGTTCTTGGGCAATCAGGGTGTTGAATTCGCCTGTGGGCAGTTGGCTTTGGGCGGTGAGGGTGGCGGCGAGGGCAGCGAAGTCTTGGTGGTGTTGGCGGGCTTGGGTGTAGGCGGTGTCTAGTTGGCGGGGGTTGTCGATAGTAAATGGCTCGCTGCTGGGGTGGGCGGCTTGGGTGTGGGGGGCTTGCCAGCCTAGGGCGTGCTTGAGCCATTGGCGGTTGGGGTTGCGCCAGTATTGTAGAAAGGTGGCTGGGGGATTTCAGGCTGCTCTTGTGTTTCGTTGGCAGTGTAGTTTTGCAGGAATGGGGCGACGGGGGGCTGGGGGGTATTGAGTGCTTGGGCATAGTCTTGGCGGGTGCTGATGAGTTTGGCTGCGCTGGAATGGTTTTTCAGGCTGCCTGTGTAGTATTTAGGGGAGAAGGGTTGCAGCGGGTGCTGGGTTATCCAGTGTTGGGCAAGCTGGCTGCTGGGGATTTGGCTGAGCGCGGCGATGGTGTCGATGAGTTCGCCGATGAGGGTGCTGGGGGCGCGTTCTTCGTCGGTGCGGATGTCTTTGCCGATGTAGGAGAGATAGAGGACTTCGCGGGCGGATAGGATGGCTTCTAGGAACAGATAGCGGTCGTCGTCGCGGCGGGCGCGGTCGCCTTTTTGCGGGTGTTGGGCGATAAGGTCGTAGGGGGCGGCTTTGGTGTTGCGGGGGTAGTCGCCGTCGTTGAGCCCGAGTAGGCAGAGGACTTTAAATGGCAGGCTGCGCATGGGCACCATGCTGCATACGGTGATGCCGCCGCGCAAAAAGCCTGCATCGTCTTGGCTGGTTAGGTATTGGTTGAGGTGTTGGATGGCGATGGTTTGGTTGATGGCTTGGGTGTAGTGAGCGGTTTGGGCTTCGTTTTGCCATTGGGCGAGGGCGGTTTCTAGCTGCTGGTGGACTTGGTGGTCGGCATCGCTTTGCGGGGTAATCAGGTCGCTGATTAGGCTGTGGATGCGTTCGTTCCATTGGGGGATGGTGGCGGGGGGTTGCCATTGGTTTTGGTGGCGGATAAGGGTGGCGACGAGGGCGGCGAAGCGGCTGAGGGGGGCTTGGTGGCTGGGGTTGCTGCTATGGGGGGCGATGTGGTGCCAGAGGGGGTTTGCAGGGTTGTCGGGCAACATAAAGCCGAGCACGAGGCGTTCTAGCCCTTGTTGCCATGTGTATTGGGCGTTGGGCTGGCTGCTGTGTTGGCTACGTTGGGAGGCATCGCTGCCCCAGCGGATGTTGAGCTGGGCGATGGTGTCGTGGATAAGGGGGAGGTCGTCTCGCGTGAGCTGGTGGGTGGCGAGGATGAGTTCGTTATCCAACAGGGCGATGAGTTTGTCGGCTTCAAAGCGGCTGTCCATCAGGGCGAGGGTTTGCGCAAGGGCATCCAGCAGGGGCTGGCGGTGGGCGATTTGGGTGTCGGACAGGGTGTAGGGCAGGGGGTGGGGGCTGTGTTTGCCGAAGATGGCTTCTATATAGGGGGTGTAGGGTTCTATATGGGGAGTGAGGATGGCGATGTCGTGCGGTTGCCAGTCAGGGTGTTGGGCAAGCAAAACAAGTAGCTGGTCTTTGAGAATTTGCAATTCGCGCAGGGGGCTGTGCGCGCTGTGGATTTGGATGCTGGGGTCGGCGTTGAGTTGGGCAAGGGCGAGATTTTGCTGGTGGGCAAGCTGGATTTGCTGGATGGCGTTTTGTTCGGGCGTGTTGAGGCAGCCTGAAAATAGGTCGGGGGTTTCGTTGATGTTCGTTTTCAGGCTGCTTTGATAGGGAGCGAGGGCGGTTTGGTATTGTTGATTAAGCTGCTGTTGGGCAGCCTGAAAATGGGGTTGGCTGCGCACATAATCTTGATGCGCGGCAAGCCAGCCGTTAGCATGGGCGGTTTCGGGCAGGGTTTGGCTTTGGATGTGATATTGGATGCTGTGCAACAGGCTGGGGGAGGGGGCTTCGCTGGTGTAGGAGGTGAGGTCTAGCTGGGCTTGCACTTCGGCAAGCTCGTTGAAAAAATCGCGCCCTTGTTTGCCCAGCGAGGCGAGCAGGGGATGCCCTTGGTAGCTTAAATCGGCGGTTTGGGTTTGGTTGAGGATTTGGGCGGGCTCAATGATGTTGCCCCAGTAGGCTTGGCTGGGGTTGAGGGCGAAGATGTGCACTTGGCTGTGCTGCGCAAGCTGGGCGAGCAGTTGCAGATACATGGGGGCGAGTGTGGCGATGCCGAACACAAAATAGCGTTGCGGCAGGCGCGGATTGGGGCGGGCAAGCGACTGCATCAGCGTGCGCCACAGTTGTACGCGGTGGGGCGCGCCTTGTTTGCCGTCGTCCAGATGCTGCCAAAGCTGGGCTTGCCAGATTTGCTGCTCTGCGCTGCGGCTATGAGTCAGCTCGGGGACGTGTTTGCCTGCTGCCCATGCTTCTATCCAGTTGGGGCGGTACACCAGATATTGGTCAAACACATCGGCAAGTTGCCCCGCGAGCTGATAGGCGGCGTAATCGCCGTTGTTCAAATACGGCGCAAGGGCTTGGCGCGATTGGGCAAAATCGGGCGATTGGGCAAACTCGGCGGATTGAAACAGCGCGAGCAGCCGCCAGCGCATCACTTCGGATGAAAACGGGCTGAGCGCGGGAATATCGGGCATGGCTTCGCGCATCAGCCGCCACGCCAAGCCTGCGGGCAGGCTGAAATGGAGGTTGGCGGCAATGCCTGTTTCACGCGCGAGGTACTGGCTGATATAGCGGCGCATCCCTTGGCTTTGGATGATGATTTCTTCGGCAGCAAAAGGGTTTTCCAACGGTGCGACTTGTTGGATGCGGGCGAGCATTTGCGCGATGTCTTCTAGGCGGTTGGATTGGTAGAGATGGAGCATGGCGGCGCGGGGCTGGGGTTGCGATGGGGGTGGATTATAGATGAGGCAGCCTGAAAGCGGGGGAAATGGTTGGGGTGGGTTTCAGGCTGCCTATTGTTTGCCCGCGCAGGCGTTTCGCCGCCTACCACGAGCAGGGGCTTGCCCCTGCACCCCGTGTAGTATTCGCCATTTGTTGCATGGTTTCAGGCTGCCTTATCCTCAAAAAAATCAAAAAACACGATCGGGCATTTGCATCCCAAATCGTGTTTTGTATTTTCAGGCTGCCTTGAACAACAAACGCCGCAAGGCAGCCTGAAACGCATCAGGCCATCAGCTTTCCACAGGAATAATCCCAATCTTCGCCTGCCATTGTTTCGGCGCAATCGCGTGTACCGACTGCCCCTTGCTGTCCACGGCAACGGTAACGGGCATATCTTTCACTTCAAACTCGTAAATCGCTTCCATGCCCAATTCGGGGAACGCCAACACTTTGGAAGAGCGAATCGCCTTCGCCACCAAATACGCCGCGCCGCCCGTTGCCATCAGGTAAACCGCTTGGTTGTCGGCAATCGCTTTGCAGGTGTCCGCGCCGCGCTCCGATTTGCCAATCATGCCGAGCAAGCCCGTTTGTTCCAGCATTTGGCGGGTAAATTTATCCATGCGGGTGGACGTGGTTGGACCAGCAGGGCCAACGACTTCATCGCGCACAGGATCCACAGGCCCCACGTAGTAAATAATGCGGTTTTTGAAATCCACAGGCAGCGGCTCGCCATTGTTTAGCATATCAATCAAGCGTTTATGCGCGGCATCGCGCCCTGTGAGGATTTTGCCGTTCAGCAGCAACACATCGCCTGTTTTCCAAGTGGCGACTTCTTCTTTGGTGAGTGTGTCCACGTTTACACGCTTGCCGTTGTCGGGGCTGTATGTGATGTCGGGCCAATCTTCCAAGCTCGGCGCTTGCAAGTGGGCAGGGCCGCTGCCGTCCAGTTCAAATTCCACATGGCGGGTTGCCGCGCAGTTGGGAATCATGGCAACCGGTTTGCCCGCCGCGTGGGTGGGGTAATCCAAGATTTTCACGTCTAACACCGTGGTCAAGCCGCCCAAGCCTTGCGCGCCGATGCCCAGCGCGTTCACTTTTTCATAGATTTCCAAACGCAGCTGCTCCACCGTGCTCAATTCTGCGCCCGATTTAGCTTTTTCTTGCAATTTGTGGATGTCAATATGCCCCATCAGGCTTTCTTTTGCCATCAACATCGTTTTTTCAGGCGTGCCACCGATGCCAATGCCCAAAATGCCAGGCGGACACCAACCCGCGCCCATAGTCGGCACGGTTTTCAGCACCCAATCCACAATGCTGTCGGATGGGTTCAGCATCGCCAGCTTGGATTTGTTTTCCGAGCCACCACCTTTTGCCGCGCAAATCACTTCCACCTTATCGCCCGCCACGATTTCGGTGTGCACCACGGCAGGCGTGTTGTCTTTGGTGTTGATGCGCTTACCCGCAGGGTCTGCCAACACCGATGCGCGCAACACGTTATCGGGGTGGGTGTACGCGCGGCGCACGCCTTCGTTCACCATTTCCTGCACGCTCATTTGCGCGTCCCATTGCACATTCATGCCGATTTTCAAAAACACGGTGGCGATGCCTGTGTCTTGGCAAATCGGGCGATGCCCTTCGGCGCACATACGGCTGTTCACCAAAATTTGCGTTATTGCATCTTTGGCGGCGGGGTTTTGCTCTTTTTGCAAGGCTTCGTTGAGCGCGTCGATGAAGTCTTTGGGGTGGTAGTAGCTGATGAATTGGAACGCATCGGCGATGCTTTGGATAAAGTCTTCTTGTTTGATTGTGGTCATGGTTGGTGTCCTTATAAGGCGATGAGAAAACGGAGACAGCCTGAAAATGTAATTGATTACACGGCGGCTGAAATTTAATTAAATCTTATGTTGCCGAAAATTACAGTTTTTTGCGGGCTTTGTCATAGGCAAAAAGGGGGAATTTGACCATCGTCAAAAATGCTTCATTTCTTAAAAATCTAACAAAATTAAACAAATAGCAGCCTGAAAAAATTTTCTCTTTTAAAAATATTAAGATAAGTTAAGCCCGCAGTTAAGAATGTTTACTATTCTTAATATAAAGTCGGGGACTTGGGGTTGGTTTGCGGTTTTGTTGAGAGTTTTTCTCTATTAAATAATTTTTTAATCAATATAGTAAACAAAAATTTTCATAAATAAACAAAATAAAACATGAGTAAATTTATCAGGAAATATTTGTATTTTTACTACATGTGTGGATTACAACTTTGCTGGTAGAATTTCATGCATATATTTAAAACAAACCTTTTGATAACACAGGAACCCAACCATGAGCGAAGAACTCTACACACTGGTGATTGACGGCAAAGAAATCCAAGCGCCCGCCAATTCGTCCATTATCCAAGCGCTTGCCCGCGCAGGCAAGGCGATTACCGCCAACGTGGGCTGCATGGGGCAGGGCGTGTGCGGCTCTTGCCGTTGCTTGGTGCGCAAAGAAGGCGAGCGCAAGGCGGAAACCAAATTGGGCTGCGAAACCAAAATTGAGCCGGGCATGCAAGTGAGCTTTATTGATTACTTCTTGCCGGCTCGTATTCATTATTACGACATGAACAAAGTGGGCGATGGCTGGAACTGGCTGGACGAAGTGGATGAAACCTTCCCTGAAGCCAAAAACTGTCGCCATTGCGGCGGCTGTGATGCGGCTTGCCCCAAGGGCTTGGAAGTGCAAAACGGCGTGGCGCAAGTGGTGTCGGGCGATTTTTCCACCGCGTCCAACACGTTTGACGAATGCGTGATGTGCAACCTGTGCACGCTGGCCTGCCCCGAGCATATCCGCCCCAACCATTTGGGTCTGTTCGCCCGCCGCATGAAAGCCGCGCGCACCTTGCGCCCCGTTGATTTGATGCGCCGTTTGCAAGAAATCGACAACGGCAAGATTAAAGTAGAAATTGATTAAGAAAGGCAGCCTGAAAATGACCCACACCGTAAAAGGCATTGATTACGAAACCGCGTTGGCCAATTTGCGCCGCGCCGAGCCGCAGCTCAACGGCACGCTGCCCGAAAAAGAAGTCCTGCTCAAAACCTTCCACCCCGACTACGCCCCCAGCGCGCACACCACATTGAGCGAGGGCGTGAACGCAGGCGATTCCTGCCATCCCGATTTGGCTAAATTACTGACCGCCCACGCCTTGATAGAAGACTACGATTTGGCAGGCGCGGAAAGCATGCGCACCGATGTGTTGGTGATTGGCGGCGGCGGTGCGGGCGCGGCGGCGGCTTTAACCGCCGCGGCGGAGGGCGCCAGCGTGATTATGGCGAACAAGCTGCGCATTGGCGACAGCAACACCGTGATGGCGGAAGGCGGCATTCAGGCTGCCGTGGGCGAGGACGACAGCTTGCAACGCCATTATGAAGACACCATCAAAGGCGGGCACATGGCAGCCAAGAAAGAATTGGTGGCGCAAATGGTTACCGATGCGCCCTCGGCAATTCGCTGGTTGATTGGCTTGGGCATGGATTTTGACACCCAAGGCAGTGATCGCAACGGCAAATTGGTACGCAAAAAAGCAGGCGGCACCACCGCGCAACGCATCTTGTGCCACCGCGATTTCACGGGCTTAGAGATGATGAAAGTGCTGCGCGAAGCGGTGGAAATTGAACCGCGCATCACCCAGCTAAACCGCCATCCCGCCGTAGAATTGTTGTCCGACAACGAGGGCAACTGCGTGGGCGCGGTGTTGTATGACTTGGAAAAACGCCAACTGGTAACGATACACGCCAACGCGGTTATTTTGGCAACAGGCGGCTCGGGGCGTTTGCATTTGCAAGGCTTCGCCACATCCAACCACTACGGCGCAACGGCAGACGGCTTGGTGTTGGCGTATCGCATCGGCGCGAAACTGCGCGATATGGACAGCTTCCAATACCACCCCACAGGCGTTGCCCATCCGCCGCACATGGCAGGCGCGTTGATTTCCGAAGCCACGCGCTCGGCAGGCACCAAATTGGTCAATGGCTTGGGCGAGCGTTTTGTGGACGAATTGCAGCCGCGCGATGTGGTTGCCGCCGCCATTTTGCGCGAAGTGCAAGAGGGGCGCGGCGTGGTGCGCGATGGGCAAGTGGGCGTGTTTTTGGATACGCCGCGCATCATTGCCGAGCAGCCCGATATTATGAAACGCTTGGTAACGCTGGGGCACGTTGCCCACAAATGCGGCGTTCACCCCGAAAGCGAACCTTTAATCATCCACCCCACCTTGCACTACCAAAACGGCGGCATTGAAATCAACGGCGATTGCGAAACCACCGTGAAAGGCTTGTATGCCGCAGGCGAAGTGTCGGGTGGCATCCACGGGCGCAACCGCTTAATGGGCAACGCGCTGCTAGACATCATCAGCTTTGGTCGCCGTGCAGGGCGCGCCGCCGCCAAAGCCCCGCGCCGCAACAATGTGCGCGGCGGTTTGAAACACGTCCACAACTTCCAACGCGCCTTACAAAAAGCGGGCGTGAAAAGCGACGCAAAAGCCCCCGTGTTGTATCCCGATTACGGCACATTTGATTGGAAAGAACACGCAGGATTGATTTGCGCGATTAATTGAGAACGCGATAACCCGTTTTCAGGCTGCCTTAATCGCATCGGCAAAGGCAGCCTGAAAACGGAAAACCAAACCGCGCCATCATCCACCGCAAAGGCAGCCTGAAAACCATTGGGCACGCGCCAACACACTTTCAGGCTGCCTCAACCACCCAATTCCCCATACGGAACCAAAATCATGAAAAACGAACTGAACCAAGTATTACTCCACCCCAGCCGCCTCGTCGGCTCCGACTTGAACGCATGGCTGGCCGTAGGCGGCGGCGAAGGCCTGCTCAACGCCCTCACCGCGCCCGACAACATCGCCCAAGTGCTGGAAGACGCAGGCTTGTGCGGCATGGGCGGCGCAGGCTTCCCCACCCACCGCAAATGGACAGCCATGGCGGAAAGCCCCAGCGAAAGCGGCGACCGCTATGTGGTCTGCAACGCCAACGAAGACGAACCGGGCACATTCAAAGACCGCTTCTTGCTGGAACATACGCCGCATCAAGTGATTGAAGGCGCGCTGATTGCCGCCGTGTACACCCGCGCCAACAACATCATTCTCTACATCAACCCCCATCTGACCGAATCGCTCGCCGCCACGCGCGAAGCCATCGCCCAATGGCAAAAACACGCCCTGTTCCAGCGCATTGAAGCGCATCTAGGCAAACCGCTCACGATCAAAGTAACCGAATCATCAGGACGCTACATCGGCGGCGAAGAAACCGCCGTGATTTCATGGCTCAACGGCGGCTTCCCCTTCCCGCAATACAAACCCCCGTTCCCATTCCAAAAAGGCGTGGCAGGCGAGCCCACCTTGCTCAACAACACCGAAACGCTGGCGCACGTTCCCCATATCTTGCGCAACGGCGCGGAATGGTACCGCAGCTTGGGACGTGCCAACGGCGTAGGCACCAAGCTCTATTCGCTATCGGGCGACGTGTTGAACGAAGGCTTGTTTGAGCTGCCGATGGGCATCACCTTGCGCGAATTGATTGAAAACTACGGCGGCGGCATGCTAGAAGGGCGCACGTTTAAAGCCGTGTTTATGGGCGGGCCATCCAACAACATTCTCACCGCCAAAGATTTAGACGTGCCCTTGGACTTCGTTTCCGCCAAAGAGCGCAATTCAGGCTTGGGCACAGGCGCGATGATTGTGGTTTCCGAGGGCACCAGCATCGTGCGCAAAACCGCCGACTACATCCAATTTTTCGCCAACAACTCCTGCGGACAATGCCCGCCCTGCAAAGGCGGCACTTATCAACTCGCCCGCTTGGTTGAACGCGTGGACAACGGCACCAGCACCGAAGACGATTTGCACGCCCTGCAAAATTTGGTAAACATCATGCCAGGAGCGGGGCGCTGCGGCTTGATTACCGGCGCGGCAACTGTGGTCGCCAGCTCCATGCGCACCTTCCCGATTGAATACGGCTTGCCCGAAAGCAAATAAGCGGCGCAAAGGCAGCCTGAAAACGGATGAATGCCGTTTCAGGCTGCCCGAGCGGCTTCCCGCGCCCTATCCATCACGGATGGCACACCGCCCGACACACTTTTCAGGCTGCCCGCAACCAGTCGGGCAGCCTGAAAAACGGTTGCACTGTTAATTTAAGTTATATCAAGGCAAAACGTGTTATTTAAGAGTTAAATCATGTTTGCTAAAATGGCGTTTCAGGCTGCCTAAATCGCCCCGGCAGGCGCAAATCGCGCAGCGGCAGCCTGAAACCGATTAAACCTTTTCTTTCTTAACTCAACTTTCACGAGGTGAAATCATGGGCTTTAAACCAATCCCAGCCGCCATAGCATTAGCCCTAACGCTAATTCTCTGGTTCATCCCCGCGCCCGAAGGCGTCGCGCCCAACGCGTGGCATCTGCTTGCGCTGTTTATCGGCATCATCGCGGGCATCATCGGCAAAGCCATGCCCATCGGCGCGATGGCGATGCTTGCCATGACCATTGTGGCGTTGCTGCAAGTAACCGTGCCCGAGCTGGGCGCAGACGGCAATCCCATCAAAAACCCCGCCGCCCAAGCCGCCAAAGACGCGTTAAGCAGCCTGAACAGCCCGCTGATTTGGATGATTGGTATCGCCATCATGATTTCACGCAGCCTGCTCAAAACAGGGCTGGGCACGCGCATCGGCTATTTGTTCCTGTCGCTGTTTGGTAAAAGCACCGTGGGCGTGGCATACAGCCTTGCCTTGTGCGACTTGCTGATTGCGCCCGTTACCCCGTCCAACACCGCGCGCGGCGGCGCGATTGTTCACCCCATCATGAAAGCCATCGCCACCAGCTTTGATTCCGACCCCGAAAAAGGCACGCAAAACAAAATCGGGCGCTACCTGGCGTTGGTGAACTACCACGCCAATATTATTTCCTGCTTGATTTTCCTCACCGCCACCGCGCCCAACCCCTTGGTGGTGGACTTGGTTGCCAAAGCCACCGACAGCAAAATCCACCTGTCGTGGGGCACATGGTTTGTCGCCATGGTTGTGCCGGGGATGGTGGCGATGGTGCTGATGCCGATTATTTTGTATTTCCTGTATAAACCCGAAATCACCAGTACGCCCGACGCGCCCGAAATGGCGCGCGCCAAGCTCAAAGAAATGGGGCCGATGAGCAGAAACGAAAAAATCACGCTGGGCGTGTTTGCTGTGTTGCTCGTGTTGTGGGCAGGCCTGCTTGCACCGCTTGGCATCAAAGTGGATGCCACCACCACCACCTTCCTCGGCATCTCCCTGCTGCTGCTCACCGGCGTTTTGACATGGGACGACGTGCTGAAAGAAAAAGGCGCGTGGGACACCATCGTGTGGTTCGCCGCCTTGGTGATGATGGCGACCTTCTTGAACAAACTGGGCCTGATTAAATGGTTCTCCGACCTGATGGGGCAACAAATTCAAGGCATGGGTTTAAGCTGGGTAGTCGGCTGCGCCTTGCTGGCTTTGGTGTACATCTATTCGCACTATATGTTTGCCAGCGGCACGGCACACGTTACCGCCATGCTCGGCGCGTTCTACGCCGTGGGCTTGCATCTGGGCGCGCCGCCGATGCTGTTTGCGTTGGTGCTCGCCGCCAGCACAGGCATTATGATGTCGCTCACCCACTACGCATCAGGCTCGTCGCCCGTTATCTACAACTCAGGCTACACCACCATGGGCGAATGGTGGATTGCGGGCTTTGTGATGAGCGCGGTGGAAATCCTGATTTTCTGCACCATCGGCATCACGTGGTGGAAAATGTTGGGCTACTGGTGATGATGCGTTTTAGCTAAGCTGAACTTCGTTTCAGGCTGCCTTGGGGATGAGGCAGCCTGAAACCTTTGCAAAACCGTAGGTCGTCGGGCATTTATGCCCGACGTTTTTATTTGTGGCAGATTTAAGACAGGGGCTTAGGAAGCAAAACCATCAAATAGTGGTGATAATCTTCTGAAATGAAGTTAAAAAAAACAAATATCAAAAGTTCAGCAAAATTTTCGAGCCGCAATTCCGCCAAAGCCCACGGCTGTTTGCTTTGGATTTGACCGCCTCCGATACCGCCGGATTAGCCGGCATCAGCCTCAGAAGTATCAACACGCTATATATCTGAGCTTGCGGCAGCCTGAAAATCCATTTGAATCCCCACCGCAGCAAGCAAGCCTGTTTTAACGCTTGGCTTCGCCCGCAGCGTGCCAATGCTTTTAGTTTCTCAGCCCGTTTGGCTGCCCAAACAGCTCCAATCCGCTTGTTTAACCGCCAGGTTTTTCCCGCAAAAGGCAGCCTGAAATCCCACGCTTGGCATAACCCGCTATAATGCGCCCTTTTTCCATTCAGGCAGCCTGAAAGCCATGTTCACCCTCCAACACAACCACCCGCTGATTAACCGCACCACCTTCGCCCTGCCCGCCACCGCCGCGCATTACGTTGAGCTTACCGACAGCGCCGATTTGCCCGCCCTGTGCCAGCTGCCCGAATACGACCGCCGCACCGTCTGCTGGCTCGGCGGCGGCAGCAACACCCTGTTCACGCGTGATTATCCCGCGCTGGTGGTACACATCGCCACGCGCGGCATCCGCGAAACCCATCGCGCGGGCGGCATCGTGCACATGGAAGCGCAAGCGGGCGAAATCCTGCACGACTTCATCCAGCACACGCTCGCGCTCGGGCTGAGCGGGCTGGAAAATTTAAGCCTCATCCCCGGCACAGTGGGCGCGTGTCCCGTGCAAAACGTAGGCGCGTATGGTGTGGAAGTGAAAGACCGCATCGTTTCCGTGCAATGCTTTGATTTGGAAACGCAAAACTTCATCACGCTATCCAACGCCCAATGCCAATTTGGCTACCGCGAAAGCCTGTTCAAACAGCAAGGCAAACGCCGCTACGTCATCACCGCCGTAACCTTTGCGCTAGACGAAACCTTCGCGCCCAAAATCGGCTACGGCGAGCTTGCCGCCACGCTTGCCGAACAATACGGCAGCCAAGCCCCCACCGCGCAGCAAGTCGCCCAAGCCATCATTCGAATCCGCCGCAGCAAGCTGCCCGACCCCGCCGAGCTGGGCAACGCAGGCAGCTTCTACAAAAACCCCATCGTTTCCGCCGAACACGCCGCGCGCATCCAGCAGCAATACCCCGCCATGCCCAGCTATCCGCAAGCCGATGGCAGCCTGAAACT
Organism: Kingella bonacorsii; assembly: GCF_016623605.1. NCBI lineage: Bacteria > Pseudomonadati > Pseudomonadota > Betaproteobacteria > Neisseriales > Neisseriaceae > Kingella > Kingella bonacorsii. Next base: position 99,933 of record NZ_JAEHNZ010000004.1, on the reverse strand, counting down.
CGCCGCAGGCTGGTTGATTGACCAATGCGGCTTAAAAGGCAAACAAATCGGCGGTGCGGCGGTGCACGACAAGCAAGCCCTTGTGCTGGTAAACAAAAACCACGCCAGCGCGCAGGACGTGCAGGATTTGTCAGATTTTGTCTGTCAAGCGGTGTGGGAAAAATTCCACATCCAATTAGAGCCCGAGCCGAACCTTGAACCGCATTGGGATTGATGCGGCAGCCTGAAAACCCGCGCCGCTCATTGCCAAGAAGCCAAAACGTTTCGCATTACGTTTTGGCTTCGCGTTTTCAGGCTGCCTAAAATCTTATACAATCGCGCTATTTTCTTTTCCAAACAAAATATTAGCGAGCACCACATGAGCAAAGAACCCCGCACCAACACTTACAATAAAATCATCGACGCCAGCCTGATGCTGTTCAACGAACACGGCGAGCGCAACATCAGCACCAATCATATTTCCAGCCACCTCAACATTAGCCCAGGCAATCTCTATTATCACTTTGCCAACAAAGACGAAATCATCGTGCAAATTTTCAAACGCTATCGCCAAGAGCTGCTGGACTATCTGGGCAAAACCGAGCTGCCCGATGGCATTGAAGGCACGGTGGCGTATATGAAAGGGCTGTACAATATTTTGTGGGATTACCGCTTTTTGTTTAGCGATGTGAACGCGCTGCTTAACCGCAGCAAAACGCTGCTGGGCGAGCATAACCAGTTCACGCAAAACCAATTTGCCCCGCTGGCAACCAAGCTGTTTGGCATGCTGCGTGACAAAGGGCTGATTCACATTGACGACCGTGGCGTGAAAGATTTAACCGTGAATATGTGGCTGGTGGGCAAATATTGGTTTGACTTTGACGGCTCAATCAACGGGCGCGATTCGTTGCGTGCCGAAGAAGTGAAAGCGCGCGGCGTGTATCGCACATTGAGCCTGCTGCGCCCGCATATTGAGCCGAATCTGGTTGCCGAGTTTGATGCGCTGATGGATAGATTGGTGGGCGATGAAGCGGCGTGATGTGGTATTGCTGAGCGCAGAGTGAAATAAAGGCAGCCTGAAAAGCGGGATTTGGTTTTTCAGGCTGCCTTTGTGTGTGGAGATTGCGTATTTATGCCCGATTTTTGTGAATGGGGCTTGGGTGAACACGGGCGGGTGTTCGACCAGCCAGATTTCGTCTTCGGTGTCGGGCGTGCGCGCGGCGTTGAAGGTTTTCATGGCTTAAAAGGAGGAGGCGTAGTCGGCTCTCTGCCTAGTTTTTTGATGTTCATGGGGTTTCCTTTGGAGGATGCGGATGCAGGCTGCTTTTGGCGTTTCAGGCTGCCTAATCGGCGCGGCGCAGCTGGCTTTTGTGGATATAGCCGGAAATAAGTTTGTTGTTGCCGTATTCGTTTTTTTCGGTATAGGCACCCTGATTGGTGTAATACAGCCAGTCGCCCCTGTTCAATTTCGGAATAATCTGCGCGCGCGTGCCGTTGGGCAGAGTGGTGAGGATTTCGGACTGCCCTGTAATCGGCTGACCTTGATCCATTTCGTTGTCGCGGACATTGGCCGAGCCGTCGGGGCTGGCAACGATGTAGTTCTGCACGATATAGCCCTGACTTTGGTGGACGTAGCCCGTGCGGCCGCCGTTTAGTTGGATACGCAACCATTTGCCCTGCCTGCCGAGGATTTTGTGCTGCGTGCTACGGTAATCCAGCTCGGTGAGGATTTTGCTGTGCGTGTCGGGTGCGGCACGGACGTTGGCGCTGCCGTCGCATTCGATATCTGGTAGGAAATAGTCGGCAGCTTGGGCGGGCAGCATGGCGGCGGCAAGCAGGAGGGGGAAGAGGAGTTTTTTCATGGTGGGGTTTCCTTTGGGGATGGATTAGGGGGCAGGCTGAAACCTTTGCAAAACCCCCAACAACAGTCTAAAACCTAAAATGGAGCGGCGACGGCTCGTCGCCAAATTGCTTGTTAAACCATAGTATTACTGATTTTTCAAAATGTCGGCGAGCCGCCGACGCTCCATCGGTTACGGGTTTTGCAAAGGTTTCAGCCTGAAAACCCTATCCCCATTTTCAGGCTGCCTTTGGCTTTGGCGTGTATTTCTATTTTCAGGCTGCCTATTGCTGCGCTGCTAACCAATCTTCAATCCGTTTTAACAACGCCTGTTCCGACAAGCCCATTTTATCCATCAGCAACGCCGTGTCGCCGTGTTCGGTAACGATGTCGGGGATGCCGCACAGCAGCGTGGGTTTGAGGCAGCCTGAAAATGCCAAGCTTTCCAGCACCGCGCTGCCCGCGCCGCCTTGGGTGGTGTTTTCTTCCAAGCAAACCAAGTAATCATGCGTTTGCGCCAATTCTTGCAGCAAATCGTTGTCTATTGGTTTTACAAAGCGCATATCGGCAACGGTGGCGTTGAGTTGCTCGGCGATGCCCAGCGCGGGTTGCACCATGCTGCCAAAGGCAATCAGCGCGATGCGTTGCCCTTGGCGGCGCAAAATGCCTTTGCCCACGGGCACGGTCGCCAAATCGCGCACCACGTTCACGCCGATGCCCGTGCCGCGCGGGTAGCGCACGGCGGCGGGTTGGTTGAGTGCGTAGCAGGTGGAAAGCAGCAGGCGGCATTCTTGCTCGTCGCTGGGGGCGGCAATCACCATATTGGGCACGCAGCGCAAATAGCTTAAATCGTACACGCCCGCGTGGGTGGGGCCGTCCGCGCCCACGATGCCCGCGCGGTCAATGGCGAACAGCACGGGCAGGTTTTGCAGCGCCACGTCGTGCAGCAATTGATCGTAGGCGCGTTGCAAAAAGGTGGAATAAATCGCCACCACGGGTTTGGCTTCGGCGCACGCTAAGCCTGCGGCAAAGGTTACGGCGTGTTGCTCGGCGATGCCGACATCAAAGCAGCGGTTGGGGAATTGCTGGGCAAAGGCCACCAAGCCGCTGCCTTCTATCATGGCGGGGGTGATGGCAATCAGCCGTTCATCGGCTTGGGCTTGGTCGGCAAGCCAATCGGCAAAGACTTCGGTGTAGGTGGGCGCGGAGGCGGCTTGGGCTGCGCTGGCTTCGGTTTTCAGGCTGCCTGAATCGGGATTGGCGGCGGCGGGGGCTTTGCCTACGGCGTGGTATTTCACGGGGTTGTTTTCGGCGAGCTTGTAGCCGTTGCCTTTTTTGGTGATGACGTGCAATAACTGCGGGCCTTTTTTGCCGCGCAATTCGCGCAACACTTGCACCAGCTGGGCGATGTTGTGCCCATCCACCGCGCCTGTGTATTCAAAACCAAAGTTTTCAAATAAACCAAGGCTTTGTTGCACGTGCTCGCTTTCGCTGGCGTAGGTTTTGATAGTTTGCTCGGCTTTTTCGGCGATTTCTTTTACGGCGGGCAGTTTGTCTAACACTTTTGCCGATTGGGTTTTGATTTCGTGCAACACGCCGCGCATATCGCGCATCACATGGCGGGCAAGGTGTTTGGGCAACGCGCCCACGTTGGGCGAAATGGACATTTCGTTGTCGTTCAAAATCACCAGCAGGTTCACATCGCTCATGTCGCCCGCGTTGTTCAAGGCTTCAAACGCTTGCCCTGCGGTCATCGCGCCATCGCCGATGATGGCGACGCTGCGGGCATCGCTGCCGTGCAGTTTGTCGGCAACCGCCATGCCGAGTGCTGCGCCGATGGAGGTGGAAGAATGCCCCACGCCGAACACGTCGTATTCGCTTTCGCAACGTTTGGGAAAGCCTGCCAAGCCTTGGTATTGGCGCATGGTGTCCATGCGGTCTTTGCGCCCCGTGAGGATTTTGTGGGGATAGGTTTGATGCCCCACGTCCCACACCAAGTGGTCGTGCGGGGCGTTGTAAACATAATGCAGGGCGAGGGTAAGCTCCACCGCGCCGAGGTTGCTGGCGAAATGCCCGCCTGTTTTTTGGATGCTGTCTAGCAGCAGTTCGCGGATTTCTTGGGCAACTTGGGGCAGTTGGTTTTCGCTCAGTTGTTTGAGGTCGTTTGGGTTTTGGATGGAGGAGAGAAGTGGGGTGTTCATGATGGATGGACGGGGTTAGTGTTGTGGGTTGGCGAGGCGCAGCAGCTGGATGGCGAGTGCCAAGCCAATCAGGCTGCATAACAGGTAAACAAGATAGGAGATGCCGTTCCATGTGCCGACGTGTCCGCCGATGATGTTGTGCAGCCAGTTGGTTTGATTGGCGCGCAGGACGGCGACCACGGGGGTGATGAGCCATTCGTTGATGGCGGTGAACACAAGCAGCGTGCCTGCCCAAAAGGGCGTGCGGGATTTGTGATACGCCATGCGGTTGTCGCTGCGGGCGGTGAAGTAAACGATGAGCCAAACGGCAAGGGTGAATAGGTTGGCGATGTGAAAGAGGCTGCCTGAAAGTGTGTCGGCTAGGGCTTTGCCGCTGTCTGAGGTGTTGAGGTGGTTGGCAACGAGGGGGGCAACCACGCAACCGACGCTAAGGTGAAATCCGAGCCAAAGGCTGATGAGTAGGGCGGTGATGCGGCGCATAGGCTGGTCCTTTGCTGGTGTTGAAAGGGCATATCATAGCGGAATTTGGCGGGATAGGCGGGTAAATTTTGAATATAAGAACCTGTATTCACTCTTTTCATAGGCATCTTTCATGTCCTAAAAACGCGGCTACTGCGTTAAAAATGCGCGCAAGGTGTTCAACCTTGCTGCGCTTTTTGCCTTGTGTCCGCGTTTTTATGTCATCAAATCTACCTATGAAAAGAGTGAATACAGGTTCTAAGGCAGCCTGAAAAGGGGGTGGGGTTTCAGGCTGCCTTTGTTTTCAGGCTGCCTCACAACCCGCCATAAGAATGCAGCCCCGACAAGAACATATTCACGCCCACAAAGGCAAACGCGGTGATAAACAGCCCGATAACCGCCCACCACGCCAATACTTTGCCGCGCCAGCCCGCCACCAGCCGCATGTGTAGCCAAATGGCGTAGTTCAGCCACACGATAAACGCCCATGTTTCTTTCGGATCCCAGCTCCAATAGCGCCCCCAAGCGTCGGCGGCCCACAGCGCGCCGAGTATGGTGGCGATGGTGAAAAACAGGAAGCCCACGGCGATGGCTTTATACATGGCTTCTTCGATTTGCGCGGCATCGGGCAAAAATTTGCTGCCGCGCAGGGCGATGAGTTCCGCCGCGCCAAACGCCGCCGCCATGCAAAACGCGCCGTAGCCAATAAAGTTGGCAGGCACATGGATTTTCATCCACCAAGATTGCAGCGCGGGAATCAGCGGCTGGATTTCGTGCGCACCGCGCGACAGGCTGTACCACAGCGTGAAGCCCACCAAGCCGCAGAGCAGGGCGTAGATAAACACGCCCAGTTTTTGCATGGCGAATTTGCGCTCGTAATACAGATACATCAAGCCTGTAATCACCATAAACAGGATAAACACTTCGTATAGATTGGAAACGGGGATATGCCCTGCATCGGGGCGCAGCAAATAGCTTTCGTGCCAGCGCACCAGCAGCCCGACAAAGCCCATAAAGGCGGCCGCCCATGCCAAATCGCTGGCGATTTTGAGCAGCACGTTGGTGTTGTGGGCGTTTGGGTTTTGTTGAGACGCGCTTTGCTCGTTTTCAGGCTGCCTCTGTTGTTGCCGCCATGCGGTGAGTGTGCCAACTAGATAGGCGGCAAAGGCGAACGCGGTTAGGGCGCATTGCCACATAATCGCCGATTGGCTGCTTAACAAATAGCGCAGGAAAAATTTGCCGCTTTGCTCATGCCCATTGGCGATGTTGCCATCGTATAGCCCCACTGCGGCATAGCCCGCCAACACGCCGCCGATAATAAACCAGCGCATCGGCTTGAAAAACCAGCCCAAGCCCGTGGCGATAAGCGTGCTTGTCCACAGGATAACGGTTTCGTAGATGTCCATGTGGTGCGGCAGCTTGATTTGAACCAGCGCGCCAATGGTGGCGATGCAGGCGGCAAACAGCCAGTCGGTGAGATTAAGGGTTTTGAGCAGCGATTTTTCGCGCAGCAGCTCGTGTTGGGGGATGGGTTGGGTGGTCATGGTTTGTGTGGTTTGATGGGTTATAGGGTTGAGGCAGCCTGAAAATGGGTTGGGCGAATGTTGGTTTAGCTGTTTTCAGGCTGCCTATGGGTTGGTTAAACGGCGTTTTCGGCGCGTTTTTTGTTTGTGTGTTGGTTAAACAAGCCGCTTAAAGGCAGCCTGAAAACGGATGGATTAGCGCGCCCGCAGCATTCGGATGCCCGCATACAATATGGCAGTAGATAGAGTCATAAACACCAACGATGATGTAGAGGGTTGTTGCCAAATGCGGAACAAGCCGCCAAAAATAAATACGTTGCCAATCAAAATTGCCAACACGGCAACTACAATGCGCCAGATTCTGCCGAACCACGATAACCGATGCAGCGGCGTAAATTGCGGTGGCAACGCCCAATCCACATATAACAAGGACAAAAATCCCGACGCACCCATAAGCAAAATTCGTAGAATGTTTATTTTGTTTACGTTTGCGTTGGTTTGCGCGTCAAACCATACTCTTACTGCCATCCAAAGCATGAAGCTCAAATAGATAACGGCGATAACAATGGCATCTTTGGTGGGTTTGCGTGGCATCGTTATTTTTCCTGTTAATGTTAATCAGAGGCAGCCTGAAAACGTTTTTTGTGTTTTGCCTTGCGGTATACCCCTTTGTACCCAAATCAAAGATTTGGACAAAGGGGCAAGGCTGCCTTTGGCGCGTTATTCACTCTCGTGATGCAATTCTTCCGCCACCGCCAGCACCGCGCTCAAAATGCTCTCGCCCAAGCGCAGCGAGCGTTGCCCGTTCCAGCCAAAATCGTCATCGGGCAAATTGTCGTTGTCTTTAAACGGCATTTCCAGCGTGTACGCCAAACAGCCAAACGTGTTGCCCACATAATTGGTGGCAAGGGTTAAATTCGCTTCGCCAAAATGGTCTTTTTCGTAGCCATGCACGGTTTGGAAATCGGGTGAGGCAGCCTGAAAAGCCGTTTTGAACAGCGTTTCCAATTCGGCGATGCGGCTGGTGTAGTTTGGCACGCCTTCCGTGCCCGCCACGAAAATGTAGGGGATGCTTTCATCGCCGTGAATGTCTAAAAACACATCCACGCCCGTTTCGTGCATTTTCTCGCGCACAAAATACACTTCGGGGCTGCGCTCTATGCTGGGGTTTTGCCATTCGCGGTTCAGGTTCGCGCCCGCCGCGTTGGTGCGTAGATTGCCCAAAGCCGCGCCGTCGAGGTTCATATTGGGCACAATGTAGAACGTGGCTTTGTCTAATAATTTGCGCGCGGTGGGGTCTTGGTGGTCCAGCAGGCGCGACAAAAAGCCCTCCATAAACCATTCCGCCATCGTTTCGCCGGGGTGCTGCCGCGCGATTACCCAAATTTTCAAATCACTGTCCACTTGGTTGCCGATGGTCAGCAAATTGATGTCGCGCCCTTGCACGGTGCTGCCCAAATCTTCAATTTGGCACAAGCCGCTGCCTTGCGCTTCGCCCAGCAAGTTCAAATGCTGCTCGCTGGAATAAGGCTCAAAGTAGGCGTAATAAATGCTGTTGGCAAGCGGCGTGTGGTTGATGATGAGTTCGCCGTTTTCGTATTGCGTGGGCACGCGAAACCAGTTTTGGCGGTCGTAAGAAGCAACGGCTTGATAGCCATCCCAGCCTTCGGGATAGGCGGCATCAGCGGCGTTTTCAAAGTGCATCACGCAATGAGTGTATGCCGCACCTTGCAAGCGAAAGTAGAACCATTGTTTGAAATCGGCAGCGGTATCAGGGCGCAGTGCCAAGCGAATGTGCGACGGATTGGATAAATCGGTTACGATGATGCTGCCTGCGTCAAAATTGGCGGAGATTTTCATGGTGTTTACTCGTGGGCGGTTGTTTGAAAACAATGTGAAAAATGAAAACGGGCGCGATTATACGATTATTTTGCACACAATACGGCACATGATGGGCGCTTTTGTTGAAATAAATTGCCTGCGTTAAAAAATATTTTTAATAAAAACAAGGTTTGCAGGATTAGTTAGTTTTTTGTTGCTTGACTGCTTTGGTGTTTGCCCCTAAAATTCGCATCTTTCAGTCGGGGCGTAGCGCAGCCCGGTTAGCGCATCTGCTTTGGGAGCAGAGGGTCGTGAGTTCGAATCCCACCGCCCCGACCACTAATTTAGTCCGATAGTTTCTAAGTGCCCGTAGCTCAACTGGATAGAGCACCGACCTTCTAAGTCGGGGGTTACAGGTTCGATTCCTGTCGGGCGCGTTTAATTTTTCATTATTGTTCTCCTAGTGGTGGCTGTAGCTCAGTTGGTAGAGCCCCGGATTGTGATTCCGGTTGTCGTGGGTTCGAGCCCCATCAGCCACCCCATTCGTTCAAACGACCAAACCGCATTGTTTAATGCGGTTTTTTGTTATGTTCGTTTTATCAAAAGTAACCATCGCTGGCGGTTTAAGGTTTTCAGGCTGCCTGAAAGGATGATTTATGTTGACTTCGCGCCATTGTGATTTGTTTAACCGCCCGTTTTTCCAATTTGCGCAGTTGAAAAAATACGCGCCCGAAAGCATCCCGCAGCTGAAAGCGGATTACAAGGCGGCGTGGCAGGATTGGCAAAGCGTAATCGGGCAGGTGGCACAGCGGCTGGCGCGGGATAATCCGCAGTTTGCGCCGCCGCATATTGAGCGTTGGTGCAACGGCTGGCAGGTGCGGGCGCATTTTTTTGCGTTTTTCAAATACGCCCGGCATGAAAACGATGCGGCGATTTTGTCCGTGTTGCTCAACCGCCGCCGTTTAACCGTGTCGCTGGATTGGCATTGCTACAAGGCAGACCGCTCCACGATTGCGCTGCCGCAATACAACCAATGGCTGGCGGGTTTGGATGCGGACGCGTTTGGCGAATTTGATGTGTGGCACGGCAGCGAGGACGAATATGCAGATTATGCGCCGCTCAATCGGCAGCCTGAAAACGCTTTGACGCTGCGCGATGCGGATGATTTCTTTTGCATTGGGCGACATGTTGAGCGCGATGATTTGGACGGTGTGGACAGCGTGGATTGGATTGTGGCGCAGGTGCGGGCGTTGGTGCCGTTGTATGAGCGATGTTTTGAGTAAGGGTTTTCAGGCTGCCTTTGTTTGGTTGAGGCAGCCTGAAAAATTTAGCAATCATCCCAAATAAAATACCATATAATGATGGTAAATTTTAATAAGGAAATTATAATGTTTAATAATTCTATACTTGAAGAAAAACTGAATAAAATACAGACTGGTCTGGTTGAATTGGCACTTGAATATGCAAAAAATACAACTGAAACTGTATATATTTATGGTTCAAACGAGCACAATAGTTTGTTTTTTAACGCATTTTTCAAAGATGATGGAATTATTGTTGAAAAACATAAATTAAAAATTTTTGGTAGTGCTTTCGCTCCAATTGAATTGCAAATGAAATTTCTTGATTTGGGTATGGATGATTTTAAAGAGTTGTGTAGATTATTTGAAATATATCAGGGGAAAACTTTAACGCAGTTAAAATTAGTATATGATGTAGTCAATAAAAAGGCGCATGCTGACTATTCTTATGATTCATTCTTGTCTAATAAAACAATAGCCGAGCACATTTTTAATCAATGGTTTGAAGAAGAAAAACAAAAAGTGGAAGTTTCAAATATTTAAATAAAAGGATCAGATAATTTGATTTTGATTTGTTTCACTTTGAAGGGAAACAAGCAACTATGTTTATCCATTTTCAGGCTGCCTCAATCCGCAATGATTAGGCAGCCTGAAACACAAAAAGCGTTATAATCCAACCCATTATTCAAACCGATATTAAGGAATAAACCATGCCGCAATCTCCTCACATTCTCTGCCGCGAACTGTCGCTGTTGGCGTTTAACCGCCGTGTGCTGGCGCAAGCGCAAGACCCGCACGTGCCCTTGCTGGAACGGCTGCGCTTTTTGTGCATCGTGTCGTCCAATCTGGACGAATTTTTTGAAGTGCGCATGGCGTATTTGCGCCGCGAGCAACGCGCCAACCCCACGCAAGTGTTTCAATCGGGGCAAACGCCCGGCGAAACCATCGCACTGGTTTCCCGCGAGGCGCACGCGATTATTGCCGAGCAATATCAAATATTTAATCAAGAATTGCTGCCCGCGCTTGCCGAAGAGAACATTGTGTTCTACCGCCGCAAGCAATGGACAAACGAGCAGCGCGAGTGGATTGAAGATTATTTCAACCGCGAGCTGCTGCCGATTCTCACGCCGATTGGCTTGGATGCCTCGCATCCGTTTCCGCGCCCGCTGAACAAATCGTTGAATTTTGTGGTGGAATTGGATGGCAAAGATGCGTTCGGGCGCGCTTCGGGCATGGCAATCGTGCAAGCGCCGCGCATTTTGCCGCGTGCGATTCGGCTGCCTGAGCATATCTGCGATGGCAAAGATGGCTTTGTGTTTTTGTCGTCCATTTTGCACGAATATGTGTACAAGCTGTTTCGCGGCATGACAGTGAAAGGCTGCCACCAATTCCGCCTCACGCGCGACAGCGATTTAACGGTGGAAGAGGACGATTTGAGCAACCTGCGCACGGCGATTCAAAACGAATTGCGCGACCGCGATTTTGGCGACGGCGTGCGGCTGGAAATCGCCGACCAATGCCCTGATTACATTAGCCAATTTTTGCTGGAACAATTTAAGCTCACACGCGATGAGCTGTATCAGGTGGAAGGGCCGGTAAACCTTGTGCGCCTGATTTCGGTGCCCGATAAGGTGAACCGCCCCGATTTGAAATTTGCGCCGTTCACGCCGCAATATCCTCGCGCCTTGCGCAAATCGGCATCGCTGTTGGACGAAATCTCCAAGGGCGATATTTTGCTGCATCATCCGTATCAATCGTTTGAGCCGATTGTGAAATTTATCCGCGATGCCGCGCACGACCCCGATGTGGTGGCGATTAAGATGACGATTTACCGCACGGGCAGCCATTCGGAGCTGGCGCGCGCTTTGATGGCGGCGGCGTTGGCGGGCAAGCAAGTAACTGTGGTGGTGGAATTGATGGCGCGGTTTGACGAGGCGAATAATGTGTCGTGGGCAACCAAGCTGGAAGACGCGGGGGCACACGTTGTGTATGGCGTGTTTGGCTACAAGGTGCACGCCAAAATGGCGTTGGTGATTCGCCGCGAACAAGGCAGCCTGAAAACCTATGCGCATCTGGGCACGGGCAATTACCACCAAGGCACATCGCGCATTTACACCGATTTTGGCTTGCTCACCGCCAACACCGCCATCACGCGCGACATCAACACATTATTCATGGAAATCACGGGCTTGGGGCAAGCCAACAAGCTGAAAAAAATCTACCAAAGCCCGTTTACGCTGCACAAAATGATTATGGACAGCATCGCGCGCGAAACCGAAAACGCGAAAAACGGCAAGCCTGCGCGGATTATCGCCAAGCTCAATTCGCTGATTGAGCCGCAAGTGATTGAGGCGTTGTATGCCGCCAGCGCGGTGGGCGTGCAAATTGATTTGATTGTGCGCGGGATGTGCGCGTTGCGCCCGCAAGTGGCGGGGCTGTCGGAGAACATTCGCGTGCGCTCCATTATTGGGCGGCTGCTGGAACACGCGCGGGTTTATTATTTTTACAACGATGGCGCGGAAAACGTATTTATTTCCAGCGCCGATTGGATGGGGCGCAATTTTTTCAGCCGCATTGAAACCTGCACGCCGATTGAATCGCCCGCGCTCAAACAGCGCGTGATAGAAGAGGGCTTGCTGCTGGCGTTGCGCGACAATGTGAAAGCGTGGCAGATGCACGGCGATGGCAGCTACACGCGGATTGTGGCGGATGGCGACGAGGTGGGCATTCAAGAAACGCTGTTGGCGCGATATACGGAATGATTTTCAGGCTGCCTTTGAATGCTGTTATGAGGCAGCCTGAAATTTAAAATGGCGCGGCGATGGCTTGTCGCCAAACATAATTTTTCTGATTAAAGATATGTCTGCGAGCCGTCGCCGCGCCATCGGTTGCAGGTTTGCGCCGTTTCAGGCTGCCTCTTTATCTCGCCGTAAGGCAGCCTGAAAACAGGTTCTCAATCCATTCCGCTTTTCAGGCTGCCTCTCCCCAGCCATCAATCGCGTATAATCGCGCTTCCCCTCCACATCATCAGAAAAGGAAAAACATGGATACCTTAGAGCTGCTCACCACCCGCCGTTCCAACAAAAGCCTGCGCGCGCCCGCGCCCGACGAATTGCAACTGGACAGCATTTTGCAAGCCGCCAGCCAAGTGCCCGACCACGGCAATCTCACCCCTTGGCGGTTTATCGTTATCCAAAGCGAGGCAGGCAAACAGCGTTTTCAGGCTGCCCTGCGCGAAACGGCGATTACGCTCAACATGGGCGAAAAAACCTTGGCAAAAGCCGAGCGAGTGGGCAATTTCGCCCCCTTAACGATTGCCGTGATTGCCAGCCCCAAAGAAGGCAAGCCCGAGTGGGAGCAGCACATGAGCGCCGCCTGCGCCGCCTATGCCATCCAGCTGGCTGCCCAAGCGCAAGGCTTTGACAATGTTTGGATAACAGGGCTGTGGGTGAACTCGCCCGTGTTGCAGCGCGAGTTTGAATGCGGTGAGCAAGAAAAAATCATCGGCTTGATTATGATTGGCACCGCGGATAAGCCCAACCCAGCCGAGCCGAAAAACACCGATGTGGAAGCGTTTACTACGCATTGGTAACCCCGTTTCAGGCTGCTTCAATAGAGCAGGGTAGGGCAGCCTGAAAGCTATTTTATTTTTTGTAAACAAGGAGATGTTATGGAAAACCCTAACCAACCCAACCTGGATAAGCAGCCTGAAAACCAACCCAGCGGCGCACAAGAAGCCTTGCAGCAAGCCGAGCAAACCTTGCGCGATGCCACCCAATCGCAGCCTTACACAGGCAGTAGCGACATCAGCCAAGACGATAAAAACGTTGCCATGCTGGCGCATTTGCTGGCTGCCTTTTTCGGCTTTCTCCCACCGCTGATTTTGTGGCTGATGCACAAAGACAAGGCAGGCAAGGATTTTGTGTGCGACCAAGCCAAAGAAGCGTTGAATTTCCAAATTACCGTGATTCTGGCGGTGTTTGTGTCGTGCTTGTTGATGATTGTGCTGATTGGCATTTTGCTGTTTTGGCTGGTATTGGCTGCCAATTTTGTGTTGTGCATCATTGCCGCCGTTGCCGCCAGCAAAGGCACGGCGTACCGCTATCCGTTTGCGCTGCGCTTGGTTAAGTAGAAAGAACCTGTATTCACGCCAAAGGCAGCCTGAAAAGCAAAATTGGGCTTTTCAGGCTGCCTTCTGTTTACAGCGCGGATTGCAAAACCTGTTTACCAAATCGTTTACAAAACCGACAACAAAAATCCCCCAAAATAACTACCCCGTCCATCCGCCATAACCACTATAATCCTAACAAAACCTTACACATCAAAACGAAAGCTAGCCATGCCGCTCACGCCCATCGCCGAACTGCAAACCATCATCCAAACCCACATCGCCAACCGCCCGCTGGCTCTTGATAGCCAAACCTTGCCGCTTGCCCAAGCCGCAGGGCGCGTGTTGGCGCAAGACATTGTCGCCCCGCTGGCTATCCCCGGCAGCAACGTTTCCGCCATGGATGGCTACGCGCTGCCCCAAGCCGCCCCCGCGCAAAGCAGCCTGAAAATCGTGGGCGAATCCGCCGCAGGCAGCCCGTTTGCAGGCAGCCTGAAAATGGGTGAGTGCATCCGCATTATGACGGGCGCAACCGTTCCTGCCTGTTGCCGCACCGTAATCATCCAAGAAAACGTTATCCGAGATGGCGACCATATTGTGTTGCAACAAGATGCGCCCGATGCCGCCAACATCCGCTATGCCGGCGAAGAAATCCAAGCAGGGCAAATTCTTTTTGCCGCAGGACGCATCTTGCGCCACGCCGATATTATGGTGCTTGCCGCGCAAGGCATTGGCAGCGTTGCCGTTCAACGCAAGCTGCGCATCGGCATCCTATCCACAGGCAACGAGCTGGTGGAAGCGGGCAACCCCATCGCCGCGCATCAGATTTACGACAGCAATCGCCCAATGCTGCACAGCAAATTGCGCGATTGCCCCGTGGAGATTATTGATTTGGGCAAGCTGCCCGACAACCTAGATGCCACCGTGCAAAAGCTGCACCAAGCCGCCGAGCAAAGCGATGTGGTCATCACATCGGGCGGCGTGTCGGTGGGCGATTATGATTATTTGCGCCAAGCCGTCGCCCAAGTGGGCACGATTCATCACTACAAAGTCGCCATGAAACCAGGCAAGCCGTTTGTGTTTGGGCAGCTGGGCAGCGCGTGGTATTTCGGATTGCCAGGCAACCCCGTTTCGGGCTATGTGGGCTTTGATTTGTTTATCCGCGCCGCGCTTTGGCAGATTGCGGGCGCAACGCCGATTCCGCAGCCCTTGCGTTTTCAGGCTGCCTTAACCCGCAACGTGAAAAAAGCCGCAGGGCGCGCCGATATTCAACGCGCCATCATCAGCCAAAACAGCGACGGCACATGGCAAGCCACACCCACGGGCAAACAAGATTCCCACCGCATCCTCGGCGTAAGCCAAGCCAATGCCTACATGATATTGCCGCAAGAGCGCGGCGATTTGGCGGCGGGGGAAATGGTTACTGTGCAGCCGTTGCATGAAGCGTTTTTGTGATGCGAAAACACTATTTCAGGCTGCCTCAGTAGGCAAGCATAGGCAGCCTGAAAAACCATCTACCCCACCATCCACAACCACCCCAAAGGCAGCCTGAAAACCACACACCCAAGGCACACACCATGACCACCCTAATAGACCCCCACAACCGCCAGCTCACCTACCTGCGCCTCTCCGTAACCGACCTCTGCAACTACCGATGCAGCTACTGCCTGCCCAACGGCTACCAAGGCAAAGCCAAGCCCGACGAGCTTACCCTGCCCGAAATCCAAACCATCGCCGCCGCCTTCGCCCAAAGCGGCACGCGCAAAGTGCGCCTCACAGGCGGTGAAGCCACGCTGCGAGCCGACTTGCCCGACATCATCGCCACCATCCACGCCCAGCCGCAAATCCAACACATCGCGCTCACCACCAATGGGCACCAGCTAGGCAAAAATTTCCCCGTTTACCGCGACGCAGGATTAAGCAAACTCAACATCAGCCTAGACAGCTTCAACCCCCAAACCTTCCACAAAATCACCGGCAAAGACCAAAGCCAAACCATCCTGCGCGACATAGAAACCATCCTCAACACAGGCTTCACCAGCATCAAAATCAACACCCTATTGCTGCGCGAACACGCCCAAGAAACCCTGCACGACGCACTGGACTACATCCGCAGCCGCCCCATCGCCCTGCGCTTTATAGAACTGATGCAAACAGGCGACAACCCCACCTACTTCCAACAGCAACACCAAACCGCCGCGCAACTGGAACAAAACCTCATCACCCAAGGATGGCAACTGCAACCGCGCCAACCCCACGCCGGCCCCGCCCGCGAATACAGCCACCCCGACTACATCGGCAACATCGGCATCATCGCCCCATACAGCAAAGATTTCTGCACCAACTGCAACCGCCTGCGCATCACCGCCCAAGGCAAAATGCACCTATGCCTGTTTGGCAGCGTCGCCCACGATCTGCGCCCCTATTTGCACGACGTAGGCAGCCTGAAAAACCAAATCACCCAGCTTGTCCAACAAAAGCCCGAACACCATTACTTGCACAATAAAAAAGTCGGGCTGATTACCAATCTATCCATGACAGGCGGCTGAACAACCCTTTTCAGGCTGCCTTAACCGCGCAGAACATAAGCTGTTTTCATGGCGTTGCGCCGCCATACCCACGCCCAGCAGCCCAACCGTTCGCGCCTTAAAAACAAGTGCACAATCCCAAGCCATTTTAGCTCCGCTGGACTTCGTTTCAGGCTGCCGCAAACTTGATGCAGCCTGAAACCTAAAATGGAGCGGCGACGGCTCGTCGCCAAATGGCAAACCGCATAGGTATAAACGATTTCAGGCTGCCTTAATTGCCTGATGCAGCCTGAAAAAACAAAACCGCTCGATGTTGAGTCAAACGATTTTTCTACTGGATAGATTGAATTTCAGGCTGCCTTCAACTACAAAACACTAACCCTTTCAGGTTGCCCAATCATGTAACCCAAAGCAGCCTGAAATCCCACCTCACCAACCACCAACATCATAAGGAGCTCCCCATGACCACCCCCAACTTCCGCCCCCTCAACATCCACATCCTCACCGTAACCGACACCCGCAGCAGCAAAGAAGACGGCAGCGGCGACTACCTTGCCCAAGCCCTGCAACAAAGCGGGCACATTCTCCATTCCCGCGATCTCTGCCGCGACGAAAAATACGACATCCGTGCCCGCATCTCCGTTGCCATCGCCCATCCCGAAATCCAAGTCATCCTGATTACCGGCGGCACAGGCATGTTTGACCGCGACATCACCCCCGATGCCGTCTCCCTCCTGTTTGACAAAACCATAGACGGCTTTGGCGAAATCTTCCGCGCCATTTCGCTGAACGAAATCGGCATGTCCACCATCCAATCGCGCGCCATCGCAGGCATCGCCAACCGCACGCTCATCTTCTGCCTCCCCGGTTCCACAAACGCCTGCCGCACCGCATGGGAACAAATCATCCAACCCCAGCTAGACCCCCGCATCAACGCCTGCGGCTTCACCCGCGTGTTTAATGCATGGGACAAAGCCCAATAAACCCCAAGGCAGCCTGAAAACCATGCTTTCAGGCTGCCTCAGAGCCTAATAGATACCTACTCAACCATGACAAAAAACAAAACTTACTCCTATCACGACCAAACCAACCTTGCCCGCTGGATAAAACGACTCGCCATCCCCTATTTTCTCGGTTTGGTGTGTATTCTCGCCCTTGATTACTACAAACTTCCCCATCTCAACAGCATCCTTGCCCAGCTCCCCAACCCCGAGTTTGACTACCTTGCCGCCGAAGATGCCTTTGACGAACAAGTCGGTTTGTTTTACCTCTTGTTTATCCCCTTTATCATCGTTTGGTTGATTGAAACCCTCCTCATCGTCCGCTGGATATATCGCGCCGCCGCCAACACCTATGCCCTCAACATCCCCATCTACTACAAACCCCATTGGTCGGTAACCGGCTACATCATCCCCATTGTTAATTTCATCGTACCTTATCGCGCCATGCGGCAAATCGCCGAAAACAGCACTCAAGCCGCCCGCCAAACCCCATTCCTCAACCTATTGGGTTATTGGTGGGCAACATGGCTGGCATCCGGCATCATCAGCACGATTTCATCATGGCTGGAAAAACAAAGCGACAAAGCCATCCAAGCCGCCATAGAACAAGCAGGCGAGGTACGCCTCCCTGCCATCCCGCCCGAAGCCATCCAACAACAAATCAACACCATTTATTTGGACACCGCAACCTACGCCCTGTCATTCATCTGCTTCTGTTTCCTGCTTCGCATCATCCAACGCACCAACCAAGCCCAAAACGCCCTCGCCACCCAACAAGGCAGCCTGAAACCATGACCCCCAGCCCCCTCCTTATCCTTTGCGGCGGACAAAGCAGCCGCATGGGCAGCCCCAAAGCCCTGCTTCCCTACCGCAGCCGCCCGCTCATCGCCCACCAAATCGCCAACGCCGCCCCCCATCGCCCCGTGTGGCTCGCCGCCGACAACCACCGTTATCCCGACACCGCCCCCGCCCGCTACCTGCCCGACCAACTGCCCAACAAACAAGGCGCACTCTCCGCCATCGCCCCCGCGCTCGCCCAAGCCCAAGCCCAAGGCTACGCAGGGCTATACATCCTATCCTGCGACACCCTCATCCCACCCGAAGCCCTGATAGCCCAACTCAACACCGCCGCCGCAAGCCCCGCGTTCACCCAAGGCATCACCGCCCTGCAAGACGGCGACCAACTGCTCCCCCTGCTCGCCCACTGGTCAGCGCACCTCGCGGGCAGCCTGAAAACCGCCGTGGCGCAAGGCAACAAGCGCGTGCAACACTACGTCAAATCCCAGCCCCACCAAACCCTACCGCTGCCACCCCAATGGCGCAGCATCGCCCACTTCAACACCCCACAAGAATACGCCCAAGCCCAACACACCGCCCAACAGCTCAATATCTACGCCGATGCTCATTCCTAGCCGGAGCACGCGTCTTGCCGCGTACCACGCCCCGGTAGCCCAACCCTATGCCGATTAAATTACCCGCGCAAAAGTTTTCATCACGCCCAACCCCATTTCAGGCAGCCTGAAAATGGAACGGCGGCGGCTCGCCGCCAAACAGCGTTCAACAGATTTTGCTGATTGGAACAATGTGGGCGAGCTGCCAACGCTCCATTGGTTTTCAGTTTTATAGAGATTTTAGGCTGCCTAAACGTGGGCGCAATAAAGGCAGCCTGAAACCCCAAATGGAACGTCGGCGGCTTGCCGACATCGCAGCCTGCACACAACCCATTCAAAGCACCACTAGGCAACCCCCTCGTTCGTTTTACCCGTTTTAGCTTCGCAACTCCGCTGCGCTACGCAGGCTGCCCCCGCACACAACAAAAGGCAGCCTGAAACCCATCCGACCACGCAAAAGGAAACCCCATGCCCCTCACCCACCTCACCGAACACGGACACACCCACATGGTTGATGTTTCCGCCAAGCAAACCACCCACCGCACCGCCATCGCCGAAGCCAGCGTCTTCTTCCCGCCCGAAGTCTATGCCCAAATCCAAGCCGCGCACGGGCAAACCGCCAAAGGCACGATTACCGAAATCGCCCGCATCGCAGGCATTATGGCCGCCAAAAACACTGCCGCCATCATCCCCCTATGCCACCCCATGATGCTAGAACGCTGTCAAATCCACATGGCATACCAAGACCACAACCACAGCCTGCACATCCGCGCCGAAGTCGCCGTAACCCACAAAACAGGCGTAGAAATGGAAGCGCTCACCGCCGCCACCGCCGCCGCGCTCACCGTGTACGACATGACCAAAGCCCTCAGCCACGACATCATCATCAGCAACGTGCAACTGGTGCACAAATCAGGCGGCAAAAGCGATTTCAACCGCTAAGCCCCAAGGCAGCCTGAAAACTTTGCAAAACCTAAAATCATTAAACTGCCGTCATTCCCGCGCAGGCGGGAATCTTGTTTGGTATTCAGAAATTGTTGTGAAAACAATCTATTGCTTGATTTTAGCCAAGATTTCTGCCTACGCGGGAATGACGGTATTTCTTGTTTTTCAGGCTGCATCAAGAGTTTTACAAAAGTTCCAGCCTGCCCCATGTTCCAACTATATTTACCAACCGAAAGCCCCTTATGACCACCCCACCGCTCGGCATCTACCGCCACTACAAAGGCAACCTTTATCAACTGCTGCACATCGCCCGCCACAGCGAAACCGAAGAACCGCTTGCCGTGTATCGCGCGTTATACGGCGATTACGGCGTGTGGGTGCGTCCGCTGGCGATGTTTACCGAAAGCGTGGCAACGGAGCAGGGCAGCATGGCACGGTTTGCGTTGGTTAAGGCGGTGGACTAGCGGCGGTTTATTTTTCCACCATGCCCAAAGGCAGCCTGAAACGTGGGAAAACGGTTTCAGGCTGCCTTTCGTGGCATGGGCAACGGCTGGGGCGGAATGCTTGGGGCGCGGGCGGGCATGGCGGGGCTGCGGGCAATGTTCCCCGCGTGGGTACGCCGCGATGCGCGGCGTGGTATGGCAAAAAATAAGCACAGGCAGCCTGAAACCCAAAATAGCGCGTTCAACAAGGCTTTACGGTTGGCACAATGTCGGCAAGCCGCTAACGCTCCACAGCTACAGCCTGCGTAGGGCGGCGGGATTGCGAAGCTAAAACGGCGTTTAATTATTTTCAGGCTGCCTCAATGCGGGCGTGATAAAGGCAGCCTGAAACAAGCCCACCACGCCACTCACCGCCCACAAAAAAACAGCCCAAAACCGCATCACACGTTTTCAGGCTGCCTTATCTACATCCCTCTCAAACTATTTCTTCACCGCCAGCACCACCGCCGAAGCCTTAAACAACGCCGTCGCCGTTTGCCCCACTTGCAAATGCAAGGCATCCGCGCTGTGCAAGGTAATCCCCGCGCTCACCGCCAAGCCATCGGCATCCAATTCCACCACCGCGTTCACCGTGCCGCGATGGATGGCGCGGATGGTGCCACGAAGCTGATTGCGCGCCGAAAACGCATAATCATCCGCATCCGTTGCCAGCAGCACGCTGCCCGCTTTCACCAACGCCAGCACGCTTTTGCCCACCGCTAAATCCAGCCCTGCCACGCTCTCGCAAGTAATCGCCGCCGCAATTTCCTTGCCGCCCGCCAGCGCAATGATGATTTCGCTGTTCACCGCGCCGTTTTTAATACTTTTAACCGTGCCTTCAAATTGATTACGCGCACTTGTTTGCATGATTGCATTCCTTACATCGTTGAAAAAGGGCGCATGGTAGCACAAACCAAAGGCAGCCTGAAACCGCATTACACGTTTTCAGGCTGCCTCAATGGCGAGCAATCCGCGGGGTTACAGCTTATTCAATTTCAACCACGCCTCAATGTCCTGTGGCGACATTTCGCCCTTGTCTTCCTTGTCTAACTTGTTGATTTGCTTGCCACCGCTGTATTTCGCCAACACAGGTGTGCCCAGCAAACCATATTGCTGCTTAAACGCTGTCCACGCGGGTTTGTCCTGCTGCAAAAAATGCACGTTCACAAAATAGAGTTTGCCACCGAGCTGATGCTCCTTGATGTAACGCTTAAAAATCGGCTCAAACGCGCTGCAATCGCTGCAACTGGGCCGCCCGATATAGGCGTAAAACGTGTCGCCCTTGGCAACTTTTGCCTTGAAGCTGTCCACCGTTAAGCTATCCAGTTGAAAATACATATCGGTGTATTGTTTTTCCAGCTCCGTGGTGCGCTGGGCGGATAGCTTAACCGCCATTTCTTTTTCCGCCAGCTTGGCATTAAGCTGTTTGATTTCATCGGCTTGGCTGCTATTTTGCTGGGCGCAAGCGGACAACAGCAGCGCGAGCGTGGTGGCGAATAAAGCGGTTTTGGTTTTCATAGTGAACTCCTTTTCGTTGGACAATAAGAAAATTATACGCTTTCAGGCTGCCTGAAAATTGTTTTAAGTCAAGTGGTTGGAGAATTTTGGGATGGTTGAAATGAGAGTGGGGCAGGGGGCTGTTTTCAGGTTGAGACATTTTTCAACTATCAGAGGCAGCCTGAAAACAAGAAATGCTGTTATTTTCCGCGCAAGCGAAAATCTTGTTTGAGATTCAGAAATCATTGTAAAAACTGTTGTTTATCGTAGGTCGGGCATTTATGCCCGACAAGCACGGACTAACAACGTCGGGCATAAATGCCTGACCCTACTTGGTTTAGCAAAGGTTTCAGTCTGCCTCGGTTGGATGCGCATGAAAAAACACGCTTTGCTTATGGCAAAACGTGTTTTCTGTTTGGGTTTTGCAGAAACGCGCGGGGCTTATTTTCAGGCTACCTTTGGGCGAACCAGTAAACAAGTGGAGCGTCGGTGGCTCGCCGACATCACGCCGAATAAAGCGCGGCTTGTTTAATCATGCAACCATTTGGCGACGAGCCATCGCCGTTCCATTTTAGGTTTCAGGCTGCCTCTGCCGTGCCATCGGGCAAGCGCGCTAAAATCGTGCTGCTGGCTTTAATGCTGTCGCCAATCGCCACAGCGGGCACGCTGCTCAGCGGCAAATACATATCCACGCGCCCGCCAAAACGAGCAAAGCCGATGCGTTCGCCGCGCACAAGACTGCCCGTTTGCGCGTAGCAATCGCCATAATTTTGCACCATCGTAACCGCTTGCTGCTGGCTGGTTTGCAGTTGCAAGATGTGGCGTTTGCCGTTTTGCTGCACAACCACGCTGCCGCGTATCGGGCTGCGGATGGCGTAGGCGCGGAAAAAGCGGGTGCGGATGCTGATTTTGAGCGCGTCTTGATTGGTGTGTGGATTGTGCGCGTTTTCCACTAAAATCACGCGCCCATCGGCGGGCGAGAGCAGGGCGTTGGCATCCATCGGGATATTGCGCACGCGGTCGCGGAACAGATGCGCACTCGCCAGCGTGGCAAGCAGCAGCCACAGCGCAAGCTTGGGGCTGTTGCTGGCGCAGAAAAAGGCAATCAGCGTGAGCATGGCAAGCGTGGCGATGATGCGCCAGCCTTCGCGGGCAACGATGGGATGGGGATAGAAGCGATTCATTTTCAGGCTGCCTTTATTTGTTTGATGGGAAAGGGGATTTTATGTTGCTTGCGGGGTGGTGTAAATGGTTTCAGGCTGCCGTTGGGGGCAGCCTGAAAAGGAGAAAATTTTAAGATGGGTTGAAGTTAATCTTACTCATATGGGTCTCTATCTGGATTATCTGCTTCAAAATCTTCGTCCGTTTCATAGTCTGCACGGCTATTTTGATAGTCCCTGATTCGTTCTTTATTCGCACTCTCCAATGCTTTCATACTTGAAAAATCTGTTATGCCTCTCGCTCTAAGTTCTGGCACTTTCACATTTATTCCATCGTTTGTAACCTCAGCTTCGAGCCCTTGTTCATTAATCATGCCTGCAATCTTGTTAATGGCTACCTTACGTATAGATTTTCTACCTGTTTCTTTTCGCATATCCTCATGAGTTACTGTCGCTTGCGGATATATTTCTTGCTCCCAGTTTGGCGTGAAATATGTAGCTCCTTGATTATCATTTACATTCATACGTGTCCGTTGATGTAGTAACATTGTAATCTTTTGGACAAGTTGCTTATCTTTTTCGTCATATTTAGATGTCATAAAAAAATCTTTCAAAAATTAATTTGATAAAAATTCAGTAAAATAATACTGAACAGCTTAAAGCACTTTCATTTTATCATCATTGGGTAGAATTTCAAGTGTTTTTGAAGATTTTTTCACGCGATTTCACGATTAATTTGAGTGCTAATAAAAAAGCAGCCTGAAAATTCCTCATTTTCAGGCTGCCTCTATTCAAACTACACCCCTCACCCCAATTTAGCCAAAGCGGCTTTCACTTTCCCCATCTTATCCGCCAACTCCGCCAATTCCGCCTTATCTTTCTCCACCAAATGCGCGGGCGCTTTGTCCACATAGCCCACTTTGCTCAACTTGGCGTTCAGCTTGTCCAACGCCTTTTGCAGCTTCTCGGCTTCTTTGGTGAGGCGTGCGGTTTCGGCGGCTTTGTCCACTTCCACTTTCAGCATCAGGCGTGCGCCGTTGCAAATGGCAACGGGAGCATCTTCGCTTTCAGGCAACGTGGCGACTTGTTGTACTTCGCTTAATTTCGCCAGCGCGGGCAGGTAGGCAGCCAGTTCGCTGAGGTCGTCTGCGCTTTCTATAAACAGTGGGGCTTTCACGCTCGGTTGCACGCCCATTTCGCCGCGTAGGTTGCGCACCGCGCCAATTAAATCTTGCAACGCTGCCATTTTGTTGAACGCGCTGGGTTCTACTAGGCTTAAATCGGCTTCAGGGAAGCGGGCGAGCATAATGCTGTCGGCGGTTTTGGCATCAACCATCGGCGCGATGGTTTGCCACAGCTCTTCGGTGATAAACGGGATTATGGGGTGCAGCAGGCGCAAGCTGGCTTCTAGCACGCTCAGCAGGGTGTGCCGTGTGGCGCGTTGGCGGCTGGCGCAGCCTGTTTGCAGTTGCACTTTGGCAAGCTCCACATACCAATCGCAAAAGTCGTTCCACACAAAGC
Source organism: Kingella bonacorsii (assembly GCF_016623605.1). Taxonomy (NCBI): domain Bacteria; kingdom Pseudomonadati; phylum Pseudomonadota; class Betaproteobacteria; order Neisseriales; family Neisseriaceae; genus Kingella; species Kingella bonacorsii. Next base: position 76,176 of record NZ_JAEHNZ010000004.1, on the reverse strand, counting down.
TGTATAACAATTCTGCCGCCAAATCAAAGCGATAGGTTTCATAGGCGGTGGCGACTTCGGCTTCTACTTGTTGCAAACGCCCAATTATCCATTGGTCGGGGAAGGAGTAGGCGCGTGGCTCGGTGGCGGTTGCGCCGATGCCGCAATCTTGGTTTTCGGTGTTCATCAACACGAAATTAGTGGCGTTCCAAATTTTGTTGCAGAAGTTGCGGTAGCCTTCGGCGCGTTTGAAGTCAAAGTTGACGCTGCGGCCGAGGCTGGCGTAGCTGGCCATGGTGAAACGCAATGCGTCTGCCCCCATGGCGGGGATGCCTTCGGGGAACAGTTTTTCGGTGGTTTTTTTCACGGCGGGGGCGGTTTCGGGTTTGCGTAAGCCTGTGGTGCGTTTGACAAGCAGCTTGTCCAAGTCGATGCCGTCGATTAAATCCACGGGGTCAATCACGTTGCCTTCGGATTTGGACATTTTTTTGCCTTCGTGATCGCGCACGATGCCGTGGATGTACACGTCTTTAAACGGCACTTTGCCGGTGAAATGCGTGGTCATCATAATCATGCGGGCGACCCAGAAGAAGATGATTTCGTAGCCGGTAACCAGCACGTTACTGGGCAGGAATGCTTTGAGTTCTGGCGTTTCAGACGGCCAGCCGAGCGTGGAGAAGGGCACGAGAGCAGAGGAGAACCAAGTATCCAATACGTCTTCGTCGCGGGTGAGTTTCAGGCTGCCTGCCTGTTTTTGCGCGTCTTCTTCGCTGCGGGCAACGTAGCAGTTGCCGTTTTCGTCGTACCACGCGGGGATTTGATGCCCCCACCAGAGTTGGCGCGAGATGCACCAGTCTTGGATGTTGTTCATCCATTGGTTGTAGGTATTGACCCAGTTTTCGGGGATAAAGCGCACCGCACCGCTGTCCACCGCGCGTTTGGCTTTGTCGGCGAGGCTCAAGCCTTTAAATTCGCTGTCGGGTTCGCCGCCGTTGGGCGTTGCACTCATGGCGACAAACCATTGGCTGGTGAGCATCGGCTCAATCACGCTGCCGGTGCGGTCGCCTTTGGGGGTCATTAGTGTGTGGGCTTTGATTTCTTGCAGGTAGCCTTGTGCTTGCAGGTCGGCGACGATTTGTTTGCGCGCGGCAAAGCGGTCTAGCCCCGCGTAGGCTTCAGGCAGCCTGAAACCGGTTTGCGCTTCGCCTTTGTAGTTGAACACTTCGGCTTCGGGCAGTACTTTCGCCGTTAAATCAAACACGTTTACCAGCTTGGTGTCGTGGCGTTTGCCGACTTCGTAGTCGTTGAAATCGTGCGCGGGCGTGATTTTCACGCAGCCCGTGCCGAAATCTTTTTCCACGTATTCGTCGGCGATGACAGGAATGGTGCGGCCGGTGAGCGGCAACACCAGCTCTTTGCCGATAAAGTGCGCGTAACGTTCGTCTTCGGGATGCACGGCCACCGCCACGTCGCCCAGCATGGTTTCGGGGCGGGTGGTGGCGACGATGAGGCCGTCTGAACCGTCGGCCAGCGGATAGCGGATGTGCCACATCGAGCCTTGTTCTTCCACGCTTTCCACTTCCAAATCCGACACCGCCGTGCCCAGCACGGGATCCCAGTTCACCAGCCGTTTGCCACGGTAAATCAAGCCCTGCTCAAACAGGCGCACGAACACTTCGGTAACGGTTTGCGCGCGCGCCTCGTCCATCGTGAAATACTCGCGCTGCCAATCGGCCGAGCAGCCGACGCGGCGCATCTGCTGCGTAATCGTGCCGCCGGAGATGTTTTTCCATGCCCATACTTTTTCCAAAAACGCTTCGCGCCCCAAATCGTGGCGCGACACGCCCTCGGCGGCCAATTGCCGCTCCACCACAATCTGCGTGGCGATGCCTGCGTGGTCGGTACCCGGAATCCAAGCGGTGTTGCAGCCTTTCATGCGGTAATAGCGCGTGAGGCCGTCCATAATCGTCTGGTTGAACGCGTGCCCCATGTGCAGCGTGCCGGTTACGTTGGGCGGCGGAAGCTGGATGGCAAACGAGGGTTTCGCCAAATCCATATCGGGGGCGAAATAGCCTTTGGCTTCCCAGTTTTGATAGTGTTTGGTTTCGATGTCGGAGGGGGAGTATTTGTCGAGCATGATTTTCAGGCTGCCTATGTAAGATTAAAAACGCCGAATTATAGCGAAAAACGGGGTTTCAGGCTGCCTAAACGCAGCCCAAATAGGCAGCCTGAAAACAGGTGGGGCAGCATGGGCAGCCTGAAAACGGCGCATGGGTTTTTCAGGCTGCGCGTGATGGCGATTGCGCCGCAGGTGTGGGGGATGGGCGAATGTGGTATCGTAGCGCGGCGGGCAGCCTGAAAACCGCTCAGGCGAAGATGCTCGCGCCACACTTCAACCAGGAGCCGTCATGCAAAATTTTCTCCAACCCGTTACCCTATCCGCCAACCAAGTTCGTTTGGAACCGCTTGCGCCGCAACACGAAGCGGGCTTGCGCCAAGCCGTGCAAGACGGCGAACTTTGGAAAATGTTGGTAACCACCGCGCCCGCGCCCGAGGATGTGGCGGGCTATATTCAGGCTGCCCTTGCCACGCGGATGGCGTTTGCGGTTATCGACGAAACCACGGGCGAAGTGGTCGGCACCACGGCGTTTTATCAGCCCGATGCCGCCATCCGCCGCGTGTACATCGGCTACACTTGGTATCGCCAATCGGCATGGCGCACGCGCATCAACACCACCTGCAAATACCTGCTGCTGTCGCACGCGTTTGAAACGCTGGCTTGCCGCGTGGTGTGCTGGGAAACGGATGTGTTGAACACGCGCTCGCAAGCGGCGATTGAACGCTTGGGCGCAAACAAAGACGGCGTTTTGCGCTGCCACAAAATCCGCAAAGACGGCACCGTGCGCGATACCGTGGCATACAGCATGCTGCGCGAGGAATGGGCGGCGGCAAAAGCCGTGCTGGCGCAGAAACTGGGGCTGTGAGGCAGCCTGAAAAGTGGAATATGAGCTATTTGTGAGCCATTTATCGCAATAGTCAGTGGTTATAAAACAAGTGGTTATGATAATTGCCGAACAATGGATGAGCCATTTAAATCATAGCTTAATGGTATAAAACACGTTTTTACCGCGTTCGCTCATTTAGGTTGCTTTATATATTGTGAATTGCTGTTTTGAGGCAGCCTGAAAGTAAACAACGCGGAGTTGCAACGAAGCCAAAACAGCGTTTCAACACGTTTTCAGGCTGCCTATGCAGCCCAAGTTAAAGGAGTAAACAAAATGCCATCCCCAAACCAAAAAGCCGCGCAAACCATCCGCCAAACCAAGCAAGATTTAACCGCCGAGCAGCGCGTGCAGGGCTGGCAGCAGGCGCGCGTGCAACAGGGGTTGAGCGGCGAATTTGCCGTGGCGGCGAAGCTGGGCGAGCAGGCGGCAAGCGAAGAGCAGATTAAATGGATTGCCGATATGTATGGGCGGTAGGCGTGTTGCGTTTTCAGGCTGCCTAATCCGCAGCAGTAAGGCAGCCTGAAAAGCCAAAACGCGCTACAATGCTCCCTTTTTTCCATGCGCCCCGTTATGACCAGCCCACTCCCGCAAATCGCCCAAGAATGGCAAATCGCCGATGCCCGTTTGCCCGATGTTTCCCCTGCCGTCAGCATTTTCGGCAGCGCCCGCCTGCCCGTCACCGCGCCCGAATACGCATTGGCGGAGCGCGTGGCGCGGCGGCTGTCGGATGCGGGCTTTGCAGTGCTCTCGGGCGGCGGGCCGAGCATTATGGAAGCGGCAAACAAGGGCGCGCACGCGGGCAAAAGCGCGGCGGTGGGGCTGAACATTGCGTTGCCGCACGAGCAGCACCCCAATCCGTATCAGGATTTGTCGCTGCAATTTCAATATTTTGCCTCGCGCAAATCGGCGTTTGTACGCTATTCGCAAGCGTTTGTCGTGTTTGCGGGCGGCTTGGGTACGCTGGACGAATTGTTTGACACGCTGGCGCAAATGCAAACGCGCAAAGTGCCCGCCAAGCCGATTATTTTGGTGGGCAGCGCGTTTTGGCAGGGTTTGCTGGATTGGCTGGATATGCAGCTGGTGGCGCGGGGCTTAATCCGCGCGGAAGATTTGGATTTGCTCACGCTGCTGGATGATGAAGATGAGATTGTGGCGGCGGTGTTGGCAGGAGTTGGGGCAGCCTGAAAATTTTTTGCGCGATGCGCGATGAACGAGACCGGGCAGCGTTGCCCGGCTTTTTTGTCGGACAACGCGGTTCGTGCTTTGCGGCAGCGCGCAAACTGGTTTTCAGGCTGCTAATGGCAATCGGCAGCCTGAAAACCCTATTTCCCCATTTCGCGCCGCCCCGCATGCCGCCTTTTTGCGTTTCAACAAAATATCCGCGCTTTTCTGCAACGCCATTTCAAACCGCTCGCCGTTTCGGGTATTATCCGCCCTTCTTAAAACAACTTAACCTTTCTCAACTATGCAAGCATCACTATCAAACATCGTCGGCGCGATTAACACCGCGCTGTGGGGCTATCTGCTGATTTACGCGCTCATCGGCGTCGGGCTGTTTTTCACCGTTTACCTTGGCGCGCCGCAAATCACCAAATTTGGTGCGGCGTTCAAATCGGTGTTCGGCGGCTTGTTTGCCAAGAAAGAAAAAGACGCGCAGTCGCTGTCGCAGTTCCAAGCCTTGGCGGTGGCGATTTCGGCGCAAATCGGCACGGGCAACGTGGCGGGCGTGGCAACGGCGATTGTGTCGGGCGGGCCGGGCGCGATTTTTTGGATGTGGGTTTCCGCTTTTTTGGGCATGGGCACGATTTTTGCCGAAGCGCTGTTGGCGCAAAAATACCGCGTGATTAGCCACGGCAAATACATCGGCGGCCCCGCGTTCTACATCACGCACGGTTTGACCAAAAAAATCGGGCGCGGCAAGGCGCGTTTTTTGTCGGGCTTTTTTTCCATCGCGCTGATTATCGCGCTGGGTTTTATCGGCAACGCCACGCAGGCGAATTCCATTGCGGGCGCGGTTCATATCGCGTTCGGGCTGCCTGAAATCGCCGTGGGCTTGGTGCTGGCGGCGGCGGCGGGCGCGATTTTTATCGGCGGCATCAACCGCATCGCCAATTTCGCGCAGTTTGTGGTGCCGTTTATGGCGGTGATTTACATTTTGTGCGCGCTGGTGATTTTGTTTCAGTATGCCGATTATGCGGGCGCGATGATGCGCCATATTTTTCAGGCTGCCTTCGACCCCGCGGCGGTGCTCGGCGGCGCGGCGGGCATCGGCATGAAAGAAGCGGTGCGCTATGGCGTGGCGCGGGGCTTGTTTTCCAACGAAGCGGGCATGGGCTCCACGCCGCACGCGCACGCCACCGCCAATGTGGCGCATCCCGCGCTGCAAGGCATGGCGGCGTTTGTGGGCGTGTTTATTGACACCATTTTGGTGTGCACGGCAACGGCGTTAATCATCTTGCTCACCGAAGCCAACACGCTGGGCTTGAACGGCGCGGCGGTTACGCAACAGGCGTTTAGCATGGCGTTTGGCGGCTGGGGCGCGGGCTTGCTGGCGGTGTGCCTCACCTTTTTTGCGTTTACCACGATTATCGGCTGGTATTATTTTGGCGAATCGAATGTGCGCTTTTTGTTTAAGGGCCGGTTTTTAAACGGTTATCGCGCTTTGGTGCTGCTGGCGATTGTGCTGGGCACGCTGGGCAAGGTGGATTTGGTGTGGGCGTTGTCGGATATGTTCAACGGCTTTATGGTGATTCCCAACTTGATTGCGCTGTTTTTGCTGCGCGGCGAGATTAAGGCGGTGTACGATGATTATTTGGCGAAAGTGCGCGCGGGCAAGGCGGTGGATTATGATTATGAGGTGCATGAGTACCACGACAAATAGCCGTTGAGGCAGCCTGAAACGCCATTGGGCGCGGGGTGGCTCAACCAAACGGCAAACGGAAAAACCGTGTCCCGAATGGGCACGGTTTTTGTTTGCGGCGCAAGACGGCGTTTCAGGCTGCCGACGGGTTAAAACCAATAATCCATCAGCGTGAGCAGCAAGCCCGCCGCAGCGCATTGCCACAGGCGCGGCTTGGTTTCAAACGGCAAGCCGTCAGACCAAGCGTCCAGCATCGCCATCGCCAGGCAAACGCTGGTGTAGAGCAAATACCATTTGATGAATTCGGCCATGGTTTCTCCTTTTGTGTTTTAGCTACGCTGAACTTCGTCTCAGGCTGCCTTTGGGGCGTGGTAACTGAGGCAGCCTGAAAATACGAAATGCGTTTTCAGGCTGCCTTTTGCGTGTTAAACCGCTGCTTCAATCAGCGCGATTTCGTCTGCGGTTAAGCCGTAGATTTGGTACACGGCTTGGTTGATGCGCTGCTCTAAGCTGGCGATAAAGCGTTCGTGGAAGTTTTTGTCGCTGTCGGATACGGCGGCGCGGGCTTTGGGTTGGGCGGCGAGCATTTGTTCCACCAGTTTGACGATTTCGTTGTGCAGTTTTTGCTGTGCTGCGCTGCGGATTTTGGGCATAGGCAGTTGCTCAACGTGTGCTTTTTTTACTTCGGCTAAGGCTTCGCCGCGTTCGGGGTTGATTTGGTAATAGCAAAAATTCGCCAGTTTGCTGTTTAACACGCCCAGCAAAAATTTATGGTTGCGCTGTTGGGCGATAACGATGTGCAGATTATTGCGGCAGATGATGTCTTTACCGATAACGGTGGCAATGATGCGGTCTCCCGTTTGGCGCACAACGATTTTTTCTTCGGCTTCAAAAATTTTGCTGTCTCGCGGTGCTGCCAGCCATTCGCCGTATTGTATCCAACTGTCTTCGTGCCACAGGTTTTCATAGCGGTTAATTAAACTGCCGCGTAATAAGGGTTTCCAGTTTGCACCTGCGGGCTTGGACTGGTTTTCTTTAACAAAAGGCTTGGCTTCAACGATTTCTTCGGTTTGTGGCGGCGTGCCTTTGCCTTTTTCAAACGGTTTTATGCCGTTGTAAACCGTTGCTGCCGTTCCCAGTGTTTCCGAGGCAGCCTGAATTTTCTTAAACAGCGCGGTGGCTTCAGGTTTGGCGAGAATATTGATGATGCCGCCGTTTTTGTCAAAGCTGTTTTGGTCTAGCTGCTGATAGAAAACGATGGTTTGGTTTTCGGTGATGTCCACGTCAAACAGACTTTTGCCTTTCAGGCTGCCTTTTTCAAATACCAAAACGTGGGTGTCCACTACTGCGTCAAAAATATGCTCTTTGCCGTGTAGGATTTTGTGCCAGCGGTAATCGCCCAACAGATGCTTGCGGATTTTGGTGAACGTTACCGATTGCAACCATGTGTTCGGCACGATTACGCCGAGCAGCCCTTTTTCTTTGAGCAGCGCGTGATAGCGTTCCAAAAACAGCAGGTATAAATCGTATTGGTAATTCTGATGCTGGAAATGCTGCTTGAAATAAGCCAGCAGTTCTTTATCAGACACTTTCACATACGGCGGATTGCCCACTATGGCATCGAAGCCGCCTGTGGCGAATACGCTGGCAAAGGCAGCCTGAAAATCAAAGGGGTTGATTTTGCGGCGGATGTCTTCGTCTTGGGCGAGTTCGTTGCCCATGATGTCCATGATTTCGTAGCCGATTAGCGAGTTGCCGCAGCAGATGTTGCCGCTTAAATTAGGCAGGATTTTGTCGGCAAACAGCACTTGCATATCGTTGGCGCTGGCCATGGTTTCGTCTTCCAGCAGTTTTAAAAACAGGGATAGCTGGGTTACTTCGGTGGCTTGCAGGTCTATGTCCACGCCGTAGATGTTGTTGAGCAGGATGCGCTGTTTTTGTTTGATGCTTAACACCCATGTGCCTGTGGCTTCGTCAAAATGGCAGCCTGCGGATTTGGCTTTGTCGGGATAGCGGTTGTAGTAGTTTTTGTGGTAGTCCAGCAGGCAGTCGTACACGCCGATGAGGAAGCTGCCGCTGCCGCAGGCGATGTCGGCGAATTTGAGCTTGGCGATGTAGTCGGGGTTTTTGCCTGCGATGATTTTGCCGACTGTGTTTTCTACGATGTAGTCCACGATGTATTTGGGGGTGTAGAACACGCCGCCTGCTTTGCGCACTTCGGGCTTTTGTTCTATCGCGGCTTTGCCGTTGTCAATGGCGATGATGTTGCCCAAAAAACGCTCGTAGATGCTGCCGAGGATGTGGACGGGGATGTAGTTGAAGTCGTAGGGGGTGTTGGTGTGGTCTAGGTCGGAGGCAATGTCGCGGAAGGCGGTTTCGTCTGCGCCGAGAAAGCTGTTTTGGTCGATGAAGTGGGGTTTGAAGACGATGCCGTTGTATTTGGTGTCTAGCCGTTTGCATTCGGCGATGAATTTTGCCCATGGGTGGGCTGCGCTGGCGATGTTGTAGAGCAGGGTTTCGGGTTCAATTTGCTTGTCTTCTAAAAAGCGCATAAACACAAGGCGGTCGATGGTGCGCTGGGTGGCTTCGGTGAGCTGGTAGGAGTTGAGCGCGGGGTTGTTTTGGTAGAAGGCTTGGGCAAGGTGCAGGCGGATGTCGTCGATGTAGCTTAAAAAGCTGTCGTCGATGGAGAGGTAACGCCCACCGAGCAGGCGCAGTTGTTTGCTGCTGCCTTTGGCTTTGGGCAAATCGGTGATGTAGCGGGCAAGGTTGCCTGCGGCAACGGCTTCGCGGGAGAAGAGCCAGTAGAACTCGGCGAAGGTGTCTTCGTCTTGCAAGTCGGTGTATTTGAAGTAGCGCAGTTCGTTTTGCAGGATGGTGTCAAAATCGGGCTTGGCGCGGCAGTCGATGATGACGATTTCTTCAAAATCGGTGAGGATGGATACGCCTGTTTGGGCGTTCCAGCCGTATTTGGCGGTTTGGAAGTAGCCGTCGCGGTTTTGGCGCAGGGTCAAACTGGGCTTTTTGGCTTCTACGAAAAACTGCACGGTTTTGTAGTCGGGGGCGAGGGAGAAGGCGTAGTCGGCGCGTTTTTGCGATGCGGCATCGGCTTGGCGTTGGGCTTTTTCCACTTTGACTTCTTGGGCGTAGGGGTTTTTCTGATAATCGTGCGCCACGTCCCAGCCCAGCGCGGTGAAGAGTTTGTCGATAAAGTCGGCGCGCACTTCGGCTTCTTGGTATTTGGGCGAGAGGTAGTGGGATGAGTGGGCTTGGAATTGGGCGATAAGTTGTTTGATGGTTGCGTGGGCTTGGGAGAGCATGGGATTTTCCTTTTTTAAAAAGATGAGTGGGTTATATTGTTTTCAGGCTGCCTCAACGTATCGCAAACCGCTGCCGCACAATGCTATCGGCCTCGGCTAAACGCTCGGGCGTGCCCACATCCAGCCACAAGCCGGTGTGCAGGCAGCCTGAAACTTGGTTTTGCTGCATGGCTTGGCGCAGCAGCGGGGCGAGTTTGGCGGGCTGGCGCGGCGGGGTGTGGCGGAACAGCTCGGGCAGATACACGCCTGCGCCGCTGAATGTGGCGGACGTGCCGATGGCTGCGCTGGCGTGAACGGTGCCGTGGTCGTCCAGCCCGAAATCGCCGTTGGGGTTGTGCGGCGGGTTGGGCACCAGCCACAAATGGGCGAGTTTGCCGCTTTGCGGCAGCGCGGCGGCGATGCGGGCGGCAGCCTGAAAATCTATATCGGTGAGCACATCGCCGTTAATCACCAGAAACGGCGCGTCGCCCAGCAAGGGCAGGGCGGTGGCGATGCCGCCTGCGGTTTCCAAACCTTTGCCGCCTTCGGGCGAATAGGCGATGTGCACGCCGTATGCCGCGCCGTCGCCCAGCGCGGCTTCAATTTGCGCGCCCAGCCATGCGTGGTTGATGACGATTTGGCGGATGCCTGCGGCTTTGAGGCGGCGCAAGTGCCAGCCAATCAGCGGTTCGCCGCCTGCCATCAGGAGGGGTTTGGGGGTGTGGTCGGTGAGCGGGCGCATTCGTTCGCCGCGCCCTGCGGCAAGTATCATGGCTTTCATTTTTTTCTCAATGGGTTAGGGGTTTCAGGCTGCCTATTGGTCGGCATACAAAGGCAGCCTGAAAACGGATAAACAGGTTTAGCCAAGCTCAAACCATTTTCCATTTTCAGGCTGCCTATTTATCTCAAACTTACTTCTCGCTGCGCATCCGCGCTTTGCGCTCTTCCAACCAATGCTCCAAATAATGAATGCTCACGCCGCCTTGCGCGAAGCCCGTGTCGTTGAACAGCTCGCGGTGCAGGGGCGCGTTGGTTTTGATGCCGTCCACGGTCAATTCCGCCATCGCCACGCGCATTTTTGCCATCGCCTGCGCGCGGTCTTTGCCGTGCACGCAGATTTTGCCGATGAGGCTGTCGTAGTTCGGCGGGATGCGGTAGCCCTGATAAATGTGGCTGTCCACGCGGATGCCGAAGCCGCCGGGCAGATGGCAGCTTTCAATCACCCCCGGGCTGGGGATAAAGGTGTACGGGTCTTCCGCGTTGATGCGGCATTCAAACGCATGCCCTTCAATCACAATGTCTTTTTGCGTGTATTGCAAGGGCAGCCCCGCCGCCACGCGCAGCTGTTCCTGCACAATGTCCACGCCCGTAATTAGCTCGGTAACAGGGTGTTCCACTTGCACGCGCGTGTTCATCTCAATAAAGAAAAACTCGCCGTCTTCATACAAGAATTCAAACGTGCCCGCGCCGCGATAGCCGATGCGTTTGCACGCCGCCACGCAAGCCTCACCGATTTTTTTGCGCTGCACCGGCGTGATAAACGGCGCGGGGGCTTCTTCAATAATCTTTTGATGACGGCGCTGCATGGAACAATCGCGCTCGCCCAAATAAACCGCATTGCCGTGTTCATCCGCCAGCACCTGAATTTCCACATGGCGCGGGCGTTGCAAAAAGCGTTCCATGTACACCATCGGGTTGCCAAACGCGGCTTCCGCTTCGGCGCGGGTCATTTCCACCGCTTTGAGCAAATCTTCTTTCTTTTCCACCACGCGCATACCGCGCCCGCCGCCGCCGCCCGATGCCTTGATAATCACAGGGAAGCCCACCTTATCCGCCGTTTTCAAGATTTCACTCGGGTCGCCGGGCAACGCCCCGTCCGACCCCGGCACGCAAGGCACGCCCGCTTCAATCATCGCTTTTTTGGCGGATACTTTGTCGCCCATCAGGCGGATGGTATCGGCGCGGGGGCCAATAAACACAAAGCCCGAATTTTCCACTTGCTCGGCAAAATTGGCGTTTTCCGCCAGAAAGCCGTAGCCGGGGTGGATTGCATCCGCGCCGGTAACTTCGGCGGCGGCGATGATGGAGGGGATGTGCAAATAGCTCTGCGGGCTGGGCGCAGGCCCGATGCACACGCTTTCGTCTGCCAGCTTAACGTGCAAGCTGTCTTTATCGGCTTCGGAATGCACGGCAACGGTGGCAATGCCCATCTCGCGGCAGGCGCGCAATACGCGCAAAGCAATTTCGCCTCGGTTGGCGATAAGAACTTTTTTTAACATAAGATTTTCCTAGATTGTCGGGGCAGATTGAACGCCCTTTTTGTTTATGCGCCCTATTTTGAAGCAATATCTGAACCGCGTCGCAAAAGCGTTTTCAGGCTGCCTGAACGTGTTTTTTGAGTGGCACGTGCCACGCGCTTGATGCGCGGAAATGAAAGGCTCGGGCGGTACGCCACCGCCGCTGCGCAGAAACCAGCCGTTTCAGGCAGCCTGAAAAGCTAATCCGCAAATTCGGCGGTAACGTCTTCCCATTGTGTCAAATCAGTCGGCGTTTTCAACTCGGCAAACCGTTTGAATTCCGCCATCAGCGGGCGAAACTCGGCAAACGTGCGGTAATGCTTGAAATCGCCGTTTTGCTCCCAAATCCGCGTTTCCAAAAGATAGCGGCTTTGGGGGTTGCCGTCGTCTTCCAACGTGGTTTGGATATAGTGGTGGTTTTGCGCGTATTTGGCAGACGGAATGTAGCCCAACACGACAAAATCTTCTCCGTTTTCATAAAGACGGGCAACGATGTCTTCCAAAGCAAAATAATCCAACGGGCTGCGATCGGGTTCAACCGAGATGCGAATGTCGCGCGTTTGTGTGGAAAGATAGAAAAAAGGGTATTTTTGCCGCATGGTTTAACTCACTTGAATCGGATTTCAGGCTGCCTCAATCAACGCTCGCCCAGCGCGCGGCGGATTTTTTGGTCGGTTTTATATTGGCTGAGCGCGTAAACCGACCAAATGGCGGCCGGTATCCAGCCGATAACGGTCAGCTGCAAAAGCAAGCAAACCAATCCGGAAATGGGCTTGCCGATGGTGAAAAATTGCAGCCACGGCAGCAATAAAGCCAAGAGAAAGCGCATGATGTTTTCCTTTTTCAGGCAGCCTGAAACGCATTATTCAATGATAAACAAGGGTTCGCCGAATTCCACAGGCTGCCCGTTTTCCACCAAAATCTCTTTTACCACGCCCGATTTTTCCGCTTCGATTTCGTTCATCAGCTTCATCGCTTCAATGATGCACAGCGTGTCGCCCGCTTTCACCGTTTGCCCCACTTCCACAAACGCAGGCGTAGAAGGGCTGGCAGCGCGATAGAATGTGCCCACCATGGGCGATTTTTGCGCGTTGGACAAATCGCGCGCCACAGGGGCGGGCGCAGGCGCAGCCGGTTGGGCGGGCGCGGCAACCGGCGCAGGGGCAGCCTGAACGGGCGCGGCGGTTGCGTAAACCGTTTGCATGGCAGGCGCGGCCACGCTGCGCGTGATGCGGACTTTTTCTTCGCCCTCGGTTACTTCAATTTCGGCAATGCCTGATTCTTCAACCAAATCAATCAGTTTTTTGAGTTTGCGTAAATCCATTTTGAGCAATTCCTATAAAAATAAAACGGGTTGTTTCAGGCAGCCTGAAACGCGGTTTTTGGTAAAATCTGTTGCGATTGACGCGCTATGTTTGCGCAGCACAAAAAAAGGTAATTTTCCCGAAGTTAGGCGCAAAAGTCTAGCAAAATATCCGCAAAACGCTGCAAAACACGCCGCTTGTTGAGCTGCCGGCCGCTTGTTGTTGATTTGCTAGATTTTTTATTCTATGACTTGTTTGGCTACAAAAAAACCGAGCGAAAATCACTCGGTTTGCAAATTCGTTGAACGGCTAAATTAAACGTCCAAGTGGCGTTCAGTATCAATCAACGCGCGGCGAGCCAAAGCTAGGTTAGATTTTGAACGATCCAACACAGTGTAAAGGAACAAGCCTTCGTGTTTAGCCAAGGGGCGCAATAGGTGGTATTGTTTGCCCAGAGTAATCAAGATGTCTTCAATGCTGTCTTTCAAACCAAGCATTTGCATGGTTTTCATTTTGGCACGCATCACTTCGGTGTTACCTGCGGCAGCGATTTCCAAATCAATGCCAGAAGTGCCGTTACCAGCCAACAGCATGCCGCTGGCAAAGTCCACAACGGCAGCAGCCAACGCGCCATCAACATTCAATAATTCTGATACTGCACCTTCATAGTTCATGATAAAACTCCGTGAAATTTAAATAAAATTTATACCGCAAAATAGCGGTTTAACCAAATAAACATAAGGCATACGGATGTATTGCCTATTCGTTACCAGGTTCCCACTAGCCAGTACAAATTCGCTTGCTGGTTTGTTTTGCTGCCTAGGAACTAGGAGCAAATTATAAAACTAGTGCCTTATTTAGTAAAGGTAAAAGCTGTGATTGTTTACCCAATTCTGGCTGTTGAAATAATGAGATAGGTTTGCGTTTTGATGGGTTGGTAAGCAGGGCGGCTTGTTGATTTGTTTTAATTTTTGTTAAAAAATAATTGGTTATGGTTAGTATGGCGGGGTTGTTTTTGGGTTTGCTGTGATAGTTAAGCCCTGAATTTCAATCCATTATGCTAAAATATGCGTTGTTTTTCAGCCCTTATTGTGTTGCCAATCGCGCCACAATTCTTTCTTTTTCTTTACAAGATTAAACATCATGACCCAAGACAAAATTCTGATTTTAGATTTCGGCTCGCAAGTAACCCAGCTTATCGCCCGCCGCGTGCGCGAGGCGCATGTTTATTGCGAATTACATCCTTATGATATGCCGCTGGCGGATATTAAAGCGTTCAATCCTAAGGGGATTATTTTATCGGGCGGGCCCAATTCGGTGTATGACTCGGATTATCAGGCGGATACGGGGCTGTTTGATTTGGGCGTGCCTGTGCTGGGGATTTGCTATGGCATGCAGTTTATGGCGCATCAGTTGGGCGGCGAGGTACAGGCGGGCAATCAGCGCGAGTTTGGCTATGCTCAGGTGCGCACGGAAGAGGGCGATTTGACGCGCGGCATTGAAGATGCACCGCATACGCTGGATGTGTGGATGAGCCACGGCGATAAGGTTTTCAGGCTGCCTCAGGGGTTCCGCATCACGGGGCACACGCCTTCTTGCCCAGTTGCCATTATGGAAAACAGCGCGAAACGCTTTTACGGCATTCAGTTCCACCCCGAAGTTACCCACACCAAGCAGGGCCGCGCGTTGCTTAACCGCTTTGTGCTGGACATTTGCGGCGCCAACCCAAGCTGGACGATGCCCAATTACATCGACGAAGCGGTGGCGAAAATCCGCGCGCAAGTGGGCAGCGATGAGGTGATTTTGGGCTTGTCGGGCGGGGTGGACAGCTCGGTGGCGGCGGCGTTGATTCATCGCGCCATTGGCGACCAATTGACTTGCGTGTTTGTGGATCATGGTTTGTTGCGCTTGGACGAGGGCAAAAATGTGATGCAGATGTTCGCGCAGAATTTAGGCGTGAAAGTGGTGCACGTGGACGCGAGTGCGCAGTTTATGGCGAAGTTGGCGGGCGTTACCGACCCTGAGCAAAAACGCAAAATTATCGGCGCGGAATTTATTGAAGTGTTTGATGCGGAAGAGAAAAAGCTCACGCAGGCTAAATGGCTGGCGCAGGGCACAATTTACCCTGATGTGATTGAATCGGCGGGGGCGAAAACGAAAAAGGCGCACGCAATTAAATCGCATCACAATGTGGGTGGGCTGCCTGAAAACATGAATTTGAAGCTGCTGGAACCGTTGCGCGATTTGTTTAAAGACGAGGTGCGCGAGTTGGGCGTGGCGTTGGGCTTGCCGCGCGAAATGGTGTACCGCCATCCGTTCCCCGGCCCAGGCTTGGGCGTGCGCGTGTTGGGCGAGGTGAAGCGCGAATATGCGGATTTGCTGCGCCAAGCGGACGCGATTTTTATTGAGGAATTGCGTAACACGACCGATGAAAACGGTGTGTCTTGGTATGATTTGACCAGCCAAGCGTTTGCGGTGTTTTTGCCGGTGAAGTCGGTGGGCGTGATGGGCGACGGGCGCACTTATGATTATGTGGTGGCGCTGCGCGCGGTGGTTACCAGCGATTTTATGACGGCGCATTGGGCGGAGCTGCCGTATGCACTGTTGGGGCGCGTGTCTAATCGGATTATTAACGAGGTGCGCGGGATTAACCGCGTGGTGTATGACGTGAGCGGTAAGCCGCCTGCTACGATTGAGTGGGAGTAGGCAAACGTTAGCGGCAGCCTGAAAGTGTGTTTTCAGGCTGCCTTTCGCGTGCACATTAGGCAGCCTGAAAACGGATTTACGCGCTTTTGCAAAGTTAAAACGAAGGCTGCCACAAAGTTAAAACGGGTTCCAGCGAAACCAAATTGGCATTTAAAACATTTTCAGGCTGCCTATTCATTGCAACGAATAGGCAGCCTGAAAACCGTTTCACCTCAAATTCGGCATCCGAATTGGTTTCTTCTTCGGCTCGCGCTCTTCCTCCTTGCGCCCGCAATCCATTGCATCGCAGGCATCGCAAGGGCAGGCGTTGGCATAATCGCCCAATGTGTCGCACGCGCGCGATTTCGTGTCGCAATGGCAAGCATCGGGCGCGCCCAAGTCGCATGAATCGCAACCGCCCACATCCAAGCAGCCCGCATCGCACGGCACGCAATCGCCGCGCTGGTAATACGCCATGCCGTTTACTCGTTTTACTACGGGGGCAGGCGGTTTAGCGGGGGCGCAATAATGCGTGTAGGCAAAACGGCAATGCGCCAAGCGCAGGCGCAACAGGCGGCAGCCTGAAAACACGCCATACCGCCGAATCAAACGATAACCCACGCCTGAGCAGCCGCAGCCGCCATACACCAAGCGATAGGCGCAGCCAAACCCTTTTTTGGGCGACAAATGGCGTTGGTAAAGCCGAATGGCAAAGAGGGCAAGAGAACGGAGCATAGTGGCGCAATCATCAAATCAAAATATATACAACAAAGGCAGCCTGAAACGCGCTTTATCCGTTTTCAGGCTGCCGACTATCCATAGCGGTTTACATCGCCGAAGATGAAAACTCTTCGCGGTCATTTTCGCTTTCATCCGCATCTTCGCTGTACACGCTGCGAATCACCAGCAAAGGCAAATGGCTTTGGCGCATCACCGTTTCGGCAAAGCTGCCCATCAGCAAATGCATCAAACCCGTGCGGCCGTGCGTGCCAATCACAATCAAATCCGCGCCGTGGCTGTCGGCATAATCCACCAAGCCTTGCGCCATTTCCTTCGCGCCTTTTGAAGACACCAGCAAATGCGCTTGCACATCCGCCACGCCCGCGTTTTTCGCCGCTTCGCGCGCCTCGGCCAACACTTCGTTGCCGCCCGCAACCGCCGCCGCTTCGTAGCTATCGTGTTGCAAAAACTCAGGCGCAAGCGTCATGTATTCGCTTGGGTTGGCGACCGTAATCAGCGTCAAACGCGCATTGCCCGCCACCGCAAGGCTGGATGCGTGCTGCAACGCATTCAAAGAAGTTCTACTACCATCAACAGCCACAACAATATGTTTGTACATCACACACTTCTCCTTGTTAAACATGGGTTCACGATAAAGATACTACACATACAGTATAATCCAAATCAGCGAAATTTTCTTGGAAACGCAACATGGAAACACATACCAACCGCCGCTTCGGCGGCATCGCACGGCTTTACGGCGAACACGGTTTGCACGCCTTGCAACACGCGCACGTTTGCGTGGTGGGCGTGGGCGGTGTCGGCTCGTGGGCGGTGGAAGCGCTTGCCCGCAGCGGAGTCGGTAAGCTCACGCTGATTGATTTGGACAATATCGCCGAATCCAATGTAAACCGCCAAATCCACGCGCTCACCGCCGATTTTGGCAAAGCCAAAGTAACCGCCCTGCGCGAGCGCATCGCGCAAATCAACCCTGCTTGCCAACTGGTTGAAATAGAAGACTTTGTGGACGAGGGCAACCTTGCCGAGCTTTTCAGGCTGCCGTTTGATTTTGTGATTGACGCGATTGACCAAGTGCGTATCAAAACCGCGATGGCAGCGCATTTTGTGCGCCACAAGCAGCCGTTTATCGTGAGCGGCGGCGCAGGCGGACAACGCAATCCCGCGCTGATTGCCACCGCCGATTTAAGCCAAACCACGCACGACCCGTTGCTGTCTAATCTGCGCTACACGCTGCGCAAAAAACACGGCTTTCCGCGCGAGGGCAAAATGCGCGTGCCCTGCGTGTATTCGCGCGAGCAAATCACGCCGCCGCAAATCGCCCAAGCCTGCGATGCGCCACGAGGCAGCCTGAAAGCCGAAGACAGAATGAATGCGCCACAAGGCTTATCCTGCGCGGGCTACGGCGCAAGTATGCTGGTAACCGCGAGTTTTGGTTTACATTGCGCCACGGCGGCGATTGAGCATATTGTGCGGCGGGGGTAGGTTTCAGGCTGCCTATGCTTACGGTTTGGTAAACAGAGGCAGCCTGAAAACGAAAATGGAGCGGAAACGGCTTGTTGCCAAATGGTATTCAACAAGGCTTTGCTGATTGGCATAATGTTGGCGAGTTGCTGATGCGCTATTGATTGCAGGGTTGGCAACGTTTTCAGGCTGCCTTAATGCGTGGGTGATAGGCAGCCTGAAAAGCAATTGATGCGCTTGTTCTTGTTTACGAGAGAATGATGGGGATGAGGGCGGTATCGGTTTTATAGTGGAAGGAATGATAAGAAATAGCCGATGCCGTTGGCGTAGGGTGTGTGGCTTGCCACGCACCATTCATTGAACCTTTGCTAAACGGTGCGTGGCAAAGCCACACACCCTACTCGTGTCGCGTAGGAATAACGGTATTTTTATTTTCAGGCTGCCTCAATGCGCGGGCAATAGGCAGCCTGAAAAACAAAATAGCACGTTGTTCAACATATCAGCCAACCCCCGTCGCGCCCTTATCCGCCCAAGCGTGCTACAACAAACATTTCAGGCTGCCTATGTTCACCAAAGGCAGCCTGAAAACATGGAACGCAGCAAAAACCTACCGCCCTTCGTTGGCATCGTTGGCATCATCGTCGCCGTAATACTTCACGCCGATTTTAATCGCCTCGCGTCCTTTTTCGTGCCGCCATGCGTTGGTGTCGCGCAGGGAGTACACGCAGCCGCAGTATTCCTGCTGATAAAAATGCTCGCGCTTGCTGATTTCTATCATACGCGCTGAGCCGCCGCCCTTGCGCCAGTTGTAATCCCAATACACGATATTGGGATAATGCGCGGCGGCGCGGTGTCCGCAGTCGTTGATTTGCGCCATGTTTTTCCAGCGAGAAATGCCTAGGCTGCTGCTAATCACGTTGAAGCCGTGTTCATGCGCATACAGCGCGGTGCGTTCAAAGCGCATGTCAAAACACATGGTGCAGCGGATGCCGCGCTCGGGCTCGTATTCCATGCCTTTGGCGCGAGCAAACCAGTTTTCGGTGTCGTAATCGGCATCAATAAACGGCACGCCGTGTTGCTCGGCAAAGCGGATGTTTTCGTTTTTGCGGATTTCGTATTCTTTGAGCGGATGGATGTTGGGGTTGTAAAAATAAATGGTGTAGTCAATGCCGCTGGCAAGCAGGGCTTCCATCACTTCGCCCGAGCAGGGGGCGCAGCACGAATGCAGCAGGAGTTTGTCTGCGCCGTTGGGCAGCACCAGCTTGGGGCGGTCTATGGGGGTTACGCGCGGGGTGTTCATGGTTAGTGCCCGCCTGAAAGAGTGGGGGCGTGGTGATGCGGCAATTCGCCGTTGAGCTGATAGATGGTGCCGCAGTAGGGGCATTCTATGCTGCTGTTGGCTTGAATGGGCAGGAATACGCGCGGATGCCCGTTCCATGCGTGATGCGTGGCGGTTGAGCCATCGCAATGCAGTGGCAAGTCTTGCGGCGTGATTTGAATGGGTGGCGTGGTGGCGTGGGTCATGGTTGTGTGCCTTGTGTTGATTTTTGAAAAACGTACATTTTAGCGCAAAACTCGGTTTCAGGCTGCCCAAACATTGACAAAAGCCAGCCGCGCTGCGATAATCGCGCCCAGTTTTGATTTGATATGCCGTTGTTTAGACGGCTTAATTTTTTGCGGTATGCGCCAAGCGCGATGCCGATTGAGTTTGGAGGTGATGTTTGCATCATCAGGGCGCAGTATCTCGCCCTTTCAGGCAGCCTGAAAACCTTGGATACAATTATTTTGATTTAAACCCATTTTTAAGGATGAAAAACAATGCCTTCTATTAAAGTAAAAGAAAACGAACCCTTTGAAGTTGCGATGCGCCGCTTTAAACGCGCGATTGAAAAAACCGGTCTTTTGACCGAACTGCGCGCGCGCGAAGCCTACGAAAAACCGACCACCGAGCGCAAACGCAAAAAAGCCGCAGCCGCTAAACGCTTGCAAAAACGCCTGCGCAGCCAACAGTTGCCGCCAAAATTGTACTGATTTTGCGCCCGCGCATTCGGCAGCCTGAAAACATACACAGCAGGATTGCCGCCGCGCCATGATTTTTAACCGACACCGCAAGCGTTTGAGTTTGCGGTGTTTTTGTTTACAAGGAAGAACAGCATGACTTTAAAAGCAAAATTAACCGAAGACATGAAAGCCGCCATGAAAGCCAAAGACAGCGCCACGCTGTCCACCATCCGTTTGGTGAACGCGGCGATTAAGCAGTTTGAAGTGGACGAGCGCACCGAGGCGGACGATGCCAAAGTGCAGGCCATCATCGGCAAAATGATTAAGCAGCGCAAAGACAGCGCGAAAATCTATGCCGATGCGGGTCGCGCCGATTTGGCGGATAAGGAAAACGCGGAAATTGCGGTACTGCAAGGCTATCTGCCCGAAATGCTGTCGGCGGAAGCGATTGCGGCGGAAGTCGCCAAAGCGGTTGCCGAAACGGGCGCGAGCGGCATGGCGGACATGGGCAAGGTGATGGGGCTGCTGAAAACGCGCTTGGCAGGCAAGGCGGATATGGGGGAAGTGAACAAGGCGTTGAAAGCGGAGTTGTCGTAAGCGGGTTTTGCTGCGCGATAACGGGTTTCAGACTGCCGATGCGCTTGCCGGAAGGCAGCCTGAAAATGTATGGTTGATGAAAATCGCCGTCTCATTTATTTTAATCAACGGTATTTTTGACGGAAGGAATCGTGATGAAGAATATTTTGGTTTTGACATGGGCAGCGCTGATGCTGGCAGCTTGCGCCAACACGGCGGGTTCTGGCAATACGCAAGCCTATGGCGAGCTTAAAGGCGGTGTGGAAGCGGCGAAGTAAACGGTTGCGTTTCAGGCTGCCCAAGCCGTTGCCCGAATCTGAATATCCAAACAGCAAAAAGCCAAGTTTCGAAAAACTTGGCTTTTTTAGCTCCCCGAGCTGGGCTCGAACCAGCGACCTGCGGATTAACAGTCCCGAACTATATTTTTAACTAATTGATTATTAAAGAGTCAATACCTGCACAATACAGTCTAAAACAGTCTAATTCAGCCACATTCAGGCACAAATTGGACACACGCGCAAAAGAGCCAAAACGCAAACATCTACACGGATTTTTGTGGATTTTTTCGTTTTTGTTTTTTGCGAGGATTCATTATGTTTAAAAAAAACATTGCCCTTTTGCTGGCAACCGCTTTGCCTTTTCAAACGATGGCTGCTCAAACACCCCGCTCACTCAAACCCGCTGCCTCATCGCAGCGGGTTTCGTTTAACCAGCTAGCCGAGCAATGCGGCAGCACGGTACATCCCGATACCTTGCAAGCGGTGGCGCGGGTGGAGAGCAAGTTTAACCCTTTTGTAATTGGTGTAGTCGGCGGCGCGCTTAAAAAGCAGCCTGAAACGTTGGGCGAAGCCATTGCCGTCGCCAACAAGCTGCATCGGGAAGGACGCAATTTCAGCATGGGGCTGATGCAAATCAACAAGAAAAACTTGGCACATTTTGGTTTGAACTATGAAACCGTGTTCCATCCCTGCAAAAACGTCGCCACTGGGGCAGCCATTTTGCAAGAGTGCTTTAAGCGCGCGGGTGGGGCAACACAGGCTCATCTGCAAAAAGCGTTTAGCTGTTATTACAGCGGAAATTTTGGTACGGGCTTTAAAGCAGATTTCAAAGGGCAACCGCCCTATGTGGTCAAAATTCTTAATGCCGCCCGTGAAAACAACCAGCATCAACTGTTGGCATACAACGTGCCAGCGGTGAACCCCGCTGTGCCATTGGCTGCGCCCGGCAGAACCGGCAAAACCAATTCTGTTCCCGTTACCCCGTCGGTTTACTTTAACCGCACGCCACCTGCCAACGCACAGGCAGTCAAAGCGGTTCGCGCTGTTGCCTATCAGCCAGAACTGCGGCAGCCTGAAATCCCGTCATACGATGATGCCCCCGCACAACCAAACGTAGAAACCCAGCCTGCCAAACCACGCGCCGCATGGGACGTATTCGGCGAGTTCTAGTCTCGTTTTCCTTTCTTTTTCAACCATTCAAAAGCCACGTTAGCCCTAACTAATGTGGCTTTTTTCGTAACTAAATGTCATGCCCCCGATGATATGTTTTGAAATCAACGGGGTATGGCTTTGGTCGGTTTTGCATTGTTGGTTGTTCGCGCGATGTGAAGCCGTTTTCAGGCTGCCCTAGTAGTGAAAGGGTGGCATTTTTTTTGTTTATTTTTTGGAGTTTGTAACATGAATTTAAAAGAACGGCTGATGTTGATGTGCCTCAATAGCCAGCAAGAAGCAAAGCAACAATGGGCACGCATCAACATGAAACAAGTGGCGTTGGCTGCTGTTTTGGTGTTTGGTGCACAAGCAGCGATGGCGGCAGGTGGTTTTGACCAAGCCAACAAGATTGTAGAAAACATCCGCGATGGTATTTACACCATAGTAGGCATCGTGTGTACGGTTCTACTGATTTGGCAAATGGTGCAAGGTGCGAGTCGTAAAAAAGACTGGATGGATGTGTTGGGTACTTGCTTGTGGATTCTTGGCGCGGGTGCGGCCATAGCCTTTGGCACTTATTTGTTCACCGAAGGCGGCAAAATGAAATTCAGTTAATTAACCCTGAAATACTTTTCAGGCTGCCTATTCGTTTACAGGATAAAGCAGCCTGAAAACAAGGATGAAAACCATGCCAGACTACCAAGAAGACATTCACACTGAATATCCCACTTACAACGGGATGAATCGCCCCGCCATGCTGGCAGGCGCGCCGCTTATGCCGCTCATCATTTGTTTTTTCATCTTGATGTTTATCGGCATGATAGCCCAGCAATTTATAGGCAGTTCTGCCTTGCTCATTGTGGGGTTGATTCTTCCAATCTACTTCGGCTTAAAAACCATCAGCGAAAACGACGACCAAGCCATCAGAATCTACGCCTTAGAAGCCAAGTGGCTTTTACGCAGAATTTTATCGGGCGCACGTTTAGGCACTTTCACTCTACACGCAGGCAAATACGGACGACACAGAGAAGACTATGAAAATTACCAGCGACTATTGGAGCAAAACACTCAATCAAACGGCAAGCTCCGCCGACTTCATGCCAAAAATCTGCCAACACGTTACCAATGAAGTAGTGTTCTACGAAACAGGGCATTATGGCTTTGTGATTCGCATGGATGGCATCCCCTTTGACGGTGTGGACGATACCCATTTATTTAGCCATTTTGCCAACCTGCGCGCCGTTTTAACCAGCCTAGGCAAAAGCCTCGGCAATCGTGGTGCAGTATGGACAACGCTTAAACGCGAGCGCATCAATTTTGACCGTGAATACCACTTCAATACCGCTTTTTGCCAGCGGTTTAGCCAAGACTATCTGCGCCGTTTTCGTGAAGAGGATTATTACGAAAACTATTTCTACCTATCGCTCCTCATCAAAAGCAGCGATATGGACACGGGCATCAAAGAATGTGAAGAGTACATCCAAATCCTGCTTCGCGCTCTTGCCCCGTATGAACCCGAAGTGTTGAGCGCGTGGCAAAATCAAAACGAAATGCCGTTTTCTGATGTGTATCGTTTTTTAAGTAGCTTAATCAGCGGCAAATCTGAAAACATCCCGCTGACACCGCAATCTGCCTACAAAACCATTCCTGCTGCCAACCTACACTTTGGCACGGATATTTGCGAGATTCGCCCCGAAAGTGGTGGCAAGAAATACGCCTTGTTGTATGACTTGCGCGATTTTGGCTTATCTAAACCCAAAATTCTCACCAGCATTCTCACCCTGCCTTGTGAGTTCACCTTTACGCAAAGCATGATTTTCATCAACCCTTATGATATGCAAAAGAAAATAGAACGCCAGTTGCATAACTTTCAATCGGTGGATGACCACGCCACCGGCCAGCAAGAAGAGTTGGTGGATGGCATGGGGCGTTTGACCTCGGGCGACATTATGTTTGGCGACTATTCCGCCTCGTTGGTTGTATTTGGCGATACACCTGCCAAAGCGGCTGAAAACGGTGCGCGCGCCTATTCTACTTTTTTGAACTCGGGTGCTTATCGCTTTATGAAAGCAGGTTATTCCGCGCCGTCCACATGGTTTAGCCAAGTGTTGGGCAGCAAAGACCGTCCGCGCTCCTTTCCCAAGACCACGGAAAACCTAGCGTGCACGTTTGGCATCCATAACTATTCACACGGCAAAAAATCAGGCAATCCTTTGGGTGATGGTTCTGCCATCATTCCTTTACAGACGGTTTCAAAAACCGTGTACGACTTCAACTTCCATTTTTCCAACCCCAAAGAAGACAACATCGGCGACTTAATCGCAGGGCATACCCTGCTTTTAGGTGCAACGGGCGCAGGTAAAACCACGTTGCAATGTGCTTTGGTTGCCTTTGCCGAACGTTTCAATCCGCATATTTTTGCGTTGGATTTGGATAGGGGGATGGAAATCTTTATGCGCGCCATCGGCGGCAGTTACTTTGCCTTGGAAGCAGGGATGCCCACAGGGCTTAATCCGTTCCAATTGCCCGATACACCCAGTAACCGTGAGTTCCTTTATTCACTGGTGGGCATCTGCGGGCAAAACGAAGCAGGCAGGTTGAGCGCGTCGGAAGAGAAACAAATCCAAGACGCGGTGGATGCAACCATGAATTTAGATTGGTCAATGCGCCGGTTCAGCCATCTGCTGCAAATGATACCCAAGCTAGCCGATGATAACTGCCTGTATTACCGCTTGGCTAAATGGTGTGAATCGGAAAACGGACGCTTTGCATGGTGCTTGGACAATCCGGCAAACCTGTTTGACCCGAACGACTTTTGGCGTGTTGGTTTTGATTTGACCGATATTCTCAAAGACGACTACCCGCCTACCGCACCTGTATTGGCGTATATGTTCCATTTGCGCAATATGATGATGGATAAAGTGGCGGAGCAAGACGGGCTTTTGGCCAGCATTGTTGAAGAGTTTTGGTGGCCGCTGCGGTTTAGCCAAACCGAGGAATTGATGCTCAAAATCCTCAAAACCGACCGCAAACGCAAAGGCTGGTTGATTTTGGTTTCACAATCGCCAGAAGATGCGATTAACAGCCGTATTTTCCCTGCGATTGTGCAGCAAACGCCCACCAAAATCTTTCTGCCTAACCCTGATGCGGAATATGAAAACAGCTACAAACGCTGTGGCATCTCACGCAAGGAATACGAAGAGTTGGTGAAACTACCCTTGGAAAGCCGCACCTTCTTGGTGAAACAATCCAAGCAATCCGCCTTTGCCAAGCTGGATTTGCACGGTATGCACGAAGCCATCGCCGTGCTATCAGGCAATACCGCCAACGTGGAACTCTTGCACCGTACCATGGCAGAGCATGGCGATGATGTGCGCGATTGGTATCAACCCTTCATCATGGCAGCAACCAAGGGGCGCGCAGTGTTCTAGCCGCTTATCCAAGTTGTTTTTCAATCCGCAAATGATTTTCAGGCTGCCTACGTCGTATGAGGCAGCCTGAAAATCTTATTCAACCTTAACCGAAAGCATCCCATGAAATCAAAAAACCTTATCCCATTACTGCTCGCCACGCTGCTTACCGCATCCTGTGCCGAACTCAACACGGCGTTAGAAAGTGCCAACCAAGCACTCGGCACGCTCAATGGCGCAACAAGCAGTACCAGCAGCACCGCCAACAACCATTCGGGTGATAAAACCACCATTGCCCTTGCCAACAAAAGCACCGCGCAATTTGAAACCCGCAATATGCAGCTAGAAGTGTACAAAGATGGTTGCCGACCCAGTGGCGGCGACATGGTGAGCTTAACAGGCGAAGTGCGTAATAAAACCAACAAAAGTTTCACTTTTATTTACAGCATCCCCACCTACACCAAGAGCGGCGCACGCGCGGGCAGTATTGGCAACTTTACGATGATTGGCCCTGATGAGTGGATAGCCCTAACCACCATCCCCTCTTGCGCTGAAAAATACGATGCGTCCAAGCTGGAACTCAAAACCAGCCGTCTCTAAACCACCTTTTCCACCACCGCCGCCTTGTTGATTGAGGCGGTTTTTTTGTTCGCCGCATCTGCGGCATTTTTTGGAGTATTACCATGAAACCAAACTTAATCCGTAAAACCCTTTGCGCCGCTTTGATTTCAGGCTGCCTGATGAGCGGCAGCGCATGGGCAGGCGGCATTCCTACCACCGATATTCCCGTGTTGACGCAAGCCCTTCAACAGGTAGAGCACGGCAGACAGCAAGTTGAAAAACTGGCTGAATCCATCAAGCAACTTAAAAATCAAGTTAAAGCCCTTACCAGCCAAAACAACTATGGCGGCATCAAAGCCCAAGTTAAAGATGCGTTTGATGGCGAATGGAAAGAGTTTTATTCAGATTTTGCCAAGCAAGACCTCAAAAACCTCACTTCTGCCAAGAGTTACGACCCCAATAATTTCAAAAAAACCATGGAGCAGCAGTTTGAGATGATGAGCAAAGCGGCGAAAGACTCTAAAAACCGCCTTGATAATCTTGAAAGAATGATAGGCGAAGTGAATAAAACCAAAGATGCCAAAGCAGCCGCAGATTTGGCGAACCGCATTGCGATTGAAAACGGCATCATCGCGCAAAACCAAGCCAACGTAACCAATATGTTGAAGATGGTAGAAATGCAAAAAGAAGCGCAACGCGAGCAGGCGCGCAATGCGATGCACTGCGGCATTGCCAAACAAGCAGGTGTGGACGCGCACGGCTGCTAAAAATACAGCCCCGTGCAAACGGGGCTTTTCTGCAAGAAAGGCAACCCATGGTTTCTTCTGTTTTTCAAGATTTAACTGATACCTTTGTGGTGAAATTTGGCACCGAGTTGTTTAACAATGTCGGTACGTTCATTTCCAATGTTTCCCCTTTGTTTGCATCAGGTTTTTGCTTGTACATTGTCATTATCGCGCTAGACGCATACAACAGGGGATTAGATGAAAACGTTGTGGATTTGAGTAAGCGCATGATGGGTTGGTTAATCATTATCGCCTTTGCCTTTAATGCGTCTCAATATAACTCGCTCGCCCAAATTATCTACAATATGCCTGAAACCCTGTCCCAAGCCTTTGGTAAAAGTGTGGATATAAAAATGTTTGATAGTGCCGCTCTCGCCATGGATGTGATTGGTGCGCAATTAAACCTGGCACGCATGGATTTAGATATAACGGATGCGGGCAATATCCTAGCCTTATGGGCTATTGAGGGCTGGTTGCGTTTTTGCACCAACGTTTTGCTTTCAGTCGTATTTGCTTATTGGGTGATTGCCAAAATTGTATTGGCACTCAATTTGATGGTCGGTCCGATGTTTATCGGTGCGATGCTGTTTCCCGGCACGCGGCAATATGGCATGAACTGGATTGGCCAATGCCTAAACAGCATTCTAACCATAGGCTTGTTGTCCGTTTTAGCGGGCATTGAAATCCAAACATTCAAAGAACACATAGACAATGCCAAAATGGCCATCACACAGGCAAGCAATATGGAAGCAATCGGTGTGGCTTTGGGCTTAATCATTCTCTTTACGGCGATGACGATTTTGTTTGTCTTGGCCGCATGGAAAGTTCCAGCGATGGCAACCGCATTAACAGGCGGCGCAAGCCTAGAAGGTGCAGGGGCGGGCTTACCGGGTTTGGCGGGTCGCCAAGCGGCCGGTGCGGCAAAATCCTCTATGAGAATGGCAGGTAAAGGTGCTGCCGGTGTGTGGAGACGATTGCGGGGGCGTGGCGGTTCAATAAAAGGCTAAATCGGTTAAAATGACACATCATCAATCAAGGAGCGCAACATGGATTTAGGAAGACTGGTTAGAGATTCAGAAGGAAATTTGGCGTTTTGGTGGTGCTGGATTGTATTGATTGCTGCCTTCGCCTTATCGTGGGGAACGACTTATTTTGTTTCGGAATATCTGCGCTATCATGTGCTTAATCGTTGGATTGACCATCCGGCCGATGTTGCTTTCGCGGCTTTTTTGCTTTCGGCTACGATTGTTCAATTTATTACAGGCTTGTTGATTACCGCCTATTTTACCGAAGGCTTGAATATGGAATTTCATCCCTTCCATGACACCTTGGAAAATGTGGGCGGCTTTTTCTTGTGCCATATTATTTTTTGGTGGTTTGCATGGCCGGTTACATTATTGATGATGATGCTTATTGCCACCGTTACCTTTTTGATGGCGTTATTTAGTCGCCGATAGAGTGCTTCCGTTTGTTTTAAACCCAACGCCTTGTTTCACCACAAGGCGTTTTATTTTTGAAAGAAAAATTATGCCCAAACGTTTCAAATATTGTTTTGCTGCCCTTGCGGCGGTTTTTTGGTTATCTGCCTGTTCCCATAACCCGCCCAAACCGTATGGCACGCCTTTTCCCATTAACGTGCCTGCTTCTCAATCCGCATCTCATTCAACCTCAACCGCAGAATAATCATCATGAGCCAAACTTCTCCTTCCAACACTCAAACCAAATTTAAAACGCCGCTCAAATTCATTGAAGCGGCGCGTATTTTTGAATCATCCGAAATCGAGCGCGTGCGCAAAAACGCCAAGATTGCTTGGCGTATCTGCGGTGTGTGTTTGCTGATTACAGGCATCGCCGTAGGCGCGGTGGCGGGTTTGACGCCGCTTAAAACCGTTGTGCCCTTTTTGGTGCGCGTGGACAACAACACAGGCGCAACCGATATTGTAACCATGATTAAAAATCAGCAGCAAAGCTATGGCGAAGTCATTGATAAAGCCAACTTATCGGCGTATGTAAAATACCGTGAAGGCTATGATTGGTATTCGGTACAAGATACGTTTGATGCAACGGCATTGATGTCGGATGGTGCATTGCAAACCGAGTTGGTTCGGCTCTACAAAGACAGCCCCAACGCGCCACATAAAGTTTTAGCCGACAAATTCCGCATCAACATCAAAATTCTATCCATTAGTTTCATTGGCAAAACCGCGCAAGTGCGTTATGAAAAAACCATGATTCCGCTCACGGCCGATAAGCAAGTGATTGAACCACAACGCTACGTTGCCACCATCACCTACGAATACCGCGATGAGGCGCTATCAGACGAAGCCCGCCTAATCAACCCATTGGGCTTTACAGTAACCAGTTGGCGCACCGATAAGGAGACCGTGCAATGATGCCACCCATCCATTTCAGGCAGCCTGAAAACAAGCGCAGCGCATTTGGGCGTAGCCAAAACGGATTAAAGTTTTGGTACAAACCAAACGCACCACACACATTTCAACCCATCATCCGCCGCTTAACCCTAGCGGCTTTTTTGTTGCCCACGCTTGCCTTTGCCGACCCGCGCATCCGCACCGAGGATTATTCCAATCAAAAGGTTTATCCGATTTACGCGCAAGTGGGACGCGCGGCGATGGTGCAACTGGCTGATGGCGAGTTTTTAGATACGCAATCCTCGCTAACAGGCATGGGTGACGCACTGGCTTGGAAATTGGCGGTGCGTGGCAACAACATCATTTTCAAGCCCGTGGAGGAAAAACCCGTTACCAACCTGATTGTGGTTTCCAACAAACGTACCTACGCCTTTGATTTGAAGCTGGCCAGCAATAAGCAACCGCCTACCTACATTTTGCGCTTTCGTTACCCCGAAGAGATTCGCCAAGCGCGTGCCGCCAAAGCCGCCAAACGCCATGCTGCCGAGCAAGCCTTGCAACAATCAGGGGGCGTTCAAGCGATGGGTGATAACCGCAATTACTGGGGTTATGGCGACAAAACCCTTGCGCCTACCACCATGTGGGACAACGGACGCTTTACTTATTTCCGCTTTAACAACGGGCGCACCTTGCCTGTGATTTACCGCATCAATGCAGACGGCAGCGAAAGCCTGACCGATAGCCATACCGAAGGCGATACCATCGTGGTGCATGAAACCGCTGCCAAATTTATCTTGCGTTCGGGTAAATCGGTGCTCGGCATTGAAAACCGCAGCTACAACGCCACGGGCACGTTCAACCGCCACGGTACAGACGATGGCGAAAGCGTGCGGCTCGTGAAATAGCCAATACAGAAAGGAATACCCCGATGGGATTATTGAACCGTTTCCGCAAAAAACAAAGTGATGGTGATTTCAGGCAGCCTGAAATCGCCGTTCAACCGGCCGACCAACCCACCATGCACGACAAAGTGGGCGACATCAATATTGAAGGCGGTGTTGCCGATGTAGAAAGCATGGGCGGCAAAAGTTCCAGCCCGCAAAAAATGATATTGGGCGGCGTCGCCTTGTTGGGCACAGGTTTGGCGATTGCCTTTATGATGATGTGGGTAAACCGCACTCCGACCGAACCGCCCGCTGAGGAGAAAAAGCCCGAAGTAAGCAATGACCGACAATACGATTTTGCTGCTGAACAAGCTAAAATCAAACGCGAGTTAGATGCGCAACAAGAAGCCGAAGTTGAAGCATCCGCGCCCGAAGGCATCACGCCAGACGTAGCCAGCACGCCAAGCGTGGCATACGTCCAAGCGGAAACCGTTGCCGCCTCCGAACCGCCACCCAAAGACCGCCGTTTGCTGGGCGAAATATTGGTGGGCAACGATGGTGGCACAGGCAGCATAGGCACAGAAAGCGCAACGAATGATGCCGCCGCCCAAGCCAAACTGCTTGCCGGCAACAACAGTGAAGGCATCCCGCCCATCAGCGAAAGCGAAATGAGCGGTTTGCAAAGCGACGACAGTAACCCGGCATCCAGCGGTAACCGTTTCGCTGCTCAACTTAATCCGACTCAAACCGCCGGTGTTCGCGCCATGCGCCGAGCCAACAGCGATTATCTCCTTGCCAAAGGCACAAACATTCCTTGTACGTTGCAAACGCGGATTGTTACCACCCAAGCAGGTTTTACCCGTTGCATTGTCAATAAGGACGTGTATTCCGCCAACGGCAAAGTGCTGTTGCTGGAACGCGGCAGCAAAATCACCGGCGAGCAAACCGCTGCATTGTTGCAAGGGCAGGCTCGTATTTTTGCCCTATGGAACGAAGTGGAAACGCCTTACGGTGTGCGAGTGAATCTTGCCAGCCCCTCGGCAGGACAACTGGGCGAAGCAGGCATCGGCGCAAACGTGAAATACCACTTTTGGCAACGCTTCGGCGGCGCAATCATGATTAGCCTGATTGGCGACTTGGGCAACTATGCCGGCAATCGCAAGAACAGTAATGGCAACGGTCAAACCTTCAATTTTGACAACACCTCACAATCGGCACAGGACATGGCAACCGAAGCCCTGAAAAACAGCATCAACATCCCGCCCACGGGCTATGTGAACCAAGGCAGCTTCATCAACATCATTGTGGCGCGCGATGTGGACTTTGGCGGCGTGTATGAGCGCGTCAATCCGCATCTGCTTACATTGGATGCAGGAGATGCCAAGATTCGCCAGTAACGCAAAGGCAGACTGAAACAGCGGGTTCCGCTTTCAGGCTGCCTAATTTTTTTTGGAAAAACCCATGCAATCCACCCTAACCAAACCTCTTATCCAATCCGATGCTGCCGCCCGCAATTTTCTGGACAATCTCGGTATCAGCGAACTGCTCGCCCGCGACGGTTTGACCGAAATCATGATTAACCGTCCGCATGAATTATTCATCGAAGGCAGCTTCGGTGTGGAGCGTATAGAAACCCCTAACCTCAGCCTAGACCAGCTTCACCAGTTGGCTAACGCGCTAGCCAACTTCAACAGCAAGCATATTAACGCCGCCAACCCTATCCACTCCGTAACCCTCCCCGACGGCGAGCGCGGACACATCATGTTCCCACCAAGCTGCGAAGACAAAACCGCCGTATTCGCCATTCGCAAACCTTCCACCAGCCGATTCAGCCTAGGCGATTACATTAAAACCAATCGCCTACAAGCCTTCGTGGACTATTCCGAACACGGCAAAGCAGAAGATTTCAGGCAGCATCAAAAGCAGCCTGAAAACCCCGCCGAAGCCGCCTCCGAAACCACCCAAGAAGCCCTACACCAAAACAGCCACCACTTCGCCGACATCGCCGACCAAATGAAGCTGCCACACGACGTGCCCTTGGCCGACTGGCAGTACCAAATGCTCGAAGCCAAAGCCAACCGCGACTTAAACACCTTTTTTCAAATCGCTATCGACCGCAAACTCAACATCTGCATGGTAGGCGGCACCGGTTCGGGCAAAACCACGTTTACCAAATCGCTAGTGGATTTAATCCCCAGCGATACCCGCCTAATTACCATTGAAGACACCCACGAGCTAGACACGCCTAACCACCCCAATCATGCCCATTTGTTCTACAAAGAACATATTACGGCCAAGCAAATCATCGCTGCCTGTATGCGCTTAAAACCCGACCGCATCCTGCTGACCGAGCTGCGCGGCGACGAAGCGTGGGATTATCTCTCCGCGCTCAACACCGGCCACCCCGGCGGTCTTACTTCCGTCCACGCCAACGATGCGCGCAGCGTGCATTACCGCATCGCCCAGCTCGCCATGGAATCCGCCGCAGGTAAATCCATGCCGTATGAGTACATTCTCAACACCGTGCGCGCCACGATTGACGTGGTGTGTTTCTTCAAACATACCTACATGACCGAATTGTATTATGACCCAGTGGCGACGTATTACGCGCTGCGTGGGCGGGTGTAGGGAATACAACAAGGCAGCCTGAAAACCATTTTTTGCGTTTCAGGCTGCCTTTACTAAACCAAAGAATTATCACCATGCTCAACCCACTCAAACATAAACCCACGCTAGCCATCCTAACCACCCTCGCCAGCGCAGCCCTTGCTTATGCCACTAGCCACCGCCCATCATTTGCCAACAGCACCCCAACCACCGCTCAACCCACCACCTGTCGCGTGGTAGGCATTGCCGATGGCGATACGCTCACTTGTCTCACCGCCGCCAAGCAACCAATTAAAGTCCGCCTCCATGCGATTGATGCCCCCGAAAAGCAACAATCCTTTGGGCAGCAGGCGAAAAAGCATCTATCCGATTTGGTGTACAACCAAACCGTTACCCTCAATATCACGGATACCGACCGCTACGGGCGCACCGTTGCCGATATTCAACTGGGCAGCCTGAACGTCAATCAGCAGATGGTGAAAGACGGCTTTGCATGGGCATATCGCCGTTATGGTGGTACACAGTACGCACAAGAAGAAAAGAATGCACGCGCAGCTAAATTAGGATTGTGGCGCGATGCGAATCCGATTGAGCCGAGCCAGTGGCGCAGAATGAATAAATAACGCCATTCCACACCCTTCAAACTACAAGGCAGCCTGAAACCCATTCCACCGTTTCAGGCTGCCTTTTTCGCAGGACACCCCATGACCATTATCACCCTCAAAGACCGAGACGACACCGCCAACACGCTGATTAGCTTGCAAACATGGCGACGCACCGCCAAAGAATGCAATCAGCCCGCACTCTATGACGCATTGAGCGAAGCCATCGCCACCATCAAAGCCCTAGATAAAGCCCTCAAAGACACAGGCAAAGCCCACTTTGAAACCTTTACCCGCAATGCAGCCGATGCCGCATTTAGCGACTACATCCGCGCCCGCGCCAACTATCAATGCGAACATTGCGGCACAAGCTACACCGCACAATCTACGGGTTTGCAGTGTAGCCATCATTTTAGCCGTCGCCATTGGGCAATTCGTTTTCATCCCGACAACGCCGCCGCCCTTTGCCACCATTGCCATAACTTTTGGTACAGCAAAGACGTGCCCGAAGCTGCCCGTTGGTTGGAAAGCAAAATTAGGCGTGAAGCCATTGATGCACTGATTGAACTGAAAAACCAACCGCAAACCAAACCCACTGCCAGCGAGCTGGATGCGATTGCCGTGCATTGGCGTAAAGAGACCGAAAAGCTGCTGGCAAATAATAAGGCAGCCTGAAACTCTACCCACCGTTTCAGGCTGTCTTTCTTCATCTCTATACAACTACCTACACCCCATTTTCATCCACTCCCCGAAAGGACACCCCCATGCCCTACGACAACACCTTCCACCTTATTGGTTACCTTGGGCAAGACCCCAAAATCGGCTTTTTTCAAGACGGCACCGCCCACGCCAAATTATCCGTTTCCTGCCAAGACAAACGTAAAGATAAAAACGGCAACCCCATTGAACACACAGAATGGTTTGCTGTGAAGCTGGTTGGGCAGCCTGCTCAATTTGCTGCTTCATTTCTCAAACAAGGCGATTGTGTGGAAATATGGGGCAGCGTTTGGTCTTATGAATACATCAACACGCAAACAGGCGAAGTGAAACGTGGTTATGAAGTGAAAGGCAAAAGCATCAAAACCATAGAAAGTAAAAATAAAGCCAAAAAGAATGAGAACGCCTCAACGCAGCCTGAAAACCCGCCACCCGCCGATGATGATATTGACGAAACCATGCACCAATACCTCTAACCGTCCCACTTATTTTCAGGCTGCCTACCATGTCCGAACCTTCCAAAAAGCCCCTAGTGATACTGGGCATTATTCTCACGCCGCCCGCTGCCTTGGGCGGTTTGTTTTTGGGCGCCATGCTGTTTACTCGTTGGCAAGCGTTAAAAACACCCGCCAGCCTAGGCGTATTGCCCCGCTATTTTGCCCACACCCATCAAATGTCGCCCACCATGCACACCGCGTTTATCGCATCATGTGCCTTGGCAGGCATTATCACGCTTGCGCCCGCGCTGATGATACTGGTTGCCACGTTCATGAAACCCAAACGCGAGTTACACGGCTCGGCGCGATTTGCCAACCGTGCCGAAATATTCCAGGCAGGTTTGCTGAACAAACCCAAGATTGGAAAGCCTGCCGATAAGAGAAACCAAAAACAAACCGACCAAGCCGAATATCCCGCATTGCTATTGGGCAAATACAAAGGGCAATTATTGCGCTGGATGGACAACGGATTTGTGTTGGTTGCCGCCCGTACCCGCGCAGGTAAAGGCGTATCCATTATTGTGCCCAACTGCCTCAACTACCGCGACAGCATGGTGGTTTACGACCCTAAATTTGAAAACTTCCTGCTCACCGCAGGCTTTCGTGCCCAAGCAGGGCAAAAAGTGTTCCTGTTCAATCCGGGCGGTTTAATGCCCGGCATCAGCAAAGCCGCGTTTGAAGAGCGCGATGAGCACGGCAATATCGTGAGCGATGCCGACCATGTTGCCCAACTGGCGCAACAAGCCGAAAAATTAAGCCAAAACATTTGCAGCCACCGCTGGAATCCGTTTACCTACATTTCACGCAATCCGCTGTTTACCTACCGCGATTTATCCAATATGGCCGCCATTATGTATCCCATGGACGGCGGTGGTAAAAACGGCAATGCCTTTTGGATAGAAAGCGCGCGCAAACTGTTTGTGGGTTTGTCGCTTTACATGATTGAAACCGAAGCCGAACGCCCCACACGCGATGCGGATTACAAACAGCGCAGTTCACTAGGCTATCTCTACCGTTTAGCCACCCAAACCCATAGCGTATCCCACTCGTCCAACCAACAAGAAAGTGATAGCAATGAGGAAACCAGCAACAATCTACAAGCATGGCTCAAATCTGAACTGGATTACCGCGCCCAGTCCGAAGCGCCATTAAGCGATGCCTGCCATACCCTGCTAGCCGATTTTGCCAACGGCAATGCCAAAACCAACGCCGACATCATCTCGACGTTTACGCAGCCTTTGGGCATCTTTTTAGACCCAATTGTGGAAGCCGTAACCTCTGACGATGATTTCCGTTTGGACGACATCCGCCGCTGCCGCATGACCGTCTACCTTGGCATCAAACCCACCGAAACAGGCACGTTTGCCCGCTTAACCAACCTATTTTTCAGCCAGTTAATCAACGTGAACGTAGAACAAGGGCTGCCTGAAAACAACCTCAACCCTGCAACAGGCAAAACCACGCTGCCCCATCAATGCCTTTTGCTGATGGATGAGTTCACCGCGTTGGGCAACGTGCCCGCTATTATGGATGGCGTGTCGTATGTGGCAGGCTATGGGCTGCGGCTGATGATAATCGTGCAATCGCCCGCGCAAATTGAAGCCGTTTACGGGCGCGAAAACGCCCGTACGTTTTTTACCAACTTCGCCTGCCGCGTGATGTTTACCCCGCGCGACCAAACCGAAGCCAAGGAATACAGCGAGATTTTGGGCAACGAAACCGTGAAAGCCAAATCCAAAAGCCGCAGTACAGGCAGAGGCACGAGCCACAGCCAAAGCATCAGCGAGCAAAAACGCGCCTTGATGTACGACACGGAAATCAAGCAAATGCCGATGGATAAGTGCATTTTGGATATGGCCGCCATGCCCCCGATTTATGCCGACAAAATCCGCTATTACGATGACCCGCTATTCAAAGAGCGTGCCAAAATTCCACCGCCCACTATCCCAATCGTGGAGCCCACTTTGAGCAAAGTGCGTTATGTCGTCCCCAAGAAGGAGAAAAAAGCCAAACCACTCAAACAGCATGAAATTCAGATTGAAACAGCAAACAATAAAGACCCGTTTGCCCAACACCTAGTCAATGAACTTGCCTTAGGCATGAGCCAAAACCTTGCCGATTTCCCCAATGTGGACGGCAATGAAAAACTCGGTCAGTTTGCCACTGGTATCCAAAACCTGTGGCGGCTTGACGATATGCCAACGTGCATGAGCGTGCTGGCAAGCGGCATGAAGAATCCATCCCAAAGCCTGGAAGCTATGATTGATGCCATTCCCGCCAGTTCCGCTGATGACGATGACGAGTGGGAAGCGCAGGATTATTCGCAAGATGATGATTGGCAAAGCGGGTAAACATCACACATAAAAGGCAGCCTGAAACGCATCACAACGTTTCAGGCTGCCTTTTTCCCCATTCCCATCCGACAAAGGAGCCTCCCATGCCTACCGACTACGCCCCACCCACTTATGACGAAGTGCGCACCGCCTTATCCTACATCCCCACCCCGTCCAGTTATGCCGACTGGTATCCGATGGCATACGCCATCAAAGACGCACTCGGCGAAAACGGCAAAGACTTATGGCACGACTGGTCAAGACAAGGCGACAACTACAAGGCTAGTGTTGCCGAAGCCACTTGGAAATCCGCCAAGTCTAAAGCAGGCGGCATCACCGTTGCCACGTTGTTTAAGCAAGCTCGCGACAACGGTTACCGCCCCGAAAAGCCCTACGTCGCCCCCAACCCGGAGCAGCGCGCCCTAATCGCCCGGGAACGCGCCACGCAAGACGAAATTTGGGCGGCGTATAACCATGTGCGCCATCAATCCGCCGCCCGACTGGCGCATGCCATTTGGCGCAATGCCAAAGCCCTCACCGCTGCCGATTTGGCGCATCCCTATCTGCAAAGCAAAGGCATCCAAGAAGTAACCGCCGTGGCAGGCATCCGCATCAATCGTTACAAAGGGCAGAACAAACTGGTCATCCCGATTTACTCGCGCAACGGGCAAACAGGCAACACCGAGCTGGTCAATCTGCAACAGATTGAAGAAAGCGGACAAAAACGCTTTTTGGCAGGCGGACAAAAAAGCGGCGGCTACGCCATCCTCAATGGCACGCACGCCGATATGGCACAAGGTTTTTACCTCGCCGAAGGTTACGCCACCGCCGCCAGCGTCCACTTGGCAACGGGCAAGCCCGTGGTGATTGCTTTTGACGCGGGCAATCTGCCCGTCGTTGCCGCCCGCATCATCGGGCGCGGCAATCTGCCCGCCGACACCCCTATTTACCTTGCCGCCGACAACGACCGCGCGAGCCAAAAAGGTTTAACCAAAGCCGCCGAAGCCGCTGCCATCTTGGGCGGGCGCGCCCAAATCAGGCTGCCCGAATTTGATGCCCGCGACATCACCGTATGGCAACAACGGCACGGACAATTGGACGCAGACGGCAAAGAACAGTTCCCCAGCGACTTTAACGACTTGGCGGAAATTCACGGCATGGATGCTGTCAAAGAGGCACTCGGCACACCCTTGTCGGCAGAGCGCACTGCCCAGGTCGCCGCCATGCAGCCTGAAATTGCCCGTCAAATCGCGCACATACAAAACAAAGCCCCCGAAAGCCCGCAGGAAAGCCCCGAAACTCTGCCGCCGGACGAAGCGGGATTACGCTTTCGCGCGGAATATGTACTGGAAAAATTTGGCGGTGAGCGCAACGAGAAACACCGCAATGCGCTGATTGCCGAGTTGGCGCAGCGCGGGGTAGATATTCGCGGCGCGGTGAACGGTATTCTTGAGGAACGCAAGGCAGCCCCGCAACCGCAGCCTGAAACGGCAAAGCCATCACCAACGAGCGAGAACACCCCCTTCACGCAAGCAGTAGATAACGTGGTGACGGGCAAAGTCCCCGCAGGCTACATCCAGCTGGGCACAACGCCTGATGTATTGCAAATACTGGGTGTGCCGCAAGGCAAAGTCCGCATTGCAGGAGGCACGATTGAAAAAGCCGTCGCCGATTACCTCAACCGCCAAAACGCCTACGACAAAAACCGCCATGCGGTAAATCCCGATGACTTAAAGCTGTTGCCCGGCGAAATGAACGACCCGATAGCGGTATTCAAATCCGCCACCCAAAGCAATTCACTTGTGGTTTTAACCCGGTTGCATGAACGTGAAAACGATAAAGAAAAACCCGTCATTGCGGCAGTGCATTTGAGTAAAGGCAAAGGCAAACACGGGGCAGATTTGATTGATGTGGTGAGCGTGTATGGCAGAAGCGATACGCAGCTGGAACGCGCGTTTCAAGATGATTTGCTATATGCAAACAAAAAGAAAGTTCAGGAATTTTTGACTACCCATCCGCTTCAATTGCATTGGGATATTACGTCTGAGACTGAACTTTCTTACCGCCATATTAAAACAGAAAGCGATTTGGCGCAATGGCAAAATGCCCATAGGCAGCCTGAAAATCCATTGCCAAGTCAAAATTTAACCCAACCTAAAAAGGAAGCCCAAATGGCACAATCCCCCACCCCCGAAGACATCCAACGCCACGCCCAAAACGTTGCCCAAATCGCCGATGCCGCCGAGCGCGAAGCCATGATGAGCGAAATGGCAGAACAAGGTATTTATGTGCGCGGCGCAGTAAACAAGATTTTGGCTGAACGTGCGGCAGAAATGCCACAGCAGCCTGAAAATGAACATGGTGAGTTTCCGCAAAGCCAAAGTGGGCAGCCTGAAAATGCTGCGTCTCCCACCTTTGCCGACGAACTATCCGCCCTTAACCTCCCTGCCGATTTTTCCTTTGAATACCAAGTCCTGCCCAACGGACGAGAAATCGCCCGCATCCATTTGGCAGACTACGGAGGGGAATTGATGGTGGACAAAATTGAAGCAGACAAAGGCGGTGGTTATGTTGCAGTGTCTGAAAACATACTGGGCGGCAAACCTATCCATTTAGACAATCTATCCACTCTGATACGCGAAATGACCTTCCAAATGCGCCAAGCAGCGGAACATGAACACAAACTGCATCAAGAGCCAACCGCCGTGCAGCCGCAAAGGCAGCCTGAAACAGCCCAACCACCCGAACCATCCCAACCCACAGCCGCCGATAACGCGGCTGTTGCTGTTTCTGAGCCATCGGAAACGCAAGTTGTTGGGCAGCCTGAAAACACACAAGGCGAACCATTGCCAAGTTCAAACCAACAGGACACCAATATGACCCCATCCGAAGCCCCGGCATTCGAAGCTCAAACAGTAGAAAACAGCATTGAGTTCGGCGGCATCACGCAAGAACAGACTCAAAGCCCAACGCAACCCACCGAAGCCCAACCCCAGCTTGAAACCATTTCCGCCGCCGAAGTGCAAGAGAACCTACGGCGTGCCAAGGAAAAAGAGCGGATTGAGTCGGCACAGCAATTTACCCAAGAAGCCGCCGTTGGTGCAGCAATAGGCATAGCTGCAGATACTGCGTTAGACGCTGCCATTCCAGGTAGTAGCATGGCAAAAACTGCCGCTAGCGTTGCCGCAGGCTTTGCGGGTGATGCCGCTGCCGAACGTGTTTTACAGCAAAATTCAATGCAAAAACCCGAGCGTGATGCTGAAAACACAGAAAAGCAGCCTGAAATCAGCAAGCCCCAGCCTATTCTTGACCACCATTACAGCGTGCCTAGCAACATTCAATCACGCTACATTCAAACCAACAGCGGATTGTTGGGGCATTTGAATTATTCAGACATCAACAGCCATAACACCGTTGTGTTTCAAGACAAAGGCAACAAACTTTCCACGCCCAAAAACGATGCGCAAACCATCAGCGATATGTTGGACGTTGCCCAAGCCAAAAACTGGGGCAGCATCAAAATCTCGGGCGGCGCAGAATTTAAACAGCAAATGTGGTTAGAAGCTAATTTGCGCGGCATTGCCACCTCTGGCTACAAACCCAGCAAAGAAGATTTAGCATTACTGGCCAACCAGCGCGAAAACCGCAGTCGCAACAGCATTGAGCATCAACCCCTAGCCCCCGAGCCAAACAAACCCGCGCGAGAAACCCCAAGTAAAGAATTGGGCGCGCGCCTCGTTGCCCATGGCAAAGACCATTACAACCATAATCCCGACAAAGGCATGAGTTATTTCGTCTTGCTGGAAAAAGATGACAAACAATGGGAACGCTGGGGCATGGATTTAGAACGTGCTATGAAAGAAAGCGGTGCGCAAGTGGGCGACAAGGTGGAATTGATAGACAAAGGCAAAGATGGCAAACGCAATTCGTTTGAAATCCAAATCATCGAGCGAACGGCATCGCCCGACTTCACCCCGCTGCGCTCCGAAGCCGACAAGCAGGTTACGCAAGCGCAAACGACCGAGCAGAAATTGCACGCCACCCAAATCCAAGAACAGGTTACGGCTGGCGCAGCAAAAGCAGAGCAGCCTAGCGCAGAACAGCGCACGGCATCGGAAACCGTATCGCCAGACAAAACCAATGGTTTGATGAATGACTATCACAAAAAGCTCAACCGTTTGTCCAAAGACGATATGGCGATGATGCGTAAGGTTGAAGTTGCGTATTTGCAAATATTGGAAAAAATGCCGCACAAAACCCCTGATGAGCGTGAATTTATGCGCCGTAGTGTTTACCAAACATTGTCTAACATGATTCAAGGCAACAGAATCAACCTGCCCACGCTTGAACCCTCACAACAGCAGCAAACACAGCAACAAACATTAGCTGCCAAAGGCAAGCAAAAAGGCAAAGACAACGGCATGAGCATGAGTGATTAAGCGAGAGGCAGCCTGAAAAATAGCTTTCAGGCTGCCTTTTGATGTTATTTAATTGTTTTCAATATGTTAAAAGGATGTGATGATGAGTAACTACATCAAAGTTTATGGTTTATCCCAAGAAACT
Source organism: Kingella bonacorsii (assembly GCF_016623605.1). Classification (NCBI taxonomy): domain Bacteria; kingdom Pseudomonadati; phylum Pseudomonadota; class Betaproteobacteria; order Neisseriales; family Neisseriaceae; genus Kingella; species Kingella bonacorsii. Next base: position 35,207 of record NZ_JAEHNZ010000004.1, on the reverse strand, counting down.
TGCGCCCACCTTGCCGCCTTATCCAAACAGCGATACGGCAAAACCAACATCTCTCTACTTGCTCGTGATTTACTGCTCGCAGAACTTGCTAAACAATCCCCTACTGCCGAACCACCCACACACTCCACGACCACCGAAGCCAAAACACGATTAGAACTCAAACTGCCACCCCATATCGCCGAGTACATCCATACCGCCGCGCAACAAGGCAAAATGTCGCCCAACCGTCGCGCACTCTACATTTTGGCAGAATACATAGAACAACACCCCATACTCACGGATAACGAAATTACCGCGCTCTATCAATCCAACGTTCAACTTGGCGCAATCGGGCGCAACATTAACCAAATCGCACGCCACTTAAACACAGGCGAGGGCGCATCGCTTACACAACGCCAACTTGCCGAGCTTGAACAAATCATTACCGAACACGTTAAACGTGTTGGCATCATCATTCAAGAACACCGCACGCGCCAAGAAAACTAATTTTCCTCCTGTAAGGCAGCCTGAAAACCATAAACAGCGTTTTCAGGCTGCTTTTTTTGCATCCGAAAGATACCCATGAAAAACCTAGATGACTGGTTTCTCCAATACCGCACCCATGCCGTACACGGCAAACAAAAGAAAATACGCAGCGGCACATCGCACAAACCACTCAAAAACAACACCGCTCTAACCAATCTCCAAGCTGCCGCCCGCAAGCACCCCGAAGTGATGGTTAAAATCCCCAAACGCCACAGCCAAAACTCCAAAGGCATGAAAGGCATCCGTAACCATTTGGACTACATTTCACGCAACGGTGAAGTCGTTTTAGAAAACCAAAATGGTGAGCAAATTCAAAGCAAAAAAGCCGTGCGACAACACTTGGAAAATTGGCAAAACCGTTTTGGCATTGCTGACGACACCGCGCACAGAGAAGCATTAAACATTGTCCTATCCATGCCCGCAGGCACGCCGCCCCAAGCCGTGTTAAATGCCGCCCGAGAATTTGCCGCTGAACAATTTTCCAACCATGAATACGTCTTCGCGCTTCACCATGAATCCGACCGTGAAGGCGAGCCACCCCATCCCCATGTCCATCTAGCGGTGCTGATGCGCGACAATCTAGGGCAACGCATCAATCCACGCAAAAACGACCTATTTGAATGGCGCGTTCGTTTCGCCGAAAAGTTACGCGACGAAGGCGTGCAATGCGCTGCCACCCGCCGCCAGCATCGCGGCAAAAGCATCAAAGGAGAAAACGGCATTGTCCGCGCTATTGATGAGCGATTAGCCCCCGCGCGGCAAACATCACGCATCACCGCTGAGCAACAAGGCAGCCTAAAAACCGCCCTAGAAACCCAACAACGCCCGCACAATCCTTACCAAACACGCAGCCAAGAAACAAGGAGCGCACTACTCAAACGCTATCAATCGCTGGCCAAGCAACTCTACTTGAACGGTATGAAAACCGAAGCGCGAGACATCGCCAAACTTGCCCAGCAAGTCGCCCAAGCAGGATACGATACCCGGGCGCAAAAAATGTATGACCAAATCCGTGCGCAACTGGAACAGCAACGCAAGCAAACCATGGCGCAGCAACAACCTAAACAACAAAATACCACCACCCAACCCAAGCGCAAGAAAACCCAAACACGCGATGACGGAATGGAGCGGTAACTTAGGGGTCGTTTGCGGGAGAGGGCGAAATCCTACGCTAAGGCTTTGGCCAACGATATTCTCCGGTAAGATTGATGTGTTCCCAGGGGATAGGAGAAGTCGCTTGATATCTAGTATGACGTCTGTCGCACCTGCTTGATCGCGGCCGCGATAGCTAGATCGCGTTGCTCCTCTTCTCCATCCGCGTTCCAAGCTGCGGAAAGGCACCCATAAGCGTACGCCTGGTCGAGCAGGCGACGCGGATCGACGTCCAGCGCACGAGAGAATGCGTCCGCCATCTGTGCAATGCGTCTAGGATCGAGACAAAGGTCGTCTCTGTCAGCCGGATCGTAGAACATATTGGCGGCGCCAAAGCCCACTTCACCGACCAGACCGACGGGATCTATCACCAGCCAGCCGCGACTGGAGAACATGATGTTTTCATGATGCAGATCGCCATGTAGCCCACGCAGTTCCGAGGCATTGCTCATCATTTGATCGGCTATAATCGCCGCGTGGACGTAGTCAGTTTGACAACCTGCGTTTTGATCATCGCGCGCCCGCTGAAACAAAGCTGCAAAGCGATCCCGGATCGGGAGAAGGGCAGAAGGCAGGGGTTCCTCAGATGCGGCATACAGCTTCGCCATTAGTTCCGCTGCAATTTCGGTCGCCTGGTAGTCGCCGTGCTCGGCAACGATGTGAGAGAGCATTCGCTCCCCGGCATATTCGAGCAACATCAGATTGTTCTCACGACCGAGCAACCGGACTGCTCCCCTCCCATTGCGCCATACCAGATAGTCGGCCCCGCGCAGTTCATCAGCAATGTCTTCTATAGGTTTCAATCCCTTGACGATTGCAGGAGTCCCGTCTGGCAATGAAACTTTCCAAACGAGGCTGGAAAAGGTGTCCGCAATGAGAACAGGTTGCGAAACGTGCCAATGAGCAGGAAAAACAGGCGGCATGAACATCAACCCCAAGTCAGAGGGTCCAATCGCAGATAGAAGGCAAGGCGTTCGCGGTCGGGGGCTTCGATCCCCAATACATTGAATAGGACAGCGAAGGCGCGCTCTGCTTCATCTGGCGCTGCCCAGTTCTCTTCGGCGTTAGCAATCATGAGTGCCAAATCGGCATAGCGATCTGCTGTTCCGAGCCGCCCAAGGTCGATCAGACCCGTGCATTGAAGAGTTTTAGGGTCCACCATGAAGTTCGGCATGCAGGGATCACCATGGCAAACAACCATATCGGTGCGCTCTTGGTCGAGCCGCACCGGTAGCTCTCGTTCGACACGAGCCAAAAGATCGAGCTGCGGCGTACTCTTGTCCTCGTCCGGTAAGAAGTCGGGATTGACGGCATTGCGGGACACCACATCAACGGCGCGTCCGAACATTCGCGACAGCCTGCGCTCAAACGGACATTGATCAACCGATAGGCTGTGAACAGCGCCAAGTTGCTGCCCCATTGACGGCCACGCTTTGAGCAAATCCGCTCCAGACAGATCAGCCGCCGGTACTCCCGGAATTGCCGTTATCACCAAGCATGCACCCTCCTGTTCCTCCTGCCAGTTGATCACCTCGGGGCAAGCCACACCTCGACCTTTGAGCCAAATGAGGCGGTCACGCTCTCCAGCGAGCTCACCGCGGCGGGAAGCAGGTGCGATTTTCGCGAAGGCATGCCCGTCACCACGTCGAAAAACAAAATCACCAGATTCTCCGCCTCTGACAGGCAACCAGTCAGAATGCGATTCACCAAAAAAAATATTAGTTCGATTCAATGGAGGTTCCTTCAGTTTTCTGATGAAGCGCGGAGGTGGCTCAACCCTGATGAATCCCCTAATGATTTTGGTAAAAATCATTAAGTTAAGGTGGATACACATCTTGTCATATGATCAAATGGTTTCGCGAAAAATCAATAATCAGACAACAAGATGTGCGAACTCGATATTTTACACGACTCTCTTTACCAATTCTGCCCCGAATTACACTTAAAACGACTCAACAGCTTAACGTTGGCTTGCCACGCATTACTTGACTGTAAAACTCTCACTCTTACCGAACTTGGCCGTAACCTGCCAACCAAAGCGAGAACAAAACATAACATCAAACGAATCGACCGATTGTTAGGTAATCGTCACCTCCACAAAGAGCGACTCGCTGTATACCGTTGGCATGCTAGCTTTATCTGTTCGGGCAATACGATGCCCATTGTACTTGTTGACTGGTCTGATATTCGTGAGCAAAAACGACTTATGGTATTGCGAGCTTCAGTCGCACTACACGGTCGTTCTGTTACTCTTTATGAGAAAGCGTTCCCGCTTTCAGAGCAATGTTCAAAGAAAGCTCATGACCAATTTCTAGCCGACCTTGCGAGCATTCTACCGAGTAACACCACACCGCTCATTGTCAGTGATGCTGGCTTTAAAGTGCCATGGTATAAATCCGTTGAGAAGCTGGGTTGGTACTGGTTAAGTCGAGTAAGAGGAAAAGTACAATATGCAGACCTAGGAGCGGAAAACTGGAAACCTATCAGCAACTTACATGATATGTCATCTAGTCACTCAAAGACTTTAGGCTATAAGAGGCTGACTAAAAGCAATCCAATCTCATGCCAAATTCTATTGTATAAATCTCGCTCTAAAGGCCGAAAAAATCAGCGCTCGACACGGACTCATTGTCACCACCCGTCACCTAAAATCTACTCAGCGTCGGCAAAGGAGCCATGGGTTCTAGCAACTAACTTACCTGTTGAAATTCGAACACCCAAACAACTTGTTAATATCTATTCGAAGCGAATGCAGATTGAAGAAACCTTCCGAGACTTGAAAAGTCCTGCCTACGGACTAGGCCTACGCCATAGCCGAACGAGCAGCTCAGAGCGTTTTGATATCATGCTGCTAATCGCCCTGATGCTTCAACTAACATGTTGGCTTGCGGGCGTTCATGCTCAGAAACAAGGTTGGGACAAGCACTTCCAGGCTAACACAGTCAGAAATCGAAACGTACTCTCAACAGTTCGCTTAGGCATGGAAGTTTTGCGGCATTCTGGCTACACAATAACAAGGGAAGACTTACTCGTGGCTGCAACCCTACTAGCTCAAAATTTATTCACACATGGTTACGCTTTGGGGAAATTATGAGGGGATCTCTCAGTGCATTGCCTCCAATTCCCATAATTTATTACGCCGATAATAACTTGGTGTAACCTTAAAAATGTACTTAAATCGACGTGTAAAAGATTGTTGGGAATCAAATTGATATTTTAATGCGATCTCAAGGATAGTTTTTTTCGTCAACCTCAACTCAACAGCCGCTTTCGTCAAACGACGAGCACGAATATAGCTAGCCAGTGTGACCCCTGTTACTTTTTTGAACAGCCGCTGAAAATACCACTTGGTATAACCCGCTTTATTCGCCACATCATCAAGCAGTAAAGACTGATCTAAATTATGTTCAATCCATAATAGAACATCTTTGATAACCGTTGTATGAAACTGCTTATCATCATATCTTAATTGGATGTTATTAGCTTTATTTTGATAGCGAGAATGCTGTTCAATATACATAAAATAACCTAAATGTTCTTAAGATTGTCACGACCACATCATCATGATACCATAAACATACTGACGGTATGTTATTTTAAATCTATCATGGAAAATAAAAATCATCAACAAGAAAATTTTAAGAGTACCTATCAATCACTGGTTAACTCAGCACGAATATTGTTTGTTGAAAAAGGCTATCAAGCTGTTTCAATAGATGAGATCTCGGGAAAAGCGTTGGTGACCAAAGGTGCCTTTTATCATCACTTTAAAAATAAAAAACAATTACTCAGTGCCTGTTATAAGCAGCAATTAATTATGATTGATGCCTACATCACAACAAAAACTGATTTAACAAATGGTTGGTCTGCCTTAGAAAGTATATTTGAACATTATCTTGATTATATTATTGATAATAATAAAAACCTTATCCCTATCCAAGAAGTGATGCCTATCATTGGTTGGAATGAACTTGAAAAAATTAGCCTTGAATACATTACTGGTAAGGTAAACGCCATTGTCAGCAAATTGATCCAAGAGAACCAACTTAAAGCTTATGATGATGATGTGCTTAAAAACTTACTCAATGGCTGGTTTATGCATATCGCAATACATGCGAAAAACCTAAAAGAGCTTGCCGATAAAAAAGGCCAATTTATTGCTATTTACCGCGGCTTTTTATTGAGCTTGAAAGATAAATAAAATAGATAGGTTTTATTTGAAGCTAAATCTTCTTTATCGTAAAAAATGCCCTCTTGGGTTATCAAGAGGGTCATTATATTTCGCGGAATAACATCATTTGGTGACGAAATAACTAAGCACTTGTCTCCTGTTTACTCCCCTGAGCTTGAGGGGTTAACATGAAGGTCATCGATAGCAGGATAATAATACAGTAAAACGCTAAACCAATAATCCAAATCCAGCCATCCCAAATTGGTAGTGAATGATTATAAATAACAGCAAACAGTAATGGGCCAATAACACCGGTTGCATTGGTAAGGCTCACCAATAATCCCTGTAAAGCACCTTGCTGATGACTCTTTGTTTGGATAGACATCACTCCCTGTAATGCAGGTAAAGCGATCCCACCACCAGCCAATAAAATTAAAACAGGGAAAACTAACCAACCTTCAGATATAAACGCTAAAAAGGCAAATGCACTACTATCTGCAATAAATCCGAGCAGTACTGCCGTTTTTTCGCCCCATTTAGTGGCTATTCTTCCTGCCACAAAGGCTTGGAATACTGAGTGTAAAAGACCAAGACCCGCTAATGAAAAGCCAACCATCATGCTATTCCATCCAAAACGATTTTCGGTAAATAGCACCCACACCGTTGCGGGAATTTGGCCTATCAATTGCGCTGAAAAATAAATAATCAACAAAATGGGCATCGTTTTAAATAAAGTGATGTATACCGAATTCGATTGCGTCTCAACCCCTACTTCGGTATCTGTATTATCACGTGTATTTTTGGTTTCACGGAACCAAAACATAACCACAAGGAAAGTGACAATATTTAGCAACGCAGCGATAAAAAAGGGACTATGCGGTGAAATCTCTCCTGCAAAACCACCAATAATAGGCCCCGCTATTAAACCAAGCCCAAAACTTGCCCCTAACCAACCGAACCACTTCACGCGTTGAGAAGCTGAGGTGGTATCGGCAATGACCGATGCCGCGACAGCCCCAGTAGCTCCTGTGATCCCTGAAAGCAAACGGCCTAAATACAGCATCCAAAGCGCACTTGAAAAAGCCAGCAATAAGTAATCCAGCGATGCGCCTATTAATGACAACAACAGCACTGGGCGCCGACCAAATCGGTCAGACATTTTTCCAAGCCAAGGAGCAAAGATAACCTGCATTAACGCATAAAGTGCAAGCAATACGCCAAAGTGGTTAGCGATATCTTCCGAAGCAATAAATTCACGTAATAACGTTGGCAAGACTGGCATGATAAGGCCAATCCCCATGGCATCGAGTAACGTAATTACCAATGCGATCTTTGTCGAACTATTCATTTCACTTTTCTCTATTACTGATAGGGAGTGGTAAAATAACTCTATCAATGATAGAGTGTCAACAAAAATTAGGAATTAATGATGTCTAGATTAGATAAAAGTAAAGTGATTAACAGCGCATTAGAGCTGCTTAATGAGGTCGGAATCGAAGGTTTAACAACCCGTAAACTCGCCCAGAAGCTAGGTGTAGAGCAGCCTACATTGTATTGGCATGTAAAAAATAAGCGGGCTTTGCTCGACGCCTTAGCCATTGAGATGTTAGATAGGCACCATACTCACTTTTGCCCTTTAGAAGGGGAAAGCTGGCAAGATTTTTTACGTAATAACGCTAAAAGTTTTAGATGTGCTTTACTAAGTCATCGCGATGGAGCAAAAGTACATTTAGGTACACGGCCTACAGAAAAACAGTATGAAACTCTCGAAAATCAATTAGCCTTTTTATGCCAACAAGGTTTTTCACTAGAGAATGCATTATATGCACTCAGCGCTGTGGGGCATTTTACTTTAGGTTGCGTATTGGAAGATCAAGAGCATCAAGTCGCTAAAGAAGAAAGGGAAACACCTACTACTGATAGTATGCCGCCATTATTACGACAAGCTATCGAATTATTTGATCACCAAGGTGCAGAGCCAGCCTTCTTATTCGGCCTTGAATTGATCATATGCGGATTAGAAAAACAACTTAAATGTGAAAGTGGGTCTTAAAAGCAGCATAACCTTTTTCCGTGATGGTAACTTCACGGTAACCAAGATGTCGAGTTAACCACCCTTTAGATTCATAAAGCGAAAATAATGCGGCTCCAACGTACCCACCTAAATGGAAACGGCGTTCACTCCAATCTAAACACGCACAACAGATTTTACGTGAATGTTTGGAAGGAACGTCAATTCCCATTTCATGAAAATATTGAATACCACTTAATGTGATCATTGAACCATTTTCAGTGATCCATTGCTGTTGACAAAGGGAATCATAGATCTTAACGGCAACTTCGCCAGCTAAATGATCATAGCAAGTACGTGCTTTTCGTAAATGCACTGGCGTGGAAACTTTGGCATGTACGCCATGGTTTAAGGAGATCCCCATCATACTTTCCATCAATTCAGCAATATCTTTTCCTGCTAGCCGAAAATAACGATGCTTGCCTTGAGCTACTACTGTGATTAGCTGGCAATCTAATAATTTAGATAAATGACTGCTCGCCGTTGAAGCTGATATATTCGCCACAGAACTTAGCTCAGTGGCCGTCCAAGCTCGCCCATCCATCAAAGCACTGAGTATTTTAACTCGTGAAATGTCAGACATAGCCGCCCCTATCGCGGCTATTGAGGACTCAAAGGTAACCTCTTTTCGTATTAAATTAGCCATCGCAAGTTCACTTTATTGCCCAAGGGAGCGTAACAGATGCAGCCATACTATCATTGTCCGTTATTAATATCAGTTGGTTAGCATGGTCACTGTATTGCACTAAAATATTAATGTTATTCTCCGCCAATACTCGTGCTATTTCGCCAAGTTCCCCCGGTTTTTCCTGTTTTAACTTACGAATTAATGGTGTCCGGATCGCAAGTACTAACAGTCCAGCTTGCTCTAGCGCTATTTTAGCTTCCTTTCCTTGTTCAACAAGAAAATGAGCATGGCATTCATCACCAACCGTAAATATCCCTCCCCCTTCCAATCCAATACCTTTATTACCTAATGTTTTTCCTAGTAATGCTAATTGTCCTATTTGATTATCTAAAACAACGTGAACATCAAACATTATCCTTGTCCTTTTTAAATGAATATTCGCGAGTAATATGAGCAATACTAATTTTGTAAAAATCAAATATTGACTCTCGCCCTTCTTGTTGAGCTTTCGCATGTAAAACATGATTTTTCCATTGCAGAACTGCGTATTCGTTTTCCCACCAAGATAGCGATAACATTTTTCCTTCTGTAGCTAGACTTTGAAAACGTTCAATTGAAATAAAACCAGCTACATGACTTAATAGTGGTCTTAACTCCTCAGCTAAAGTCAAATAGCGAGTTTGTTGGTCGGGTTGTATTTGCACCTCAAATATTACAGCAATCATATTTTTCTCCGTTATTAATCAACAAACAGAGTAATCCACCCGAAAATTAACACTTCGATAAGCAACGAAATATAGAAAGGTCATGCTGCTGTTTTATGTTGTATATCACACTTCTTTAAATTGCTCGGCCTGCGCTTATCATGTTCTCCTTCTCTTATAATTTTGTTTATTATTTATACTTTTTTATTTTTTGCTATCACCGAAAATAGTGCGGATCCCGCATGGTATTTAGGTTTACCCATCATTAAATACCATTGTTGTTATTTTAATCTTTTTAATATTTCATGATTAAGATCACACTAAAATTATGACCCTATTAACTAAAAGTTATGGATACCCTAATAAAACTCATTGTTAAAGATTAGTTAACCAAAGTAACTTCATTTTTCACTATTGTTAAATTGTTATAGTGAAAATTCTGGTAAACTAATAGAGGTAAAAAAATGATCCTAGATGCCAGTTATACATTATTAGTCGCATGTATCGCGCTACTCATAGGAATGTTTGTCGTAAAATTTACCCCGTTCCTACAAAAAAACCACATACCAGAAGCCGTCGTTGGTGGCTTTATTGTTGCAATTGTTCTGTTAATTATTGATAAAACATCAGGTTATTCGTTTACTTTTGATGCTTCATTGCAAAGTTTATTAATGCTCACATTCTTTTCCTCTATCGGGCTAAGTTCTGACTTTTCTCGACTGATTAAAGGAGGAAAGCCGTTAGTTCTATTAACTATTGCAGTAACGATCCTAATCGCCATTCAAAATACTGTCGGCATGAGTATGGCTGTCATGATGAATGAAAGTCCATTTATTGGCTTAATTGCAGGTTCAATTACTCTAACAGGTGGTCATGGTAATGCCGGAGCATGGGGCCCTATTCTCGCTGATAAATATGGTGTAACAGGCGCCGTTGAATTAGCGATGGCTTGTGCAACACTTGGATTAGTGTTGGGTGGTTTAGTTGGCGGCCCTGTTGCCCGTCATCTTTTGAAAAAGGTCTCTATTCCTAAAACAACCGAGCAAGAGCGCGACACTATCGTTGAAGCTTTTGAGCAACCAAGCGTCAAAAGAAAAATCAATGCAAATAACGTTATTGAAACCATTTCAATGCTGATTATCTGTATTGTTGTTGGTGGCTATATCAGTGCATTGTTTAAAGATACTTTTCTGCAACTGCCTACTTTTGTCTGGTGTTTATTTGTCGGTATTATTATCCGTAATACACTGACTCATGTATTTAAACACGAAGTGTTTGAGCCGACCGTCGATGTATTAGGTAGCGTTGCTTTATCGCTTTTCTTGGCAATGGCGTTAATGTCATTAAAATTTGGTCAATTGGCAAGCATGGCAGGGCCAGTATTAATTATCATTGCTGTACAAACTGTTGTCATGGTGCTATTTGCCTGCTTTGTCACCTTCAAAATGATGGGCAAAGATTATGATGCTGTCGTGATCAGCGCGGGTCACTGTGGCTTTGGTATGGGAGCAACACCAACAGCAATTGCGAATATGCAAACAGTCACAAAAGCATTTGGACCATCACATAAAGCTTTCCTTGTCGTTCCTATGGTCGGTGCCTTTATTGTTGATATTTCAAACAGTATCTTAATTAAAATATTTATTGAAATTGGTACATACTTTACCTAATAGCTACACACTACTCGGCGTACTTCTCCTAACAATTTATTATAGGGCAGTATGCCGAGCCGCTTTCTTACCCCGTATATTCCCCTAGTCAATCTATTTAGCTTGCACGTTTACGAATTAATTCTCGTGACAACTAAACCAAAATTTGAATTATGACGAGTATATCTGATTATTTATACTTTATTCGTTAGAATAGTCCGTAGAAATAAATAATCAGTAGGCTACATGGAATGAAATTAAGACATCTCGATATCTTTTATGCTGTAATGACTTGTGGTTCCTTAACGCGTGCGGCTGAAGTTTTACATATTTCTCAACCCGCGGCGAGTAAAGCACTCAAACATGCTGAGCACTGAGAGATCCCCTCATAATTTCCCCAAAACGTAACCATGTGTGAATAGATTTTGAGTAAGCAGGGTTGCAGCCACGAGTGAGTCTTCCCTTGTTATTGTGTAGCCAGAATGCCGCAAAACTTCCATGCCTAAGCGAACTGTTGAGAGTACGTTTCGATTTCTGACTGTGTTAGCCTGGAAGTGCTTGTCCCAACCTTGTTTCTGAGCATGAACGCCCGCAAGCCAACATGTTAGTTGAAGCATCAGGGCGATTAGCAGCATGATATCAAAACGCTCTGAGCTGCTCGTTCGGCTATGGCGTAGGCCTAGTCCGTAGGCAGGACTTTTCAAGTCTCGGAAGGTTTCTTCAATCTGCATTCGCTTCGAATAGATATTAACAAGTTGTTTGGGTGTTCGAATTTCAACAGGTAAGTTAGTTGCTAGAATCCATGGCTCCTTTGCCGACGCTGAGTAGATTTTAGGTGACGGGTGGTGACAATGAGTCCGTGTCGAGCGCTGATTTTTTCGGCCTTTAGAGCGAGATTTATACAATAGAATTTGGCATGAGATTGGATTGCTTTTAGTCAGCCTCTTATAGCCTAAAGTCTTTGAGTGACTAGATGACATATCATGTAAGTTGCTGATAGGTTTCCAGTTTTCCGCTCCTAGGTCTGCATATTGTACTTTTCCTCTTACTCGACTTAACCAGTACCAACCCAGCTTCTCAACGGATTTATACCATGGCACTTTAAAGCCAGCATCACTGACAATGAGCGGTGTGGTGTTACTCGGTAGAATGCTCGCAAGGTCGGCTAGAAATTGGTCATGAGCTTTCTTTGAACATTGCTCTGAAAGCGGGAACGCTTTCTCATAAAGAGTAACAGAACGACCGTGTAGTGCGACTGAAGCTCGCAATACCATAAGCCGTTTTTGCTCACGGATATCAGACCAGTCAACAAGTACAATGGGCATCGTATTGCCCGAACAGATAAAGCTAGCATGCCAACGGTATACAGCGAGTCGCTCTTTGTGGAGGTGACGATTACCTAACAATCGGTCGATTCGTTTGATGTTATGTTTTGTTCTCGCTTTGGTTGGCAGGTTACGGCCAAGTTCGGTAAGAGTGAGAGTTTTACAGTCAAGTAAGGCGTGGCAAGCCAACGTTAAGCTGTTGAGTCGTTTTAAGTGTAATTCGGGGCAGAATTGGTAAAGAGAGTCGTGTAAAATATCGAGTTCGCACATTTTGTTGTCTGATTATTGATTTTTGGCGAAACCATTTGATCATATGACAAGATGTGTATCTACCTTAACTTAATGATTTTGATAAAAATCATTAGGGGATTCATCAGGGCTCAACCTGCGAAAAGAAACGAGTTGCTACGTAAGTCCGAGAACATGCTTTCCATGGTCTCTGAGCTCGCCTTTGGGACCGACATATCGGTAGAGAGTGACGCGCTCGATGCCGAGTTCCTTGCAGAGATCGGAAACTGAAGTATCGCGCTGGGCCATGGCGGCTTGCGCGAGACGCACCTGAGCTTTGGTGAGCGCGAATTTTCGTCCGCCCTTGCGACCGCGCGCTCTCGCGGAGGCGAGACCCGCCATGGTGCGCTCTCGGATCAGATCCCGCTCGAACTCGGCCAAGGTGGCGAAGATTCCGAACACCATGCGACCGGACGCAGTCGTGGTGTCGATCTGAGCGCCCTTTCCAGTCAGAACCCGCAGGCCGATCTTGCGGTCTGACAGCTCCTTCACCGTGTTGACCAGATGGGCAAGCGATCGTCCGAGGCGATCGAGCTTCCAGACCACCAGCACATCGCCGTCACGCAATGACTTGAGGCAGGCAGTCAAGCCAGGGCGATCATCACGACCGCCGGAAGCAAGATCATCATAGATATTGTCCCGTTCGACACCTGCGGCGCGCAAGGCGTCGTGCTGCAGGTCGAGAGACTGCGAGCCATCGGCTTTGGAGACGCGGGCATATCCGATCAGCATGTATCACAAACGTTGGTTTGAGGCGGCGCTTCGGCCACGATTGCATTGACCTCTGGAAATGTATCTCAACCAGCTTCATAAACAAAGCGTCTTGAACGCTATCAGATTTTGAAAAAGGAACATGTATGCCGCGTCGCGTCACTCTAACCGATCGGCAGAAAGACGCGCTGTTGCGCTTGCCGACTTCACAGACGGATTTGCTCAAGCACTATACGCTGAGTGATGAAGACCTTGGGCATATCAGGCTGCGTCGGCGCGCTCACAACAGGTTCGGCTTCGCCCTGCAATTGTGTGTCCTGCGCTATCCCGGCCGGGTGCTGGCTCCAGGCGAACTGATCCCTGCAGAGGTCATCGAATTTATCGGAGCGCAGCTTGGCCTGGGTGCCGACGATCTCGTAGACTATGCTGCCCGCGAGGAAACACGGCACGAGCATCTTGCCGAGTTACGGGGGCTCTACGGCTTCCGCACCTTCTCCGGACGTGGTGCGAGCGAGCTGAAGGAATGGTTGTTCCGAGAAGCCGAGATGGCGGTGTCGAACGAGGATATCGCCCGTCGCTTCGTAGCCGAGTGCCGACGCACCCGCACTGTCCTTCCCGCGACATCCACGATCGAGCGGCTTTGTGCCGCGGCTCTCGTCGATGCCGAGCGACGCATCGAGACGAGGATCGCCAGTCGGCTGCCTATGTCGATCCGAGAACAGTTGCTGGCATTGCTCGAGGAGACGGCTGATGATCGGGTGACCCGTTTTGTGTGGCTGCGCCAGTTCGAGCCTGGCTCGAACTCTTCGTCGGCCAACCGGCTGCTCGACCGGCTCGAATATCTGCAACGCATCGATCTCCCCGAGGATCTGCTTGCCGGCGTTCCTGCCCATCGGGTGACTCGTCTGCGCAGGCAGGGTGAACGGTATTATGCCGACGGCATGCGCGATCTCCCGGAGGACAGGCGGCTTGCGATCTTGGCTGTTTGCGTCTCGGAATGGCAGGCGATGTTGGCCGACGCAGTGGTCGAAACCCACGACCGGATCGTCGGCCGTCTCTACCGTGCTTCGGAGCGTATTTGCCATGCAAAGGTCGCAGACGAAGCGGGGGTGGTGCGTGACACCCTGAAATCCTTCGCCGAGATCGGGGGCGCCCTGGTCGATGCACAGGATGATGGCCAGCCGCTGGGCGATGTCATCGCGAGTGGGTCAGGGTGGGACGGCTTAAAAACCCTTGTTGCAATGGCAACCAGGCTGACCGCCACCATGGCCGACGATCCGCTCAATCATGTGCTCGACGGTTATCACCGCTTCCGCCGATACGCTCCACGCATGTTGCGCCTGCTCGATCTGCGAGCTGCGCCCGTTGCACTGCCGCTTCTGGAAGCGGTGACGGCCCTTCGTACCGGTTTGAACGATGCCGCGATGACCAGCTTCTTGCGGCCCAGCTCGAAATGGCATCGCCACCTTCGGGCCCAGAGGGCTGGCGACGCTCGCCTATGGGAGATCGCGGTGCTGTTCCATCTGCGCGATGCGTTCCGCTCCGGAGATGTCTGGCTTACTAGGTCCCGGCGCTATGGCGATCTGAAACACGCACTCGTTCCGGCACAATCCATCGCGGAAGGCGGTCGTCTCGCTGTGCCATTGCGGCCGGAGGAATGGCTGGCAGACCGGCAAGCTCGCCTCGACATGCGGTTGCGCGAGCTTGGCCGTGCCGCTCGCGCAGGCACGATCCCGGGCGGGTCGATTGAAAACGGCGTTCTGCATATCGAGAAACTCGAAGCCGCCGCGCCGACAGGCGCCGAAGATCTGGTGCTCGATCTCTACAAGCAGATCCCGCCCACGCGCATCACCGATCTCCTGCTGGAGGTGGATGCGGCGACCGGCTTCACCGAAGCGTTCACCCATCTGCGCACAGGAGCACCCTGCGCTGACCGGATCGGGCTAATGAACGTTATCTTGGCGGAAGGGATCAACCTCGGCTTGCGCAAAATGGCGGATGCGACAAACACCCACACCTTCTGGGAATTGATCCGCATTGGACGGTGGCATGTCGAGGGCGAAGCCTATGACCGGGCGCTGGCCATGGTGGTCGAGGCACAGGCAGCGTTACCCATGGCCCGGTTCTGGGGCATGGGCACGTCGGCTTCGAGCGACGGACAGTTCTTCGTCGCTACAGAGCAAGGTGAGGCCATGAACCTGGTCAACGCGAAATATGGCAATACCCCGGGCCTGAAAGCCTATAGCCACGTCTCCGACCAATATGCGCCGTTCGCAACCCAGGTGATTCCTGCAACGGCAAGCGAAGCGCCTTACATCCTCGATGGCCTGCTGATGAACGATGCTGGACGCCATATCCGCGAGCAGTTCACCGACACGGGCGGCTTCACCGATCACGTCTTTGCCGCATGTGCCATTCTCGGCTACCGGTTCGCTCCGCGCATCCGCGACCTGCCATCCAAACGGCTCTACGCGTTCAATCCGTCGGCCGCCCCGGCGCACCTGCGAGCGTTGATCGGCGGAAAGGTCAACCAAGCCATGATCGAGCGCAATTGGCCCGACATCCTGCGCATCGCCGCCACCATTGCTGCCGGGACCGTCGCGCCAAGCCAGATTCTGCGGAAACTCGCCTCCTATCCGCGGCAGAACGAGCTCGCGACAGCCCTGCGGGAAGTCGGTCGCGTCGAGCGCACCCTGTTCATGATCGACTGGATTCTGGATGCCGAACTCCAACGGCGTGCCCAGATCGGGCTCAACAAAGGCGAAGCTCATCATGCGCTGAAGCGGGCAATCAGCTTCCACCGCCGCGGTGAAATCCGCGACCGTTCCGCCGAAGGCCAGCATTACCGCATCGCCGGCATGAATCTGCTCGCCGCCATCATCATCTTCTGGAACACCATGAAGCTCGGCGAGGTCGTTGCAAACCAGAAACGCGATGGAAAGCTGCTATCGCCCGATCTCTTGGCCCATGTTTCGCCGCTCGGATGGGAACACATCAATCTCACCGGAGAATATCGCTGGCCAAAGCCTTAGCGTAGGATTCCGCCCCCTCCCGCAAACGACCCCGGTTTGCGCAGGGCGCATGGATAAAGAGATACAGTATGGTTCGTGTACCTGAAATGACGAGTTTGGTGTACCTGAAATGACGTGCCAAAATGCCGAAAATGTACCTGAAATGACGTGCCATGTACCTAAAATGCCGATAGTTTTGTACCTAGAATGACGATAAATTTGCGTACCTGAAATGACGATATTACAATGTGATTTTCCATCAACAAAAGTGCCCCCAAGTAATGCGTGAACATCAACAAGGGGGCGTATGATTAACCTACTGACCTAGGCTAACCACAATGACACATTCTAAACAAAGTGCCCAAGATATTCTAGCAGCACGCATGGCAGAGATTGCCAAAAAGAATCCCAACAATACCCAAAGGCAGCCTGAAAACGCCAAACAAGGTACGGCTGTTGTTCAATCCCACTTATCGCCCAAACGCCATCCTAATGCTGATTTCTTTGTGATTGATGTATTTGATGCTTCACTCAAAGATGATTTAGCCAGTATGGAGCATCCCATTTTTGCGCTGAAAAATGGTGATACTCGGAATAGGTTTTACGAACATAATGGAAACACAATTACCATTATGCCAAGCTCATTTGGTTGCGCCACGATTTACGATAAAGATGTTTGGATTTACTGCATTTCTGCTTTGATAAATGCTCAAAATAATAACGAACCAATTAACCGTGTTGTGCGTTTTACGGCTTATGATTTTCTTGTTTCCACAAACCGAAATACCAGCGGAAGATACTATCAACTGCTCCGCGAAGCATTGTTTAGGTTAGCGGGTACAAGAATTATAACCAACGTAAAAACAGGGAATTACCGATTAGAAAGCAATTTTGGTCTTTTGGATAAGGTAGATATTATTTACAAAGACGAGACAGACGAAAACAGTCCGATTATTGCGATTGAAGTAACCCTGCCCGATTGGCTGTTTCGCTCCATTGAAGCCAAACAGGTTAAAACCATATCGGCAGATTATTTCAGGCTGCGTAAACCGCTAGATAGACGCATTTATGAGCTATGTGCCAAACATTGCGGCAAGCAAAAAGAATGGCACATTTCCCTAGAAATACTGCATAGGAAATCGGGCAGTATGGCAACGCTGCGCCGTTTTAGGCAAGCGATTAAGGAGTTGGTTGCCAGCAATGATTTGCCCGATTACCGACTGACTTATGATGATAAGAAAGATGTGTTAAAAGTGCGCAATCGGGATTTGTCTAAATTTCTCCGTTAACCACAAAGGCAGCCTGAAAAAAGTTCTATTTTCAGGTCGCTTGAACAGCATCCGATATAATCACGTCAGCGATTTCATTTTGTAATTACTCCCCAAAACATGAGGAAAAAAACAAAATTTATTTTCTTCGTTCAGAATATCTATCCTAAATACGCCATCACTCCATTGAGTTTTTAATTTGTATTTCGCTCTTGTTAAATGTTTTTCTGTTTGCCGATTTCTTTTGCTAATGTAAAAAATACTCTACCACTCTCATTGGTTAAAGTTTTCAAGTATTCATCAACATCAGTAACATTAATAACAACTGTTTCATTTGTATGTTTATTAAATTCTAAATCAACAATAATATTCCCATTAACCAATATTTCATATATATCTTCTTCTTCAGGCAGCATAGACAAACAATAAGCACTTGAAGCTGAAAACTCTTTTTTCAGATACTGAAGAAGAAAAGTATTTTTAATTAAAACATCATTAAATTCATCTAATGATTGCTTGACTTCTTTCGTTGTCCAATTTTTAACATTATTCTTCATTGTATTCTACCTGGGGTCGTAGTTATTAAATTACCATACTTATCTGTTTGGATCGTCATAATATTAGATTGAAACTCTCCTGATCTAAAAATTCTAACTCTATTTCCCGACAAACTATATATATGCTAAAACCGGTCGGAAGATCATACCTACCGCCTATCACTTCCAGCGCACCTCCATAATCCAAGATTTCATCCTCCTGCTTTAATTCTCCAAGCTCCAATGTATTATCGATATTCATATCTTGGCTCTTCGTAGCGTATCCATAAATAAATTTCAGATAGCTGAACTGCTTGAATTTAATTTTTACCCAGTCTGTGTAATTTGGTGTAGGAATTTCTTGAGGAAAGTCCGGATAATCCACACAATTGACGATGATATGAAATTCATCGTTTTTCAAAGTATAGTTTAATAGAGTGCCCTCATATATATACAGAAATTGATAATCTTTTTTTGGAATAGTATAAGTTGTCACATTATTTTACCTTTAAAAGGCTGCTTGGGTAGCATGCACTCCCTGCCGGTAGCGAGTCCATGCTACGGCTTGTTTAATTAAAACTCTCCTGATCTAAAAATTCTAACTCTATTTCCCGGCAAACTATATCTATACTAAAACCAGTTAGAAGATCACATCTACCGCCTATCAATTCCAGCGTACCTCCATAATCCAAGATTTCATCATCCTGCTTTAATTCTCCAAGCTCCAATACATTATCGATATCTTTATCTTGGCTCTTTGTAGCGTATCCATAGATAAATTTCAGATAGCTGAACTGCTTGAATTTAATTTTTACCCAGTCTGAATAATTAGGCATAGGGATTTCTTGAGGTAAATCTGGATAATCCACACAATTGACGATGATATGAAATTCATTGTTTTTCAAAGTATAGTTTAATAGAGTGCCCTCATATATATACAGAAATTGATAATCTTTTCTTGGAATAGTATAAGTTGTCATATTATTTTACCTTTTCAAATACAATGGTTTTAAGATTTTTTGAGTCCAAGTTGGCTCCAGTACTCTTATGAAATTCCAGTCGTTTAAACTCCTCCTTTAACGGACCATTATATTTTAACCTTAATCCCATTCGGGCCAGTTCTGTCTCATTTGGAATTCCTCTTAAATACTTATTGTTTGATGTGCCATTAATCACAATTTCTCCCCCTTTTTTTGTAATACGTGCTGCTTCAGGAAGATAATCCATTATTGTAAATTTCCCTTCTGGTTTAGGGATATAAGGATTATTTGCGATCTTCGTTTGGAATAGGACGGTTTGGGTCTCGCAAACTTGGTATGCCTTTAAAATCAGGCTCAAGTCGTCTGATTTGATTGGTAAGTGATTGAATACGATAAGCATTGGATTGGTTTTGCCGTATTGGCTTCTTTTTATGCCTACTACGGCTAACTCATGGAACGCTGGTTAATTAAACATACTTAAAATCTCATTAATTAATTCCACTCGCCATTCTTCATGAATATCCTTTAACGATAGTGTTAAATCATTAAAAGATTTATCTACTTGTTCGCCACTTATTTCTTCAATACTATTTAAGATATTAAAAGCACTATGAGCCACATCAAAATTCCCCGTAATTAACCAAGCTATAGCTTTTTCTAATAGTGGTTCAGGAGGATAAAAAGTTAAAGCATAAACAAGTACGCTCTTATACTTACTTTCTTGACTTTTACTCAAATATTCTAAAATATTCTCATATAAGTTTACATCTCGAGCTTCTGCTAAGTCTAAAATTAAGTTATTTTTATCAATATCAGATAAATGTTTATTTAACAAAATACTGTTTAATTTGTTTTGCATAAATTTCCCTTTTTATTTCGGATTGGGTTTCCCCAGTGCATTCCATTCATCCCATGCTGCTTTCGCCTCTGCTGCATTATCAATATCTTTCCCCCAATCTCTTTTGCCTTCTCGATGCCACCAATTTTGAAATTTCCTATCATTATAACCATACCAATTATCTCGTTGTTTCTTACTTCCTCCCCTAAATGTTTTACCTTTTTCTCCTCTTTTTTCATTACCCTCATCATCAGGATCAGGCGGCATAGGCGCACCGGCCGCTGCTTGGGATTGTCTGTTAGATTGGGCAGTTCCCTGAGTTAATTTCTGTTCAGCATCGGTAGAACTACCACTATTTTGATTTCCCATTGCATCATCCCAGATACTTTGGGATGCTTCTGAAACGCTGGGGCAGCGAGAATCAAAAAGACAAATAACTGTTCCAACAACAACACCATCTGTTGCTTTAATCAATCGCCCAGCTTTTGAAGCTGCTTTACTTAATTCTCGTGCTGCCTCTTCATTTGCATCAGTAGAAGTACGCCCCAAAAGCAACTGCTCTTCTCGCGTCATTCCTGATGATGAATTATGAAATGGTAGAACGGGACTTGGTGCAGGGAGAGGTATTACACCAAAATTATTCTCCACCGCATTGCCCGCATTCATCCCACCCTGCGCTACATCCGCATACCCATTTGCCGTGCCATTGCCCGTTGCCGCCCCCACAGCAGCTCCAAACAGCCGTGCCATATTGGACAGGTTCTGTTTGTCCGCTGCCGTGAGCTTCTCGGGGTCTGTGGTGCCATACATGGCTTTGGAGAACAGGGGCACTAATGCTTCTGCACCTCCTGCGGCTAATGCGCCACTTACTGCGTCATTGCCGCCTAGGGCAGAGACGACTGCGCCCAGTGCCATGTGGCTGGCAATGTGGGTAGCACTGCCTTCTGTTGGTCGATTGCCCCCGTCTTTCTCGTTTTTAAGTTTGTTATTTTTGAATTCTTGCCCGATGCCGTAGGAAATGGCGGGCGCAGCGGTGGCGGCGGCAATACCTGCTGCGCTGTCGGTGGGCGCGCTTAGGGCAGCAACGACCATATTAAAGAAGACTTGGCGTTGTTGTAGTTTGTCGCGTTGTTGTTCGTATTCTTTTTGTTTCTCTGGGTCTTTCTCGGTTTTAATTTTTTCGTTTAGCGCGTCTAGGTCTTTGTTGAACTCTGCGCGAACGATGTCTGCGTTGTGGCTAAATTGCTGCGACACTTCGCGCTGTAAATCCAACTCACTTTGCACTTTATCCGCATCAAAGCGGTTTTTCAGGCTGCCTGAATGTGTTTGGGCATCCTCGGTGCGGATGTCGGTGTATGCCAACTGCGCTGCTTTGTCGGTGCCGTAGCCTGTTTTAGCAAGCTGTCCTGCCTCATCGGTGAGGATGATGTTGCGGGTGCCTATGCCGCTATGGGTAGTGCTCTCTTGGTGGTCGCTGTCGCGCCCGTAGCCTACGCCGTTAAATCCTTGGCTGTTTTTGTCGGCAACGGTGGTGAGTTTGCTGTTGTTTTGTGCGCCTTGACCCAGCGTTTCGCCACTGAGGGCAACGCTGGCACCGAAGCCGATACTGCTGCCGTCGTATTTGCTGATGTTGTGTAGATCGATTTGGCTAATACTGCCGCTTTGGAAGCGGTTTTTGCCTTGCTCTTCTGCGCTTTGGCTGGCGGTAATGATGCCGCCAGTGAGTTGGGTATGTCCGCCTACTTGGACATCAAAGCCATCATCACCTGCAAACAATCCGCTTTGTTCGCTGACGCTGCGGTGTTCGGCGTTGATTTTGCTTTTACTGTAATCGCCTGAGGCAGATGCGCCATAACCTACGGTTACTTGCCCTTTGATGTTTTGTTGGCGGCTATGGTAGTCGGCGGTGTCTTGTAGGCTTTCTATGTTGAGGTTGGCGGCGCGTACGGCGATGCCTTTGCCTGTTACTTGGGCACCTTTAATGTTGGTGTCGCCACCGCTCATGACTACTGTGGGCCCCTCTTTGCTACCGACATGGCTGTGGCGGTAGGTGGTTTGCTCGGCATCGGTATAACCTTTGCCTTTATTGCCGCCTGCGGTAAAGCCCAGTGATGCGCCTTTGTCGGCAGAAACGGCTACCCCTGCGTTCCAGCCTTCGTTTTTGTAGGGCCTTGGCAATTTTAAAAATTGCCCGAACATAAATGAATAATAATTTGACAATTGCAGATTTTGTTATTAATTTTACATTAATTTATAAATTTAAAACGCTTAATTTATATCTATTATTATTATTTAGCATGCTTAATTTAAATATTCCATCACTCCATTCATAATTGTTTTCAAATATATTTAAAATGTATCTTTTTAAATTAAAAAATGAGTTTTTACTTTTACAAAAAATAAATAAATTAAATAAGTATGAAAAAATATTGTCGCATTCTCCTAATTTGAAATATCTTGTTTCGTTGGAAATAAAAGAAACAAATGAAATACTCTCATATTCAACGACCATTTTTTTTATAAGAATTAAAAAGTCATTATATGAACAAATATTATCTTTTCCTAGAGAGAAGAAATAATATTCGGATAAGGTTAAATCTTTTTCTTCGTAAAAATGGTTGTATTCATATACCCCATTAGATTCTTTTTCAAATCTAAATCTATTGAAATTAATTATTTCTCTTTTGGATATATCTGCAATTAATTCTGGAAAATAAAACTTAAATTCTATCTCACCAGCTATCATAGCTTCTATTGTAGATGTTGTAATCATAAAACCTCTTTTTCTTTCTGTGCTATTTTGTATGATTTTCTCTTGAAATAGCTTTATTGTAAGCTGGCTCAATTTCGTCTCTTATCGCTTTTATTCTATTAAGTAATTCATTCTTATCATTTTCATTTAGCGTAGAATTCTTTATCCTTTTTTCTTGTTTACTTAGGGTACGAAGATTGTCTCTAGCCTTTTGTATATGATTAGATGGGTTGCGTACCCCTACTTTTTCCCCTGTTTTTGCATAATCTTCAAGAGCTTTTCTCAGTCCACCATTACTAGCGGCTTCTCTCCCTTTATAGCTTACAATATCTTCAACTTTTGAAATTTCTTCTGATATTTGTTGCTTTACTTGTTTTTCACGCTCCTGTTGATGTTGGTTTCTTCTATTTTTATCATCATCAGGGTTTGGTGGCATAGGCGCACCAGCCGCTGCTTGGGATTGTCTGTTAGATTGGGCAGTTCCCTGAGTTGATTTCTGTTCAGCATCGGTAGAACTACCACTATTTTGATTTCCCATTACATCATCCCAAATACTTTGGGATGCTTCTGAAACGCTGGGGCAGCGAGAATCAAAAAGACAAATAACTGTTCCAACAACAACACCATCTGTTGCTTTAATCAATCTCCCAGCTTTTGAAGCTGCTTTACTTAATTCTCGTGCTGCCTCTTCATTTGCATCAGTAGAGGAAGTACGCCCCAAAAGCAACTGCTCTTCTCGCGTCATTCCTGATGATGAATTATGAAATGGTAGAACGGGACTTGGTGCAGGGAGAGGTATTACACCAAAATTATTCTCCACCGCATTCTGAGCATTCAGGCTGCCCTGCGCCACATCGGTTGCCGTACCACCCACTGCCGCACCCGTTGCCGCCCCCAGTGCGCTGGTGATGGCATTAACGGTGTCTTTCTGCTCCGCCGTTAATTTGCTGCCATCGGCTTCTTGGTACAGCCATTGGCTAATCAAGGGCGCAGCCGCCTCTGAGCCTCCTGCGCTTAGGGCTCCTGCTAGGGCGTTATTGTCGCCTGCTGCGGATACGGCTGCGCCTAAAATGGCATGGGCTACGATGTGTTTCAGGCTGCCTTCTTGTCCTTGGGCTTTAAAGTATTGTCCGATTTCATAGGATACGGCTGGGGCAGCGGTGGCAGCAGCAATGCCTACGCCGCTTTGGGTGGGTGCGGACAGTCCTGAGGCAACCATGTTGAGCAATACTTTGCTGTATTGCCAGTTGTCTCTTTGGGTTTCCAGTTTGGTTTTTTCTGCGTCGCTGAGGTTGCCTTTTTCCAGTTCGCTGTTAATAGCATCTATTTTTTGGTTGATGGCTTTATTGACTTGTTGGCTGGTTTGGCTGAACTCTTGGCTTACGGTTCTTTGTAAATCCAACTCACTTTGCACTTTGTCCGCATCAAATCGGTTTTTCAGGCTGCCTGATTGTTGGCCGGCATCCTCGGTGCGGATGTCGGTGTACGCCAGTTGCGCGGCTTTCTCTGTTCCGTAGCCTGTTTTAGCAAGCTGTCCTGCCTCATCGGTGAGGATAATGTTGCGGGTGCCTATGCCGCTTTTTGTGGTGCTCTCTTGGTGGTCGCTGTCGCGCCCGTAGCCGCTGCTGAATCCTGATGCGTTTTGGCTGGCAACGTCGCTCAGTTGGATTTTGCCTGCTTGTTGTTCTTGCCCCAGTGATTTGCCGCTGACGGCAACACTTGTGCCAAAGCCGATACTGCTGCCGTCGTATTTGCTGATGTTGTGCAGGTCAGTTTGGCTGATGCTGCCGCTTTGGAAGCGGTTTTTGCCTTGCTCTTCTGCGCTTTGGGCGGATGTAATGATGCCGCCTGTGAGTTGGGTATGTCCGCCTACTTGGACATCAAAGCCGTCTTCGCCTGCAAACAGTCCGCTTTGTTCGCTGACGCTGCGGTGTTCGGCGTTGATTTTGCTTTTGCTGTAATCGCCTGATGCGGATGCGCCATAACCTACGGTTACTTGCCCTTTGATGTTTTGTTGGCGGCTGTGGTAATCGGCGGTGTCTTGTAGGCTTTCTATGTTGAGGTTGGCGGCGCGTACGGTGATGCCTTTGCCTGTTACTTGTGCGCCTTTGATGTTGGTGTCGCCACCGCTCATGACTACTGTGGGTCCCTCTTTGCTGCCGACATGGCTGTGGCGGTAGGTGGTTTGTTCGGCATCGGTATAGCCTTTGCCTTTATTGCCGCCTGCGGTAATACCCAATGAGATGCCGCTGCCAAAGTTGAGGCTCACCCCTGCATTCCAGCCTTTATTGCTGTTGCGACTGTGCTCGGAGTGGGTGTTTTTTGCTGCTTGTATGTTAATGCCACCATCAGCGTAAAGGTGGGTACCGCCCTTACCAATGACATCGGAACCTGTGATGTTGATTTGAGAGTCTTTGCCTTGACCTGTTGCCATCAATACCACCGGACCAGCTCCCGATAAAAGCTGGCTCGCTTGGCTTTCTGTATGGTAGCTGCTGCTGGTTTGACGATTTTTTTGTTCGCCATAGGTGATAGAAACACCAACAGAGGTTGCACTGGTTTTGCCACTTTGAATTTTGTTAATAGCTTGACCTGTTTGATAGGCTTGCATGGCAGTGTTAGCGGCTGCCATGGCATTAACGCGGGCATTTTTGCTTTGCCCCACTTGTTTGGCATTTTTGGCGGTATCAATGGCTTGTTGCGCTAAATCGGTAATCGGTGTGCTCAGCGCAATGGTGAGCCCTTTTTGTTGATGGACGTATTCACTCTCGCCGATTTGGATGTTTTTGGCATCGGCGATATTGATTTTGGCGGCATCAATGGTGATGCGTCCTTTGGGCGTGGAAACGGTGCTGCCGATTTGGCTGTACTGATTGCCTGCGGTAATAAGCGCATCACCATTCAGGCTGCCTGCTGTACTACCAACCTGCTGCACCACTTGTGAAGTTTGCGTGAATTGGTCTTGTTTGCTGCCAACAGTAAAGCCAATACCGTCCGTTCCCATCAATCCTGATTTTTTCGTTTGATGGGATTCTCGGTCGTTGTAATAGCTTTGCGCCGTGGTCAGTTGCGTATTATGTCCTGCGTGCAGTTGGGCTTTTTGCTCGGAAACAATATCGCTGCCCACCACATTGAGGTCGTGCCCTGCATCCATGTAAACCAGTTTGCCCGTTACACTGCTGCCCTGCGCTTCATCATGTTGCCGTTGGTAGGTATCTAGCTGGCTGCGTTTGGACAGGAATCCTTTGGATTGGGTATACACAGACTCATCAAAATCCAACGTGCTTCTGCCTTCGCTGATTTGGATGTCGTGCCCTGCTTGTAAAGCAGTTAGTCCTTTTTCACTGTCTAAATTTCCTTGACGGATTTTGATGTCATTGCCCGCTTTTACTAACAAATCGCCTTGGCTTTGAATATCGGTACCCACTTCGGCGGTTTGATGGACATGACGGTGGTTTTTATCGTTCAGGCTGCCATAACTTTCATGGCGTTCGGTTGCCACCGTACCCAAGTCCACATTGCCGTGTTCGGAAATAATTTGGGTTTTACCGCCTTGGCTGGTATTGCGTACGACTGCGCCATTTAGATGAGTGTCATGTTGGGATTGAATGCTGAGTATGCCGCCTTCGCTGCCATCCTCGCCCACCGACAAACGCGCCACTTTATCAACGACTGTATTGCCGTTTTGCTTGTCGCCCGATGTCACAGTGGTGCTGCTCGCATTGATTTGGTCGGCAGAAAGGCTCAGCAACTTGCCTGCGGCAATGTCGCCACCTTGCAAATTGATTTGGTTTTGTGCATCCAGCCAGACTTTTTCACCGCGAATTTGTCCGCTGTGCTCAATGTTTTGCGCACGCAAATCTACTACCTTGCGCCCCGCAATGGTGCCACCATTGCGAATCTCATCGGCATTCAGTTGCAACACATTGGCACTAATCAGGCTGCCTGTGCTATTCAAATCGCCTTTACGCGCCACCACATAAACTTTGGGCACCAATACGGTTTGTTGGCTGCCATCTTTGAGGGTGATGGTTTGGTTCTCTAGCCAAACTATGTCGCTGGTCAATTGCGCCACTTGCGCAGCACTCAGTGCGACACCTGGCACCAGTTGTTGGCTGCGGGCAAAGGTAATGCCTGCATCCATCAAGGCTTTCAACTGGTCTTCATCGTTATCGTAGCCGTCCAAACGGCGATAGCCCGTTAAACGGGCGATTTGTTCATTGACCAGTTTTTGCTCGTAGTAACCGTCGCCCAGCCGTTTGTGCTTGTTCACCGGGTCAAAAGCGGCCAACAGGTAATCGCTGCCGAGCCAGCGGCGGTAGTTGGTAAAAGCGGGGTCGGTTTCGATGAGATAGTTGGGATTATTGGGTTGGGTGCTGTAGAGGCTGTTAATGGGAAGTTGAATGTGATTTTGGTTTTGGTCGCTTCGTGCGTTAGGCACATTTAATGGCGACACTTGACCGCCCACTGAACCGTGAAGCTCAGAAGGTTTGTTTGGTGTTACCGCAATATTTTCCTGTACATCAGAGATATTTAGGTTAATTTGATGACGTTCAGCAGGTGGGTTATAAGGAGCTTTATCGTCCCAGTATCGTTTATGCCCCCTAATCCATCCACGCCAGCGTGTATAGGTATATTGCCGCGTACCATTGTCTTTAACGTATTCAAATGCAGGCATTGAAACATTGTGAATGCGCTCCAAACCACCAAACAATTGTTTACCAATCAAAATATTGCTTTGATCGTTGGTGATTTCTCCTGTGAATTGAGCGTTACCACCCACGCGAATGTTGCCGGGTTTAGAACTGGCGATTTGATCGCGGTATCGACGACGCTCAAAAACAAAATCTGTGTAGTCTTTGATTTCTCGGTGAAATTGGCTGTTATAGGCAGCTACTTTATCGTTCAACGCATTAAAAAGCGCGGCGTTTTGATCTTCCCATTGCGTATACGCTTCAATTTCCGCTTTGTCTGTTTCGTATTTCTGCCATGCTTGCTGATAGGATTGGCAGGCAGCAGCGTTGTAGGAAGCATGCGCACTGTCGCATGTCCCTTCCGGTAAGGCAGCGGGTTTCTCGGCTTTTTCCACACTGGGAATTTTGGGTCCGCCTTTGGGTGGTTCTATTCCAAAATAACGCCATAGCTCGCTATTGGGCGAATAGTCCATCTTGCTATCAGGTATGGGCGTTCTACCCAATTCATAATCTGCATCGCTATATTCATTGGCAGCTTTATCTACCAATTTAGTGACTTTGCCTTTAGTGCCTTTGCGACCGAACTTAACTTCCTTAAATCGTGAGAAAGGTAAACGTTGTGGATCACCTTTCGCTGCAATTTCGTGATGCTTTTCTACTGTACCAACTTGGAATGATTGAATGTCAGCAGTTGGGTCATTGATGGGGACATGACGAATGCTGAAATGGTTGTTGCGGTTGGCTAGATTTTTGGAGTCAATGACCATATCGCCGATGGATTCTATGGTTGCGCTGCCATTATGAACCCCATCTGCGGTACCTTCTGCTTGGTGCCGTTCATTAAGTTGTCTGCCAATAAACAATCCACCATCGCTAAACAGCAAAGCATCTTCTTGGTTGGTAACAGTCTTCGCCCCAATATCCAACCGCTGCCGCGCCGCAATCACACCCGCTTTGGTTTCTCCATTTGCCGTCTCTTCTTTGTTCACCACATCTTGCGCCGACAGCGCAACATGGTCGCCATAAATCCGCCCTGTTCCGGTGTTGGTTAGGGTGTTCAGGCTGCTCAGATGGGTTAAGCCGTTGCTGTTAATTAGCCCACGGTTGGTAATGTTGTCCGCGCTCAGCTGGGTGGAATGCCCTGATTGAATCACCCCGCCTGCTTGGTTATCTATTTGGCGGGCAGCAACCACAACCGCCTCATCTGCGTGTAATTGATGGCGGTTGGTTAAATTGCCTTCGGTACGCAGCGTTAATTTGCGCCCCGCAGTAAGATTATTTTCCGTGGTGAAGTCATTGCGTACGGCAATCTCGGCATCTTTGCCTGATGCGATTTCGCCTTTGCCCGTTAGGGATTGTGCTTGGATAGAGAGTTGCTCACCTGCCAAGATGCTGCCTTGGTCATTATTGAGCGTAGGAGATGCGGTAGCTTGTCCTTGAATCGACACCGCTCCCGCTGAGCTGATTTGCCCCTGTTGGTTTTTCAGGCTGCCTGAAAGTGCCAGTTGGGTATTTTTGTCGCTGCGAATCGCACCGTTGCTGTTGTCTAGCGTATGAGCAGAAAGTTGTAATGCCTGCGCATCAAGGCTGCCGTGCGTATTGTCTAAGCGTTGGCTATGAACCTGCATCTGCTCTGCCGCCACTTGACCTTGCCGGTTGTGGAATTGGGCTACCGAAACAGCGGCATTTTGTGCGCTGATTTTGCCGCCGGCATTGTTGAGCGTCTCGCCCATTGCCGTCAGTTGTTTGAGATTTAACTGCCCTTGATTGTTGAGCTGAGCGGTATTGCTCAGGTCTATGCCGCCGTTGGCGGTGATATTGCCCGTATTGTCCAGTCGCTGAACATTGATTTTGCCTTCGGCTAACGCAATGGGCGTAGTAGCATGGGTAGCAACGCTGCCGCCACCTTGTGCCGTACTGGGCGCGGGCGAAATCTGCGCATTGCCGTTTTGCCCGCCTGAATTGCCCGTGGCATCTGATGATTCCGGTTCGGGATAGCCGATTTTTCCACTATTGTTAAGCTGTGCACTATGTAGGGCTAATCCTTGCAAACCCGTTTGTTGCAGCGTCCCGCTGTTATGCAAAAAGGGCGTATCAACAGCTAATCGTGCACCGCTAATCTGCCCACTGTTATGCAGCGTATTGGCTTGGATTTGCGCCTCTCCTGCGCTTAATAAATGTCCGCTGTTGGTGATGCGGGTTTGATTCAGTGCCAATTGATTGGCGGCAATGCTGCCGCTGTTGTCTAAATGTTGCGATTGAATGCGTACCGCCGATGGTGTTGCCGAACCCGCTTCCCCAGTCGCCACGATACTGCCGCTATTGACCACATTGCCCGCCGCATCAAGGTGCACCTCGCCCGCACGGGCAAAGATTTGCCCCGCATTGCGAATGCTGTTTTGCTCTGCGCCATTCACCATCAAATGAATAGTGCCTGCATACATCCCGCCCAATGCGCCCGTATCAATGGCAAACGTATTCGGTTGTGCTGCCGTATCGGCTGATGTACCCCCTGCCTGAACACTTAAACGGTTTGCCCAAATGCCCCCATTCACGTTTACCGCGTTGGCAATCAAATTGGTGTAATCATTGCGTGAAGCATCTAAACCACCGCCCGCAATATTCAGGCTGCCTACTCCCTGCGCGATTCCTGTATAACGCCCATCTTGGATAACCGCATTGCCCGCCCCCAGCGTTACTTGGTTGGCATTGATAAAGCCGCCACCATTGACGTTAATCCCCGCAGGGTTGGCAATCACCAAATCCGCGCGTCGCCCACCAATCTCCACATAACCATTCAAACGGCTGGGGTCAGCACTATTGACCTGATTCACAATCACCCGTGCTTCACCGCGAGCCAGCCAGGGATTCCCCTGAATCCAACCACCTAACTGCGTTTGCACATTTCGGTGGCTGTTATTGAGCACCGCCCCTTTTTCACCTACATCAAACTGCCGATACTGATTGACCGAAACCCCCGCGCGCGTAGGCGTTTGGATATTGACCACAGGCAAACCATTGTTGCTCTGCAACACCGTAGGCTGTTGCCCTCTCGGCGCATTCGGGTCTGCCACAATGCCGTCCGACCACACTGACGCGGACGCTAAAAACCCTAGCAACGAAACGGCTAGGGGGCGAAGAATAAAGCGTTGTGGGTGTTTTTTATGTTTTTTTACGGTAGTGGATGACATCAAGCAACCTGCTGCAAAATAGAGAATAAAACAAACAAATTAAGTAAAACAAATCAGGCAAAAGTGTAACACAATCATGCTAAACACCACAGAAATAACCGCTTTATTCAAATTTCACAGGGAATAATTGACGGATTTACACCACAACCGCTAACCTTACTCGTTTTAACAAATCAACCTCATCTTAACCTTACTTGATTGTTCGCTATGCGCCATAAAACTCAAACCCATCGCACATTATCTGCCCTGATATGCACCGCCTCCCTATCGCTACCTACAACCACCTTAGCGCAAACCCCCAACGAGCAGCTTATCCAACAACAGCAACAGCGCGACCAATTTTGGCAACAACAACGTATGCCCCAACCTGATGGACGGATTGAGAACCCGTCCATTGCTTTGCCCAACCCGGCTGTTTCCGATACGGCATCAACCGAATCTGCTGATGCCGACCAAACGCAATGTTTTGCTATCCAGTCTGTGCGCTTAACAGGAATCAATGACACCGTTTCACCTGCCGATATTGCCCACTTTCAACCTGCTTTGCGCCGCGCACTGCGTCAGGTGGGATTTATTGCCGGCAATTGTTGGGGCGAGCAGCACATCAATCAGTTAATGGTTACCATGCAAAATGACGTGATTGGTCGCGGCTACACCACCACCCGCATCCTCGCGGCACCGCAGAACCTAAGTGAAGGCACATTGGTTTTAGCCGTCTTACCCGGCAAAGTGCGCTCGGTTCGTTTTGAGCAAAAAGATGCGCAAGAGCACACCGAACGCATTACCGCCTTTCACAATGAGTTCCCCATTCGTGCAGGCGAATTATTGAATTTACGCAAGATTGAACAGGGTTTAGAGAATTTAAAACGTGTCCCCACTGCTCAAACCGATATTCAAATTGTGCCCACCGAGCAATTGGGCGAAAGCGATATAGTCGTATCGTGGCAACAGCGCACCGTTCCTTTTCGTTTAACCCTATCGGCGGATGATTCGGGCAGCAAAAGCACAGGACGCTATCAAGGCAATGTAACCTTTTCTGCCGATAACCCATTGGGGTTAAGTGATTTGTTCTATATTTCCTACGGTCGCGCATTGGGTCATGTCCCCAGCCAAAAAGGCATAGATGAGCGCACCGAGAAGGGCGCAAGCCAGAACTTTGCGCTGCATTATTCCGTCCCCTTTGGTAACTGGTTATGGTCGTTGAACCACCAAAGTTACCGTTATCACCAAGCCGTAGCAGGCAATTACACCGTCTATGATTACAATGGCAAAAGCCGCAGCAGTGATTTGGGCGTATCGCGCTTACTGTACCGTGATGCCAAACGTAAAACCCATGTGGGCTTTAAGCTCTGGCAACGAGAGAACAGCAGCTATATAGATGATGCCGAAATTGAAGTGCAACACCGTAAAACCGCAGGCTGGGCGGCATCGTTAAGCCACAAAGAATATTGGGGTAAAGCCACACTAGACGCACAAATCAATTACAAACGCGGTACAGGTATGCAAGATGCACTACCCGCCCCCGAAGAGGTGTTTAACGAAGGTACTTCCCGTATGAAGATTTGGACGGCAGACATCGGGCTAAACCTACCCATAGGCAAACAAGGCAAATGGACGTTAGACAGCCGTTGGCACGGACAATGGAATAAAACCCCCTTAACCCCATTAGACCGCCTCGCCATTGGCGGACGCTACACCGTACGCGGATTTGATGGTGAGATGAGTCTATCTGCCGAACGCGGTTGGTATTGGCGTAACGAACTGGCATGGCAATACCGTGCAGGACACCAAATCTATGCCGCCCTCGATGCAGGACACGTCGCAGGTGCATCTGCGCAATACCTTGTAGGCAAAAACCTAATGGGTGCCGCCATCGGCGTACGCGGGCAATTCCAAAAAGGATTGAACTACGATATTTTTGCCGCCAAGCCCGTCCACAAACCCCAATACTTCCAGACTGCCAACAAAGTGTATGGATTTAATGTTAGCTGGACGTTCTAAACAACCAAGCAAATAGCAACTAAACAGCAAACAATTGATAAACAGGAAAACGACATGGCGATTGTATCCGTTAGCGAAGCCGCGCGACTGGTGGGCAAAAGCCGTCGCACCATACAGCGCGACATTGCCGCAGGTAAATTAAGCAAATGCGACAATGGCAAGAAGCTAGACACATCAGAGCTTATACGAGTTTACGGCTCACTTTTAAACGCGCCAAATGACGCGGACAAGAATGCGCACATGACACAGGATGTCGCCCCCAATATTCCACCTAATGTCGCAGAAATGCGCATCCGTTTAGCTGCATTGGAAGCCGAAAATGCTGCCCTCAAAGACCATTTAGGTAGCCTAAAACAAGCCATGCTGCTCTTAGAACATAAAGAGCAGCAAACCAGCACCGAAACAACCCAACAACGCAAATGGTGGCAGTTCTTTAAAAAAAGCGCGGATTAAACAGAATAAGCCCCACTTTAAACCTAGACGCAGGATAGGCAACAGGTGCCAAAAACACCCCTAACGGTACTGTTCTGTCGGCGACCGCCTATCCTGCGTTCATAGTTTTATAGGGTTTGTTGTGTTTGATATGAGTGTTTTGAAAAAAAGAATTTCGTGAGAACTGAATATGCCGTTGTATTTTTGAGTAATAGTATGTTTTTAATAGTATCTTGATTGTTTTTAACCTGTTTTTAGCTGTATTATGATGTAATAAATGTTGTAACAGTATTGTAATTAACAGTATTTGACGGTAATAATTGGAGTAAATAAGCGTTTAATACGTGTATTATTGCTGTTTTTTGCGTTTATTAGTTGTGATTTTCGCGTTATGTAGGGTAAAATGAGCAACTGTGTGTATGATTGCTGTAATCAATATTGTATTAGGCTGTTTTTTGAGTAATTAGCTGTTTTTTAGTTGTAAAGGATGCGTGAAATGCAAGACCTAGATGATTTTTTAAAAGAGCGCGAGCCAGCAAAAACAGGGAAACAATCCATTTTGATGCCTTATGTTGCTGAAATCTTGGAATTAAAAACGCGCGGATACAGCGAGCGTGTTATTTTGGATTTTTTATTAGAAAAGAAGAAAATAACCATTAGTCAACAATCGCTTAACCGTTTTATTCGCAAGCAAATGGCTAAAAATAATGCGTCTATTTTTGAATTAACGCCTGCTTCCAATCAAGTTAATTCACAAGCTGAAAATGAAAAAATAGATACAAATCAATCAGATATTAAACAGCAGGCTAAATCAGATGAACCTATGCGCTCCGCCGCGTCGCATACTGAACGTCCAGGTATTCGCCGCTGGCCAACCGCTGATGAGGTTGATTTGAGTAAGTTGTATTGAGTTGCTTTGAAAACAAGAAAATCCAAGCAATCGTAACGTTACAAAACCCTGTTACGAAACTCCAATAAATTGTTTTACAACAGTTTTATGAGTTTCGTAACAGGGTTTCATAACACGCCAAACAAGCGTTTCGTAACAACTTTTTCAGGTTTCACCACGCCATCCCACACAAAAAAAGCCCAAACACGGCAGAGTAGAGCTGCGGTGTTTGGGCTTTTTTACGCCTGTGCGGTTTGAAATTTCAGGCTGCCATTCTCGCGCGGTATGCTGCTTGCCGTTCCGCTGCGCTGGCGTATTTCTTGGGTCTGCCACCCTTGCGTGTGGCGGGCGGTTTGGGCGTTTCAGGCTGCCTTTGGCTACGGTTGGGCAAGCTCGGCAAAACTTCGGTGTATTCCGCCTCAATCACATCATCGTTTTCAGGCTGCCTAAACATGGTTGGCGAAATAAGCCGATTGGAGCGTATCGGAGATTGCCAGTGGGCATTGTAGGCAAAGGCAGGGGTTGGGCTAGGGAAAGGACGAGTAGTGCGTCTGTGGCGTTGTGGGCGCGCGCATGGGCGAATGGGTGGTGGTTCGCTGTATGCGGTGTCGGCATCATCGTTCACTTCGTAGCGAGCTTCGTATTCATCCACTTCATCATCCCAAGTCTCTGCCGCAAAATTGCTGGCGGTAATGTCTATCCCTTTGCCACTGCCGCCAAAGAAAACCTGCATCGGTTGGCGCATTTCGTTTGGCTCATTCGGCTCAGCGGGCAATTGCCCCAGTATTTCGCGCTCAATCAAATAATCTTGAAACGGTGCGCCTAATCGGCTGACTAGACGCGGTACGAGCCGATTACTCAATTCATGCAAAAACTGGTTCTCGTATTCCAATTCTATACACTCACGTTGCCAGTAATGCACTTCTTGGCGCGATTGGTCTTTTTGCAGATTGCGAATGCCCAAATACAACAATCCGCCCATACTGCCTAATGCGATGATGGCGGGCAATAAATCCATCGTGTTCATGCTACGCCCTCCACTCTTTTGTTACGAAACATGGGATTTTGCGGGGTTTCGTAACGGTTTCGTAACGCTTTGAATAGGGTGGGGCGGAAAAACAGAGGTTTCGTAACAAGTTTCGTAACAAATTTTTGGATTTCGTAATGCGGTTTCATCACAGAAAAGCCAAGTTTCGTAACGCTCAAAATAGGTTTTGTAACAGGTTTTGTAACAAGATACGCGACAGAACAGCGCGGATGATGCGGGCAAGATGAGCCCAAAGAGATGAGATTCATGGCGAATGCCTTTCACAATGTTTAAAAGAAATGCCCACTATGTTTCCACGCATAGGGGCAGGCTTTGGGGCAAGGTTGGAAAACGGTACATTGTG
>NZ_JAEHNZ010000003.1:0-313014 GCF_016623605.1 Kingella bonacorsii | reverse complement strand
GCCCAAGGGCGACGCGCGGGGTGGGGCGCAGGCGGGCGGCTTCGCATTGGGCGAATAGGTGTTCGGGCAGGGTGATGTTGCCCCAGATGTGGTGCAGGGCGGCGGCTGCCAGCCCGATTTGCCCTGATACCCAGATGTCGTCGCCGTGTTGCGCGCCACTGCGGCGCAGGGCTTTGCCTGCGGGGAGTTCGCCTGTGATGGCGACGTTGAAGGCTAGGTTGCCTCGGGTGGTGTCACCGCCGATAAGGGTGATGCCGTATTGGCGCAGGGTGGCAAATAGGCTGCCTGAAAAGGCTTGCAGCCACGCCTCGTTCAGCTCGGGCAGGGCGGCGCTTAATAATACCCAGCGCGGTTGCCCGCCCATGGCGGCGATGTCGGAGATATTGGTGGCGAGGATTTTGTGGGCGATGGCTTCGGGCGGGTCGGTTGGGAAAAAATGGCGATTGGCGAGCAGCATATCGCTGCTGAAACAAAGGTCAAACCCTGCGCGGGGGCGGATGATGGCGGCATCGTCGCCTATGCCGAGCAGCAGGTCGGGGTCGGATGGCTGGGGGCGGGCGAGATGGCGGCGGATAAAGTCAAATTCGCCAAGGGGGGCGGTGGGCATTTTCAGGCTGCCTTTTTTGGGATGGGTGGGGTGGTTTCAGGCTGCCTTTGAGGCGGGACAGCCTGCGCGTTGGTTGGGGATGGAAAGGTTCGCATTATACGTTGCGCCAAATGCACAGGCAGCCTGAAAACGGTATTTTCCATTTTCAGGCTGCCTGTGGTTTGCATAGCGGTTGCAAAATGCGTTATTTCACGCGCCGCACGGGAGTATAAAAATTATCAGGCGCGGCTTCCAGTTTCAACGCTTCGTTGGGCGTGATTTGGATAAACGCGGTGAAGCCGTCCGCGCAGCTTAACGATAAACCAATCCGCAGGTATTTTTTGTTGGGGCTGATTTTTTTCAGCATATTTCGCAAGGGGCGGGCGTAGGCTTCGTCTCCTGCATCGTCTGCTATGCTGGCGCGAATGCTTTGCGCGAGTTCTTTGCCGTTTATCCAGTCAGCTTGGTGCGTATAGCCGTTTTTCTTGTTGCGGCAGTTGGGCGCGACTTGGGCAAATTCTTCAAAACCGTGTTTGCCAATCACAAAGCGTTCTGCGCCTGCGGGGGTGTCTTGTTCCCATGTTCCGTAGCTTTGGCGGTAGGGATTGCCTTCGGCGTGGGTGGCGGTGGCGAGTATTAGGGAAACGGCTAGAACGGCGGTTTTCAAGGATTTCATGGGGATTCCTTTTTACGTTGGGGGTCGGATTTCAGGCTGCCTTTATGGGCAGGGCAGCCTGCGTTTGGGTTGGAATGAAAGCGGTGTGATTATACGTTGCGCCAAATGCAAAGGCAGCCTGAAAAGCCAAATTCCGCTTTTCAGGCTGCCTATTTGCTATCCGGCTTACTCCGTTCTACGCCATTTTCGCCATTTCCTTTTCCACCCAAGCCATCATTTCGCCAAAGGCGGGGCGGGCGGTGTGGCGGGCGATGTAGGCATCAAACACATCGCAGGCGATGCCTTCCACGGGTTTCACACGGGTGAACTGCACCAGCAGCATGGTGTAGTAGAGGTCCAGCGCGGAAAATTGGTTGCCGACGATAAAGTCGTGCCGCGCCAGATGGTCGCGCAACACACCGAAGGCGGTATCCAAATCGCCGTAGCCGATGCTTTTGCGCCGTTCGGCATTGCTGGAGATTTGGTTGAGACGGTCAAACGCGGCGTATTCCAAATTGATGGCGAAGCAGAGCCAGCGGTAGTATTCGCCGCGCGCCAAGCTGCCTGCGGCGGGAATCAGATTGCGTTCGGGGAACTGCTCGGCAAGAAAGGTGAGGATGGCGGCGGCTTCGGTGATAACTGCATCGCCTGCTTTGAGTGCGGGCACTTTGCCCATCGGGTTGATGGCGAGGTAATCGGCGGATTTGACGGTGAGGTGGTCGGAGGATTGGGTGGTGTCGTTGAAGGACAGCAGCACGGTGTCAAAGGTTGCGCCGCATTCTTTGAGCATCCATACCACGCTCATGCCGCGCGATTTGGGGACGGTGTAAAGGGTGAGATTTTTCATGGTGTTGCCTTTCTTGGTTGGTGGAAAAGCGTGATGATACACGAGGCGGGTGTCAGAATGTGTCAGCAGCGTTTGGGTTGGTTCTGCGTTTGGGTGTTTTTAGGCTGCCCATAGCCCGCAGGCAGCCTGAACCGCTATTGCCCGTTTCAGGCTGCCTGCGCTACCATTCTGGCAGCCTGAAAACAGGCGAAGCCAAAATGGCATTGGGAACATGTTTTCAGGCTGCCCCCCCGCAAGAAGCCATCATGACCGCCATCCACCTCTACTACCCGCTCAACATCCTCAAACCCTTCGGCGAAAACATCTGGATTGCCGACGGCGGCGAAATCCGCATGGCGTTTCCGCTCGGCGTCAAAATCCCGTTCAGCACGCGCATGACCGTGGTGCGGCTTTCAGACGGCGGTTTGTGGTGCCATTCGCCCGTCGCCCCCGCGCCCGAGTTGTTCGCGCAAATCGACGCGCTGGGCGAAGTGCGCCATTTGGTGTCGCCCAACAAAATCCACTACGCCCACATCGCGGCGTGGAAAGCGCGCTACCCGCAGGCAACGGCGTGGGCAAGCACGGGCGTGCGCGAACGGGCGGCGGCGCAGAGCATCGCCGTGGCGTTTGATGCCGATTTGGGCGATACCGCGCCCGGCGCATGGGCAAACGATTTGGCGCAGATGCCGTTTGCCGGCAGTCGCGTGATGACCGAAACCGTGTTTTTCCACCGCGCCAGCCGCACGCTGATTCTCACCGACCTAATTGAAAACTTTGAAACCTCGCAGTTCCCCAGCCGCTTTTGGGCAGGCGTGATGAAGCTGGCAGGCATCGCCGACCCCGACGGCAAAACCCCCGCCGACTGGCGCGCCACGTTTAAAGACAAAGCCGCCGCCCGCGCCAGCCTCGCGCAGATGCTGGCATGGCAGCCTGAAAAAATTATTCTGGCGCACGGGCGCTGTTACGAGCGCGACGCCGTCGCCGAATTGAAACGCGCGTTCCGTTGGCTGGACTAGGCGGCAGAGGCAGCCTGAAACCCCGCGCAGCACGTTTCGGCGCAGCCCAAACGGCACAACCCGTTTTCAGGCTGCCCCGTCTCCACTCCTTTCTTTTCATTGCGAGCCATCACCATGCAACCCACCATCCTTCCCGCCCAAATCCCCGCCCCCGTCGCCGCCTCGCTGCGCCAACTCGGCGCAGTCATCAATCCGCTCGCCACCGAGCCGCTGTATACCCCGCTGCACCCGCGCGAGCCCTACGATAACGCCACCGTTGCCCGCGACCAAGCCTTCGGCAGCCACCCGCTGCAACGCCTGGACGTTTTCGCCCCCGCACCGCCCGCCGCCGCACCGCGCCCCATCCTGCTGTTTGTGCACGGCGGCGGCTTTGTGCGTGGCGACAAGCGCGGCGCAGGCAGCCCGTTTTACGACAACATCATGCTGTGGGCGGCAGGCAGCGGGCTGCTCGGCATCAACATCAATTACCGCCTGGCCCCCGAGCACCCCTGGCCCGCCGCGCAGCAAGACATCGCCGCCGCCCTGCTGTGGGCGCAGAGCCACGCCGCAGAATATGGCGGCGACCCGCAGCGCATCATCCTGTGCGGGCATTCCGCCGGCGCGGCGCACATCGCCCAATACCTCGCCCACCCCACGCTGCGGCTGGGCAGCGACGGCGTGCGCGGCGCAATACTGGTGTCCGGCATTTACGACACCGTCGCGTTTGGCGACAGCCCCGCCCGCCAAGCCTACTTCGGCAGCGACCGCGCCCAAATCGCCGCCCGCTCCGCCCAAGCAGGGCTGCTGCAATGCGGCGTGCCGCTGCTGATTGCCGCCGCCGAGCTAGACCCGCCCGAGTTCCGCCAACAAGCCGAGCGGCTCGGCGTGCCGCACTATCTGCTGGCTGGTCACAGCCATATTTCGGAAATCTTGGCCGTCAATACGGGCGACACCACCTTGTCCGGCCTGATGCAGGCGTTTGCCGCCCAACACGTTTGACCGCGCCAGACGTTTTTCAGGCTGCCTGAAAACAGTGATTGCCAACACCCAAGCATCGGAAAGGACAACCATGAACCCCAACCTCGCCCCCTTGCTCCGCCCCGACCTCAACCCCGCCTACCTCGGCGAAGAAAACGGCATCCTGCGCTACCTCAACCCCGCCGATTTGGCCGGCGACAACGGCAAATACAACAAGCTCTACGACCGCCTCGCCCCGCTGTACAACCTCGGCGAATGGTTGGCGCGGCTCAAATACGGCGGCGGCATCGCCAAAATGCGCCGCGAAATGATGCGCCTGCTTGACTGGCAAGACGGCGCAAGCGTGCTGTATGTCTCCGTCGGCACGGGCACCGATTTCCGCTATTTCCCCGATACGGTAAACGCAGGCAGCCTGAAAATCGTCGGCGCAGATTTGTCGCTCGGCATGTTGCGCCGCGCGCAGAAAAACTGGCAGCGGCGGCTCAATCTCTCGCTGGTGCATTGCGCCGCCGAAGATTTGCCCTTTGCTGACAACAGCTTTGACATCGTGTTTCATGTGGGCGGCATCAATTTCTTTTCCGACAAACCCCGCGCCCTCGCCGAAATGCTGCGCGTCGCCAAACCGCGCACCAAACTAATGGTTGCCGACGAAACGCA
The DNA here is from genome assembly GCF_016623605.1 of Kingella bonacorsii. Taxonomy (NCBI): domain Bacteria; kingdom Pseudomonadati; phylum Pseudomonadota; class Betaproteobacteria; order Neisseriales; family Neisseriaceae; genus Kingella; species Kingella bonacorsii. Next base: position 308,317 of record NZ_JAEHNZ010000003.1, on the reverse strand, counting down.
GGATTTGGTGGAGCAGCAATACCAAAAAAGCGCGTTCACCCAAGCCGCCTATCAGAACGCGCGGGTGGACGTTTCCGCCATAGAAAACGCCCTGCCCGCCAACGCCGCCGAACGGCAGACGCATATTTTGTGGGACGGACGGTTTTACGCGCTGACGTTTGTGAAGGCAGGCTGAAACCTTTGTAAAACCAAGTAGGTCGGGCATTGATGCCCGACGTTTTTAGTTGTGCTGTATGCAGATAAATAGCCAGAATTTGTCGGGCATCAATGCCCGACCTACACACTGAACCCGCGCCAGCCAAGGCAGCCTGCCTAGCGAAGCTAAAACGCTTGCGCGTAAAAAAACGCCGCTGTGATTATTTTGCAGCGGCGTTTGGCATTTGGGCTTTGCAGCAGCGCAAAAATGCGTTTGATTGGATTGTCGTTTTGGATTTTCAGGCTGCCAAAACCACATATCGCCCCGCCCATTCCGCCGCCAATACGCCGTCCGAAAAACCGCTCACCGCCAAATTGATTTTGCCCTTGCCGCGCCGAGCCAGCATTTCGCGGCAATGCGCCCATTCGGCGGCATCAGGGCTGCGGACGGACAGCAGCAAATCGCCGTGCGCGGGCGCGGTGTAGCGGATTTCGCTGCTTTGTATCACGATGTTGCCCGCTGCTTCGGGGCAGTTCAGATGCACCAGCGCCCAGCCGCACACGGTTGCGCCCAGCGCGGTGCTGCCGCCGAACACGGTGTTTTTGTGGTTGCGGTTGGGCGCGTGTGGCATCAAAAGCGCCACGCCGTCTGCGCTGCAGGAAACGACGCGGATGTGCAGCGCGGCAGTGGCGGGGATGCAGCGGTGGAGGAAGTCTTGCAGTTGTTGCGCGGTCATGAGGTGTCCTTGTTTGACGGGGTTTGAGGCAGCCTGAAAAGGGAAAATGAAAAATCTGCCTGAACCAGTATTCAGGCGGCGGTTTTATTTCCCCGCAAACTCGGGCAGGTTCGCCGCAATCAGCTTGGGCGCGAACTCGCGGATGTCGTATTGCGCGTGGTTCGGGTAATAGCAATCTTTTGCCAAAATCGTTTACAGGGCTTCGCGGCTTTCGGCTTGGGCGAAAATCATGCCCTGATGCGCTTGGGTATCGGTAAACGGCGCGGTGAGCAGAAAGGTGCCTGCGGCAAAGTGTTTTTTGAACCACTCGGCGTGTTGGGGGAACAGGGTTTCGTGTTGTTCGGCGGATAGGTCGGGATTGACTGTGATGGTGATGAGATACATTTTTCGGTTTCCTATAAATGGGTTGGGCGGAGCGGCAGCCTGAAAACGCATTTTCTGTTTCAGGCTGCCTTTGCCTGTTTGGGCAGCCTGAAAACGACTTATGCCGCCAATTCTTTCAGTTTCGCCACCAAACGCGCGCCGTGGTTTTGAGCCAGCTCGCGTTGGGCGTTGATTTTGGCTTCGTCGTCGCGGGCGGAGTAGCTCACGCCGTTGGTGTACACCGCGCCTTGGTAATCCAAGCTGCACAGCGCGGCGGTGGTGGCAAACTGCGGCAGGTAGTCCTCCACCGTATGCCCGAACGCGCCGTCTTTTTGATACACCGCTGCGGGCGCGCCGGTGGTGAACGAAAGCAGCAGCTTTTTGCCGCCCAAGCGCCCTTTGCTGCCGTGCGAGAAGCCGTGCAGGAACACTTTGTCCAGCCACAGTTTCATCAGCCCAGGCAGGGCATACCATGAAAACGGAAATTGGAACACGATGATGTCGGCTGCGAGCAGGGCGGATTGTTCGGCCTCGATGTCAAATTGGTAATCGGGATACAGCGCGTCCAAGCGGCGGATTTCGGCTTCGGGCAGCTCGCGGGCAACGTGCGCCAGAATGGCGGCGTTGGCAACGGAGGCGGATAAATCGGGGTGTCCTGAAATGATGAGGATGCGGGACATTGTGGGCTCCTTGGGTTGGGGTGAACAGATGGGGCGGATGATACGGGGAAACGGGTGCGGGATAAATGGGCGGCGGGTTGAACGAGTGTTGATTGGGCGTTGAGAAAGATACTGTATTTCACGTCAAGGCTAAAACGCAAAAATTGTTGATTTGCGTCAAATTTTGTTAATGTTTTGCCAGTGCATGGCGTTGCGCCGCCATACCCCCGCTTTTTGCTGGGATTTGAATTGGCGTTGCAGTTGGGTTGCCGCTTTGCGGGGGCTAGCCCCCACACCCCCAGTCTCACTTGCGACGCCGCGCGGGCAGGCGGCCGGGGCGTTGCCCCTTTCACCTGCCCTTTCGGCAGAGTGTTGGGTCGCTTCCAAACAGTAAAGGGGGTATTCATAAAGGCTTCGCCTTTACAAAGCTTCCCCCTTGACTGTTTTCCAGCTCCGCTCTGCCTTATCCGCCTTTTTGTGCAGGGTGGCATCAAAGGGCGCGTTTGTTTTCAGGCAGGTGTAGGCATAACGTAGTATTTTGCACATCATCATGACATAGACTTGCTTTGGATGCTTGCCTCTTGCGACTTGCTCGTCAAACCAACCACGCCATAGTTTGCTGCGGGTACAGGCAGCCCTTGCGGGCATATACAGCGATTTGCGTAGGGTTTTATCGCCCATCTTGGACACTTTTTGCGCGCCTTTGTATTTGCCGCTATCTCTGATAATCGGCGATAGACCTAAGTAGCTAATTAAATGTTTCGCCGTTTGAAATTTGTCCAAATCAACGAGGACGGATAGCAGGATTTGGGCAGTGTTTTTGCCTACTCCTGGAATGGTTGAAAGGATTTTTTGCTTTGCCTTTAACTGCTCGTCGCTTTCAATAATTGCTTGGATTTGCTCTCTGATGTTTTCCAGCTCTTCTTTCAAGGCTGCAATCATTTTTTCAACAGATGCGTTGGTGTACTCATCGGCTGTTTCTTGACGATTTTTCTCTGCGACAAGTAGGCTATTTAGCTGCTCTGTTCGACGATGTAGTGATTGTATGGCTTTTCCGGTTTGGTTATTTGGTTGCCAGCATTGCGGTTTTTCTTTTTTAGCAAAATCTGCGATTAGCTTGGCATCTTGCTTGTCTGTTTTGATGCGTTTTAGCTGCATTTTGGCGTAGCCTTTGATTGCGAGCGGATTAACCACTGATACGGCATAGCCATTCTGATGTAGCGTTGTCGCTACAAGAAGGTAGTACACGTTTGTTGCTTCGCAGCAGATATGCGTGTTTTCTTTGCCTAACCCATTTGCTTGCAAATGCCCCAATAAACCTTGAATACTTTGAATAGTGTTATCAATTTTGTGATGCCCGCAGATGTCTGAATAAGTGTCTATCGTATGCTTTGAAATGTCCAATCCTAGATAGTGCATGTGTTGCAATCCTTGCAATAATGGCTTTTGCCAATGATACTGTTATGTTTTGTGTCAAAAGAAAAACTGCACGCACCAATCTTTCTCAATGGTTTAACCAAGGCAGTCTTGCGGGTGTCGTGCAGTTTTAAATTTTACCGTAGGGCGGGCGCCGTGCCATACTCGGGTGAAATCAAAGTAAGTATATATAAATACTATATTTTAACTAATTATACATTTCTATATATTTTTGCTTTTGAGAAGCGCTGCTATATAATCCCGCCATTCTTTTATTACTGGGAGCTTCCATGAAACAGAACATCATCATCGTGTTATTGACCGCCATTTGCGGCTTGCTCGGCTGGGTGGGTGCGCAGGTATACGAGGAACGGCAAGCAAAAGCCAAAACGGAAACGGCTCAAAGTGTCCAAGCGGTGCAGGAGCAGATCGCGCAAACGTCAGAGCAGCTTAACCGTGCGGTGGTGGAAGCAGATTTGGCAGTGCAGGATATTAAGGAAACGGCTGGGTTGCCTACGGATGAGATTGTTAATGGTGGGGTGTGGCAAAGTAAAGCGGATGGGGTAGTGGACGACCCTAGCGATCCTAAACCCAAACAAACCATTATTTTGCAAGTCGTGGCGGTGGTTGATAAAGATGGCAACGTTATTGAAGCTGATTTGCTTAACCGTAGCCAATTTAAAAACGTTGATATAAATACATCTGCCCTTGAAAGAGTAAAAAACTCAAAAATCCCACCTAAAACCATCAACGGACAGCCCTTTAAAACGCGCTATCTTATACCCGTAAAATACGAGGTTTACTGAATCACCGCCACCGATCCTTCGCCGGTGTGATCCAAACTCGGCAGCGGTTTCCCGCCCAGCTCTAACACGGCTGGGCTTTCGTTTGGGCTGCTTTCGGTTCTGGGCGCGTTAGTTGGGCTGTTGCCATTGTTGGCATACTCAGATTGAATGTAGGGGTTGTAGATGCCGTTTTCTGCCCAGTCGGTGCATTGCTCCGCGCTGATGCCTTTGAGTTTGGTTGCTTGGTCGGTGTAGCAGTTGCAAGTGTTAGTTGATTTGATACAGGCGACGGGATAGGGCATTGTTTGAATGTTGCGGTTTAAGCCGTCGTATAAGGGCGCGCTCCACGGTTGGTTTTCTACGGTGGGGACGTAATCGGATGCGCTTAATGGTTGGGTGGCGGAGGGTTGTGGGGCTTCGTCTGTATAAATACCTGTTGGGTTGCTTGCTCCGTTGTTTGGGTTGCTTTGTTCTGCGGTTTGGACTTGTTGGGCGGTTTCGTCCATGCGTTGTTTCCAGCGCTGGTTCTGGAAATAGCCTAGGTAGGCGAGGATGCCGACCACTATTGGAAATATCCAAATGACTGCGCTCAATTTGCCTTTGACTTTGTTGTGTTCTTCGGCGGATTTGTACATGCCGAAGGCATCTTTTTTGGTGAAGAAGATGCTGTTTTTGGCTTCGGCGACGTCAGCTCTGCTTTCTGGATTGGCGCATTTTTGCCAGTAGCTGATGCGTTTGATGCCGAGCATGGTATTGCTGATGTTCCGATGTTCGCCGATAAGAGAGCGAAGATTGACGTCAATCAGGCGCGGATGTTGGGTTAGGATAAAAAAATCTATGCCTTTGTGCCGGTGGGTTTCTAACTCTTGGATGTAGTCGGGTACTTTTGAACCTGCTGGGCGGGGGCGGAATACGCGCTGGGCTTCGTCAATCACGAGAATTGCACCAGTCGGGGCCCATTTGTGCCATGTAGTCATGTCTTCGCCGTCAGGAATGGGCTGGGTGGGTATTTTGAGTTCTGGGATGCCATCCACATAGAGCGGACGATTTTTCAAATCGTCGCGCGTCATCAGCATGTGCACCATCAACGAGGTTTTGCCGCTGCCCGGTAAGCCTGTTATTAAACTAATCATGTTTGCCCCTGTTTTATTGCTGTTTGTGATTGTTTAGGCAGCCTGAAATGGTTTCAGGCTGCCTTTTGCTGCTATTGCTCTCACTTACCGCTATTTGCTTTTCAATACGCTGCCGATTTTGGTTGTCGCGGTGAATGTGAACGCGAATGCGACCGCGCCGAATATCCAGTTAAGGGCGACCCCGCCACCTGCCATGTAAAAGAGTTGTAGGGCTTCGGAGGGGAAACGCCCCATTTCGTCTTGTATCACGCGCACGAAATAGGCTTGCAGATTCTCAACACCTTTGTAAGTTATGGCGGAGATGCCTAGGGCGATAAAGATTTGCCCGATTAAGGTAGTCAGCAATCTGCTTAACAGCGGGAGTAATGCTGCTGGCATGGTTTTTCCTTTTTAAGCTCTGGAAATAGATGCTTGGGCGATAAAAAAGGCGAGCAATATCGCGCTTACAATCACGGCTGGGCGGATTTTGCTAGCAAAGTCGCACATAGGCTGATAGCTGAACTCTTGCATCGCGCCTAATATCATCACTTGTTTAGGAGCGGGGCATACGCCGCTTTCTACGAAGTCATGACTGCGACTGATTTGTGGAATGCCTATTTCATGTTCACCCATGCCAAAAGGACGACCGTCTTTGTCCTTGCCTTTGCTTTCGGCTATGGCTTTGTCTATCTCTTCCTTATCGCCCAATTTGACACACGCTAGGGCGTTGGGATTGTTTTTGCAGTATTCGCTTAGGGTTTCGCCTTTTTCATCGCCATCGGGATTGCCGTCCGGTTTGCCGTCTGGGTTGCCTTTGTCGCCTTTACCGTCGTTGGCATCATTACCTTTGCCGTCGTTACCCTTATCGTTATTGCCTTTGTCATTACTTCCTTTGCTAAGCTGCTTTTCAATATTGTTGAGTGAGTTGTTAATCTCTTTTAAGGCATTGGAATAGTCTTTGCCGCCTTGTTGCGAGCCGTTGCCGCCTATGCCTGTTCCACCACCTGAACCGCCACCACTTCCGCCATTGTTATTAATGGTGGTATTGTGATTAACGACATTGTTGTAAATGTTGGTGGTGCCTCCGCCGCCATTACCACCGCCTCCGCTGCCACCTGTGCCGTCACCGCCGCCGTTGCCGTTGCTGCCGTCGCCATTGCCGCCACCGTTGATGCTGATGCTGCCTGAACTTGAACCGCTGGGAATGTTGATGCTGATGCCTGACACGTTGGGGACGGATGCGATTTGTTTCGCCAGCTCGGCGAAGTCTTTTTGCATTTGGGCTTGGGTAATATCAATTTCCTTTTGCACTTCCTCCATTTGCTTTTGTGCACTCTTTATGGCACTTTCTGCGCATTCTGTATAAACTTTGCCTTGATACATTCTTACACAGTCATTTAAATTATTCGCAAGTCTTTTTTTAATGCCAATCGCTTCATCCCTTAAAGAATTAAATTTGCTTTGATAGGCTTTGCTTAGGGCTTCTAATGCTTGCCTTAGCTGTTTTAGTAGCTCGGGATCTAGGTTGCTAGGTACTGTTGGCGTGGGAACGGTGGGGACGGTTGGAATTTTGGGATCGTCGGGCGGGGTAGGTTTGGTAGGATCGCTCGGTTGGACGGGATTGGGCTTTTTATCAAAGTCGCATGGGACTTCCACCCATTTACCGTTTACCATGCTTCCGCAGCCTTTGGGATTGTTGGGGTTAGGTTTGGGGTTAGGTTGGGGGTTAGGTTGAGGGCTTGGTGTGGGATTGGTGTCAGAACCGGGGGTGGGGCTGGGTTTGGTTGAGGGACAGTACCAGCCTTGCCAAAGAGATGTTTGCCCTGTGCTTAAGACGGTTGACGTTGGAGTGCCAAAAGGCGCACCGTTGCGGTAACAGTTCGCATAATGTCTGCGGAGTTGGTCGTTGGACGGACGAGATTGGGTTAAGTCGGCATCTGATGGGGGACGAGTTAAAATGTATTCTTTGCCATTGTAAATTCGCGCATCATAATTTAAATCACCACCGTCAGCAGCCCCATCAGCCCATGCAGCAGACATCGCCAGCAGTAGGCTGGCTGTTAGGGCAATGACTGGCAGTAACTTGGGTTTCATGGGGCTTCCTTTGGGTGGGTTCGTGGTTTTTATCTGATGAATAACAGCCAGATGGGGATGGTGCATACAATACCGATTACAAACATGATTGCGTCGTACATGATTTAACTCTCTTTTTCGTTCGGCTCGTCTTTGTCATGTTGCGCGTCGGGTTTGTCTTCGCTGTCTTGTTCTTCTTCGTCTTCAAGCTCTTGGACAATTTCTCCTAAATCTTCTCGCCAATACATTTCTTGATATTCTTTGCCTATTTGTTTTAATTCTTCTTCTAATTCTTCTTCACTCATTAACTCTCTGCGTTGAGATGCCAATTCATTTATTCTGTTATCCACTTCTTCATATTCTCTGCTATCACGATCAGCCCAATCATCTGGCAGTTCATACAGATAATCTAATTCTTCTTCTATTTGTCGCCGAAGTTCTTGTTTCTCTTCTTCGCTTAATCCTGATAAATATTCTTTTCTTTCTAATTGTTGTTTTCTTTCTAATTCTTCTAAATCCAAATCTTCATAAAACAGCTCTTCTTCATCTTCGCTTTTAGCGTCTTCGTTTTCATCTTGCTCATCTTCTTTTGTGGGCTGGTTTGCGCCTTTTTTCAGCATCCGAACGATGATTGCGACAATCAGCATGACAAGATACAAGCCAACAACAATCGCGCCGATTATCCATAGGTCGGACAATGGTCCACTTTTGCCGTCTTCGCCTTTTAGCTCTTGTTTGACGGATTGAAACATGGCTGCTTTGCTGCCATTGCCGCCTATAAATTCCATTTCTCCGGGTTTCTTTTTGAGATCGGGCATTTTGTTTCTCGCTTAGTCTTTTGTGCTTTCTTGGGAATTTGCAGAATTGATGATGTTGATGATGAGTTTGATGATGAATGCGATGGCGAAGAGTGCAGAAATGTTTATGCCTACTTCTATGCCGTCTTTGAGTGGTTGGATTGGGTCGCAGTATGGATGGGTTAGGGTTATTTTTTGTGAGCCGTAGTACCATTGTTTGTTTTGGTACACGGGCATTTTTAAGCTGCCATCCGCGGTTATGGTGGGGACGACCATTGACATTTGATAATCGGACGCTTCCTCCGAAGTGGCGAAGCATTGACCTCCTACTCGGTAGCCCATAGTCTTCCCCTTTTAGAAATTAGCGACCGCGTCGCAGCATGCCAATAGTCATGCCAACAACTGTGCCTACTACAACGAAGCCGATTACGATTGCACCAACTGCATACAAGTCGGTTTTAACGTCGGCTGTTTCGGTTTTAACGGCATCTGCCATTGCACCGGCATAGCTGTTGGTGGCAATGAATGCTGTTGTTGCGACAACGGCTGCGGTGGCTTTTTGGTTTACGGACGCGCCGATTTTTTTGAGTGTTTGAAGTGCTTTCATTTTTGAAGCTCCATGCCGACGGGTTTAAATAGACTTCTCTACTTGTCGGCTGCGGTAGAGTCGTCGGGAAAGGGGTTAGTGCATCAACATGAACAGGATTAGGAAGTGATACATGGTTTTGCCTTTCGAGTATTTGTGGGCGGTTAGGGGCTTTTGTTCCGCGCGACCGCCCGACACGCGGCAAGGTTTTGGGTTGTTTAGCCTTTGGCTTTGTCTTGGCTAGTTGCTGATTGCCCCAGCACTTCTAACTTGGTTACTAGGTTGATCATGCCGTTGCCTTTTTTGACGGGCATGAATTCCACTTCTACGGGTAGGGGGAGTTTGCCGCGTAGGTGGGCGAGTTTGATGTGATCGGCTTCGGTGCCGTATTCCAGCTCTAAGACGTCTACGCCGAATTCTTTTTGCTGTTGCTCGTAAACGGGAATTTCTACGTAAACGCGGGTGTAGTCGTATTCTTGTCCTGAACCTTCTACGGTGCCTTTGTTCCATTTGACTTTACGAAGTTGTGCTTTCATGGGATGCCCTTTCTTGGCGGTTGATTAACGTTTTTCATAAACGCGCGGGATGCGACTGTCATTTGCTGAATTGCCGACGTAATATGTTTTTTCTGTTTGGTTAAATAACCGTGTGCAAAAATTACGCAGCTTCGCTTTTAGTCGCTGTGCTTTGCTTGTCTTGAAATGGATTTCAGTTCTTTGCCATTTTGCTTCCATTGCTTTGCCCTTTCTTGGCGGTTGGTTAAAGTTGGTCATACCATGCTGCTTGCCAGCTGTTGTCAAAGGCTTGCTGCATTCGGAATAGCTTGGCTTCTTGGGCGAGCTTGTCCATTCGTTGATGGAATTTGGCTTGCCGTTCTCTTTCGCTGATTTCGTGCATGTAGTTTTTGACTTCGGTATTGTGCTGTTTGGCTATGTGTTGCATTTGATGGATGTACTGGACGTTGGCTTGGCGGCAGTCGTGTTTGTCTGCGCCTAGGCGTTTGGGTAGTTTGGTTTTGCCCCCTTTCAACAAAACTTTGATTTCTTCGTCGTCAAAGCCAAACCGTTCCAGTGCGTTAATACAGGGGCTGCAGGCTTGGCTTGCGTACTTTAAAACGTGTTCCAAGTTAATCATTTCGGTTTTTTTGATGCGCTCGGCTTTCTTTGGCTGTTCGAGAAATCGGCTGAATAGGTCTTGGCAAATGGGGTAGGCGGCGGTTAGGTAGCTGCCTGCGCTGATTAAAATATCGTGTGGGATGATGTAGTCGCGGTTGCGGAGTTGTAATTCAAAGCGTACCCATGGGCTGCTGTTGTCGCCTTGTTCGCAACCTTTGTCGTAAACGCGTACCATGCGGCTGCTGTTGGGTGTGCCTACATAAAAGGTTTTGCCGGTGCGTTTGTCATCTAGCCAGTCGTAGCCGTGTAGCCTTGCTCTTGGGCGTTGTCCTTTGTTGTCAAAGCCGCCGCTTTCCCATGCGGTTTTGGCTTGGTCGGGGGTGAATTCGCCGTCGATGAAGTCGTGGGCTAGGTCTATGCGGGTGATTTTGGCAAAGGGGGCGAAGACGGTTAGCCAGCTATGTAGGCGCTCTTCCCAGCCGTCTTGGGCTGCGGTTAAGCCGTCGCCGTATAGGTGGATCATGATGCTGTCTTTTTGGTTGATGCCGCCAAAGGCGATTACGCCGTATTTGGCTGTTTCCGTACCCATGACAAAGCTGTATTTGTAGCCGTTGATGCCGTTTTTTTGTTGGTAGATGCCGAAGCCCATTAGGGTGTGCATGAGTTCGGAGAGTTTTTCGGCAAGCTGGCGGATGTTGTCGGGATGTTGGTCGTCTATGGGTAGGTCGGGTTCAACTAATACGTCTTGGGTAAAGGTGAAAGTTAATGTGTCTATGTGGGCTGCGGTGGCGTTGCCTTGACGAAGTAGGATCTCTTTGAGTTTGCCGTTTACCATGACGAATTGGCTGGTTTTGGTGCTGTGGGCGTGTAGGGTGGGTTTTTGGGCTTTGCTGCTTTTGTCCGCCGTTTCACAAGATGCGCCGTTTTGTCCCCCCGTGTTACTAGCGGGGGCGCTTTGCGCCCCCGTGTCTGCAATCGCCTGACGGCTGCTTGCCGCCACGTCGTCGCAACCGCTCGCCGCTTGCTTTTTTAGGCGTGAAAAACCGCGTTTGGCATCGGCTTTGCGGGTGTAGCTGCGGATGAATTGACCGTTGATGTATAAATCAAATGTGCCTTGTTGGTTTTGAGTAATTTCGCAGATGTTCATTTGCTTACCCCTGTTTTCTTAATTTTTCCACGCCGTATGCTTTGGCGGCTACAACCTTCCCCGCATTCACATAGCGAATTTTCTCGCCGTCCGCCGAGCGGTGCCGCTCTCCATACACCTTGATTTTCAACCTGCCATCGGGCATTTGCTTGATGATGTCGCAGTACATCAGGTAACGGATTTCCGAAACCGAATTAAACGCGTGGGTACATTTCAACAGATACCGCCCCTGCCATTTTTCAGGCTGCCTTTGCATGATTTTTCTCATTGCCTAAACCCTCGCAAAATCCAAAGCCAGATGCTCGTATTCGCCCTTTTCTTCGTTGCGCTATCTTCTTGCTTCTCTCTTTGCGGCTTGTTGGTTTTGACGGGCGAGTTGTCGCCAGTCGGTTTTTTCGTAATCAATCGCGTGCTCAAAAATGTTTAGATGCTTGGCTTCAAACTGGGCTACTCTTTCGCAAACTTCGGCTAGGGTTTGACAAATGCTGGTTTCTATTGCGCCTGTGTTTGTTGCGTTAATAACTAGCATGTTTAGCTGGTAGTTTTGGCTTTCGGCATTGCGTTTGATTTGGACGGATAGATCGATGTTCATGAGAAAAGCCCCTTAACTCTTTTAAGTAAGGGGCTATCAGCCTTGCGGCAAATGATGGCTTGTTGCCTAAGATACTGTTAGATATGATGCCCCTTGTGGAGCTTTGAATATACAAGGCAGCCTGAAAAGCAATAACGGTTTTCAGGCTGCCTTTGCAAAATCCTCAAACAACGTTGGCTGTACTTCGTTTGATATGGGTGATGGGATTGCCCTTTCGCTTTATCGCGGCGGGCGGCTTACTTTCTTTGCTTCGCCAAAGATAAGAACCTGCATTCGCCATCTGCACGATGGGGAGAGGGCAGCAGTATCAACCAGCCGTGAAGCATTAGGCAGCCTGAAAGCGGGATTTTGTTTTTCAGGCTGCCTTTGCTTTGGATTTAAACGCTGATATGGCTGTTGCGCGGTTTGAGGCAGCCTGAAAACGAGTTCGCGGGCTTCTGCGCAGCCAAAACGGGAAAACGGGTTTAGCTTCGCAACGCCGCTACGCTTTTCAGACGGCCTTTTGCGCTTTACCCCGCAAAGGTTTCATCGGCAAAGCGGGTTAAGTCTTGGCGGATTTGCGCGAGGGTTTCGGAGGGCGGCGCGTCCCACAGCAGTTGCGCGAGGCGGTCGATGCGGTTTGCGGCGGCAAGGGCGGCGGCGATGTCGGCAGGGCTGTCCACGCGCCCGCTGATTTTGACGGCGCCGAGTATGGTGGCGAGGGTGGCGCGGTCGTGAGCGAGCAGGTAGTGCGCGCCTTGCAAGCCGTCGGTTTCTTGCTCGGCTTGGGCTTTTAAGTCGGCATCGCTTTGACCTGCAACGGGCGGCAGGCAGGGGAAGCCCCATTCGCCTTCAATCACATGGCGGATAAAGTCTTGCAGCACGGGGCGGGCTTTGCGGAAGGTTTCTTGCAGGCTGCAAAGGGTGTCTGCGCCGTCGTCGCTGCCGAAGGCGGTTTCTTCGTCGCTTTCGCTGTAATAGACGGCTTCGTTGGTAAAGTATTGGCGGAAGGTGGGGTGGCTGGTGAGCGGGTTGAGCCCGTATTCTTCGTCGTCAAAATAGAGGTGGTCGGCGGGCAGCGCGGCGGTGGCGTAGCCTTTTTTCTGCTTGGCGGCGGCGAGTTTGGCGGCTTGTTTTTCGCATTCGGCGGGATTGTCGAATTCTTTGATTTCGTAACGCCCGTTGGTGCCGTATTTGCCGTAGTTCACGACGAATTGGTTGGCGAGGGTTTCGATGCGCCAGAATTTGTCGGATTTGGGGTCGGTGTAGCGGAGGGTTTGCTGCATGGGTTGCTCCTTACGGGGATGGAAAAAGGGTTTTCAGGCTGAAACATTTGCAAAACCCCTGAGGCAGCCTGAAATCTATAGTCGTTCCAATTAAGCCTTATACAGCGTTGGCTCGCCTTGCTGTACTACTTGTACTATCTGCGGCTCGCCGCCTTGTATAAGACTTAATTGGAGCGACTATAACAAAAACGCTTAAAGGCAGCCTGAAAACGGGAAAATCCATTTTCAGGCTGCCTTTGACTAATCGGGCAGTTCCAGCAGCAAGCCGTTGCGGTAGCCGTTTTGTCCGATTTCGTTCGGGTAGCCCAGCGGGTTGATGATGATGCGGCAGCCGTCTTGTTCGTCGTCAAAGGCTTGGTGGGTGTGCCCTGCAAGCCAGTAGGCAAAGCCGTTCAGGTCTATATCGTTGATGAAATAGGGGTTGAGCGGCGAGTCGGCATACTGCGGGGCGATGCAGGCGGGATGCGGCGGGAAGTGGGTGAGCACAATGGTGCGCAGCTGGTGGCGGAAGCGTTCAATAAAACGCAGTTGTGCTTCGTAGCGGACGATGTAGTCGGCGGGTTCAATGCGCCGTTCGCGCGGCGGCAGGCAGCCTGAAAGGCTTGTGCGCCGCTGCGCCCGTTGCCGAAGTCGCCCGCGTGGACGATTAAATCGGCTTCGGGGTGCGGGGTGTCGGAGAGGAGGTGGAGTTTCATGGTTTGGGGGCATCTGCAATGCGGACGGATTTTCAGGCTGCCTTTGCGCTGGGGGGTGCTTTGCTTTATAGTGTGCGTTTCTACACACCGCACAGGAGCATAAAATGAGTTTTATTGGTATGATTATTATCGGTTTTTTTGTCGGTTTGGTGGCGCGTGCCATTTTGCCAGGCAACAATAAAATGGGCTTTTGGCTGACTTCGGGGTTGGGGATACTCGGCTCGGTGGTGGCGGGTTTTCTGGGGCAGCAGCTGGGCTGGTACACCATCGGCGAGCCTGCGGGCTTTGTGGCTTCGGTATTTGGTGCGGTGCTGATTATGGCGGTACTTAGCGGCGTGCGCCGTTAGTCTGTTTTTATTTTTTAAGGCAGCCTGAAAATGCGGTTTGGCGTTTTTCAGGCTGCTTTTTGCTGCTATTTTTAATTCACTCTGCCTGAAATCATTAAAACATCCCATTTTTCATGATTTCTTGCAACTGCTTGGCAAAAGAATAAAACCGTTTCCGTTTTGCTGGTTTGATTGGGCATGATGTGTTTTCTTTTTTGCGTATCCGACAAAATATTTCAGGCTGCCTTTGGGACAAGGAGAGGCAGCCTGAAAATGGGAAAACGCTGTTTTAGCAAACGTGGTGGGCAACGAGTTGCCCACCCTACGGCTAGCAATGATTTTCAGGCTGCCTCTTTATTCTGCAAGCAGCGTTGCAAGGCGTTGAATACTTCGTTCACACTAGGCGGCTGCCCGATGCCGCCGAGGTTTACTGCCCACGGGCTTTCTTGCACGCCTGTTTTGGCGGGGTTGCTGTCGGTGTAGATGCCGATGGTGGGGCGGTTGGTGGCGTTGGCAAGGTGCAGCAAGCCTGTGTCCACGCCGATGACGGCTTGGGCATGGGCGAGCAGGCGGGCGGCTTGCAGCAGGGTGAGCGGGGGGCAGACTTGGGCGAAGGGGAGCTGGGCGGCGATGGCTTGGGCGCGGGCGCGTTCGCTGTCGTTGCCCCACGGCAGCAGCACGGGCAGGTGGTCGGTTTCGTGCAGTTGGGTGAGCAGGGCGTGCCAGTTTTCGCTTGCCCAGAGTTTGCTGTCGCGGCTGGTGGCGTGCAGGGCGACGTGGTAGCGGGGGGGTAAATCTTTCAGGCTGCCTGCGGCTTCGGCGGGGATGGCGATGCCGAAATCGGGCGTGCCTTGGGGGGTGTAGCCGAAGGCTTGGGCGAACAGTTGGCGGTTGCGTTCTACGGCGGGTTGGTCTTTGGCAACAGGGTAGCGGTGTTGGTAGAACAGGGCGGCGAGGGGTTCGCGTGCGCTGTGTTTGTCTAGCCCGTGCACGGGGGCGGTGGCGAAGTTGGCGAATAGGGCGGATTTGATGAGCCCTTGGCTGTCTAGCACGCGGTCGTATTGCGCGGCTTTGAGGCTGCGTTGCAGGCGGCGGATGTCTTGGCGGGTGGCAGCCTGAAACAGGTGTTTGCGCCAATATCGCCAGCGCATTTCGTGCACGCGGCGGATAAACGGGTGCAGGCGGGCGATGTCGGCAAAGGCGGCTTCGCACAGCCAGTCCAGTTGCACATCGGGGCGGTGGCGGGCGAGGTCGGTGATGGCGGGCAGGGTGTGGATAAGGTCGCCCATGCTGGATAGGCGCACGAGGAGGGTGTTCATGGGGGTGGGTCTCGCGGGCGAAAGGCAGCCTGAAAGTGGGGTAGGGCGTTTTAGCTTCGCTGAAACTCGCTTCACTCGTTTTCAGGCTGCCTCTGGGGGCTAATAAAGCGGGGTGTTTTTTTGCTGCGCAATGGTGTGCAACAACGCTTGGGCGCATTCTTGTGCGTAAGCCTGCGCGGCGGTTTGCACGGCTTGATAATGGTTGGCTTGCCATTCACTCAGCGGCTTCACTGCGCTGCGCTGTTCGCATTGGTAGGTAAAGGCGCGGGGATGGGCTACGTTGTCTTCGCTTTCGTAATATTTGCTGAAACGGATTTTTTGCACCAAGCGATACAGCCCTTTGTCGCCTTGGTTGTTGTATTTTTCGTAAACCAAATACACGCGCTTCCAATCAATCATAAAGTCGTATTGTTCGGTGGCGGCGGGCAGCGTGCGGTAGGTTTTGAATAAATCGTCTTTGATTAAATTGTGCAGCGTTTGGCTGGCTTGGATGGGGATTTGCGTGGGCGTGCCCACCAGCTCTTCCTTGTCCGAGCTTTGATACGAGCCGCCTGAGGTGAGCGTGGCGAGCAGTTTCAGCGTTTTTAGGGCAACGATTTTGCTGCTGTCGGAGGGGCGGATAAGATAGAGTTGGTTGCCGTTGTAGGGGTTGGCATTGGGGGTTTCTTTGTCGGCATACGTTACCACGCGCATGGAGCCGCCGCCTGCGGTGGGCGCGGTGTTTTCGTGGAGCAGCGTTTTATAGGTTTGCGCGCGCGTGCCTGCTTGAATTTGCGCTTTGCTGCGCGGTGTGTTGGGGATATGGCTGGCGCAGGCGGTAAGCAATAGCAAGGCGGCGCAAGCGGTGGTGGTTTTGAAATAAGACATGGAATGTTCTTCTGAATAAGGGTGGATAAAAAGGCGGGTTAAGCCGTGCGATTGCGTTTGCCAAAATACACAAAGCCGATGATGCCGAGCACCAGCATCGGCAGGCTCAGCCATTGCCCCATAGACATCCCGCCTGTGAGCAAACCCAGTTGGGCATCGGGCTGGCGGGCGTATTCGGCGATAAAGCGGAACAAGCCGTAGCCGCCCAAAAACACCATCGCCACTTGCCCTTCGGGGCGTTTTTTCTTGGAAAACAGCCACACGATGGCAAACAGCGCGATGCCTTCCAGCGCAAATTGGTAAAGCTGCGAGGGATGGCGCGGCAGGCTGCCGTATTGCAGCAGCCATTCGGCGTATTGCGGGTTTTGCGCGGCAAGGGCGCGGTCGGCTTCGGCGGCTTGCGGAAAGCCCATCGCCCAGAAGTTGTCGGGGCTGGTTACGCGCCCCCAAAGCTCGCCGTTGATAAAGTTGCCGATGCGTCCCGATGCCAAGCCTGTCGGCACCAGCGGGGCAACAAAATCCATCACTTGCCAAAAGCGCAAGCCGCGTCGCTTGGCAAACAGCCACATGGCAAAGAGCACGCCCAAAAAGCCGCCGTGAAACGACATGCCGCCTTCCCACACTTTGAGCATATTGAGCGGGTGGGCAAGGTATTCGCCGAGGTTGTAAAACAGGATGTAGCCGATGCGCCCGCCCAAAATCACGCCGAGCACGCCGTAGGTGAGCAGGTCGTCCAGCATTTCTTTGGTGAACACGGTGTTGCCTTGTTTGATGCGCCGCCGCCCCAGCCAGATAAATAGGGCGAAGGCGACGATGTAGCTGAGGGCATACCAGCGGATGGCGAGCGGGCCCAGTTGCAGGGCGACGGGGTTGAATTGGGGATGGATAAGCATGGGGTGTCCTTGTGGTGCGGTGATTTCAGGCGGAAATTTTTGCCAAACCGCTGATGCAGCCTGAAATCTGAATATGGAGCGGCGGCGGAGGCTCGTTGCCCAATGGCAGTTCAATAGGATTTTATGGGTTGGAACGATGCCGCCGCGCTATGGGTGGTACTGCGGTTTGCAAAGGTTTCAGGCTGCCTTGGGTGTGGTTGATGAGGCAGCCTGAAAAGCGTGACGGGGGCGATTATCGCATAGTTTTGGGGCGGGGCTGGCGCGCGGTGGTTTGAGGCAGCCTGAAAACCCAATTTAGCGAAGCCAATATACTGTTCATTGTGCTTCGGCTAACATTTGTGATGCATTTGCCTTTGCGCCTTATCGCGGCGCGGGCGACTTACTTTCTTTGCTTCGCCAAAGAAAGTAAGCAAAGAAAGGCGACCCCGACGTGCAGGTTCGCTGCGCGAACTTCCCTCACTGCGCATCCTTTTTTCGGCGCGTGCAGACTAGCCGTGCTGCGCACGTCGTCGGACAAGCGCACGCTTGTTCCCGAAAAAAGGATGTTCCGTTCGGCTGGACGTATGGGAGGGGCAGCAGCATCAAACAGTTGTGAAGCGTTAGGCAGCCTGAAAATAGGAGGATGGTTTCAGGCTGCCTTCTGCATAGAAAACAAATTAAACCGCCTCCCCAAACACCGCCGCCCACAGCGTTTTCACCGCTTGATAATCGGCGAGCAGGGCTTCGTTTACGGCGGCGCGGGCAAGGTCGCGCAGTTTTTTGTTGTGTTGGATTTGGCGGTAGCGGCGGTAGGCGTTTTGGGCGGCAGTGGCTTGGGCGGGGGGGATAAAGCCGCGTTGCGCTGCCATGCCCAGCAGGGCGATGTTGCCGTAGTTTTCTAGCAGCTCGGGGGCTTCATGGCTGTGGGCCAGCACGAGGTATTGCACGATAAATTCTACGTCCACTACGCCGCCGCGTGCGTATTTGACGTTTTGGTTGTCGGCGGGGTGGCTGGCGGCGATTTTTTGGCGCATGGCGAGGATGTCGCTTTTCAGGCTGCCTATGTTGCGCGGTTGGGCGATGATTTGGCGGCGCAGTTGTTCAAATTGTGCGCCGAGCTCTGCGCTGCCGCAGATGTAGCGGGCACGGGTGAGCGATTGATGTTCCCATGTCCATGCGTTTTGCTGCTGGTATTGGGTGTAGGCGGCGAGGCTGTGGACCAGGAAGCCGCTGTCGCCGTTGGGGCGCAGGCGCAGGTCCAGTTCGTAAAGGCTGCCTGCGCCTGTGCTGCTGGATAACCATGTGGTCAGGCGGCGGGCGAGTTTGGTGTAGAGGCTGGCGGCTTCGGGGTGGGGGTCGTCATACAGATACACGAGGTCTAGGTCGGAGGTGTAGCCGAGTTCTTTGCCGCCGAGCTTGCCGTAGCCGATGATGATGAATTGCGGGTCGGGGCGGTGGATTTTGGGGATGCTGTGCCATGCGTGGTGCAGGGTTTGGCGCAGGATGATGTCGGCAAGGCGCGAGAGTTCGTCGCTCAGGGCTTCGACTGTCCACTGTCCGGCGAGGTCTTGCACCAACAGGCGGAAGGTTTGCGCGTGTTGGAAGCGGCGCAGGGTGTCCATTTTGCTTTCGGTGTCGTCTTGGGCGTTTAAGCTGCCTGAAAGTTCGTTTTCTAACGCTGCCCAGTCTAAGGGCTGCATCAGTTGGGCAGATAGGAGTTCGTCTAACAAAATGGGGTGTTGGCGCAGGTATTCGGCTGCCCACGCGCTTTGCGACATCAGCTCGGCGACTTGGTTGAGCGCGGCGGGGTATTGCTGCAAAAAGGCGAGGTAGGCGGAGCGGCGGCTGACGGTGTCGAGAAAGTCCAGCAGGCGCAGCAGCGTGGCATCGGGGTTGGGGCGGCGGGCGGCGGCTTCTATCATGCGGGGGACGATGGCATCAAAGCGCGGCTGGGCTTGGGCGGAGAGTTGGCGGTATTTGCTGCCTTGGCGGATGTGGGCAAGGCGTTCGGCGATGCGGGCGCTGTCGGTGTAGCCCAGCGCGGCTAGCTCGTTTTGGCTGCGCCGAAATTCGCCGCGCCCGTTTTCAGGCTGCCGATTGGGGGCGGCGTTGTCCCACAGCTCGGCAAGCGGGTGTTGCGCTTCGCTGTCGGGCTGCTCGGGCGGGTTGAGGATTTGGTTGAACTGTTGGTTTACAAAATCGCGTTGGGTTTTCAGGCTGCCTGAAAAGGCGGCGTAGTCGGCAAAGCCCATGCTGATGGCGAGTTGGGTTTGCTGTTCGGGATCGTCGGGCAGGGTTTGGGTTTGCTGGTCGTCCCAGTATTGCAGGCGGTGTTCCACGTCGCGCAGGAAGCGGTAGGCGGCGAGCAGTCGGGCGACGGTGTCTTCGGGCAGGATGCCCAGCTCGCCCAGTTTCGCCAGCGTCTCTTGCGTGCCTTTCAATTGCAGGCCGGGGTTTTGCCCGCCGCGTATCATTTGGAAGATTTGGGCGATGAATTCGATTTCGCGGATGCCGCCCGCGCCGAGCTTGATGTTGTGTTCCATGCCGCGTTTTTGCACTTCTTGCTTGATTTGGCGGTGCAGCGCGCGCATGGCGTGGTAGGCGTTGTAGTCCAAATATTTGCGGAACACGAAGGGGCGCACCAGCGCGGCGATGTCGTTGGCATGGGGCGTTACGATGCGGGCTTTGCACCATGCGTAGCGTTCCCATTCGCGCCCTTGGGTGATGAGGTATTGCTCCAGCGCGGTTTCGCTGGCCACCAGCGCGCCGCTGTCGCCGTCGGGGCGCAGGCGCATATCCACGCGGAACACTTGCCCGTCGGCGGTGATGTCGCCCAACAGGGCGATGAGTTTTTGCCCCACTTTGGTGAAGAATTCTTGGTTGCTGCGCTCGCGCTTGCCGTTGGTGTCGCCGCTTTCGGGATAGGTAAAGATGAGATCAAGGTCGGATGAGACGTTTAATTCGTAGCCGCCTGCTTTGCCCATGGTGATAACGGTGAGATGCTGCTCGGCGCCTGTGTGCCGCCCGATGGGTGTGCCGTAGAGGGCTTGATAGTGGGCGTGGGCGTAGTCCAGCGCGGTGTTGATGGCGAAGTCGGCGAATTGGGTGATGGTACGGGTTACTTCGGCGAGGGGGGATTGGCGGTTGATGTCGCGCGCGATGATGTGGGCGAGCACATGGCGGCGCAGGACGCGGAGTTGGCGGGCGATTTCGGCTTCGTTGCCCTCGGCTTGCAGCTGTTGCCAGTGGGCAAATTGGGCGTAATCGTCGGGCGTGAGCGGGCGCGGCAGCCATTGGGCGAGCAAATCAAGATTGAGCGTTTGGTTGGCGAGCTGGCGTTGCAGCCAGAGGGAGAACGGGGCGGCGGTGTGGAGCATGGCGATTGCGGCTGGGGAATGGGGAGAATGCGCGGATTTTAGCAGTTTCAGGGGATCGTTAGGCAGGCTGAAAGCGAAATATGGCGCGGTGGTGGCTTGTTGCCAAAGGGGGGATGCAATAGGGTTTTGCTGGTGTGCTATTGTGGGTTTCAGGTTGCCTTTGGTTTGGTAAGGCAGCCTGAAAATACCAAACTGCTTGGCGTTTTAATAAACAATTGTTTGCTGGATAGATTGCGTTTTAGGCTGCCTTATCGTGTGAATAGAGGCAGCCTGAAATTTAAAATGGAGCGGCGGCGGCTCGTCGCCAAATAGCTTATTAAACAGGGTATTACTGATTTACCAAAATAATGTCGGCGAGCCGCCGACGTTCCAGCGGTTGCAGATTTGGCAACGGTTTCAGCCTGAAACGCTACAATGGCGCGTTGGCGGCTCGCCGACATCTTGCCAACCCACAGCACGCCATTCATCCCCACTTGGCAATCAGCCGCCTTTGCCACGCCATTTTCAGGCTGCCTTTGAAACGATTAAAGCAGCCTGAAACGCCACAATGGTAGAGGCAATGTTGCCCACCCTACGCGCTTTTGTTTTACTGATAAGGCAGCCTGAAAATCAAGCTATTCAAAAAAACCGTTTGGCTCCACACCAAACGGCTTTGCTTTTTCAGGCTGCCGCAGGAGCTTCGCCAAGGTTTTCAGGCTGCCTATCCATCCTAAGGCAGCCTGAAAACGTTAAAATGCAGCCTGAAAACCATTATTCCACCCCAACGCCAACCATGCCCAACCCCATCCCCTTTATTTCCGCCGTCCGCCCCGTTTTCCCCGAATATTCCCCCGCGCACGACAAGCACGACGGCTTGGTCTGCGTCAGCGACGCGCTCACGCCTGAAATGCTGTTGGCGGCGTACCGTAAGGGCGTTTTCCCGTGGTTCAGCGAGCACGGCTTGTTTTACTGGTTTGCGCAGCATCCCCGCGCCGTGCTGTTGCCCGAGCGGCTGCACATCGGGCGTTCGCTCGCCAAAACCCTGCGCCGCAAAAGCTACCGCGTCAGCGTGAACGCCTGCTTTGCCGAAGTGATTGCCGCCTGCGCGCAAATCCCCCGCGCCGAGCAGGGCGGCACTTGGATTACGCCCGATTTTCAAGCTGCCTACACCGCGCTGCACCGCTTGGGACACGCGCACAGCTTTGAATGCTGGCTGCCCGACGCGGCGGGGCGGTGGCATCTGGCGGGCGGGCTGTACGGCGTGCAAATCGGCAGCGTGTTTTACGGCGAATCCATGTTTGCCCGCCGCGCCGATGCGTCCAAAATCGCCTTTGCCTGCGCCGTGCCGTTTCTGGCGCGCTGCGGCATCCGCCTGATTGACTGCCAGCAGGACACGGCGCATTTGGCGCGTTTCGGCTCGCAGTTGATGCCGTTTGAGGCGTTTCGGGCGCAGTTGGGCGAGTGGAACGAGGTGGCGTTGGCGCGGGAGATTGGGCGCGGGGTGGCGGCGGAGAATGAGGCAGCCTGAAATAGGTTGCTGCATGGTTGGCGATAACGGATTTCAGGCTGCCCTACGCGAGATAAGGCAGCCTGAAAACATGTTTGCACGATGGCGGCGGATAAGGCGTTAAACGTGCGCGCCAATAATCCGCAGCATCTGCGCCAGCACTTTGGGGTTCGCCGCCACAATGTCGCCCGTTTCCAGCCAAGTCTGCTCGCCGTGCATATCGGTAACGATGCCGCCCGCTTCTTGCACAATCAACGCGCCTGCGGCAATGTCCCACGGTTTTAAGTTGAACTCAAAAAAGCCGTCCACGCGCCCAGCGGCGAGGGCGCATAAATCCAGCGATGCTGCGCCTTCGCGGCGTGCGCCTGCAGTTTTTTCAATAAAGGCTTTTAAAATAGCAAGATAGGTGTCCAGCATGGATTGCTCTACCACGGGAAAGCCTGTGCCAATCAAGCATTGACTTAGCTCCACGCGGCTGGATACGCGGATACGGCGGTCGTTGAGCAATGCGCCGTTGCCGCGCGAGGCGGTAAACAGTTCGTTGCGCTCGGGCGCGTAAACAAGGGCTTCTTTTAACACGCCTTTTTCTAAAAGCGCGATGCTGACGGCGTATTGCGGATGCCCGTGCAGATAGTTGGTGGTGCCATCCAGCGGGTCAATAATCCATTCAAATTCGGCGCGCTCGTTGCCCAATACGCCCGCTTCTTCCGACAAAATGCGGTGGTGCGGATAGGCTTCCTGCAAGGTTTCGATGATGATGGCTTCGGATTGGCGGTCCACTTCGGAAACGAAATCGTTAAACGCTTTGTTGTCGACGCGGATGCTGGAAAGATTGTTGCTGGCGCGCAGCATCATGTCGCCTGCCTTGCGGGCGGCTTTGAATGCAACGTTGAGCGCGGGGTTGAGTTGTTGGGCCATGGGGTTTCCTATTGAGATGATGAGGCAGCCTGAAAACGGTTTCAGGCTGCCGCATTTAGTGAAATCAGTTAAAGAGCGAAGCGCGGATTATACGGATTTTGCCGCTTTACGGCTATCGCCGCGCAGGCGTACCATTGCGCTTTTTTGGCGATTTGGCTATGTCTCTATCCACCTTATCCGAACAACGCAAAGGCATCTGGCTGGCATTGGCTTGCTACGGCATTTGGGGCTTGTTCCCCCTGTTTTGGTATCCGCTCAACCATTCCGCCATGCCTGCGGAACAAATTTTGGCGCAACGCATTGTGTGGTCCAGCGTGTTTGCGTTGGCGCTGCTGCTGGCGTTTTCGCAGGGCAGGGCGTTGGTTGTCGCGTTCAGGCAGCCCAAAGTTCTGGCGATGTTTGCGCTGTCGTCGCTGCTGATTGCGGCAAACTGGCTGATTTATCTTTGGGCGATTGTGCACCATCATGTGGTGGAAGCGAGCTTGGGCTACTTTATCAACCCGCTGTTTAACGTGCTGCTGGGCTTTGTGCTGTTTAAAGAGCGGCTTAATGCGTGGCAAATCGCCGCCATCGCGCTGGCATTGGCGGGCATCGCTTGGCTGGCGGTGCCTGCGGGGCAAATCCCGTGGATTTCGCTGTTTCTGGCGTTTTCGTTCGGGTTTTACGGCGCGGTGCGCAAGCTCGCGCCCATGCCGCCGCTGGCGGGGCTCACGCTGGAAACGTTGATGCTGCTGCCGTTTGCGCTGGGCTATTTGGCATGGTGCGGCATGCAAAACACGCTGGTGTTCGGCGAGCTGACGCCGTTGCAAAAAACCGTGCTGTTCGCATCGGGCGCCGCCACCACGCTGCCGCTGCTTGCCTTTGCCGCCGCCGCCAAGCGGATTACGCTGTCGCTGCTGGGCATTTTGCAAAATTTGTCGCCCACCGCGCAGCTGCTGCTGGGGCTGGCGTTTGGCGAGCAATTGAGCGGGGCGCGGCTGATCGGCTACGGCTTGGTGTGGCTGGGCGTGCTGGTGTTTTTGTATGGCGTTGGGTTGCAGATGAAACGGGAAAAGGCAGCCTGAAAACGGGGGATGCGGTTTCAGGCTGCCGTTGTATGGTTTGGGGCGTGTGCGGCTGGTTGGAACTGATGATGGCGCGTTGGCAACGAACGCCGACGTTCCCTATGGTTGTTGGCAAAGGCAGCCTGAAAACGAGCAAATGGCGAGAAACCCGCTTCGCTCGTTTTCAGGCTGCCTTGGTTTGCATCCCCGCCTACCGCTCAATCAAATTTTCGCCATCCAGCCGATGCAATCGCGCGAAAATCAAACCTGAAAACAAGGTAAAGCCGCCAATCGCCAAAAACGTGCAGCGAAACGCGGTTTGCACGTTGCCCGAAACAGCGGGCAGCGTGGAAAAATAATGCAGCAATGCCGCGCTAATCGCCGTGCCAAAGCCCACGGCAAGCTGCTGGTTTACCGACATCAAGCTGGTGCCGCTGGCGGCTTGATAGGGGCGCACATCCGCCAGCGTGATGGTGTTCATGCCCGTAAACTGGATGGAGTTGCACGCGCCCAAAAGCAGCAGCAGCGGCGTAAGCAGCCAAAGCGGCGTGCTGGCGGAGGGCAGCGCGAGCAGCATAATCATCGCGCCGATGATGACAGTGTTGCTCATCAGCATTTTGCGGTAGCCAAAGCGCGTAACCAGCGGTTTCACCAGCGATTTGGCGAAAATAGATGCGGCGGCAATCGGGGCTAACGCCCAGCCTGACACGGTGGCGCTGTGCCCAAAGCCCACTTGCAGCAGCAGGGGCAGAATAAACGGCAGCGAACTCATGCCTATACGCCCCGACAGGTTGCCCAGCAGCCCCAAGCGGTAGGTGCGGACTTTGAGCAGGTTTTTGTCGTACAACGGCGCATCGGTACGCTTGGCGTGCCACACATAGCCCGCCAGCGAGGCGATGCCCAGCAGTATCAGGCTGCCCGCCAGCCATGCTTCATCGGCGCGTTGCAGCGTTTCCACCGCCACGCTCAGCCCCACCGCGCCCATGCCGAATAGCAGAAACCCCGCCAAATCAAACTGGCGCGGCGCGGCAACGGGCGGGAAAACGGGCATGATTTTGAGCGTGAGATACGCCGCCGCCAGCCCCACGGGCAGGTTAATCAAAAAAATCCAATGCCAAGAAGCGTATTCCACCAAGTAGCCGCCCACAATCGGGCCAATAATCGGGCCGATGAGCGCGGGCATCACCACATAATTCATCATGTTAATCAACTGGGTTTTGTCGTAGGCGCGCACCATCACCAAGCGCGGCACGGGGGTCATCATCGCGCCGCCAATGCCTTGCACCACGCGTGCGGCAACCAGCAACGGCAAGTTGGCGGCGGCGGCGCACAGGGCGGAGCCGAGCACAAAAACCAGCATCGCGCCAAAAAACACTTGGCGGATGCCGAAACGGTCGCTCAACCAGCCGCTTAACGGCATCAGCAGGGCAAGCGTGAGCGCGTAGGAAACCACGGCAGATTGCATTTGCAGCGGCGATTCGTGCAGGTCGGCTGCCATGGTGGGCAGCGCGGTGTTGAGCACGGTGGCGTCCAGCATGTGCATAAAGACGGCGGTGGCAAGGAGCAAGGGGAGAAGGCGGTGGTGATTGGGTTGGGTGGTCATGGTGGGGTTTTTTTGGGGGGTGGGTTTAGGCAGCCTGAAAAGTGGGGTGGGATGGAAATGGGCTTTGGGGTGTGAATGGATGGCGTAAATGGGGTTGGGTTGGGCGGAATGGCGTTTCAGGCTGCCTTGTAAACACGGCTAATTTTTTCCAGAGCAGGCGTTTCGCCGCCTACCACGAGCAGGGGCAAGCCCCTGCACCCCGTGTAGTATCAACCATTGCTACACGCTGCAATCTTTGCAAAGTCTCAGAGGCAGCCTGAAAACCTAAAATGGCAGCTAAAAAACGTTTGAGCTTCGCCGAAACGCGCTGCGCTCGTTTTCAGGCTGCCTTTGTTTACCGTATCAACAGCCAATGGAGCGTCGGCGGCTCGCCAACATTTTGGCAAACAAAGCGCAATGCCTAATTCAACGCGCGATTTGGCGACGAGCCGTCGTCGCTCCATTTGTGTCGCGCTAAACGACGTTTCAGGCTGCCTTAATCTGCGCCATTGTGTTTACAACAATCGTTTGTGCCAATCGTTTAACCAAAGTCGCCCGCATGAAATAGGCAGCCTGAAAATCTAAATACCGCATTTAAAAAACGTTTTAGCTTCGCAGAAACTCGTTTCGCTCGTTTTCAGGCTGCCCTAACCCGCCACCCTGTTCACAAAAACAACTCAATCAAATCATTCAAAAACCGCTGCCCCAGCGGGGTAGGGCGGAAATACAGCGGGTTGCCATCCAGCAGCCCTTTTTGTTGTGCGGTTTGGATGGCGCGGCTGATTTGCGCGGCGTTGATGCCTGTGCGCTCGGGCAAAAATGCGCTGGGCACGCCGTCTATCAGGCGCAGGGCGTTCATCATAAATTCGCCTGCCAAATCTTGCGCGGCAATGGGGGCGCGGCGGATGGCGTTTTCAGGCTGCGTTTGCATGGCGGCAAGGTATTCGCTGGGGTGGCGGCTGCGGCTGGTGCGTTCTATGTGGCTGTGGTAGCTGATTTTGCCGTGCGCGCCTGCGCCGATGCCGATGTAGTCGCCAAATTGCCAGTAGTTTAGGTTGTGCCGCGCGCGTTGGCTGGGGGCGGTGGCAAAGGCGCTGGTTTCGTATTGGGCATAACCTGCGGTGGCTAGGGCGGCGTGTACGGTGTCTTCTATGTCTTGGGCGGTTTCGCTGTCGGGGATGCCTTGCGGCGGGGTATGCCCGAATGGGGTGTTGGGTTCTAACGTGAGATGATATGCGCTGATGTGGCTTGTGCCGTGGGCGATGGCGGCTTGCGCGTCGGCTTGGGCTTCATCGGCGGTTTGGTGGGGCAGGGCATACATGATGTCTATGTTTACCCGCTCAAAAATTTGCACGGCGGCGGCGATGGCGGCGTGCGCTTCGGCGGCGTTGTGGATGCGCCCGATGGCGGCAAGGTGGGCATCGTTGAAACTTTGCACACCGATGGATAGGCGGTTGATGCCTGCTTCTTTGAAGCCATGGAATTTTTCGCGCTCAAAGGTGCTGGGGTTGGCTTCTAGTGTGATTTCGGCTTCGGGCTGGATTTTCACGCGAGCACGGATGCCCGATAGCAAATCGTCAATCGCTTCTGCGCTGAACACGCTGGGCGTGCCGCCGCCGATGAAGATGGTTTCAATCGGTCGCCCCCAGATGTGCGGCAGCTCGGTTTCTAGGTCGGTAATCAGGGCTTGGATGTAACTGCGCTCGTCTAGCGTGGTTTTGATTTTGTGGGAATTGAAATCGCAATAGGGGCATTTTTGGATGCACCACGGGATGTGGATGTAGAGCGAGAGCGGTGGAAGCGATGTGAGCGGAGTGGGTTGGAATAGGGGGGTGAGTTGCATGATGGGTGAGATGTGAGTTGGGGGCTTGGCAGAAGTTGGCGAACGCGTTTTCAGGCTGCCTTAATGCGCGGCGGCTAAGGCAGCCTGAAAATGGTTTGGCTTGCAAGCCCTAAGTTTTATGGAAAAAAATCAACGACAGCAAGCCGCCCGCAATCAAAGGCCCAACGGGCACGCCGTTGAAAAAGGTTACGCCGATAACTGTGCCCACCAGCAAGCCGATGATGAGATTGGGCTGCGACTGCATCACGCCGATGCCGCGCCCCGCCAGCCATGCGACAAAAATGCCTGTGAACACGGCAACAAGCAGTTTAAGGTCAAACAATTGCGCCACAGGCGGCAGTTGCACCTTGCCCGATACCAGCGGCGAGAGAATGCCGATAGTTAAAATCAAAATGCCCAAGCTAATCAACGGGCGGTCGGCTTGCGGCAAATAGCGCATCAGCACGGTTTGTTGCACCACCAGCAACACGCTGGCAGAAATCCAAATTGCGCCGTTTTTGCTGTAATAGCCCAGCGCGATAAAAACAATCAGCAAGATGCTAACGGGGTTGAATGTCCAGTTCATGTTTTCAGGCTGCCTGAAAGGGGAAAGGGCGATTGTAAACCGATTTGCGGGGCGGGGTTATCGGGATGGCGATAAGGCAGCCTGAAAACCCATTTTGCATAGATAAAACCACTTCACAACCATTCAGGCATTTCAGGCTGCCTAATCCCCCATTTCTCAGGGTAATCCACGCCCGTGAAATACAAGCCATCCGCCATAAAGGTGGGCGGCGCGGTTAAGCGGCTTTGCGCGGCAAACATCTCGGCAAACTCGCCCACCGCCAGCCGCCCGCAGCCCACATACACCAACGCGCCCACAATATTGCGCACCATGTGATGCAAAAACGCATTGGCGTGAAAATCGATTTTAATCAGACTGGGGCAGCCTGAAAACGCCAGCGCATACACCGTTTTCACCGGCGATTTGGCTTGGCATTCGGCGGCGCGAAAGCTGGAAAAATCGTGTTCACCCAACAGCAGCGCAGCCGCTTCACGCATGGCGGCAACATCAAGCGGATAGTGCGTCCAGCCCGCCCGCCCCACCAGCAACGGCGAGCGCACGGATGCCGATTGCAACAAATAGCGATAACGCCGCCCGCACGCATCAAAGCGCGCGTGAAAATCGGGCGCAACCGCTTGGGCATGCAACACCGCGATGCCATCGGGCAAATGCGCGTTCACGCCGCGCACCCAAGCCGTGAGCGGGCGCGTGACGTGACTGTCAAAATGGACAACCTGCGCCGTGGCGTGCACGCCTGTGTCGGTGCGCCCTGCGGCGGTGATGGCAATGGGTTCGCCCGCAATTTGTGTGAGCGCGTGTTCCAGCGCGGTTTGGATGGTGGGGATGCCAGCGGCTTGCTTTTGGAAGCCGAAAAAGGCGCTGCCGTTGTAGGATAGGGTGAGAGCGTAGCGAGTCATGGTTGAGCTTTATTAAAATGATTTTCAGGCTGCCTTAGCAAATCAAGGCAGCCTGAAAACTGGTGTTCAATCGTTCATTTTTTGCTGCAACAGTTCCAACATCATTTTAAACGTTGCTAGTTCGCTTTCTTTTTGGGCTAACAGTTCGTCTTTGTGTTGGATAACTAGTTTCAGTTTTTCAATTTCGGCATTCAATATATCGGCAGATGAGTTATTGTAGTTCGTATTATGTTGCTGGTTTTCATCGCCAATCTGGAAAAACAGGTTTTGTTTTTCGTTCGCAATCAAATCCACCACATCAAGCTGGAAAATAGCGGCGATGCGTTGCAACTTGCTTAAATCCAAGCGTGTTTCGCCACGCTCAAACCGCGCATAAGTATTGGTGGACATTTGCATTTTCTCTGCCATTTCTTCTTGCGACCAATGATTAAATTCGCGCAATGTTCGGATTTTATCGTTAATATTCATTAGCCTAATTCCATAAAACAAGGGCTTGTCCAGCCCAAAAAATGATGAGTTATCCACCGTTTTTTGATGTGGATTGGTAAAGGTTGCGCCTATATTATCAAGCTTTCGTTAATTTAGTTAAAGGGATTTGATATGGCATTAATTAACTGCCCAGAGTGCGACCATCAAGTAAGTGATCAAGCGTTTAAATGTCCGTCTTGTGGTTCACAACTTCGCAAAGCAAAACGTTCGTTTATGGGAAAACTGATTAAATGGACGTTTATTTTATTTAATTTATTGATGTTGTGGTGGATGATTGGCGGAATAGGCGCAGGCAGTGAAGCGATTAGCAGCGCGAATTCTGATGCGCAGCAAGCTGGTGCGGCAATCGGAACGGGCATTGGCATGATAATGATTGGGGGAATTTGGCTAGTGGGTGATGTGGTACTGGGGTTGTTGGTGTTGTTTACACGTCCAAAGGCGAATTAAATGAACACGGCTTCTCGTTGGATAAATAGCATCATTAAAGCGTGCGGTGTAGTGTTTTTACTGATGATTTTGATTGTGTTATTAGGCGAATGTAGCAGTAGAACAAAAAAATCATCTCAACAGGCAACGAATCAATCAACCAGTAATACACCCACTAAGCAAACCCAATCAATAGCACCAAAGCAGCCTGAAAGCAAATGGAAATATTCAGAAAGCCAAGACAAAATGCGCGGGACAGTCAGCCATTTTGCGATGTTAATATCAGACACCAAAGCGGATGTAGGCTCAATTGGTAGGGCACGTGTAGCATTGAATTTGCGTTCAGGGGACAAATACGGTAATGATGTTTTCTTTACGGTGGACGGCGGCGTATTTCATTGTTCAATCATGGATAGCTGCACAATCAACGTGCAGTTTGATAATGGGATAATAGAAAATTTGTCTGTAGTGGAAGGCGAAGCAACATTGGGCGATACGTTGTTTCTTGCAGATGAAAAGACCACCGTTTCTCGTTTTGCTACGCAACTTAAACACAGTAAATTGTTGCGTGTAGAATTTGAATTTGTTAATCATGGCAGAGAACAATTTGAGTTTGATACACGCCAGTTGAATTGGTCTTATTTTTGATAATCAGGCAGCCTGAAACGCCGCTCCCACAAACAAAAACCTTGTTCCCAAAAAGAACAAGGTTTTTATATTATTCAACGCAGCAATCAAACCCCGCGCAACAACTCATTCACGCTGGTTTTCGCCCGCGTTTTCGCGTCCACTTTTTTCACAATCACCGCGCAATACAAGCTATGCGAGCCATCTTTGCTGGGCAGGCTGCCTGAAACCACCACCGAGCCAGCAGGCACGCGCCCATAATGAATTTCGCCCGTTTCGCGGTCGTAAATTTTGGTGGATTGCCCGATGAACACGCCCATGGAAATCACGCTGCCTTCTTCCACCACCACGCCTTCCACAATCTCGCTGCGCGCGCCGATAAAGCAGTTGTCCTCAATAATCGTGGGCGCAGCTTGCAACGGCTCCAACACGCCGCCAATGCCCACGCCGCCGCTCAAATGCACGTTTTTGCCGATTTGCGCGCACGAGCCCACCGTAACCCAAGTGTCCACCATCGTGCCTTCGTCCACATACGCGCCAATATTCACATAAGACGGCATCAACACCGCATTTTTCGCCACAAAGCTGCCGCGGCGCGCAATCGCCCCAGGCACGGCGCGAAAACCGGCAGCCTGAAAATCCGCCTGCGACCAGTTGGCAAACTTGGTCGGCACTTTGTCAAAATAACGGTTCACGCCATCATCCGCCAATTCGTTGTCTTGAATGCGAAACGACAGCAACACCGCCTTTTTCGCCCATTCGTTCACCAACCAATCGCCCACGCCGCGGCGTTCTGCCACGCGCAGCGAGCCGTTGTCTAGCTGGCGCATGGTTTCCAGCACCGCCTCTTTCACCTCGGGCTGCACATTGGCAGGCGTGATTTCGGCGCGGTTTTCAAAAGCGGTTTCAATAATCTGTTGCAAAGACATGGCTTTATCCTTATGAAGTTGAGCAAGAAAGCCACGATTGTAGCGCAAAAAGGTTTTTCAGGCTGCCTTAAATACATTTACAATTTATGCCAACTATTTTGCATTTAGGAAACCGCGTGATGAAAAAAATCCTCTTTATCTGTTTGGGCAACATCTGCCGCTCGCCGATGGCAGAATACCTTTTCCGCAGCATGGCGGCCGAGCGCGGCATCCCCGTGCACACCGCCAGCGCAGGCACATCAGGCTGGCACGACGGCGAAGGGATGCACTGCGGCACAGCCGACGTGTTGGACGGACTGGGCATCGCCTCGCAAGATTTTGTCAGCCGCAAAATCAAAAAAAGCGATTTGAACGACTACGATTACTTAATCGTGATGGACGACAGCAATTTGCGCGATGCCGAAAAATTCTTCGGCAGGCAGCCTGAAAAAATCTTCAAAATCACCGACCTGTTGCCCAAAGGCAGCGGCTACGACCACGTTCCCGACCCGTGGTACACAGGCAATTTCAACGAAACGCGCGATATTCTTACCGCCTGCTGCGATGTGCTGCTCACGCGGCTGCAACAGGGCGAAATGTAGCGGCAAATGGGCGCAATCAAGCGGTTTATGGCGCAAGGCTGAACGTTATCTCGCGTAATGAAATGTAATTTTCAGGCAGCCTGAAAACGGCTTGCGCTAAAATAAAGCCGCTTTTGGATAACTTTGGCGGGTGTTGTTTGCCCCCTTTTGCTGTTAAAACCTGCGTTTACAAGCACACGATGATTGCAAACGCAGGTTTTGCGATAAAGACGCAGTTCGCCGCAATGCCCGCCGTGGTTATTCAAAGCACCCCCATTTTTCCGAGAGGACGCACGATGAAAAGAATCCTATTCGCCTTGCTACTGGGCACGCTTGCCACCGCCGCCAGCGCAGAATTAATGTATTACGGCGACGACAGCCCCAGGATTGAGCTTGACCGCAGCAGAATAGACATTGACCGCAGCGACCGCGCATACGAACGGCGCGGGCGATACGATGACGACTATCGCTACGACCGCCGTTACCGCGATTATGATGATTACCGCCGCGACAGCCGCCGCTACCGCGATTACGGTTACCGCTACGATTCCGACAACGGCTTCAATATCCGCTACGGCTGGGGCAACGACCGCACCCGCATCGATATGCGCTATGGCAACGGCTACCGCCGTTATCGCGACGATTATGACGACGGTTACCGCCGCCGTTACCGCCGTTACCGCGGCGGGTGGTGAAGCCGCGCGTTTAGGCAGCCTGAAACGCCGTTTGGCGCGTTTGTCGGGTGCGGCGCAAAACAAAAACACGGTTATCGGATGATGACCGTGTTTTTTTGCGTTTGCTGTTTGAGCGGGGCGAGACGGTTTTTCAGGCTGCCTGTGCAAAACCTGCAAGCGATGGCGCGTCGGCGGTTCGCCGACATCTTGGCAAACCCGTTATGCTCTGTTTGAGTCATGCTCCGTTTAATCAGCCATTTGGCGGCGAGCTGCCGTGCCATTTTAGATTTCAGGCTGCCGTTGGTGGCAAAGGTTTCAGGCTGCCTGTGCTAACAACACGTCCCGAATCTCCCGCGCTTCCCAAATCTGCAGCCGTTCATCGCGCAGGCTTGCCGCAATCATCGCCGCTGCCAAATCTTCCACCCGCAGCGGTTGATACGCGCGCAGCAAGCCCAGCGCATTAAACACCGCCAACGCTTTTGCCGCCCAAATTTCCCCCGCGCGATCGCTATCGGGGCGCAACAGCACAGGCGGGCGCAAAATCGCCGTGTGCGCAAAGCCCAACGCCGTTACCGCCTGTTCCAACACGCCTTTCATGCGCGAATAAAACGCGCGGGCGTTGGCATCCGCCATCTGCGCCGACACCAACACATAACGCGGCACGCCGTTGCGTTGCGCGGCTTGGGCAAAGGCAAGCTGCAAATCGTGGTCAATCGCCCACATCGCTTCTTGGCTGCCCGCAGCTTTGATGGTTGTACCCAAGCAAGAAAACAACACATCGCCGCGCACCTTGTCTTGCCACGTTTCAGGCTGCCGAAAATCCACAATATGCGTGGTGAGTTTGTCGTGTGCCAACGCCAGCTCGCGGCGCGCAAAAACCGTTACCGATTGAAAACGCGCATCCGCCAAAAGCTGCTGCGTGAGTGTTTGTCCTGTTGCGCCCGTCGCGCCGAGTATCAGTGCCTGCATCGTTCATCCTATCTTGTTCACAAAAACCATATTCCGTTTTTCAGGCTGCCTTGATGCGCATAATAGGCAGCCTGAAAACCCTTAAACCACGCGCGCTTTAAGCAAATCGTGCATATTCAGCGCGCCCACCAAATGCGTCCCTTCATCGCACACCAACAGCCCGCCAATCCGCTTCTCTTGCATCATGCGCAAAGCTTCGCTCGCCAGCTTATCGGGCGCAATAAACTTCGGCTCGCGCTTCATCACATCATCCACCGTGAGCCCTGCAAACGAATCACGCACTTCAAACAAACGGCGCAAATCCCCATCCGTTAGCACGCCTTTGAGGCAGCCTGAAACGTCCACCACCGCCAGCATCCCCAAGCCCTTCTCGCTCATGGTAACAATCGCCGATTTCAGCAACGTTTGCTCCGCCACCGCAGGCAACTCGGCGCCCGCGTGCATCAAATCCCCCACCGTCAGCAGCAAACGCCGCCCCAAGCTCCCCGCAGGGTGGCTCAACGCAAAATCCTCCGAAGTAAACCGTCGTGCTTTGAGCAACACAATCGCCAGCGCATCACCCAGCGCCAACACCGCCGTGGTGCTGGAAGTGGGCGCAAGGTTGAGCGGGCAAGCCTCATGCGACACCGCCGCCCGAATATGAATGTCCGCAAACTGCGCCAAACTGGATTGCGCGTTCGACGACACGCCAATCAACACCGTGTCCTTGCGCTTTAACGCAGGCAAAATCGCCAAAATCTCATCGCTCTCGCCCGAATTAGACAACGCCAGCACCACATCGCCATCCACAATCATGCCTAAATCGCCATGCGCCGCCTCGGCAGGATGCACGAAAAACGCAGGCGTGCCCGTGGAAGCCAAGGTTGCCGCCATCTTGCGCCCGATATGCCCCGATTTGCCCATGCCCGTTACAATCACCCGCCCGCGGCAAGCCAACACCGCCTCCGCCGCGCGCACAAAATCCGCGCCCAAGCCCGCCGACACTTCCCCAATCGCCGCCGCCTCGCTCGCCAACGCATCGCGCGCCCATAAAAGATACTGATGAACCATTGCCACCTCTATTTATATCCATTCATTTAAAACCACCAAATAGCGTTAGCGAAACTTAATATCATTTGCTATACACCAATCTGCTGTTCCAAATGAGAATTATTTGACTAAAAACAAGATTTTATCACAACAGTTTGGCAAAAATTCGCCCGCAAAAAATCAAAAGCAAAACAACCATATAGCGTAGATTAGAGCCTATGCCTAAAAAATAATATTGTATGAATACAACGGCTGGATGATAATAACGAAATCACCGCAAAACAGTGATTTTCCTATAATTTTGGAGATAGGAAATCGTTTAACTCACCATACAATATTAAAGGACAAAATCATGGCACTGGTATATTGGACACAAGACCTGAACACAGGCTTTGCCGACGTAGATGAACAACATCAAATCTTGGTTGACCACTTCAACAAGCTGGATGACGCGTTCAAATCAGCCGACTATGAAGCCACCAAAAAAGAGTTGCAAGATTTGATTGACTACACCATTTTCCACTTTGGCGAAGAAGAAAAAATGCTGGAAGCAGCGCATTACCGCATGACCGAGCCGCACAAAAAAGTGCACGCCAATTTCATTAAAAAAATGGGCGAGCTGCAAGGGCGTTTTGAAAACGGCGACATCACCGCCTTGCAAGAAGTGCTGGATATGTGCGATGGCTGGCTGTTCCGCCACATCCGCCTCAACGACCACGGCTACATCGCCGATGTGAAAGCCGCAGGCGTTCGTTAAACCTTACAGCATAAAAGCGTTTTGCCATGATGGTGAAACGCTTTTTTGTTTGTGCTTTACCGTTTTCAGGCTGCCTATGCACCCGCCATAAGGCAGCCTGAAACGCAGTTCAGCGTAGCCAAAATCATCCCCCAGCCAACCGCCCCTACCCAAATTGTAAAAAAACCTTTACGATTGCCCCTTTTCACGCCACAGCAAAGGAAAACAGCATGACCACCATCAAACAAGTCAAACAACTCGGGCAACAAATCTGGCTGGATAACCTCTCGCGCAGCCTGGTGCAAAGCGGCGAACTCGCCCGGTTTCTTGCCGACGGCGTATGCGGCGTAACCTCCAACCCCGCCATCTTCCAAAAAGCCTTTTCCGGCGACGCGCTCTATATTCCCGAAATTGAAGCCCTGAAACAACAAAACAAAACCGCCAAAGAAATCTACGAAACCCTCGCCATCGCCGACGTGCAAGCCGCTTGCGACGTGTGCCGCGCCGAATACGACAGCACGGGCGGCAAAACAGGCTTTGTGAGCCTAGAAGTTTCCCCCGAGCTGTCGCACGATGCCGAGCGCACCATCGCCGAAGCGCAACGCCTGTGGGCAGCCATCAACCGCCCCAACGCCATGATAAAAATCCCCGCCACCGACGCAGGCTTGGAAGCACTCACCACCCTCGTCGCCAACGGCATCAACGTGAACCTCACCCTATTATTTTCGCGTAAACAAACACTTAAAGCCTACGCCGCCTACACCGCAGGCTTAACCCAACTTGCTGCCAACGGCGGCAATCTCGCGCACATTCAAGTGGTTGCCAGCTTCTTTATCTCGCGCATTGATAACGCATTAGATGGCACGCTGCCCGAGCATCTGCGTGGCAAAATCGCCATCGCCCTTGCCAAAGCCGCCTACCAAGACTGGCAAGATTATTTTGCCCGCCCCGAGTTTGCCCTGCTTGCCGCGCAAGGCGCACACCGCGTATCGCTGCTGTGGGCATCCACCGGCGTGAAAAATCCCGACTACCCCGCCACGCTGTATGTGGACGCGCTGATTGGCGAACACACGGTGAACACCGTGCCCGATGCCACGCTCAAAGCCTTTATCGCCACAGGCACCGCCGCGCGCACCCTGCCCGAAAACATCCCCGCCGCGCTGGCGCAGCTTGCCGAAGTCGAAAAGCTGGGCATAGACGTGGAAACGCTGGCAACGCGCCTGCAAAACGACGGCTTGAAGCAGTTTGAAGAAGCCTTTGCCAAACTGCTCGCCCCATTGGCAGCCTGAAACCGTTTTGGCAGGTTTATCCGTTTTCAGGCTGCATCAGCACACAGAGGCAGCCTGAAAACGGCTTGCGTTATGGATTAAGCCGTTTTCATGGCGTTGCGCCGCCATACCCACGCTTGTAAGTGCGCAGGTTAAACAACCCTTTTCAGGCTGCCCAACCATAGAGGCAGCCTGAAAATCTGTTTACAAAAAGGATACGCAATGAAAGTATTTCACGGTTTGCAAGCATTGGTGGATGGTTACCCAGAAATTTTAGACGACTTCCACTACGGCTTTATCTACGCCACGGATGCCGATACCGCCGAGGCATTGCTCACTTGCGAATTTCGCTGCACCACCAACCAAGCCGAAGAAGATGCGTGGGAAGAGGGCGACGAATTCTGGTGTTTTTTTAGAACCCGCCACCTTTGACGATATTGTTACCAACTTACAAGCGCATCGCGGCGAAAACACGCTGGCAGAAATTGCCGAAAGCATCATGCACTATTTAGAACACGATGATTTTTTGGATTAAAAGGCAGCCTGAAACGAAGTAAACGGTTTTAGCTTCGCAGAAGCTCGTGAACTCGTTTTCAGGCTGCCTAACATTCAAAAAACATCGCCTACCACAAGGAAACCACCATGCAAAAAGTCATCGCCCTAGACGGCCCCTCCGCCTCAGGCAAAGGCACCATCGCCGCCCGCGTTGCCGCCGCGCTCGGCTGGGCATATTTAGACTCAGGCGCGCTCTACCGCCTTACCGCGCTGCACGCGCAAAATCACAACATAGATTGGGCAAACGAAGCCGCTGTCGCCGCGCTTGCCGCCGAATTGCCCGCCGAATTTCGCGGTCAAACCGTGTGGCTAGACGGGCAAGACGTAACCCAAGCCATCCGCAGCGAACGCATCGGCATGGGCGCATCCGCCGTCGCCAAACTGCCCGCTGTGCGCCAAGCCCTGTTGCAACGCCAACGCAATTTTTTAACCGCGCAAGGCTTGGTGGCAGACGGGCGCGACATGGGCTCAACCGTGTTTCCCGAAGCCCAGCTCAAAATTTTTCTTACCACCAGCGCACAAATCCGCGCCGAACGCCGCGCCAAACAAATCGGCGTGCCGCTGGATGGCGCAGCATTTGCCCAAATCCTCGCCGACATCCAAGCCCGAGACGCAGCCGACCGCAGCCGCCCCGTCGCCCCCTTGCAGCAACTGCCCGATGCCAAGCTGCTAGACACCTCCCATCGCAGCATAGAAGAAACCGTGCAGCAAGTATTGGATTGGTATCACGCCAGCCCAAAGGCAGCCTGAAAATAAAAATCCCATGCAAGAGAAGCCAGCACTCACGCGGCTCATCCCCCCTTTTCAGGCTGCCTCACGCACACGCAACCGCCCAACGCCAAAGGCAGCCTGAAACGCAGTTTGACAACGCCCAAGCCTCAATCCACCGCCAACGTGTTTTACCTCTGTTCACAAAAATCCTTGCCCCCATTTCGCATTATCCCTTTTCAGGCTGCCCCTAGTTCCCGCAAACCGCACAGCAAAAAAACACACAAAAAACAGCCCTCTACCCTACCCAAACGCCAAAAATCGCGTATAATGCGCCGTTTTCCTTTTCCAGCGCAGCCTTGCATAGGCAGCCTGAAATCACCTTGTTTATGAGCCAAGGGCATAAACAAATCAACCAACCCAACCCCGCACACCTTGGCGGTGCATAGAAAGCAAAACCAAACATGGAAAATTTTGCCCAGTTATTGGAAGAATACTCTAACACCCAAGAAATGAACTATGGCGAAGTGATTACCGCCGAAGTGGTAGACATCACCGACAAATTCGTCATCGTAAACGCAGGCTTGAAATCAGAATCGCTGATTGACATCGCCGAGTTCAAAAACCCCTTGGGCGAACTGGAAGTTAAAGTAGGCGATTTCGTAACCGTAACCATCGAATCCGTAGAAAACGGCTTCGGCGAAACCAAACTTTCACGCGAAAAAGCCAAACGCGCCGCCGACTGGATTACTCTGGAAGAAGCCATGGAAGACGGCGAAATCCTGTCAGGCGTGATTAACGGCAAGGTAAAAGGCGGCTTAACCGTTATGGTGAACAGCATCCGCGCCTTCCTGCCCGGTTCTTTGTTGGACGTGCGCCCCATCAAAGACACTTCACAATTTGAAGGCAAAGAAGTTGAGTTCAAAGTCATCAAATTGGACCGCAAACGCAACAACGTAGTCGTATCACGCCGCGCCGTGCTGGAAGCCACTTTGGGCGAAGAGCGCAAAGCCCTGATGGAAACCCTGCAAGAAGGCACCATCGTAAAAGGCATCGTGAAAAACATCACCGACTACGGCGCATTCGTAGATTTGGGCGGCATCGACGGCTTGCTGCACATCACCGACCTTGCATGGCGTCGCGTAAAACACCCAAGCGAAGTGTTGGAAGTGGGCAAAGAAGTGGAAGCCAAAGTATTGCGCTTTGACCAAGACAAACAACGCGTGTCTTTGGGCTTGAAACAACTGGGTGAAGACCCATGGGAAGGTTTGGCACGCCGCTACCCACAAGGCTCACGCTTGTTCGGCAAAGTATCTAACTTGACCGACTACGGCGCATTCGTAGAAATTGAACAAGGCATCGAAGGTTTGGTTCACGTTTCCGAAATGGATTGGACCAACAAAAATGTACACCCAAGCAAAGTCGTTCAACTGGGCGACGAAGTGGAAGTGATGATTTTGGACATCGATGAAGACAAACGCCGCATCAGCTTGGGCATGAAACAATGCCAAGCCAACCCTTGGTTAGAATTTGAAGCCAACTACAGCAAAGGCGACAAACTCAAAGGCGCGGTTAAATCCATCACCGATTTTGGCGTGTTTGTTGGCTTGCCCGGCAACATCGACGGTTTGGTTCACTTGTCTGACCTGTCTTGGACCGAATCAGGCGAAGAAGCCGTTCGCAAATACAAAAAAGGCGAAGAAGTGGAAACCGTTGTGTTGGCGATTGATGTTGAAAAAGAACGCATTTCTTTGGGCATCAAACAGCTTGAAGGAGACCCATTCAACAACTTCTTGTCTGTAAACGACAAAGGTGCGTTGGTGAAAGGCACAGTGAAATCCGTTGAAGCCAAAGGCGCAGTGGTTGCCTTGGCAGACGAAGTGGAAGCCTACTTGCCTGCATCTGAATTTGCTGCTGACCGCGTGGAAGATTTGACCACCAAACTGAACGAAGGCGACGAAGTAGAAGCCATCATCTTGTCGGTTGACCGCAAAAACCGCAGCATTAAATTGTCTATCAAAGCCAAAGACCGCAAAGAAGACCAAGATGCGTTGAAATCCATCAACGCCGCCAGCGCAGCAAACGCAGGCACAACCAGCTTGGGCGATTTGCTTAAAGCATCTTTGAACAAAAGCTAATAGGTAAAGCACAATGACCAAATCAGAGTTAATGGCTCGCTTGGCTGAATTGTTTATTGAAAACAACGAAGGCACGGAGCTGCAAGCCAAAGACATTGAATACGGCGTAAAGGTTTTGGTGGACACCATGACCCGCTCGCTTGCAAAAGGTCAGCGTATTGAAATCCGTGGATTTGGCAGTTTTGATTTGAACTACCGCCCGCCGCGCGTTGGGCGCAATCCGAAAACAGGCGAACGAGTGGAAGTGCCCGCAAAGCGCGTACCCCATTTCAAACCCGGCAAGGAATTGCGCGAACGCGTGGACCAAGCCTTCGCTGCTTGATATACGTTTATTAAGTTTTGCTGATGAAGAGAACCGTATCTTTTTGAGATACGGTTTTTTTGTTTTGGCAGTAAGGCAGCCTGAAAATGGCTTTACCGCAGAAAGGGCATCTCTGTCTGACCGTTTTCAGGCTGCCTCAGCTGTTAAGCATCAACCATAAAAAAAGGCAGCCTGAAAACCGCGCTACTTGGTTTCAGGCTGCCTCTATGGCACGTCGTTCAAATATTCGCCGTCAGGCGGTT
This sequence comes from Kingella bonacorsii, assembly GCF_016623605.1. Lineage (NCBI taxonomy): Bacteria > Pseudomonadati > Pseudomonadota > Betaproteobacteria > Neisseriales > Neisseriaceae > Kingella > Kingella bonacorsii. The sequence goes on along the minus strand of NZ_JAEHNZ010000003.1, from coordinate 268,074 downwards.
TCTGAGCCAGCGCACCGTTTCCGCGATTTCCCCCGCCAGCAAGCCAATCGGCCCCACTTGCATATACGCCAGAATTTCCGATGCCGCGCCGTGCAACCAAACCGCCGCAGGCACCGCTTCTTCCGCCGCCATCCCTTGCGCCAACAGGCTGCCCACAATGCCCGATAACACGTCACCGCTGCCTGCGGTCGCTAAGCCTGCGTTGCCCGTTTTGTTTACATGCAAAAAGCCGCGCGCCGATGAAATCACGGTTTCGTACCCTTTCAGGATGCACCACGCGCGATAACGGTTGGCGATTTCGCGCGCCGCCCATGCGCGGTTGCTTTGCACGCGGCTTGTGCTCACGTCCAGCAGATGCGCGGCTTCCCCGGGGTGCGGCGTGAGCACCAAATCGGGGTGTTTGGCGGGCGGGAACAATTTGGGATGGTTCACCAGCAAATGCAGCGCGTCCGCGTCTAACACCAATTGCGGGTGGTTGCTGTTCCACACGGCGTGCAAAGCGCGCGCGGCGGATTCGTTTTGCCCCAGCCCGCAACCGACCACCCATGTGCTGATGTTGTCGCGCTGCACGGTTCGCGCGGCAGAATCCAGCATCAATTCGGGATGATAGGCATAAGCTGCGCTGGGCGGCGTGGCTTGGTTGAAGCCGATGAACACTTTGCCGCAGCCCGTTTGCAACGCCGCAATCCCCGCCAACAATGCTGCGCCCGCCATGCCATCGCCGCCGCCAACCACGCCCACCGTGCCAAACGTGCCTTTGTGGCTGTTGTTGGGGCGCGGGTTGAGCAGGCTGGGGAAATATTGCTGCGCGTGGGCGCGATAGGGCGCGATGTTGGGCGGAGCGATGTGTACCATCATAATAAAATCCTCTGTGAAATGAAGCGGTTTGCTTTGTTTACTCGGCTTGGGGCAGCCTGAAACGCTGTTCGGCAACCATCATGCAATTTCAGGCTGCCCAATGCAATAGGCAGCCTGAAAATCATTTTCCGTATTCGCGTTTTTCCGTTTTCCCTTGGGTGCGAATCCGCGCACGCAGTGTTTCGTCGCTGCTGCGCGCTCTGGTATCCAAGCAAAACGCATCGTACAACACGCGGCGCACGCGGTCGGTCGCATTGCGTTTGCCGCCCAGCGTGGTCCACTGCGCGTTGCGCGGCTCAATCCAGCGATGGTTCACCAAATCGGCATAGCCGTAGGTTTTCAGCTTGGAGCCTTCCGAATCCAGCAGCTTCGTTCCCGTAACGCACAGCATCCCCTCGGCGGTAATGTTGTCGTAACCAGCTTCGGAGCGGTTATTGAACACATAGCGCACGCTGCCGTCGGGCGCTTGCGTGATGCTGCTCAACAAAATGCGCGGGCTGCCTTTATATAGATTGTCAATATACAGCTCAAACCAATCGCCCTCGTTCGGATTGGGCACGGCAGGCAGCGGCACATCCATCTCGTTGAATTCTTTGTTGTATTCGGGCAGGTTTTGCATAAAAATTTGTTGGCGTTGGTCCAAATAGTCCGAGCCATCCGCCAAGGCAGCCTGAAAACCGCCGCACAACAGCGCGGCAAACAGAAGTTTTTTCATCGTTTGCGTCCTTTCTATCCTTTCTATGGTTTAAGGCAGCCTGAAACGGGTAAACGTGTTTTCAGGCTGCCTCATGATGGCTGAATTAGCGCTGCAACGCCGTAATCACATTTTCTTTTACGGTTTCAACAGGTTGCGTGCCGTCCACCTTGATATAACGCGGCGCGTGTTCGCCCGTTAATTTGCTGTAAAAATCCACCAAAACCTCGGTTTGCTCGTGATACACCGCAAGGCGTTTTTTCACCGTTTCTTCTTTGTCGTCATCACGTTGTACCAAGTCTTCGCCTGTTTCGTCATCCTTGCCGGACACTTTGGGCGGATTGTATTTCACATGATAAGTGCGCCCTGACGGCAAATGCACGCGCCGTCCGCTCATGCGCTCCACAATCGCTGCATCGGGCACGTCGATTTCCACCACTGCGTCCAAATCCACGCCTGCCGCCACCATTGCTTCGGCTTGCGCCAATGTGCGTGGAAAGCCGTCAAACAAAAAGCCGTTGGCGCAATCGGGCTGCGCAATGCGCTCTTTCACCATGCCGATGATGATGTCGTCGCGCACCAAGCCGCCCGCGTCCATGATTTTTTTCGCTTCCAAGCCCAAAGGCGTGCCCGCTTTAATCGCCGCGCGCAGCATGTCGCCCGTGGAAATTTGCGGAATGCCAAATTCGCGCGTGATAAATTGCGCTTGCGTGCCTTTGCCCGCGCCCGGTGCGCCCAATAGTAAAACTTTCATGTTTTCGCTTTCGTTAAAAAGAGTAAGAAAAGCGCATCATAATATGTTTTCAGGCTGCCTAAAAGGGGGCGGGAACGCGCCGTTGCGTTAAGTTGTGGTAAGTAGGCTATATTCCGGGCGGTTTAATGCGGTTCTGCTTGGCAGAAACGAGAATAAACGGCTATCATAATGCTTTAAGAATTGTTAAGCTTTGTATCAATCCGCTTGCGGGCGTTCGCACGGATAGGGAGATGAATTTTGAAAACGAATACAAAAATGATTGCAGCATCGCTGTCGCTAATCACATCGTTTAGCGCAGTGGCAGGCATTGGCGGCGTGAACGTGCAATCTAATCTGGGCGAACCTTTTTCAGGCAGCATCGTGGTAACAGGGCAGGAAGCCCAAGCGGTATTGCAAAACGGCGCAAGCGTATCGGGCAACGGCATCAGCGGCACCGTTGCCCCTCATGGCGATGGCAATGCTATTATTCGTCTTCGCTCCAATTCCGTTGTAAACGACCCCATTTTGACTTTCACTGTCCGCGCGGGCAATCAAACTCGCCAATATACCGCCATGATAAATCCTTCGCACTATCGCCCTAATCCGTCGCAGGCGCGTTCTAATCGCGACACGCGTAAAGCGGTTGAGCTGAAACCGCAGCAGCAACATCATGCCGTTGCAAACGATGATGTTGAAATCCAACAAGAAACGCGTGAAGCAACCCCGCGCACAGAAAAAACATACGCAACCAGCCCGCGCTACCACCGTGTGCAAGCGGGCGAAAGTTTGGCTTCTATCGCCGCACGTTATCGCCCACATGGCATGAGCGTGCAACGCGCCATGCGTGCTTTGATGGCAGCCAATCCCCGCGCATTCCGCAATGGTAGAATGTATCGCAATGTAACGTTGTACATCCCCACCGCATCGCAGTTCCATGCTTACGCCAAATCGGCACAACGCAAACATCAATCGCCCCGCATTTCGCGCGGTGCAGCGATTGTTGCGCCCGCAGTAACAGAAAATACCACACCCGATGTGGCAGAAACGCCTAAGGAAACACCCAGTAAAGTCGTTACGCCGCCTCCTGTAAAAGTTGAGCCGGTTAAACCTGTTGAGCCTATTAAACCCAAGGCAAAAGACCAAGCGGCTGAAGAACCGTCTGTTGCAGAAAAAGCGGTGGGAGAAAAAGCGAAACCCGTAGCGCCCGCGCAACCCGAGGCATCCAAACCTGCGGTTGAAGAAACCAAACCCGTTCAACCGGAAGCATCGCAAGCTGAACAGATGCAGCCTGAAAACACCGTTGCGGCTTCCGAAAGCAAAACGGCTCCTGCTGAAACGGCATCCGTTGCAGCCGCATCTGTTGCAGAAGAAAAAACCGAACCCGTTGCCGAGCCGCAACCCACACCGCCTGCGGAAGAACCGGCCGCAGACGAAGGCTTAGATTGGACATTGATTGGCGGAAGCTTGGCCGGTGTGGCGGTATTGGGCGGAGGCGCGGCTTATTTGTTGGGTCGCCGCAAAAAATCGCGTGCCGATTCATTTGATGACGACAACGCAGCCGGCGACGAAGAATTTGATGGCAGCGACATTCAATTTGATGGCACGGCCAGCCCCGAGACGGACGATTGGATGCGGGATACCGGCGTCGCAAAAGCAGACGACAGCAGCGATGATTTCTTTGATTTGCCGCCTGTCGATACCGATGTTGCACCTGCCGCTTCCAGCCAAACATTTGATTTGGATGACTTTGAACCCGAGCAGTTTGATGACAGCTCTGATGAATGGGCGCTATCGGTTGAAGAAGAACCGCATGCCCATGCCAATCCGTTGTTGGTGGCAGAAAATGCCACATCGTTTGACGCGGATGATTGGCAAGTGGATGACATCGTTTCAGTGGAATCGGACGTTGCAGAGCCTGCGCGTTCGCTTGGCAGCCATAACGCGGTTGCCGCCGATGATTTCATTATCGATGACACGCCGATTGGGCAGCCTGAAACCGCTGTGAGCGCAGCCAATGATTTCTTATCGTTTGATGATTCGATTCAAGCGGACGATATTATTCCTGCGCCTGCCGAAGAAACAACGTTTGATTTGGACGCATTTAACAACGCGTTGCCCGATATTGTCGATACGCCGGCAGAAACCGCTGCAAGCGATGACTTCTTGGATTTTGATGCAAGCGATATCGTTGCGCCTGCCGCAGCAACCGCAGCCGTTGCCGCAGCCGCTTCCCATGTTGCCGCGCCTGAAGTTTCGTTTGATGATTTCTCGCTGGATACGCCTGCGGTTGAAGAAGTTGCGCCTGTGTTGGATGCGCCCGAAGTGCCTGAATTTGCCGCCGATTTGGATGCGCCTGCGATTGCCGAGCCTGCAATGGACTTTACCGCGCCCGAAGTGGCGTTGGATGATTTCAGCGTTGAAGCGCCTGCCGTTGAAGCGCCTGCCGTTGAAGCGCCGGCGGTTGACCATGCGATGGATTTCGCATTAGACGATTTTGCGGTTGAAACGCCTGCCGAGCCTGCGGCTCATGCGGCATTGGACGACGGCTTGGATTTTGCTGTGGCAGAGCCCGCTGAGGTCGATTTTGCTGCTGAAACGCCCGCGTTTGAACCTGCCGGGCAGTCATTTGCCGATTTGTCTTTGGAAGAGCCTGCGGTTGCTGCGCCTGCATTTGATGATTTGTCGTTTGAGCAGCCTGCCGTGTCCGCGCCTTCGTTTGACGACTTGTCATTTGACGAGCCTGCTGCGCCTGCGGTTGAACACGCTGTGGACGATTTGGCTTCTTGGGATATTGAAGAATTGCCTGAAACGGCGCATAACGATGCGGGTTTTGTTTCCGAGGCGGTGGGCTTGACCGAGCCTTTGGAAGCGAAATTGGAATTGGCTAAAATGTATCTGGAAATTGATGATGCCGTGGCAGCGCGCGAAACCTTGCGCGAATTGGTTACCGAATCCCATGGCGAAATTCAAACGCAAGCGCAACAGCTGCTGGATGAATTGGGAGGCTAGTCGCTGTTGGTGATGTTAAGAAACACCGTTATGTGTACAGGCATAGCGGTGTTTTTTTGTGGCTGGGGGATAGAGGCAGCCTGAAAAAGCCAAGTCGGTTGGTATTGGGCTAAACGGTTTTTGTTGAGTAGATTGGTTTTCAGGCTGCCTTTGGGGTTGGGTCTTGGAAAAAATCGTGGGCAGCCTGAAACGTTTGTTTAATGGGCAATCGATGGTGTGTCGGTGGCTTGCCAATATTCCGTTAACCGGTCATGCCCTATTTAATGCGAAATAAATACGCCATTTGGCAGCGAGCCGTTGTCGTTCCGCTTTTGATTTTCAGGCTGCCTCTTTGGATTTGGCAAAGCGTTGAGGCAGCCTGAAAACAAAATAAACCATCATGCCGTTGCGTGTTGGTGCAAAAAAGGCGGAAATAAAATCCGCCTGTTTACTTGTTTACGGCTTTGGCATCACATCAAGGCAAAACCAAAACGGCTTCGGCTTCCACCAATGCGCCGCGTGGCAACGATGCCACGCCAACGGCGGCGCGGGCGGGGTAGGGCGTGGCGAAGTATTGTTCCATCACGGCGTTGAATGTGGCGAAGTGGCTTAAATCGGTGAGATAGGCGTTGAGTTTAACGATGTCGTTCAGGCTGCCTCCTGCGGCTTCGCACACGGCGCGCAAGTTTTTGAACACTTGGTGCACTTGTTCTTCAAAGTTTTCGCTCACCAGCTGCATGGTTTCGGGCACAAGCGGGATTTGTCCGCTTAAATAAACGGTGTTGCCTGTGCGGATGGCTTGGCTGTATGCGCCGATGGCGGCGGGAGCTTGGTCGGTGTGGATAACAGTTTTGCTCATGATGAACTCCTAGGGTTGGGGAAAATTTGTTGGGACGGCTTTCAGGCTACCTTTTGCAGGGCAAGCGCGTTCACAAGCGTTCGCGCCGTATGTCTTGCACCACAATGTAAATATGCGCGGCTAGATACGCAACACTGCATAGCGCAAGCGCAAGGAAAAATTGAAACGTAATTTGTTCAAAGCGCACAAAGCGGTTTTGCCTATCTTGGCGGATGGCAATCGGCGTTTCGCTTTGCGGTTGCGACAATGTGCCTTGCGTAATCAAAACTTTTGTTGCACCCAAATAAGGTTGCAAGAAAACCATGTTTTTCACGACTGCCACTCCGTTAAACCTTACCGCGTCGCACAAAGCGGTCAATTCTTTTTTCTCGGCGCGATAGCAGGGTACGGCGTAAGGCAGATTGTTGTGCACGAAAGCAATCTCGTCGCTAGATTTGGTTTGTCTCCATTGGTTTATTTTGATTTCTTGCGCATGGATAAAACGGGGCTGAAAAAAAGGAAACGTCAATGGGAAATTGGATGAGGCAATAAAATAGTACGATGTGGAAACGACTGATATAAGGGCAATCCCCGCGCCTTCTCGGGATGAAAACCAATTCTTAATTCTTGTTTTCAAGGGCTCTTTTGTCATATTTGTTCCCTGTTCAAAATCCAAATGAGGCAGCCTGAAAATCGGTTTTCCCCGTTTCAGGCTGCCTTCCATTCACCCCACGCTAACCATGCAACGCCCGCTTATCCACCGCCAACGCCGCTTCGTGCAACACTTCCGACAGCGTAGGATGCGCGTGGATAATCCGCGCGATGTCTTCGCTGCTGGCTTTAAATTCCAGCGCGGCAACGGCTTCGGCGATGAGTTCGCTGGTCATCGCGCCAATCATGTGCACGCCCAAAATGCGGTCGGTTTGCGCGTCTGCCAACACTTTCACCATCCCTTTTGCTTTGCCCAAGCCCAAAGCGCGCCCGTTTGCGCCCAAGCCTGCCGTGCCTTTTTTGTAGGCGATGCCCGCCGCTTGCAGCTGCTCCTCGGTTTTGCCCACCCATGCAATTTCGGGGTCGGTGTAAATCACAAACGGCACATTGCCCAAGTCCACCTGCGGTTTTTGCCCTGCGATGCGCTCGGCAACCGCCACGCCTTCTTCGCTGGCTTTGTGCGCCAACATCGGGCCGCGCACCACATCGCCAATCGCCCACACATTCGGCAAATTGGTGCGGCATTCCTCGTCCACCGCAATACAGCCGCGCTCGTCGATTGCCAAGCCCACGTTTTCTGCGCCCAAGCCTTGCGTAACGGGCACGCGCCCGATGGCGACAATCAGCTTGTCAAACTGTGCGGTTTTGGTTTCTTTTGCACTTGCTTCGCCTGTTTTAGCTTCGCCTGTTTTCAGGCTGCCTGAAACCTCGTATTCCACCGACACGCCGTCTTTGTATTCGGTAATTTGGTTAATCTTCACGCCCAAATCAATCGCCAGCCCTTGCTCTTGGGTGAAATATTTAAACGCCTCTTTGGCGATTTGCCGGTCGGCGGCGGGCAAAAAGGTGGGCGCGGCTTCCAAAATATGCACTTGCGCGCCCAAGCGTTTCCACACCGAGCCCATTTCCAAGCCAATCACGCCCGCGCCGATGATGCCCAGTTTTTTCGGGATTTCGGTCAGGTTCAGCGCGCCCTCGTTGTCCAACACGTTCACATTGCTGATTGGGGCAAGGTTGGGCAAACCGCGCGGCGCAGAGCCTGTGGCGATGATAACGTGCTTGGCGGCGATTTGCGCGCCGTTGTCCACATTGAGCAGCCATTCCTCGCCTTGCTTGCCCGCAAATGAAGCGCGCCCAAAAATGCTTTCAATTTTGTTTTTTTGAAACAAAAATTTAATCCCGCCTGTGAGTTTGTTCACAATCGCGTCTTTGCGCTCAATCATTTTGGCGGCATCCATTTTCAGGCTGCCTGTAAACGAGATGCCGTGTTCGGCGAAATCGTGCTGCGCGGTGTGAAAATGCTCGGACGATTGCAGCAAGGCTTTGGACGGAATGCAGCCCACGTTCAGGCAAGTGCCGCCCAGCGCAGGCGCATCGCCCGTTTTGTTTTTGCCCGCGTCGATGCACACGGTTTTGAAGCCCAGCTGCGCGGCGCGAATCGCTGCGATGTAGCCGCCCGGCCCTGCGCCGATAACGGCAACGTCAAATGATTGAGACATAATTTTCTCCTATTGAAATAATGGATCGTTGCGATATAAGGCAGCCTGAAAAATACTGTAAAGTTAGATTTTCAGGCTGCCTAACTATGTGAATTTGTGTTAAATTACACTTGGCTGCGATACCAGTCAAGCAATAATAATTAAGGCGAGCAACATGATATTTTATGCATTGATTCTGTTGATTTTCGGCAAATTGCAAGACACATTTCAGGAAACTTCGCGCACATGGCAATGGGCGCTGGCGTATGGTTTGGTGATTTTTTTGTTAAGTGGCGGTGCGCCATTGTTGGCGTTGATTATTGGCAGCGCGATTGTGGGGCTTTATGCGTGGGGCTATTTTGGGCTACTGCGCAATCTGGCGGATAATTTGATGCTTTGGCTGCTGGTGTTTTTGGTGGGGTCTGCGCTGCCCCTTGTGTTAAGACTTGTTTTGATTGGTTCGGGCGCAAAGGCAGCCTGAAAACGCCGTCTGCATCTATTTTCTATCCACGAGCGGGTAATCGCCGCGCTCATATTGTTTCAATCATTTATTACATCGTAATCAAAAGGAAAAATCATGAAAATTACAACGCAATGGTTAAGCAACAAAACATTTGTTTCCGCCAATGAACACGGCAACAGCATTGTGATGGACGGCACGAGCGCGGCAGAAGGCTGGAAGCGCGGCGCTAGCCCATTGGAAGTGATGCTGATGGGGATGTCGGGCTGCACCAGCGTGGATGTGGCGGGCGCGTTGCAAGCGCAAGCGGGCTTTGTGGATTGCATTGTGAGCGTGGAAGCGGAACGCGCGGCAACTGCGCCTAAGGTGTTCACCAAAATTCATGTGTATTATCAAGTGATTGGGCGCGGTTTGGATGCGGCGCAAGTGAACAAAATCATCGCCGATTCGCTGGCGCACGATTGCTCGGCGTGTGTGATGATGAGCAAAATCGCGCCGATTACGCACAGCGTGGAAGTGGTAGAAGCCTAATGCCAACGCTTTAAGGCAGCCTGAAACGCAGGATGCCGCATCGTAACCCCATCAAAAAAGGAAAAAATCATGGCTCTTTGGACTTATTGGCTGATTGCCGCCGTTGCCGTTTTTATGTTGGAGCTATTTAGCGGCACGGTGTATTTGCTGGTGTTATCCGCCGCATTGGCAGGCGCGGGGCTAACCGCGTGGCTGTTCAACGCCAGCGCGGTGGCAAGTATGCTGGTGGCGGCGTTTTTATCGGCGGTGGGCACACTATACGTTTACCGTTTGCGCGGCAAATCGCCCAAAAACAAAGCCTTGCAGCAACACAACGATTTGGACATTGGCAGCGTGGTGCAAATTGAGCAGCCCCTATCAGGCGGCGCATGGCGCGTGTTTTATCGCGGCACCACATGGGAAGCCCGCGCCGCCCGTCCGCACGCGCATTTTCAAATGGGCGACAACGCCCGCATCTGTGGCAAAGATGGGATTACGTTGTTGATTGAACCTTTGGCGTAACCCAGTAATTACATTTTCAGGCTGCCTCTGGGCATGGTTTAAAGGCAGCCTGAAAATCATGTAAACCGCCCCCAATCCCCCAACCCAACCCAAGAAAGGAAATCTGATGCTCACCACACTCTCGCTTCCCATTATTATCCTTGTTGCCCTGATTATCATCGGCTTCAAAGCGTTCAAAGTTGTGCCGCAGCAAGAAGCGCAGATTGTTGAGCGGCTGGGCAAATACCATGCCACGCTCGCCCCGGGGCTAAACATCCTCGTGCCCTTTCTTGACCGCGTTGCCTACCGCCATTCGCTCAAAGAAATCCCGCTGGATGTGCCCAGCCAAGTCTGCATCACGCGCGACAACACCCAGCTTACGGTGGACGGCATTTTGTATTTCCAAGTAACTGACCCCGAACGCGCGTCTTACGGTTCAAGCAACTACATTCTCGCCATCACCCAGCTTGCCCAAACCACCCTGCGCTCGGTGATTGGGCGCATGGAATTGGACAAAACCTTTGAAGAGCGCGACGACATCAACCGCACCGTAGTCGCCGCGCTGGACGAAGCCGCCGTGTCGTGGGGCGTGAAAGTATTGCGCTACGAAATCAAAGATTTGGTGCCGCCGCAAGAAATCCTGCGCTCCATGCAGGCGCAAATCACCGCCGAGCGCGAAAAACGTGCCCGCATCGCCCAATCCGAAGGCTTGAAAATCGAGCAAATCAACTTGGCAACGGGCGAGCGCGAAGCCGAAATCAAAAAATCCGAAGGCGAAGCGCAAGCCGCGATGAACGCTTCCGAGGGCGAAAAAGTGGCGCAAATCAACCGCGCCGAGGGCGAAGCGCAAGCCCTGCGCCTTGTTGCACAAGCCAGCGCCGATGCCATCCGCACCGTTGCCGCCGCCATCCAAGAACCGGGCGGCGATGAAGCCGTGAAGCTGAAAGTGGCGGAGCAATATGTGGAAGCGTTTGCCAAGCTCGCCAAAGAAAGCAACACCGTCATCATGCCCGCCAACGTGGCGGATTTGGGCGGCTTGATTTCCGCAGGGTTGAGCATTGTGAAAGGGCAGCCGACAGCAAAATAGGCAGCCTGAAAACGCAAAAGGGTGGATTGTTCCGCCCTTTTTTGCGGGCAAAACGCAGCGGTTTGCACATCTTATATAAGCTCACTGCATTTTGCGCCCGGCCTAACATTTCAGGCTGCCTTTTGTTGCTTGTATTTCAATGCGTTATCTTGTAAACAAGCCGCTGCGCTTCGCCCGTCTTTACAGTGATTAAATCCTGAAAAGAAACGTTTGATTTTTTAAAGTGGGCTGACAGCGCGGATTTGCCTTGTTAGACTGCCTGCACTTGGCCTTGATTGGGATTTATTCTCATCAAGGTCAAGTGTTTTTGAAAACTCATATTAAGGATGTACTTATGAAAAAAGTTCTCGCACTCTTGGCTCTAACCACTTCTTTTGCCGCCGTTGCCGCACCTGTTGCTGGGCACGCAGGCAAAGCATCGCATAAAGGCGCGAACCCAGCAGTTGCAAAAACACACGGCAAAGCCCTGAAAGGCAAAGCCGCCAAAGGCAAATCCGTTGCCCAAGACGCGCCACAAACCATGGAAACTGCGCCCGCCGCCGTCGCTCCCGCGCCACAACAAGCCGCGCCCGCAGCAAAAACTGCACCGCAAGCACCTGCGGCCCATTAATCTTCGTTAAAAAAACAGCCAAGGCAATGCGCTTTGGCTGTTTTTGTTTGGATTGTTTTTGTTGGCGGGGCGCAGCCGTTTCAGGCTGCCTTTCATCATCATTCAAACGAGCTAAGGCAGCCTGAAAACACAAAATACCCGTTTTCAGGCTGCCTTAACCGCATCGCGCTATTCGTCCCAGCCCTTTTTCTTACTGGTTTGCCCAATGCCCACGTTAAAGCTGTTGGTCGGGTCAAGCCGGCGATAGAACGATTTCAGCTCGGGTTTCGCCACATACAAATGTCCCACGTTATGCTCAGCAGGATATTGCGCGCCGCGCTCGTCCAGCAGATGCCACATTTCGTGTTCCAACGCCATGCAGTCGTTGTCTTTTTTCACGATGTAATCTTGGTGGAAAACGTGGCAGAAGAAATGCCCGTAATACAGCTTGTGGCTCAGTTTGCCATTGATGCTTTCAGGCAGCACTTCCAGCCAGTCGCGGTCGTTGCGGCGCAGCGCGATGTCCAGCGCAACAATGTCTTCCACTTCATCGTGATGCACGGCGCGATAGCGCACGGCTGCGCTGGCTACGGCAAAACGGTGCAGCATCGCCGCCTGCGCTTGCGCGGCATCGCATTCAAAATAGCCGCCTTTGCTCGGGTCGCTGAAAAATTGGCGCAAATAGTCGCGCGTTTCGGCTACGCCGTCGCCGCCTGCTTTTACGATTAAATGATGCTCGTAGCGGTCGCGGTAATCCAGCATGATTTGCGGCAGATGCTGCGGCAAAAGTTTGGATGCGAATTGCAAGAAGCGGTCGGCAAAATGCTGCGGCAGAAAGGGGATTTTTTTGGCGATGCGGTCGGCTTTGTCTTTGGCGGTGAAGAGTTTGGGCAGGTTGTGCGTGCCGGCGTGTTTAATCACGTAAAACATATCTTTGCCATACACTTCGGCGATGTTAAACGCTTCGCGGTGGATGTATTCGCCCGACACGGGCAGCGTTTTGAAGCTGCCGAGCATATCGCGGCGGATTTGCGTGAGCACGGTGGTGTCGTTGGTGCCGATGTAGAACACGGCGGTTTGCGTTTCGGCGGGGAAGGTATCCAGGCGCACGGCGAACACGGCGAGCTTGCCCGCGCTGCCCGACGCTTCGTAATGCCGCGCGGGGTCGGCGTTGAAGCGGGCGGGGGTGTCGGCATCAATTTCGCGCACATGGTTGCAATAGGCGTGGTCGTGCCCTTTGCCGCCTGCGCTGATGTCTTTGCGTTGGTAATGATGTCCTTGCAAGTTGGTTAAAATTTCTTCGGGTGTGTCGCCCAAATCTATGCCCAAATGGTTCACCAATTCTAGTTCGCCTGCTGCGTTGATTTGGGCGTACAACGCCATTTCGGTGTAGGCGGGGCCGCGTTGCACCAGCGCGCCGCCCGAGTTGTTGCACACGCCGCCCACAATAGATGCGCCGATGCACGATGAGCCAATCACGCTGTGCGGTTCGCGCCCGAGCGGTTTGAGCAGCAATTCCAGTTTGTTGAGCGTGGAACCCGGTAGGCAAACGGCTTGTTCGTTGTTGTTGATAAGCTGAATGCCGTCGTTGCGCATGGTGTTGATGATAACGATGTCGCGGTCGTAATCGTTGCCGCTGGGGGTGGAGCCGCCTGTTAGCCCTGTGTTGGCGGCTTGGCTAATCACAATCACGCCTGCTTCCACGCAGGCTTGCAGCACGCGCCATTGCTCCAACAGCGTGGCGGGGCGCACTACGGCTAGCGCGTTGCCCGAGCCGAAGCGGTAGCCTTCGCGGAAAGGCAGGGTTTGCGCGGGGTCGGTTAGCACATATTGGCTGCCGACGATTTCTTGCAGTTTGGGGATAAGGGTAGATGAAGACATGAAGTGCTCCTTGCGCGTGATGGTTTTCGGTTTGGCTGCGCTGTACGGCGTTTCAGGCTGCCTGGAATGTAGTGCGATGTAGTCGGGCATGTTATCAACAAATCCTGCCGCTGAAAACCGTTAAACCATGGTAGACAGGCAAATGTTGCGCTAAAAAAGTGGCATCACGCCGCCTTGTTTTCAGAGCGGCAAGCAAATACGCATTTCAGGCTGCCTCAATCCGCGCGGTATAAAGGCAGCCTGAAACCGAAACCGGAGCGGCGGTTCGTAGTCCAAACCCATTGTTACCGCGCACCATCGCGCACGCCAAAAAACGCAGATTTCGCGCCTCTTTTGCGCTAAACTTGCCCCCTTTTACGCTTTTCAGGCTGCCTTATGATTACCCAACTGACCCCGCAACAAGCCCAAACCCTGTTGCAACAACGCCCCGACACGCTCCTGCTTGACGTGCGCGAAGAGGGCGAAACGCAAATCTGCCAAATCTCCAACAGCACGCACATCCCCATGAACCTCGTCCCCTTGCGGCAAAACGAACTGCCCGACGGCGTGGCGATTGTCGTCTATTGTCACCACGGCTTGCGCAGCCTAAACGTTGCCCGCTTTTTGGAACACGCAGGTTTTGAAGAACTGTATAACTTGGCGGGCGGCATAGCGGCGTGGGCGCAGGAAATTGAGCCCGATATGGCAAGGTATTGAATGAAACGGGTTTGGCGCGGGATTGCGCCCAAAAAGCCCAAGGTAGCCTGAAAACGGGTTTGCTTCGCCGAAGCGTGCGAACCCGTTTTCAGGCTGCCTTGTCGTTGTCATGCAGGCAAAAAAAATGCGCTCGTTTTGCAACGAGCGCGAATCTACAAAGGAGAAAATAGAGGAGAAATATCCAACCGCGTGTGCGACTGGATGGGGCGTATTATGTATTTTTATTTCATACCTGTCAAGCTGATAACGGGGCGGATTATGCTAAATTTGCTGCTGATTTTATTTAAATACAACATTTTATGCTTTTATTGCGTGGATTGCGGGGGTGTAGGCATATATCAACATACATGAATGTTTGCTTTTGGGGTATATTTATCCGACATGGCGGCAGCCTGAAAACGGGCGAAGCCGGAACAGCCGTTTAACGCTGTTTCAGCTTCGCCCGTTTGGGTCATGCCATCCAGCCCATTTTGCAGGCGGTTTATTTTTTCTGCCACGCGCGTTTCACAATGTGCAGCCAGTCTTTCCAATCCAGCGTGGGGCGGTGTTGAAACACATCGTATTGATTGGCGGCGATTTTTTCCAAAATGCGGTTGCCGCCTAAAATAATCATGCGGATTTCAAAGCCGATGCGCCCCGTGAGTGCTTTGCCCAGCGGCGCGCCTGCGTGCAGGATTTTGTGCGTTTTGCTGCATTGGTGGGCGATGAGTTGGCGCAGTTGCGGGGTGATTTTGCCTTGCGCGATGTCATGCTCGCGCACTTGGAATTTCATTAAGTCGTCTTGCGGCAGATAAACGCGGTTTTTCTGCCAGTCTAGCGCGATGTCTTGCCAAAAATTGATGAGTTGCAGGGCGGTGCAGATGCCGTCGCTTTGGGCAAGGTGATAGGGGTCGGTGGTGCCGTTAAGCTGGAGGATGATGCGCCCGATGGGGTTGGCAGAGCGGCGCGCGTAGTCAATCAGCTCGGCGAAGTTTTGGTAGCGCGTTTTTTCGGTGTCTTGCTGGAAGGCGGAGAGTAGGTCGTAGAAGGGTTTGAGCGGCAGGGCGAAGGGGGCGATGGCTTCGCGGTGCAGCCGTTGCATCAGCGGGGTGTGCGGGGCTTGACTGGCGGCGATGCGGTCTAGCTCGGCGGTGAGCGCGGCGAGTTGGGCTTGGCGTTCGGCGGGGGTGGCGTTGCCTTCGTCGGCGATGTCGTCGGCGGTGCGGGCAAAGGCGTAAACGGCGTGGATGGGGCGGCGCAGGTGGCGCGGGAGCAGGATGGAGCCGACGGGGAAGTTTTCGTAGTGGTTGGGTGCGGTCATGGTTGTTGTTGGGATTTTTGTTGTGCGGATGGGTTTGGCTTTGTAACTTCGTTTTCAGGCTGCCTCAGGCTTAATCAAAACAGGGTTCGGCAGCCTGAAACGCAGTTTGGCGAGGCGAAAACACAACACCCGATAATCGCGTTATCGGGTGTGGGCTTAATCGGCAAATTGTTTTTTTAAGCGTTCGCGGCGTTCTTGCGCTTCAACGGATAGGGTTGCCGTGGGGCGGGCGAGCAGGCGTTTTAAGCCGATGGGTTCGCCGGTGTCGTGGCAGAAGCCGTATTCGCCTTCGTCGATTTCGCGCAGCGCGGCTTGGATTTTGGCGAGCAGTTTGCGTTCGCGGTCGCGGGCGCGCAGTTCTAGGGCGTATTCTTCTTCTTGGCTGGCGCGGTCGGCGGGGTCGGCAGCGGATGCGGTGTCGTGTTGCATGCGGTCGGTGGTGGCATCGGCTTTGTTGATGATTTCGTCTTGCTGCTGGCTGAGCAGGTTACGGAAAAATTCTAGATGTTGCGCGTTCATGTAGTCTTCTTCCGGGCCGTCCCATGCGAGAATGTCTTTTTCGGTGAGCTTTGCCATGGTTGTTATCCTTTTGTTTTAGCGGAGCGCTTAATTTTGAAGCGGCGGATAATATCATGTTTTCAGAATGCACTGTATGGTTTTTGGCGGTTTCGCTTTGTATAATGCGTTTCGTTGTAACTTTGTGCTTTTCAGGCTGCCTAAACGGCTTTTTTGTATCTTTATTAGGAGTGTTTGATGATGTTTCAGAAATGGGTTTTGCTTGCGACTTTGGGTTTGGCTGCGCCCGCGATGTCGGAAGAGTTGCATTACAACGTGGCGGAGTTTTCCGAAAGCGCGAGCGTGCGCGTGCCCAACGACACGATGTCGGTTACGCTGCGCGTGGTGGAATCGGGAGCTTCGCGCGAGGCGGTGAGCAATAAGGTTACCAAGCGCGTGAACGCGGTGCTGGCGCGGGCGAAAGGCAATCAGGCGTTTGAGGTGGAATCGGGCAGCCGCAGTGTTTATCCAGAATATGATGAAAAACGCGTGGGGATTAAGGGCTGGACGGATTCGGCGGATATTTATGTGAAAAGTACGGATTTTGCGGCGCTGAGCAAGCTGGTGGCAGATAGCCAGCAGGATGCGATGTTGGGCGATGTGTCGTTTAGCGTGTCGCCGAAAAAATATGCGGCGGCGGTGGATGAGGCAAGCGAGCAGGCGTTGCGGTCGTTTCGCACGCGGGCGCAGAAGGTGAGCCGCACGCTGGGGTTTGCAAACTACAAGATTGTGCGCGTGGAATTGCATCAGTCGTTTGAAAACGGGGAGGAGGGCGTGGCAGCAGCGCCCATGATGGCGGAAAGTTTTGCGCGCAGCGCGAAGGCAATGGATGCGGCGATGCCGATGGACTTGGATGCGGGCGTGCGGACGGTGCGGCAAACGGTGCGCGGCTCGGTGCAGATGCAATAAATAAAGATAATAAATAAGGGTTCAGGCTGCCTATATCTATATGACAATGAGGCAGCCTGAAAAGCATCGCGGGCGAAATTTTGGATTAGGCAAAACAAAAACGACGCTGAATAAACCAGCGTCGTTTTATATTTGGCGGAGTAAGAGGGATTCGAACCCTCGATGCAGGTTTAAGCCCACATGCACCCTTAGCAGGGGTGTGCCTTCAGCCTCTCAGCCATTACTCCAAGAAGGAAAGTACGCGATGATATAGGTGCGGTTAGGTTTTGTCAATCTTGGCGCTTGTGGTTCGCAAAGATTGGTTTGTTTTTATTGTAGAAATTTTCTCATCAGCATGCAGCGTGTGGCGATGTTTTGGTTAAACGGCATAATGGCTTCGCCAAGCGCTTCGTAGCCGTTAAGGGCGTAGAAATTAACGGAATTCATGGATGCGTACACTTTGAGCACGCTTAAATTGGCGGCGGTGCTGAGTTTTTCGGCGCGTTGCAGCATGGCTGTGCCTAATCCGTTGTTTTGTAAGAAGGGATGGACATAGAGCGCGTCCAGCAGGGCTTCTTGGGTGTCCAGCAGGAAAAAGCCGCCGATGCGGTTTTTGTATTCGATTACCCACATGGTTTTGTGCGGGTTGTCCAGCGCGGCGGCGTAGCCGTTGGGGTTGAGTTGGCTGAGCCATGCGTCTAGGATTTCTTGGTTGTAGCTTTTGATGCAGGTGTGGCGCACGGATAGGCGGTGCAGTTCGTAGATGGTGTGGCAGTCTTCGTGTTTGGCGGGGCGCAGGTGGGTGATGAGGGGATTCATGGCGGTGTTGGGGAGGATGAGGCAGCCTGAAACGAAGTTCGACGAGGTTGAGATGAACAAAACCCGTTTTCAGGCTGCCTAAACACAGGCAAAACAGGCATCTGTGTCGCAAGATGCCTGCTGGGCCGGTTTAGCGTTTGGTTTTGAGGTTGAGCCAAAGCTGGGTTTGCAGTTTGACGGTTTCGGGCGTTTTGGGCAGCACCACAAAGCTGTTGGCTTTGGTTTCGGGGCTGGGGAAAATGGACGGGTCGTCGGCAAGCGTTTTGTCCATCAGGGCGCGCGCGCCTTGGCTGGCCGGGGCGTAGGTTACAAAATTACCGTTTTTGGCGGCGACTTTGGCGTCGAGCGTGTAGTTGATGTATTTATGCGCGTTGGCAATGTTTTTGGCGTCTTTGGGAATCATGAACGAATCTATCCAGATGCCTACGCCTGTTTTGGGGGTGAGCACTTGGATGTCGTTGTTGCCGATTTCGGCGGCGCGGCGTTTGGCGATGTTCAAATCGCCGCCGTAGCCGATGGCAACGCATAAATTGCCTTGCGCGAGATTGTTGATGTAGCCAGACGAGCTGAACAGGCGCACGTCATGGCGTACTTTACGCATGGTTTCGGCGGCGGCTTCCAGGTCGGCTTTGTCGTTGCTGTTGGGGTCTTTGCCGATGTATTTGAGCACAAGGGGGAATTGTTCGGTGGGGCTGTCAAAAAAGCTGATGCCGCAGTGTTTGAGCTTGCCGGTGTATTCGGGGTTGAAAACCAAATCCCATTCGTTGGCGGGCAGTTGGTCTGTGCCGAGGGCTTTGGCGACGAGTTTTTTGTTGATGGCCAGAGTGTTAATGCCCCAGAAATAGGGGACGGCGTATTTGTTGCCCGCGTCCACTTGCGCCATCAGTTTGAGCAGCTCGGGGTCGATGTTGTTGTAGTTGGGGATTTGGCTTTTGTCGATTTCCTGATACGCGCCCGCTTTGATTTGCCGTCCGACGTTGGCGATGGATGGGGCGACGAGGTCAAAGCCTGATTTGCCGGTTAAAACCTTGGCTTCCAATACTTCGTTGCTGTCATAAAACGCTTGGGTTACTTCAACTGAATTGTTTTTTTCAAATTCGGTGATGGTGTCGGGGTCTACATAATCAGACCAAACGTAAAGATTCAGTTGGCTGGTGGCAGCGTTGTTCTTTTGCGCGGATTCGGACGCGACAGCAGCCGACTGGTCTTGGTTGTCCGAACCGCTGCACGCACCCAAGAATAAGGCGGCGAGCATGCTGGCAAGCAGGGTTTTGTTCATGTTGGTTCCTAAATAAAAAGGGCGTGGTTTTAAGCACGCCTAGGGTCAATAAAAGGCTTGGAAAACAGGCGCGATTAAACGCAAAAACAGGGGGCAACGCAAGCGGTTTTTCGCATCCGGCGCAGATTATTTTAGAGCGGTTTGCCAAGCCCACAAAACGGCTGCTTTCGGGTACAATTCGCTCCCATTTCATTGACCGTTTTCAGGCTGCATCACAGTTCAAAGGCAGCCTGAAAATCATTTGTGAGACCACCATGCTGACCAAAGACCAATTTGCCGACAACCACTTCATCCGCACCATCATCGAAGACGACCTCAAAACGGGCGCGCACGCCGCCATCCACACCCGCTTTCCCCCCGAGCCCAACGGCTATTTGCACATCGGGCACGCCAAATCCATCTGCCTTAACTTCGGCTTAGCTTACATTTTTGATGGGCAATGCAACCTGCGTTTCGACGACACCAACCCCGAAAAAGAAAACGACGAATACGTCAATTCCATCAAAGAAGACGTTGAATGGCTGGGCTTTCATTGGGCGGGCGAAGCGCGATATGCCTCCAACTATTTTGACCAACTGTTTGATTACGCCGTTGGTTTAATTAAAGACGGCAAAGCCTATGTGGACGATCTTACGCCCGAAGAAATGCGCGAATACCGCGGCACGCTCACCGAAGCGGGCAAAAACAGCCCCTACCGCGAGCGCAGCGTGGAAGAAAACCTTGATTTATTTTATAAAATGCGTGACGGCGCGTTCCCAGACGGCAGCAAAACCCTGCGTCTGAAAATTGACATGGCCTCGGGCAATGTAAACATGCGCGACCCCGTCATCTACCGCATTCGCCGCGCCCACCACCACAACACCGGCGACAAATGGTGCATCTACCCGATGTACGACTACACCCACTGCATTTCCGACGCCATCGAAGGCATCACCCACTCGCTGTGCACGCTCGAATTTGAAGCCCACCGCCCGCTGTATGACTGGGTGTTGGACAACATTCCCGCGCCGCACGCCACGCGCCCACATCAATACGAGTTCTCGCGCTTGGAATTGCTGTATTCCATCACGTCCAAACGCAAGCTCAACCAACTGGTAACCGAAAAACACGTCAGCGGCTGGGACGACCCGCGCATGCCTACCATCTCCGGTATGCGCCGCCGCGGCTACACGCCCGAGGGGCTGCGCCTGTTTGCCAAACGCGCCGGCATTTCCAAATCGGAAAACGTGGTGGACATGAGCGTGCTGGAAGGCGCCATCCGCGAGGAATTGGAACACGCCGCGCCGCGCTTGATGGCGGTGTTAAACCCGCTGAAAGTTACGCTCACCAATTACCAAGCGGGCGTTACCCAAAGCCGCACCGCCGCGTTCCATCCCAACCATCCCGAGTTTGGCGAGCGCGATGTGCCGATTGGCGCAACGATTTATATTGAGCAAGACGATTTTGCCGAAGAGCCGCCCAAGGGCTGGAAACGCTTAACGCTGGGCGGCGAAGTGCGCCTGCGCCACAGCTATGTGATGCGCTGCGATGAAGTGGTGAAAGATGCGAACGGCGAGATTGTTGAACTGAAATGCAGCATCGACCACGATACGCTGGGCAAAAACCCCGAAGGGCGCAAGGTGAAAGGCGTGATTCATTGGGTGTCTGCTGAGCACGCCACGCCGATTACCGTGCGGCTGTATGACCGCTTGTTTACGGTGGAACGCCCCGATGCGGTGCGCGGCGACGATGGCGAATATCTGCCGTTTACCGATTTTCTCAACCCCGATTCGGTGCGCGAAATCACCGCTTATGCCGAAAGCGCGGTAAACGATTTGCCGCCCGAAAGCCATTGGCAGTTTGAGCGCATCGGCTATTTTGTTACCGACCGTTATGACCATAAAACAGGGCAACAGCCTGTGTTTAACCGCACGGTGGGGTTGAAAGATACTTGGCAGGCTAAGGCGTAATCATCCGAAGTATGAAGTTTCAGGCTGCCTTGGGAACGGCAAAGGCAGCCTGAAAACGGTTTTTGCATCATTAGCAGCATTGTTAGCAGCATCAACCATGCAACGCATTTTCAGGCTGCCTAATGCGTCCGCCAAAGGCAGCCTGAAAACGCCATCAACCCAAGTTCCTTCCTTTTCAAAACACACCAATCCTATTTCAGGCTGCCCTGTTGCACCATTAGGCAGCCTGAAAACCCATAGCCAAATGCTCTCCATCCCACTCATCAACCACATCTTGTCCCACAACCCCGAAGTCTGCGCCCAACTGGCAGGCTACAACGGCATCGTTATCGCGCTGCAAACAGGCAGCCTGAATATTGTCGGGCGCATCAACGCCCACGGCTTGCTAGAAGCCAGCACACAACACCCCGACAGCACGCTGATTCTGCACAACGATGCCCTGCCCAACATCCTGCGCGGCGCAATGCCCCAATTCAGCGATCTCGCCATAGAAGGCGACACCACCATCGGCATCAACCTGCTATCCTGTTGCAGCCAACTGCGCTACACGCCGCAGCAAGACTTGCAACGCATCTTCGGCGAAGACCAAGCCCACGCGCTCGCGCAAAAAGCCCAGCAAATCGGGCAAACCCTGCAAAACATCGGGCAATTTTTCCGTTCTAACTCCGTTGAAACTTTCGGTTTTCAGGCTGCCGCAAACAGCCCCAGCAGCCCAATCAATCAAGAACAATACAACCAACTCGCCCACCAGCTGAACGACTGCCAACAGCAGCTTAGCAACCTGCAACGCCAAATAGAACACACCAACCGCCGCTTAGACAGCCTAGAACGCAAAATGCGCGACTACGATGTAGATTAAGGCAGCCTGAAAACCACCGAGCGCCCAAATCAGCCCTTTTCACCATAAAACGCGCCGTTTACACCATACTCGCCAACAAGATGCCCCTATCATCCGCATCTTGTTTTTTTATTTTGGAGACCACCATGCACACACAAAATCTCATCATCGGTTTTGGCAAAGCAGGCAAAACTCTTGCCGCCGATTTAGCCAACCACGGGCAAAGCGTTGTTTTAGTAGAACAAGACGAGCAAATGTACGGCGGCACGTGCATCAACATCGGCTGCATTCCCAGCAAAAAACTGCTAGTAGAGGGCGCAAAGCAGCACGATTTTCAGGCTGCCATGCAAGCCAAAAACAACCTAATCCCCAAGCTGCGCGCCGCCAATTTCGCCAAGCTAGACAACATGGCAAACGTGCAAGTGATCCATGCCCAAGCCCAGTTTCAAGACGAGCACACCGTTATCCTGCGCGGCGCACAAGGCGAGCAAACTATCCGCGCCGAGCGCATTTTCATCAACACGGGCGCAACATCTAACCCGCTTAACGTTGCAGGCGCAGACCATCCGCGCGTGCATTACAGCACCGAAATGCTGTCGCTTGCCGAGCGCCCCAAGCGGCTGGTGATTATTGGCGGCGGCTATATCTCGCTGGAATTTGCCTTTATGTATCAACAATTTGGCAGCCAAGTAACCATTTTAGACAACAGCCCCGTGTTCCTGCCGCGCGAAGACCGCGACATCGCCGAAGAAATGCTGCGCGTGTTAAATAGCCGCCAAATCAATGTGGTGCAAAGCATTGCCATCAACGCCTTTGCCGAGCAGGGCGATGGCGTGGTGGTGCAAACCAATCAGGGTGAATTTGCCGCCGATGCCGTGTTGGTGGCGATTGGACGGCATCCCAACACCGCCGCGCTCGCGCTGGAAAACGCAGGCATCGCCACCACCGAGCGCGGCTTTATCGCCACCGATGAACAATGCCGCGTGCTGGGCAAAGCGCATATTTGGGCAATGGGCGACGTGGCGGGCAGCCCCATGTTTACCTACATTTCGCTGGATGATTACCGCATTGTGCGCGACCAGCTGCTTGGCAACGGCACGCGCAGCCGCAACGACCGCGCCACCTTCCCCACCACCACCTTCACCGAGCCGCCGCTGTCGCACATCGGCATGACCGAAACCGCCGCCGCGCAATCAGGGCGCAGCTATAAAGTGCTGAAACTGAAAGCCGAAGCCATCCCCAAAGCCAAAATTTTGGGACAAACCGATGGTCTGCTCAAAGCGATTGTGGACAGCGAAAGCGGCGAAATTCTCGGCGTAACCCTGTTTTGCGCCGAATCGCACGAAATCATCAACCTGTTTAAAATGGCGATAGACCATAAAATCCCCGCCAGCTACATCAAAAACCAAATCTTCACCCATCCCACCATTGCCGAAGGGTTGAACGATTTGTTTGCCGCCGCCTAAACAGCCATCACGGCATAGCTTGGCGCGCTTAAAAAGGCAGCCTGAAAACGAGTATCCGCCCGTTTTCAGGCTGCCTTTTGGCGTTGTTCTCGGGTATCATTGCGTGGCTTGCCATTGCCCATTGAGGCAGCCTGAAAAGGAAAAAAACATGCACCAGCCCATTGTTATACCGTTTAACCGCTTGCTTATTACCCTGTCATTGCTGGTTTGGTTATCTATTCCGCTATTTATTTTGTACCAAGCATTCAACGCTTCGTCCCTTGGGGTAATGATTTTTTGCGTTTTATGTTTTATGTTTATGGTTGGCACGTCTTTTCGTTATGTATTTGATGTATTAGAGACTTATCGCCAAGAATCGCTGCTTGTGATTGATGAGCAGGGCATAAACTACGCCCCCGTCGGCACCATCGCATGGCAAGATATTGAATATATACAGCCCTATTTGGAATCCAACAAGGGTTTCATTTATGTTTATGGTATTGAGATCAAAATTAAAAAACCTGAGCCTTATGCTGCCAAAATCAAACCGCACAAGCGCAAATCATTCCAGAAGTTTTCTGTCTTGCAAATTTCCCGATACTTGTTGCCCATACCTGCTAAAAAATTAGTGAAACAAATTGCTCGGGAATACGGCAGCTATTATCTATTTCGCCTTGATGAATACGGTTTAACCGCTGCGCAGCTTGGCACAATCGCATGGCAAGATATTGACGATATACGATTGTCTTCTGAATTTCCTTGCTCACACGGCTTAACCATTAAACTCAAACACCCCAAGCCGTATCTTGCCAACATCCCGCCACATGAACACAAAGCATTTCTCAGCCAGCCAGAATTTAATCTTTCCTCAGATTGGTTGCCGCTGCCTGCTAAAACTTTATTGCAGCAAATAGAGCAGGAATATGGCAGCTATTACCAGCCCGCTTCGTCAATTGAGGCAGCCTGAAACCCCTTTCTCAACCCCTTACAAAGGACTTCTCCATGCCATTTCTCAAACTCACCGACCAAAATGTAAACGGCAAAACCGTGCTCATCCGCGCCGATTTAAACGTCCCCTTTAAAGACGGCAAAATCAGCGATGACACCCGCATCCGCGCATCGCTGCCGTCCATCCAATATTGCTTGGACAACGGCGCAGCCATCATCGTGATGACGCATCTGGGCCGCCCCACCGAAGGTGAATTCCACCCTGAAGACGACGTTGCCCCCGTTGCCGCGCATTTGGGCAAACTGCTGGGCAAGGAAGTTAAAGTGTTGAACGACTGGCGCGACAATCCGCCCAGCCTGAAAGCGGGCGAAGTTGCGCTGCTGCAAAACGTGCGCGTTAACAAAGGCGAAAAGAAAAACGACCCCGAGCTGGGCAAAGCCTACGCCGCCTTGTGCGATATTTTTGTGAACGATGCGTTTGGCACTGCGCACCGCGCCCAAGCGTCCACCGAAGCCGTTGCCGCCGCTGCGCCCATTGCCTGCGCGGGCATTTTGATGGCAGCGGAATTGGACGCGCTGGGCAAAGCCTTGAAAAACCCCGCCCGTCCGCTGGTGGCGATTGTGGCGGGCAGCAAAGTGTCCACCAAGCTCACCATTCTCAACAGCTTGGCGGACAAGGTGGACGAGCTAATTGTGGGCGGCGGCATCGCCAACACTTGCTTGCTGGCGCAGGGCAAAGAATTGGGCAAATCGTTGGTGGAAGCCGATTTGGTGAACGAAGCGCGCGCGATTATGGAAAAAATGGCGCAGCGCGGCAATCCGATTCCGCTGCCTGTGGACTGCATTGTGGCAACTGAGTTTTCCGAAACCGCCGCGCCGCTGCTGCGCGATGTAAACCAAATCGGCAAGGACGAGCAAATTTTGGATATCGGCGAGCAATCGCGTGCGCGCTTGGCGGAAATTTTGCAAAACGCAGGCACGATTGTGTGGAACGGGCCCGTTGGCGTGTTTGAATTTGACAACTTTGCAGGCGGCACAAGAGCCGTTGCCGAAGCGATTGCCGCGAGCAATGCGTTTTCCATTGCGGGCGGCGGGGATACGCTGGCGGCCATCGCTAAGTTTGGCGTAACTGATAAAATTAGCTATATCTCAACAGGCGGCGGCGCGTTTTTGGAATTTTTGGAAGGCAAGGAATTGCCAGCCGTGGCGGCGTTGGAGAAGTTTACGAAGTAGGATTTGATTGAAGTGGATAGATGGGCAGCCTGAAAATGTGTTTGGTGCGTTTTTGGGCTGCTTTTTTTTGTGTGTGGGATTTTTTTGGGGCGTGGTTTGTTTGGCAATTTTGGTTTTCAGGCTGCCTTTTGGGGATGGGGTAGGGGGATTTTTGCTAACTGGTAAGGCAGCCTGAAATGGGTATGGAGCGGCGACGGCTCGTCGCCAACAGCTTCAAACAGAGCGTGGCTGGTTTGCCAAGATGTCGGCGAGCCGCCGACTCTCCATTGGGTTGGTTTTCAGGCTACCTTTGTTTACAGGATAAGGCAGCCTGAAAAAGGGGTTTGGTGCTTTGTGGTTGGCTTGGGGCGTAGTGTTTACCTTTGCGCCTAATCGCGGCGCGGCGACTTACTTTTCTTTGCTTCGCCAAAGAAAAGTAAGCAAAAGAAAGGCGACTCCGACGTGCAGGTTTGGCTGCGCCAAACTTCCCTCACTCCGCATCCTTTTTTCGGCGTGTGTGAACTAGTCGCACTTCGTGCGCCGTCGGGCAGGCGCACGCTTTTTTCCGAAAAAAGAATGCTGCGTTCGGCTGGACGTAGGGGAGCGGACGGTAGCATTAAACGTTTGTGATGGATTGACCAAAAAAGGCAGCCTGAAAACTGGGGAATGGTTTTCAGGCTGCTTTTTGGATGGTTTTTGTGATGGGAGAGATTGGGCTGTCTTTATTATTGAAAGTTACTCAGAAGGCAGCCTGAAACGAGTATGGAGCGGCGACGGCTCGTCGCCAACAGCTTCAAACAGAGCATGGCTGATTTGCCAAGATGCGAAATGTCGGCGAGCCGCCGACGCTCCATTGGGTTGGTTTTCAGGCTGCCTTTGGAGTAGGGCAGGGCATAGCCGTTTAACAATCATTGATGCAGCCTGAAAACCACATCCCTAAAAAACGCAGCCTGAAACCCTACTCCGTGCAAATCGCCTGCTTCGGCACGCGCGCCATATCCCAGTTTGCCACCGCCCAATCCAACACATCGCGCGGGCGGTTCACTTCGGGCGCGGGGGGGATGTTGAGATAGGCGCACACTTGGCGCAGTAGGGTTTCTTGCGCCGACAAATCCAGCGCGGGGGCGAGCGTCTGTTTGCTCCACTTTTGCCCTTGCACGTTCACCAGCAGCGGCAGATGGGCGTAATGCGGCGTGGGCGCGTTCAGGCAACGTTGCAGGTAGATTTGGCGCGGGGTGGACACCAGCAAATCCTGCCCGCGCACAATATGCGTGATGCCTTGTGCGGCATCGTCCACCACCACGGCGAGTTGATACGCCCAATGCCCATCGGCGCGCAGCAGCACAAAATCGCCGATGTCGTGGGCGAGGTTTTGCGCGTAATGCCCGACAATTTTATCGGCAAAGGCGATGGTTTCATCGGGCACAATGATGCGCCATGCGGGGGCTTTGTGGGCATCATGAGGCAGCCTGAAAACGCTGTTGGGGCGACACGCGCCGTTGTACACAAAGCCGTCCGCGCCCATTTGGGCGGCGGCGTGCCAATCTTTGCGGCTGCAATAGCAGGGATACGCCAAGCCTGCGGCTTTCAGGCTGCCGAGTGTGGCGCGATAGAGGGCGTGGCGTTGGCTTTGGTAGGCAACTGCGCCGTCCCATTCAAAGCCGAATTGTTCTAATGTGAACAAGATGTTATCCGCTGCGCCTGCCATTTCGCGCGGGGGGTCTAGGTCTTCCATGCGCAGCAGCCATTGCCCGCCGTGGGCGCGTGCGTCGGCATACGAGGCGACGGCGGTGAGCAACGAACCGATGTGTAACAAGCCGGTGGGGCTGGGGGCGAAGCGTCCGATGTAGTGGGGCATAAAGGCAGCCTGAAAAGGGGAAAGGGCGGATTATACGATTTTTGGATTGTGCCAACGAAACGCGCTGCGCTCGTTTTAGCTCCGCAGAAACGCGCTGCGCTCGTTTTCAGGCTGCCTCAAATGCAGTAATATCGCGCCCCAATCCACCCAACCATTTCACAGCAAAGGCAATCCCCATGCTCCTCGCCCTTTCCCTGCAAAACTTCGTCATCGTAGAAAAACTCAATTTAAACTTCCAAAACGGCTTCACCGTGCTCACAGGTGAAACAGGCGCGGGCAAATCCATCACGCTGGATGCCATCGCCCTGCTGTTGGGCGACAAAGCCGATTACAGCCAAATCCGCACAGGCGCAAACGAAGCGCAGCTCTCTGCCTTGTTTGACATCAGCGAACACCCCGCCCTGCAAGTCGAGTTGCGCGAACAAGGCTTGCTGGATGACGACAGCAGCGAGCTAGCCATCCGCCGCACCATAGACATCAAAGGCAAAAGCCGCAGCTACATCAACAACCAAGCCGCTACGCTTGCCCAGCTCAAACACATCGGCTCGCAGCTCATAGACATCCACGGACAAAACGCGCACCACTCCCTAAACCAAGAATCCGCGCAACGCCAATTGCTAGATGCCTTTTCAGGCAGCCTGAAACTGGTAGAGCAAACCCAAGCCGCCTACCAAGCATGGCAAAGCGCGCAACAAGCGCTGAGCGATGCGCAAACCCAAGCCGAAAACATCGCCATAGAGCGCGAACGCCTAGAATGGCAATACAACGAGCTAGACCAAATCGCCCCCGAAACAGGCGAATGGGAAAGCCTAAACCAAAGCCACGACAGCCTTGCCAACGCCGCCGAGCTGCTGCAAGCGGCAAACGAAGTTTTGGAATACATAGACAGCGACAACGGCATCGCCCGCCAAATCAGCCGCAGCCAGCGCACCCTAAACAAGCTGGAACACATAGAACCGCGCTTTGCCGAAAGCCTAGAAATGCTAGATAGCATAGAAGCCGAATTAAGCGAAATCAGCCGCAATATGGGCAGCGTGCTCAGCGACATAGAAATCAACCCCAACGAATTGCACGCCAAAGAAGAGCGCATCAGTGAGCTGATGAGCATCGCCCGCAAATACCGCATAGAGCCCGAAGAGTTGCCCAACAAGCTGGCAGAAATTCAGGCTGCCTTGCAACAGCTAGAAGCCGCCACCGATATTGAAGCGCTGCAAAAAAACGTTGCCCAAGCGCAAGATGCCTATATGCAAATCGCCCAGCAGCTATCCAGCGCACGGCACAAAGCCGCCAGCAAGCTCGCCCACGAAACCACCGAACACATGCAAACACTCGCCATGAAAGGCGCGAAATTCCACATAGAACTGCAACCGAGCAGCCCCACCGCGCACGGCTTGGAACACATCCAATACCAAGTCGCCGCCAACAAAGGCACACCGCTGCGTCCGCTCAACAAAGTCGCATCAGGCGGCGAACTCGCCCGCATCAGCCTATCCATCCAAGTGGTAACCAGCCAATACACCCAAGTGCCCACGCTGATTTTTGACGAAGTGGACACAGGCATCGGCGGCGGCGTTGCCGAAACCGTAGGACGCGCCCTGCGCACGCTGGGCAAACAGCACCAAGTGCTCGCTATCACCCACCTGCCGCAAGTCGCCGCCTGCGGTGAACACCATTGGCAAGTTGCCAAACACAGCGACGGCGAACAAACTGTTAGCGAAATCAGCGTGTTAGATGACAGCACACGGGTAAACGAAATCGCCCGTATGCTCGGCGGCGAGAAAATCACCGACACCACGCGGCAACACGCGGCGGAGATGTTGGCGAACGCGGCGAAATAGTGTTTCAGGCTGCCTATTGGTAAATCAATAGGCAGCCTGAAACCTTTTCAAAAACCTTGAGGCAGCCTGTGTAGCGAAGCTAAAAATAAGAAATGCCATTATTCACATGCAGATGCGAATTTTGTTTGATATTTGGATGATTGTAGAAACAATCAGTAGGTCGGGCATTTATGCCCGACAAATCATTCATACCCGACAAACGCAGACCTATTTATCATAATCCGCGACAACTAAAAACGTCGGGCATCCATGCCGACCTACTTAGGTTTCGCAAAATCCTTAGGCTGACTATGCGAGTACCAATAGGCAGCCTGAAATTTAAAAAATAGCGCGTTGGACGGAAACAGGATTGCATGTGTTGCCAAAATGTTGGCAAGCCGCCAGTGTTGCGGATTGTTGATGGGATGGGTAAACATTTTCAGGCTGCCTATGCGAGTATCAATAGGCAGCCTGAAATCTAAAATGGAGCGGCGACGGCTCGTCGCCAGATGGCGTGTTTTGTAGGGTTTTGCGGGTTGGCAAAATGTCGGCAAGCCGCCGACGCTCCATCGGTTGCAGGTTTGGCAAAGGGTTCGGTCTGAAAGCCATGACGAAGGCAGGGCGGATGTTTGTTACCCGCCATCATGTTATCAACGCACGGCGGGCAAGCGGGTTACCCCGCCCTACGATAGACACAACAATAGGCAGCCTGAAAAGCATGCAACGCGTTTCAGGCTGCCTATTGTTGTCTGTTTATCTTAGCCACACCAACGGATTCATAATTTTGTTGCGGTAGCGCAGCTCCAAATACAAGCCTTGCTCGCCTGCGGGCAGCGTGCCGCTGGTGGCGATGTTTTGCCCTGCGTTCACGCGGCTGCCGTTGCCGGCGTGGATGGCGGACAGCCCTGCATACACCGACATATAGCCGTTGCCGTGGTCAATAATCATCATATTGCCGTAGCCCGCTTGGTTGGCGGTGTACACCACCGTGCCGGCGGCGATGCTGCGCACGGGGGCGGGCGCGGTGGCGATGAAGATGCCGCGCCATGTGCCGCCGCTGGGGCGGGCGGTGCCGAAGCGTCCGATGATGTTGCCCGATGCGGGCATGATGCCGCGCAGGGGTTTTTGCGGCGCGGCTTCGGTGCGTTGCGGTTCGGCGCGTTGGGGCTGCTCGGGGCGCAGGTTTAGGTCTTCGCGGGTGAGCGTGGATTTGGGGGCTTTACCGTTGTGTTGGCTAGCGGCTTGGGCGCGTTTGCGGGCTTCTTGCGCGCGCTGTTCGGCTTCGGCTTTGCGTTGGGCGTTTTGCTTGGCAACGATGTTGGCGATGACTTGGTTGAGCTGGCGTTCGTTGGCTTGCAGTTGGGCGAGTTTTTGGCGGCGCGCGCTGATGTCTTGGCTTAGTTGGCTGCTGTCGGCTTGGGCTTGGCTGTGGGTTTGCCCGAGTTTTTTCAGCTTTTGCCGTTGCTGGGCGGCGAGTTGTTCAATGCGTTTAAGCTCGGTGTTAATGGCTTGCTGTTGGCTGTTGAGCTCGCTTTGTTGTTGCACCAGTTTGTCAATCAGCTTTTTGTTGGCTTGATTGATGTGGCGGGTGTAGGCAAGAAAGCGGCTTTTTTGGTTGGCGTCGCTGCTTTTGAGCAGCAGGGCTACGGCGGCGGGCTGGGGGTTTTTGTAGTTGTTGGCAAGCAGTTGGGCAACTTGGGCTTTGGTGTTGCTGATGTTGGTTTGCAGCTGGGATAGGGTGGCTTGCAGGGCGGTGAGTTTTTGCCATTCGGCTTGCTCGCGCTGGGTGAGCTCGTTGAGCTCGCGGCGGGCTTTGGCGATGGCGATTTGGGTTTCGCGCAGGATTTGCGTGGCGCGGCGTTGCGCGGCTTGCGTGGCGGCGAGGTCTTTTTGCGTGGCGGCGATGGCATCGCGCACGGTGTCTAGCTGGGCGTTGGCATTGGCGGGTGTTTCGTTGGCGGCGGGGGCGGTGTGCGGGGCGAGCAGGGAGAGGGTGAGCAGCAGGGCGGCGGGGGTTCTCATGGGGTGGCGTGTGTTAAGCATTTGAAAACGGGGGATTATAGTGATTTTCAGGCTGCCTTGATAGCTGGGGCGGAGGCAGCCTGAAAAAGGATGGTAGTGGTAAGGGATGTTTTCAGGCTGCCTTTTGGCAATGGCGGGTGTAGGCTATGCCGATTTTGTTCACTGATAGGCAGCCTGAAAACGGGAAATGCTTTGACTATGCGTTTTCAGGCTGCCTCAAAGTCTTTGCCCGCCTTATCTGTAAAACATTTACTGCTCCGTATCAGCCAGCAAGAGCCAGCTGCCGAGCAAAGCGAACAGTAAAGCCCAAACCACCCCAACGATTTTTCAGGCTGCCGCAACAGCAATCCCCCTGTTTCCCGTATAATTCGCCCTTTTTTTAACCCCTTTCAGGCAGCCTGAAAACCCTTTCCCACCCTATCCCCGCCATCATGAAACCATCCATCCAATCCAAACTGCAAAACCTATCTCACCGCCTAGAAGAAGTAACCGCCTTGCTCGGCTCGCCCGAAGCCACCGCAAACATGGACAGCTATCGCCGTCTCAACCAAGAGCACGCCGAGCTTACGCCCATCGTGGAAACCTACCATGCGTACACCCAAGCGCAAAACGATTTGGCAGACGCGCAAGAAATGTTATCCGACCCCGAAATGAAAGATTTTGCCGCCGAAGAAATTCAGGCTGCCAAAGAAGCCATTGAACGGCTGGATTTTGAATTGCAAAAACTCCTGCTGCCCAAAGATGCCGATGACGACAAAAACATCTTTATAGAAATTCGTGCAGGAACGGGCGGCGACGAAGCCGCGCTGTTCGCAGGCGATTTGCTGCGTATGTACAGCCGCTACGCTGAGCGCAACCGCTGGCAAACCGAAATCGTCTCCGCCAACGAAAGCGACTTGGGCGGCTACAAGGAAGTGATCGTGCGGCTGATTGGGCTGGGCGCATACAGCAAACTGAAATTTGAATCGGGCGGCCACCGCGTGCAGCGCGTGCCCGCGACCGAAAGCCAAGGGCGCATCCACACATCCGCCTGCACCGTCGCCGTGATGCCCGAAGCGGACGAGTTGGAAGAAATCCAGCTCAATCCCGCCGATTTGCGCATCGACACCTTCCGCGCATCGGGCGCGGGCGGCCAGCACATCAACAAAACCGATTCCGCCATCCGCATCACCCACTTGCCAACGGGCATGGTGGTGGAATGCCAAGATGGGCGCAGCCAACACGCCAACAAAGCGCAAGCGATGAAGGTACTCGCTGCGCGGCTCAACGACAAACAAAAACGCGAAGCCCAAGCCAAAGAAGCCGCCGAGCGCAAATCGCTGATCGGCAGCGGCGACAGGAGCGAGCGCATCCGCACCTACAACTACCCGCAAGGCCGTGTTACCGACCACCGCATCAACCTTACCCTGCACAAGCTCGATTTTGTGATGGACGGCGATATGGAAGAAATCACCGCCGCGCTGATTGCCGAGCATCAGGCGGAGTTGTTGGCGGCGATGGGGGATTGATTGCCGCAAGAGCAAAAGGCAGCCTGAAAACGGAATTGGGTGTTTTCAGGCTGTCTTTTCCTTTTTCAGGCTGCCTTTTCGCTATTTCAACAAATCGCGCCGATTAAAATACCGCGCCGTATAAGTCCCGTCCAAATGCTTTTTGCCGCCGTAAATTGGAAAGGTGGCGACTTCGCCGTAATGTTCAATGGCGGGCAGCGCATCCAACGCCGTCATATCCGCCGCACTAATCTCAAAATCCACGGCTGCGTTTTCGCGCATCTTGGCGGGATGGGCGGTTTTGGGCAGGGCGATTAAGCCGTGCTGCAAGCAATAGCGGATGCACAGCTGGGCAACGGATACGCCGTAATGCGCGGCGATATCGGCAAGCGCGGGGTTGCGCAGCATCACACCGTGTCCCAGCGGCGAATAGGCTTCCACGGCAATGCGGTGGGCGCGGCAAAAATCAATCAACGCAAACGGCATATTGCTGATGTGCGCCAAAATCTGATCCACCATAGGCGGCACTTCGGCGTGGTCTAGCAGGTTTTGCAAATCGGCTTCTTCAAAATTAGACACGCCGATGGCACGGATTTTGCCTGCGTGATACAGCTCTTCCATCGCCCGCCACGCCGCTAAGTTGCCCGCAAAGTAATGGTTGCTTTCGCGAAAATCCGTCCACGGCTGCGGCGCGTGAATCAGCATCAAATCTATGTAATCCACATCCAAATCCACAAACGATTGCGCCAGCGCGGCTTGGGCATCGGCATAATTTTTATGCTGTGCGAGCAATTTGCTGGTGAGAAAAATCTCTTCCCGCGCGATGCCGCTGGCGCGGATGCCTGCGCCCACGCCTTGCTCGTTGCCGTAATCTTGGGCGGTGTCTAGATGGCAGTAGCCTGCGGCTAAGGCAGCCTGAACGGCAGGGCCGGCATCGGCGTTGCCAATCATCCATGTGCCAAAGCCCAGTTGCGGAATGGCGGTGCCGTTGGCAAGGGTCAGCGTTTGAGTGAATGCGCTCATGGTTTGCTCCTTCGGTAAGAATGAAAAACAAAAAACCTGTATTCACACTATTATGAATACAGGTTCTGAGAATCCGCAACCCTGCGCGCTTATTTCCCTTCTTCGCTGTCCAAGAAGCTTTTCAGCTTATCGGAGCGCGTAGGGTGGCGCAATTTGCGCAATGCTTTGGCTTCGATTTGGCGGATGCGCTCGCGCGTAACGTCAAACTGTTTGCCCACTTCTTCCAGCGTGTGGTCGGTGTTCATATCAATGCCAAAGCGCATCCGCAACACTTTTGCTTCGCGCGGGGTCAGGCTTTCCAATACGCCGGCGGTTACTTCGCGCAGGCTCGAATACATCGCCGCTTCGGCAGGCGCAACATTGTTCACGTCTTCGATAAAGTCGCCCAAGTGGCTGTCGTCATCGTCGCCAATCGGTGATTCCATGGAAATCGGCTCTTTGGCGATTTTCATGATTTTGCGGATTTTGTCTTCGGGCATTTCCATCAATTCCGCCAGTTTGGCAGAATCGGGGTCTTCGCCTGTTTCTTGCAGATATTGGCGCGAAATGCGGTTCATTTTGTTAATCGTTTCAATCATGTGAACCGGGATGCGGATGGTGCGCGCTTGGTCGGCGATGGAGCGCGTAATCGCTTGGCGAATCCACCA
Organism: Kingella bonacorsii; assembly: GCF_016623605.1. Taxonomy (NCBI): domain Bacteria; kingdom Pseudomonadati; phylum Pseudomonadota; class Betaproteobacteria; order Neisseriales; family Neisseriaceae; genus Kingella; species Kingella bonacorsii. The sequence goes on along the minus strand of NZ_JAEHNZ010000003.1, from coordinate 233,963 downwards.
GGTGGCATAAGTGGAAAACTTATAACCGCGGCGGTATTCGAATTTGTCCACCGCTTTCATCAAGCCGATGTTGCCTTCCTGAATCAAATCAAGGAACTGCAAGCCGCGGTTGGTGTATTTTTTGGCAATGGAAATTACCAAACGCAAGTTCGCCTGAATCATTTTCTGCTTGGCGGCGGCGGTTTCTTTTTCGCTTTTCACCATGTTTTTGCTGATGTCTTTTAGCTCGGCGATGGATACGCGCGCGTGCTGTTCCAGCTCGGCCATTTCGGTTTGTTTTTCCAAAATGGCATGGCGGAAGCGGTCAAGCGTTTCGCTCCATGCGCGTTTTTTGGCGATTTCGTCTTCAATCCATTCCAAATTGGTGGCGTTGGGCAGGAAGTGGGCGATGAAATGGTCTCTGTCCATGTTCACGCGGTCTAGGCAGATGTCGCGGATTTCGCGTTCCAATTTGCGGATTTTGTCTACGCGCGAACGTAGGCTGTCGCTCAATTTTTCAATTTGGCGGGTGGAAAAGCGCACTTCAAGCAATTTGTTGGCGATGTTGCCGCGGTGTTCCAAGTATTTCGCGCTGCTGCTGCCGCTTTTGTCTAACGCGCGAATCATCAGGTTGTAGCTTTTTTCAATTTGTTTGAAGTGGTCTAAAACTTGGGCTTTGAGTTCTTCCAAGTTTTGGCTTTCCATCGCTGCGCTGTCGCCTTCGCTGTCGTCGTCATCGCCGCTTTCGTCGCCGTCGCTTTCGTCGCTTTCATCGCCGGATGCGGCTTGATGGCTGTTCAGGCTGCTTTCCAGATGCCCTAAGCCCAGTTCGTTGAGCAAGACTTCGTTGGGGTCGATGATGGCTTCCACCACTTCGTCCACTTTGATTTCGTCTTTTTTGATTTGGTTGATTAAATCTAAAATCTCGCCGATTGAACCGGGGCAGGCTGAAATGGCTTGAATCATGTTTTTCAAGGCGTTTTCAATTTCTTTGGCGATTTTGATTTCGTCTTCGCGGGTGAGCAAATCCACTTGCCCCATTTCGCGCATATACATGCGCACGGGGTCGGTGGTGCGCCCGAATTCGGAATCGGCTTGCGAGAGCGCGGCTTCGGCTTCGGCAACGGCATCTTCGTCGGTGATGGCGGTGCTGTTGTCGTTCATCAGCAGGCTGTCGGCATCGGGGGCTTCTTCGGTTACTTGGATGCCCAAGCCTTGAATCATGTTGACGATGTTGTCAATCTGCTCGGCATCGGACATGTCGTCGGGCAGGGCGTCGTTGATTTCGGCGTAGGTGATGTAGCCGCGCTCTTTGCCTTGGATGATGAGGCGGCGCAGGCGTTCGCGCTGCTCTTCGGGGGTGAGCGGGCGGTTGTCGTTGCTGAGGGTTTCTTCGTTTTCTTGCTCGGGGAGGTGTTTTTCAGACATAGGGGGCACTCGATAAGGGTGATTTATCCGCGTGTTGGATAGGGGATGCTCTGCTTCTTTGGTGCAGCAATGGGGGCGGATAGCGGGTTTTGCCTGCGATAGCGCATTTGGCTTTCAGGCGAAAAGTTTTCGGGGATATGGTGGTTGGGGTTGGGAATTGCAAGGGCAGCCTGAAAAGGTTTTTGGCGTTTCAGGCTGCGGTTGTTAGGTATGAAGCGGTGTTTGCGCGCACTATCATTTTTCTTGCGCGCGAGACTAAGGAGCGGATGGCGGCGGATGCGGTTTTCAGGCTGCCTTGGATGCGGCTGCGCGGGTTTATGCTTGTTTCATCCCACAGGCTGTTTAGGCAGCCTGAAAATCCCTTGCTTGGGGAAACGCAGAAACCTTTTGACGGGGGCAAGCCGTCAAAAGGTTTGGGTTTAAAAACGCGTATCGGCAATTATCATGGATTGTTATCTCGTTGATAGGGCTGCTGCGTTGTTTTTTGCGCGGGCCGGGAACAAACCAGCCTTGCGGTCGCGCCGATTTTTAATCGGAAACGGGCTTATTTGCCTGTGGCGAAGTATTTGGCTTCGATTTCGGCGTATTTGCCACTGGCGCGCACTTTGGCGAGCGAGTCGTTCAGCAGGGCGAGGGTTTGGGCATCGTCTTTGCGAACCGCCATGCCGTAGTGTTCGGCGGGGAAGTCGGGCAGGGCGACCATTTTGAAGCCTTTGCTGCTGTTGTTTTTAATGTAGTGGGCGACAACGGCGTTGTCCAAAATGCCTGCGTCCACGCCGCCGTTTTCCACTTCTTTGGTGAGCAGGCCCACGTTGTCAAAGCGGACCACTTGCTCGCTGGTCGGCCCGAAGATTTTTTGCGCGGCGTAATCGCCTGTGTAGCCCGTTACCACGCCGATTTTGTGCAGTTTTTTCAAATCTTCCACCTTAGCCACATTTTTGCTGGGCGGCACCAAAACCACTTGAGTGATTTGGTAATAAGGTTCGCTAAACGCCATGGTGGCTTTGCGTTCGTCGGTGATGGTGATGCCTGACACCAACACATCGGCGTCGCCGTTGCTTAATGCGGGGAACAGGCTTTCCCACGGTTGGTCTTTGTATTCCACTTTGAAATTGCCCGCTTCGCCCATGGCGTTAATCAGGTCAATATCAAAGCCTGTTACTTTTTTGTTTTCGTCCAGCGATTCAAACGGGGCGAATGTGGCATTGCCCGCCACGCGCAGCACTCTGCCGTTGCCATCGGCTGCGCCTGACGCGCCGGATGCGGCGGCGGATGCGGGATGGGATGCGCTGTGGTTGGCGGGGGCGTTGCTTTGTCCGCCGCAAGCGGCAAGCGATAGGGTGAGGCATGAGAAAGCGGCAGACAGCCATGTTTTTGTGGTCATTGGTTAAGCATTCCTGTGAGAGTTGATGGCGGGAAAACAACTGGCGGATTTTACCTGATGTTTGGGAAGTAATGTAAGCGTTTTTTAAGTTTTGTTAGCATCTTGCCGCGTGGCTTAACTTTTGCTGCGGTGTGCTATTTTGCAAAGGTTTTGCGCGGCCATAAGGCAGCCTGAAAACAAGGCAGCCTGAAAAGTTGCGGCGCGGCTAAAAGAAAAACCGCTTTTCGTGGCATGAAAAGCGGTTTGGCTGCCGTTAAAACGCTTATTTTTTGGCAGGTTGTTGCGCTTGTTGCATTTGTTGTTGCATTTGCTGCATTTGTTTGGCTTGTGCTTCTTGGGCGCGTTTTACCAATTTTTCGCCTTCGCCTTTTTGCACTTTGTTCACTTTGATGTCAAACACCAAAACAGAGTTGGCGGGGATGCTGCCTTGGGCGCGTTCGCCGTAAGCCAGTTTGGCGGGAACGTAAAGCGTGTATTCGCCGCCTTCTTTCATCAGCTGCAAGCCTTCCACCCAGCCTTGGATAAACGCGCCGTCCACAACGGGCGCGTCCATGGGTTGGTTGTTGTGGTTTTTGGTGCTGTCAAACACGGTGCCGTCGGTGAGGCGGCCTTCGTATTCCACGGTTACCAAATCGCCTTTGGCAACTTGCGCGCCGGTGCCTTCTTTGGTTACTTTGTATTGCAGGCCGGATTCGGTGGTTTTCACGCCTTCTTTGGCTTTGTTGTCTGCCAGGTATTTTTCGCCGGCGGCTGCGGTTTCGCTGGCTTGTTTTTTAGCGAATTCGTCCATTTTCTTTTGCACGCCTGCGATAGCGGTTTGGATTTGCTGTTCGTTTAATTGCGAGGGCGTGCCTGCCATTTGGTCGTTGATGCCTTTGATAAGGGCTTCGGTATCCACGTCAACGCCGCTTTTTTTCAGCGTGTCGAGCTGGGCGCTCATGGCAAATTGGTAGCCCAGCAGGTAGCCCAGCTGTTTGCTTTCGGTTTCTAAGCCGGCAACGGGCGCGGCAGAAGCGGGCGCAGATGCTGCGCCTGATGCAGATGACGCTGCGGCGGGGGCGGCTGCGCCTGATGCGGCTTTGGGTTGCCCTGCGTTTTGGTTGCAGGCGGTCAAAGCGAGCGAAGCGGCGATGATGCTTAAAACAAGAGCGTGTTTTTTCATTTGTGTTGCCTTTTTTGCTTGGATTGAAAGGGCGCGATTATAGCGGTTTTTTATTTGTTGGCACATTCGTTTATAATGGTCTTTTCGTTTGCTTAACATTTTTATTAACAATGAATAACACAATATCCAGCCTGCAAGGGCAGCCTGAAAACGGGCAAAACGCGCCCCAGCCCAATTTGTTTAACGAAGCCCAAGGCAGCCTGAAAACGGTGCGCGATGTGTTGCGCTTTGCGGTAAGCCGTTTTAACGAGGCGGGCTTGTTTTTTGGGCATGGCAGCGACAACGCGCACGATGAGGCGGCATATTTGATTTTGCACACGCTGCATTTGCCGCTGGATACGCTGGAACCTTATTTGGACGCGGTGCTGCTGCCGAGCGAGCGCGAAGCGGTGCTGGCTTTGGTGCAGCGGCGTGTGGAAGAGCGCGTGCCTGTGGCGTATCTGACCAATCAGGCTTGGCAGGGCGATTATGATTTTTATGTGGACGAGCGGGTGATTGTGCCGCGCTCGTTTGTGTATGAGCTGCTGGGCGAGCCGCTTGCGCCGTGGATTGAGTATCCTGAGCTGGTGCACCGCGCGCTGGATTTGTGCACGGGCAGCGGTTGTTTGGCGATTCAGATTGCCGACCATTACCCCGCCGCACAAGTGGACGCGGTGGACATCAGCTTGGACGCGCTGGAAGTGGCGGCGGTTAACGTGGAAGATTACGGGCTGCAAGAGCGCGTGAACCTAATCCACACCGATTTGTTTGAAGGCTTGGAAGGCACATACGATTTGATTGTGTCCAACCCGCCGTATGTGGATGCCGAGAGCGTGGCGGCGTTGCCCGACGAATATCTGCACGAGCCTGAATTGGCGTTGGGCAGCGGCGAAGACGGCTTGGATGCCACGCGCGAGATTTTGTTGCAAGCGGCAAAGTTCCTGAACCCGCAAGGCGTGCTGTTGGTGGAAATTGGGCACAACCGCGATGCGCTGGAAGCGGCGTATCCCGAGCTGCCGTTTATGTGGCTGGAAACCAGCGGCGGCGATGGGTTTGTGTTTTTGCTCACGCGCGAGCAGCTTTTGGGGCAGGAATGATCGCGCGGTAGGCAGCCTGAAAACGCGGATGGGGTTTTCAGGCTGCCTATCATTGCGTATTGATTGGCGGTTATCCAAGCAAATGGTTTTTGTTATCCCGCTATTTTCATAGGCGGAGGCAGCCTGAAAATATTTTACTAGTGCACGGCTTGCCAGCAAGCCGTAGGGATGCGGGGCAGGCGTTTCAGGCTGCCCAATCATTTGCGCCCGCGTTTGAGTGTAGATTGTTTTCAGGCTGCCTAAACGCACAAGCAATCTTATTAAACGTGTAAAGCAATTGGCAATACAATGGACAGTAACCTCAATGAAGAATTAGCTTTTGATGGCTTTTTTAGCGAATTTGTAGAGTATCAAACATCTAACGAGATATTGAAATTCCTTTTTTCGTTGCCTGTTGGGCAATGGTTTAATACTCGTATTTTTGTAGAAAAATTTGAATAGCTAAAAAGAATGTATGAGAACAATTCTGTGTTAAGTAAGTTAAATATATCAATATGCTGGCTGAATGAACCTAATTCTCACCATAATCAATATAAAATAATATTATTTATGGATGAAAACATAAATTATTACAGATTGGCTTATTATAATAGCCATGCTCTGATTTAATGACATTACGCATTTTCAGGCTGCTTCAATGCGGGCGCACTATAAGACAGCCTGAAACCCATCCCCGCGCCCTTACGGCTTGCTGGCAAGCCGTGCATTAGGGGCTGTTGACAATCAACATTTTGGCGGATTTTGCGCCCTAAAACGGCATCTGCCGCGTTAAAAATACTCGCCTATGGATGGCATAGGCTCGCATTTTTGCCTTGCATCTGCCATTTTATGACGCAAAATCCGCTGCAAAAGTTGAATGTCAACAGCCCCTGCAAAAAAAACAATCAAGGCAGCCTGAAAACCACCTTGCGCTGTTGCCCATCGTTATGCTATTAACCGCCAGCCCTTTTTAGAACCTGTATTCAATCTAATCAACATCCATCCACCCAAACCATGAAACAAGCCAAACAATTCCCCTTTCTTGCCATCCAAAAACAACGCTTCGCTTTCGCCTTTGACAACCAAAGCAGCGAGCGCAACCTGCCCAGCGAACGCCAGTTTTACCAATGGATTTGGCACGCGCTGAAAAACGCATACCGCCGCGCCGAAATTTCGTTGCTGCTGCTAGACGAAGCCGATGCCCGCGCCTACAACCGCGACTATCGCCAAAAAGACTATGCCACCAATGTGTTGAGCTTTGCGCTGAACGAGGGCGAAATGATGCTGCCCGCGGGCGATGATACCCTGCGCGGCGATTTAATCATTTGCCCGCAAGTGGTTGCCCGCGAAGCCAGCGAGCAAGGCAAGCTCATCGCGCACCACTACGCGCATCTTGTGCTACATGGCACGCTGCACCTGATGGGCTACGACCACATTAGCGATGATGAAGCCGAAGAAATGGAAGCGTTGGAAACGGCATTGCTGGCGCAGTTGGGCATGGCAAATCCATACGAATAAATTGGCTGAATAAGCAGCCTGAAATGGGTGAAAAAGGCAGCCTGAAACGCCGTTTTACCCAGCGCAAACACCCCGCTGCCCCAAAGGCAGCCTGAAAATCTACAAAGGAAATAAGGAAACCCCATGACTTACCTACGCCCCGTTGCCCTGCGCCGCACCGTTGCGCCCAAGCCGCACCCCACCGCCCAATATTGGAGTAAATGCCAAGTGGAAGGGCTGTTTAACCAGCCTTTCTTGGAACTCGTTTTTCAGGCTGCCCAAGTGCACCGCGAGCATTTTGACCCCCGCGCCGTGCAGCTATCCACCTTGTTATCGGTGAAAACAGGCGGCTGCACCGAAGATTGCGAATACTGCCCGCAATCCGCGCATTACCACACTGGCGTGGAAAAAACAGGTTTGATGGATGTGGACGAGGTAGTCGCCCTTGCCAAAATCGCCAAAAAACGCGGAGCGAGCCGTTTTTGCATGGGCGCGGCATGGCGCAGCCCGCAGCCTGAAGACATTCCGCAGCTTGCCGATATGGTGCGCGCCGTGAAAGCCATAGGGCTGGAAACCTGCGGCACATTCGGCCTGCTCGACGAAGGCATGGCGCAAAGCCTGCACGACGCGGGGCTGGATTACTACAACCACAACCTAGACACCGACCCCAGCCGCTACAACGACATCATTCACACCCGCCGCCACGAAGACCGCATGGACACGCTGGGCAAGGTACGCGAAGCGGGGCTCAAAATTTGTTGCGGCGGCATTGTAGGCATGAACGAAACCCGCGCCGAACGCGCAGGCTTAATCGCCAGCCTTGCCAATTTAGACCCGCAGCCTGAAAGCGTGCCGATTAACCAGCTCATCAAAATAGACGGCACGCCGCTTGCCGAAGTGCCCGATTTGGATTGGACCGAATTTGTGCGCACCATTGCTGTGGCGCGGATTACCATGCCGCAAAGCTATGTGCGCCTATCCGCAGGTCGCGCCGATATGCCCGAAGCCATGCAAGCCATGTGTTTTATGGCGGGTGCCAACTCTATTTTCTACGGCGACACCTTGCTCACCTCGCCCAACCCCGAAGAAAGCGGCGACCGCGCCTTACTCGCCAAGTTGGATTTGTATCCGCTGGGCAGCGAAGAAGCCGATGAAGCCCACGATGCCACAAGGCAGCCTGAAAACGAACAGGGCGGCTGTGGCTGCGGTTGCGCTTGTGGGGGGAATCAATAGGCAGCCTGAAAATAGGGCAGCCTGAAACCTAAAATGGAGCGGCGGCGGCTCGCCGCCAAATGGCTGATAAAACAGAGCATGGCGGGTTTGCCAAGATGTCGGTGAGCCGCCGCGCCATCGGTGGCGGGTTTTGCAAAGATTTCAGCCTGAAATAACGTAGGCAAACCAGAAAGCCGCCAACCCGAATTGCATTCGCGCAGGCAACCGCATGGATGCTTTTCAGGCTGCCTTTGAAGTAAGCGGCGATGGCGCGGCTTGCCATGCGCCGTTTAACCAAGCCCCAAGCAGCGCAGTTTGCACCGCCCCTTGCATGCACGTTATTTTCAGGCTGCCGCAACGTTCAGCAAACGCCCCAACACCCCCAACGGAGTAACCCATGCCTGCTCTCTACGACCTCGCCGCCCTGCAAGACGCCTTCAAGCGCAAAGCCAAGCTCAAATACGTTTACTTCTGGGGACACACGCCCAAGTAAAAAGGCATCGCCGACAAAGCCGTGTTCAGCCAATGGTATCCCGCCCCGTTTGAACTGTACGGCGAGCGCTACGCCACCGCCGAACACTACATGATGGCAGCCAAAGCCCGCTTGTTTGGCGCAGACGACATCCGCCGCAAAATCCTGCAAGCAGGCAGCCCCGCGCAAGCCAAAGCCCTCGGGCGGCAAATCACCGGCTTTAAAGACGACGTTTGGAACGCCCACCGCTTTGACATCGTGTGCCAAGCCAACCGCGCCAAATTTTCACAACGCGCTGATTTGAAATCCTTTTTGCTACAAACGGGTGAGCGCATTCTCGTGGAAGCCAGCCCTGTGGACAGCATCTGGGACATCGGCTTGGCGCAAGACGACCCCCGCGCCGAAAACCCGTTGCAATAGCAAGGCTTGAACCTGCTCGGCTTCGCGCTGATGAAAGTGCGCGACCAATTGCAGGCAGCCTGAAAAACCAAACGCAGCCTGAAACGAAGTTCAGCGTAGCTAAAACCCATTAACCACCCCAATTAAACACCATGGACGACACCCCGCACCAACCCAAACCCACCCTGTTCAACCGCCTATTCACCCGCGTTTCAGGCAGCATCACCATCCCCGAAACGCCCGCCCAATGGCTAGATTTGCTGCGCCAAACCAAAGCCCAAGCGCAAAACAGCCTAGATGGCGACACGCTGTTGCGCCTAGAAAACCTGTTCAAATTCAGCCAGCTATCCGTGCGCGATGCCATGATGACCCGCGCCCAAATGGACGTTATCAAAACCACCGACAGCATTGACCGCATCATCGCCTACGCCGTGGACACCGCCCATTCGCGCTTTCCCGTGATAGAAGAAGACAAAGACCACATCATCGGCATCCTGCACGCCAAAGACCTGCTCAAATGCACGCTCAACCCCGAGCAATTCAAGCTGGAACACATCTTGCGCCCCGCCGTGTTCGTGCCCGAGAGCAAATCACTCAACAGCCTGCTCAAAGACTTCCAAACCCAGCGCAACCACATGGCGATTGTGGTGGACGAATACGGCGGCATCTCGGGCTTGGTAACGTTTGAAGACGTGATTGAGCAGATTGTGGGCAAAATTGAAGACGAATTCGACGAAGACGACAGCGCGGACAACATCTTCCCCGTATCCGCCGAGCGTTGGCGCATCAAAGCCACCACCGAAATCGCCGCCATCAACGAATACTTCGGCACCGCATTCAGCGACGAAGAAGCCGACACCATCGGCGGCTTGGTTATCCACGAGCTGGGGCATCTGCCCGTGCGCGGCGAGAAAGTCCAGCTGGGCGATTTGCTGTTTAACGTCGCCCGCGCCGACAACCGCCGTTTGCATACGCTGATGGCAACGCGCCCCGCGCCCAAAAGCGAATAGCGCGGCAGAATAGGGCAGCCTGAAAACTGATTATTTAGCTTCGCCAAAGCGCGAAGCCGTTTTCAGGCTGTCTAATGTTTTATATTTCATCCCCCAAAGGCAGCCTTGCCCCTTTGTCCAAATCTTTGATTTGGGCAACAAAGGGGCATACCGCAGCGCAACGCACAAGGTTGAAACCACAATTTAACGAAGTTCCAATAATTATGACCGACCCCAACACCGCCATCAGCAAATTTCTCAGCTATGTGCTGCGCCATCACCCCGAAAGCATCGGCATCCAGCTAGACAGTCAAGGCTGGGCAAACATAGACACCCTGCTTGCTCAAGCGCAACAACACAACCGCACCATCAGCCGCGAGCAGCTTTTGAAAGTCGTCGCCACCAATCCCAAAAAACGCTTCACCCTGTCCGACGACCAAACGCAAATCCGCGCCGCGCAAGGACACAGCACCGCCCAAGTCGCCATCGCCCACAACCCCATCCAACCGCCCGACACGCTGTACCACGGCACCGCCACCCGCTTTCTAGACAGCATCTGCAGCCAAGGGCTAATCGCAGGCAGCCGCCACCATGTGCACCTCTCCGCCGACATCCCCACCGCGCAAAAAGTCGGACAACGCCACGGCAAACCCATCGTGCTGCGCATCAACGCCGCCGCCATGCACGCCGCAGGGCATTCGTTCTATTTAAGCGACAACCAAGTCTGGCTCACCGACCACGTTCCCCCGCAATACATCAGCGAAGAATAGACAACCTGAAACCTTTGTAAAACCCATGAGGCAGCCTGAAAAACAAGAAATGCCGTCATTCCCGCGTAGGAATGACGACATCTTGGGATTTGTAAAAGGTTCAGCCCAAAAACATACGCAGCCAATCATCCGCCAGAACACGCGTCTTGCCGCGTACCACGCCCCAGCCCAACCCTTGCCGCCGCCCAAGGCAGCCTGAAAATCCATTTACCCCATCCCCACCATGACCCAAATCAACGACCTTATCAACCGCATCGGCAAAACCCTCAAACACCAACTCAAATGGGCGCGTCGCCACAACCTAGAAGCATGGCGCATCTACGACCGCGACATCCCCCAATACCCCTTCGCCATCGACGTGTACCGCGACCACATCCACCTGCAAGAATACGACACAGGCTGGCAGCAAAGCCCCGCCGAGCGCAAAGCATGGCTGCTAGAAATCCTAGCCGCCCTAGAACACATCACAGGCTTCCCGCAACACCACATCCATCTCAAACAACGCGCCCGCCAAAAAGGCGCAGCCCAATACCAAAAAACAGGCAAAACAGGCGAAGACTTCATCATCCAAGAAAACGGCCGCCAATTCTGGGTAAACCTAGACAAATACCTAGACACAGGGCTATTCCTAGACCACCGTAACACCCGCCAAAAAATCGGCAGCATCGCCGAGGGCAAACGCTTTCTCAACCTGTTTTCCTACACCGGCAGCTTCACCGTGTATGCCGCCACAGGCGGTGCAATCAGCAGCGAAACCGTCGATTTATCCAACACCTATCTGGACTGGGCAGCGCGCAACTTCCAACTCAACCACATCAACTCCGCCGACCACCAAATCATCCGCGCCGACGTATTCCCCTACCTGCAACAAGCCGCCCAACAGCGCAAACAATTTGACCTCATCGTGCTAGACCCGCCCAGCTTCTCCAACAGCAAAAAAATGCACGACACCCTAGACATCCAGCGCGACCAAACCACGCTGATTAACGGCGCAATGGCACTGCTCGCCAAGAGCGGCACGCTCTATTTTTCCAACAACCTGCGCAGCTTTGAACTCAATCCCCAGCTTGAAAACGCATACCACATTCAAAACATCACCTACCAATCTATCCCCGAGGATTTTCGCAACAAGAAAATCCACCAATGCTGGGAAATCCGCCACAAATGATTTTCATGCTGCCCTTGTTGTCATGCATAAAGGCAGCCTGAAAACGAGCGAAGCTAAAACACCCCATCCGCCATTTTCAGGCTGCCCGACCATCCAAAATCAGTTAAAATGCGCCCCGTTTCAAACAACCTAATGCCCAGTAAACAAATGAAAAAAGCACTCCTGCTCACCATAATCAGCCTCGCCCCGCTTGCCCAAGCCGAAACGCAAAACGAAATCCCCCTGCTGCCCACCAACGCCCCCGCCAACAGCCCCGCCATCCCCGTCAGCGATGCCCAATCCTGCGTTGCCATCAGCGACCCCGCCACCCGTCTCGCCTGCTACGACCGCGCCTACACCGCCCCCAACCAAGCCGAACCCAAAAGCATAGACATCGCCCAAAGCCACGCCGCCAGCAAAGCCGCGCAAAGCCCGCAAATCGTCTTTGCCGAACCCAGCGCCGGCGAAATCTATTCCCCCCTGTCGCAACAATACGACCTCGACAAAAACAACGAAAACGGCGTATTCAGCATCCGCGAACACGAACCCATGTACATCATGCCCGCATGGTACCGCAGCTCGCCCAACTACACCCCCAGCACCCCCACGCGCGGCGTAGCCATCGATGCGGTTCACACCCAGCAAAAACGCATTGAAACCAAGATGCAAATCTCCCTGAAAACCAAAATCGCCGAAGACCTGTTCGGCACCCATGCCGACCTTTGGGCAGGCTACACCCAGCAATCCAACTGGCAAGTGTATAACCGAGGCAAAAAATCCGCCCCCTTCCGCAACAGCGACTACGCCCCCGAGCTATTTCTCACCCAGCCCGTTAAAGCCAACCTTCCTTTCGGCGGCAAACTACGCATGCTCGGCGTGGGCTACATCCACCAATCCAACGGGCAAAGCCGCCCACTGTCGCGCTCATGGAACCGCGTTTACGCTATGGCAGGCATGGAATGGGGCAAACTCTCCGTTATCCCCCGCGTTTGGGCGCGCCTAGACCCTGGCGCCGATAAAGACGACAACCCCGACATCATGCACTACATGGGCTACGGCGACCTACGCATCGCCTACCAATTCAACAACAAACACGCCCTATCCAGCACCCTGCGCTACAACCCCAAACACAGCAAAGGCGCGGTGCAGCTCAACTACACCTTCCCCATCAAAGGCAACCTAAAAGGCTATGTGCAAGGCTTCTACGGCTACGGCGAAAGCCTGATTGACTACAACCACAAACAAAAAGGCATCGGCTTAGGCGTTATGTTCAACGGCTGGGACGCGCTGTAATCAGATGCGCAGTAATCGGCAAAGGCAGCCTGAAAAGCGCTAAATCATTTTCAGGCTGCCGATAACAAGCCCAGCAAAGCCCACCCAAAGCGCGTATAATTCCGCCCTTTGCATTCCACCACCACGCGCACCATGAGCATCGGCAAGTACCTAAAAAAATACCTTATCACAGGGTTACTCGTATGGCTGCCCATCGCCGTAACCATTTGGCTCATCGGCTACATCATCAACGCCACCGACTGGCTCGCCAACCTTGTCCCACAAAAATGGCAGCCTGAAAACTACATCGGCTTTAACATCCCAGGGCAAGGCTTCATCATCGCCATTTTTGTGTTGCTGATAACAGGCGTGTTCGCCGCCAATATGCTCGGGCGCAAAATCCTAGAAGCATGGGATACCTTGCTCGGGCGCATTCCCGTGGTCAAATCCATTTATTCCAGCGTTAAAAAAGTATCCGAAAGCCTGCTGTCCGACAACGCCCGCTCATTCCAAACCCCCGTGCTCATCCCCTTTCCCCAGCCCAATATTTGGACCATCGCATTCGTATCAGGCGAAGTACCACAAGCCGTCGCCCAAGCCCTGCCCGAACAAACCGACTACGTTTCCGTGTATGTGCCCACCACGCCCAACCCAACAGGCGGCTACTACATCATGGTGCGCCGCAGCGACATCCGCGAACTCAACATGAACGTGGACGAAGCCCTAAAATACGTGATTTCCCTCGGTATGGTGATGCCCAACGACCAGCCCAGCATAGGGCAGCCTGAAAAAGCAGAAACGAAAGAATCATGAGTAGCTATGCCCCGCCCGACCCCAGCCCATACAGCATCAACTCCCTATTATTGATAACCGCCTTGGTTGTGATTGGGCTGGTTTTATGGTGGTGGGAACATCACGATGATTAAGCGTTTTCAGGCTGTCTATAAACGAGATTAAAGAAGTGCGCTATGCAAATTCCATTAGACAATCCGCAAACCATTCATTTGCCTTATTCCGCCCGATTTGATGAACACGTTACTCATGTCAATGTGCGCGTAGTCGGCAACGAGCGCATTATCAGCCCCGCTAATCAAGTGTGGGACAGCTTCTTTTTAAGCGGCAACACCGCCAGCGCAGATTTTATGGCAGAGCGCGAAACGGCAGTGCAGCCTGAACGAGATGGCTTGCACGGTTAAGCAGAATAGGACAAATAACTCATTTCAGGCAGCCTGAAAATCCACACACACAACAAGGACACCCATGAACCTCCTACTTATCAATGGCGGCAAAGCCTTCGGACACTCACAAGGCAAACTCAACCACAGCCTGCACACCCTCGCCCAGCAAACCCTCGCCTCGCTTGGGCATCGCACGCAAGAAACCGTGATAGAAAACGGCTACGATACCCCCGCAGAAGTAGAAAAAATCCTATGGGCAGATGCCGTCATTTGGCAAATGCCAGGTTGGTGGATGGGCGAGCCGTGGACAGTTAAAGAATACATGGACAAAGTCTTTTCCGCAGGCGCAGGCAAATTATTCGCCAGCGACGGGCGACACAGCGCCACCCCCACCGAAGGCTACGGCACAGGCGGCTTGCTGCACGGCAAACACCATATGCTGTCGCTCACATGGAACGCCCCCATTGAAGCCTTTACCCGCGCGGGCGATTTTTTTGACGGCGCAGGCGTGGACGGCGTGTATTTGCATTTTCACAAAGCCAACGAATTTTTAGGCATGCGCCCGCTGCCCACCTTTATCTGCAACGATGTCATCAAAAACCCACAGCCCGAGCGCTATTTCGCCGATTACGCGCAGCATTTAACGCAAGTATTTGGCAAAGCCGAATAAGCCATTGGCTTTGCAGAAGCCTGTAAACCCATTTTCAGGCTGCCTAAAAGGACCAACCATGCAAGTAGAACCCAGTTATGACAATCTTTCGCGCCCTGCCGATTATTATTTCTGCGTGGGCGATTGCGCGTTTATTGACTTCATCAACCACGGCGAAGCCGTCTGTTTACGGCGCATTTCATTTGACGGCTACGGCTGCTGCGATGTAGAAACCGCCCAAGTCATCGTGCTTGATGCCCACGACAGCGCCGCCATTAAACGCATTTGGCAACATTATGCGTTTGAAGAAACCGTATCCGAACCCGAGCTGTTCAAACAAATTGTTAAAAGAACGCTTACCGCCAACCGTCATTTGCTGAGGGAAGATGCCCTTGCAGAATACGATTTGATTTAATTAAGGCAGCCTGAAAGCGAGTTTACGAGCTTCTGCGAAGCTAAACCCCTTTTCCCCCAACTTATTCAAACCAGAAAGAAAAAACCATGCGTACCAACTACTGCGGCTTAATCAACGAAGCCTATCTAGACCAAACCGTAACCGTAAAAGGCTGGGTGCACCGCCGCCGCGACCACGGTGGGGTTATTTTTATTGACCTGCGCGACCGCGAAGGCATCGTGCAAGTGGTGATTGACCCCGACACGCCCGAAGCCTTTGCGCTGGCGGATTCCGCGCGCAACGAATTCGTATTAAGCATCACAGGGCGTGTGCGCCACCGCCCCGAGGGCACCACCAACGACAAAATGGTGTCGGGCAAAATTGAAATTTTGGCGAAAGAAATTGAAATTTTGAACCCCGCTGCCACGCCGCCGTTTATGATTGACGACGAAAACATCAGCGAAACCGTGCGCCTGCAAAACCGCGTGATTGACCTGCGCCGCCCCGTGATGCAACGCAATCTGCGCCTGCGCTATCAAGTCGCCATGGGCGTGCGCCGCTATCTCGACGAGCAGGGCTTTATCGACATCGAAACGCCGATGCTCACCCGCTCCACCCCCGAGGGCGCGCGCGACTACCTCGTGCCCAGCCGCGTACACCCCGGCGAATTTTTCGCCCTGCCGCAATCGCCGCAGCTCTTCAAACAACTGTTGATGGTGGCCGGTTTTGACCGTTACTACCAAATCACCAAATGCTTCCGCGACGAAGACCTGCGCGCCGACCGCCAGCCCGAATTCACCCAGATCGACTTGGAAACCTCGTTCCTGAACGAGAACGAAATCATGGACATCACCGAAGGCATGGCGAAAAAAGTGTTCAAAGACGCGCTGGGCGTGGATTTGGGCGACTTCCCGCGTATGCCATACAGCGAAGCCATGTTTAAATACGGCTCCGACAAACCCGATATGCGCATCAGCCTGAAATTTACCGAGCTAACAGACGTGATGAAAACGGAAGAGTTCAAAGTCTTCCGCGCCGCTGCCGATATGCCCAACGGTCGCGTGGTTGCCTTGCGCGTGCCCAATGGCGCGAAATTGAGCCGCAAAGACATTGACGAATACACCAAATTTGTCGGCATTTACGGCGCAAAAGGCTTGGCGTACATCAAAGTGAACGATGTGAACAATTTGAGCAATGGCGAAGACAGCGGCTTGCAATCACCGATTGTAAAATTCCTGTCCGAAGGCAGCCTGAAAACCATTATCGAGCGCACCGGCGCGCAAAACGGCGATTTGATTTTCTTCGGCGCGGACAAAGCCAAAGTGGTCAATGAAGCCCTCGGTGCATTGCGCATCAAAGTCGGCTTGGAACACGGCGCGGCCGACGGTTATTTTGTCGATGAATGGAAACCGCTGTGGGTAGTCGATTTTCCCATGTTCGAATACGACGAAGAGGAAAACCGCTACACCGCTATGCACCATCCGTTTACCAGCCCGAAACCTGGCCACGAAGACCTGATGGAAACGCAGCCTGAAAACTGCCTAGCCCGCGCCTACGATATGGTGTTGAACGGCTGGGAAATTGGTGGCGGCTCCATCCGTATCCATCGCGCCGAAGTGCAAGAAAAAGTGTTTGCCGCGCTGAAAATCACCCCCGAAGAGCAGCAAAACAAATTTGGCTTCCTGCTGGATAATCTGAAATTTGGCGCGCCCCCACACGGCGGCTTGGCGTTTGGCTTGGATCGCTTGGTTACGTTGATGGCAGGCGCAGAATCCATCCGCGATGTGATTGCCTTCCCCAAAACGCAACGCGCGCAAGACTTGCTGGTGGACGCGCCCAACAGCGTGGACGAGAAACAGCTGCGCGAACTCAGCTTGCGCCTGCGCGTGAAAGCGGCGGAGAGCAAAGAAGCATAATCGGCAAGCATGACAAAGGCAGCCTGAAAACGTTAAGCGCGTTTTCAGGCTGCCTTTTATTGCGTTCGAAGCGCGTTGCGTTTAAACGTGGAAACTTTCCCCGCAGCCGCAGCTTTCTTTGGCATTGGGGTTTTCAAACTTAAACCCCTCTTGCAAGCCCTCTTTGGCAAAGTCCACTTGCGTGCCGTCCAAGTAAACCATGCTTTTGGGGTCGATAAACACTTTCACGCCGTTTTGCTCAAACACTTGGTCTTCTGGCTGGATTTCGTCCACAAATTCAAGCGTGTATGCCATGCCCGAGCAGCCGCTGGTTTTCACGCCGATGCGGATGCCCTCGCCTTTGCCGCGCTTGGTTAAGAATTTGCGGATGTGGTCCGCCGCATTTTCGGTGATGGTAATCATGATTTTTCCTTTCATGGAACGGTAAAAGGCAGCCTGAAAACGGATTGAAGGCATTTTCAGGCTGCCTTAAAACATTACGAACCCTGCTTTTTGCGGTAATCCGCCACCGCCGCTTTCACCGCGTCTTCCGCCAAAATGGAGCAGTGGATTTTCACGGGCGGCAGTTCCAATTCTTCGGCAATTTCGCTGTTTTTAATCGCCAGCGCATCGTCCAGACTTTTGCCTTTCACCCATTCGGTAATCAGGCTGGAAGAGGCGATGGCCGAGCCGCAGCCGTAGGTTTTGAATTTAGCGTCTTCAATGATGCCCGCATCGTTTACCTTGATTTGCAGGCGCATCACGTCGCCGCAGGCGGGCGCGCCCACCATGCCGGTGCCGACATCGCTGTCGTCTTTGTTGAATGTGCCCACGTTGCGGGGGTTTTCGTAATGGTCAATGACTTTGTTGCTGTATGCCATGGTTTTGGTTTCCTTGTTTGGTTTGTTGTTGAATAAAGTTTTTGGGTTTTGGTTGAGTTCAAACGCGCTTCGCTTGTTTTCAGGCAGCCTGAAACTTACAAAATCAATGCGCCGCCCATTCCACCGTGTTCAAATCCACCCCTTCTTTAAACATCTCCCACAGCGGCGACAATTCGCGCAGCTTGCCGATTTTGGATTTAATCAGCTCGGCGGCGAACTTGATGTCTTCTTCGCTGGTCATACGCCCGAAGGTGATGCGCAGCGATGAGTGCGCCAATTCGTCGTTGCGCCCCAACGCGCGCAAAACGTAGCTGGGTTCTAGGCTGGCGGACGTGCAAGCCGAGCCGCTGGATACGGCGATTTCTTTCACCGCCATAATCAGGCTTTCGCCTTCCACAAAGTTGAAGCTCACGTTCAAATTGGTGGCGACGCGGTGTTCCAAATCGCCGTTGATATACACTTCTTCGATGCCCGCGATGCCGTCCAAGAAAATTTGGCGCAGTTTGAGCGCGTGGGCGATGTCTTGGTCTAAATCTTGTTTGGCGATGCGGAAGGCTTCGCCCATGCCAACGATTTGGTGGGTGGGCAAGGTGCCGCTGCGAAAGCCGCGCTCGTGCCCGCCACCGTGCATTTGCGCTTCTAGGCGCACGCGGGGTTTGCGGCGCACATACAATGCGCCGATGCCTTTGGGACCGTAGATTTTGTGGGCAGACATGGAAAGCAGGTCAATATTGCCTGCTTCCACGTCCACAGGCGTTTTGCCGCAGGCTTGGGCGGCATCCACATGGAACACGATTTTGTGTTCACGGCAGATTTTGCCGATGGTGGGGATGTCTTGAATCACGCCGATTTCGTTGTTCACCCACATCACGGAAACCAGAATGGTGTCGGGGCGGATGGCGGCTTTGAGTTCGTCCAAATCAATCAGGCCGTTTTCTTTTACGCCCAGATAGGTTACTTCAAAGCCTTGGCGTTCCATTTCGCGCATGGTGTCCAACACGGCTTTGTGTTCGGTTTTAACGGTAATCAGGTGCTTGCCTTTGGTTTTGTAGAACTGGGCCGCGCCTTTGATGGCGAGGTTGTCGGATTCGGTTGCGCCGCTGGTGAAGATGATTTCTTTGGGGTCGGCGTTGATGAGCGCGGCGATGTGGGCGCGGGCTTCTTCTACGGCTTCTTCGGCTTCCCAGCCGTAGGCGTGGCTGCTGGATGCGGGGTTACCGAATTTTTCGGTGAGATAGGGCAGCATTTTATCTAGCACGCGCGGGTCTAGCGGGGTGGTGGCGGCGTAGTCTAGGTAGATGGGGCGGTTTGGGTTGCTCATGGTTGGTTTCCTCAGTGGTTGTGTTATGAAAGAGATTTATTGGTTTAACAGGCGAAATGGGTTTTAGCTTCGCAGAAGCTCGTAAACTCGCTTTCAGGCTGCCTTAAACGTGGATATGGGTAAGCGTTACAACGTGTTCTTTCGGGGTTTGGTCTTGGGCGATGAGATGGGCAAGGGTTACGCTGCTTAAATGGTTGTGGATGGTGTGGTTCAGGCTTTCCCATAGGTTGTGGGTGATGCAGGGCGCGCCGCCGTGGCAATCGGCTTTGCCGCTGCATTGGGTGGCATCTAGCCGGTCTTCGGCGGCGGTGATGATTTGGGCGATGTTGATTTGGCCGGCGGGTTTGCCCAGCACATAGCCGCCGCCCGGCCCGCGCACGCTTTCCACTAATCCTGCGCGCCGCAGCTTGCTGAACAGTTGTTCCAAATAGGAAAGTGAGATTTTTTGGCGTTCGCTGATGGCGTTGAGTTTGACGGCGTTGTTTTGCGCGTTCATCGCCAAATCAACCATGGCGGTTACGGCGAAACGTCCTTTGGTGGTTAATCTCATGGGGTGTTCCTTGTGGCTTGGTGGGGCGAGATTGTGCTATTTCTGAGTGATTTAGTCAAGTATAACGCGCTTATAAAACATAGACGTAAATAGGCAGCCTGAAAACACACTACCCCGTTTTCAGGCTGCCTATCCTTTGGCGCGCGGATGAAATTTGTCCACCACTTGCTTCAAGCGTTCGTTGGCAACGTGGGTGTAGATTTGCGTGGTGGCGATGTCGGCGTGCCCCAGCAGTGTTTGCACCACGCGCAAATCGGCGCCGTGGTTCACCAAATGCGTGGCAAAGGCGTGGCGCAAATCGTGCGGCGAAATATGCGGCATGCCTGCTTGCTCGGCGTAGCGCGAAACCGCCATCCAGGCCAGTTGGCGGCTGATGCCCGTTTTCTTTTGTGACACGAATACGGCTTCGCAGCGGGCGTTTTTCAACAACGCGGGGCGGGCGTGTTGCAGATAGTGTTCCAGCCAGTAAACCGCTTCTTCGCCCATCGGCACGATGCGCTGTTTGTCGCCCTTGCCGATGGTGTTCACCATGCCGCTTTGCAGGTTGATTTCGTTTAATTGCAGCCCCACCGCTTCGCTCACGCGCAAACCTGTGGCGTAGATGAGTTCCAGCAGGGCTTTGTCGCGCAGGCCGTGCGGCGTTTCGGTGTCGGGCGCGTTGAGCAGGTCGGTGATGTGTTGCTCGGTGATGATGGGCGGCAGGGTGCGCGCTTGCTTGGCGGTGCGCAAATCGCGGCAGGGGTTGTCGCTGCGCTGCCCGGTTTCTTCCAGCCATGCGTAGAGCCGTTTGCAGGCGGATAGGGCGCGGGCTTGCGAGCGCGGCTGCTCTTGGGCAACGTAAATCGCGGCCGCCAGTTGCACGGCATCGGTGGTTTTCAGACTGCTGTGTTCGTTTGCCAGCCGCGTGGCGATTTTGGTCAAATCGCGGCGGTAGGCATCAAGCGTGTTTTGCGATAGGCGCTCTTGCAGCCAAAGGTGGTCTAGCAGGCGGGTGATGCAATCTAAATCGGCATTTAAATCGGCGGTGGGCATTTTCAGGCTGCCTTTGTAATGAAATGTTGTAATTTAATGAAACTGCGTTCGTTATGTTTTGTTAAAACGAAATGGGTAAACAGAATAGGGCGGGCGAAACGATAGGGCGGATAAGGCGGTAATCTGCGCTGTGTGGCGCGAATGGTTGTGTTGTAATTGAGTTTTGGCTTGGTAGTCAATTTTAACAAAACTTTTCAAAATGAATTGACAAACTACATGTAATTACACACAATACGCGCCTACTTCGCAGCGGAGTTTGCCCGCGTGGCTGCAAAACGTGGGCTTAATCATTTTCAGGCTGCCTCAAATAAGGCAGATAACGATAACAAAAGTTCAGGAAAACACAACCATGAGCATTTTTCTCTCCATTTTCCCCATTTTATTACTGATTGTTTTGATGATAGGCGTGAAGCTGCCGGGCGACAAAAGCGCGGTGCTGGCGGTTTTGTCTGCCGTGCTGATTGCGGTTTTTGCCGTGCCAAACGTGAGCGGCTTCACCCCGCCGCAAGGCTACGGCGCAAGCTATGTGGGCTGGGCGTTTGTGGAAGGCATTTTAAAAGCCGTGTTCCCCATTTTAATCATTATTTTGATGGCATTGTTTAGCTACAATATTTTGCTGGAAAGCAAGCAAATTGAAGTAATTAAACAGCAATTTACCAATATTTCCAGCGATAAGCGTATTCAAGTTTTGCTGATTGTGTGGGGCTTTGGCGGCTTGCTGGAAGGCATGGCGGGCTTTGGCACGGCGGTGGCGATTCCTGCGGCTATTTTAATCGGCTTGGGCTTTTCGCCGCGCTTTTCTGCGCTGGTTTCGCTGATTGGTAACAGCGTGGCAACGGGCTTTGGCGCGGTGGGCGTGCCGGTGATTACCTTGGCAAAAGAGGTGTTTGGCTCGGAAGTTACCGCGCAGCAAACGCAGGCCTTGGCGGGCAATGTGATTTTCCAACTGTTTGCCTTGATGTTTCTGGTGCCTTTTGTAATTTTGCTGCTCACCGATACGTCTAAAAAATACATCGTGCCCAATATCATGCTGGCTGCGGTGGTGGGCGGCTTGTCGCTGGCGGTGCAATTTTGTGCGGCGTATTTTATCGGCGCGGAAACGCCAGCCATTTTGGGGAGCATTTCCTGCATCGTGTTCATCGTGTTATACGCCAAAATGACCGAGAAAAAAGACCCCGATGCCAAACCGCTTACCCTTGGGCAAATGGGCAAAGCATGGGCGGTGTATGGTTTTATTTTGGTGTTTATTTTGTTGGCAAGCCCGCTGTCTGGCCCGATTAGCGCGTTTTTGAAAACCACGCTGGTAAGCAAAATTCATTTGCCGATTTACGCCGAAGGCAAAACGTTTAACTTCGGCTGGCTGTCTAACGCGGGCTTGATGCTGTTTTTGGGCGCGTTTATCGGCGGCTTGGTGCAAGGCGTGTCGGCGGGCAAGCAGTTCCAAATTTTGGGCGCAACGCTGAAAAAAATGAAAGCATCGGGCATCACCATCATCAGCTTGGTTGCCATGAGCGCGATTATGAGCCACAGCAGCATGATTGTGGTGATTGCGGATGGATTGGTAAACGCCACGGGCAATTTTTATCCGCTGTTTGCGCCTTTGGTGGGGGCAATCGGCACGTTTGCCACCGGCAGCGACACCTCGTCTAACATCTTGTTTGGCAAGCTGCAAGCGGCGGTTGCCGACAAAATTGGCGTAAACAAAGCATGGCTGGCGGCGGCAAACACCGCTGGCGCAACAGGCGGCAAAATCATTTCGCCGCAAAGCATTGCCATCGCTGCTGCGGCGTGCGAGCAGCAAGGGCAAGAAGGCGCGTTTTTGCGCTCCGCCATGCCTTATGCCGCGGCTTATGTGTTGATTGCGGGGATTACCGTTTACTGTTTTGCCGCGCTGGCGTTGTGATGCGGTGAATCCGTTTTCAGGCTGCCTTGGGAAACCATATCAAGGCAGCCTGAAATTTTTGTAAAACCTGCAACAGCTAACTCGTTTTCAGGCTGCCTGCGAACTACATTGAGGCAGCCTGAAAACCTTATCGCGCGGATAAACCATCATGCGTATAATCCGCCGCTGATTGGTTTCAGGCAGCCTGAAAGTCGGGCAGCCTGAATTTTTGCAACCGAGCGGCAACGCTCAAAAGATACTAAGGAACAACTATGTGCGGTATCGTTGGCGCCATTCGCGCGCAAAATAATGTAGTGGATTTTTTAACCGATGGCTTAAAGCGGCTGGAATATCGAGGCTATGATTCATCAGGCATCGCCGTGTTAAGCGAAGGCAAAATCAAACGCGTGCGCCGAGTAGGGCGCGTTGCCTTGATGGAACAAGCCGCCAAAGAAAAAGCATTGTTTGGCAACATCGGCATCGGGCACACCCGCTGGGCAACCCACGGCGGCGTAACCGAACCCAACGCCCATCCCCATATTTCGGGCGGCACAATCGCCGTGGTGCACAACGGCATCATTGAAAACTTTGAAGCCGAGCGCAGCCGCCTGCAAGGCTTGGGCTATGCGTTTGAATCGCAAACCGACACCGAAGTCATCGCCCACGCCATCAACCACGAATACCAACGCAACGGGCGCGATTTGTTCGCCGCCGTTCAGGCTGCCTGCCGAAACTTCCACGGCGCGTATGCCATCGCCGTCATCGCGCAAGACAACGCGCAAAACATGGTAGTAGCGCGCATGGGCTGCCCGCTGCTGGTTGCCTTGGGCGAGCGCGAAACCTTTATCGCCTCCGATGTTTCCGCCGTGATTTCGTTCACGCGCAAAATCAGCTATTTGGAAGACGGCGACGTTGCCCTGCTGAGCGAAAACGGCATTGAAAAGCTGGTGGACAAAACAGGCAAAGCCGCCCAACGCGCGGTGAAAACGTCCGAGCTGTCGCTGGCATCGTTGGAGCTGGGGCCTTATAGCCACTTCATGCAAAAAGAAATCCACGAGCAGCCCCGCGCCGTTGCCGACACCGCAGAAGTGTTCCTAGAAAGCGGCTTTATCGCCAGCAATTTTGGCGCGAACGCCGAACACGTTTTTCAAGACATTGACAGCATCAAAATTCTCGCCTGCGGCACATCGTTTTATGCCGCGTCCACCAGTAAATATTGGCTGGAAAGCATCGCCAAAATCCCCACCGATGTGGAAATCGCCAGCGAATACCGCTACCGCGATGTGATTGCCCACCCCAAGCAGCTTATCATCACCATTTCGCAATCGGGCGAAACGCTGGATACGATGGAAGCGTTGAAATACGCGCAATCGCTGGGGCATCAACACAGCTTGTCTATTTGCAATGTGATGGAATCGGCACTGCCTCGCGCCAGCGAATTGGTGTTTTACACCCGCGCGGGGGCAGAAATTGGCGTGGCATCTACCAAAGCCTTTACCACGCAACTGGTTGCGCTGTTTGGCTTGGCGGTTACGCTGGGCAAAATGCGCGGCGTGGTAAGCCAAGGGCAGGCGCAAGATTATTTGGATGAACTGCGCGCCTTACCTGGTAGCGTGCAACACGCGCTGAACCTTGAACCACAAATCACCGCGTGGTCGGAAAAATTTGCCAAGAAAACCAGCGCGTTATTTTTGGGGCGTGGCATTCATTACCCCATCGCGCTAGAAGGTGCGTTGAAGCTGAAAGAAATCACCTACATCCACGCCGAAGCCTACCCCGCAGGCGAGTTGAAACACGGACCATTGGCGTTGGTGGACGAAAATATGCCCGTGGTGGTGGTTGCGCCCAAAGATGGCTTGCTGGACAAGGTGAAAGCCAATATGCAGGAAGTGCGCGCGCGCGGCGGCGAATTGTTTGTGTTTACCGATTTGGACAGCGATTTTGAGCCTGCGGAGCACGTACACATTATTCGTGCGCCGCGCCATGTGGGCGTGTTGTCGCCGATTGTACACACCGTTCCCGTGCAGCTTTTGGCGTATTACACCGCGCTGGCACGCGGCACGGATGTGGACAAACCGCGCAATCTGGCGAAATCGGTAACGGTGGAATAATTTGGCGCATACGACAGAGGCAGCCTGAAAATAGTTTTTCAGGCTGCCGTTGATGTTTTCAGGCTGCCGCAAATGTTTTCAGAACGCCGCAAATGTTTTACGTTAGAATAACACCTTTAAAAATGCTTTTATATTCAATATGCCATTCAATCCGCCCCAAATAGAAAAACGCCCCACCGAAGCGCAAATCCGCGATTGCGCTGAGCAACTGCGCAGCAAAGGCAAAAGCAACTACGGCGAAAGCGTGCAAAAATACGCGCAGCTGCGCCTTGCCGATTTAGCCCCGCTGCTTGCCGACTGGCAAAACGAAGCCTACGCCGCCGCGCTCAACCAGCCCACCCTGCCCAAAATCGCCGCCGCCATCCAGCTCAAACTCAGCCCCGCGCAATGCGAAAAAATGTTTACCGTGTTGCAGCAATTCACCGAGCAGGGCAACACCACCGCCGCGCTGTATCTCGCCTATCTATATAGCCAAGGCATCCACACCGAATCCTCGCTGCAAAAAACCGCGCATTATTTGCGCTTTGCCGCCGGCAAAAAAGACTGGCGCGCCAACCATTTATGGGCGGAACTGCTCGTTGCCGCGCCGCTTGCCGCCCGCGATTTAATCGGCAACGAAATCCAAGCCGATGCCGAAAAATGGCACGCCGAAATGCCCAAAACCGACCCCAAACGCATTGAACAAGCCCTGCGCCGTTTCTACGACACCCCCGCCGCCATGAAATACGCCGCCAAAGCCAAGCTCATCGCCGCGCAAGAACAAGGCAGCCCCATCGCCGAACAGCGCATCAAAGGCTTGACCACGCTGGGCGCGCTGCCCCACACCGACCCCGCCCCGCAATACCGCCAAATCAAGCACTGGCTGGACGTGCAACTGCTGCGCGGCGGCAACACTGAAACCGTGGAAGACGACATCCTCATCATGCCCGAGAACGTGCCGTTTTTGCCGCAAGCAGAGGACGACGGCATTTTCGCCGAACAATGGCGCAAACTCGCGCTCTACACGGGCATCGCCCTGGTTGCCCTGCTGGTGTTTACCGTGTTGATTAAACTGTTTGTGTGAGGCAGCCTGAAAACCTCAAACCGTGCTGTGGGCGCTATTTATTAAGCCGCGCAAAGGCAAGGGCAGGGCAGTTGCCAGTAGTTTCAGGCAGCCTCAAACGATGTGCGGCGCAACCAAATCCTCTTTCAATTATGGAACTCGTCAGATGAAACGCATCAGCACATTGTTTACCGCATTCTTGCTTGTCGGCGCATTTGCCGCGCCCGCGTTTGCCAAGGAATACAGCTACCCCGAAATGGACCAATGCTTTGAGCAACCCGAAGCCCAAAACGGTGTTACCGCCGCCATGCTAAATTGCACCAACGCTGAAATCGACCGCCAAGAAACGCGCATGAACAACGTCCTAGCCAAACTTGTCGCCAAGCACCCCAAAAAAGCCGCCCGCCTCAAAAAAGAGCAAGCCGACTGGCTGCACAAAATGAAACGCGCCACCCGCAAGGAATACACCAGAACAGGCGGCACCATGGATTTGCTCAACGGTTCGGGCTTGGCGCTGGATATGATTACCGCGCGCGCCGAGGCATTGGAAAAACGGTTGGCGCGATAGTATGACAGACGTACATTTTCAGGCTGCCACCATGTGTTGAGGCAGCCTGAAAACCGTTTGGCGATTTTGCTTTTGCTCATGGCGCAACGTTAAGCCGGCCGCATTGCCGAACACAACGATAGGGCAGCCTGAAAACCGATTCTGCCCCGCGCAAAACGCACTCCCGTTTTCACTTCGGTTAAACCGGTTTTCAGGCTGCCTGTTTCTCTTTCTTATCAACGATATTTCCCATGAACTACCGCAACGAATCCACCCAATCCCCGCCGCGCGATTTTGTCTTCGTCGCCGAAGCCTCCGCCAGCCGCATCATTCAGGCTGCCCGGCAAAGCATCGCCACCGTGTGGCAGGGCGATTATCACAACGCCAAGCAAGTGCTGGTGGCAATCAAAAAGCGCGTGAAACCCAGGCCCCAAGCCGAAGCCCCTGCGCACGCCGACCCCGCCTCCGCGTTTCACCAATACCGCCTTGCCCAATCGCAAGCCAGCCGTTTGGCGAACGCTTTGTGCGTGGAAATAGGCGCGGGCTTCGCGCTGGATTTGCCGCGTGCACCCGATGTTCAGGCTGCCTTGCGCGATGTGTATGGCGTTGAAAACACAGAGCCTTTTGTTTTGCCGCTGGCGCAACTGCTCGGCTTTATCGGCGCACACGAGTGGCATCAAAAAGGCGTAACCATTCCCGAATTGGGCGGCGCAATTCATGTGCCGTTTGGCGTGTTTTCGCCCATTCGCGGCGAATATTTATCGCTGATTGCCCAAGCCAAGCTGCCCGCAAACGCCCGCACCGCGCTGGATGTGGGCACGGGCAGCGGCGTGATTGCCGCCTTGCTCGCCCAGCGCGGCGTGCCCCGCATCATCGCCACCGACACCAACCCCCGTGCTATTTCCTGCGCCCAAGCCAATATCGCGCGGCTGGGGTTTGCGCCACAAATCAACGTGTTGCAACAAGATTTGTTTGGCGGGCACACCGCCGATTTAATCGTCTGCAACCCGCCGTGGCTGCCCGCCAAGCCCACCTCTGCCGTAGAAACCGCGCTATATGACCCCAAACACGCCATGCTGCACGCCTTTTTGCGCGGCGCGGCGGCACATTTGGCGCAGGGCGGGCAAGTATGGCTGGTGATGTCCAACCTTGCCGAATTGCTTGGCTTGCGCGGCGCACACGATTTGGCAAACTGGTTCGCGCAATACGGCTGGCGCGTGGTCGGCAGCCTGAAAACCACGCCGCAGCATCGCAAAGCCAGCGATCGCAGCGACCCGCTCGCTTTTGCCCGCCAGCGCGAAATCACCACGCTCTACATCTTGGAGCGCGCATGAACACTTGGCGCATCACTTCCCGCCTGCCCGATGAAGAACCCAACGCCGCCAATTTCGCCGCATACAGCCAGCCGCAGCTTATCGCAGGCGCATCGCCCGATGCCCGCTATCTTTTTGATGCCGTGTACGACCACAACGCCCAATGCTTCGTTTTAACCCTGCTGGATGTGAACGAAACATTCGGCTTTGTGGAAAACGAAACGCGGCTTTATCCCACCAGCCGCGCCGAATTGCTGCGCTTGATTGCCGATTTTCAGGCTGCCCCAGCGGCGCAGTTTGCGAGTGAATAGGCAGGCTGAAAACACGGTTACGCGCTTACGCGAAGCAAAAACGCAATGCCGTTTCAGGCTGCCTTCTCCGCCCGAATTGTGAAATAATAGGCAGCCTGAAACCGCATCAACACAGGAGTTTGCCATGTTTGCCAAAATCGCCGCGCCCGCTTTGCTCGCCCTCATGCTCACCGCCTGCGCCCTCACCCCCGAGCAACAAGCCGCCCGCGCCGCCGCGCAACAGCGTGCGCAACAAGCCCTGCAAGTCCATCTCGCCAGCCAATGCGATGCCGACACCGCCGCGCTGATGCGCGAACAATACGAACAACGCAGCTACCCCAGCGCACAAGCCAAGCGCGATTTTGAACAACGCTATCAAGCCAAAATCAACAACACCATGTTCCAAGCCTGCTACAAAATGGCATGGCAAAACTACCTTGCCCAACGGCGGCTAGAACGCATAGAAATGTTTTACGACGACGATGACTGGTTTTTCCCTCGCCCATTTTATCGCTCGCCATTCCGCCCTATTTTTTGGTAACAAAGGCAGCCTGAAAACGCATTCCCACACGTTTTCAGGCTGCCTTTTGCTAAACAAAACGTAGCGCAGTTTGAATCATTTGCCCCACGCCAATAGGCAGCCTGAAACTTTGGCAAATCAGCAACCAATGCCGCACCCAGCCTCACAACATTGCCAACTCATCAACCTATTGAACACGCCATTAAGCAACAAACCATCGCCGCTTCATTTTTAGATTTCAGGCTGCCTTAAAGAAAAGCAAACCGCTCGGCTTGCCTCAATCCCCATTTCTCATCGCTGCAACACATTGTTTCCGTTGATTTTCTTATTAAAATAAAAGACAACAACTTGTTTATTTGTAAAAAATTGTTATCATGCCGCCCCAGCCGTTTCGGCTAAAAACACGTTTTAAAACTTGATGAAAAGGACGATTCTATGAAATGAAATTAACCGTATTGGCTTGCGCCGCATTATTAGGCTTAACCGCTTGCGGTGGCAGCAGCGGCTCGGGCGGGCTGAATTACAACGGCGGCTCAAACAACAACAGCGGCGCAAACAACAATGGTTCAAACAACAACGGCTCAAACAATGGCGGTGCAAATAATGGCAATGCCAATAACAACGGCGGTTCAAACATCGGAGGCGGTTCAAATTTAAACAACGGCGGCGGTTCAAATAACAACAGCATCGCCCCCGCGCCTGCGCCCGCCCCCAGCCCATCGCAAAGCTACGATGGCGTTGTTATCCCTGGGGAAATTGACAACGGCGGCAAAACGCCCACCCAAACCATCAGCAGCAACAATTTTGACAAAATCACCGTAAACGGCATTGACATCACCCTAAAACGAGAAGGCATTTCCGCAGGCACGTTTACCCGCATCACACAAAGAGACGAAACCACCGTGGTAAGCGGCAACTACCTCAGCCATATGCGTTTTGGCTCCTACACCGATGTAAACCACAACAACAACCCCAATTTCAACCCCGCCTATGTGTTCGCCCTCGGCAGCGTTACCCCCCAAGCCGATATGCCCAAATCAGGCAAAGCCACCTACTCAGGTTTAGCCCTAGCCAGCCCTATCGGCGGCGGCGTGTATGAAGAAGGCACATCCACATTTAATGTAGATTTTGGCACGAAAAAACTAAATGGCTCGGTGAGCGTGGGTCGCTGGAATCCCGTTTCTTTAACGGCAAAAATCGACGGCAACCAATTCTCTGGTACTTCAACAGATGGGGTTAAAACTTCTGGTCGCTTCTATGGTCCACAAGCAGCTGAAATGGGCGGAGTATTCAATGGAGAAGTTCCTGCACCAGTTGGTGGCGGTACTTTCAAATGGATTGGCTCGTTTGGCGCGAAAAAATAATAATTTAGCGTGAATAAACCCACTTGGTTTTAAACCGAGTGGGTTTCCCATTTTTTTATTTTCAGGCTGCCTTTTTCAGGCTGCCTTTTTCAGGCTGCCTTTTTCAGGCTGCCTTATGGAATGTTTTATGAAATATCTGCCTTTTTTATTGCTGACTGTAACCTTTTACACCCAAGCCGCGCCCGTTGCTACGCCGCTTAATCCTGTGGCGGATTTAACCGAGGAACAAATCCAACAAACCGAACGCCAAAATCAGCAAAAGCAAGCGGCGTAAAATGGCGAAAAAACATCGGTTTCCATGACGGAAGAAGAGCTGTTGCAACGCCCTGATTTGCTTAAAAACGCGCTGGACACGGCAAATGCGCAGCACAATATTGAAAACATTCGTTTTTTGCTGCCGTTGTATCGCAGGCTGCCTGCCGAGCAGCAGGATTCTGTGCTGGCGCGCTATTCGGAAGGGCTGGTGTTGCTGGCGGATGATAAGCACGAGGCGGCGGAAAAATTATTTAACGAAATTTTGGCGGAACATCCTGATTACGCGCCTGTGCGCTTGCAGTTGGCGTTGAGCCAGTCGCAAAACGGCAAGCAGCGCGAGGCGGCAAATGAATTGAAAACCTTGAAGCAAACGCCTGATTTGCCTGCGCCTGTGGCGCAATATATTGACCAGTTTGACGCGCATTTGCAAAAAAGCAAGGCGTGGCAGTTCAACGCCAATGCGTATTATCTGCAAGACAGCAATGTGGGGCGCACGCCCGAGCAGCGCACTTATGGCTATTGGCGTTTTGCCGAGCCTAAATCGGCGCACGGCGTGGGCTATGAGCTATCGGCGCAAAAAACCACGCCGATTAAGGGGCATTGGGCGGCGCGGGTGAATGCATCGGCGTATGGTAAGTTTTATTGGGATGCGCACGATTATGATGATTTGGTTACGCGGCTGGAAGCGGGACCGGTGTGGCGCGATGCGAAGCAGGAGGTTTCGCTGTTGCCGTTTTATGAGAAACGCTGGTATGGAGGCAAGGCTTATTCCTACACAACGGGCGGATTGATGCGTTATTCGCGTGTGTTGTCGCCCAAATGGCAGGTGTTTACGGCTTGGCAGTCGGGCTATAAAAAGCATGATAAGCGCACGTTTTTAGATGGCGCGTCGCATTTGGGTACGGTGTCGCTGCTGTATCGCACGTCGCCTTATCAGTATTTTGTGGTGAGCTGGGGCGGCGGGGAAAATTCGGCGAAGGATAAATCGGAGGCGTATCGCTTTGGCAATTTGGGCTTGGGCTGGAATCGGCAATGGGGCAGCCAGCATAGTTTGACCACTTCGCTGCATGGTAGCGTGCAAAAGCGTAAGTATCGCGCGGAGGATTTTTTCAATATCAAGCGCAACGAGAAGGAGTATTTCACGCGCTTGTCGCTGTCGCATAAAAAGCTGGCGTGGCGCGGGTTTGAGCCGCGTTTGAACTGGACGTGGTCGCACGTGGACAGCAACCATTTTTATTATAAGTATGACAATCATCGGGTGTTTTTGGATGTGTCTAAGCAGTTTAAATAAGTGAGGGGATGCGATGAGGCAGCCTGAAAATGCGTGGGGGCGTTTTCAGGCTGCTTTTGTTTGTGGTGATGGAGACTGGGTGGAATGTGTAGTGATTCAAAAAGTAGGGGGTGTGGTTTTGCCGCGCATTATTCATTTCATTGAGCATTGCTAAACGGTACGTGGCACAGCTACACACCCTACTTAACATGGTGTTGCTGATTGGCAAAATGTCGGCGAGCCGCCGACGCTCCATGTGTGTGGAATACGATTGAGATAAGGCAGCCTGAAAACGTGTGTGATTTTGTTTTCAGGCTGCCTTTGGGTTGGTGGGAAGCAGGATTATTGCCAAGCTTCGCCGGCGTGTAGTTCAAATGGGACGATGTTGTCGTCGTGCAGGCTGTTTTCAGGCTGCCTGAAACCGAGTTTGCGGTGCAGGGCGATGCTGGCAGCGTTGTGGCGCAGGGCTTGCCCGTGCACGGTGGTTGCGCCCAGTTCGCCAAAGGCGCGTTGCAGCAGTAGGTTGCACATTGCGCTGCCGTTGCCGCTGCCGCGTGGGCAATCGGGGGCGAGGTAGAAGCCCCATTCGTATTCGTTGGGGGCGATGCGTTTCAGGCTGCCGTAGCCTTGGGGGGTGCCGCCGAGTGTGTAAACGTACATTTTGAAGCTGGGGTTGGCGAGTTGGGCGGCGAACCATGCTTGGTGTTGGGGCAGGGGGATAGGGTCGGGTTGGAACATCATGGCGCGGATGCTGGGGTGGTTGCGCCATGCGTGGATGCGCGCGCAGTCGGCAGCGGTGGCGGGGCGCAGTTGGGCTTGGGGGGCGGCGGTGAGTTGGGCGATGTGTTGGGCGACGCGCGCTGCGCCGTGGGCATCGCATAGTTGGGCGGCGGCTTGGCTGATGCGGTGTTGGTTTTCAGGCTGCATCAGGTGGGTGAGGGTGGCTTGGAAGGCGGGGCTGTGGATTTGGCTGGCTTCTAGGGCGAGGGCTGCGCCTGCGCGTTGCAGTTGGGCGGCGATGGAGCGTTGGTTGTCGGCGATGGTGAGGAGCAGGGTGGGTACGCCGAGGGCGCAGCGTTCCCATGAGGTGCTGCCTGCTGCGCCGATTGCCCATGTGGCTTGGGTCATGAGTTCTGCCATGTTGTGGGCGTTGGCGATGACTTGGCCGGGGTAGGGGGCGGTGGCGGCGTAGCGTTGCACGCTGGCGAGATGGGGGGCGGTTGCGCCCATGATGATGGTGGCGCGGATGGGTAGGGCTTTCAGGCTGCCTGAAACGTAGGCGGATAGGGCTTGCAGCACGGCTAGGGTGTGGTTGTCTTTGTCCACGCCACCTAGGTTGATTAGAATGTTTTGGCTGTGCGGCAAGGCGGTTTCAGGCTGCCTTGCTGGGGGCGTGGCGCGTTGGTGCAGGCTGATGGTGCGGTGTTGGGCGAACTCGTCGCGCAGTAGGGCGTAGCGTGTGCCTGTTAGGATGCGGCAGCTGGGCGGGACGAGTGGGGCGTAGTCGGCGGCGGTGTGGGCGTGGTTTTGGTCTAGCAGCAGGTCGGCATCGTGGGCGCGGTCGTGTAGGTCGTCTATCACCATGATTTTGCTGTGGCACAGGGCGCGGGCGGCGGTTTGCCATGCGGCGGCTAGGGCGTAGTGGTCGCAGATTATCCAGTCGGGGGCTAAGGCGCGGATATGGGGGGCGCAGTCGGTGATGTCTTGCGCTTGGCTGGTGGCAAGCCATGCGGCGTGGGGGATGGCGGGCGCGGGCGGGCTGGGTGGAAGCTCGTTGCACGCGGTTTCAGGCTGCCTTTGGGGTTGGGCGGACGTTGTTGCGTGGTCGGGCAAGGGCAGCAGGATGCAGTCAAAGCCTTGCTGGCGGATGGTATCGGCAAGGTGTCCTTGATGGGCGCGGGTGATGAATGTGATGCGGTGGTGCTGTTGGCGCAGTTTGTGGGCGAGGGTGAGGCAGCGCATGATGTGCCCGCTGCCGATTTGCAGCGATGCGTCTGCGCGGATAAGGAAGTGCATGGGGAGACCTTTTGGGGAGCAGTTTGAAACGAAGTTCTGTGAAATCAGAATAGCATTAGCTGTGTTTCGGTAAACATTGGTGATGCGTTTGCCTTTGCGCCTTATCGCGGCGCAGGCGACTTACTTTCTTTGCTTCGCCAAAGAAAGTAAGCAAAGAAAGGCGACCCCGACGTGCAGGTTCGCTGCGCGAACTTCCCTCACTCCACATCCTTTTTTCGACGCGTGCGAACTAGCCGCACTTCGTGCGTCGTCGAACAAGCGCACGCTTTTTCCCGAAAAAAGGACGCTCTGTTCGGCTGGACGTAGGGGAGAAAGCAGTAGCATCAACCTGTTGCGATAGATTAGGCAGCCTGAAAAGCCGATTTACTCAGTTGGCTCAACATCAAGCGGTTTTATTTTTTCAGGCTGCTTATTGGCGTTGAGTAAAGATGCAGCCTGAAAACGGTTTATTCGCTTGCTTGCTCTTGCAGCACGCGATACAAAATTTCGGCGCGTGTCCAATCTTCGGGTGTGTCAATGTCTTGCACGCGGTGGCGGGGGATTTTGATGCCGATGCTGTGGCTGTTGAAAATGGGTTTTTGCGCGAGCCACGCGGCGGTTGTGCCCCAGTAGAACTGCCCTGCGTCGTGCCATGCGGCTTCTAGGTCTTGGCTGCGGACGGCGAAGTTTTCGGGCTGGAACATGGCAACTTGGTTGTGTTCGCGCAGTTTGAGGGCGCGTTGGATGGGGAAAGGGAAGCTGGTGATGCTGAATGCGTAGTCGGCATGGGATTGGGCGAGCGCAGTTAAACCTTGTTGCAAATCATGGGGTTGTACAAAGGGCGCGGTGGCGTAAAGGCAGCAGGCGGCGTTGCCTTGCCAGCCGTGTTGTTGCATCCATTGCACGGCATGGGCGATGACTGCGCCTGTGGTGGCATAGTCGTTGGCGAGTTCGCGCGGGCGCGTGAACGGGACGCTTGCGCCGTATTGCTGGGCGATGGCGGCGATTTCGGGATCGTCGGTGGAGACGATGATTTGCGAAAAGCAGCCTGAATCTTGGGCAGCGGCGATGCTGTGGGCAATCATGGGTTTGCCGTTGAACGGCTTGATGTTTTTGCGCGGGATGCGTTTGCTGCCGCCGCGGGCGGGGATGATGCAGAGGGGCATGGCGGGTCTCTTGGTTGGGATTGTTGCGGATGGTGTTTTCAGGCTGCCTAAATGGGGCAGGGCATTGTGGTAAACGGTTACGATAGGCAGCCTGAAAAAAGGTTTGCGCTTTGCGGTAAGCGCGGGCGCGGGCTAAACGTTTTGTTTTTCAGGCTGCATCAGGCGTTTGAGGCAGCCTGAAATCTAAAATGGAGCGGCGACGGCTCGTCGCCAAATTGTCGTGTTCAACAGGGTTTTACGGGATGGCAAGAGGTCGGCGAGCCGCCGCGGCATCGGTTGCGTGCTCGGTGCAGGTTTCAGGCTGCCTTTATTGAACCGCGCAAGCGCAATCCGCAATACATATCAGCAGCCTGAACCCCCGTTCACAGCTTATGGCACATATCCCCTCGCGCAAACCCCGGCCAATCCACTTCCACGCCCCTGCCAAAAGCCATCACTTTAAACAATTCGCCCATCTCATGCTGCGCAGTGAGCGTATTGACCGCTTGGGCAGCCTGAAAATAGCTGGGCGTGTCGGTTTCGGGGAACTGCGCCGCGAGCAAATCCAAAATGCCCAAATTGTATAAAAAAGTCGCTTGATTGGTGTAGCCGATTAAATCCAAGCCCGCGCCGCAGCCCGCCGCCGCGATGTCGCTAAAATTAACGTGTACCGTCAAATCCGTCAGCCCCACGCGAAAAAACGGGTCGTGGATGCTGTGGTGGCGATGATGCCCAATCAGCGTACCATCGCTGCGCTCGGGGTGGTAATACTGCGCCGCGTCAAAGCCATAATCCAGCCAAATCATCGCGCCGCGCGTGAGCTTTTGCGCCAGCGTGCGGATAAAAGCGTGCTGCGCGGGATGCAATTCGCTGGTGTAGTCGCCCGTGTATGGCAGCAAAGCAGGGTCGGGAAAATAATTTAAGGCAGCCTGAAAAAGGTCGGGGTCAAGCAACGATTGATAACGCAGCGCAAACCGCTCCGCTTCATAGCCCACACACACGCGCGAAAAATCGCCGTTTTCATGACGGCAAACGCGCTCAATCGGCATTGCATCCAACACCTCATTGCCCAGGATAACGCCGTCAAAAGAACAGGGCAGGGCGGATAAGTGCTTCACTTTATGCGCTAAATTTGGCGCGTGTTGCTGAATGTATGCCCGTTGCCGCGCCGCCAATTCGGGCGACAGCTCCATAATATAATAAGCATTCAGGCAGTCTGAAAGCGCGTTTAACAAGGTTGCCGCCAGTGCACCCGTGCCCGCGCCAAATTCATACACATTGCCTGCCGTTTGCGGCAGCAGCGGCGCAATTTGCCGCGCCAGAGTTTGCCCAAACAACGGCGACAACGTGGGCGCGGTAACAAAATCGCCCGCCGCGCCAATTTTATGCGCCCCGCCCGTGTAATAACCATATTGCGGTGCGTAAAGCGCAAGCTCCATAAAACGCGAAAACGGTATCGCGCCATGTTGGGCAATTTCGGCGGCGATAATCTGCGCGAGCGCATCGCTGGCTTGCTGTTGATTGCTATCCAAATGTGGGATTTGTGTTGAACTCATAAGGTTAAGTTATGTAAAAGTGTGAAGCGGAAAAGCTATTATAAATGGCTTTGTTGGCGCGTGCGAAACGAAGTGGTTTTGAGCACGCTTTGTTTTTATTGGTAAAAAATTTTCCATGTTTTTTCAGGCAGCTTGAATGCGTTTTCAGGCTGCCTGAAATGCGTTTAAAAATGAAATTTTAATATGTTTTTAAAGAGTTAATTCTAGTTGGACAATTTGACCGACAGCCGTTTTTTGCTTATAGTGTAGTCATGTGGGGAGAAGTGGTGCCAAGTGGTAAAACTTTCCCAAATTGTAAAACCAACCCGATTTTTAACTATGTTTCGCGGCTCACACGAATTAACCCTTGATAACAAAGGACGATTGGCGATTCCGGCCAAGTTTCGTGATGCCCTGTCGCGCGATTTTGACACGCAACGCATCGTTGCCACGTTGGATAGTCGCGACCGCTTGCTGTTTTATCCCGAAGGCGAGTGGGAGAAAGTGGAGCAACAGCTTTTGTCGCTCAACGTAAAAGGCAAGCCCAATTTGCAGCTTTATCAAAATTTGCTGCTGCACAATGCGGAAACATTGGAATTAGATAGCGCAGGGCGCGTGTTGCTGCCGCAAAATCTGCGCCGTTTGGTGAATTTTGATAAAGATGTGATGCTGGTGGGGCGCGTGAATCGTCTTGAACTTTGGGGCTTGGAACAAAAAATGGCAGAAACCGAAAAAGCCTTGTCTATTGACCCCGATGAGCTGGATTTTGATTTAAGCCAAACCGATTTGCAATTATGAATTTAGCTGAAAAACCTGAACCATTTCAACACATAACCGTTTTATTGAATGAAGCTGTTGATGCGCTGAATATTCAAGAAAACGGTATTTATGTGGACGGCACGTTTGGGCGCGGCGGGCATTCGCGTTTGATTTTGTCCAAGCTGGGCGCAAAAGGGCGGCTGGTGGTGTTTGACAAAGACCCGCAAGCGATTGCGGTGGCACGAGATTTGGCGGCGCAAGATGCGCGTGTAAGCGTGGTACACAATGGCTTTTCCCATTTTCAGGCTGCCTTAGATGAACTGGGCGTGGCAAAAATTGATGGCGCGTTGTTTGATTTGGGCATTTCTTCGCCGCAAATTGACGATGCGTCGCGCGGGTTCAGCTTTCGCTTTGATGCGCCGCTGGATATGCGCATGGACACCACGCGCGGGCAATCGGCTGCCGATTGGCTAGCGGTTGCCGGCGAAGATGAAATAAACGAGGTAATCAAGAATTATGGTGAAGAGCGGTTTAGTCGCGCGATTGCGCGTGCAATTGTCGCGCAGCGGGGCGAAACGCCCATTGATACAACCTTCAAGCTGGCGAAAATCGCGGCGCAATGCGTCCGTACTCGTGAGCGAGGACAAGACCCTGCAACGCGAACCTTTCAAGCCATTCGCATCTTTATTAACCGCGAGCTGGACGAAATCCAAGCGGTCTTGCCGCAAGCGGTTGAACGATTGAATTTGGGTGGGCGATTGGCGGTGATTGCGTTTCATTCGTTGGAAGATAGGCTGGTGAAGCAGTTTATCCGTCAATATGCTACTCATGCGCCGTTGCCCAAATGGGCGATGGTGCGCGATGCAGATTTGCCGCAGCCGCCTTTGTTGGCAATCGGCAAGGCGGTTAAGGCAAGCGCGGCGGAAGTGGCTGCCAATCCGCGTGCGCGTTCTGCGGTGCTTCGTGTGGCGGAGCGCACGGCAGGGCAATTTGATTTTCAGGCTGCCTAATGGGGTGAAGATGTCTAAGTTAAATTTTATTTTGCTGGTTTCCGTTACGCTTTCGGCGTTATATGTAACCGATTTGCGCATGGGGATTAAGCGGCAAACGCACCTTTATGGCAAAGGACAAGAAGAGAAAATTCGCTTGAATCAAGACCATGCCGAGTTGGTTTACGAGCAAAGCAAGCTGTCTGATTCTAAGCAAGTGGCGCGAGCTGCTGAAAGAATGAAGATGAGCGCACCTACATCAGAAAATACGGTGGCTGTTGGTTATTAAGTAGTTAAGAAGTTAAGAAGAACACGATGTTAATCCATAATGAATTTAAGCCATACATGGCAAAAAAAGAAGAAACCAAACGCCAAGTGGTTGAGGGGAATAAACGCCTTTCGTGGCTGATGCTGGCAATTGGCGGCGCGTTTTGCGTGCTGGTGGGGCATAGCTTTCGCGTGCAGGCGCAGCATCATAGCGAGTTGAGCAAGTTTAGCGAAAACCGCGTGGTTCGTAGCATCAAAAGCCCTGCGCTGCGCGGCACGATTACCGACCGCAACGGCGCGATTTTAGCGGTGAGCCGTTATTTGAAAGTGGCAACGTTTAACCCCAAAGCGATTTACGCGCCCAAACGCCAAGGCGATGAGATTAACTGGAACGCCATCAGCAATGAACAGTTTGCCAAGCTGGCGGCGATTTTAAGGCTGCCTGAAAACGAAGTGCGCCGGAAATTGCAAGACCGTTCCAGCCAATATGTGCAGTTTAAAACCGAGCTTTCGCTGGAAGAAGCCGACGCGCTGAAAGCGTTGAATATTCCTTCTTTGCGCTTTGAGGAGCGCACCGAACGCGCCTATCCCACAGGCAATCTGTTTTCGCACATTGTGGGCTTTGCCAACGACAAAGGCGAAGGCTTGGAGGGCTTGGAACGCGTGGCAAATCAACGTTTGGTGGGCGAAGACGGGCGGCAAGTGGTGCTGCGCGACCGCCATGGCAATATTGTTGAGCTGATTGATTCGCCCGAAAACACGGCGGCAAAATCGGGCGAAACGCTGGTGCTGTCGGTTGACCAAGATTTGCAGCAGCTGGCGCACGATCAGCTGGCGGCAACGTTGAAAAACTTTAACGCCAAAGCAGGCGGCGCGGTGGTGTTAGACGCGCAAACGGGCGAAATTCTGGCGATGACCAGCCTGCCCGATTACGATGCCAATTATTATCAGGAATACCCCGCCACCAGCCTGCGCAACTTCGCCGTAAGCGAAACGATGGAGCCCGGTTCGGTGATGAAGCCTTTTATCATCGCCAAAGCCTTGGACGACGGCAAAATCGGGCGCAACAGCACTTTCAACACGCGCCCTTATGCGATTGGCGATAAAACCATCCGCGATACGCACGACTACCCTTCGCTCACCACGCAAGGCATTTTGCAAAAATCGTCTAACGTGGGCACCAGCCACATCGCCGCGCTGTATGACAACCAAAGTTTGTATCAGCATTTTTCCGATGTGGGCTTTGGGCGCAAAACAGGCTCGGGCGTAAGCGGCGAGCAAAACAAAGCGATTAAACCCGCCGACAAATGGAGCAAACTGGATCGCGCCGTGATGTCTTACGGCTACGCGATTACCGCGAATTTGCTGCAAATGGCGCAGGGCTACACCATTTTCACCGCAGGCGGCAAATTGATGCCCGCCACCATCTACAAGCAAACGCAAACGCCCAAAGGCACGCAAGTCATCAAACCCGAAACCGCCAAACAAATGCGCGAAATGATGGTGAGCATCACGCGCAAGGGCGGCACGGGGCAAGACGGCGCAGTGCCGGGCTATGATGTCGCCGCCAAAACAGGCACGGCGCGCAAAGCCAGCGCAGGCGGTTATGCCGATAAATACCGCGCCAGCTTCGTGGGCTTCGCGCCCGCGCAAAATCCGCGTTTGATTGTGGCGGTGAGCATCGACGAGCCGCGCGGCAAAGGCTATTACGGCGGCACGGTGGCAGGGCCTGCGTTCCGCGAGATTATGGCGGGCGGGCTGAAAAAATTAGGCGTGAAACCTACTTATGTGAACGCCGAACCCGCAGCCAACGTTGCCAAAAAACGATAGCCCCATGCAACGACCTTTGCGGCACTTTGGGTGCGGCAAAGGTTTTTTTGTTAATCGGCAGCCTGAAAACGGTTGCGCCCGCATTCAGCAGGCTTTTCAGGCTGCCTTGTGTGTCACCGCGATGAATGCGTGCATTCGCCAACGCCGTTCGCAGGCAGCCTGAAAACCCTTTTGTAAAGTTTGTAGAGATTTACCATGTTCAGCCAAAAAGCCGCTCCCGCCCAACCCGTCCTTCCCGCCTTGCAACACACCGTTTCAGGCTGCCAAACGCTGCACGCCGACAGCCGCAAAATCCAGCCCGGTGATGTCTTCATCGCCTGCCAGGGCGAATATTCCGACGGCAGAAACTACATCGCCGATGCCATCGCCCGCGGCGCAAGTTTCGTGTATTGGGACGACGATGGCGCGTTCCAATGGCAGCCCGAATGGCGCGTGCCCAACCAAGGCATCAGCGATTTGAGCCAACGCGCGGGCATGGTGGCGGCGCAAGCCTATGGCAACCTTTCGGGCAGCCTGAAAATCATCGGCGTAACAGGCACCAACGGCAAAACCTCCATCACCCAATGGCTTGCCCAAGCGATGGATAATTTGGAACAAACCCAAAGCTGCGCCATCATCGGCACGGTGGGCAACGGCTTTTTCGGCGAATTGCAAGCCACCACGCACACCACGCCCGACCCCGTTGCCGTGCAAACACTCATCCGCCAATTCAAACAACAAGGCGCGCGCAGCATCGCCATGGAAGTGTCCAGCCACGGCTTGGCGCAATACCGCGTGAACGGCGTGCCCTTTCACACCGCCGTGTTCACCAATTTAACCCGCGACCATTTGGACTACCACGGCAGCATGGCAGAATATGGCGCAACCAAAGCGCGGCTGTTCTACTGGCAAGGCTTGCAAAACGCCATCATCAACAGCGACGACGCATTTGGCGCAGCACTCGCCGCCGAGCTTAAACACAACAGAGGCAGCCTGAAAACCTACACCTACGGCTTCAACGAGCAAGCCGACATCCGCATCACCCAGTTTGCCGCCAGCACCCAAGGCATGAGCATCAGCTTGGCGACACCATGGGGCAACGGCAGCGCGCAAACCCGGCTGCTCGGGCGGTTTAACGCGCAAAACTTCGCCGCCGCGCTGGGCGCACTCTGCGCCGCGGGCTACGATTTTCAGGCTGCCTTAGCCGCGTTATCCCGCATCCGTCCCGCCACAGGGCGCATGGATTGCATTATCCAGCCCGACAAACCGCTGGTGGTGGTGGATTACGCCCACACGCCCGATGCGCTGGAAAAAGCCCTCACCACCCTGCGCGAAATCAAGCAGCCTGCAGGCAGCCTTTGGTGCGTGTTCGGCTGCGGCGGCGACCGCGACCGCGGCAAACGCCCGCTGATGGGCGCCGTCGCCAGCCAATTTGCCGACCGCGTGGTGGTAACCAGCGACAACCCGCGCACCGAGCAGCCCCAAGCCATCATTAACGATATCCTGCCCGCCGTGCCACAGCCCGCGCTGGTGGAAGCCGACCGCAAAGCCGCGATTGAACAAACCATCGCCCAAGCCAAGGCGCAAGATATTGTGCTGATTGCAGGCAAGGGGCATGAGACGTATCAGGATGTTCAAGGAGTGAAACATCATTTTTCTGATTTTGAAGTGGCGCAAGATGCCTTAGGGCAATGGTAGGCAGCCTGAAAACCCAAACCCAACCTTACTTTCAATCCCAACATGACAAAACCCGCACACAACCTCCTTCCCATCTGGTCTATCGCCCTGCCCATCGCCGCATGGCTAGTGTATTTCATCGGCATCAAAGGCAGCGTGCCGTTGCAGTTGATTGGCGGCGCGATGCTGATTGGCAGCGTGCTATCCGCCGTGCACCATGCCGAAGTGGTGGCGCACAAAGTGGGCGAACCGTTTGGCACGATTATTCTCGCGCTGGCGATTACCGTGCTGGAAGTGGGGTTGATTGTTTCCATGATGATGGGCGGGGGCAGTAACGCTGCGTAGTTGGCGCGCGATACGGTGTTTGCTGCTATCATGTTGATTTTAACGGGATTATTGGGCGTGTGCCTGCTAATTGGTGGCTTGAAACACCGCGAGCAATTTTTCAATAAAAAATCGGTGAGTACCGCGCTGGTAACGCTGATTTCCATTTTGGTGCTCACGCTGGTGCTGCCCAATTTCACCACCAGCACGCCATCGGGCAGCTACAACACGGCGCAGCTGCTGTTTATCGCCGTTGCGTCTTTTGTGCTGTATTTTTCCTTTATCCTGACCCAAACCGTGCGCCACCGCGATTATTTTTTGGCAGACGATGAAGACCCCAGCCACCATGCCGAGCCGCCGCCCACCCAAATCGCGCTGGCTAGCTTGGTGTGCTTAGTGGTGTGTTTGGGCGTGGTGATTGCGTTGGCAAAAGCCCTGTCGCCCGCCATTGAAAGCATGGTGGTGTCGTGGGGCGCGCCCAAGGCGCTGGTGGGCGTGATTATCGCCGCCGTGGTGCTGATGCCCGAAAGCCTCGCCGCGCTCACCGCCGCCCGCCGCAACCGCTTGCAAACCAGCATCAATCTGGCGTTGGGTTCTGCCCTTGCCAGCATCGGGCTCACCATTCCCGCCGTGGCGTTGGTGTGCCTGATTTATGATATTGACGTGGTGCTGGGCTTGGATGCCAAATCCATGCTGCTGCTCGGGTTGAGCACGTTTACCGTGATGCTGTCGCTGCATTATGGCAAAACCAATATGCTGTATGGCATTGTTTTGCTGGTAAATTTGGCGGCGTATGTGTTTACGGTGATTGTGCCATGAGCGATGAGGCAGCCTGAAAACCATTTTATTGAGTGAAAACCATGACCGCACTTACCCAAAACTTCGTCCGCCGTCTTTTCAGGCTGCCTGAAATCGCCACAGACAGCCCCATCAACCAAATCACCACCGACAGCCGCACCGCCCAACAGGGCGACCTATTCTTCGCCCTAGTCGGCGAAAACCACGACGCGCACGATTTTGTGCCCGACGTGTTGGCCAAAGGCGCAACCGCCGTCGTGTCGCGCGGCGACTGCGCCTCGTTTTCAGGCTGCCTTAAAGTGGACGATACCCTTGCCGCGCTGCAAACGCTCGCCGCCGCATGGCGCAAGCAGCTCAACCCGTTTGTGTACGGCATCACAGGGTCAAGCGGCAAAACCACGGTGAAAGAAATGCTGGCGACCATTTTGCGCACGGCGCACGGCGCGGATGCTGTGTTGGCGACGGCGGGCAATTTCAACAACCACATCGGCTTGCCGCTCACGCTGCTCAATTTGCGCGAGCAGCATCGCCACGCCGTGATTGAAATGGGCATGAACCACGCGGGCGAATTGGCGGTGCTCACGCGCATCGCCGCGCCCAATGTGGCGCTGGTGAACAACGCCATGCGCGCCCACATTGGCTGCGGTTTTAACGGCGTGGACGACATCGCACGCGCCAAAGCCGAGATTTACCAAGGGCTGCCTGAAAACGGCGTGGCCATCTTGCCGATTGAAGATGGCAACTTTGCCCTTTTTCAGGCTGCCGCAAGCGCATGGCAAACGCGAACCTTTGGCTTAACAACGGGTGATGTCCACGCTGAGAACATTGCGCTAGAACCTTTAAGCAGCACGTTTGATTTGGTGTGTGACGGCGCGCGCCAAGCGATTCAGTTGCCCGTGGCAGGCAGGCACAACATCAGCAACGCTTGCGCCGCTGCCGCGCTGGCGCTGGCAGGTGGCACAGGGCAGCCTGAAATCGCCCGTGGATTAGCCGCGTTCAGCAACATCAAAGGGCGGCTGCAACGCAAAAACGGCATCCGCCAAGCGCTGATTTTGGACGACACCTACAACGCCAACCCCGACAGCATGAAAGCCGCGCTGGATGTGCTCGCCAAGCTACCCGCGCCGCGCGTGTTTGTGATGGGCGACATGGGCGAACTGGGCGAGGACGAAGCGCCGAGTATGCACGAAGAAATCGGCGTTTATGCGCGCGATTTGGGCATTGAATATGCCTATTTTGTGGGCGACAACAGCGTTCAGGCTGCCGAAAAATTTGGCGGCAACGGGCTATGGTTTGCCGATAAAGACCCGCTGATTCAAGTGTTGGCGCACAATTTGCCCGAACGCGCCAGCGTGTTGGTAAAAGGTTCGCGCTTTATGCAGATGGAAGAAGTGGTGGCGGCGTTGTTGGCATAGTTTTCAGGCTGCCTATGCCGCAAGAGGCAGCCTGAAAACCAAAATGGAGCGGCGGTTCGCCGCCAAATGGCTGATTAAACAAGGCATGGGACTGGTTTGCCAAGATGTCGGCAAATCGCCAACGCTCCATCAGTTGCAGGGTTGGCAAAGGTTGCAGCCTGAAAACAGCAACAAAAATAGAATGAAAACCGCCAAGCGGATAGGGATACTCGCCGCGCTGTTGCTTGCTTTTTGGCTGGGGATGCGGGCGCAGGCGCATCGTTTCCCATTTGCGTGCTGGATGTGGAAACCTATCGGCAGCAGCACGCGGCTAAGGCAGCCTGAAACGCCGTTTAACCCAGCAAACAGCAAAGGACACGCTATGGCAAACACCCCCAACCCTACGCCCCGCACCACCAATATCCTAGCCGTGGTGAGCCTGATTTGCGGACTGCTGGGCTTGGCGGGCGGGCTGCCCTCCGCAGGCGTAATCAACATCGCCGCCATTGTGATGGGGCACATGGCGCGTAGCCAAATCCGTCAAAACCCAAACGAAGACGGCGCAGGCATCGCGTTGGCAGGCTTAATCATGGGCTACATCGGCTTGCTGGTTGTGCCGCTGATTATGCTGGCGGCGGTGGTTATCGTGATGATTTTGTATGGGATGAGTTTTGAAGCGGTGATAAATGAATTGTTTAGGTGGCTGTTGTCGCTGCTGTGAGGCAGCCTGAAAACCCGAAAACGCTAAACGAAAGGACGCATCATGTCGGATACGCCGAACCCCAATCTAAATTCCAATACGCCAAACCAAGAGACTAACCCAGAACCCAGTTCAAATTTGGAGCAAAGTTCAGAACACAATC
The DNA here is from genome assembly GCF_016623605.1 of Kingella bonacorsii. Taxonomy (NCBI): domain Bacteria; kingdom Pseudomonadati; phylum Pseudomonadota; class Betaproteobacteria; order Neisseriales; family Neisseriaceae; genus Kingella; species Kingella bonacorsii. The sequence continues at coordinate 189,148 of NZ_JAEHNZ010000003.1, read as the reverse complement.
CAAACTCAGAACAAGCGCAAAGTTCAGACGCGTCAAACCAAGAATCCACGTCCCTAAGTGCCAGTGCCCTAGCTACGCTTTGCTTAATTGGTGCGTTAATCGGTTTACTGCCTTTTATCCCATCATTTCTGAACATTGCTGCTATCGCCATGGGGCACTCAGCACGCAGCAAAATTCGCAAAAATCCTAACGAGAGTGGCGCAGGTGTCGCGTTAATAGGTTTAATCTTGGGCTATATTGGTTGGCTGACTGGACCTATTCTTCTTGCTGTTACTGTGGATGCGTTTACAGACGATTTTGCTAGAGCCATGAAGGCGTTTTTCATATCATTGTTAGTTGGTGCAAGCAATGTTATGAGCAATATGAGCAAATAGATGGCGTTCATGCAGCAAACATCATCTCTCCATCTATAAATTTTACCCCCCACCTCACGCCCATTCCCCTATAATCCGCGCGGTTTTATAAACAACAACTTAAACTCTCACAACGGCAGCCTGAAAACTGCCACCAAGCAACAAGGAAGCATCATGCTGTTATGGCTCGCTCGTTTGAGCAACTGGATTTCCGCCCTAAACGTTTTTCAATACACCACCTTTCGCGCCGTGATGGCGGCACTCACCGCCCTAGCGTTTTCGCTGCTGCTCGGACCGTGGACAATACGCAAGCTCACCGCGCTTAAAGTTGGGCAAGCCGTGCGCAGCGATGGCCCGCAAACGCATCTGGTCAAAAACGGCACGCCCACCATGGGCGGCTCGCTGATTCTCACCGCCATCACCCTGTCCACCCTGCTGTGGGCAAATCTTGCCAACCCCTATATTTGGATACTGCTGATTGTGCTGCTCGCCACAGGCGCGCTCGGCTTTTATGACGACTGGCGCAAAGTGGTTTACAAAGACCCCAACGGCGTATCCGCCCGCTTCAAAATGGTGTGGCAGTCCACCGTGGCGCTGGGCGCGGGCTTCGCGCTGTTTTACCTTGCCAAAAACAACGCCAACAACATCCTGATCGTGCCGTTTTTCAAACAAATCGCCCTGCCGCTGGGCGTGGTGGGCTTCATCATCCTGACCTATCTCACCATCGTGGGCACTTCCAACGCAGTAAACCTAACCGATGGCTTGGACGGGCTGGCCGCGTTCCCCGTGGTGCTGGTGGCGGGCGGCTTGGGCGTTTTTGCTTATGTAACAGGGCATTACAAATTTGCCGAATACTTGCAACTGCCGTTTGTGGCGGGCGCAAACGAAGTCGCCATTTTCTGCACTGCCATGTGCGGCGCGTGTTTGGGCTTTTTGTGGTTCAACGCCTACCCCGCGCAAGTGTTTATGGGCGACGTGGGCGCGTTGGCGTTGGGCGCGGCGTTGGGCACGGTGGCGGTGATTATTCGCCAAGAGTTTGTGTTGGTGATTATGGGCGGCTTGTTTGTGATGGAAGCGATTTCCGTGATGCTGCAAGTGGGTTGGTATAAAAAAACCAAAAAACGCATTTTCCTGATGGCGCCGATTCATCACCACTACGAGCAAAAGGGCTGGAAAGAAACGCAAGTGGTGGTGCGCTTTTGGATTATCACCATTGTGCTGGTATTGATTGGGTTGAGCACGTTGAAGATTAGATGATGCGAACAGGGGCAGAGAAATGGCTGCCCTTTTTTGTGCCAAAGGCAGCCTGAAAAACGTAAATGGGTTTTCAGGCTGCCTTTGGCTTATTTTTTGCCAGAGCAGGCGTTTCGCCGCCTACCACGAGCAGGGGCAAGCCCCTGCACCCCATGTGGTGCCAACCATTAGAGTAGGTCGGGTATTGATGCCCGACAAACACAAATAAACGCCAACCAACACCGCCCTATTTATCCGCATACGCCATAAATTCAAAATGTCGGGCATCAATGCTCAACCTACTTTTCAGGCTGCCTTAATCCCGCGCCATTATTCATTACGCCCAAATTTCCCTATAATTAGGCAGCCTGAAAACTCCTTCCGCGCAAACAACCATGCTTCCCGACCTTCGCCAAACCCTAAAACTCACCGACAGCACCGTGCAAAAGCTGGAAAAGCTACACATCCACAACGCATGGGATTTAGCCCTACACCTGCCGCTGCGCTATGAAGACGAAACCCGCATCACGCCGATTGCTGCCGCGCCCATTGGCGAGATGTGCCAAGTGGAAGGCGAAGTGGTGCTGCAAGAAGTCCAGTTCAAGCCGCGCAAACAGCTTATCGCCCGCATCCGAGACAGCGCAGGCGGGCTGCTCAACCTGCGCTTCATCCATTTTTACCCCAGCCAACAGCAGCAGCTTGCCAAAGGGCAGCGCGTGCGCGCGCTGGGCGAAATCAAACAGGGCTACTACGGCGCAGAGATGATACACCCCAAAATCAAATCGCCCGAAAAAAGCGAGCTCGCCCAAACGCTTACCCCCGTTTACCCCACCACCAACGGCTTAACCCAGCCCACGCTGCGCAAAGCCATCGCCGCCGCGCTGCAACAGCTAGACCTGCGCGAAATCCTGCCCGAAAGCGTGCTGCGCCAATACCAACTGCCCACGCTCGCCGACAGCCTGCGCCTGCTGCACAACCCGCCGCCCGGCATCCACCTCGCGCAAATCAGCAACGGCGCGTTGCCCGCATGGCAGCGGCTCAAATTTGACGAACTGCTGGCGCAGCAACTCTCCATGCGCCTTGCCAAGCAAAAACGCCGTTTAGGCAGCCTGAAACCGCTGATTGGCAACGGCAGCTTAACCGATGCGCTGATTGCCCAACTGCCGTTTAGCCTAACCCGCGCCCAACAGCGCGTGTTCAACGAAATCCGCGCCGATTTAGCCCAGCCGCATCCCATGCACCGCCTGCTGCAAGGCGACGTGGGCAGCGGCAAAACCATTGTTGCCGCGCTGGCGGCGTTGGTGGCATTGGAAGACGCAGGCGGTTTTCAGGCTGCCGTGATGGCGCCCACCGAAATCCTAGCCGAGCAACACTATATCAAGTTCAAACAATGGCTTGAACCGCTGGGCATCAGCGTGGCGTGGCTTTCAGGCAGCCTGAAAAAGCGCGACAAAGACCAAGCCCGCGCCGCGATTGCCGATGGGCGCATCCGCCTTGCTATTGGCACGCACGCGCTGTTTCAAGACGATGTTGTCTTTCACAATCTTGGGCTGGTGATTGTGGACGAACAGCATCGCTTTGGCGTGGCGCAACGGCTGGCGTTGAAAAACAAAGGGCAAGACGTGCACCAGCTGATGATGTCCGCCACGCCCATCCCGCGCACGCTGGCGATGTCGTTTTTTGCCGATTTGGACGTATCCACCATTGACGAGTTGCCCCCTAACCGCACGCCGATTAAAACCAAATTGGTGAACAATGTGCGCCGCGCCGAAGTGGAAGGCTTCGTGCTCAACACCTGCCAAAAAGGGCAGCAGGCGTATTGGGTGTGTCCGCTGATTGAAGAGAGCGACAGCCTGCAACTGAAAGCCGCCACCGAAACGCTCGCCGAGCTGCAAGCCGCGCTGCCGCAGCTCAAAATCGGCTTGGTGCACGGGCGCATGAAGCCCGCCGAAAAAGCCGAAATCATGGCGCAATTTGTTTCAGGCAGCCTGAACGTGCTGGTGGCAACCACCGTGATTGAAGTGGGCGTGGACGTGCCCAACGCCAGCCTGATGGTGATTGAACACGCCGAACGCATGGGGCTGGCGCAGCTGCATCAACTGCGCGGGCGCGTGGGGCGCGGCGCGGCAGCCAGCACCTGCGTGCTGCTGTTTGCTGAACCCTTGGGGCAAGTGGGCAAACAGCGGCTCAAAGTGATTTACGAAAACACCGACGGCTTTGAAATCGCGCGGCAGGATTTGGAAATCCGCGGCGCGGGCGACTTTTTGGGCGTGCGCCAAAGCGGCGCGATGATGCTGCGCTTTGCCAATTTGGAGCAGGATTTGGAACTGCTGGAACACGCGCGCCAACTCGCCCCGCTGTTGATTGAACAGCAGCCTGAAATCGTGCAGGCGCATTTGGAACGCTGGCTCGGCAGCAGGGAAGGGTTTATGGCGGCGTGATTTTCAGGCTGCCTGAGCGGCATGAAGCAGCCTGAAACCGTTGCAAAGCCTTGCAGAGCGGGCATGATTAAGTGCGAATTGGGATGGCACGGTATTCACGCGCTGCGATTTTGAAAACACATTGTTTGACCGCTGCGATTTGCGCGGCGCGAAGTTTGAAGACGGGCAGCCGGGCGCGGCGCAGTTTATGAATCACGCGGACGGCGTTGGCTCCATTGTTAAACGGATAAAGGCAGCCTGAAAATCCACTCTACCACGGAGACCCACCATGAACCCCGACACCCTCATCCCCCTAGTAGAAGCCGCCGACGCGCTGGACAGCAACAGCCGCCTGCTGCGGATGTTTGAACTGGAAACCCTTATCGCCGCCGAGCCCGACAGCCCCGAAAAACACCGCGCCCTTGCCCGCGTGTATGCCGCGCTGGGGCGTTACCAAAGCGCATTCACCCATTTTCAGGCTGCCGCTAACCGCCAAGACCCGCAAGACCGCGCCGATTTCGCCTATTTGCAAAACCTCGCCCAAAACTATGGCGACGACAAACAACGCGCCGAACGCCCGCTGCCCATCACCCCCGAGCTCAAAGCGTCCCTGCCCGCGTTCAAATACTGCCCCGACCCGCTCGCCTCGGGCATCTTCCGCACGCAGGAAAAAGCCGTCGCCTGCGACTGCTGCCACCACGACACCCACGTGTTCTACACCCACCCGTTTTACAGCTACGACGACATCAACGCCCTTTGCCCCGAGTGCATCGCCGGCGGACGCGCCGCCGAAGAGTTGGAGGGCGAATTTGTTATCCGCGACGACGTTTCGCAGGCAATCGGCAAAGCGCAGCAAGACGAACTCTGCCTGCGCACTCCGTCGTATTCCAGCTGGCAGGAAGCGCAATGGGCAGACCATTGCGGCGACTACTGCGCCTTTGTCGGCTATGCCGGCTGGGAAGATTTGGAACAACAAGGCATCGCCGAAGGCATAGAATGGCTGGGCTCCCCGCCCGAACCCGAAGAGCGCCCCCACATCCGCAGCAGCGGTTCAATAGTCGGCTGTCTGTTCCGCTGCCTGCATTGCGGGCAGCATATTTTGCACGTTGATTTGGATTGAGCCGCATTGTTTCGCTACGCAGGCTGCCTTTTGTTGACGTTACCCGAGCGTCCGAAGGCAGCCTGAAAGCGGAGTTGCCAAGCCAAAACGGCAGAGCCTGTTTTTCCCCAAACAAAAAACCCTCTTTCAGGCTGCCGCATTTAACCCCGCCCCATCTTTCGGTACAATCGCCCCCTTTACCCACCACAACAAAAGGAACACACCATGCCTTTACACCTCACCCGCCGCCGCTTTCTCAAAAGCACCGCCGCCACGGCAGGCGCGGTTGCCTTTGCCGGCCCCGTTTACCGCGCCCTCGCCGCCGAAGAAGCCGCCGCCTATTATCCGCCCGCGCTGATACGCGCCTTAATGGGCGACAACGACGGCAGCCAGGCCGCCGCCCACGGCCTTGCCCTGCGCGGACAAAGCGTAACCCTGCCCGAAAAAGCCAGCGAGCAATACGACTTAATCGTGATCGGCGCAGGATTAAGCGGTTTGACCGCCGCCTATCTCTACCAAAAATCGCGCCCCAAAGCCAAAATCCTGCTGCTGGACGCGCACCAAGATTTCGGTGGACACGCCATCCGCAACGAATTTCGCGCCAACGGCAAACTCATCTTGGGCTACGGCGGCAGCGAATCCATCGATTCCCCCAAAACAGGCTATTCGCGCCAAGCCAAGCAACTCTTGCGCGACTTAGGCATTGATTACACCAAATTCAACCGCTATTTTGACCAAGCCTTATACGAGAAAAAATGGGGCTTGAAAGAAGGCGTGTTCTTCGACGAAGCCACCTTCGGCAAAAACGCCGTAGTGGCAGGGCAGCCTGAAACCGGCAACGCCCAATCCGCCACCGTTATCGCGCAGTTCCCCCTGTCCGAAGATGCCCGCGCCGCGCTCACCGCGCTTTACACCAAACCCGCCGACTACTGGCAGGGCAAAAGCAAACGCGAGCGCACCGAGCTTGCCCACAGCACCAGCTACTACGATTTCCTGAAAAACACCGCCAAGCTGCCCGAAAGCGCCCTGAACTACCTCACCCAAATCAGCAGCGAATACTGGGGCATTTCCATCCACGCCATTTCCGTTTATTCCGCGCTGGAAGACGGTTACCCCGGCGTGCAAAACCTGAAATTGAGCCATAAAGCCCACGCCGAAGAGCCGTATATCTACCACTTCCCCGATGGCAACGCCTCTATCGCCCGCCTGTTGGTGCGCAAACTCATCCCCGGCATCGCCAAAGGCAACAGCATGGAAGACATCGTTACCGCACAGTTTGATTACGGCAAACTGGACTTGCCCGCCAACAACGTCCGCATCCGCCTCAACAGCACCGCGCTGATTGTGCAGAACACGGCAAACGGCGTGGCGGTTGCCTACAAAACCCCAAGCAGCCAAGACTTGGTGCGCGCCGATGCTGCAAAATGCATTTTCGCGGGACACAGCGCACTGGCGGCGAAAATCATGCCCGAAATGCCCGAAGCGCAAAAAACGGCGGAACTGAGCAACTCGCGCACGCCGATGGTTTATGCCAACGCGCTGGTGAAAAACGCCCGCGCCTTCAAGAAACTGGGCGTGCACCGCCTGTATTCGCCCACCGCGTTCTTCTGCGACGTGAAGCTCGACGACCCCGTGAGCATCGGCGATTACCAATTCGCCAAAACGCCTGACGAGCCGATTGTGATCCACATGGCGCACATCGCCACCGCCACCGAAGGCAAAACGCCGCAGGAAATGTATAAAAAAGGGCGCGGCAAGCTGGCAGGCATGAAGTTTGACGAAATTAAAGAAGAAATGCTCAAACAGCTTCGCGCCATCTACGCGCTGGCGGGCGAAAATCTGGACGACAACCTGCTGGACGTTTCCATCAACCGCTGGTCGCACGGATACAGCTACGAGCGGCTGGATTTGTTCAACACCGAGCGCAACGCGGCGGACACCACCGCGCAAATGCAAAAACGCTTGGGCAATATTTTGATGGCGGGCAGCGATGTGGCTTGGAAGCCGTATGTGCAAGACGCGATTGACCAAGCGTATCGCGCGGTGAAAGAAGCCTTGGCGTAACAGCATCGTCATAAATGAGGCAGCCTGAAAACGGATAATCGCGTTTTCAGGCTGCCTTCCGCCCAACCCCCTTTCAGGCTGCCCCATGCCCCGTTATCTCACCCCCGCCGAAATCGCCCTGATTCGCCCCATCTTTCGAAACGCGCTGGACTACGCCGCCATCCATATCCACGGGCGCCGCTACCTGCCGCTGCAAAATGCCTGCACCGCCATGTCGCCCAACGGACACAGCTATTACCCCCGCCCGCTATACCGCGCCGATTTTGCCCACGGCACATGGCAAGAGCGCCACCTGTTTATCCACGAATGCAGCCACATCTGGCAACACCGCCTCGGTTACCCCGTCCGCCGCTGCGGCGTTTGCCTTGCGCTGCAAGGCGGCTACATCGCCCACCGCGCCTACCGCTACCAACACCTGCTCGCCGGCCGGCACGATTTGGCGCAGTTCAACATGGAGCAGCAGGCGCAAATCATCGCCGATTTTTTCACGCAAAAGCTGCAATACCAACACGAAGATGCCGCACTCAAACGCGTGTTGCAACGCTTTTTGCGCAACCCCGCCGATGCGGGTTTGTTGCCGCGCAGGATGAGGCTGTAATTTTGCTTACCGTGTTGCCAATAAAAAAACCGAATGCTTGAACATTCGGTTTGTTTTTTCAGGCTGCCTATGCCATCCGTCAGCGGCAGCCTGAAAATTAGAACCTGTATTCACTATTTCCATGGGCAGATTTTATGACATAAAAGCGCGGATACAAGGCAAAAAGCACAGCAAGGTTGAACACCTTGCGAGCATTTTTAACGCGGTAGCCGCGTTTTTAGGGCATGAAAAATGCCTATGGAAATAGTGAATACAGGTTCTTATTTTATCAACGGAACACCATGCCGCCGTCGGTCAAAATGGTTTGCCCTGTGATGTAGTCCGAATCGGGCGACGATAGGAACGACACCAGGCAAGCCACGTCTTCGGGCTGTTGCGGGCGGCCCGCCAAAATGCCGGCGGTGAATTCCGTCCACGCTTGTTTGGGTTTATAGCCTTTGTGTTGCACGAACGCCGCGTCGATGCGCTCCCACATCGGCGTGTCGGCAACGCCGGGGCAATAGGCGTTCACGCGGATGTTGTATTGCGCCAATTCTTTGGCGGTGGAATGCGTGAACGAGCGCACGGCATGTTTGGTGGCGCAATACAGGCTGAGCATTTCGTAGGATTCGTGCCCCGCGATGCTGCACGCATTGATGATTTTGCCAATGCCGCTTTGTTTTTTCATCTGCTCGGCAGCGGCTTGCGTGCCGAAAATCACGCCTTTGATGTTTACGCCCAGCACGCGGTCAATTTCGGCTTCGTCCAGCGACAAGAATGTGCCCACCGATTCCACGCCCGCGTTGTTCACCCACACATCCAAGCGTCCGAACGCTTTAACGGCTTCTTCGGCCAGGCGGAACTGGTCGGCGCGGTTGGCAACGTTGCCTTGCACGGCGATGTTTTGCCAGCCTTTTTGGTCAAATTCAGCTTTGACTTTGGCAAGATTGTCGGCGTTGATGTCGTGCAACACCACGGCAAAACCGTCCTGCGCCAAGCGGGTGGCGATGGCTTTGCCCAAGCCTGCGGCCGAACCGGTTACGACGGCGACTTTTTTGTCAGACATGATAGACCTCTCTTTCGGCAGCCTGAAAGGGCTGCGCGGTTAGTTGAAAAAGTAAACCATTGTTTCCATTGAGTGCTTGTTGCAACTCGTTTTCAATTATAGTCTTTTGGCACAACAGCGTAAACCAAAGGCAGCCTGAAAATGGGATATTCAGGCTGCCTTTGATATGGGGCAGGGAAAGGGCGAATGCTTGGGCTGTTGGCATGGGAAATAAGGCGGGTGAACGCGTTTTCAGGCTGCCTCAACCATACGGCTAACGCCTAATCAAACCAGTTCGCCGCTTAGCGAGAAGGTTCGCGCATCGGTGATTTCAATCTCCACCATCTGATTAATCAGCGATACATCGCCGTAAAAGTTCACCACGCGGTTGTTGGCGGTGCGCGCCTGCAGTTGGTCGGGGTCTTTTTTGGAGATGCCTTCCACCAGGCAGCGTTGCACGGTGCCGAGCATGGTTTGGTTAATCCGCGCCGTTTCCGCTTCAATCACTTCGTTCAAAGCCTCCAAGCGGCGCACTTTTTCTTCATGCGGCGTGTCATCGGGCAGGTTGGCGGCGGGCGTACCAGGGCGCGGGCTGTAGATGAACACGAAGCTCAAATCAAAGGCGATGTCTTTCACCAGCTTTAAGGTTTGCTCAAACTCGCGCTCGGTCTCTCCTGGAAAGCCAACGATAAAGTCGGAGCTGAGGCACAAATCGGGGCGGATGGCGCGCAGTTTGCGGATGATGGATTTGTATTCCAGCGCGGTGTAGCCGCGTTTCATGGCACTTAACACGCGGTCGCTGCCGCTTTGAATTGGCAGGTGCAGATGGGAAACCAGCTTGGGCAGGTCGCGGTAGCATTCGATGATGGCATCGGTAAACTCGCGTGGGTGGCTGGTGGTGAAGCGCAGCCGTTCAATACCAGGGATTTCGTGCACGATGCGCAGCAGGGTGGCGAAGTCGCAGATGCCACCGTCGTCCATTTCGCCGCGATAGGCGTTGACGTTTTGCCCCAACAGGTTGATTTCTTTCACGCCTTGTTGCGCCAAGCCGGCGATTTCGGTGAGCACGTCGTTCAGCGGGCGCGAAAACTCTTCGCCGCGCGTGTAGGGCACCACGCAGAAGCTGCAATATTTGGAGCAGCCTTCCATAATGGAAATAAACGCGCTGCCGCCGTCCACGCGGGCGGGGGGCAGGTGGTCAAATTTTTCAATTTCGGGGAAGGAAATGTCTACTTGCGATAGCCCTGTGGTTTCTTTGTCCACAATCATTTTGGGCAGGCGGTGCAGGGTTTGTGGCCCGAAAACCACGTCCACATAAGGCGCGCGTTTCACAATTGCTTCGCCTTCTTGCGATGCCACGCAGCCTGCTACGCCGATGATTACGTTTGGATTTTTTTGCTTGATGGGTTTCACGCGCCCCAAGTCGGAAAAGACTTTTTCTTGCGCTTTTTCGCGCACGGAGCAGGTGTTGAATAGGATGATGTCGGCATTGTCGGGTTCGGAAACTTGTTCAATGCCGCCGTGTTCTTCGGCGAGTACGGCGAGCATTTTTTCGCTGTCGTATTCGTTCATTTGGCAGCCGAAGGTGCGGATAAAGACTTTTTTCATGGATTGAGTTCTTTCAGGTTGCCCGTAATTGCGGGGCTGATGTTAAGAAAAGATTTTCAGGCTGCTTAACGTTTTGCATAGGCAGCCTGAAAAGGGAAAGCGCGGATTATACTGATTTCTTTAAGAGAATTAAAATCATCGGCGGGGTTTATACGCTCTACGCCCAGCGCGACCATTTGCCGTGCACCCTATCGGGATGGGCTTGGCGAAATTGGATGAGCCAGTCGCCAAAGTGTTTGTTGTTGGGGCGGAAGCTGAAAATGTAGTATTTGCCGTTGGCTTGGATGTGGATGTCCCACACATAGGTGTTGTTGATTTTCAGGCTGCTTTTTTCCACGCGCGTGATGCGGGCGATGGGGTGGCTGCTGATAAGCGTGTTGCCGTTGTAGTGAAAAATCTCGTTGCTGCCGATGTAATACCGCTCGTTGCTCCACACTTTCGAGCGGCTAATGGGGCGCAAGGTTTCGCCGTTGTGCTGCACACTGGGCACGCGGCGGATTTGGCGGACGATGATGAAAAAAATCAGCCCATTGAACGCGAAAACAAAGATGCCCACGATGATGCTGACGATGGTTTCAAACATAATCACGCCTATAAATAAGAATATTTGCTATCGGGGGCGTTTTTCTTTATATTTTGCCCCGCTTGCTTTCAGGCTGCCTTAATCGCATGAGGCAGCCTGAAAACGCTATATTTTATCAACTATAGTCGTTCCACACAGCCTTAGACAAGGCGGCGAGCCGCAGATAGTACAAAGTAGTACAGCAAGGCGAGCCAACGCAGTATAAGGTTGTGTGGAACGACTATATAAACGGAAAGACCATCATGGCAGTAATCATCCACACCCCCGAAGAGATTGAAAAAATGCGCGAGCTGGGCAAGCTCGTTGCCGACGCGCTGGATTATATCGGCGATTTCGTGAAACCCGGCATCACCACCAACGAGCTGGATAAGCTGGTGTACGACTATCACGTGAACGTGCAGGGCGGCTATCCTGCGCCCTTGCATTATGGTAATCCGCCCTATCCCAAATCGTGCTGCACCTCGGTGAACCATGTGATTTGCCACGGCATCCCCGATGATAAACCGTTGAAAGAAGGCGATATTATCAACATTGATTTAACCATCAAAAAAGACGGTTTTCACGGCGACAGCAGCCGCATGTTTACCGTGGGCAAAGTGAGCCCGCAGGCGCAGCGCCTGATTGACGTTACCCACGAAAGCATGATGGCGGGCATCGCCGCCGTGAAAGCGGGCGCAACGCTGGGCGACATTGGCTACGCCTGCCAAAACGTTGCCGAAAACGCAGGCTATTCGGTGGTGCAAGAATTTTGTGGGCACGGCATCGGGCGCGATTTCCATTGCGAGCCGCAAATTTTGCACTACGGGCGCAAAGGGCAAGGCATGGTGCTCAAAGCGGGCATGATTTTCACCATCGAGCCGATGATTAACCAAGGCAAACGCCATCTGCGCATCTTGGACGACGGCTGGACGGTGGTAACCAAAGACCGCAAGCTCTCCGCGCAATGGGAACACGAAGTGCTGGTTACTGAAACGGGCTGCGAGATTTTGACTATTTCGCCGAGAACAGGGAAAGCGTAAAACTATCCATCAGAGGCAGCCTGAAAACGAGTAAAGCAAGTTTCAGGCTGCCTTAACGAAAGCCAAATATGAACATTAGCCAAGCCGCCGCCCAAACGGGCTTATCCGCCAAACAAATCCGCGATTATGAAAAACAAGGCTTGCTGCCGCCCGCGCCACGCAGCGAAGCGGGTTATCGCCGTTTTTTGCCTGTCGATTTGCAACGGCTGCGCTTTATCGCCCACGCGCGCGAAGTGGGCTTTTCGCTGGCGCAGATTAAACGCTTGCTGGCGTTGGCAGACGACCCAGAACGGCACAGCCGCGATGTCAAACAACTGACGAGCGAACACATCGCCGAGCTCAACCAAAAAATCGCCACGCTGCAAACCATGCGCGACACGCTGCAAGCATGGCACAACCAATGCGCGGGCGACGATGCTGCGGCGTGTTGTATTTTGGAAGGGATAGGCAGCCTGAAAACGGGGGAAGCGGGGTAGGGCGGTTAGGTGGATGGAGAGAAAGACGGTGAATGCCGTCTTTTTTGGTTTTCAGGCTGCCTTAATTGTTGGCAAGCGATAGAGCAGCCTGAAACCCCATCCTCCCAACAAAAAACCCTTTATGCACCAAGCACAAAGGGTTTTATCGTTGAGCAACCGCCGCTACATAAACGCGCCGATAATCTGCACCAGCAAGATTTTAAACACCGTCATCGACGGGAAAATCATCGCATAGCCCACATCGGGTTTATCGGAAGCCAGCGTTTTGCTGCTGAACGCCAAAATGGCGGGGTTGCCCGTTGCGCCCGAGATGATGCCCGCCGCCATGTCGTAAGGGATGCGGAACACATACACGGTAATCAGCAACACGCTGATAGAAAGCAGCGCAACCAGCGCCACGCCCAGCAGCAGATAAGTCATGCCGCTTTTGGCAACGGTTTCCACAAAGGTTGAACCTGATGCCATGCCCACTTGCGCCAGAAACAACGCCAAGCCAAATTCGCGGAACACGCGCGAAGCAGCAATCGGCATACTCCATGTGAACTTCCATGTGTTACGCGCTTTGCCCAGATACAACGCCACCAGCAGCAAGCCTGCCAAGCCCAGTTTCACGTTGCCCAAGCCTGGGATGGGGAAGGCAATAGAACCCACCGCCAAGCCCAACGCCACGCCCACGCCCATAGAAAGATAGTTCACTTCGCCGCCCGCTTTCACCGAGTCGCCGAAGAAGCGTTGCAATTCTTTGGTGTGCCCCACTTCGGCAAGCACGCCGATTTGGTCGCCGATTTCCATGCGCAGCGATTGGGTGAGCGGCATATCGGTGTCGCCACGGCGAATGTGCAAAATGCTGACATTGAGCGTCATCAGTTGGCGGATTTGCGGGATGGTTTTGCCCGCCAAGTTGGGGTTAGAAATAAACAGGCGTTGGTATTCTTTTTCGCCTTGCACCAAGTTGATTTTGTCGCCCACGCGCGTGCCGATGGTGGGCACGGCTTGGTCTAGCTTGGCGTTGTCCACCGCGGTAATCAACACAATATCGCCGTGTTGCAATTCACCCAAATGCCCCAAGGCAACGGCTTTGCCGCCGCGGTTGGTGGTGGTGATGCTCACGCCATCGGGCAGGGTGCTGTTTACATCCGACATGGTTTTGCCGAAGATTTCGGGGTTTTCCACGCGCACGGCGCATACGCGCAATGAGGTGCGCTCTTCCAGCGTGTATTTGGGCTTAAAGAAGCTGTTGTACAAGCCAATAATCAAAATGGGCACCGCCACGCCAAAGGGGTAGGCAACGGAATAGCCTGTGGCGGGGATTTTGTCGCCCGTTACCACCATTGCCGCTTGCAGGGCAGAGGTGCTGGTGCCTGCTCCTGCCCATGCGCCAATGGCTTCGGCAAAGTTTACGCCGGGGATAAATTTAATCGCCAGCAGCATCAAGCCCAGCGACAGCAGCACGCCGATTACCGAGGCGATGTTGGCCTTGATGCCCAGCGGGCTGGTTAGGCCTTTGAAAAATTGCGCGCCAAACGAAACGCCCACACCGTATAAAAAGAGCAGCAGGCCGAATGTGCCCACTACCCCCGGCAAGGCGGATTGCGGCGCAAGCGCGCCCATTGCCAAGCCCACGAACAACACTGCGCCTGCGCCCAGCGATAAGCCGCGCACGCTAATCATGCCCACGGCGTAGCCCAATGCAATCGTTGCAAACAATGCAAACAAGGGATTGGCGGTTAAATATTCAACAAGTGCTGTCATTTGACAGTCTCCTTCCAACAAGTAAAACAAAAGCGGTTTTCAGGCTGCCTGTCATCGCGCGGCTTGGCTTTGGCTACGGCGTTGTGCTGTATGAAAAGCGTGTTCACGCGATATTTTCAGGCTGCCCTAGGGCTGTTGATTGTCAATAGCCCCTAAACCGCCGCCTGATTGAGATACGCCGATAACGCGGCTTCGTTGAGATGCCAATGGCAAATTTCGTGTTCGCCATGCAGCAGCACGGGCACCAGCTCGTTATAGCGCGCGACTAGATTTTCGTCTTCATCCACATCCACCACGTTGAGTTCAAACCCGTATTGCTGCTGATAGGGCAGCAGGGCTTGGCGCATGTGGTGGCACAAACTGCAATATTCTCGGAAAAGAAGCGTTAAGGTCATGTTGTATGATTACTCCGAAATCAGAAGCGCGCGCATTATAACCGTTATTTTGTGTAAATAAAGTGTTGCTTTGTTTCGTTAATTTGTAAAGACTGGGGGTGGTTGTGTTGTTGGGTTACAGGATGGTGAGGCAGCCTGAAAAAGGTTGCTGTTTTGTGGTTGGTTTGGGGTGTAGTTTTAACCATGCGCTTCGTGCCAGCGGGGCACTTACTTTTCTTTGCTTCGCCAAAGAATGAGAACCTGCATTCGCTATCTGCACGGCTGCTTTTTCCTTCATTGAACACGCCTACCGCGTTGCCAAGCCAAGTTAATAGAACCACTATTAACTTGGCTTGTCGCCTTGTATTCGTATTCACTGAATACAAAATCCGCTCGCGCAGATAACGAATACAGGTTCTGGCAAAAAAAGGCGACCCCGACGTGCAGGTTCGCTGCGCGAACTTCCCTCACTGCACATCCTTTTTTCGGCGCGTGCGAACTAGCCGCGCTTCGCGCGTCGTCGAACAAGCGCACGCTTTTTCCCGAAAAAAAGATGCTGCGTTCGGCTGGACGTAGGGGAGAGAGTGGCAGTATTAAACGGTTGTGATGAGATTAGGCAGCCTGAAAGCCAATTCATCCAGCAAAAAAACCGCTTGGCTGAATACCAAACGGTTTTTCTTTTTCAGGCTGCCTTTGGGAATTGCGTTGCTGAGGCAGCCTGAAACCAGATGCGCGATGGAGCGTCGGCGGCTTGCCGACATTTTGGTAAATAAAATAGCGCAGTTGTTGTAGGTCGGGCATTTATGCCCGACAAAAACTGCCATATTTATTTCATACGCCATAACTAAAAACGTCGGGCATAAATGCCCGACCTACTTGGGTTTGCAAAGGTTTCAGATTTGTTATTGTGTTAAAGGTTTCAGGCTGCCTTTGGGCAACAAGCCGTCGCCGTTCCATTTGGGTTTAGCGTTTCAGGCTGCCTCATAATCGCGCGGCCAGTATGCGTATTGCTGGGCTTGCGCGGCGAGATAGTTTGCCAAATAGTCGTATTGCTCGCCCGCGTGGTTGATTTGGTTGAGTTGCTGGCGGACGGTTTGGCTGTTGGGGATGCGGGCGAGATACCAGCCGATGTGTTTGCGGGCGATGCGTGTGCCTGCGTTGTCGCCGTAGAAGGTGTGCATGGCTGCGAGGTGGCGCAGGATGGTGGCAGAGGCAGCCTGAAACGGCATGGGCGGGGGCAGCGTGCCGTGTTGCAGATAATGCTGGATGTCGGCAAACAGCCACGGCTGCCCTTGCGCGCCGCGCCCAATCATCACCGCGTTTGCGCCTGTTTGCGCGAGCACGGCGGCGGCTTTTTGCGGGCTGGTGATGTCGCCGTTTGCCCAGATGGGCAGGCGGCTTTGTTGTTTGACGGCGGCGATGAGTTCGTATTGCGCTTGCCCGCGATACATTTGGCTGCGGGTGCGCCCGTGGATGGCAAGGGCGGCGATGCCTGCGTCTTCGGCGATTTGGGCGATGGTGGGGATGTTTTGGTGCGCGTCGTCCCAGCCGAGCCGTGTTTTGAGGGTTACGGGCACGTTTACGGCGCGCACGACGGCGTTAAGAATTTGGGCAACGAGTTTTTCGTTTTGCAGCAAGGCGCTGCCTGCGAGCACGTTGCACACTTTTTTAACGGGGCAACCCATGTTGATGTCGATGACTTGCGCGCCGAGGGCGACGTTGTGTTGCGCGGCGGCGGCGAGTTGGGCGGGGTCGCTGCCTGCGATTTGCACGGCGATGACGCCGCTTTCGCCTGCGTGGTTTTGTCGGTGGCGGGTTTTGGCGGTGTGCTGCAAATCGGGGTTCACGGTTACCATTTCGCTGGCGGCCCATTGTGCGCCAAATTGGCGGGTGAGCTGGCGAAAGGGCAGGTCGGTGATGCCTGCCATGGGGGCAAGGGCAAGCTGGGTTTGGTGCAGGGCGGCTAGGGTCATTGGAATTGGGCGAACAGGTCTATCAGGGTTTGGCGGATGTAGTGCGCCTGCATGGCAAGGGCAAGCAGCACGCTGACGGAAAGCTGGCGGCGGCCGGGTTTGCAGTTTTCAGGCTGCCGAAATAAAACCAGATAGAGGGTGGTGAGCAGCATTAAAAAGGCGGTGAAGCTGAGCCATGCGGTGGGGTCGAGCGCGTAGATTTGGTAGAGGTCGGCGATGAAATGCGGGCTGATGCCGTAGGGGTAGATAATCCACGCGCAGCCAATCAGGATAAAAAAGGCAAGGTGCATGGCAAGGTTGGCGTGGATGAGGCTGGTGATATAGAGGCTGGGGGTGGCGCTGGGTGCCAGTTTGTTATGCTCGTGATGCCCGTTTTCAGGCTGCCTCGGGTGGCGGTAGGCAAGGCTGCCGATGAGGATGTAGGCTTGGGCGATGTAGAGATGGGCGGCGATGCTGTATGGCTGCACAAAGGGCAGGGCAGGGCGCGAAAGGTCGTGCAAAAAATACCATTGCACGGCGATAAACAGCGCGGTGCTGAGGGCGAGCCATGCAAACTGGCGGTGGCGCAGGGTTTGGAACACGAATAGGGCGACAAATAGGCTGGCGGTAAGGAGGTTGATTTGGGACATGGCGGGTGGGTATGGAGTGGGTTGGGTGAGGCTGCCTGAAAAAAGGGGTAAGCGGCTTGGAGGGGGAAATGGGGATGAATGGGTTTTCAGGCTGCATTACTAATGGTTGCGATATGGGCGGGCTTATCTGCCGCACCCAGCAGAGGCAGCCTGAAAACTACTGCGACCGTGCTGCGCCGGCGGGTGCGGATGCGGCGGGCGGTTGGGCGGCGGATTGTTGCCGCTTGGCGGCGCGTTCCGCTTTTTTCTTGGCAGCGGCGGCTTGCATTTTGGCTTGCTGCTCTTCGCTGGGCAGGCTGAAATACACGCCCGCAATCACCACCGCCATTGCTGTGCTGTAAAACCAAACTTTGTTTACGTTTATCATGGGGGAACTCTGTGGAATGGGCAGCCTGAAAGAGGGTTTCAGGCTGCATTGAGGATTAAGCGCAATGGGCGTTGCGCCTGCCGTGTGGTTAAATGCTTTTCAGGCTGCTTTTTTGCATTCTTTATTTTTTTGCCAGCGCAGGTGTTTCGCCGCCTACCACGAGCAGGGGCAAGCCCCTGCACCCCGATCAGTATCAACCATTGGCAGCAGCATCAAGGCAGCCTGAAATCTAAAATGGTGTGGCAACGGTTTATCACTCATGGGCGCATCGCCGCTGTGCGGTTGGGCTGTTTTTTCAGGCTGCCTCTGGCACACTTACGCCAATTCCCCATCAAACACCAACACCGCCGCGCCCGTCATCATCGCGTTTTCGCCTTCTTGCCATTGGACAAACAAATCGCCGCCGCGCAACGACACCTGCACCGTTTCGCCCGCCGCCAGCCAGCCTTGCCGCATCCCCGCCACCACCGCCGCGCACGCGCCTGTGCCGCAAGCCAGCGTTTCGCCCACGCCGCGTTCAAACACGCGCAGCGCGATGTGCGTGGGGTCAAGCACCTGCATAAAGCCCACGTTCACGCGCTCGGGGAACTGCGGATGCTGCTGCAACGCCGCGCCGATTTCGGCAACGGGCGCGGTTTTCGTGTCGTCCACGCGCAGCACGGCGTGCGGGTTGCCCATGCTCACCAGGCTGGCGGCAACGGCGGGTTGGTCGCCGCGCCACACAATTTGATGCGTGAGCGCGCCTGCCGTTTCCGAGCCATCAGCAGGTAGCCTGAAAGGGATGTCATCGGGCAATACGCGCGGCGCGCCCATGTCCACCGTTACCAAGCCATTGGGCTGGATTTGCGGCTTGATGATGCCCGCCGCCGTTTCCACCGCGATGTGCGTTTTATCGGTTAAACCCTTGTCGTACACAAATTTGGCAAAGCAGCGCGCGCCGTTGCCGCATTGTTGCACCTCGCCGCCATCGGCGTTGAAAATACGATAGCGAAAATCGGCAGCGGGCGTTTGGGCGCGTTCCACCAGCAGCAGTTGGTCAAAGCCGATGCCGAAATGGCGGTTTGCCCACTGCGCGATGCGCGCGGGGTTGGGCGCGAACGTTTGGTTGATGCCGTCAATCACCATAAAATCGTTGCCCAAGCCGTGCATTTTGCTGAATTTAAGCGACATGATGTTTCCTTGTAAGGCAGCCTGAAAAAGGCGAGATTGTAGCGTAAATTGAAGCCTAGGGTTACCGCCGCGCCCGCGCTTTTCCATTTTCAGGCTGCCTTTGCCCCCTTATCTCGCGCTATAATCGCGCCTTATTTTCATCCTAACCCCACCCCGCCATGACCATCACCAGCACCACCATAATCACCCCGCAAATCATCCAGTTCCCCCATCCCATCACCCTACAAAACGGCAGCACACTCCCCAGCTACCAGCTCATCATAGAAACCTACGGCGAACTCAACGAGAGCAAAAGCAACGCCGTGCTCATTTGCCATGCGCTATCGGGCAACCACCACGCCGCAGGGCGACACCACACCAACGACAAATACGCAGGCTGGTGGGACAACATGATAGGCGCAGGCAAACCGATAGACACCAACAAATTCTTTGTGATTGCGCTCAACAACCTAGGCGGCTGCGCAGGCAGCACAGGCGCAACCAGCATCAACCCCGCCACAGGCGAGCCATACGGCGCAGATTTCCCGCTGGTAACCGTGCGCGATTGGGTGAACACCCAAGCCCAGCTTGCCGACCACTTTGGCATAGAACAATGGGCAGCCGTAGTCGGCGGCAGCTTGGGCGGCATGCAAGCCCTGCAATGGACAATAGACTACCCCAGCCGCGTGCGCCACGCCCTAGTGATTGCGTCCGCGCCCAAACTCTCCACCCAAAACATCGCCTTTAATGACGTTGCCCGCCAAGCCATCATCACCGACCCCGATTTCCACGGTGGCAACTACGCCCAACACCACACCAAGCCCCGCCGTGGGCTGCGCACCGCCCGCATGATGGGGCACATCACCTATCTCGCCGAACACGGGCTGGGCAACAAATTCGGGCGACAACTGCGCAACGAACACTATAACTACAACTACGACATAGATTTTGAAGTAGAAAGCTACCTGCGTCACCAAGGCGACAAATTCGCCGAAACCTTTGATGCCAACACCTATCTGCTGATGACCAAAGCCCTAGACTATTTTGACCCCGCCGCCGAATACAACAACCTGCAAGCCGCGCTGCAACACACCCAAGCGCACTACTTTATCGCCAGTTTCAGCACCGATTGGCGGTTTTCCCCTGAGCGTTCGCGCGAGCTGGTGCGCGCCCTGATTGCCGCGCGCAAAAACGTGCAATATGTGGAAGTGCCCAGCCAACACGGACACGATGCCTTCCTGCTCGACGACCCGCAATACCACAACGCCGTGCGCGCCTATATGAACAACATCAGCGTCTAAACCCATGAAAACCTTTATTCAAACCCTGTTGGGCATGGTTGTGCTGATTGCCGTCGGCATGCTCTATCTGAACATGCCGGTTCAATGGCGGCGACACAAAGACATCCAGCTTGGCAACCAAATCATCGCCCAAATCCAACAATTCCAGCGCAGCCACCACAGGCTGCCTGAAAACAATGAAGCCGAACTTATCCCGCTCGGCTTCAAACACAACAAACAAGGCTGGCAACCCAACTACATCCGCCACAGCCCCAGCGAATACGAAATCCGCTACCAAGACGGCTACGTCGCCCCCTATTTGCGCTGGCAATCCAGTAAGCAAACGTGGGAATTGGTGGAGTAAAACGTATCTGTCCTTAAAACCCATTTTCAGGCTGCCTAATGTGTTTTGCTGTTGCCCTGTCTTAGAGGCAGCCTGAAAATCCCAAACGAGACCCCCAACCATGCCCCTACGCAATGACCTCCAACTCATCTACGACTGGATTCCCGAAAAATCCCATGTGCTAGACCTCGGCTGCGGCGACGGCGCGCTGCTATCCGCGCTCACCCAAAGCAAACAATGCACGGGCTACGGCATAGAAATCAACCCCGCCAGCGTGCAAGCCGCCATAGAACGCGGCATCAACGTCATCCAAGCCGACTTGGAACGCGGCTTGACCACCTTCGGTGACCAAAGTTTTGACGTGATTGTGCTCAGCCAAACCATCCAAGCCATGCAAAACACCGAAACCATCCTGCGCGATTTAACCCGCGTCGCCAAGCAGGCCATTGTTACCTTCCCCAACTTCGGCTACTGGCGCAACCGCCTGCAAATCGCGCTGGGTGGGCATATGCCCGTGTCCGAGCGGATGCCGTATCAATGGTACAACACGCCCAATATCCATTGGTGCACGCTGCAAGACTTTGACCAACTGTGCGCCAAAAACCAAATCCGCGTGCTGGAACGCACCGTGATGACGGGCGATCACCGCGTGGAAATACTGCCCAATTTGCTCGGCAGCTTGGCGTTTTATCGCGTGGGGTAATGGCTGCGCGGTAAGCATATAGGCAGCCTGAAAATGGTGTGATTTGTTTTCAGGCTGCCTTTCATGCCATCTGAACCCTTTGCAAACCCTAGCAGCAGCCTGAACAACAAGAAACGCCGTCATTCCCGCGCAGGCAGGAATCTTGTTTGTTATTCAGAAATGTGTGTAAAAACAATCTATTGCCCAATTTTAGCCAAGATTCCCGCCTGCGCGGGAATGACGGCAGTTGGATGGCAAATGTAAGGCAGCCTGAAAACATTTTTAGAGGCACGTTTTAGCTTCGCTGTTAGCTCCGCTGAAACTCGCTTCGCTCGTTTTCAGGCTGCCTTTGGTTTGCGCGGCGGTTAATTACCGTTTTCGCTCACATCTGTCATCAACACAATTTCCACGCTGTCGGTTTTGCCGTCAATCGCTTGCACAAAGCCTTGAAAATGGCTGCTGGCGTTGTGGCTGTCCACCGCCGTTTGGTCTTGCCATGTTTCCACGAACACAAAACGGTTTTCGTTTTGCACATCTTGGTGCAAGTCGTAGCGCAGGTTGCCCGCTTCGGCGCGGCTTTTGGCGACCAAATCGCGGAACACGGCGAGCAGCTCGGCGCGGTGGGCGGGTTTTACGGCAAGGGTGGCAACGATTTTAATGCTCATGGTATTTACTCCGTTGGGGGTTGGGAAAGGGTTTGCGTTTTCAGGCTGCCTTTGTTGGTGGTGCGGCGATGGTTCGTTCAATCAACATTTGCGCATGGTGGGCGAAATGTTGGCAAGCTGCCGCTGTTCCATATTGAGGCAGCCTGAAAAGGCGAGGCGCAGTTTACACGGGGGAAATGCGGCAAACAACCGCGCAAGCTGCATTTTTACTGATGGGATAGGTTGTTGATTCTAATTGCGGGGTGTGCAGCTTGGCTGCGCACGCGGTTTGCGCCATCCTAACCGCGCGCGTACCTACTGATAAGCAACAGTTTGTTTTTACAATTATTTCTGAATATCGCGGGGATGACGGTATTTCTGATTTTCAGGCTGCCGCAGGGGGCAAAGAGTTCAAACTGTTTCCTATCTTGCGCTTGCGTGGGTGTGGTGGCGTTGAGTTTGTGGCGGCGAGCCGCCGCCGTTCCATTGCATGGGCGGTTATGGCGACAAGCTGCCAACGTGTCATTTGCGGCAGCCTGAAAACCATCATTCAAGCCCATTCTGCCAACGCCGCGCGTAAATCATCCAACCCCGCGCCGCTGGCCGCCGACACGCGCACGGCAACGGTTTGCCCTGCATGGTTTTTCAGGCTGCCTGCGTGTTGTTCCGCCTCGGGCAGCAAATCAATCTTGTTGTATACGATAATCTGCGGGATTTTATCGGCTTTGATTTCCGCTAACACCGCGTTCACATCTTGGATTTTGCGTTCGTGTTCGGGGTCGTGCGCGTCCACGATGTGCAGCAGCACGTCTGCCAGCGCGGTTTCTTCCAGCGTGGCGGAAAAGGCGGAAACCAGCTGATGCGGCAAATCCTGCACAAAGCCCACCGTGTCGCTGAGGATGATGCTGGCTTCGGGGGCAAGGTAGAGCCGCCGCGCGGTGGTGTCGAGCGTGGCGAACAGTTGGTCTTTGGCGAACACGTCGGATTTGGTGAGGCGGTTGAACAGGGTGGATTTGCCGGCGTTGGTGTAGCCCACGATGGCAAAGGTTTTTAGGCTGCCTGAAAGGCGGGCTTTGCGCCGCGTTTCGCGTTGCTTTTTCACGTTGGCAAGCTGGCGTTTGAGCACGTTGATTTTGGTTTGGATGAGGCGGCGGTCGGTTTCCAGCTGGGTTTCGCCCGGGCCTTTCAAGCCGATGCCGCCTTTTTGGCTTTGCAGATGCCCGTAGCCGCGCACGAGGCGGCTGGACAGGTGGTTGAGCTGGGCAAGCTCCACTTGCAGCTTGCCTTCTTGCGATTGGGCGCGCTGGGCGAAGATGGCGAGGATGAGCCCTACGCGGTCTAGCACGCGGCATTGCAGGGCGCGTTCTAGGTTGCGCTCTTGGGTGGGCGTGAGTTCGTGGTTGAAGACGACGAGTTGGATGTCGTGTTGCTGCACAAGTTGGGCGAGTTCTTCGGTTTTGCCCGTGCCCACAAACAGCGCGGTGTGCGGTTTGTCGCGCTTGGCGGTTTCGCTGCAAACCAATTCGCCGCCTGTGGCACGCACCAGCTCGGCAGCTTCGGTACAGGCAGCCTGAAAACTGCGCTCGCGCGTTTGGTTGCTGCCCGAATATTGGCTGGACAGCAACACGGAAACCAGCATGATGCGCTCGGCTTGGGCTAGGGTTTTGTTGGTGGTGTGGGGCATGGCGGGCTTTCGGGGGAGGCAGCTTGAAAGTGGGGAAATAGGTTTTTCTACCTTGCGCGGTGCGCTGCGGACTACCCCTTTATACCCAAATCAAAGATTTGGACAAAGGGGCAAGGCTGCCTTTGAGTTAGCAAACAGCGTGCGCAGCAAGTTGCACACCCTACGGGTTATGCTGAATTTTGTTGCAGCGGGTAGGTCGGGCACTTGTTGCCCGACTGATGTTGGTGTGATGGTTGTTTGTCGGGCATGAATACCCGACCTACGAGTGTTGGTTTCAGGCTGCCTTTGGGATTGCGCTTTGTGGTTAGACAGCGGTTGGATGGTTGGCGTTTATGGCGGCGAGCTGCCGCCGCTCCATTTTCAGGCTGCCTGAATGTGGTGAACAATAAGCAGCCTGAAATCATGTTTACGCGCTTTTGCGCTGGAACACGGCGGCGAAAAAGCCGTCTGTGTTGTGCGTGGCGGTGTCTAGGCGCAGGTATTTGCCCGTGTTGAGTGGGATTTTTTGCGCGGCGAGCAGTTCGCTGCAATCCAGTAGTTCAAAGTCGGGGTGGGTTTGCAAGAAGTGTTCGGCTTGGTTTTCGTTTTCTTCGGGCAGGATGCTGCAAGTGGCGTAAACCAGCCGCCCGCCTGCGCGTACAAGCTCTGCTGCGGCGTGCAAGATGCTTTGCTGTTGGGCTTGCAAATTGGCTAGGGTTTCGGGCGATTGGCGGTATTTGAGATCGGGATTGCGGCGCAGCGTGCCCAGCCCTGAGCAGGGCGCGTCCACCAGCACGCGGTCGGCTTTGCCGGCGAGCCTTGCGATGCGGGGGTCGGTTTCGCTGTGGATTTTTTCGGGGTGGATGTTGGTTAAGCCTGCGCGGGTCATGCGGGGTTTGAGGTTGGCGAGGCGTTTTTCGGAAACGTCGAAGGCGTAGATGCGCCCTTTGTTTGCCATTTGTGCGCCGATGGCGAGGGTTTTGCCGCCTGCGCCCGCGCAAAAATCAACGATGATTTCGCCGCGTTTTGCGCCCACCAGTTGAACCAATAGTTGGCTGCCTTCGTCTTGCACTTCTATGGTGCCGTCTAAAAACAGGGGGTGTTGGTTGAGCGCGGGCTTGTTGGGGAAGCGGATGCCGTGCGGTGCGTAGGGTGTGGCGATGGCTTGCGGATATTCGGTTTGCAGTTGGGCGAGGGCTTTGTCGCGCTTGCTGTTGAGGGTGTTCACGCGCACATCCAGCGGGGCGGGCTGGGCGACGCTGCGCCCGAAGGCGAGGATTTGTTCATCGGTGTAGTGTTGTTGCAAACGGGCGATGAGCCAGCTGGGCAGTTCGGCGGCGGTGTTGAGGCAGCCTGAAAATTCGTTTTTGCGGGCTTTGAGGCTGCTGAGCAATTCTTTTTCGTTGTCGGCGTTGTTCAGCAAATCTTCAATTTGGCTGATGCTAACGCTGCGCCCGAGTATCAGCGCGGCGAGCGCGGTTTTGCGCGATTGCACGGCGGGGCGGCGCAGGACGGCGGCGATTTTTTGATAATGGCGCAGGGCGGCAAAGGCGGTTTCGGCGATTTCGTGGCGGTCGTTGCGCCCGAGTTTGCGGTTGTCGCGCAGGTAGTTGGACAGGACGACATCGGCGGGTTGCTCGAAGGTGAGCATTTGGGCGAGCACGGCGGCGGTGTGGTTGAGCTGGGTGGGGGTCATGGTTTTGTTTGGGGTGGTGGTTGAAAAAGGAGAGGTATTTTAACTGGTTTGGGTGGTGCGGTGGATTGAAGCGGGGCGAAAATGAGGTTTCAGGCTGCCTATCGTTAATTTTTCGCCAGCGCAGGCGTTTCGCCGACTACCACGAGCAGGGGCAAGCCCCTGCACCCCATGCGCCCCCAATCTTACTCAACTTGCTTCACCATTTCATCGCCCCAAACGCAAGGGCAGCCTGAAAAAGGATGTTATTGGCTTGAAGAAATGTCGGAGAGTTGCCAACGCTCCATCGGTTGCAGGCTTTGCAAAGGTTTCAATCTATCCGACAAAAACCGTTTGGCTGAATACCAAACGGTTTTGTATTTTCAGGCTGCCTCAAACGGCGTGCGCAGCAAGCTGCACACTCTACGGCTACGGTGTTGAGGCAGCCTGAAAACGGTTTAACAGCTTTCTAATTGGTAAACAGTAACAAACTCCTGCGCTTGCTGCGGCGCAAGCTGGATTAAGCCGATGTGGTTGTTAAACGCGTTGGGCGCGCTGCTGAGGTTTTCCAGCGCGATGCTGTCGCGTTGCGGCGGGGTGTAGGCCTGCACGAACGGGTAGGAGGCTTCGGGCGTGATGCTCAATTGGATGCGTTCGCCTTGCAGGATAACGGCGGGTTGGCTGAAATCGTCGGTGAGCACGAAGCAGTTGTCTAGCTCGGTTTGGGCGATGGGCGTGCTGTGGGCAAAGGGGTTGCTGTTGATGGTTTCGCCTGTGGGCAGCATGCGCTCGTTGAAGGTGAGTTGTTGTCGGCTGCGGATGCAAAGCCGCCAGTTTGCCATGTCGCCATCCACGGCGAAGTAGGGATGCCAGCCGTCGGCGATGGGGAGGGGGCTGTCGCTTAGGTTGCGCACTTGGCTGCGGATGCGGAGCTTGCCGTGGGTGTCGAGTGTGTAGCTGATTTGGATGTGGTAGGCGAAGGGGTAGCCGCTATCTTCGCCGCGATAGGTGTGGGCGAGGGTGATGCCGGCGCTGTCGGCGTTGCTGTGGCTGCTTTGCAGTTGAAAGGGCGCGTCAAAAATTAAGCCGTGGATGGCGCTGTCGCCGAGTTTGAATTTGCGGATGGTTTTCAGGCTGCCTTGGTGGGTGTATTGGGCGTTATCCAACCGGCAAACAAAAGGGCTGAGTTTTGCGCTGCGAAAAAGTCGGGTGAGCGTTTCTTGTGCGTGCTGCGGGGAGGAATAGGCGGCGACGGCGTTGTGCCATTGTCCGTTTGCTTGGCGGATGGCGAAGCGGTTGAGCAGCGCGCCGAACGGGTAGATTTCCACTTGATATTGCTCGGCGTGGCTGATTCGGATGGTGTCGGGGGTGATTTGGATGGCGAAAGACATGGCGGGATTATTCCTTTGTGGGTTGGGTTTTGAGGATGGGGAGTTTAGCAGGTTTGGGCAGCCTGAAACGAGGTTGGGCAAGGCGGGCAATGGATTTCAGGCTGCCGATGGCGCATTTCTCGTTGTCGCCTTGTCTCGTCTGGTATTTTAACCAACGATATTCGGCAGCCTGAAAACGGGCGGGCAAAAAAAATCGCCAAAAGCAGTTTTCAGGCTGCCTTTGGCGATGGTTTTCGGCTTAGTCTTCAAAGAACGCGTTGGCTGCGTCGTCGCTGTTGCCGCGACTGCGGCTGGGCGCGTTGCTTGGCACGGGGCGCAATTCGCGCTCGCCCGCGCCGCTGTCGTTATCAACAGGCGACAAGTCTTGCTCTTGCGCTTTGGGCGGGTTCAGCGGACGCACCACTTCGGGTTGGTCGGTGGTGTTATCCAACGGCAAGTGCTCATCGGTGGTTTGGCGTTCTTTCAAGTACACTTCGCCATCGCGTTTCACCACGCCTTTGGGTTCAACAAACTTGCTCACAGGCTTGCCTTTAAGGGCAAAGCGCATATAGTTTATCCACATAGGCAGCGCAATTTTGCCGCCAAACGCGCCTTTGCCAATGGTGCGCGGCTTGTCGTAGCCAATGTAAACAGCGGTTACGATTTTAGGCGTGTAGCCCACAAACCAAGCGTCTTTAAAGTCGTTGGTGGTACCCGTTTTGCCCGCGATGTCGCTGCGACCGAGCGCGTTGGTTGCCGCGCCCGTGCCTTTGGTGGCAACGTCGTGCAAGATAGAAGTCATCACATAAGCATTGCGCGGGTCAATCACTTGCGGCGCGGTTTTGCCCGCCACCAAAGGCTGCATTTCGGCGCGCAAATTGTCTTTGCTGTCGTAAATCTTATCAATCACATAATGGGCAACTTTGTAGCCGCCATTGGCAAACACGGCATAGCCTTCCGCCATTTGCATCGGTGTAACCGAAGCCGTGCCCAGCGCGATAGACAGCGCAGGCGGGATTTGGTCTGCTGTAAAGCCAAAGCGTTGCACATAAGCGCGCAAATAGCTCACGCCCATCGCTTGCGCAATCCGCACTGATACCGTATTTTTAGACCAAGTTAAGGCTTGGCGCAGCGTAATCATGCCCGAATAAGTGCCGTCCGAGTTTTGTGGCGACCAGCCACGAATCGTAATCGGCGCATCGTTCACCAGCGTAGAAGCAGTAAAACCTTTAGACAGCGCCGCCGAGTAAACAAACGGCTTAAAGGCAGAACCAGGCTGGCGCATACTTTGCGTTGCACGGTTAAACGTCTTGCTGTGGAAATCATAACCGCCCACTAAAGCCTGCACCGCGCCCGTTTGCGCATCAATAGAAACCAGCGCGCCTTGAATTTCAGGCTGCTGTGTAACCGTCCAACTGCCGTTTTTCAATTTCATCACACGAATCACCGAGCCAACTTTGATTGCCTTGTCGCCCAGTTTTTTATTGCCAATGGCGTTGCGAGCGATGCCCATGTCGCCCAGTTTCAAAGTCGCCTTTTTGCCCCCTTGCATATAAGCCACAATCCCCTGTTTGCCCGCTTCAATCACCACCGCAGGCACCATCCCCTCAACGGTATAAGTGTTGGCAAGAAATTGCTCCGCCGCATCTTCAATGTCTTCGGGTTCAACCGAGCTAAAATCCAACTGCTGTTCCGCACCCGCATAAGCACGCCCCGCGCTCAAACTGCGCAAAGTGTTGCGCAGTGCAGTCGTTGCCGCCTTTTGATTGGCAACGCTCACGGTGGTGTAAACTTTCAAGCCTTTGGTGTAGGCATCTTCGCCATAGCGTTCAAACAGTTCTTGACGCGCCATTTCCGCCACATACAACGAATTTTGGTCCACATCCACGCGATAACGCTCATACGTTAATTGCTCGTTTAACGCCGCCGTGCGCTCGGCTGGTGTAATCATGTTCAATTCCACCATATTGTTCAAAATATACTCTTGACGCAAACGCGCACGTTCGGGGTTCACAATCGGGTTAAAGGTAGAAGGCGCTTTGGGCAGCCCCGCCAAAATAGTGGCTTCCGCCAGCGTTAAATCGCGCACTTCTTTATTGAAATACACTTTCGCCGCCGAAGCGAAACCATAAGCGCGTTGCCCCAAATAAATTTGGTTGAAATACAGCTCCAAAATTTGGTCTTTGGTCAGCGTTTTTTCAATTTTGTAAGCCAGTAAGGCTTCATTGAATTTGCGCGTCATCGTGCGCTCGTTGGTCAAATAAAAATTACGCGCCACTTGCTGCGTAATCGTACTCGCCCCTTGTTTTGCGCCACCAGACGCATTGCTAATCGCCGCACGAATCACACCGATCACATCCACGCCCCAGTGTTCGCGGAAACGCTTGTCTTCCGCCGCAATCACCGCGTTTTTTAAAACCTCGGGAAATTGGTCAATAGGCGTAAAGGCGCGTTTTTCATCACCATAAGAACCAATCACCACGCCCTCAGCCGAATAAATCGTTAAAGGCTCGTGTGGTTGGTAATATTTCACCGCATCAAGCGGCGGGAGTTTGGGGTATGTGACTAAAATTGCAACAGTCACCAAACCGACTGCAAATAGGAATAAACCTAATAACAGCCCCAAAAACGTCGTAATCAATTTCTTAATCATAAAATTTCTCGCAGCGATAATGCACAAAATCGCCATGTGTTTTTTTAAATAAAGTAAAATATCGCAATGAATTTGTTATTGGATGAAAACCAAAGCGACAAATGACATTATAAATGTTTTATGCGTTAGGTAAGGACTTAAATCATGCGCTCAAAGAAAACCGAGAAAAAAACAAGCAATAAGAAAGCTATGGCTACATCAGGGCGTAGCGTCATTGGTGTAGATATCAGCCCAAGCCATATTCGTATGGTGCAACTATCTGGTCGTCAATTAAGTCAAGTTCAGCTTGAAAAATATGCGATTACTACCCTGCCTGCCAACGTGGTTTCAGGCGGCGAGGTGGTGGATTTTGACCAGCTTGTCTCTCATTTGCAACAGTGTTACAGCAAAATGAAAACAAATTGTAAACAAGCCAATATCGCATTGCCGGCAAGCGCAGTAACCATTGAGGAGAACTTACGTTTCGTACCGGAAGGCAGCAACATGACACTTCAAGAATTTGTTGAGCTGGAAGTGTCTAATATCGGTTCTCTTGATGAAATGAATTACGACTGGCAGGTTTTGTCAGGCAATCCGGGTAGCGAACAAACCGTTTTAATGGTGGCGGCGAAAAAAGAAGCGGTTGAGCGCGCAACGGATTTGCTGGATGAAGTAGGAATCAACGCCTCTAATGTTGATGTGGATATTTTTGCTGTTGCCAATGCTTTTGCTTATGCAGATATGCAAAATGGCGATAGTTTTGGTCGCCAGCGCATTGCATTGTTTGATATTGGTGATACCGTATTGAAAGCGCTCATCGTAGAAAACGGGCAGATTCTCTATAAACAAGAAAGTAATTTTGGTTTGGAGCAATTGGTGCAATCTGTGCAACGCGCATATCAAGTAACGAATGGCGAAGCGTTGGCTATGATTACAGGTGAAATGAAACGTCCTGACGATTATAAAGCGATGGTTGTGGATGGTTTTAATGCGCAAATTGCCCAAGAAGTGCAACGTGTAATGCAGTTCTTCTATGCAACACAAAATATGGATAGCATGTCCAATGTTAAGCATATTTACATTAGCGGCAGTGGTTGCGCGGCACCAGGTATTTCAGAAGTGGTGTATGCGCAAACAAATATTGCAACAGAGCAATTGAATCCGGCTTCTTTTGCAATCAACAAGCTAAAAGGTGATGGCACACGATTTGACAAAGATGCGGCATCATTAACAACAGCATTCGGTTTAGCTTTGAGAGGGTTAGTATAAAATGAACTTAATTAAAATTAACTTATTGCCATATCGTGAGATATTAGAGCAAAAGCAAAAGAAACAATTTCAGTTGGTTATGGCTTTTGGCGTGATAGCGGGTGGTGTTGCAGCATTCTTGATTTGGGGTGCGCTGGCGGCCTTGATTACAAATCAAGAAAGCAGAAACGAAGAACTGAATGCTGGTATCAAAGAACTTGATGCGCAAATTGTAAAAGTTAAAGATTTGCAAGCACAAAAGCAAAGTTTCTTGGAGCGTAAGCAAAAAGTTGAAGAGCTGGATAATAAACGGTTTGAGGGCGCTCGAATTGTTGATACTGTGAACCAACTTGTTCCAGATGGCGCTTATTTAACAAGCATCCAAAATATTGGCGGCAGTGATGCAAATATTAGCAATACTTATACTTTGGTAGGCAAGGCAATTAGTGATAATAAAGTTGCTATGTTTATGACAGCATTGCCAAGTACAGGTGTGTTTGATACGCCTAAATTGGATAGCATCAATAAAACGGATAACGGACAAGAATTTAAGATAACTGCGAACTTGTTAGAGCAGAAAAAACTAACAGCAACGCAATCTTCCGTATCTGCTGAATCAACGGCAACTTCCGCCTCAGCTTCTGCGGCATCAACAACAGAATAAGGTGATTATAATGAATTTAAATGAAATTCAATGGGATAAGCTCCATTTGCAAAGTAAAGCAGTACAGTTTTTACTGGCGGCGGTTATTGCTTTGGTGATTGTGGTCGCAGGTTATTTTGTATTATTCCAAGGTCAGTGGGATGAATACAAAGGAAAGCAAGAGGAAGAAGTTAAGCTAAAAGCAGATTTTGAAGCCAAGAGTGTTCAGGCTGCCAGTTTGGATAATCTGAAAAAAGAATTGGAACTTATCGAGGCATCCTTAGATGTGTTGCTGAAACAGTTGCCAACATCGGCTGAAATTCCAACGCTTATCCAAGAATTACACCAAGCAGCTGCCAAAAATAATCTAACCATGACAAATGTAACACCTGGCGAAGCTGTGGCAGAGAAGCCGATTGAGCGTTTGCCAATTGCTATTGCAGTTTCGGGTAGCTATGAGCAGCTTTCTCAATTTATTCGCGATGTTGGCAAGATGTCTCGTATCGTTACATTGGCTAATATCAATCTTACAAGCGCGAATAAATCTGCAAAAGATGATGGTAGCAAGCTGACGCTTTCGGCAACTGCCAATACATATAAAGCCATGGATCTTTCCAAAGAAGCAAAAGCTGCTTCTGCTGCTAGCCAAGCAGAATAATGAATGTGTAAGAATAGGAAATGACAATGAAAGCAAAACTTTTATTATTATCATCTATTATTTTGCTATCTGCTTGTTCAGAAGAAGGTGGAAATTTGCAAGAATGGATGAATCAAAAGAAAGCCGAGGCGAAAACCAAGGTGCGCCCTGTTGAAGAGCCGGCTAAATTAGAACCTGTTGCATACTTTCCTCCGGAAGTATCTGGTCCTAATGCGTTTAGCACACAAAGATTGCGGGCGGCCTATCAAAATTCGCAAATACCTGATTTGAATAGACCTAAAGAATTACTGGAAAATTATAGTTTAGAGAATCTAAATTATGTGGGTTCAATTGGGGCGGGCAAGGCGTTATCTGCGATGATTGAGGTTGAAGGGCATGTTTATACCGTTAATGTTGGTAACCATGTTGGGCAAAACTTCGGTCGCATTGTTCGAATTACTCCTGATGTAATCAAAGTTGTGGAAGTGGTTGAAGATGCATCAGGCAACTGGACGAACAGAGAAGCAGAAATAGTTTTAAATGATTCTGGTAACTCGGGTAAATAAATCATCAGATTGTAAATTTTAAAGAGGCTTAAATTATGAAAAAGAATTCAGTAAAAGTTTTATCAGCACTTGTAGCTGGCTTGCTCGCACAAGTTGCTTATGCTGGCAGCATTACCGATATTAAAGTATCTGTTTTGCCTAATAAACAGCGTGTCATCAAGTTTAAATTCAATTAAAGATGCGGTAGAGCCAACTGGTTTTATTACTTCATCTCCTGCCCGTATTACGCTAGATTTTTCAAATACAGATTTGAAAGTAAAACAACCTACTTTAACATTCAATGATAATCTACTTAATCAAATTGTCACAGCCCAAAGCGAAGGTAACACTCGCGTTTTGTTGGGATTGGGGCAAGAAGGTCAATACAATGTTCAGGTAAAAGGCAACGAAGTGTGGGTGCAATTGAGCGAAGCGCGTTCATCTAACTCTGCGCCGGTAAGTGCCGTTCCTGCTGCAAGAAGCGCACAAACACAAAGTGCTTATTCTTCTTCAGTTCCCTTTAATATTGATTTCCACAAAGGTGGCAATAATTCTGGCGTAGTTGAATTTTCATCAAACTTCACTGGCGAGCCCCAAGTTCGTTCACAAAGCGATCGTTTGGTGATTACACTGAAAAACTATCCATTGCCAGCACAAGCGCAACGCAATTTGGATGTAACAGATTTCTCTACACCTGTTCGCACAATTAGCGTTCGCCGTGTGGGCAACGATACGCAAATCACTTTGCGCAACCAAGGCACATGGAAGCATACCATCACAGGCAAAAATGGTCGCCAAAGCATACAAATCACGCCAACTAAAAATGTTACTGAATTGGGCATTGGTGCAAATAAAACCAAACAAAAATTCACAGGCAAACGCATCTCTTTGGATTTCCAAAATGTTGATGTGCGAACTGTTTTGCAAATTTTGGCAACAGAATCAGGCATGAACATTGTGGCTAGCGATAGCGTGCAAGGCAAAATGACACTTTCGTTGAAAGATGTACCTTGGGATCAAGCGTTGGATTTGATTTTGGATGCGCGCGAATTGGATATGCGCCGCGTGGGCAATATCATCAATGTTGCGCCTCGTGCTGAAATGTTGGCACGCGATAAAGCGGAATTGACAGCGCGTAAAGAATTGGATGATTTGGGTCCGTTGATTTCTCAAAGTTTCCAATTGAAATATAAAAATGTTGAAGAATTTAAGAAAATTCTGCGCATCTCTGATACTGGAAGCAGCTCGGGTAGCTCCAATAACTCTATCTTGACTTCTCGTGGTAGCGCGTTAATTGACCCTGCCACCAACACATTGATTGTTAATGATGTGAAATCTGTTATCCAAAAATTCAATGCGTTGATTGAAGAGTTGGATGTGCCTGCGCGTCAAGTGATGGTGGAAGCACGGATTGTGGAAGCATCGGATACATTATCTCGTGAATTGGGTGTGAAATTTGGTGGTGTTCGCGCTGGTAGCACTTCGTGGGCTAACAATTGGGGGCTGGCTACTGAACGAAATTCTCGTGGTGTTAGAAATGGTAGTAGTGGAGTTTTGTTTGAGCCTAATATTAACGTTCCCGTTGCATCGGCGGTTGGCTCAATTGCGGTTGTAAAATCATTTAGCTCTGTTACACTTGGCTTAGAACTTTCCGCTTCCGAAGCCGAAGGTCGCAGCAAAACCATTTCTACACCTCGCGTTTTAACACAAGATCGCCAAGAAGCTGAAATTAAACAAGGTTATCAAGTGCCTTACACCACACGCGATAGCGATGGCAGCACCACAACCTCGTTTAAAGATGCAGTAATGAGCTTGAAAGTGTTGCCACGTATTACGCCTGATAACAAAATTATCATGGATGTTACCATTAACAAAGATACGCCTGATAATACTTACCAAAGCTCAGAAGGCGAGCCAAGCATCCGCACACAATCGGTGAAAACACAAGCCATGATTGAAGATGGTGGCACTTTGGTTGTGGGTGGCGTGTATCAAGAAGTGATTCAAAATAACGTGAAAAAAGTACCTATGCTGGGTGATTTGCCTGTGTTGGGTAACTTGTTTAAAACACGTTCGCGCAACAATAGCCGCAATGAATTGCTGTTCTTTATTACGCCCCGCATTATGGGTAGCGAGAGCAGCGTGATGCGCTATTAATATCATGTAAAAAATCTGCATATTGTGCAAATTTAAGTTAAAATTGCCTGCTATGGAACATATAGCAGGCAATTTATTTTTGGTGGGTTTGATGGGGGCAGGGAAAACCACGCAAGGCAAACGGCTGGCGCAGCATTTGAATCGCACTTTTTTTGATAGCGACCAAGTGATTTGCGAGCGCACAGGCGTAAACATTCCAACCATTTTTGAAATGGAGGGGGAGGCGGGTTTTCGCCATCGGGAAAGCAATATTATCAATGAGTTATCTTTGCTGCCGAATATTGTGTTGGCAACGGGCGGCGGGGCGGTTTTGCGCGAGCAAAATCGGGATTATTTAAGGCAACGCGGCTTGGTGGTTTATTTACATGTGCAGCCTGAAACGCTGTTTGAGCGTGTGGGCAAGGATAGAAACCGCCCGTTGTTGCAGGTGCAAGATGCGTTGGCGAAATTTCGGGATTTGTATCGGGCGCGAGATGCGATTTATCGGGAAACGGCGCATATTGTGATTGAGGTGGGGGCGGATGATTGCCAAGCGACGTTTGAGCAGATTTTGAAGTATGCATCGGAATATGAAAAAGGTTTGGCATAATTTGATGGTGGATGCACCATCGCATCGTTATCCGATTTATATCGGCAGCGGCATTTTTGCTGATTTTGTTTTGTTGCAAGCGCATATCGGCAAAAAGGCGGCGATTGTTACCAATGATGTGGTTGCGCCGCTTTATTTGGATACGCTGCAAAATACGCTGCGGGCTAATGGGGTGGAGGCGTTTGCGATTGTGTTGCCCGATGGTGAGCAGCATAAAAACCATGCTTCGTTGAACGCGATTTACGATGGTTTGTTGCGCCATCATGCCGACCGCAAAACCACGATTATCGCGCTGGGCGGCGGGGTGGTGGGCGATATGGCGGGCTTTGCGGCGGCGACTTATCAGCGGGGCATTCCATTTGTGCAAGTGCCGACTACGCTGTTGAGCCAAGTGGATTCTTCGGTGGGCGGCAAGACGGCCATCAATCATCCGCTGGGCAAAAATATGATTGGGGCGTTTTATCAGCCGCAGGCGGTGTTTGCGGATTTGGATACGCTGGATACGCTGCCCGACCGCGAGTTATCGGCAGGGATGGCGGAAGTGATTAAATATGCGCTGCTGGGCGATGCGGATTTTTTGCAATGGCTGGAAGCGAATATGGCGGCGTTGATGGCGCGCGATAAGGCTTTGCTGGCGCAGGCGGTGCTGCATTGTTGCCAAATGAAAGCGGCGATTGTGGCGCAGGATGAAACGGAGCAGGGCGCGCGGGCGTTGCTGAATTTGGGGCACACGTTTGGACACGCGATTGAGGCGGAGATGGGCTATGGCAACTGGCTGCATGGCGAGGCGGTGGCGGCGGGCTGCGTGTTGGCGTGCTTGCTGTCGGAGCGGTTGGGCAGCCTGAAAACGGAAGATACGGCGCGGGTGCGCGCGCTGATGCGGCAGGCGAAGCTGCCTGACGCGCCGCCCGTGTTTGCGTTTGAACGCTGGCTGGCGCATATGCGGCATGATAAGAAGGTGGAAAGCGGCACGATGCGGTTTGTTACCTTGTCTGCGTTGGGTCGGGCGGTTTTAACGCCGCTGGATGATGTGCAGATTTTGCGGGATGCGTTGCAGCCTTTTATTTCGGATTGATTGAACGGAGCGGCTGTTTAGACAATAGGCAGCTTGAAATTGGATTTGGCGTAGTAAACAGGGCGGCAATGCCCGCGCTACGCGGTTTGTTGGAACCTGTATCCGCTATTTTCATAGGTAGATTTTATGCCCTAAAAGCGTGGATACAAGGCAAAAAGCGCAGCAAGGTTGAACACCTTGCGAGCATTTTTAACGCAGTAGCCACGCTTTTAGGGCATAAAAGAAGCCCATGAAAATGGTAAATACGGGTTCTTAGATATTTTTGGAATACGACTATGACACAAGAAACGGCTTTGGGCGCGGCGTTGAAATCGGCTGTGCAAACGATGAGCAAGAAAAAGCAAACGGATATGATTGCAGATTATTTGTATAGCAAGTACGACGTGTTTAAGCGGTTTAAACCGCTGGCGATTGGCATTGAGAAAGATTTGGTGGAGGCGTTGCCGCAGTTTGATGCGGCGCTGATTCATCGGGTGTTGTCTAACCATTGCCGTCGTCCGAAATATTTGAAGGCGGTGGCGCGTGGGGGCAAGCGGTTTAATTTGAACAACCGTTTCCAAGGGGAGGTGAGCGAGCAGGAGCAGCAGTATGCGCTGTCGCAGCCGAATATCCGCGAGGCGATTGAGAAACAGGATGCGCGCAGAGCGGAAGCGGCTGCTGCGAAGGCGGCGCAAGCGGATGCGGAGCCAGATGCGTTTGAAGCGGCTGCTGTGGAGCATGGGCAAACGGCTGAGGATTGAGTTTCAGGCTGCCTTTCTTCGGGATGGGCAGCCTGAAAATTTGTTGGGGATGCTGTCTGCGCGGTTTTTGTTTTGCGGCGGACGGCGTAAACCGATTTTTGGATTTCAGGCTGCCGTGTTGCAATAAGGCAGCCTGAAAAGGTATGGAACGATGATTTCAAGGCGTGATTGGTTGGTTTTGTCTTGCGCGCTGTTGGCGGGATGCGGGCGCAGGCGGTTTCGCAAGCTGGTGGCGGGCGATGCGATTTTGGCGGTGGGCGATTCGCTGACGGCGGGTTTCGGCGCACCTAAGGGGGCGGATTATCCCGCGCAGTTGGCGCAGATTCTGGGACGCAAGGTGATTAACGGCGGGGTGTCGGGGGACACGAGCGCGCAGGCGTTGGCGCGGCTGCCTGATTTGTTGGCGCAAAAGCCGAAGTTGGTGGTGGTGAGCATTGGGGGCAACGATTTTTTGCAGCGGCAGCCTGAAAGCGGCACGCGGGAGAATATCCGCAAGATGGTGGCGATGATTCGGGCAGCGGATGTGCCTGCGGTGTTGGTGGCGATTCCGCATTTTACGACCGGGGCGTTGCTGGGTATGGTGAGCGAGCATCCGTTGTATGCGGAGCTGGCGGATGAATTGGATGTGCCGTTGCTGAAAGGGGCTTGGGCGGATATTTTGGGGGATAAGGATTTGAAATCGGATGCGGTGCACGCGAATGCGGCGGGGTATCGGTTGTTTGCGGAGCAATTGGCGGGGTTTTTGCGGAAGCTGGGGTTGGTGTGATGAGGCAGCCTGAAATTTTGGCAAAACCGTAGGTCGGGCATTGATGCCCGACGTTTTTAGTTGTGGTGGATTAAGATAAATAGGTCAGCATTTGTCGGGCATCAATGCCCGACCTACGGCAATGGATTGTTTTTACAATTATTTCTGAATATCAAACAAGATTTTCGCCTGCGCGGGAATGACGGCATTTCTTATTTTTCAGGCTACCTCTGGGGTTTGGCAAAGGTTTCAGGCTGCTTTTGGGCGGTTGGGGTGCGCTGGAATGGGTGTGATTGGGTTGAATGTGGTAATGCGGGTTGGCAGCGAGCCACCGCTGCTCCATGGTTTGCTAGGTTTTTTCAGGCTGCCGATATTGTGGGCAGCTTTTTTCGTGTGCGCCTGCCAGATAGCCTGTGCTCATCAAAAATTCGCCGACGATTTCGTTGCCCATAAATTTGAATTGCTGTTTGAACAGCCGAACCCATGCTTCTTTGCTGCGCGGATGGTGGGCATCTAGCCAGTTTTTGAAGCTGCCGTATTGTTGTTGCAGGCGGTGGATTTGCTGGGCGTTGTGGATGGCGGCTTGGATTTTGCGGCGGTTGCGGATGATGCCTGCGTTGGCGAGCAGGCGGGCGATGTCGGCTTCGCCAAAGGCGGCGACGGCGGCGATGTTGAACTGGGCATAGGCAGCCTGAAAGGCGGGGCGTTTGTTGAGGATGGTCGTCCAGCTTAGCCCTGCTTGGTTGATTTCTAAAACCAGTCGTTCAAATAGGCGGTTGTCGTCTTGCACGGGCACGCCGTATTCGGTGTCGTGGTAGGCTTTGTTGGGGTTTTGTGTGTTGGCGGGTAGGGCGGCGCAGAAGTCGCAGTAGGCTTGGGACATGGGGGGGCCTTTGGGTGTGTGTGGGATTTTAGGATGGAATTTTACAAGCTAATGGCAGCTTGAAATGGGAAATGGAGCGATAACGGTTTGTTGTGCAATGGCGTAAATCGGGTTTTCAGGCTGCCTTGTGCGCGATTAGATGCGGTTGAGGCGGTGCAACCAATCGCGCAGCCTGCTGACGGCATCGTTTTGGCTGAGCAGATACTGCTGCCATGCGCGCGCGCTGCGTTGCCAGTCGGCAAGGTGGGCGAGCAGGGTGCGCCAATGTTGGCGGCGTTGGGCGGAGGTTAAATCGGCTGCGCCGTTGAGGTCGTTGGACAGGGCTTGGTGGGCGTGTTGCACGGCAGCGGTGGGGGCGGCGTGTTGGTGGTGCGTGCGCCAAAAGGCGTTGAGTTTGTCTAAATGGGCGGCTTGGGCTTGGGGGTAGATGTGCCAGAAAAACGGCTTGCCTGCGAGTTGGGCGCGGACAAAGCTGTCTTCGCCACGCACAATCAGCACATCGGCTGCCCATAGGGCGCGGTCAAACTGCGCTTGCGGCACAAAGTTTTGGTTGATGATTTTCAGGCTGCCTAATGTGCGGGCGGGCGGCGTATCGTTGCTGTTTGCTGTTTTCAGGCTGCCTGAGACGTTGCCCCATGCGGATAAACTGGTTTGCAGCGGTTTGCCTGCGCAGTGCAACACGATTTCGCGCTCTTGTTCGGCTAACGCGGCGACCCATTTTTGCCAAACATCGCTGGCGTAGCCAAAGGCGAAAATATGCAGGGCGGCGGTTTTGAGGCTGGGCGTATTTTCAGGCTGCCTTTGTTTAAACGCATCCATCTGTTCAACATAATCCGCCTCGCGCAGCAAGCCGCCGCTCTCGGGCACAAAGCCCATTTGCCAAAAATATTTCTCGCAGCCGTTGGCTTGCAGGCTGGGCATGGTGTGGGTACGAATTGCCCAATCTTCCGCGCTCAGGTATTCCCAATTCAGCCACACGGGGCGATGCGTTTGGATGATGGCGTGCACATTGGGCGGCAGGGCGCAGGCGAAGGTTTCCATCACCAAATCGGGCGCGGGGGCGTTATCCAAATCGGCATGTTGCGCCTCTTGCCATGCGTGCAGTCGGATGCCTTGATGGACGCAGGGCAGGACGGCGGGCGCATCGGGGGCGATGGCTTGCAGCGCGGCAAGGTTGTCCAGCCACAGATGCACCTGCCAGCCGAGCCGTTGGCGCAAGGCTTGCGCGAGCCGCCACGACACGCCGATGTCGCCAAAGTTGTCGATAACGGTGCAAAAAAGCCAACAGGTGAACGGTTTGGCGGTAGAATAGCGCGGTTTGTTTTTGTCCATAATGTGTTGAAGGAGACCGGAATGAAAATATTGAAAAGTTTGGCCGTTTTGGCGTTGTGCGCGGCGTTGCCTGCGGGCGCGGCGGATTTTGTGTCACACGCGGATAACAAGCCGCAGCAGTTGTCCGGCGGCGACAAGGTGCAGATTGTGAACCTGTGGGCGACTTGGTGCAAACCTTGCCGCAAGGAAATGCCTGCGATGAGCCAATGGTATCAACAAAAAGGCAAAAAGCAAGGCATTGAGCTGGTTGGCATTGCGGTGGATTCGCCTGAAAACGTGAGCAAATTTTTAAAAGCCACGCCTGTTTCGTATCCGATTTGGCGTTATACGGGCGCAAACAGCCGCGCGATGATGCGCGATTTGGGCAACACGGTGGGCGGCCTGCCTTACACGGTGGTGCGCTTACCCAAATGCGGCGCGCAGCAGACTTTGCTGGGCGAAGTGGACGGGGCGAAGCTGGATAGCGCGGTGGCGGCGGTGAAGGCGAAGTGTGGGAAGAAGTGAGGGGGAGGCAGCCTGAAAGTTAAAGGTTGCAATGAAGTTTGGAATGATGTTTTCAGGCTGCCTTTGAGGATTGGAGGCAGCCTGAAATTTTTGTGGAATGGTAGAGGCAGGCTGAAAACCAAAATGGAACGGCGACGGCTCGTCGCCAAATTGGCAAAATATTGGCGAGCCACCGAACTCCATTGGGTGTCGGTTTACACAAGTTTCAGGCTGCCTCAGACCATCTCATCATCGAAGGCAGCCTGAAAAACAAAATCGCTTGATATTCAGCCAAGCGATTTCTTACTAGATAGATTGATTTTCAGGCTGCCTAATGCTTCATAAATGGTTAATGTTGCTGCCCCTCCCCTACGTCCAGCCGAACGCAGCATTCTTTTTTCGGGAAAAAGCGTGCGCTTGTCCGACGACGCACGAAGTGCGGCTAGTTCGCACGCGCCGAAAAAAGGATGCGCAGTGAGGGAAGTTTGGCGCAGCAGACCTGCACGTCGGGGTCGCCTTTCTTTTGCCAGAACCTGTATTCGTTATCTGCGCGAGCGGATTTTGTATTCAGTGAATACGAATACAAGGCGACAAGCCAAGTTAATAGTGGTTCTATTAACTTGGCTTGGCAACGCAGTAGGCGTGTTCAATGAATGCAAAAGCAGCCGTGCAGATAGCGAATGCAGGTTCTCATTCTTTGGCCAAGCAAAGAAAAGGAAGTGCCCCGTCGGCACGAGACGCATGGTTAAAGCTACACCCAACGCTAACCACAAAGCACCAACTCATTTTCAGGCTGCCTCAAATACTCACCACAAAGCCCCAACCCATTTTCAGGCTGCCTCATCTTACCCACACCAAAAGGCAGCCTGAAACCGCACCCCGCACCCATTTGTAAACAAAACCCAGCCTTTTGTAAATAAATGTTGTCGCCCCCCAGCAAAAATGGCACAATCAACCGCATCATTTCCAACTGTCCAGCAAGGAGCAACGCCATGTCCATTAACGCCATTAACAACGTCATCAACCTAATTGAAGAAAACGAAGCCCGCTTCGTTGATTTGCGCTTCACCGACACCAAAGGCAAGCAGCACCACTTCACCATCCCCGCCCACGTTGTGTTAGAAGACCCCGAAGAATGGTTTGAAACAGGACAAGCGTTTGATGGCTCGTCCATCGGCGGCTGGAAAGGCATCCAAGCCTCCGACATGCAGCTTCGCCCCGACCCCAGCACCGCCTTTATCGACCCCTTTTTTGACGACGCCACCGTGGTGCTGATTTGCGACGTGATCGACCCCGCCCACGGGCAAGGCTACGACCGCGACCCGCGCAGCATCGCCCGCCGCGCCGAAGCGTATTTAAAATCCACAGGCATCGGCGACACCGCCTATTTTGGGCCCGAACCCGAATTTTTCGTGTTTGACGGCGTGGCGTTTGAAACGCACATGGACAAAGCACGCTTTGAAATCACATCCGAAAGCGCGGCGTGGAGCAGCGGCTATCATTATGATGGGCAAAACACAGGGCATCGCGCCGTGGTGAAAGGCGGCTATGCGCCTGTTGCGCCTGTGGACGCGGGGCAAGATTTGCGCTCGGCGATGGTGCGCGTGTTGGAAGAAATCGGCATTCCCGTGGAAGTGCATCACGGCGAAGTGGCAACGGGCAGCCAAATGGAAATTGGCACAAAATTCAGCACCTTAGTGCAACGCGCCGACTGGACGCAAGACATGAAATATGTGATTTGGAACGTGGCGCATAATTTCAACAAAACTGCCACCTTTATGCCCAAACCCTTGATGGGCGATAACGGCAGCGGTATGCACGTTCACCAATCCATCTGGAAAGACGGCAAAAACCTGTTTGCGGGCGACGGCTACGCAGGGTTGAGCGACCTTGCGCTGTATTACATCGGCGGCATCATTAAACACGCCAAAGCATTGAACGCCATCACCAACCCCGCCACCAATTCCTACAAACGCCTTGTGCCGCATTTTGAAGCGCCGGTGAAACTGGCGTATTCCGCCAAAAACCGCTCGGCATCCATCCGCATCCCCGCTGTGCACAGCAGCAAAGCCGTGCGCATTGAAGCGCGGTTCCCCGACCCAATGGCAAACCCTTATCTTGCCTTCGCCGCCTTGCTGATGGCGGGCTTGGACGGCATCCAAAACAAAATCCACCCCGGCGACCCCGCCACTAAAAACCTTTACGACTTGCCGCCCGAAGAAGACGCGCAAGTGCCCACCGTGTGCGCATCGCTTGCCGAGGCGTTGGACGCGCTCAAAGCCGACCACGAATTTTTAACGCGCGGCGGCGTGTTCAGCCAAGAGTGGATTGACAGCTACATCGCGTTTAAAGCGGAAGACGTGCGCCGCATGCAAATGGCACCGCATCCGCTGGAATTTGAAATGTATTATTCGTTGTAAACCCGCGAACAATAGGCAGCCTGAAAATGGGTTTAATCGTTTTCAGGCTGCCTTGTTGTGAAAACCATGAGGCAGCCTGAAATGGGCAAAGCCCGCCTATGTTACCCGCTTGCACGTTCTACACACCATATTGATTTCAGGCTGCCTTATGAAAGGATTGTTATGACCAAATTATGGATTGCCGCCACGCTGTCATTTTGCCTTGCCGCGTGCCAATCGCCCGCCGCGCCCACGTCTGTCGCGCCCACATCATCGCCCGCCCAGCAGCCCGCTCACGCCGCGCAGGAGAACACGAACGTGCTGATTATCTTTTTTGAACAGGGCAAGGGCGATGCGGTTGTCGCTGCGGTAAAACAATACGGCGCGGAGGTGGTTTACGGCGCGGAGGTGGTTTATCGTTACCAGATGATAAACGGCATAGCGATTCGCGTGCCTGCGGGCAAGAATGTGGATGCGGCGATGGCGCATTTTGAGCGGGTGCAGGGAGTGTTGCAGGTGCAGCGCGACCAAGTGATGCAGTTGCATTAGGAGGCAGCCTGAAAATGGGGCGATGCGATTTCAGGCTGTTTTGGTTTGATCTACGCAAGTTGCAGTAGGGGAGAGACTGGTTTGCCCAGCGGTAAATGAAAGCATTTTGATGGGTAATAAGTTAGCGTTCCTATGGGCGCGGGTGTAATGGTTGGGCAGCCTGAAACTATCCCCGCGTGGGGTGCAGGGGCTTGCCCCTGCTCGTGGTAGGCGGCGAAACGCCTGCACGGGCGAAAGATGGGCGATATTTAAAGGCAGCCTGAAAACGTTGCAAATGCGTTTTCAGGCTGCCTTGGCTTTGCTTGCGCGGGTCAAATCAAAATTGCCGTTCAATCAATATAGCGCGGTGGTCGGATTCGCCCCACGGCAGGGCGGTGGTTTGCACGTTGCCTGCTTGGCGGTGCAGTACATGGTCTATGTGCAGCCCGAATAAGAACCATGTGGGCGTGATGTTGCGCATGGCGTTGTGGAGCTGGGCGGTGGCGGTGAAATCGCGGAACACGGGCGAAAAGGGGCTGGCGTTTAAATCGCCCAATACCAGCACGCTGTTTTCGCGGGCGATTTGGGCAGCGGCGTGGTGCAAATAATCCAGCCGTGTTTGCGCGAGTTCGGCGTTGATGGGCGGCGATGGGTGCAGGGCGTATAGGGCTGTGCCATTGGGCAGTTCGGCGCGGATAAGCGGCAGGTTGTTGATATAGCTGATGTGGCAGCTTTGCAGCGGGGTTTTTGACCAGAGGGCGAGGGCAAACGGGCTGGATTCTTGGTGTTGGCAGCCGTGTGGGTAGGCTTGTTTCAAGGGCTGCCAGCGGGGGTCGTCTAGGTTGATTTCGGCGAGGGCGATGAGGTCGGGGCTGTGTTGTTGGATTAGGGCGATTTCGGCTGCGGGGTTGGGATTGTCAAGATTGACGTTGTACCACAGGGCGCGCTGGGTGTGCTGCGCCGATACAGCAACGGAGACGGGCGTGAACAGCCAATAGGCGGCGAATAGGGCGGGGATAAGCCATGCGAGGCGTTGGCGGTGGCTGCGGGCGAACAGGGCGGCGAGGGCGAAGAATGCGCCGTACCATGCCCAGAAGTGGCTGAATAGTTCGGCTATCCAGTGGAAGTTGCCGAGCGCGCCGAGGGTTGCGCCGATTAGGGAGAGGATGGCGAGGGCTTGGGCGCGGCGGGCGATGAATAGATAGATGGGGTGGCGGGTCATGGGGCGGTGGGCTTGGATTTTTGGGGAAAAGGGGCGCGGGGCAAAGGTTTCAGGCTGCCCAATTCTTGCGCCCGCGCTCAGGCTGCCTTGGGTTTAACCGATGATGCAGGGCGCAAAGCGGTTGATGGTGTCGCGCAGGGCGATGAGTTTGCCGTGGAAGAAATGCCCGCTTTCGGGGATAACGATGAGCGGGATGTCTTGCGCGGCACACCATGCGAGGGGCTTGGCGATGTCCACCACTTCGTCTTTTTCGCCGTGGATGATAAGGGTTTTTTGCACGTCGGGCGCGGGGGGCGTGGGCAGGGCGTAGTGGTTGAGGGCGGCGCCGATGAGCAGCAAGAGGTCGGGACGGCGCGCTTGGGCGGCGAAATTGGCAACGTAGCCGCCGAACGAGAAGCCCGCGATGGCGAGCAGGGCGGCTTGCGGGTGCTGGGCGCGGGCGTGGTCGATGACGGCGATGCAGTCGTCGGTTTCGCCTTTGCCTTCGCTGTATTGCCCTGCGCTGTTGCCTGTGCCGCGCAGGTTGGGCAGGTAGCAGTGAAAGCCCATTTGGGCGAGGCATTTGGCGGCGGTTTGGATGACTTTGTTGGTAAACGTGCCGCCTTGGGTGGGGTTGGGGTGGTTAATCACGGCAACGCCGCGTTCTGTGCCTTGGGCGGGGAGGTAGAGGGTTTCTAGGTTGCCAACGG
The DNA here is from genome assembly GCF_016623605.1 of Kingella bonacorsii. Taxonomy (NCBI): domain Bacteria; kingdom Pseudomonadati; phylum Pseudomonadota; class Betaproteobacteria; order Neisseriales; family Neisseriaceae; genus Kingella; species Kingella bonacorsii. Next base: position 144,226 of record NZ_JAEHNZ010000003.1, on the reverse strand, counting down.
GGCCGTAGATTTGGATAAGGGTGGGTTGTGCCATTTTGTTTCCTTGGGTTGATGTGGGTGGGTTTTTTCAGGCTGCCTTTGGCATAGTGAGGCAGCCTGAAAACGGGTTAGCTGATGATGACTTTGATGCCCAGCGCGGTCATGGCTACGCCGAGTACGCGGTCTATCCAATGCCCTGCTTTTTGGAAGCGTTGGTTGACGGCGGGCATGGAGAGCAGGAAGGTTACGAGGGCGAACCAGGCAAATTGCAGCACCATCATCCATGCGCCGTATACGGCAAGCTGCCAAGTGGGCATGGTGGGGGAGAGGACGATGGTGAAGATGGAGACGAAGTACACGGGGGCTTTGGGGTTGAGCACGTTGCACAGGAAGCCTTTAATCAGCGCGGTGCGGGCGGATTGGGGGGCGGCTTTAGCGGCGCTGATTTCGGTGATTTCGCCTTTGGCTTTAGCGCGGATGCCTTTGTAGCCGAGGTAGATAAGGTATGCGCCGCCGATGATTTTGACGGCGGTGAGCAGCCATGCGGCGGAGGCGATGAGCGCCGCCATGCCGAGCACGGAATAGGCGATGTGCACGCCTAAGCCCAGCGCCACGCCGAGGCTGCTGATTAAGCCGATGCGCCTGCCTTGCCCGAGCGCTTGCTGGGAGATGAAGACGAAGTCGGGGCCGGGGGACATCGCGCCGAGGATGTGGATGCCGGTGATTAGGATGAAGCCGTGCTAGAAGGTCATGAGGGGATTCCTTGTGTTGGGGTTGGAGAGGGCAGCCTGAAAACGGGCTGGGGGATTATGGTTGGCAGTTGCGTCGTTTTAACCATGCGTCTCGTGCCGACGGGTATTTGCTTTTCTTTGTTTCTTGGTTTTCAGGCTGCTTTTGGTCGGTTGGGGCAGCCTGAAACGCTGTTTGGCGTAGCGAATGGGTTTGCCGTTTGCGTTGTGCTTGGCAGGCAATCTGTTGGCAGCAAGCTGTTATCGTTCTATCGGGTTTTGCAGGATTTTGCTGCCGTCATGCGTTATGGAGCGGCGACGGCTGGTTGCCATTTGGGTTGTTCTGATGTGCGCCGTTTTTTGTCGGAGAGCCGCCGACGTGCCATTGGTGGCTTGTGGTGGGGGGTGTGTGAATGGGGAGCCTGAAAAAGGGCGCGCTTGTTTTGGTTGCGCCGAAACTTCGCCTTTCAGGCTGCCTCAAACTGCTCAAACCATGCCAGCAGGGTTTGCGGCAGCCAGCGCAGGTGTCCGCGCCCGCTGCCGCTGACGAAGCCTGCGTGCCCGCCGTGCTGCGGTTGCAATAGTTGCACGCTGGGGGAGATGTCGCGGTGTTGGGGCAGGTAGGTGGCGGGGTAGAAGGGGTCGTTTTGGGCGTTAATCAGTAGGGTGGGGATGGCGATGTTTTTGAGCTGGGGCTGGGATGAGGCGCGGCGGTAGTAATCGAAGCGGTCGGCGTAGCCGTGCATGGGGGCGGTGTAGGCATCGTCAAATGCGCCGAGGCTGCGGATGGGGTGGTCGGCGGGCGGGACTTTTTTGAGCAGGGTGTGCAGGAAATAGGGGGTGTAGAGCAGATAGGGGATGCCGTGTTGCAGGGTGTGGGCGGAGGCGGTGAGCTTGAACGGGGTGGAGACGGTGGCGGCGGCGCGGGGCAGGGCGGCACTGCTTTGTTCGCCGAGGTATTTGGCGAGCACGTTGCCGCCCAGCGATACGCCGACAACGTATAAGGTGGCGTAGCGTTGGGCGAGGACGGCGAGCATGTGGGCGAGCTCGGGCGTGTCGCCGCTGTGGTACATGCGTTTGGCGGATACGCCGCCGCAGCTGCGGAAATGGGGCGTTACGCTGTGCCAGCCGTGTTCTTGTGCGGCGCAGGCGAGTTCTACGGCGTAGTGGCTGCGGCTGCTGCCTTCTAGCCCGTGCAGTTGGACGATGCAGGGGGCTTGGGGGTCGGGCGCGTCGAGGAAGTCGTAGGCGACGAGGTCTTCGCCGAAGCGGTCGGGGATGAGTTCGCGGCGATAGGCGGGGGCGGGGCGCGACAGGGTTTTGGCGTAGAGCGTTTCGCGGTTGCCGCCGCGCAGCCATTTGGGGGAGGGTGGGTGGGGAGAAGGGCATGGTATTAGGGATGGGCTGGATTGGGTTTCAGGCTGCCTTTGGGGGTGCGTGAGCAGCCTGAAAATGGGGGGGCGTTGTTTTTGGGTGGAAAATTGCGTGGGGCGTTTTCAGGCTGCCTATTGTTGGGCTTATCGGGCGAATAATGGATGGCGCGAATGCGTGGAATGGTGTTTATTTTTGTGTGCCAACCACAGCAATCGGCAGCCTGAAAACGGGGAATACATGTTTGCGTGCAAGCATCAGGTTTTAGCTTCGCAACTTGGCTTCGCTTGTTTTCAGGCTGCCTTTGCCAGCGCAATCAACCGTCTCAAAGGCAGCCTGAAAACAGATTAAGCAAACGGCGGCTGTTTTGCATCACGCAATAGTCTTCACACTATCGCCGTTGTCAAACATCAGGGTTTTTTCGGGATAGCGCAGGGCGGCGAGGCGGTAGTGCGATTGGGTGGGGGTGATGCCTTTTTTGCGGTCGCGCCAGCGTGCGCCCACGGAAAAATCCACGCAGAACACGTTTTTGCGCGCGCCGTGCCAGCCGTTGGCGGGCACGTTGAACATGCCTTGGCGGTGTTTGGGAACGGGGTTGCGGTCGTGCCAGTGCCGCCAATAATGCCCGATAACCACGGCGGCGCTGTCTTGGTAGTCGTCCCACCATGGGTTGCGGATGGAAAACCGCCAGCGCCCGCCTGCGAAAAAGGGTTCGCGGGCGATTTTTTCTATGCCGCAGGTGAGCGCGCGGATGGGGTGGCGGCTGCTGCGGTAGATGTCGTGGGCGGCGGTGGCGCGCAGCATGGGGGGATGCTGGGCGGGGTTTTCCAGAATGTGGGCGTGGTGGTGTTGCTCGGCAAGGTAGTCGTCGTACCACGGGGCGTGTTTGATGCAGCAGTGCAGCTCGTCGTCCCATTCTTGGATGAGCTGGATGAGCGGCGTGGCGTTGTTTTGCAGCTTGGCGATGGATTCGGGCAGCCATGCGGCGTGAACGATGCGCAGGTCGGGGCGTTGCAACACGAGGGGCTGCTCGGCGAAAAACTGCACAAGGGCTTTTTTGCCGTTTTCAGGCTGCCTTTGCCACGGGGCGTAGTTGCGGCTGTCTTTGCCGGCGCGGCAGTCAAAAAACCAGCCCGAGCCGTCTTTGGGTTCGTGGGCGAGCAGGTTGATTTCATGGTTGCCCAGCACCATGAAGGCGTTGCCCGCGTTAACGGCTTGTTTCGCCCAGTCGGCTACGGCGGGGGAATCGGGGCCGCGGTCAATCAAATCGCCCACAAAGACGAGTTTGCGTCCTTGCGGGTGTTTGCCGGCGGGCGAGTAGCCCAGATAGTGCAGCAGGTTTTGCAGGGCTTCAAATTGCCCGTGTACGTCGCCGATGATGTCCAGCGGACAACCGGGAAGGGATTGGATAAGGGGCATAATGTTGCACTGGGTTGATTTAAGTGGGCGGATTATAGCATTTTAGCGGGTTTCAGGCTGCCCAAGGCACGCTAAACGGCGTTTTCAGGCTGCCTGTTTCGGGCGGGCAAAGGTTGCGGTAGAATGATAACTTAATATTTTTTACCCCAACTTTACAGACAGGAGAACATGATGAATAAAACGCTGATTGCCATGCTGGTGTGCGCCATCGCGGTTTCAGGCTGCAAAAAGTCCCACCGCGTGGCAACCGATTCGTCCGGCCGTTCCGGCTCCAACCAATCCGCCATCATGGTGGGCAAGCATAAAAACAACGATTCGGCTGACCCCGCACCCACGCCGAACCAGCCCGCGCCCGACCATTCGGGCGGCAACGGCAGCCAAAACAATGGCGGCAACACCAATATTGCGCCCACGCCCGAGCAGCCCCAGCCCACGCCTACGCCCGAGCAGCCTGCGCCCAACCCTACGCCGCAACCCACGCCCCAGCCAACTCCCAATCCCACTCCAACACCCACGCCCAACAACGCGCCCATGCTGAGCGTGCAGTTTGCCCCCAGCACGCTGGATTTCCCCAACCCCGAGCGCGGTTTCTATAAATACGCCGCCGACCCCGCCAAGCTCACCGCGTATTACCTCGATTCCGTTGCCAAAGACGGCTACCGCCTGATTTACACCCCCGCCGATTTATCGGCATGGCGCAACCAAGATTTGCCGCAAAGCTATCTGAACGCGCTCAACGAAGGCTTTGAGCTGATGCGCCAAGCCGGCGTGAAAGCCGTTTTGCGCTTTGCTTACGACTACGAAGCTTCGGGCAAAGACACCAATCTTGCCCAAGTGAAACGCCATATTGAGCAGCTCAAACCCATTATCAACCGCAATGCCGATGTAATCGCCGTGTGGCAAGGTGGCTTTATCGGCGCATGGGGCGAATGGCATTCTTCTGCCAACGGGCTCAACAGCGATGCCAACAAAAAAGAAATCGCCCAAGCCTTGCTCGCCGCATTGCCTGCCAATCGCCAGCTCAATCTGCGCTATCCCTATGATTTGATTAAATGGTATGGCTCGCCCGCCAGCGCCGAAGATTTCGCCAACAACAGCGAAAAAGCGCGCATCGGCATCCACAACGACTGCTATCTCGCCAGCATTGACGACACAGGTACCTACCAACCGCGCCGCGATCAAACCATTGAAGCGCAACGCATGTTCACCCGCCAGCACGTTCAATATACCTCGTTTGGCGGCGAAACCTGCGCCCCAATCGCCCAAGCCCGCACCACTTGCAGCGACATCCTGCGTGAAGGCAAAGAATTCCGCTTGGCGTATCTGAATTACGACTACCACGAAACCTTCATCGACGGCTGGACAAAAGAAGGCTGCATGGCAGATGTGCAAAAAAATATCGGCTATCGCATAGAGCTGAGCCAATTCCAAATCAGCAGCCAAGCCAACGCATCAGGCAGCCTGAAATGGGCATTGAAACTGAGCAACCAAGGCTGGGCACGCCCCATCAATCCGCGCAATATCGTGGTGCGCTTCACATCCAGCAGCGGCAGCAGCAAAGACGTGGTGTTGGAAAACACCAACCTGCGCACGCTGGATTCTGGCGCGAGCGCCCAATGGGAAGGCACGCTTACCCTGCCTAATTTGAGCGCAGGCGAATACAGCGTTTCGCTGGGCGCGCCCGATCCCGATGCACGCCTTGCCAGCAACACGCGCTTCTCGTTGCGCTTTGCCAACGCCGATTCGGGCAATGTGCAATGGAATCTGAAAACAGGATTCTTGGATACAGGGCTGAAAGTGAACGTTCACTAAGCCGCGCAACAATGTTTTCAGGCTGCCTCAATAATGCTGTTGAGGCAGCCTGAAAACGTTTTGCATACATATTTTGCCCAAATTAGATTTGCCATTTTCAGGCTGCCTTAATCGGATGGATGATGATTGAAGGCAGCCTGAAAACTATTTTTGCGCCTTGTTTTTAATCTTGCATTCGGGCAAGGCAGCAGGCGTGTAAACGGAAACTTTCATTGGCGTGAGCGCGAAGAGTTGCTCAATCTGGCTTTTGCTGCGCTCGCTGGCGCGTTGCAAGATTTGGTCGGCGCAGGCTTGGCGCAGGATTTGCTGTTTGGCGTGGTATTGCACTTCGCCCAGCACGTTTAAATCGGCCTGATAAAGGTTGAACGCGCCTGTGCGGATGTCGTACACGTCTATTTTGTCTAGCTGCACGGATAGGATTTCCACGGGCGGCAGGTTGATGATAATGCTTTGGTTATCAAGGATTTGGATGTTGCGCTCGGTGAGCTGGTTTAAATTCAGCCCTGCGATAACGCTGCCGCGTGCGGTGAAAATGCCTTTTTGGCTGTCTTGCCACAGGGCGTACCAGTTACCTTGTTTTTCGGTTTTGATGATGGTGTCAATGTGGTAGGCGGTGCTTTCTAGGCGGTTGAGGTCTTGGATTTGGCGCAACACGCTGGCTTGGTTGATGATTTGATGCGGGCTTTCAGGCTGCGTGATGCGGTGAACCAGCGCGAGCAGCGGGGCGCGGTAGTGCCATGCGCTGGCGATAAGGGCAATCAGGATAAGGGCGCGGAAGGTTTTTTTCATGGCGGATACTCGCGTGGAGAGTGGTTTCAGCTTGCCTAAATGGTTGCTTTATCGGGAGAATCAAGGGGCGATGCGGCTGCGTGGGCATCTTTGCATCAATACTGGCATCAACAGGCTGCGCGACGGTTCGCGCTATAAAAATCTTTAATCGCCGAATGCTTGCCCAATAGCGTATGAACGGCTATTATCCGCCGCTTCATAACCACGCCAAAAGGAAAACAAAATGGCTTACACACTCCCCCAACTGGGCTACGCCTACGATGCCTTGGAACCGCATTTTGACGCAATGACGATGGAAATCCACCACAGCAAGCACCATCAGACTTATGTAAACAACGCCAACGCGATTGTGGAAACGCTGCCCGAAGCCTATCAAACGCTCAGCGCGGAAGAACTCATCGCCCGCATCGCCGAATTGCCCGCCGACAAACAAACCCCCGTGCGCAACAACGTGGGCGGACACGCCAACCACACGCTGTTTTGGCAAATCCTAAAAACAGGCACCACGCTTTCAGGCAGCCTGAAAGCTGCGATTGAACGCGATTTTGGCAGCGTGGAAGCCTTCCAAGCCGAATTTGAAAAAGCCGCGCAAACCCGTTTCGGCAGCGGCTGGGCATGGCTGGTGCTGGAAAACGGCAAATTGAAAGTGGTGTCCACCGCCAACCAAGACAGCCCGCTGATGGGCGCAGCCATCGCAGGTTGCAGCGGCACGCCCCTGCTCACGTTGGACGTGTGGGAACACGCATATTACTTGAAATACCAAAACCGCCGCCCCGACTACATCAAAGCCTTCTGGCACGTTGCCAATTGGGACGAAGCGCAACGGCGGTTTGATGCGGCGAGCAAGTAATTGTTAAAGCATAATAATAAGGCAGCCTGAAATGCGGTTTATCCGTTTTCAGGCTGCCTTTTTGGGTTTAACCGTGCTGAATAGATAAACGATTGAATGCAGATGGCGTTCAGTCGTTTTTTGCGTTTTTAGCTTCGCAACTTCGCTATGTTCCGCAGGTTGCCTTTGCGCAAGCCCTAGGGACAGTTGAAATTCAAAATGGATCGGCGACGGCTCGTTGCCAAATGCTGCATTCAATCAGACTTTACTGATTGATTAAGATGTCGGCGAGCCGCTGATGCTCCATTGGCTGCAGGTTTCAGGCTGCCTTTAATTAGGTTTTGCCCACATTTCTTTGGCAATCGTAGCAGTACACTTTGCCGTGAAATCTGGCTTGGTTGTTCCAGCAATAATTGGCAACGTTTGGGCTAACGGTTTTTTTGCACGCGGCGCAGAATAGGCGTTGTGGCTGTGTGGGCTGTGGCGCGGCAGGTTGCGTGATGGCTGGTGCAGATGGGGCGTTTGTAGGCTTGGGCGCAATCGTTGCAGCAGCTTGCGGGGTAGATGCGCGAACGGTTATTTCAGGCTGCCTATCGCTAATGCCAAATCGCTTTTTCCAGTTCGTTTTTAATGGTGTATGCAAGCTGGCTAAATCTTCGGCGAACTCTTCCAAGGTTTCGGAAGAAATGATTTTAGCAGCGGATGTGAATTGGTGTATTAGCTCAGATGGACTATTGCCCATAAAATCTTTTTCTATACGTTTACGCAGGTGTTCCACTTTAATCACTCTGTCTAAATCGTCCACATTTTTGCCATTTTTGGGACGATAGATTTTGGATGTGTTGGCTATCAAAATCAGGCTGTGCAATGACGGTTTCATTTTTAAGCCAAGTCGCGTGGGCAAGATAATCTCATCGCTGTCAAACAATCGTTTAAGAATGAGCTTGTGGCGGTTATTTTGCTCAATGGGCGATTCAATGGCTTTGTGTTTTCGGTCTGCATTGACCGAAAAAAACTCGCCATGTTCGTTGATGCCAATGCCTTCATTAAATCGCTTGCTTTCGCAAACATAGATTTCTAAAAAGCGGTCTATCAACAAGTGGTCAATTTGGGCAGAATGTCCATCCACTTCTAGGCGCAAATCGTGAATAACCGCCCAATTTTTGTGATTTTCATAATAAAAATTGATGTGATAGGCGGCATCTTTTTCGCCTTTTAAGCCTGATTGGATGTTGCGGATGGTTTTTTTAATTTGTTCTTTGGTATATGCGGGAACGTAGGGTAGTTGAAGCAGGGCGTTGAGTTCCGCAAGGTCGCGTTCGCGGGCTCGTTCGTCCATTTCTTTGATAAGCATTTTCAGGCTGCCTTTGGCGGGTTAGGGGTTGAATATAAGAAGTAATTTTAACAGGATTGAAGTGGATTTTGGTTTTGCGGAATGGTGTTTCAGGCTGCCTCAATAACTAATATAAGGCAGCCTGAAACGCGGTTTATCCGTTTCAGGCTGCCTTATGTTTACCAATAACGATTACAACCCCGCCGCTTTGCGTAACGCTTCGGCTTTATCGGTTTTTTCCCATGTGAACTCGGGTTCTTCGCGCCCGAAGTGTCCGTAGGATGCGGTTTTGCCGTAGATGGGGCGCAGCAGGTTCAGCATTTGGATGATGCCTTTGGGGCGCAGGTCAAAGTGTTCGCGCACCAGTTTAATCAGCTCGGCTTCGTTGAGCTTGCCTGTGCCAAAGGTGTCCACCGAGATGGAAGTGGGCTCGGCGATGCCGATGGCGTAGGAAATTTGGATTTGGCATTGGCTTGCCAGCCCTGCGGCAACAATGTTTTTTGCCACATAACGCCCTGCATAAGCGGCGGAGCGGTCCACTTTGCTGGGGTCTTTGCCCGAGAACGCGCCGCCGCCGTGTGGGGCTGCGCCGCCGTAGGTGTCCACGATGATTTTGCGCCCTGTTAAGCCGCAGTCGCCTTGCGGGCCGCCGATAACAAATTTGCCTGTGGGGTTAATCAGGTATTTGGTTTCGGGCGTGAGCAATTCTTTGGGCAGCACGGGCAAAATAATGTGTTCTTTCACGGCGTGGCACAGCTCTTCGTAGCCGATTTCGGGCGCGTGTTGGGTGGAAAGGACTACGGTGTCAATGCGTTTGACTTTGCCTGTTTCGCTGTCATACGCCACGGTTAATTGCGCTTTGGCATCGGGGCGCAGCCAAGGCAGCAAGCCGCTTTTGCGCACTTCGCTTTGGCGTTGCATCAGGCGGTGGCTGTAATAAATGGCAAACGGCATCAGCGTGGGGGTTTCATCGCAGGCGTAGCCAAACATTAAGCCTTGGTCGCCCGCGCCTTGGTTTAGGTCAATGCCTTCGCCTTCGTTTACGCCTTGGGCGATGTCGGGCGATTGCACGCCGTAGTTCACCAAAAATTTGCAGGTGCTGGCGGCAAAGCCTAAGCTGGGGTCGGTGTAGCCGATGCGGGCGATGGTGTCGCGGGCGATTTGCTCGTAGTCCACTTTGGCGGTGGTGGTGATTTCGCCTGCTAACACGCATAAATCGGTGGCCACCAGCGTTTCAGCTGCCACGCGCGATTTGGGGTCTTGGGCAAAAAGGGCATCCAAAATGGCATCGGAGATTTGGTCGGCCACTTTGTCGGGATGCCCTTCGGACACGGATTCGGAGGTGAAGAGGTATTCGCTCATGGTTTTTCCTTTATTGGGAATGTTGATAAAAATGGGATGAGCATTTTGTTTAGCGTAAAGCGCATTGGCGATAGATAAAAATGCGATAGATAAAAAAATGCCCGCATTAAAAGCGGGTTGGGATTGCTTGTCGTAATGAGTAACAAGCCACATCGGTTTATTGAGAACCTGCATTCACTATTTTCATATATGCAAATAATGAATATAAATTCTGAACCGTCCACCTTATTGTTTGATAAACAACAGGTTGGCATGGAATTTCCAACTCTTAATGCGGGGCGAATGATAGCAAATTGCAACAGGCTAGGCAAGGCAGCCTGAAAACGCTTATACTCGCAGCCCTTGTTCAACCTAATGTAAGGAAATGATGATGAAAACCATGCAATCTTTATTGGCTGCGGCTGCTTTGCTGGCAGCATTTGCATCTTCGGCTGCGCCCCAACCGTTGGGCAATCCTTTGCGTGCGGCAAAAGGCTGCCAGTCGCTAAGTGCGCAAGAGACGGCGCGTTGCAAAAAAACGGAAGATTATTGCACCAACAAGCCGAAAGACCCGAAATGTATGCGTTTTAACAAATTGCGCGAGAAATATCCGTTGGAGCAGCGCAATGCCAGCGCGCCTGAATCTTCGGTTGATTATATTGGCCCTGCTGCGCAGTAAACAATGATGCTGAAATGGCTTTTTCAATGGGCTGCGGCGTTGCCGTTGCCCGTTTTGCATGGCTTGGGCAATGCGCTGGGGTGGGTGATGTATGCGGTGTTGGGCAAGGAGCGCAGACGCATTCGGCGGCATTTGCGCCAAGCGGATTTGCCGCATGGCTGGCGCGATGTGCTGCGGGTGTGCCAAGAGACGGTGAAAAGTGGCTTGGAATTGCCTGTGGCGTTTTTTCGGCAGCCTGAAAAGATTGTGGCTTTGTTCCGCGAGGTGCATGGTTGGCAGCATATTCAGGCTGCCTTAAATGCGGGCGAGGGCTTGCTGCTGATTACGCCGCATATTGGCAGCTATGATTTGGCGGGGCGGTATATCAGCGAGCAGCTGCCGTTTGCGCTGACGGCGATGTATAAGCCGCCCAAAATCAAGATGTTTGATGCGATTATGCAGGCGGGGCGGGTGCGCGGTAAGGGGCGGACTGCGCCGACCAATTTGCAGGGGGTGAAGCAGATTATGAAAGCGTTGCGCGCGGGCGAGGCGACGATTGTGTTGCCCGACCATGTGCCCAACCCGATGGAGGGGGGCGAAGGGGTGTGGGTGGACTTTTTCGGCAAGCCTGCTTACACGATGACGCTGGCGGGCAAGCTGGCGCAGGTGAAGAACGTGCGGGCGTTGTTTTTTGTGGGGGAGCGGTTGCCCAATGGGCGGGGCTTTGCGTTGCACGTTGCGCCTGTTTCAGGCTGCTTTAACGGCGATAAGGCGCATGATGCGCGGGTAATCAACCGCAATGTGGAGTATTGGGTGCGGCGGTTTCCGAGCCAGTATTTGTTTGCATACAATCGCTATAAGCATCCTTTCGGCGCGGTGGAAAGCCCCGAGATGCGGTCGTGAGACGGGAATAAAAATAAGTGAGGCAGCCTGAAAATGGGTTTATTCATTTTCAGGCTGCCTTTAAATGTAAATATGGTTACGGAGGATTTTGCCCGCGCAGGCGGTTTGTCGCTTAGGTTTGCCGCATACCGCGAGCAAGGCAAGATTTTGCCCCGCGCAAGAAACGGTTTCAGGCTGCCTTTAAGCATTAAGGCAGCCTGAAAACCATCCCGCAGGTTTACAACAAAAATATCGTCGCCAGCCCCAAGAAAATCAAAAACCCGCCCGAATCGGTAAACGCGGTAATCAACACCGAGCTGCCGCGTGCGGGGTCTTTGCCCCATTTTTCCAAGCACACGGGAATCATCACGCCCAAAAACGCCGCCAGCAGCAAGTTCAGCGTCATCGCCGCCACCATCACCAAGCCAATGCCCACATTGTGATACAGCGCAAACGACACCAGCCCCATCACGCTGCCCCAAATCAAGCCGTTCACCAAAGCCACGCCCAATTCTTTTTTCAGCAGCCTGAACGCCTGCGCATTGGAAATTTGCGAGCTGGCGAGCGAGCGCACAATCATGGTAATCGTTTGGTTGCCCGAGTTGCCGCCGATGCCCGCCACAATCGGCATCAGCGTTGCCAGTGCCACAATTTGCGCGATAGAGCCTTCAAACATCCCAATCACGCGGCTGGACACAAACGCCGTTACCAAATTCACCGCCAACCAAACCCAGCGGTTTTTTACCGAATCCCACACAGGCGCGAACAAATCTTCATCTTCGTCCAAACCCGCCATGCTCAACATATCCGCTTCGCTTTCTTCGCGAATAACGTCCACCATCTCGTCCACCGTTAAGCGCGCGATGAGTTTTTTGTTTTCATCCACCACGGGCGCGGTTACCAAGTCGTAGCGTTCAAACGCGGCGGCGGCTTCTTCCACGTCGTCTTCGGGGCGAAATTTCACCACGTCTTTTGCCATGATGTTTTCTACGATTTCTTCGGGGTCGGCAACCAGCAGCTTGCGGATGGGCAACACGCCTTGCAAGATGTCGTTGTCGTCCACCACAAAGATTTTGTCGGTGTGGTCGGGCAGGCTGTCAAAGCGGCGCAAATAGCGCAACACCACTTCGCAGGTTACATCGCCGCGTATGCTCACAATTTCAAAGTTCATCACCGCGCCCACTTGGCTGTCTTCATACGACATGGCAGCCTGAACTTGGGCGCGTTCCTCTTCATCGCGCGTTTGCAGCACTTCGTCCACCACGTGCGTGGGCAAATCGTCCGCCAAGTCTGCCAAATCGTCGGCTTCCATGTCTTCCACCGCCGCCACCAGCTCGGATTTGTCCATCGCTTCAATCAGGCTTTCGCGCACGCTGTCGGATACTTCCAGCAACACATCGCCGTCTTCTTCGGGCGACGCGAGTTTCCACACCAGCACGCGCTCTTTGGGCGGCAGGCTTTCCAGCACCGCGGCAACGTCGGCTGGGTGCAATTCGTGCAAAATGCCAATCAGCATTTGCAGCTTGGCATTGGCGTGCGGCTCGGGCAGGGTGAGTTGTTCGCTGATTTCGGAATAGTGTTCCAGCAGATGCGCGGCAAGTTTGTGGATGTGCTCAATATCGGCAGCCAGTTGCTCGGAATCGCTGTGGTCGTGGATGGGATTTTCCATAAATGCTCCGCCTGCCTGATGGCGACGGGCGACATTTAGGCAGGTTTAATTGATTGGGGTTGAATGATGCAATGTGAACGTGCTACTGGGGAGGTCGTCCATTGTTGGATTTTGGGTTGTGAAAAACGGGGGCATTTTACATGATTTTGCGTTGCAAGATGGCGCGATTTTACTGCGGCAGCCTGAAAAAGGCAGCAAATGGGTTTTTGCATCGCTTAAATGCGGCAGATAAAAAGGCAGCCTGAAATCTTTTTGCTGCGCTGTTTTTGTAGTATCCTTGCGCTCCTTTAAATTTCTTAACACAAGTGATACATCATGGAAGCCATCCGAAAATTAAGCCAATTTGTAGGGAAAACGTTTGCCTTGTGGGCGGCGTTGTTTGCGTTTGTCGGGTTTATGTCGCCCGATGCGTTTAAATGGGTGTTGCCGCTGGTTACTTATTTGCTGGGCATTATTATGTTTGGCATGGGGCTGACCTTGTCACCCGACGATTTTAAAATTTTGGGGCAGCAGCCCAAGGCGGTGATTGTGGGCGTGATTGCGCAGTTTGCCATTATGCCGAGCATTGCTTTTGCGCTGGCCAGGGCGTTTGACTTGCCGCCCGATATTGCGGTGGGCGTGATTCTGGTGGGTTCTTGCCCCGGGGGCACGGCGTCTAACGTGATTACTTATCTGGCGAAGGGCAATGTGCCGCTGAGCGTGGCGGTTACTTCGGTGTCCACGCTGCTTGCGCCGTTGCTCACGCCTGCGGTGTTTTATGTGTTTGCTAATCAATGGCTGCAAATCAACGCGGGTTCTATGTTTATTTCCATCGCGCAGATTGTGATTTTGCCGATTGTGTTGGGCGTGTTGCTGCACAAGTTTTTCCGCAAACAAACCGATGCGGCGGTGGAAGTTTTGCCTTTGGTATCGGTGGTGTCGATTGTGTTGATTATTGCGGCGGTGGTGGGCGCGAGCAAAGGGCGGATTGTGGAAAGCGGCGCGCTGATTTTTGCGGTGGTGATTTTGCACAATGGCTTGGGTTATTTGCTCGGTTTTTTGGCGGCGCGCGTGATGGGCTTGCCGTATGACGCGCAAAAAACGCTGGCGGTGGAAGTGGGCATGCAAAACTCGGGCTTGGGCGTGGCGCTGGCGAAGCTGCATTTTGCCGCGCTGCCTGTGGTTGCCGTGCCCAGCGCGATTTTTAGCGTGTGGCACAACATCTCGGGCGCGTTGCTGGCGACTTATTGGGCGGCGAAGTTTGAGCGCGATAAGCAGGCAAAAGCGGAACAAACCAATCAATCGTAATGCGGTTTTCAGGCTGCCTTAATCTTGACGGTTGGGGCAGCCTGAAAACGATGGGGAATCGTGTGATGCGAAAAACAGGATTGGCCGCCGTGCTTTGTTTGCTGTTGGCATCTTGCGCCAGCACGGGCTCGGGCGCGTTCGGCTCGGGCGAAACGGCACGCAAGGTTACGCGGGCAACGGAATACATTGTGTTTACGCCGCTGTGTTTGCTGTATGGGATTTGCCCGGATTTGGGGGATGATGATGAATTTTAGTTTTTGGGGATGGGGTTTCAGGCTGCCTTGATGTGATGAGGCAGCCTGAAAACAAAACCGTTTGGCGGTCCGAACTGCCAAACGGTTTTTTGTCGGATGGATTGGATTTCAGGCTGCCTCTGTTCGCTCACCCAAGGCAGCCTGAAATGCCTCCCAAGCAAAAAAGCAGCCTGAAAACGAATACCCGTTTTCAGGCTGCCTATCCATTCCGCGCCTTTATTCAATATTCTGCACCTGCTCGCGCATCTGCTCAATCAACACTTTCAGCTCCACCGAAACCTGCGTGCATTCGTTGGCAATGGCTTTGCTGCCCAGCGTGTTGGCTTCGCGGTTGAGCTCCTGCATCAGAAAATCCAGCCGCTTGCCGATGGTGCCGTCGTGTTGGGTAACGATGCGGCGCACTTCGGTGATATGCGTGTGCAGGCGGTTGAACTCTTCGTCCACATCGGCTTTTTGCATATACAGCGCAAATTCTTGTTTCAGGCGGTCTTCGTCAATGCTCGCCACCGCTTCCTGCAAACGGCGGCGGCTGCGCGCCAAATGCTCTTGCAACAGCTGCGGGAACAGCTCTTCCAGCGCGCCGATGATGGCCTGCATCAAATCCAGCCGCTCCAAAATATGCGCTTGCAGTTTCTCGCCCTCGCGCTCGCGACTGGCAACAAATTCGTCCACCGCTTGCGAAAGCAGCCGCAACACCGTTTCCTGTAAGGCTTCGCTGTCCACATCGGCGCTGACAATCACATTGGGAAACTTCAAAATATCGGCAACGCCGAGCTTGCCCAAATCGCCGTGCTTTTTGCGCCATTTGCTGTTCAGCTCGGCAAGCTCGTTCACCAGATTTTGGTTGATGTGCAGGCTGTCTGCGCCGTTGGCGATGTTGCCCAGCTGGATGCGGCATTCGATTTTGCCGCGCGAAACTTTGCCGCTGATGATTTCGCGCATCGCGCCTTCCAGCACGCGCAAATCGTCGGGAATTTTAAATTGCACGTCTAAAAAGCGGTGGTTTACGGCGCGAAGTTCCAATTCTATGCGTTTGCCTGCAATTTCGCCTTGGGCGTTGGCAAAGCCTGTCATGCTGCGGACGGTCATGTTTTTTCCTTTGTGTAACGTTGAAAAACGGGGCTATGGTAACACAAAGCGGATAGGCAGCCTGAATGCTGTCAAAATGATTTTCAGGTTGCCTCTGCTTCGCCTGTTTAGCCCACCCAGCAAACCCGCTATAATTTCGCCCATTTCAACCCACCGAAAGCCTACCATGAGCTACCAACGCACCGCCCGCGCCACCCACCAACTGCGCCCCATCGCCATCACACCCAACTTTCTGCCCCATGCCGATGGCTCGGTGTTGATGGTGTGCGGCAACACCAAAGTCATCTGCACCGCCACGGTGGACGAAAACATGCCACCGTTTTTGCGTGGCAAAAATCAAGGCTGGGTAACGGCGGAATACGGCATGCTGCCCGCCTCCACCCAATCGCGCATGAAACGCGAAGCCGCTGCGGGCAAGCAATCGGGGCGCACGCAAGAAATCCAGCGGCTCATCGGGCGCAGCCTGCGCGCCTGCGTGGACTTAACCTTGCTGGGCGAACGCCAAATTTTGATTGACTGCGATGTCATCCAAGCCGACGGCGGCACGCGCACCGCCAGCATCACAGGCGCATTTGTTGCGCTCCAAATCGCCATCCAAAAATTGCTGGATAACGGCACATTGCCCACCAACCCGCTGATGGGCAGCGTTGCCGCCATTTCCGCAGGCATCGTAAACGGCGTGCCGCTGCTGGATTTGGATTACCCCGAAGATTCAGGCTGCGACAGCGATGTGAACATTGTGATGCTCAATGCGGAAAACATCATTGAAATCCAAGGCACGGCGGAAGGCGCGGCGTTCAGCGTTGCCGAATTGAACGCGCTGATTGCGCTGGCGCAGCAAGGCATCGCCCAACTTACCGCCGCGCAGCAACAGGCGTTTCAGGCTGCCTTTGCGTGATGCGGGTAAGCCCGTAGAGGCAGCCTGAAAACGATGCGAAACACACCACGCGGCAACAAGCGTTTCAGGCTGCCTTTAAACGTGCCAAAGGCAGCCTGAAAAACAAAAAACTAAGGACACACCATGCTCAACACCCTGCACCAATGGCTCGCGAAAATCCCGCTCTCCGAGCAATGGATATTTACCCTGCTGCTGTTTCCCTTTGTGTGGCTGGTCAAAGAAATCTGGCTCTACGCCCATTTCAAAAGCCACCCCGATTGGGATTTGGAACACAAACGCCGCGCCCTTGTGGTGAGCCGCAATGTGTCGCTGATTGCCATTTTGCTCGGGCTGCTGATGGTATGGGGCAGCCAAATCCAAACCTTTGCCCTGTCTATGGTTGCGCTGGCTGCCGCCACCGTGGTCGCCACCAAAGAGCTGATTATGTGCCTTTCAGGCAGCCTATTGCGCTTTGTAACGCGGCAATATTCCGTGGGCGACTACATTGAAATCGCCCACATCCGCGGGCGCGTGGTGGACATCAACCTGTTCAACACCCTGATGATGCAAATCGTGGACAACCCGCTGATTGGGCATTTATCAGGGCGCACCGTTTCCTTCCCCAACAGCCTGCTGCTGAGCCAAACCGTGCACCGCGACCACATCTTAGGGCAATACGTTGTGCACACCTTTGAAATCCCCGTGCCGATTCATCTGGATTCCGATGCCATCGTGCCCAAGCTGCACGCCGTGTTAGACGAATGGTGCGCCCCCTACACACCCGAAATCATCCAATACTTTGAAGCCGTGCAAGTGCAACAACTCTTCTTCACCCCCGCTGCCCGCACCCGCATCAACCGCGTGCCACACGACGACAAAACCTACAAGCTCGTTATCCGCTTCGCCGCGCCCATCACCCAGCGGCTGGACATCCAACAAGCCGTGTTGGACGAATTCATCCGCCTGCAATATCGGCTGCTGCTGGAAACGCAGCACAATCCGTATCACGAATAGCGTTGCCCGTTTTCAGGCTGCCTATTCGCCCTAAACACAATAGGCAGCCTGAGGAGCGAAGCGGAGTTGCGAAGCTAAAACCCAAACCCGCTTTTCAGGCTGCCTCAACCCCCACACACAAAGGACACCCCATGCGCATCATCACCGCCAACGTAAACGGCATCCGCTCCGCCTACAAAAAAGGCTTTTTAGACTACATCGCCCAATCCCAAGCCGACATCATCTGCGTGCAAGAACTCAAAGCCCAAGAAGCCGACCTCGCCCCCGAAATGAAAGCCCCCCACGGCATGCACGGCGTATGGCATTGCGCCCAAAAACGCGGATACAGCGGCGTCGCCATTTACAGCAAACGTCAACCCGATACCGTGCAAATCGGCTTAGGGCAGCCCGAATTTGACAACGAAGGACGATACGTCCGCGCCGATTTCGGCAACCTCAGCGTCATCTCCCTCTACCTGCCCAGCGGCACCAGCGCAGAAGAACGCCAAGCCTACAAATACCAGTTTTTAGACGCGTTCTACCCCATACTCGCCGATTTAATCGCCACAGGGCGCGACATCGTCGTCTGCGGCGACTGGAACATCGCCCACCAAAACATCGACATCAAAAACTGGAAAGGCAACCAAAAAAACTCAGGCTTTTTGCCCGAAGAGCGCGCATGGATTGGGCGCGTGATTGCCGATTTGGGCTGGGTGGACACTTGGCGCACGCTGTATCCCGATGTGGCGGGCTACACATGGTGGAGCAACCGCGGGCAAGCCTACGCCAACGACGTAGGCTGGCGCATTGACTACCAAATGACCACGCCCGCGCTCGCCGCCACCGCCCAAGCCGCCCATGTGTACAAAGAAACCAAATTTTCCGACCACGCCCCTCTGGTCATCGACTACGATTACAGCGTTTAGGCAGCCTGAAAAACAAAAACCGCTTGGTGCGATGCCAAGCGGTTTTTTGTTGGATAGATTCACTTTCAGGCTGCCTAATCTACCGCATTCGTTATAGGGATTGCCTTTGGGTTTCGGGTTGATTGGGTTGCGGATGAGGCAGCCTGAAAGCCAAGCAAACAAGTTTCAGGCTGCCTGTTGCCTTGCTATCTGCGCCGTTTGCCGCTGTTGGGCAACGCCATATCCGCCCATTTCAAAATGGCGGCGACTTCGGCGGGGTTGAGTTCGTAAAACTGCCCGCGTTTGAGGCGGTTGGGCAGCCCGATGGGACCGAAGCCCACGCGCACAAGGCGGCTGACGGTGAGCCCGATGTGTTCAAAAATGCGGCGCACTTCGCGGTTGCGCCCTTCTTTGATGACCACGTTGTACCATTTGTTCGCGCCCTCGCCGCCTTGCTCGCTGATGCGCTCCACCTGCGCCAAGCCGTCTTCCAGCATGATGCCTTGCGTGAGCTGCTGCATTTGCTCGCGGCTCACTTCGCCCAGCACGCGCACGGCGTATTCGCGCTGCACTTCAAATTTGGGGTGGGCGAACCGCTGCACCAGCTCGCCCGAGGTGGTCAGAATCAGCAGCCCGCTGGTGTTGATGTCCAGCCGCCCGATGGCAACCCAGCGGCTACTGGCGGCTTGCGGCAGACGGTCAAAAACGCTCACGCGCCCTTGCGGGTCGTCGCGCGAGACGATTTCGCCCTCCTGCTTGTAATACAAAATGATGCGCGGCAGGCGGTCGGCCCATTTGAGCTTGATGGCGCTGCCTTTCACGGTTACTTGGTCGTCGGGCGAGACTTTGTCGCCCAGCTGCGCGGTTTTGCCGTTCACCTGCACCCAGCCGTTGCCAATCCATTCTTCCATTTGGCGGCGCGAGCCTACGCCTGATGCGGCGAGGATTTTTTGCAGGCGTTCGGGTTCTTGGCGCGAAAGGTCGGCGCGTTGTTCTTTGAGGAAATCGGCGCGTTGCTGGATTTTTTGGTTGGGCGCGCGGACGATGAGTTTTTTGGCTTTGGTTACGCGCTGTTTGGCGGGCTGGGCGTTGGGGCTGCGCTCGTTTTCAGGCTGCCTTTTTTTGGGGGGGGTTTTAGCTTCGCTGAAACTTGCTTTGCTCGTTTTCAGGCTGCCTTTGGCGTTGCCGGATGGTTTGGGCTTGCGCGCGGGCTTGTTGGCGGAAATGTCGTCGAGATAGGCGCGTTGGTTTTTTTTGGACATGGTGGCTCTCCGTAACGGTTTGGCTTCGCGGGATGGGGTCGGCTTGTCGGGTTCGGTTTTCAGGCTGCCTTTGCTAAGCACATTAAGGCAGCCTGAAAACAAATTTTTGCGCAACCAAACCGTTCTTCTGCGGTATCGGAACACGGCAGGATGGGTTAATAAAAAGGTGGCGTATTGTAGCGGATAACGGCAAAGGCAGCCTGAAAATTCGCTTTCAGGCTGCCTTTGCGGGCAGAAACCTTGGCTCGCAAACGCATCCGCGTGGTTACGTCCGCAACTTGGCATAAACCTTGCCCAGCCATTTGGCGGGCAGCAGGCGCGGCAGGCTGCGCAACAGAAAGATGGCCAAGGCGGGCAGGGCAGCCTGAAAACGCAGGCGGTGTTTGAGCCGCATCAGTTGCCATTCGCTTTTGATGTATGCCCGGCCGCGCCGCCGTTGCAGCATGGCGTTGCCCGTGCGGGCGTGCACCAGCGTTTGCGGCAGGTTGGCAGCGGTTGCGCCTTGCGCGAGCATCCGCAGCCAGAGGTTGTAGTCTTCCATATACAGATGATGTTGGTAGCCGCCTGCTTGTTGCACGGCGGTTTTTTTGTAGGCAACGGTCATGTGGTTGAACGGGTTGCGCTTTTTGGCATAGGCGAGGATTTCAGGCTGCGTTTGGGGGACTTGGCGGCTGGCGTGGCTTTGGCCGGGGGTGTTGGCAAATTCGGCGATTTGCCCGCCGAGCAGGGCGGTTTGCGGATGGGCGGCGAGGTAGGCGCATTGGTCGGCGAAGCGGGTGGGGGCGGCGATGTCGTCGGTGTCCATGCGGAATATCCACTCGTGCCGCGCGTGTTGCACGCCGTGGTTGAGCGCGCGCCCGAGCCCGACGTTTTCGGGCAGCCTGATGATGTTGAGCGGCAGTCGGCCGGCGAATTCGGCGAGCACGGCTTCGAGCGCGGGGGTAATCGCGCCGTCTAACACGATGAGGATTTCGGCGGCGGGTTGGGTTTGCGCGGCAAGGCTGGCGAGGCTTTGGCGCAGGTGGTCGGGGTGTTCTTTGGCGTAGAGGGAGAGCAGGGCGGTGAAGTGCATGAGATTGGGGAGGGGCGAGGGTTGGTGAACGGGGTTTCAGGCTGCCTTTGGGGTTTCAGGCGGTATTGGAGGCAGCCTGAAACGGCAAAACACAGATTTCAGGCTGCCTTTGGTTATTTTGGCTCACAACGGCTTGCCGCCCCAGCCGTGGGCAATCATGTCTTTATCGTCAAACACGCGCGGCTCGACGAGTTGGCGCAGCAGGTCAAATTGGACAAACAAATCCACCTTGTCCACATTGCCGATTAGCGGTTCGCCGCCCGTAGCAAGCGCAGGCACGAAGCTGAACATTTCGTCTTCTGCCAATGCGCCGAATTTTTTGACGGCGCGCTGGAACAGCGGTTTGCCTTTATCGTCTTCCATGTCCAAATATTCCGGATTTTTTACTAAGAAAAACAATTCCAGCGCAAAATCTGCATCACCTTTTTCAATCATTTTTTCATAGCTGCGTCCAACAGTAATAAAGCCGAAATGCGGGATGATGCAGTATTTGTTGCCGTAAGTCGGTTCCCAAACAAACAGCTCCCCCAACCCGAGCGGGCAATCACATAATAATCACGCCCGTCCTACTGCACGTTTTCAGGCAGCCATTCGGCAAGGATGTCTTCGTAGTCTTCGGGGTTGGTGAGCCGAAACAAGCCGTCGGTGAAGTGGCAAAAACCGTATTCCTGCCAGTATTCCAGCAGGCGGTCGGGCAGCCTGCCGCGGTATTTGTTTAGCGTGGCGGCGGATATGGGGCGGTTGGTTTCAGGCTGCCCGAAGTCGTCGATAAATTCGGCAAAGCGGGATTGGGGGTTGAGGTGGGACATGGTGATGCCTTTCTGTGGGTTGGTGGGTTGAGGCAGCCTGAAAATATGGAGGGATAAAGATTTGGTTAAATTTGGTGTAACAACTGTGCACCATTAAAAGTTGATTACCTGTAATGATTTGCCCGATTACAAACTAATTTATTTAATGATGAAAGGAAAGATGCGTTGCAAGTTGTAATCAGAATTTGTCTTTTTTCTGCTTACTGATGCAAGACTCACTTGGGTACACCCATTCAATAGTAATTTTATCCCATGATGCTATCATAGATAACGATTCTCCATCTCTACATCCATTAATAAATCCTAATTTGGTTGAATTTTCATGAACTTTATCAAAAAAAACATCAACTTTATCTTTTCCATCCCCAAGAGCATCTGATGCTGTATCTCTTATTCCAAAATCACGTATTTCAAAGTAAACAAAATTAGTAGATACTTTTCTATAAGATTTGCTTTTGTCCCAATGATAGGGTTCTATTATGGATGAAATCTCATCAAATATCCTATTAACTCTATATTTGCTATCCGACCAGTTATCTTTTTGATGAGTTCCTGCAAAAATAGAAAAACTAATCATGGTTCCAAGAAATAGAAATCCCAGTAAGTTTTTTTCTTTGATTAAATAACATAATTTTTTAATAAGACGAGATAGCATTTGGCATTTCTCCTGTGCTTTGCGAAATGGTTTATTGCTAAATTGTAGGTTTGAACAAAGCTAGTTTTGCTGTGTTACTTATCCATCTGCAACGGATATGCATTCTAGTTAATTCGCTATGTTTTATACATCTTGCTCGTATTCCAACCAGCGCATTTGGTTTTCGGCGGAGACTTTGCGGGCGAACCATGCGCCGTTTTTTTTGGCTGCCCAGAGGTCGTCGAGTGAGAGGGTGTCGGGGTGGTTGGCTCGGTCTTGGAAGCGGATAAGGCGGCGGTTGTCGTTGATGTGGTTGAGGCTGCCTGAAAGCTGGTGGGCGATGTGTTGGAAGAAGTGTTCGTCGGGGACGAGTTTTTTTTCAAACAGGGCGGCGTTGTCGCCGAGGCTGTGGTCAAACAATAGTTTCAGCGCGGCGCGGTTGGCGGAAAACCATTGGCTGCCTGCGAGGCAGATTTGGCGGCTGGGGAGGATGCGGTCGGCGATTTTCAGGCTGCGGGTGAGGATTTTGCCCGGCAGGCTGCGTTGCCATGCGGTGTCGGCGTGGGGGGCGTTGAAGCGGGTGCGGTAGCGCAGGTGGGGGCTGGGTTGGCTGCATAGCCAGAGGGTGTTTTCAGGCTGCGTTTGGCATTGGGCGGCGAGGGTTTGGGGGCTTTGCAGCATGGCGCAGCTGCCGCTGATGAGGTGGTAGTGGCGGGTGTCGGGGTTGGCGAGCGCGGCTTGGATGAGGGCGAGGGTGGCTTCTATCATGGTGAAGCCGCCCCAGTTGATGCGGATGCGGTGGCTGATAAGGTGGACGTTGGGCAGGGTGGTGAGGCTGCCTGTCAGGCGGGGGGATTGGGCGTCGTGGTGGATGTAGTAGTGCGCTTGGGGGTGGCGGGCGGCGTGGGCGGCGATGTGGGGCAGGGGTTGGTGGGAGAGGATAAGGTAGGTGGTCATGGCGGGGGTTTGGTTGGACTGTGTTTCAGGCTGCCTCTAAATCGGGCAGGGCTTGGGCGAGGTGGGTGAGTGCGTCGTCCCACGGGCTGCTGCGGCAGGCGTAGTAGCCATCGTTGTATTCTTCGGCTTCGCTTTCGGCGAGGTAGGCGATGGCGGCGTATAGGGCGCGCTGCTGGGCGGGGTTGAGCGGCAGGTTGTTGGTGTGGAAGTCGTTGGCAAGGGCGTAGGATAGGATTTCGTGGGCGGAACAATCGGGGTTTTGCAACGCCCAGAGCAGGTAATAGGGCAGGGCGAAGCGTCTGCCTGCGCCGTCCATAAAGCTGATGGCGGAAAAGGGGTTGAAACGCGGCAGGCTGTTTTCCAGATGCCCTTGGAACAGGACGTTTTCCCAATGCTCGCGCTCGCCTTGGGCGCGGCAGCGGCGGTATTCGGGGTCGGTTTCGTTGAGATAATCGTCCAAGCAGTCGGCTTCCAGTATGCCGATGCCTTCGCCCAAGGTGGTCTCGGCGAAGGCGTGGCAGATGCGGATGGCGACGGCTTCGCGTGCGTCGTCCCAAGTTTGGGCGTGTTGGCGTAGGTAGTCCAAAATGGGTGCGAGCCGTTCGGGCGGCATGGTGTTGGGGGATTGGGCGGGGCGTTTGGCCTTGCGTTTCATGGTTTCAGGCTGCGTTTGGGGCAGATTGGGTTTTCAGGCTGCGCTTGCGCCGGGTTGGTTGGGGCGCACCAGTTGCACGGCAAAGTCTAACAGGCTGTCAAAAATCTGCGTGCCTGGCGGCAGGTTGCCGCCGTCTTTTTCCAGCGTTTTCATGCCTTTGCCTGTGCGCACGAGGATGGGTTTGCCGCCTGCGCGGGCGATGGCTTGCAAGTCGCGCAGGCTGTCGCCCACCAGATAGGTTTCGGCGGCTTGGGCTTGGAAGCGGTCTAGGATGTCCAAAACCATGCCGGGTTTGGGTTTGCGGCAGTCGCATTGGCTGTCGGCGGTGTGCGGGCAGAACCATACGCCGCTGATTTCGCCGCCTGCTTGGCGCACGAGTTTGTGCATTTTGGCGTGCATTTCGTTGAGCGTTTGCACGTTGAAATAGCCGCGCGCGATGCCTGATTGGTTGGTGGCGACGGCGATGGTGTAGCCCGCTTGGGTTAAAAAGGCGATGGCATCGAGGCTGCCGTCTATCGGCTGCCATTCTTCGGGGCTTTTGATGAATTGGTCGCTGTCGTGGTTAATCACGCCGTCTCGGTCTAGGATGATGAGTTTCATGGTGATGGCTTTGGTGGATGGTTGGCAAGGGTTTTCAGGCTGCCCACATGGTTTCTAACAGCCACGCGGCGGCAAGCAGGATGGCTAGGATGATGATGAAGTCTTTGAGCTTGGCGCGCGGCGGTTCGGGCAGGGATGCGGGCGCAGGCGCGGGGGTGTGGGGGATGATGAAGGTGCTGCCGCAGTGGTTGCATTGGTGTTGATCGCCTTGAATATGGCGGTAGCTGGGGCTGTGGCATTGGGGGCATTGGATGGAGCGGGGCATGATTTAGGATTTCAGGCTGCCTAACCAGATTTCATAGGCAGCCTGAAAAGTGGCGTTGAGCTTGGCTTGGTTTTCGGGGGTGTCGTGGGTGTGGTAGAACTGGGCTTGGTTTCGGATGCCGAGCGCGGCGAAGTAGTCGGCGAGAAATGCGCCGTAGCCTTCTTCTTCGTCGGCGTAGTAAAACTGGGTGAAGCGGTTGCCGAGGGCGTTGAAGCAGCCGTCGTCTATGCCGCCGTTGAGCTGTTCTAGCACAAATTCTGTGCCCGAAATCAAGCCGATTTGCAAGTCGTGAAATTGCGGCAGGCGCGCGGCGGCGGGGCTGTGGAGATTTTGCGAGACCGCCCATGCGTAGTAAAAGCCGATGTGGTGGGCGGCGTTGCGCTCGGGCAGGTCGCCGGGGTAGTCGGGGGCTTCGGCGTGAAAGGAGATGTGGTCGTAGTGCATTTTCAGGCTGCCTTGGGTTGCGAATGCCGGATTGTAAACAAAAACAGGCAGCCTGAAAAAAGAGATTTCAGGCTGCCTTTGGAGGTGTTTGTTTCAGGCTGCCTTGCGGGTGCGCATGGAGGCAGCCTGAAAACATTGCCGAGCGGGCATCATTCGCCCAAAAGCGAAATATCCGCCACCGCGTTCATCAGTTGCGACAATTCGTTCAACAAATTCAAACGGTTCTGCTTCACAGCGGCATCATCCGCCATCACCATCACATTATCAAAAAACGCATCCACTTGCGGTTTTACCGCCGAGAGCGCGGTTAAGGCAGCCTGAAAATCGTGTTTCGCCAACGCGGCTTGCACGGTGGGGCGCAGGGCTTGCGTGGCGGCAAACAGGGCGTGTTCTGCGTCTTCCTGCAACAGGTTTTCGTTCACCGCGCCCAGCTCGGCATCGGCTTTTTTCAACAGATTATGCACGCGCTTGTTGGCAGCAGCGAGTGCGGCGGCTTCGGGCAATTTTTTAAACGATTCAACGGCTTGCAATTTATCCACCAAGTCATCCAAACGGTCGGGACGCTGCGCCAACACGGCGGCAACGGTGTCTTGCGCATAATCGTTTTGCAGCAGCACCGCCAAGCGCGCCTGCATAAAATCAGCCACTTCGGCAACGGTATCCGCCGCCAGCAAATCTTGCGGGAACTGCGCGGCAACGGTGCGGAGCAAGTCGTTGATAGACAAGGGACTGTTCATCAGCATCCGCAACACGCCCAACGCCGCGCGGCGCAGCGCGTAGGGGTCTTTGTCGCCCGTGGGAATCAGCCCGATGCCCCAAATACCCACCAGCGTTTCCAGCTTATCCGCCAGCGCAACAGCGGTGGCAATCGGGCTTTCGGGCAGCTTGTCGCCGGCAAAACGCGGCTGGTAGTGCTGCTCAATCGCGGCGGCGATTTCAGGCTGCTCGCCATCCAGCACGGCATAATATTTGCCCATCGTGCCTTGCAATTCGGGGAATTCGCCCACCATTTCGGTAACCAAATCGGCTTTGGCAAGCCGCGCGGCGCGTTCGGCGGTGGCACGGTCTGCGCCCAGTTGCTCGGCGATGTGGGCAGCGATGGTTTGCAAGCGGTCAATGCGCTGGGCTTGGCTGCCAATTTTATTATGATAAACAATGTGTTCCAGTTTTGGCAGGCGGCTTTCCAGCGTGGCTTTTTGGTCTTGCTTGTAGAAAAATTCGGCATCGCTCAACCGCGCGCGCAGCACGCGCTCGTTGCCGTGGATGATGTGGCTCGGGTCTGCCGTTTCCAAATTGGACACCAGCAAAAAGCGGTTCATCAGCTTGCCGTTTTTATCCAGCAGCGGGAAATATTTTTGGTTTTGCTGCATGGTCAAAATCAAGCATTCTTGCGGCACGGCAAGGAAATGCGCTTCAAATTCCGCTTGCAAAACAACGGGGTATTCCACCAGCGCGGTTACTTCGTCCAGCAGCGCATCATCGGCGGCAACGCGGGCGTTCAGGCTGCCTGAAACCTTGTCCAGCCCGGTTTTAATCGCGGCGCGACGTTCGGCAAACGAAGCAATCACTTTGCCCTGCTCGGCGATTTGTTGCGCATAATCATCCGCTTGTGCGAATATAATCACGCCCTGCGACAGGAAACGGTGCCCCAAAGTTTGCCGTCCGCTGTCCAAACCCAACACGTTCACAGGCACGACATCCGCGCCATGCAACGCCACCAAGCCGTGCACAGGGCGCACAAATGTGTGCGTGCTGCTGCCCCAGCGCATCACTTTTGGGATGGGCAGTTTCTTAATGGCGGTGTTGATGATTTCGCCCAAAAGCGCGGCAAGCGTTTGCCCCGCTTGGGTAAATTCGTGCGCGTACACATCTTGCTTGCCATCGTGGATGATTTTCAGGCTGCCGATTTCCACACCGCACGAGCGGGCGAAACCTTCCAAAGCCTTGGTGGGCACGCCGTCTTTCATGCCCGCCGCCACGGAAACGCCTTTGCGCACAACGTGTTGGTCTGCCTGCACAGGCTTCACATTTGCCACCGAAACCGCAAGGCGGCGCGGCGAAGCGTAGGCGGTGTATTGCGTTGCGCCGTCAATCAGTTGCGCTTTTTCCAAGCCTTCGGCAATGGATTGGGCAAAGTGGTTGCCCAAGTTGTTGAGGGCTTTTGGGGGGAGTTCTTCGGTTAGGAGTTCGATGAGGAGGGTTTGGGTCATGTTTTGCTTTCTTTGGGAAGATTGAGGTAACACAGTTTTCAGGCTGCCTTATGGTTGTGCAGCTTGGGCATATTGTTCAACGCCGCATAATAGCCTTGTTTTTCTAGCAATTCTTGGTGGGTGCCTTGTTCAATAATATGCCCTTCATCCATCACAATGATGCGGTCGGCGTTTTCAATGGTGGTGAGGCGGTGGGCAACGATGATGCTGGTGCGCCCGTGCATCAGGCGTTCTAGTGCTTCTTGCACAAGGTGTTCGGATTCGTTGTCTAGCGCGCTGGTGGCTTCGTCGAGCAGCAAAATAGGCGCATCTTTTAGGATGGCACGGGCGATGGAAACGCGCTGGCGTTGCCCACCTGATAGCAGGCTGCCGTTTGCGCCGATGGGTTGGTTTAAGCCATCGGGATGGTTGGCAACGAGTTCGGCGAGGTTGGCAGCTTTGAGCGCGGCGAGGATTTCTTCTTCACTGGCGTTGGGGCGGCTGTATTGCACGTTGTCTTTCAGGCTGCCTTCAAAGAGGAAAACGTCTTGCGACACAAGGGCGAACTGTTCGCGCAGGTTGGCAAGGGTTAAATTGTTGATGTTTTCGCCGTCAATCAGCACGTTGCCTTGGCTGGGGATAACGAAGCGCGGCAGCAAATTAACCACGGTGGTTTTGCCGCTGCCCGACCGCCCCACAAGGGCAACGCGCTCGCCCGCTTGGATTTCTAGGTTGAAGTTGTCTAGCGCTTTGCGCGTTTCTTGGTTGTATTGCACATCGATGTTTTCAAATTTCAGGCTGCCTGAAACGTGGTTGAGCGTTTTGCTGCCTGTGTCTTGTTCGGTGGGTTCATCCAAAAAATCGCACACGGCATCGGATGCGATAAACATACTTTGCATGGGGATGCTGATATTGGCTAAATTTTTGATGGGGCTGAGCATTTGCAGCATGGCAACGATAAACGCCATAAATTCGCCAATGGTGGTTACGCCGTTTTGGCTTTGCCACAGGGCAATAAAAATCACCACGGCAAGGGCGAGCGAGGCGATGAGTTCGCTAAACGGCGAACGCGCGGCGGTGGCTTGGGTGATTTTTTTGCCCAGCCGCACGATGGTGTTATTCACATCGGCAAAGCGGCCGGCGGCTTGTTGTTGCCCGCCGAACAGTTTGACCACCTGATGCCCTTGGTGCACTTCGTTGACCACGTTGTTCAGCGTGCCGATGGAAAGTTGCGCGCTGGCAATGATGCTTTTGAGGCGATTGCGGTAATAGCGCGACAGCAGCGAAAGTACGGGAAACATCAGGGCGACCACCAAGCTCAACTGCCAGTTGAGATACAGCAACACGCATACCAAGCCAAGCACAATCATGGTGTCGCGCGTGAGCACGATAAACACATTGCTGGCGTTGCTGATGGAGCCTTCGGTCATTTGCACAATGCTCATTAACACCGTGCCCGATGGGGTTTTTTTGAAAAAATCGGTGGGCAGCAGCAGCATTTTGTTGAACATATCGCGGCGCAACGTGCTGATGGCCATCACGGAAACCCATGTGAGCAAATAGGTGCTGGCAAAGCGGCAAACGCCGCGAATCAACACCAAGATGATGAAGAACACGGGCACAATCCACACTTTTTCCGCCGTGCCCCAAATCAGATAGTTGAACTGGTCTTTCCAGTTGGCGAGCGTGGTGAGGATGCCTGTGTCGGGGTTCAGCGCGGGCGGAGCGGAGGGCATGGCAAAGCCTTGGTTGACCAGGGGGGCGATAAAGGCGGCAAGGTAGCTTTCGGTGGCGGCCACGCCTACGATGCCCAACAGCGCGAAGATGATGCGGGCTTTGTAGGGTTTGATGTAGCGCAGCAAGCGCATGAAACTTTGGGTGTCTTTTTTGGAGAATAGTCCAAAGGTGAGTTTTTCTATCATGTGTGTTTCTTTGGGTTGGTATGGGGGAGGCAGCCTGAAAACCGAAGGTTTCACCGCAAGCGCAAACAGGTTTTCAGGCTGCCTATTGTTGCTTTTTGGGAGGCGATGTTTTGCGCGTTGATGGTTACTGAGCGCATTATTGTTTTCAGGCTGCCTTGGGGCTTGCGCGCGGTTTGCTTGGTACGGGCAAGCATTATTTGCCCTGTTTCAGCAGCGGATAACCCAACGCTTCGCGGCTGGCGACAAATTCTTGCGCCACTTGGCGGCTCAAGGCGCGGATACGCCCGATGTAGGTGGCGCGTTCGGTTACGGAGATGGCACCGCGTGCGTCCAGCAGGTTGAAGGTGTGGCCGGCTTTGAGCACCAATTCGTAGGCGGGCAGCGCGAGCGATGCATCTTCGAGCGCGAGCAGGCGTTTGGCTTGGGCTTCGTAGCCGTTAAACTGTTCGAGCAGCCAAGCCGCGTCGCTGTATTCAAAGTTGTAGGTAGATTGTTCGACTTCGTTTTGGTGGTACACGTCGCCGTAGGTCAGCGTGTCGCCTGCGGGGGTGGTTGTCCACATCAAATCGTAAACGTTTTCCACGCCTTGCAGATACATGGCAAGGCGTTCAATGCCATAGGTAATTTCGCCAAGCACGGGCGTGCAATCTATGCCACCGACTTGTTGGAAATAGGTGAACTGGGTTACTTCCATGCCGTTGAGCCATACTTCCCAGCCTAAACCCCATGCGCCGAGCGTAGGGTTTTCCCAGTCGTCTTCAACGAAACGGATGTCGTGCACGGTGGGGTCGATGCCCAGCTCTTTCAGGCTGCCTAGATACAGGTCTTGGATGTCGGCGGGCGCGGGTTTGAGTGCGACTTGGAACTGGTAATAGTGTTGCAGGCGGTTGGGGTTGTCGCCGTAGCGGCCGTCTTTGGGGCGGCGGCTGGGCTGCACATAGGCAACGTTCCACGGCTCGGGGCCGAGCGCGCGCAGGCAGGTGGCGGGGTGGGACGTACCCGCGCCTACTTCCATGTCGAAGGGTTGGATGATAGCGCAGCCTTGGTTGGCCCAGTATTGTTGCAGTTTGAAGATGATTTGTTGGAAGGTGAGCATGATGGTTCAATGGTGGGAAATTTGAAAACGCGCCATTTTACTGTATTTTCAGGCTGCCTGAAATGCGGCATGCGGATTGTGTGTTTTTGTTAAGAAATCTGCGGCGAGTTTGTATATAATGGCATATGTTGTCGCGCGGTTGTTTGATTGGCGCGCTTTATTTGGAAACTACATGAGTCGTCATCAGAAAAAACCGCATCGCCCGTATCCTGCGCCGCAGGAGCAGCAACAGCAAGGGCAGCCTGAAAACGGGCAGCCGCCTGCGCCCAAGCCGTTTAATATGCGGCGGGTGGTGGCAATCAGCTTTGCGCTGGCGGTAGCGATTGTGTTGCTGTCGTATGGCGTGAATCGGCGCGAACAGGCGGCGATGCAGTCGGTTGAACCGCCGATGGCTTCGGATACGGGCGTGATTCCCGATTCGGAAGCGCAGGCGGAAGAGCGGGCGGCGCGGCGGGCGGCTTCGCAAGAAAAGGGCATGACTGCGCCTGCGGACGATGCCTCTACGGCAGGTGCGGCGAGCGAACCGGGCAGTTTGGATGCGGCTTCGGATGCTTCGGCGGCTTCGGCTTGGTGATTTGCAAACCGTTTTTTGTTTTTTTAACGTTTTTTTTAAACCTCTACCTAAACCTTTTTCAGGCTGCCTGATGTGGTGTTTGCGGCGGCATGGAAATTTCAACACAAGGATAACATCATGTTTAAAAAACATATTCTTACAGCAACGTTATGCTCTGCCTTTTTGCTCGCGGCGTGTTCGGGCGGCAATGGCGGCGCAAGCAGCAACGCCGGCGCCTCTGCCGCCAGCAGCGCAGGTTTGGATGTGAGCAAAACATATATTGTTGCCACCGATGCGTCTTATCCGCCGATGGAATACATGGACAACGACCATGTGGTGGGTTTTTCGCATGATATTTTGGATGCTGCGGCCAAATCGCAAAATGTGAAGCTGGAATTTGTGAACACGCCGTTTGAGGGCTTGTTTGCCAATGTGGACAAGGGCGACAGCGATGTGGGGCTGGCGAGCATCACCATCAATGACGAGCGAAAACAACAGCTTGATTTTTCCGACCCCTATTTTACTGCCACGCAGATGATTATCACGGAAAACAAAAACAGCAATGCGGTGAAAAGTTTTGCTGATTTGAAAAACCGCACCGCATCGGTTCAGGCTGCCACATCGGGCGATTTGATTTTGCAAAAATTGCAAGGCAAAGACAGCACCAAAATCAAACGCTTTGAAACCATGCCTTTGGCGTTTAAAGAGCTGGAAACAGGCGGCGTGGATGCCGTGGTGGGCGACAGCAGCGTGGTGGCGTTTTATGTGAAGCAGCACCCCGATGCCAAGTTAAACGTGGTGGTGGACCCGTCGTTTATCCAAGAGCATTACGGCTTTGTGTTCAAAAAAGGGCGCAGCGACGGCTTGCGCGAAGCCATCAACAAAGGGCTTGCTCAAATCAAATCAGACGGCACATACGACAAAATCCACACCCAATGGTTTGGCGCGCCGTCTAACCAAGCCAGCGGCGCAAGCGGTGTAGCCGGCGCATCGGCTGCATCAGCAAACAAATAAATCCACCAAAGGCAGCCTGAAAACCCCAATTCAGGCTGCCTTTGGCTATGGTTAGATTGAGGCAGCCTGAAACGCCTTTCCCCTTATCAACAAGGATTCAACATGATAAACCCCCTATCCGCCCTTTCCCCGCTAGACGGACGCTACGCCGCTACCACCGACCCGCTGCGCCCCATCTTTTCCGAATACGGCTTAATGAAAGCGCGCGTGCGCGTGGAACTGGAATGGCTCAAAGCTCTTGCTGCCGAGCCGAAAATCGGCGAAGTCGCCCCGTTTTCCGCCACCACGCTTGCCGAAATAGACAGCGTAATCAACGGCTTTTCGCTGAGCAACGCCGCCGAAGTCAAAGCCATCGAAGCCACCACCAACCACGACGTGAAAGCGATTGAATACTGGCTCAAACAACGCTTCGCGCACAACGCCGAAGTGCACGCCGTGGGCGAATTCATCCACTTTGCCTGCACCAGCGAAGACATCAACAACCTGTCGCACGCGCTGATGCTGCGCCAAGCGCGCGATGAAGTGCTGCTGCCCCAATTGCGCGAAATCGCCGCCAAGCTGCAACAGATGGCGCACGCGCTGGCCGCCGTGCCCATGATGTCGCGCACGCACGGGCAGCCCGCCACGCCCACCACGATGGGCAAAGAAATCGCCAACGTGCTGGCGCGTTTGCAACGCCAAATCCAGCAGCTTGCCGCGCAGGAATTTTTGGGCAAAATCAACGGCGCAGTCGGCAATTACAACGCCCATTTGGTTGCCTACCCCGATGTGGACTGGGAACAGCATTGCCAAAAATTCGTAGAAAAATCATTGGGTTTGACCTTTAACCCCTACACCATCCAAATTGAACCGCACGACTACATGGCGGAGCTGTTTCAAACCGTCAGCCGCATCAACACCATTTTGATTGATTTTAACCGCGATATTTGGGGTTACATATCAATGGGTTACTTTAAACAAAAAGTGAAAGCGGGCGAGGTTGGCTCATCCACCATGCCGCACAAAGTGAACCCGATTGATTTTGAAAATTCTGAGGGCAACCTCGGCATGGCAAACGCCGTACTCGGTTTTCTTGCCGAGAAACTGCCCGTATCCCGCTGGCAACGCGATTTAACCGACAGCACCGTGCTGCGCAACATGGGCGTGGGCGCGGGCTACGCGCTGTTGGGCTGGGCGGCGCACCTGCGCGGTTTGAACAAACTGGAAGCCAACCCCGCCGCCATGTTGGCAGACCTCAACGCCACTTGGGAGCTGCTTGCCGAGCCGATTCAAACCGTGATGCGCCGCTACGCCGTGCCGCAAGCCTACGAGCAGCTCAAAGCGCTCACGCGCGGCAAAGACGGCATCACGCCCGAAACCTTGCGCCAGTTTGTCAACGGCTTGGCGATTCCCGATGGCGCGAAAGCCGAATTGTTGGCGCTCACGCCTGATGCGTACATCGGCAAAGCGGTTGAGCTGGCGCAGCGGTGTTGATTGCAGACTATTGATTGCAGCCCATCGGGCAGCCTGAAAATACGGTTGGGCGTTTTCAGGCTGCCTTTGTTCAACGCCAACGCCATGCGCGCAACTCGCTAAACGCATCGCAGCCCTTGTCCGCCCGCAAGGCAGCCTGAAAACCCGCGCAGTGGCAACCCGCATCCGACACGTTTTCAGGCTGCCTTTATGCTATGATTTCCCCATTGCCATCCCATCCATTGCATCATGTCTGAGCCATTTTTCCACACCGGCTGCCCCAGCTGCGGCGCACCCGTCCAAGTTTACAGCCCCACCGCCATCACCGTTGTATGCAGCTATTGCGACAGCATGCTCGTGTTGCAAGACGGCACGCTAAAAGACACGGGGCGCGACAGCGCATTATTGCAAGATTTCAGCCCCATCCAAATCGGCACCGCAGGCACATACAACGGGCAGGGCTTCGCCGTGGTGGGGCGGCTGCAAGCCAAATACGACGCAGGCGTGTGGAACGAATGGTATGTCCGGTTTGACGACGGCGAAAACGGCTGGCTCTCCGAAGCGGGCGATATTTATGTGATTACCCGCCCCATTGCCACGCCCGACAACGCCCCCGATTTCAACGAAATCCGCGCAGGCATCAGCACGCTGGACTACGGCAAAACCTTTATCGCCAGCGATGTGCGCGAAATTACCCTCTCCAACGCCGCCGCCCAAGGCGAACTGCCTTTCAGGCTGCCTGAAAACTACCAAAACCGCGTTGTCGATTGGCGCAACGAAAACGCATTCCTCACGCTGGATTACGGCGACACCCCGCCGCAAGCCTTTCTCGGCAGCACCGTCCAGCTTAACCAACTGTTTCTGCAAAACACCCGCAGCGACGACCAAATCCGCCAAAGCGCAGGCAGCCTGAAAGGCACACGCCAAAGCGAAAACTGCCCCCATTGCGGCTCGCCCGTGCAATGGCTGCGCGGCATCACCCCCACCGTGATTTGCCCCAGCTGCGGCAGCGACTTGGACACCAGCGAAGAAAAAGCCAAGCTCATCGCCGCCAACGAAATGCGCCAAGCCCAGCAAGAAGCCCTGCCGCTGCCCATCGGCAAAACAGGCAAAATCCACGGCAACAGCTACACCGTTATCGGTGCCGCCCGCTACGAAGAGCTCCGCCCCGACGACGCACACGCCGCGCTATACGGCAGCCCGCTAAGCCTCGTCCCCGTTGATTGGTGGCGCGAATATTTGCTGTACAACCCCAAAGAAGGCTTCCTATGGCTGGTGGAAACCGCGCAAAACGAATGGGCGCTGTCGGAAACGCTCACCCGCTTCCCCGCCCTAACCCCAAACAACATTCCCAAAAACGCCTACAAACTCTACGACTACGGCGGGCGCGTGAGCTACGCCGCAGGCGCGTTCTACTGGCACATCCGCGCAGGCGACATCACCTATTACCAAGATTACCAACAAAGCGGCAGCAAACTTTCCGCCCAGCGCACGCGCAACGAATTGGCATGGAGCAAAAACACCCCCGTGTCGCGCAAACAGCTTGCCGCATGGTTTCAATTTGACGGCGGCAACGCCCCGCGCTACACCGCGCAAATGCAGCCCGACCCCGTGTCGCGGCAAATGGTTTGGCTGATGATTGGCGTGTTTGTTTTGATTAACATCCCCGCTTGGTTGAAAATGAACGATGACGATTTTGGCTTTTCGCTGGTGTTGTCATCGGTGGTCGTTTACGTTCTTTACCGAGCGGGCAGAGACCGCAGCGATGATGACGACGATTAAGAATGTATTTATGGCGATGCAAAGGCAGCTTGAAAACGTGTTTTGAAAAGATGTTTCGCTTTTCTCAGCCCCTTTGCAATTGTTGCGCTTGGGGGGGCGGATAGTAGCCCGTATAAAAAATTTCAGGCTGCCTTGAAATCATCCAAGGCAGCCTGAAACACGATTGGGCAAAGCCCAATCACGCCATCATCAAAACGTAAATTTCCCCGTCGCTTTATACCAGCCGGCGTTGTCGCCGTCTTGCAGCGGCGTAATCAGCGTGTCAAACAGGACTTTTTCGCTAAACGTGTCGCCGTCGCGCGTTACGCGCACGCAGCGTTGAACCGGCTCGCTGCCGACCACCACCACCATGCGCCCGCCGTTGTTCAGATGCGGGAAAAGCTGTTGCGGAATGGTTTTCAGGCTGCCGCCAATGTAAATCGCGTCAAAACGGGCATCGGCGGGCAGGGCGTTTAAGCCGTCGATGGCTTGGTATTGGATGTTGTCCAGTTGCAAGCCTTTGAGGATGGCTTGGGCGGTGTTGAGTTGCGATGGGTCAATGTCGCAGGTGGTTACGTTGCCTGCCAGTTTTGCCAAAACGGCGGTGGCGTAGCCTGAGCCTGTGCCGATTTCCAGCACGCGCTCGTGTTTTTTCAACGCCAGGCCTTGTGCCATGCGCCCGACGATTTTGGGTTCAAGCATTTGGCTGCCGTTGGGCAGGGGCAGGGCGAGGTCGGCATAGGCGTAGCCTTGTTGGCTGGGCTGCACAAACAGTTCGCGCGGGATGTCTTGCAGCGCGTCGAGCACGTCAAAATCCAGTACGTCCCACGGGCGGATTTGTTGTTCTACCATGTTGAAACGGGCTTGTTCAAAGTTCATGTCGGGCTTTCTGGGGGTGGGTGGAAAATGGGGCGATTATAGCATTTTGGCGGGGCGGGTTGGATGAAGTGGGCAGCCTGAAAACGGCGGGGTGGTTTTATCGCGAACAAAAAAACCTTGCTGCTTATCGGCAAGGTTTTTTGTAGCACGCCCAAGGGGATTCGAACCCCTGTTGCCGCCGTGAAAGGGCAGTGTCCTAGGCCTCTAGACGATGGGCGCGGGAAGGCGCGGATTATACGGCGATTGCGTTGGGTGTCAAGGCAGCCTGAAAACGGTTGGCGGTTGGTGTTGCTCGCCATCTGTTTTCAGGCTGCCTTTGGAGTGGATTACAGCGTTATCGCGGCATCCAAGGCGATGGTAATCATGTCGTTAAACGTGAGCTGGCGTTCTTCGGCGGTGGTGTATTCTTCGCGCACGATGTGGTCGGACACGGTGCAGATGGTGGCGGCTTTGGCACCGAATTCGGCTGCCACGCCGTAGATGCCTGCGGCTTCCATTTCCACGCCAACGATGCCGTATTTGCGCAGGGTTTCGGTCATGGCGGTATCGGGGTGGTAGAACAAATCGGACGAAAATAGGTTGCCCACTTTGGCGTTCACACCACGTGCTTGGGCGGCGGCGGCAAGGGCTTGCACGATGCCAAAATCGGCAAGGGCGGCGAAGTCGTAGCCATGAAAGCGGATGCGATTGACGTTGCTGTCGGTGGATGCGCCCATGCCGATGACCACGTCGCGCACATGGATGTCGTCCAACACCGCGCCGCATGAGCCGATGCGGATTAGGTTTTTTACGCCGTATTCGGTGATCAGTTCTTTGGCGTAGATGGAGCAAGATGGGATGCCCATGCCGTGTCCCATGATGGAGATGCGTTTACCTTTGTATGTGCCGGTGTAGCCATACATATTGCGCACGGCGGTTACTTGCTCGGCGTTTTCCAAAAAGGTTTCGGCGATGTATTTGGCGCGCAGGGGGTCGCCTGGCATCAAAACGGTTTCGGCGAATGCGCCTGCGTGGGCGGAAATGTGTGGGGTTGCCATAATGGACTCCTTGTTGGTTGGTTGGAAGAAATTTAACTTTGTAGAAACTCGTTTTAGCTTCGCAGAAGCTCATCAACTCGTTTTCAGGCTGCCTATGCTTGTGCGATGCTTGGGCAAGATAGGCAGCCTGAAAATGGGTTAGCAGTTTTGTTTGCCGTAAACATCTTGGCGCAGCATCTCGCGCACGGCGGCATCAAACGCTTGCAGCACGTTTTGCGCATCGGCTTCGCTGCTGCCTTTGGCATCCAGATAGAATTTAACTTTCGGCTCGGTGCCCGATGGGCGCACAATCAAGCGGCTGCCGTTGGCAAGGTAGTACACCAAAATATCGTTTTGGCGTTCGGTTTGCAGGTGGTCAATGCTTTGCGCTACGGCGTGCCCGCCGATTTGGCTGGGGGGATTTTGCCGCAGCGCGCTCATCAGTTTGCTGATGTCGGCAAGGTCGCTTACGCGGATGGAGATTTGTCCGCTGGTGTATGCGCCAAAGGTTTGCGCGAAATCGCGGGCGTGGTCAAGCAGGGTTTTGCCTTGCGCTTTCAGGCTGCGTACTAGGTCTAGGAACACGATGGCGGCGGAAATGCCGTCTTTGTCGCGCACTTTATCGGGGTCAACGAGGTAGCCGAGCGCTTCTTCAAAGCCGTAAAGCAGATTGGGTGCTTTGGCGATGTATTTGAAGCCGGTGAGCGTTTCTTCGTTGGCAAAGCCGTATTTTTGCGCGATGTGCGCCAGCGCGGGGGAGGAGACGAGCGAGCAGGCGAGTGTGCCTGTTTTGCCTTGGTTTTTTTGCGCCAGATACCAGCCCAAATAGCAGCCGACTACGTTGCCGTGCAGGGGTTTCCAGTTGCCTTGTTCATCGGGGATGGCAACGGCGAGGCGGTCGGCATCGGGGTCGTTGGCGATGATGAATTCGGCGTTTTCTTTTTTGGCTAACGCGATGGCAAGGTCTAATGCGCCTTTTTCTTCGGGATTAGGGAAGGCGACGGTGTGGAAGGTGGGGTCGGGGTCGGCTTGCTCGGCAACGATGTGCGGCAGCGGCAGCTTGGCGGCGGCAAGGGTTTTGAGCAGCACTTCTTTGCCCACGCCGTGCATGGCGGTGTAAACATAATTCAGGCTGCATTCGGGTTCTTGCGCCAGCGCGGCGGTTTTGGTGATATAGGCTTCAATCACTTCTTCGCCGAGTGTTTCGTAGTCGCTGCTGCGGGGATATTGGTTGATGGGGGTTTGCGTGGCTTGGTCAATCAGCGCGGCGATTTGCTCATCGGCGGGGGAGACGATTTGCCCGCCGCCGTTGCTTTTGCCTAGATAGACTTTGTAGCCGTTGTCGGCGGGGGGGTTGTGGCTGGCGGTTACCATCACGCCTGCGCTGGTGTTGAAATGTTGGATGGCGTAAGCAAGCACGGGGGTGGGCAGGGTGCGCGGCAGCAGGCGGGTTTGGATGCCTGCGGCTGCCATGATTTCGGCGGTGTCGCGGGCGTAGATGTCGGAATTTTTGCGCCCGTCGTAGCCGATGACGATGCTGGGGTTTTGCGGGTCAAATTGCAGGATGTAGTCGGCAAGCCCTTTGGCGGCTTGGGCAACCAGCACGCGGTTCATGCCCATGCTGCCGGCTTGTTGTTTGCCGCGCAGGCCTGCGGTGCCGAATTGCAGGCGGCCGTTGAAGCGGGCTTCTAGCTCGGCGAGTGCGGCGGCATCGCCTGCTTGGGCGGCGGGAATCAGGGCTTCTAGCTCGGCGCGGGTTTCGGGGTCGGGGTCTTGGGCGAGCCAGTTTTGGGCTTGGGCGAGGTAGGTCATGCTGTTTCCTTTGTAGTTGTGGGAAAGGGAGGATTTTAGCTTAATTTGGATTGGGGCAGCCTGAAAAATGGGTGGGGGTTGCGTTGGGCTAAATTTGGTTTTGGGGTTTGCGCGGTGCGCGGGGGCTGCCTTTGGGCGTTGTTTAGCGGGGCGTTGGCGTTCTATTTTGGTTTTCAGGCTGCCCATTCTGTTTTCAAACGGTGTTTGCGGGATAGCTTGCGCGCGCGGCGGTACCATGCTTGGGCGACTGTTTGGCTGGGGGCTTGGCGGCTGGCGTAGTTAAGCGCGATGAAGTCTTGCAGCAGTCGGGCTAAATCGGGGGTGAGGCGTTCGCTTTGTTCCAATTCGGCTTGCAATTCGGTTGCGCCCAGTGCGGCGAGGTTGGGGAAGGCGTTGCCGAGTAGGCGACGTTTGAGCAGCATAAAGCCGTCGCTTAACGGTGAGATGTCTTGCTTGCGCGAGCGTCGCCACCACCAAATGATGGGGATGAGCACGGGCACGCTGCCGATAATGAGCAACAGCAGCGAGCTGAATGTGCTTGCGCCGCCCAAGCCGAGCCATGAAAACAGGCTGTTTTGCTGGGCGTTATCGAAGTTCACCACCCAGCGTTGCCAGTAGATTTGGCTTTGGCTGGTGAAGCGGCTCCATGCGCTGAGGTTGCTCACCAGCTCGTTGATTTCTTCGGCGGGCAGGGCGTTGTCCACGCCGCTGTCTACGCGGCTGATGGAAACGGAGGCGGTGGGGTCCACGCGCTTCCACACGTTGCGCTCGGGCAGCCACACTTCTGCCCATGCGTGGGCATCTTTGCTGCGAATTTGCCAGAAGCCGCCTTGTTCGTTCCATTCGCCGCCTTGGTAGCCTGTTACCACGCGAGCTGGCACGCCTGCGGAGCGCATTAGAGTTACAAAAGCATCGGCGTAGTGTTCGCAAAAGCCTTGCTTGGTTTGGAATAGGAATTCATCGGTGGGGGCAGCGCTTTGTAGGACGGGCGGTTTAAGGGTGTAAACGAATTTTTGTTTGTTGAAATACTGATAGGCAGCCTGAATAAAGGTTGCGGTGTCGCCGCCTGCTTGTTGATAGAGCGCTTGAGCGAGGGCTTTGGTTTGTGGGTTGTTGTCGGAAATGCGGGTGTAAAGGCGCAGCTCGGCGTTGTCTAGCTTTTGCGTGAGCTCGTCGGTGGCGTTGGCGCGGAGCGTGATGCCGCGCACGCCTTGGCGGCTGTACACGCGCAGCACGTTGCCCAGCTCTTGCAGGATGCCTGTTTCTTGGCGGCGCGAGGGGTAATCCAGCGCGGGGATGCGCCCTTTGGTGTCTTCGATGACGATTTGATAGCGCACGTCTTGCGTGGGGCGGTTGCCACGCGCGGGGTATGCGCCGTCCATCATGCCGCGCGCGGCGTGCCATTCGCCCATTTCGTCGCGGTCTATCATCACCATCACGCGCCAGTATAAGTCTTGCGGGCGGGGGCGATAGTTGTCGCTGAATGTGGCGGTGAAGGCGGGTTCGTTGCTTTGCACCAAGTTGCCGATGCTGCCCGGTTTCATGCTTTCGGAAATGCCTGTGGTGGATTGGTTGCTGGGGTTTTGCGGAATGCCCCACAGCGGCGATTCTTTGCGCGGCATGGTGATGAACAGCAAAATCATCGGCAACAGCGTGAGCGCGAAGCCGATAAGGCTTTGTTTCAGCGCGGTTTTGGGGTCTAGCTCGTTTAAAATGGCGAGCGCGACGGCGATGAGCGTTAGGCAAACCAGCACCCACGCGCCCACCAGCATGCTTTGATTAAACAGCACCGCGCCTGTGAGCAGGAAAATTTGCACCAGCGCGGAGACTTGCCAATCGCGGCGGGTGTGCCCTTCGTAGGATTTGAGCGCACCAAGCAACAGCAGCAGTGCCATGCCACCTTGCAGCCCCACAAACGAGCCCACTTGCAGCATCACCAGCGCCACCACCAGCGCGAGCATCAACACGAGCTGCCACGTTGCCATTTTGCGCACACCAAAAAACAGCAGCAGGATGCGAATCGCCATCATCACAATAAAAATAACGGAGACCACAAAGGGCAGCTCGTTGAGTATGGGCAGCGACACGCAAAAGAGCGCGAGTTGGTTGGCGAGAATGGCTTTAAGGTCGGGGTCGGCGTTGAGATAGGTGGGATTGGCGATAATCATGGGCGGTGTGCGGCGGTGTTAGAATGGGCTGCGGTTGAGGCAGCCTGAAAACGGGGATGAGGTTGGGATGGGAAATGGGCGGTATTTTAATGGTTTTGGTGGGGTTGAGGGTGGGGATTGCGGTTGGTGAATGGGGAAACTGACAAGGCAGCCTGAAAACGGGGTTTTTGTTTTCAGGCTGCCTTGTCGTTCACGTTTGTCCACAAAATCGGCAGGATGGCGGCGTTGCCGGCAATCATCGCCAGCGGTATCCAGCGGATGCCGATGCGGGCGGTGGCAAACAGCGCGGCAAGGTAAACCAGTGTGGACAGCACGGAAATCACGGCGATGCGCTTGTTTTTGCCGTGGTAGAACAGGTGGTTCACCAGCAGGTAATAGGGCAGGGTGAGCCCGAAGCCGAGCAGGAACAGGACGGTGTAATACTGGCTGCCCGCATATTGCGCGCCCAGCAGCCATGTGAACAGCGTGTTGGGCAGCAGCCATGCGATGGCGGCGGGGAGGGGGCTGACGGCGAGGACGGCGAGGGCGAGGCGGCGGATTTTGGCGGCGTTCAGGCTGCCTTGTTTGACGGCTTGGTAATAATGCGGCACGGTGGCTTTGTTGGCGGCGAGCAGCAGAATGCTGAGGATGCTGGCAAGCTGCAAGCCTGCGGCGTAGATGCCGAGCTGCTCGGGGGCGTAGTGTTGATGGATAACGATGCGGTCAAGCTGCCCTTTGATAAAGCCGCTGGCGTGGTGCAGCACAAGCGGCAGGCCAAAGGCGAAGATGTATCGGGCAGCCTGAAACAGGCGGCGCAGGCGGATGTGGTGGCGGTTGCGCGGCATCAGCGCATAGGCGGCGAGCGAAACGGCGGCGTTGCCGATAAACAGCGCGGCAAAACGAAAGGCGATGGGCGCGCTGTGCGTGGCTTCCAGCAGGGCAACGGTGAGCAG
Source organism: Kingella bonacorsii (assembly GCF_016623605.1). Lineage (NCBI taxonomy): Bacteria > Pseudomonadati > Pseudomonadota > Betaproteobacteria > Neisseriales > Neisseriaceae > Kingella > Kingella bonacorsii. The sequence goes on along the minus strand of NZ_JAEHNZ010000003.1, from coordinate 102,519 downwards.
GCTGGTGAGCACGCCGCTGGCGGTTTGGATAAGCGTGTACGACAGGGCGCGTTTTTGGCATTGGCGGTAAGCCAGTTGCACGCCAAGCACGCTTTGCGCGGCGGCGGCGCAGGTTACGGTGGCAAGGTTGACCGACTGCGCGGCGGCGGCAACACCCAGCGCGGCAAGCGTAACCAGCGCGGTGTAGCCGTAGCCCGCCAGCATCACGCCGGGCAGGTTGCGTTTGCCGTACACATAAAAATAGCGCGTGAGCGCGCCGTCTTGGCTGAGGCTGAATACGATAATCAGCAGGGAAAGCAGGGTTTGCCAATACGACAAGTCGCCGTAGCCCGCCGCGCCGAATTTGCGCGTGAGATAAGGCAGCAGCAAAAAGGGCAGGGCTTTGGCGGCAAGCTCGCCGAGAAGGTAGATAAGACTGTCTTTTAGGAGTTTCATGGGCAGCCTGAAAGCCGAAGGCTTCAACGGATAAATTAAAATGGATAAGCGGTTGGGGGTTAATGGCGGCGAAATTGTATCAGACGGGGCTTGGCGGGGCGGGTTTTCTTGTTCAATTCTGTGTTAATCGGTAAAAGCAGGCAGCATTGCGCGGCATCGTCAAGCCTGAGGTTTTGCGCGAAATCCGCCGTTTTGAGGGCGTGCCGTCGTTTCATCATTTTGTCTGGGAATGACAGCGTTTCAGGCTGCCTTGCTGCCGTGCGCCAAAATCTGCCCGCCTATCGCGCGAGCGTGCAACAAGCCGCCCAGCTGCTTGCCAACGCCGATGCGCTGGCTCAATACGATAATTTTGATTACGTTATCAACGATGTAACCCGAGATGCCTTCCCGCCCTTTGCCCCGCTGGCGCAGCAACACACCGCAGCGGCGGTGGATCGGGCAGAAAATCGCCACCCAGCCGCCTTGGCGCGCGTGTGCCGCAATATCCACACAGGGCGCGTGCTGCTGCGTGCGCACGGCGGCTTGATTGACACCATGATTGGCAACGCCATCGTGGTGCGCAACACCGCGCTGGCGGCGGAAATGCTGGCGGAGCAGCCCGCTTGGGCAACGCATCTGCCCGATAACTGCGCGGCGGCGTTTGCCCCGTTTGCCCGCGGTGAGCCCAATCTATGCGCCGCCATGCAGGGCGAATTTCGCTATTTTGACGACATGATGCGCAACTGGCTGGCGAGCGATGCGGCAGACGAGGACAAAGCCAGCATGGATGCCAAGCAGCTACTGCAAAACCCAGTCGCGCGTAGCCTGCTGTTCTCGCCCGAGCACACGCGCCGTTTGCACGCGCAAAATCTCGCGCACTATTGCACCGCCGAAAACCAAGCCGCCGTAGCACAAGATAGGCAGCCTGAAAACACTCCGCCCGCCCACAACGCCCGCAACATTGCGCTGCGCCCCGCGTGCTGGGGCAACTTCATCGGCTGCGTGCTGCTGGATAACGACACGGCGGATTACAACGTGTACAGCGAACGCCTGCTGGATACCGCCATGCAACAACGCGCGTTTCAGGCTGCCCTTGCCCTATACGCGCTGCCCCCCGCGCAACGCCGCGCCGCCCTGCCGCAAATTTTGGCGCAACACAGAAGCCCCGCGCGCAAACTGTCGTATCACGAAACCACACGGCAAATTACGTTTGAACGCTATGACCGGCGTGAGAATGCGGCGGCGCAAGGCGTGGCGGTGAATGTGGATGGATAGGCAGCCTGAAAACCACTTTTCAAGGAGACGATCATGCCCGTTTTTTCCCGCAAAGGCATAGACTGCCCGCAATGCGCCGAGTTTAAACCGCGCGTGCAAATAAACAGCGCGTGGCATTTGCAGCGCACGCTGTGCCATCTTGAAAACGCCGTATCACTAGGCATTTTGCGCGATGTAGGCAAGGAAGACGATCCGAAATGGGGCAACTCGCTAGCAGAATGCCGCACCTTGGGCGATGAGCGCGACCGCTTTGGTTGGTACGACAGCCTATCGCTGTATTTTGAATGCACCCGTTGCCGGCGGCGTTATCAGCTATGCGGCGACACCTATCACGGCAATGTGTGGTGGGAGCAGGCGGTGCGCTGATTGCGGCAGCCTGAAAACAGGTTTGCTCATTTCAGGCTGCCTTACCACAAGGAATTCACAATGAAACCCCAAACCCGTTATTTCACCGCACTAACCGCCCCCTATGCGAGAAGGGCGGCGGCATTTGGCACAACACGCAGGACTACTGCATCCGTCCCGACTGCCGACAGCAACACAACTGCGGCGAACGCGCCTTTGTGCCGCGCGAACAATGCCAAACCATCCGCGCAGGCGACACGCTGGATAAGGCGTGGTTTATCCTTGGCGAACCCGCGCAATCGCACGGCAACCATTGGGTTTGGGAAGCAAAAGGCGGCGGCAAAACGGCGGAAATCAGGGCTGACGGCGAGTGGGTGGGAACGGTTCGCTGCGGAGGATAGAAAGGCAGCCTGCGTAGCGCAGCGGAGTTGCGAAGCCCAAATGCTGTTTAGCGCGTTTCAGGCTGCCTTTTGTGCTGCGTACCAACGCCAGCCGCATTAAATCCAACGCGCCATCAGAAAGCCCATAAGGCAGCCTGAAAACGAGTAAAACAACACTATCCCCCTGTTTTCAGGCTGCCTTTTCCCCGCCTGCCCCATTCCCATCCCCACAACTCATACGGTTTTTCTATTCATGGTTTTGTCAAAACGTGTTAATATTGAGAACGAATTTTATTTTTGTTTAACCTTAATCCGACTGAGAGAAAACCATGAAAACACCCTTTTTCAAACTTTCCATGCTCACCTTGGCATTGGCAGCGGGCTACGCCCAAGCCGAGGATTTGCCCGCCGAGCACAAGCAGGAATTGCAAAACATCACGGTCAAAGGCGACACCTCCACCCGCCGCGTGACCACCAAAAAAATGGACGAATCCACCTCCACCGACATGAAAGATGTGCTGTTCAACGAGCCGTCCATCAACTTCGGCGGCGGCAACGCCACTTCGCAATGGGTGTCCATCCGCGGTATGGGGCAAGACCAAATCGACATGAAAGTGGACAACACCTATTCCGATTCACACATCTTCCACCACAACGGGCGGTTTTTGTTAGACCCCAGCTTGGTGAAAGTAGTCGGCGTGCAAAAAGGCACAGGCTCGGCATCGGCGGGCATCGGCGCAACCAGCGGCGCGATTGTCGCCAAAACCGTGGATGCCGCCGATTTGCTGCGCGACGGGCAAAACGTAGGCTTCAAAGTGAACGCGGGCGTGAGCAGTAACAAAGGCTACAATCGCGGCGCAACCGTTTACGGGCGCTGGGGCGGCTTGGATGCTTTGGTAACGGGCAACTGGGTTACCGAAAAAGACTACAAAGCGGGCAACGGCTACCGCAGCGCCACGGGCAACAAAGTAAACGGCAGCGCGATTGGACAACGCGGCTTGCTCGCCAAATTTGCCTACAATTTCAACGACGACCACCGCGTTGAATTAAGCCATCGCCAAGAAAAAACCTACGGCACACGCAATTTGCGTGAAGAATTTGACTTCGCCCAAGCAGGCAGAAGTGCAACCAACAGCCCGCGCTATCGCATCCTCACGCAAGACACCACCAACCTTGCTTACGAGGGCAAGCAACTGGGCGCATTAGGCAGCCTGAAAGCCAATGTGTACACCCAAACCATCAAGCGCGAAGAACCCAGCGCTACCGAAACCGCCACCAACAAAATCGTAACCAATGGCGCAAACGTGGGCTTTGACACACCGCTGTTTGGCAAACACACGCTCAAATACGGCGTGAACTGGCGCAAAGAAAAAAGCAAGCCCGACAGCCTAAGCGGCGGGCGTGTGCGCGAAGAAAAAACCGATTACGGCATCTACGCCGAAGGCATCTGGGATATTGCACCCGTAACGCTGACCACAGGCTTGCGCTACGACCACTACAAAACCTTGTTCTCTGGCAACAGCAAAAGCTCGGGCAGCAAAGTGAACCCCAGCATCGGCGTGATTTGGGACGCTACACCCGATTTATCCTTCAACGCCAATTTAAACTACGCCAGCCGCAGCCCGCGCTTGTATGAAGTGATGCTTTCAGGCAGCCGCACCGCGCTTGCCGACCCCAATTTGAAAGCCGAACGCGCGCGCAATGCCGAAGTGGGCGTGAAATACAAGCTCAACGATGCGTTGTTCATTGAAGCCAGCTATTTTGACCAACAAATCAAAGATGTGCAGGCTTGGCGCAGCCTTGGGCGCGGTCGCTTTATGGCGTACAACGGCGGCACGCTGAAAAACAGAGGCTACGAAATCTCTACTTCCTATCGCTGGCGCGGTTTAACCGCACGCGTAGGGGTTGCCTACAACAAGCCCAAAATCAACAGCGCCAACATCGATTCGCTGGTAACGTTTGTGCCCGTGGGGCGCACATGGACAGCGGGCTTGTCTTACCAATTTGAAAATCCCAATTTGGAAATCGGCTGGCGCGGACGCTTTGTGCAACGCACCGAACACTCCGCCTACCAACGCGGCTCAGGCGGCGGCACAGAACGCCCAGGCTACGGCGTAAACGATATTTATCTGAACTGGAAACCCCTGCCCGGCAAAGACAATTTGAATGTGAACTTTGCCATCAACAACGTGGGCAACAAATACTACAAATCGCACACGCAACGCGAAAGCACCAACGGCAGTTCCTTGCCCGAAGCAGGGCGCGATGTGCGTTTGGGCGTGAATTATCGTTGGTAGGCGATTGAAGGCAAAGCATCGATGGCGTGCCAACCCTGCTTTGCCTATCTTCCGCTTGGGGATTGCGGTTAAAATTTCGGTTTGAGGCAGCCTGAAACAGAAGTTTTAACCGAATCCATTTTTGTTTTTGTAAACTTGTAACCCATTTTTATCAACCCGTTATAAACGAAATACGCGGTTTCAGGCTGCCTCAAACCGCGCCATCTTTTTAACAACAAGGAAACCCCATGAAACATTCGCTTATCGCCCTGTTCACCCTTGCCGCGCTCACCGCGTGCAACCCATCGCAACAGCAAGGCAACCAAGCCGCCAGCCAAGCAAACTCAGCTTCTGCCGCATCGCAAGCGCAAGGCGGCGCAGCGGATAAAGACGACAAAGCCCCGCTGAAAGCGCACGATATTCAAGGCGAAAAAGTAACCGTGCAAACCGCGCGCGGCGAAGCGGTGGTGCCGAAAAATCCGCAAAACGTTGCCGTGTATGATTTGGGTGCGTTGGACACGCTCACCGCCTTGGGCGTGCCCGTGGGCGCAACCGTGGACAAATCCATGCTGCCTTATTTGCAAGACGCGTTTGGCAAGGCGAAACACGTCGGCACGCTGTTTGAGCCGAACTACGAAGCCTTGGGCGCGTTCAAACCGCAGCTCATCATCATCGGCAGCCGCACCAGCAAAGCCGCGCAACAGCTCAACGAACTCGCGCCCACCATAGACATGACCGCCGACACCAAAAACCTGCGCACCAGCGCAGAAGCGCGCATTGATGCCTACGCGCAAATTTTTGGCAAACAAGCCGAAGCCGAAAAATTGAAAGCCGACATCAACAAAGCGTTTGACGAAGCCCGCGAAGCGGCAAAAGGCAAAGGCAAGGCGCTGGTGTTGATTGTGAGCGGCGGCAAACTGTCGGCGCAAAGCCCCAATTCGCGCTTGGGCGGCTGGCTGCACCAAGACATCGGGCTGGAACCTGTGGACACCGCCATGAAAGAAGGCTCGCACGGCATGCCGATTTCGTTTGAATACATTAAAGAGAAAAACCCCGATTGGCTGTTTGTGCTAGACCGCAGCGCCGCGATTGGCGAAGAGGGCAAAGCAGCAAAAGACGTGTTGGATAACCCGCTGGTTGCCGAAAGCACCGCATGGAAAAAAGGGCAGGTGGTGTATCTGGACAGCAGCGCGTATCTTGCCGCAGGCGGCGCGCAGCAGTTGCAAACCGTTGCCAAGCAGGCGGCAGAAGCGTTTAAAAAGGCGAAATAAAGGTTTTCAGGCTGCCTCAGCGCAACAGAGGCAGCCTGAAAAACGTTGCTGCGGGTTCAGCCGTTTGCATGGCGTTGCGCCGCCATACCCACGCTTACGGCGCGTGAATATCAGCCGTTTGCAGTTTGAATAACCGTTTTCAGGCTGAAACATTTGCAAACCCCTGAGGCAGCCTGAAATCTAAAATGGAGTGGCGACGGCTCGTCGTCAAATAGCTTATTAAACATAGTATTACTGATTTGCCAAAATGTCGGCGAGCCGCCGACGCTCCATCGGTTGCAGGTTTTGCAAAGGTTTCAGGCTGTCTCAATCCAATAGGCAGCCTGAAAAACGGTTGCAGCGAGTTCAGCCGTTTGCATGGCGTTGCGCCGCCATACCCATGCTTGCGGCGTGTGAATATCAACCGTTTGCAGTTTGAATAACCGTTTTCAGGCTGCCTCAACCCAATAGGCAGCCTGAAAAACAGTCGACGTAGGGTGCGTGGCAAAGCCATACGTCCTACCCATATTGTTTTTATTTTGACTAAATGTAGCTCGCCATTCAGAACACAAAATAAGGCAGCCTGAAAAAGCCCACCATGCAATCCTTATTCCCCCTACTGCTCGCCCTAGCCGTATCATGCGCAATCGCCCAAACACCCCAAAGCTACGCCATGCCCAAAAACACTTTACCCTCCGCCATTTTGATAGATGAAAGCCCCGTCGCCGCAGACGGCGGCAGTATGCTGCTGCAAACCCAAACCGCATCAGGCAAAAAACGCAGCTATCTGCGCCTGCGCAGCCTAGATGCCCAAGGCACGACCGATTACAACCGCCTAACCGACGACAGCGGACACACGCTCACCGCCGCCGAAAAAGCCGCGCTATTCGCCCGACTGCGCGAACTGCGCACCACGCTAGACGATAGTGGCAAGCGTTATTTAGACGAATTTTTAGACGAAACGCTCCAATAACCCCGATGCCGCCGTTTACCCTGCTTTGCACCATCCGTTTCACCCACAAGGTTTTAGCTCCGCTGAACTTCGTTTCAGGCTGCCGCCGATTGATTACGCCGCCACCTGCTATCGCCCGCATTTGGTTGCCGATAATTCGGGCGAATATTTGGGCATGGAATTTATCCGCGGCGAAGTGTCTGCGCCCCCGCAAGATGCGTTGGTGGTGGTGAAGCTGTTGTTTGAGGTGGATTATTCGCCGTTGTTGCGGTGCGGGGCGGTGTTTGCCATTATGGAAGCGGGCAAATGCGTGGGCATGGGGCGCGTGGAAGCAGTGCGGTTTCAGGCTGCCGTGTAGCGCGTGGTTATTCGCAACAGCGTTGTTCCAATCCACACACATTAGGCAGCCTGAAATCTAAAATAGAACGGTGGCATCTCGCTGCCAAATAGTTGATTAAACAAAGTATGAAACCTTAGCAAAACACCAACGGCAGCCTGAAACACAATAACCGCCGTCATTCCCGCGTAGGCGGGAATCTTGTTGGACATTCAGAAATAGTTGTAAAAACAATCTGTTGTTTAAGACTAACCAAGATTTCCGCCTGCGCGGGAATGACGAAGAATTGATTATTTCTGGTTTGATTTCAGGTTTTGCAAAGATTTCAACATGGCTAATTTGCCAAGCTGTCGGCGAGCCGCCAACGTGCCATCGGTTGCCGATTTTGCAAAGATTTCAACCTGAACGCCCCCCAAATATACTCAACAACAAAATGACTCCCAAAATTCTCTATACCCTATCCTTGCTTTTTGTCGCCCTGCTATTCGTTGCCAGCCTATCCGTGGGCGTAGCGAATTTTCATTGGGCGGATTTGCTTTCAGGCAGCCTGAACGACAGCAGCCAAGTGCTGATGATTAGCCGCCTGCCGCGCACGTTTGCCATTGTGTTGGTGGGCGCGTCGATGGCGGTGGCGGGGATGATTATGCAAATTTTGCTGAAAAACAGGTTTGTAGAGCCTTCTATGGTGGGCGCGAGCCAATCGGCGGCGTTGGGGCTGCTGCTGATGGCGTTGTTTGCGCCCTCGGCGGCGTTGTTGGTGAAAATGAGCGTGGCGGCGGCAGCGGCGTTGGCGGGGATGCTGTTGTTTATGGCTTTGTCGCGGCGTTTGCCGCCTTCGGCGCAGTTGCTGGTGCCGCTGGTGGGGATGATTTTTGGCGGCGTGATTGATGCGGTGGCGACGTTTATTGCTTATGAAACGGAAATGCTGCAAATGTTGAATGTGTGGCAAAGCGGCGATTTTTCGGGCGTGTTGCTGGGGCGGTATGAGCTGCTGTGGGCAACGGGCGCGTTGGCGGCGTTTGCTTATGTGATTGCCGACCAGCTCACGATTATGGGCTTGGGCGAGAGCGTGGCGGCGAATTTGGGGCTAAACCGCGATGCGGTGCTGTGGGCGGGGCTGTTGATTGTGTCACTGATTATGTCGCTGGTGGTGGTTACGGTGGGGAGCATTCCGTTTATCGGCTTGGTGGTGCCGAATATCGCCAGCCGTTTGCTGGGCGATAAGCTGCGGGCGAGCTTGCCTGCGGTGGCGTTGCTGGGCGCGGCGTTGGTGTTGATGTGCGATTTGATTGGGCGGCTGATTGTGTTTCCGTTTGAAATTCCCGTGGCAACGGTGTTTGGCGTGGTGGGGACGGTGTTGTTTTTGCTGCTGCTGCGCGCGCCGCAACGGGGTTAGGCAGCCTGAAAACGTTGCACAATTACCCAAGCCAACGGCAGCCTTATCCATTTGTCCAAATCTTTGATTTGGGTATAAATGGTTATACCGCAGCGCAACGCGCAAGGTTGAAACCTAAAATGGCGCGGTGGCTCGCCGCCAAATGGCTGATTAAACGAAGTATGACGGGTTTGCCAAGATGTCGGCGAGCCGCCGACGCTCCAACGATGGTGGGCTTTGCCAAGATAGCAGCCTAAACCAATAAGGCAGCCTGAAAACCATTTCCCGCCCTGCCCAAGTAACCAAACTATCCATCTGAATACCATGTCTCAATCTGCAAAACTTATTCTGATTTTATCCGCCCTGCTTATCCTATCCGCCGCGCTGTTTCTCACTTGGAACGCGCAAGGCTCGTGGGATTTTGTGTTGGCAATTCGCGCGAAAAAGCTCGCCGCTTTGCTGCTGGTTGCCTACGCGGTGGGCGTGTCCACCTTGCTGTTTCAAACCATCACCAATAATCCCATCTTAACGCCGTCTATTTTGGGCTTTGACGCGCTATATGTGTTTTTGCAAACCGCGCTGGTTGCCGCGTTTGGCGGTTTGGGCTATGCGCAGCTTGCGCCATTGGGCAAATTTTCGCTGGAATTGGCGGCGATGCTGGGCGGCTCGCTGCTGCTGTTTAGCCAGTTGCTCAAACAAGGCGGGCGCGATTTGGCGCGGATGATTTTAATTGGCGTGGTGTTTGGCGTGCTGTTTCGTAGCCTATCTAGCCTGCTGCAACGGATGATAGACCCTGAGGAATTTACCGCCGCCCAAGCCGCCACCTTTGCCAGCTTCAACAGCGTGAACACGCAGATGCTGGCGTATAGCGGCGTGTTGGTGCTGATTAGCGTGCCGTTTTTGTGGCGCGAGCGGCATCGCTTGGATGTGCATTTGCTCGGGCGCGCCCAAGTGATTAACTTGGGCATTCATTACCAACGCCACACGCTGTGGATTTTATTTTGGATTGCGCTGTTGGTGGCTTCTGCCACGGCAACGGTGGGCGTGGTGAGCTTTTTTGGGCTGCTGGTGTGCGCGCTGGTGAATGCGTTTTCAGGCAGCCTGAAACACAGCGTGCGCCTGCCGATGGCGTTTTTAATTGCGGCGGTGATGCTGGTGTTGGGGCAAACCGTGTTTGAGCATTTGCTGGGCATGAAAGCAGTGTTGAGCGTGGTGATTGAATTTGTGGGCGGCTTGGTGTTTTTGTGGCTGGTGTTGAAAAAGAATAAGGCAGCCTGAAAACACTTGCCTGCTTGTTACCATTTAACCCTTTCTGCCATTTAACCCTTTTAATTGAAGCAGCTAAATATGATTAAAATCCAAAACTTATCGCATCAAATCCACCATCAAACCATTTTAAACAACGTGAATTTGGACATCCCGCAGGGCGGCATCACCGCGCTCATCGGCGCAAACGGCGCGGGCAAATCCACGCTGCTGTCGTTGATGGCGCGGCTCAAACCGCTGGTTTCAGGCAGCATCAGCTACAACGGGCGCGACCTTGCCGGCACGCCCACTGCCCAAGTGGCCAAAATGCTGGCGATTCTCACGCAAGAAAACAGCATCCACAGCCGCATCGCCGTGCGCGATTTGCTACTGTTTGGGCGTTATCCCTACCACCAAGGGCAGCCCACCGCCGAAGACCAAGCGATTGTGGACAACGCGCTGGCGGAATTTCAACTGCAAGAATTGGCGCACCGCTATCTGACCGAGCTGTCGGGCGGGCAACGCCAACGCGCCCTGATTGCGATGGTGTTTTGCCAATCCACTGAATATGTGCTGCTGGATGAGCCGCTGAACAATTTGGATATGTATTACGCGCGCAACCTGATGCAGCTTTTGCACCGCTTGGCGCACAGCCAGCAGCGCACGATTATCGTGGTGCTGCACGACATCAACATGGCAGCGGCGTATGCCGACCATGTGGTCGCCATGAAGCAGGGGCAAGTGCTGTTTTCAGGCTGCCCTGATGAAGTGTTTACCGTACCCAATATTCAGGCGGCGTTTAATATGGAAGTGGATGTGTTGGATTACAAAGGGAAAAAATTGATTGTGCATCATTTTTGATGCGACGATTTTTGATGCGATGACTGGGGAGGGATGGCAGCCTGAAAGCCGCAGATTTTAACGAGGTTAAAAGTAGATTGCCCGAGAAAAAACCGTTTGGTGGAAACGCCAAACGGTTTTGGTTTTTTCAGGCTGCCTTTGGGGGATTGGAAACCGCGTGCGTCGCTTGGGCGACACACCCTACAATGCAGGCTACGCTTGCTTTCTGTGTCCGATAGGTTTTCAGGCAGTCTGAAAACCGCCGATGCCGTTTTTCTATTCGAAATGGCAGATTTTTACAGGTGCAGCAGATATCCGGCAAGACCATCCGTGCAAAACGAGATATAGATTCGGAATCCGTCTTTCGGGCTGCCTTTGTGGTACAATAAGGCAGCCTGAAACGCCGTTTCGGCAACGGAAGAACCGTTAAACCCCAAAGGAGACTTACCACCATGATAAGCAAGGCAAAATTCAATACCTTTGTCGGCAGCATAGGGGCGGCAATGGGTATTTTCGTATTTGTCGCCTATATCCCCCAAATTATCGCCAATATGCAAGGGGCAAAGGCGCAGCCGTGGCAACCCCTGTTTGCAGCAGCATCCTGTCTGATTTGGGTTTTGTACGGTTGGAGCAAAGAACCCCGGAAAGACTGGATTCTGATTATACCCAACGCAGTCGGCGTGATATTGGGATTTCTGACTTTTCTGACTTCGCTTTAAACAAGGGGCTGTACTAGATTAGCAAGCGTAGCCTGCATGCCGTAGGGTGTGTGGCTCTGCCACGCACGCGTTCTTTGGCATTTGTAAGGCCGTCTGAAAACTTCTCATGCTGTTTTCAGACGGCTTTGGGTTTTTTCAGGCTGCCTCATCCATCTCTGCATCAAGCAACGCTTGGATTTGGCGGATTAAATCTTGCCGCTCGGCATGGGTTAAGCCGCGAATAGTGCTTAATGTGTCGTCTATCAACGCGGGCGCGCCGCCGTGGCGCGGGGCGATGGCGAGGAATTTGTTGCGATAGCGGATAAGGTTGGGGCGGTCGGCGAAGGTAATTTGCTGTGGCACGCCGTTGATGGTGGCGGTGTAGCCAAAGGTAATTTTCTTGTATTTATCACTTACCCATGCCACGTCTGCCCATAGCGCGACCAGTTTCCACGGTTGGGCATCGGCGCGGTTGAGCGCGTGCAAAATGGCACGGTTGCGCTGATATTGGCGCAGCAGGTGAGCAAAATACCCTAGGCTAAACGCTGCCACCGCGAGCATCAGGATAATGCCATGCTTGTAATCGCTTGCGAGGTCGTTAAACAGGATAACCGTGCCTGCGATGCTGGCGACGGCAATCAGCAACAGGGCGGGCAGAATGATAATGAGCAGGCTGGGGTGTGTGCCTTCTATTTTGCTGAGGGCGAGGCGTTTGGCGGGGAAGTGGATGGGGAGTTCTTCTGTTTGCATGGTGGTTTTAGGAGTGGTGGCAGTTTTAATGTTTTAGGATTTTACAAAGGTTTCAGGCTGCCTTGATGCGATAGAGGCAGCCTGAAAACGTTTGGGGCTTAGTCGTCATACCCGTTGGGGTTTTGGCTTTGCCAGCGCCATGCGTCTTGCATCATGGTAGGCAAGTCGCGTTCGGCTTTCCAGCCCAGCTCGGCTTGGGCTTTGGCGGGGTTGGCATAGCAGGTGGCGATGTCGCCTGCGCGGCGGGGGTGGATGGCGTAGGGGATGGTTTGCCCTGATGCGGCTTCAAAGGCGTGGACGATGTCTAGCACGGAGTAGCCTTGTCCTGTGCCGAGGTTGTAGATGTGGATGCCAGCGGTTTGCGATTTTTGTTCTATGGCTTTGAGGTGTCCGATGGCTAAATCGACAACGTGGATGTAGTCGCGCACGCCTGTGCCATCGGGGGTGGGGTAGTCGTTGCCAAACACGGCGAGTTCTTTGAGTTTGCCGGCGGCGACTTGGCAAACGTAGGGCAGCAGGTTGTTGGGGATGCCGTTGGGCTGTTCGCCGATTTTGCCGCTGGGGTGGGCGCCGATGGGGTTGAAATAGCGCAGCAGAATCACGCTCCAATCGGGTTCGGCGCGTTGGTGGTCTTGCATCATGCGCTCCATCATGTGTTTGGATGTGCCATAGGGGTTGGTGGTGGCACCTGTGGGGCTGTTTTCGGTGATGGGCACGATTTCGGGGTCGCCGTAAACGGTGGCGGATGAGCTGAACACGATGCTGTGCACGCCTGCTTTTTGCATTTCTTCTAGCAAAATCAGGCTGCCTGTGATGTTGTTGTCGTAATAGCGCAGGGGTTGGCGCACGCTTTCGCCCACGGCTTTGAGCGCGGCGCAGTGGAGCACGCTGTGGATTTTGTGTTCGGCGAAGATGCGTTGCAGCATACTGCGGTCGCGGATGTCGCCTTGGTAGAACGCGGGGGCAACGCCTGTGATTTCTTGGATGCGTTGCAACACTTTGGGCGATGAGTTTTCGTAGTTGTCTAGGATGATGACGGTGTGTCCTGCGTTGATGAGTTCAACGGCGGTGTGGCTGCCGATGTAGCCTGCGCCGCCTGTGATGAGGATGTTCATGGGTGGAGTCCTTTGTGGTTGTATGGTTGGAGGAATGGGGCAGCCTGAAAACGGGGGGAGATGGTTTTAGCTTCGCAACTCCGCTTCGCTACGCAGGCTGCCTTTGCGGTTGGCTTGCAAACGGCGTGCGCAACGGAGTTGCACACTCTACGGCTGATTTTCAGGCTGCCTTGATGGTTGCTAAGCGTGGCATGATGTCAACGCGTATTTGGCGACGAGCCGTCGCCGCTCCATTTGGGGCAGCCTGAAACTTTTGCAAAACCTAAGTAGGTCGGGCATTGATGCCCGACGTTTTGAGTTGTGGCGTATCAAGATAAATAGAGCGGTGTGTGTCGGGCATCAATGCCCCGACCTACTGCTACGGTTGTTTTTCAGGCTGCCTAATGGTTTCAGGCTGCCTACTGCCTATCTTGCGCCAAAGCCTGTCAAAATGGTTTTGATGGTTTTGAAGATAATCAGGATGTCCAGCGAAAGCGAAAAGTGTTTGATGTAGTAAAAATCGTGTTCCAGCTTGATTTGGGTTTCGTCTTCGTTGCCCGCGTAGCCTTGGGTTACTTGCGCCCAGCCCGATAAGCCCGGTTTGACGATGTGGCGGTAGTTGTAAAACGGGATGCTGTCGTTGAACTGTTCTACAAACACGCGCTGTTCGGGGCGCGGACCGATGAGGCTCATGTCGCCGCGCAGGATGTTCCAAAATTGCGGCAGCTCGTCCAGCCGCGTTTTGCGGATAAATTTGCCCACGCGGGTGATGCGGGCATCGCCAATCTGGGCAAGCTGCGCGCCGTGCGCTTCGGAATTTTTTGCCATGCTGCGGAATTTGTAGATGGTAAATTCGCGCCCGCCTTGCCCGATGCGGTTTTGGGTGAACAGTGCGCCACCTCGGCTTTCCAGCACCACCGCCAGCGCGGTGAGGCACATTAGCGGCAGAGTAAGCGGCAGGCTGATGATGATGAGCGCGATGTCCATGATGCGCTTGATGAGCATATAGGCGGGCGGCGGCAGCAACGAGCCGAGGTCGTTTTCGTAGAGATGGCGGATTTTTACGCGCCCTGTGAGCGATTCTTCTATTTGGCGGATGTTGTAAACAGGGATGTTGTGCAGCGTGCAGTCGGCGAGAAAGCGTTGCCATGTTGCGCCCAAATCTGGGCTGTGCAGGTCGGCAACGATGGCTTGCACGCTGTTGTGCGGCAGTTGGGCTTGGTCTAATCGCAGCCAATGGGCGTGGGGGATTTGGTCGGCTTCGCGCGCGCGCCCGAGCGGGATGTATGCCATCAGCGGCGTGCGGCGGCTGTGGCGGCGGTAATCGGCAAGGAAAAACAGTGCGGCGAGAATGCCGTTGCTTAACACGAAGCTGTTGGAAAAGGTAACAAAAAACAGGGCGGCGATGCCAAACACGCTGCTGTATGCGATGCCTACGGTGGGCAGGATGTTGAGCCAGCTTTGGCGGCCGGGGAAATAAAGCAGTTTGTTGATGGATAGGGCGGATAGCGCGTAGCCCGCGAGGCTGATGGCGGCGCTGTTGATGATTTTGATGTCAGAGAGGGGGAGCGGTTTTTGCCAGCGATACAGCGCGGTGGTGGCGGCGATAAGCAGGATGCCTGTGATGAGGCGCAGGGTAAGCGAGGGGGCGGGTTTCATGGTTTATCGGCGGATAGTGCGGTTTGTGTGGCGTTTTGGCGTTGCCATGTGGCGATTGGGTGAAATTGCGTTGGGCTAAACAGCGTTTTCAGGCTGCCTCTGGGCAGCGTTTATTTCGTTTACGCATTTTAACACAACCCTAATTATCTCCTAATTTTGGTTTTCTATACTGCGCAGCGTTGTCCAACGACACACGTTTTTTAACCACCAATTAGGAGTAAACACCATGAAATTCAATTCTCGCAAAACCGTTGCTGTTTTATTGGCTACTGCCTTTACCGTTGTTGCCACGCCCGCTTTGGCGGATGGCGATTATTTGCACTACGAGCAAAACCGCGCCAGCTACATCACGCACGAAAAAGCGGCGCAAATTGCCGTTGCCAAAGTGGGCAGTGGGCAGGCAACGGAAGTGGAATTTGACCGCAGCCGCAACAAGCCCGACCATTTTGACGTGGACGTGCGCACGGCAAACGGGCAGAAATACGAAGTGGAAGTGGATGCCAAAACGGGCGCGGTGCTGTCCAGCCATTTGGACGATTGATGGCGAAACGGCGTTTCAGGCTGCCTTATCGGGCGAGGCGGTTGGCTGAATGCGAACCGCTGATGCGGGCAATCTTGTTACCCTTGAAAGGACATTCACAATGATAAAAATCCAATTAGACCCCAACGGCAAAGAGAAGCTGCAAGAGGCGGCGAAAAAATCGGCGCAGCAGGGCAAAACCGCCGTGCGCTGGCTGGGGCGAAAAATCAAGCAACTGAAACCCACGCGCAAAACGGTGCTCAAAGGCGGCGTGTTGGCGTTGCTGCTGGGCGTGGCAACGGCGGCGGGGGCGAATTATCTGCCCAAAATGACGGGGCAGAGCAACATCACTGCGGTGCAGGCGGCGCAGGCGGCGTTCGGCGTAACCAACGGCGGCATCATCACCGAAGCGGAGTTTGACATCAGCAAACGCGGCAGCCGCTATGAGTTTGAGATTTTGAGCGGCGGGCGCAAGTATGAGGTGAATGTGGATGCGATGAGCGTCAAGGCTTGGGTGGATGAGGATTGATGGGGCAGCCTGAAATCCAATCTGGCCCGCAAAAAACCGTTTGGCATCGCGCCGAACGGTTTTGTTTTTTCAGGCTGCCGTTGGGGGTTGAACCCGATGGCAGCCTGAAAGGTTTGCAAGCCGCAAAAGGCAGCCTGAAAATTCGCTTTCAGGCTGCCTTTTATAATGCGGCGAGCTGCGCTCTGCCCTGACCTTCCGCCAGCAAGCCGCGCAGGCTGTCGGCGATTTTCACCGCTTCGGCTGCGTCCCAATCCGCCGCGCGGCAGTAATACAGCCCCTTGCCCGCCGCGCCTGCTATATGCAAAAACAGCCCGCCGCATTCCAAATCCGCACACAGCAGCCGTTCACCGAAAATTCAAAATCGTCGGGATGGCGCAGCAAAGCGCGGTAATCGGGCGGCGGCGCGGGGGAAATAGGGGGAACAGGACAGCTTGGCGTTTGCCCGCCGCCCGCCAGCAAAACGACATCGGGGTAAAGGTTATCCAGCATTTTTTGATGGTCTTTCATAAAGCAAAGGCAGCCTGAAAATAGACAAAGCGGTTTTCAGGCTGCCTCAACGCTTCATGGCAACGCTTGTTCCAGCGTTTGCCATAACACGGCTTGGCTAAACATATCGTTATGCCTGGCGGGCAATTCGTGATACTGCGCCCGTGCGCCCAAGGTTTGCGCCAGCCGTTGCCCGTGCACAGCGGGAATCAGCGTGTCGAGCGTGCCGTGGAAAATCAGCACCTGCGTGTTGGGCGCGGCGGCGAGGTAATCGGCGGTGGGCAGCGGATATTTGATGAGAAACGGCGGCACAAACGGCATTTTTTCGCGGATTAAATCGCGCAGGCGGAAATAAGGCGAAATCAGCACCAGCTTGGGCGATTGCAGTTGCGCGGCAACGTGCGCCGCCATACCGTTGCCGATGGAATTGCCCACCACCATGATTGGCCCGGCGGGGAAACGTTGCTGCACATATTGCGCCATGCGCTCGGCATCGGCGAGCAAATCGGCTTGGCTGCGGATTTGCCCGCTGCTTTTGCCGTAGCCGCGATAGTCAAACACATAGCTATCGTAGCCCAGCTCGGCAAAGCGTTGCGCCACTTCGCCCCAGCTATCCAGCGCGCCCGCGTTGCCGTGGAAAAACAAAATCGCGCCTTTGCTATGGGCATGGGGCGGGCGAAAATGCAGTCCGTTAAGCACCGCACCGTTTACCGGCAGGGCGATTTCTTCGTGCGGCAGCCTGAAAGCGTAGGCGTAGCGAGCGGGCAGCTTGGCGGGGTGGAACAGCAGGTTTTCTTGCTGGAAATAGAGGACGCATAACACGGCGGCGTAGAGTGCGGCAAGCCATGCGAGCAGGCGGAAAAGGCGGGTTTTCATGTTTTCAGGCTGCCTCTGCCATTTGCATGGCTTGTTTGATGTCCACAGCAACAATGCGCGATACGCCTTTTTCTTGCATGGTTACGCCGATGAGCTGCTCTGCCATTTCCATGGTTAGGCGGTTGTGCGAGATGTAAAGAAACTGGGTTTGGGCAGACATTTCTTTCACCAGCTGGCAAAAGCGGCTGGTGTTGGCATCGTCCAGCGGGGCGTCCACTTCGTCCAGCAGGCAAAATGGCGCGGGGTTCAGGCTAAACAGCGCGAACACTAGGCTCATGGCGGTGAGGGCTTTTTCGCCGCCGCTCAATAGGTGGATGGAGCTGTTTTTCTTGCCGATGGGGCGCGCCATGATGCTGATGCCTGCAGCAAGCGGGTCGCTGTCGGTGAGCTGCAAGGTGGCTTCGCCGCCGCCAAACAGCGTGGGGAAGATGCTTTGCATTTTGGTGTTGACGGCGTGGAAGGTTTCTAAGAAGCGGGCTTTGGTTTCGTTGTCGATTTGGACGATGGCTTCTTCCAACAAGGCGATGGCGTTTTGCAGGTCTTCGCTTTGGCTGCGATAGTAGGCATCGCGCTGCTGGGCTTCGGCAAGCTCGTCCAGCGCGGCAAGGTTTACCGCGCCCAAGGCTTCGATTTGCGCCAGCAGGCGGTTGATGTGCTGCGATAGGGTTTTCAGGCTGCCTGAATGCTGGGCAGCGGCAAGGGCGGCCAAATCGGCGCCGCGCTCGGTGAGCTGTTCGTGGTAACGCTGTGCGTTGAGCTCGGCTTGTTGCTGCTGCAACAGCGCGTTTTGCACGGCAGCCTGAATCTGCGGCAACTCGCTGGCGAGGGCTTGGGCTTGCCGGAACAAATCCTGCCCTTGCGTTTGGGTGCGGGCAAGGGTGTCTTGCGCGGCGGCGATGCGCTCGGCAAGCTCGCCGCCGGCTTCTTGGGCGATGGCAAGCTGCTCGGCAAGCTCGGCGCCCGCTTCGTCGGCTTCTTGCACGAGGGCGGTTTCTTCGATGCGCTGTTGCCAGTCTTGCTGTTGCTGCGCGATTTGCGCGGCTTGCTCGGCAAGGCTGTCGGCGCGTTGTTGGATTTTGTGTTGCTCCACTTCGGCTGCGCCGTATTGGCGATTGGCTTCCAGCAAGGCAAGTTGGGCGGTTTTGAGGGCGTGTTGCTGCGTTTTCAGGCTGCCTGAAAGGGTTTCAAATTGGTGCTCCAATTCGGCAAGCGATTGGGCGAGGGTGTCGCTGTCTTCGGCGAGGGTGTCGCTTTGTTGGGCAAGCAGTTCTATTTCGTCTTGCAACTGAGCTTGCTCTTGGGCGATGTGTTCGCGGCGAAGCTGGGCTTGGTTGCTGCGCTCGGTAAGCTGGTTGGCGTGGTTTTGCGCTTGTTGCAGTTGGCTTAACAATTCGCGGTAGTGTTCTTGCGCTTGGCTGTGCGCTTCTTCGGCTTGGGCAAGCGCGGTTTGTGCATCTTCGGCTTGCTGTTGAGCGGCGGCAAGCTGGGGGGCGAGGGTGGCAAGCTGCGCGGTGAGTTCGTCGTGTTGGGCTTTTTGCTGGATTAGGTTTTGGCTACTGGCTTCGTTGTAGAGCGTGATGCTGTGTTTGTCCACGCGGTGCCCTTCGGGCGTGAGCCATGTTTGCTGGGGGGCGAGTTCGCTTTGGTAGGCGATGGCGTAGTCCAAATTGGGGGCGCACAGGATGCCGTCTAGCCAGTCGTGTAAGGCAGCCTGAAAATCTTTGTGCGCTTGGATTTGGTTGAGCAGGGCTTGGGCGGGCTGGGTTTTCTTGCTTGCGGTTTGGGCGCGGTTAAGCCATGCGGCTGCGCCTTGCGGCAGGGGGCTGGGCAGGGTGTTGGCTTCGGGCAGCTTTTTGGCGTGCAGCCGCTCGGCGAGTACCACGCTGATGGCGTGTTGCCATGCTTCGGGGGCGGTGAGCTGTTGCCATAGGCCGGGGGTTTGGGCGTAATCGGTGTTTGCCCAAAAGTCGTTGGGCGCGCTGCTGTGCAGGATTTGGGCGATGGCTTGCTGTTGGGCTTGGGCGGCGATGTGTTGTTGATTGAGGGCGTGATAATGCGCTTGGGCTTTTTGCTGCTGCGTTTTCAGGCTGCCTAATTGGGCTTGGCGGTGTTGCCATTGGATTTCGGCGGCTTGGCATTGGTGTTGCAGGGTTTGGGCGGCATCTTTGGCTTGTTGCAAGGCGGGGTTGTCGGCTGCGCCAAGCTGGGCGAGTTCGTCTGCTAGGCGTTGCAGGCGGCTGCGGTGGTTGGCAAGGGTGGCTTGGGTGTGTTGTTGCTGCTGTTGCTTGAGCGCGTGTTCGCGTTTCAGGCTGCCGATTTGGTCGTGCTGGCTTTGGTGATTGTGTTGGCTGGTTTGCTCAGCGGCTTCTAGCTCGGGCAGGCGAGCTTCGTGTTCGGCAACAATCAGGGCAAGTTCGGCAAGCTCGCTGTTTTTTTCTTGCGTTTGTTGCAGCAGGGTTTCGCGCTCGGCAAGGGTGTCGGCGTGTTGTTGTTGCAGTTTGTGCAGTTGCGCTTGGGCGGATTGGCGGTCACGCTCGGCGCGTTCGTTTTGCGCGTGTTGGGCGCGGATTTGTTCTTCTAGGCGGGCGATGTGTTCGCGCGATTGGGCGTGTTGCTGTTGCAAGCTGTCGTGTTGCTGTTGTTGCTCGCGCTCGGCAAGGCGCAACTCTTGGATGCGTTGGTTAAGGCTGTCGCTTTCGGCTTGGTGGCTTTCTTGTTGCGCTTGGGCGGCGGCGTGCGCGGCTTGGGCGGCATCGGCTTGGGCAAGGGCGTTTTGCCATTGGATGTAGTCGGATAGGTTTTGGTTTTGCGCCAATTCGGTTTTCAGGCTGCGGTATTGCTCGGCGGTGGCAGCTTGGGCGTGCAGTTTTTCTACTTGGCGGGCAAGCTCGGTTTGCAAATCGCTTAGCCGTTGCAAATGCTCGCGCGTGTCGTCTAGGCGGGCGGCGGTTTCGCGGCGGCGTTCTTTGTATTTGGAAATGCCTGCGGCTTCTTCTATATACACGCGCAATTCTTCGGGGCGGGCTTCGATGATGCGTGAAATCATGCCCTGCTCTATCACGGCGTAGCCTTTGGCGCCTACGCCTGTGCCTAGGAATAGGTCGGTGATGTCGCGGCGGCGCACGGCTTGGTTGTTGATGAAATAGCTGGAATCGCCTTGGCGCGTGAGCTGGCGTTTGATGGCGATTTCGGCGTATTGCCCCCACGCGCCTTGCAAAACGTGGTCGCTGTTGTCAAACACCAACTCCACCGACGCGCGCGGCGCAGGGCGGCGGGTGGCGGCGCCGTTGGAAATCACATCTTGCATGGATTCGCCGCGCAATTGCTTGGCAGACGATTCGCCCAACACCCAGCGCACGGCATCAATCACATTGGATTTGCCGCAGCCATTTGGTCCAATCACGGCAACGAGCTGGCTGGGAACGTGGATGGTGGTGGGGTCGATAAAGGATTTGAATCCGGCGAGTTTGATTTGGGTGAGACGCATGGGGCAGCCTGAAAAGGGGGAAACGGGTGGGGCAAAAAGGGGCGGATTATAGCAAATTGGGCGGGGCGGGATGGTTTTCAGGCTGCCTATTGGGTTACGCGCAATAGGCAGCCTGAAAATGAAAATGGGGGTAGCGGTTTGTGGCTGGATGGAAAACTTTGCAAAATCTAAAATAAAACAAGAAGCACGCAATGCTCAGTTATTCCCGCACAGGCGGGAACTTTGGTTAAATGTGAACAACAGTTTGTTTTTGCGGGAATTTATGAATATCAAGCCAGATTTCCGCCTGCGCGGGGATGACGACATTTCTTATTTTTAGCGCCGCAACTTTGCTGCGCTTGCAGGCAGCCTGAAACAAGGGTTTAGACTTTCAAATTCGCCTGCCCCAAGGTCTCACCCTGCTCGTTGCCCCAAACCACAACCGCCTGCTCCGTGGCTTGCACATAGGCGGCAAGCAGCGGGTCTGTTTGGCAGTATGCCTGCCATGCGGCGCGGAAATCTTCGGCGCTCACCGGTCCGATGATGGTGATGAGCAGCAAAGCCAGCGGTGTGCTGCCCGCGAGAAAACGCTCGATGCGCACGGCAGGGGCGATTTCTTCGGCAACGTATTTCACGGCATCGGCTTCATCGGGAAAGGTGCAGGCAACGAACAGGGCGTTGCTTTCGTTGCCTGCGTCGTCTGCCAATACGTCGTGGGAAATATCGACGATAACGGTGTATTCGGAGCGTGGTTCGGTTGGGTTCATGGATTGTCTTTCGGTTGTGGGGAAGGGGTTTCAGGCTGCCTCAATGTCTGTGCAATAGGCAGCCTGAAAACGGCAAAACGGTTTTCAGGCTGCCTTAAAATTCAACAGGTTTGCCCTGATAGCAAATTTCCACAACTTTCATGTTGCATTCAATCCCTGTGTCTCGCAAACATTTGCATTCAATTTGCGACAAACCGTCGGCTAGATTTTCGCGCACATTAAAGCGCACAGGGGTAACAAACAGCGTGCCCGTCCATTTGCTATGCGGTTTATAGCCGCCCGCCATTTTGGCGGCTTGCTGCCATTCGTTCATGGCTTGGGCTAAGTAGGCAAAATTCGCCACCAGCATTCGGCTGTTGCTAAATGGTTGCTTGGCGGTGAGGGTGATGCCGTTGCCTGCCAGTTTGTTGAAGTAGATGTCTAGGGTAATCATGTTTCAGGCTGTCTGATGGTTTGGATAGAAGATGTAATGGGAATAACGGTATCCGCGATAATGGGGGGCTGGGCTGCGTTGTAGGCAGCCTGAAACCCTTGCGAAGCCTGCAACCGACGGTGCAATCAAAGGTTCGCCGACATTTTACTAACCAGTAAAGTCCATTGAACTCTGTCATTTGGCGATAAGCCATCGCCGCGCCATTTTAGATTTTCAGGCTGCCTCAATACGCCGTAGGCAGCCTGAAAACGTAAAACTCAAATCTTGCCAATTTTATGCTGGTTCTCGGCAATCCACGCTTGCAATTCTTCTTGCGACATCCATTCGCTATTGTTGTCGCTGGCGTACACAAAGCCTTCGGGCACGGGTTTGCCGTCTTTGATGCGCTCGGGGGTTTGGTCCCAGCCGTTGATGGCGGGCAGGATTTTGAAATGCTCGGGGTATTCGTAGGTGTGCCATGAATCTTCCGCGCCTATCAT
Source organism: Kingella bonacorsii (assembly GCF_016623605.1). Lineage (NCBI taxonomy): Bacteria > Pseudomonadati > Pseudomonadota > Betaproteobacteria > Neisseriales > Neisseriaceae > Kingella > Kingella bonacorsii. The sequence continues at coordinate 80,073 of NZ_JAEHNZ010000003.1, read as the reverse complement.
TTGCTCGTGCAGTTTTTCACCGGGGCGGATACCGATGGTGGTTTGGCGGCATTCGGGGGCGACCGCCGCTGCCAAATCGCAAATGTTCATCGACGGGATTTTTTTCACATAAATTTCGCCGCCCACCATGTCGTCAAAGGCGTGCCAAACCAGCTCTACGCCTTGTTCCAGCGAAATCATAAAGCGCGTCATGCGCGGGTCGGTGATGGGCAATTCGCCTGTGTGGCGCACGGATAGGAAAAAGGGAATCACCGAGCCGCGCGAACCCATCACGTTGCCGTAGCGCACGACGGCAAAGCGGGTGCCGTGTTCGCCAGAATAGGCGTTGCCCGCCACGAAGAGCTTGTCGCTGGCGAGCTTGGTGGCGCCGTATAGGTTGATGGGGCTGCTGGCTTTGTCGGTGGACAGGGCGACGACTTTTTTCACACCTTTGTCGATGCAGGCATCAATCAGGTTCATCGCGCCGTTGATATTGGTTTTCACGCACTCAAACGGGTTGTATTCGGCGGTGGGGACGATTTTGGTGGCGGCGGCGTGGACAACGTAATCCACGCCGTCCAGCGCGCGGTACAGGCGGTCTTTGTCGCGCACGTCGCCGATAAAGAAGCGCACGCGCTTGTCGCCTTGGTATTGTTTTGCCATGTCCCACTGCTTCATTTCGTCGCGGGAGAGAATAATGATTTTTTTGGGGTTGTAACGGGCTAGGGTCATGGGAACGAAGGTGTTGCCGAATGAGCCGGTGCCGCCTGTAATCAGAATGGTGGAGTTGCTTAACATGGTTTTTTTAATGGGAATTGGAAAAGGGGAGATTATACGGAATTATTGCGCCAGCGCGGCATTCACTGCTGCCTGCACGTGGATGGAGGTGCTGTCAAACACGGGCAAGAGGCTGTTTTGCGCGTTCACAATCAGGCAGATTTCGGTGCAGCCGAGGATAACGCCTTGCGCGCCTTGTGTTTTCAGGCTGCCAATCACGTTTTGGAAATAGTGTGCTGAGGCAGCCTGAATTTGGTTGCGGCACAATTCTTCAAAAATAATGCGGTGGATTTCGTTTTGTTCGGCTTCGCTGGGGACGATGGTGTTCACGCCTTGCGCTGCCATGCGCTCGGTGTAAAAGCCATCACTCATGGTGAAGCGTGTGCCGAGCAGTCCTACGGTGTGCAAGCCTTGCTGTTTGATAGCTTCGGCGGTGGCATCCACAATATGCAGCAGCGGAATGCTGACGGCTTGTTCTATGGCGGGGGCGACTTTGTGCATGGTGTTGGTGGCCAGCAGCAGTAAATCTGCGCCTGCGCCTGCCAGTTTGGTTGCGCTGTTTGCCAGCAAATGCCCTGCGGCTGCCCAATCGCCTTGCTTTTGCAGTTGCACCACGGTTTCAAAATTGACGCTGTGCATGATGATTTCTGCGCTGCTGTTGCCGCCTAGGCGTTGGTTGATTGCGCGGTTGATGGTTTGGTAATACAAGGTGGTGCTTTCGGGGCTCATGCCGCCGATGATGCCGATGGTTTTCATGGTGGGTCTCCTGATGATGGTGGGGCGCGGGGGGAATATTGGGCAGCCTGAAAACTGTCCGCGCGATTTTGACGGCTTGCTGGCAAGCCGTGCGCCGGCGAAATAGGGTTTCAGCTACGCATACCCCTGAGCTTTGCATAAGTTCGCATGGCTAAATCAAAGATTTGGACAAAGGGGCAAGGTTGCCTTTGGGGTAAACAATAGCGCTGAGCCGTCCGCTCTATGTGGTGCGTTAGGCAAACAATTCTTGCATGATGGTTTGATAGATGGCGGTGAGCTTGGGGATGTCGTCTAACGCGATGTGTTCGTCGATTTGGTGGATGGTGGCGTTGACGAAACCGAGTTCAATCAGCTCGCGGCTGATGGCTTTGATAAAACGTCCGTCTGATGTGCCGCCGCTGGTGGATAGCTCGGGGGTGATGCCGCAAACGTTTTGGCAGGCGCGTTGGGCGATTTGGGTGAGCGTGCCTGCTTCGGTTAGGAATGGGTTGCCTGATAGTTGCCAGTCTAGGTCGTAGCGTAGCTGGTGCGCGTCTAGGATTTGGTGGACTTGGCTTTTCAGGCTGCCTTCGGTTTGCTCGGTGGAGAAGCGGAAGTTGAATTGGATGTTTATATCGGCGGGGATAACGTTGGTTGCGCCTGTGCCGCTGTGGATGTTGGAGATTTGGAAGCTGGTGGCGGGGAAGTAGGCGTTGCCGTTGTCCCATTGGGTGTTGATGAGTTCGGCGAGCGCGGGGGCGGCGCGGTGGATGGGGTTTTCGGCGAGATGGGGATAGGCGATGTGTCCTTGCTTGCCGTGTATTTTCAGGCTGCCTGATAGGCTGCCGCGCCGTCCGTTTTTGAGCATATCGCCCAGTTGGTTTTGCGCGGTGGGTTCGCCCACGATGCAGTAGTCAAAGGTTTCGCCGCGTGCTTGGAGCGTGTCCACCACGCGCGTGGTGCCGTCTTTGCCATCGCCTTCTTCATCGGAAGTAATCAGCAGGACAAGGCTGCCTGAAAACTGGGGATGGGCGGCGAGATAGCGTTCGGCGGCAACGACAAAGCAGGCGATGGCGGTTTTCATGTCAGCTGCGCCGCGGGCGTAGAGGTTGCCGTTGTGTTCGGTGGGGGTAAACGGTGGGAATGTCCATTGGACTTCGTCGCCTGTGGGGACGACATCGGTGTGCCCCGCAAAACACAGCACAGGGGCTTGGCTGCCGATGCGGGCGTAGAGATTTTTGGTGTTGCCGTGGTTGTGCCATTCTATTTTGAAACCGAGTGCGGCAAGGCGGGCGGCGATGATGTCTTGGCAGCCGTGGTCGTTGGGGGTGATGCTGGGCTGGGCGAGCAGTTGTTTGGCTAGAGCGAGAGACATGGTTTGCTTTCGTGGGAAATGTTTTCAGCCTTGCGCGTTGCGCTGCGGCATACCTCTTTGTTGCCAAATCAAAGATTTGGACAAAGAGGCAAGGCTGCCTACTGGGTGGGAATAGGCAGCCTGAAAATGGGTTTATGCGTTGTTAAACAGCCAAGGCTGGGCGTTGCGCCGTTGTTGTTCAAATTGTTGGATTTCGTTGGCGTGTTGCAAGGTTAAGCCAATTTCGTCTAAGCCATTGAGCAGGCAGTGTTTGCGGTGTTCGGTGATGTCAAAATGGAAGGCGGCGCCGCTGGGCGTGGTTACGGTTTGCGCCGCTAAATCGATGGTGAGTCGATAGCCTTCGTTGGCGTAGGTTTCTTGGAACAGTTGTTCCACTTGCTCTTCGCTCAGCACGATGGGCAGCAAGCCGTTTTTGTAGCAATTGTTGAAAAAGATGTCGGCAAAGCTGGGCGCGATGACGGCGCGAAAGCCGTAATCATCCAATGCCCACGGGGCGTGTTCACGGCTGGAACCGCAGCCGAAGTTTTTGCGCGTGAGCAGAATCTGCGCGCCTTGATAGCGCGGCTGGTTGAGCGAGAATTCGGGATTGAGCGGGCGGCGGCTGTTGTCCATGCCTGGTTCGCCGTGGTCTAGGTAGCGCCATTCGTCAAAGCAGTTTACGCCGAAGCCGCTGCGTTTGATGGATTTGAGAAATTGTTTGGGGATGATGGCATCGGTGTCCACGTTGCTGCGGTCTAGCGGGGCAACGATGGCGGTGATTTGGGTGAATGATTTCATGGTGGTGTCTCTGTGTGGTTTTGGGGAGTTGGAATAGGCAGCCTGAAAACAGGTAAATGGTTTTCAGACTGCCTAATTGGCTTACTGCGCGGGGGCTTTTTCTGCGCCCACTTGATATTTCACGGTTTCCCAGTTGGTTGAGTTTTCGCTCACATGGCTGCGCGTGTCGGCGCAAGCGGCTAGGGTGAGCGCGGCGAGAGTGATGAGTAGAGCTTTTTTCATGCTATTTTCCTTATAAAGGTGGGGTTAAATAAATACACGAGAGACCATTCTGATAAACGTGTAGATTAACAAAATGTGTCTGTATTTTAACTGAAATTTTAAATTTGGGCAGCTTGCAAATAGAGTGAATGCTGCGGATTAAGGTGTTTGGGGCGATTTGCTTTGCCAGATATTGGGCAATTTGGCGGGGCTGTTTTGATAGCCGAGCTGGCTGGCTATCTGTTGAACATTGTGTTGCCGCTCGCGGGTGTCGGGATGGGTGCTGAGCCATGCGATGTTGTGGTTTTTGTGGTCTTTTTGTTCAATTTCTTCCAGCGTTGCAAACAATTGGCTGGCACCGCCCACGTTGCCATATTCCTTGGCGATGGCTTCTATGGCGGCGTTGTCGGCGGCGCGCTCCATATCGCGGCTGTATTTCAGGCTGCCGATGCTCACAAGGGCATCTATTTGCGTTTCGCTGCCGAGCATGGCGGCAATCACGCTATACATTAAACCACGCGACATACCGCGCAGGGGATCGCGGTGTTTGATGTGCGCCATTTCGTGTGCCAACACGGCGGCAACGCTCTCTTCGCTGGGCAATTCTTTGAGCAGCCCGCGATACAACACCACATTGCCGCCAAATGTGGCATAGGCGTTGGGAATTTCTTGCTCGCTGATGTACACGGTTACCAAGTTATCGGGCAGATTCATGTGTTTGCCCAGCCGCGCGGCAAGGGCGGTGATTTGGGGGTCTTGCTGGGTGTGTTTATCGGCGATGAGCTCTTTGCCCACAAAGCTGAACCATTGCTTTTCGCGCGGCAGGCTGATGGCATAGGGCATGGCGCGCACGGCGACTTCCACCAGCGCCCAAATCACCACAACGGTGATGGCAAGATAAATCAGCATGGCGCGGATTTCTCGCCCGTGGTGCGTGTCGTGTGGGATGTTGGGATTGTCTTTTTCGTTGAACTTTGGGGCTTCGTATTGCATGGATAGACCTCTTGCGAAAATATTCATCCCATCGCATTAACCAGTCCTGCAATCAGATTTGCCCTTAACCCGAACCGTTTCCGCCTGTTGCGGTAAGGTAGAGACAATATTTTGAATATTTTCAGCTTCCTATTGATGTGCTCGATGACAGTTCTGAGTTTGCCTAACCGCCTGTTCGCCTCTTTATCCTGTTTGTTCAGCGGATGATGTTTGGATTTCTTTTTCGGGGTCTGTAATCCGGTTTTAGCCAATCCTTGATAACCCTTATCCGCAATGACTATAGTGGATTAAAATAAAAATGAGACAAGGCGGCGAGCCGCAAGGCGTACAGGTAGTACGTCAAGGCGAGCAAACGCCGTATCATTGCAATTTTAATCGACTATAACGTCGCAATTTTAATCGACTATAACGTCAATGATGACCGTTTGATCGCCCGGGTTTTGGCAGGGAAAAGCGTTTGCAACGGATGAGGGCGTCCTCGGTTTTACGGATAGTGCGGCAGACATTACTTTCAGAAAGACCGTAGATGGCGGCCAATTCGAGTTGGGTATGGTAATGGCGCAGATAACTTAGGGTAAACAGCAGTTGGTCTGCCAAACCGAGTGTATGCGGCCTGCCCGACTTGATCTTCCGGCTTTCTGCTTCTGTGGTGACTTGCAGCATTTCATGAAAAAGGACGGGCGTTACACCTGTGAGCCGTTTGAATTCCCTGTCGCTTCTTTGGATGAGGTTTTCGTATTTCATTTGGAAATTGTAAATCTTCAGGATACTTTCGCAAAAGGTCTAATATTGGCTCCCTGAGATAGTTTTCAGATTGCCTGAAACCTGAAGGCTTATATCGGCAAATCGCGCCGCCCTGCCCGCCGGCCGTGTATCGCGCGGTGGATGCGGTAGAGTCGGTAATATTCCTGCATGGTTTCGCTGTCAGAAACCTGTTCTTTGAACGGCAACCGTTCGGCCAATTTATCTAGCCTGAAAAACCAATAAAGCGGCATAAGCGGATTGACAAACTGTTCGCAGCCTTCGGTGCGCAGGCTGAAATGGATGTCGCCGAAACTGCCGCGCATGGCGGCGGCAATACCGTTGGTAACGATGCTGCGGTGGCTGCTTTGGTGGTTTAGGTATTCGGTCAGGCTCAGAAAACCTGCACCCTCGGGCATTTGCGCGGTGATTGATTGCGCGCCGAGAAAAGCTTGTGCGCGGGTCAGTTCCGCCATGTTCTGCAACAGCGTGTAATGGTCTAAATCGTGTTCCACGCCAAAGCCGACGGCGGCCAAATAACGGTGTTCAAAGCCTGCCGCATTGGCAGCGATAACCGACAGGCTGTCCTCAACAATGGTGCCGGTTGCCCATTCGTCGCCAAACATCAGGCTGTCGGTACCGCCGTCGGCAAGAATAACCGTGTCCAGCCTATGTTTTTCGCGTAGATGGCGATAGGCATCCCGCAGTGGCCGCACGCCTGTTTTTGCAAACGCATAAACGGGCGCACGGCAGCCTGAACCGGCCAGCCATTCTGCAATGTGCTTTTCCGGAAAATAGGGCAGATTGGCGGCGTTCTCGTCAATCAGATAGCAGTTTGGAAACACTGCTTCGCAGCCGCTTTCGGCCAATTGCGAGAAGGAAAGGTTTGCTAAAACGGTATATTTGCCCAAACTCTGCAAATACAGATGCAGCGGAATGCCGGAAGCGAGGTCGTAACCGCCGCCGCAGCCCGCAATCAGGATGCGCGAGCTATTTTGGATTTGTCGGAAAAAGGGTATCTGCATGGGCTGAGGCTACCTGAAAGCGGTGGGTGGATATGAGGTGGGCAACAGAAAAGCAGCAGCCTACACCCTGGCTTTCAGGCTACCTAAAACCCTTGTTTGCCCGTGCGGTTTATCGGCCATTCGGCATAGAAATCGTTTGGTTTTCTATTTCCCGAATGCCGACTAAAAACTCTTTCTCGCTTTTGGCCAGCGTGGTGCTGCTTTTATCTGCGTGTTTGTAGAAGCGCACTTCGCCGCTGCAATGGAGACCGTAGAAGTTACCGCATCCGTCCAAGCCGATTAACCGCATTTCCGTACCACGATACCAGCCGCCGCAGTCGGCGATTTGATGGGAATAGTATTGGTATTCGGGTGGGTAGAGTGCGAATACGGGGTAGTCGCGCTTGGCGCCGGAAAAACAGCAAGGGTACAGGCGGACGCGTTGGATGGCATGGTGGTATAGGTTTTCAAGGTCGGTCATGGCGGGGGCGTTCTATTGGAAATTTGTTGAAATTGACATTTCAGGCTGCCTGAAACGCCGAAAAGCACTTCAAAGCAGCCTGCACTTCCTTTTTACAGATTACAACTCCCGCACGTCCACAAAATGCCCGGCCACCGCCGCTGCCGCCGCCATCGCTGGGCTGACGAGGTGGGTTCTGCCGCCATTGCCCTGCCGCCCTTCAAAATTGCGGTTGGATGTGGATGCGCAGCGTTGTTGCGGCTGCAAGCGGTCGGCGTTCATGGCGAGACACATGGAGCACCCTGGTTCGCGCCATTCAAAGCCCGCGTCGATAAAGATTTTGTCCAAGCCTTCGGCTTCGGCTTGGCGTTTCACCAAGCCCGAACCAGGCACGATGAGCACACGCTGCACGTTATCCGCCTTTTTGCGCCCTTTGGCGATGGCAGCGGCTTCGCGCAAATCTTCAATGCGGCTGTTGGTGCACGAGCCGATGAACACAATATCCACAGGAATGTCGGTGAGCGGTGTGCCTGCTTCCAAGCCCATGTATTCCAGCGCGCGCTCCATGCCGCTGCGTTTCACGGGGTCGGCTTCGTCGGCGGGGTTGGGTACTTTGCCGCTCACGTCCAACACCATTTCGGGCGATGTGCCCCATGTTACCTGCGGCTCAATATCGGCAGCCTGAAAACGGTAAACCTTGTCAAAAGCCGCGCCTTCGTCTGATACCAATGTTTTCCAATAGGCAACGGCTTTGTCCCAATCCGCGCCTTTGGGGGCGAAAGGGCGGTCTTTCACATAATCAATCGTGGTGTCGTCCACCGCCACCATGCCGCTGCGCGCGCCCGCTTCAATCGCCATGTTGCACAGCGTCATGCGCCCTTCCATGCTCAGGCTGCGGATGGCTTCGCCGCCGAATTCGATGGCATAGCCCGTGCCGCCTGCTGTGCCAATTTGTCCAATAATATACAACGCAACGTCTTTGGCGGTTACGCCCGGTTTCAGGCTGCCTGAAACCTCAATCAGCATGGATTTGGACTTTTTGGCGGTAATGCACTGGGTGGCCATGGTGTGTTCCACTTCCGAAGTGCCGATGCCGTGCGCCAATGCGCCGAATGCGCCGTGGGTGCTGGTGTGCGAGTCGCCGCACACTACGGTCATGCCCGGCAGCGTCGCGCCCTGTTCGGGGCCCATTACGTGCACGATGCCCTGGCCTTTGTCCATAAACGGAAAATACGCCAGCGCGCCGAATTCTTTGATGTTTTTGTCCAAAGTGTCCACTTGCAGCTTGGAAATGGGGTCTTGAATGCCTTTGTCCCAATCGCCTGTGGGCGTGTTGTGGTCGGCGGTGGACACCACGCTGTCTATGCGCCAGAGCTTGCGATTTGCCATTTTCAAGCCCTCAAAGGCTTGCGGGCTGGTTACTTCGTGTACCAAATGGCGGTCTATATACAGCAGCACCGTGCCGTCTTCTTCCTCGCGGACAACGTGGCTGTTCCAGAGTTTGTCGTATAGGGTTTGCGGGGTCATGGTTTGTGTCTTTCTATGGATGAATGGGTGAAACGGCAGGCATTTTAGACTTTTTGGACATTAATTTCAAGTGAAAAATCAAAAATGGCGAAAACGATATTTTATTTTTGGACAAATTGTTTATTTTTTTAACCTGCCGAAGTTTGCGAACTTCTGCTTATTGTTAGGCTGAAACCTTTGCAAAACGCCTGGGGCAGCCTGAAATACAAGAAATGCCATCATTCCCGAGTAAGTAGGAATGACGGAAGGCAAGTAGGTTGGGCATTGATGCGCGACGTTAATAACGGGGGAATTGATTATTGCTGGTTATCAGGCTGTGCAACGTTTTCAGGCTGCCTCACTACCGCGCCTGCTGCATTGCTTCCAACATCTTAACCACGTTGGCATTCAGTTCATTTGCATCCAGCCAGCCGCTAGACACAAACATCAACAAAAACACAAACAACAGCAGCGAAGAAACCAGCCAATACACCACATAAGCCCCCGCTACGCGCAAAGGTCGCTGCCCGCTGATTGCCACCGCGCCTGCAAACTGCGCCCAAAAACACCAAGTGTTCCACAAGCCCACCCACGGGTGCATTTCGGGATAGGGCAGGGTGAACAGCGTGGGAATCGCCAAGGCTTCGGTGGCCAACACATAGCCCCAAAACGGCACGCGCTCGCCATCAGGCGCACGCAGCAGCTCCCAAAACACGCGCGTCAGCACCAAATAGCGCGTAACCGCCGTTAAAAAGCCAAAGCCGATGGCGGCATCGCCCGCGCCCAAAAACGGCTTCAACGCCACCGCGTTCACCATGCCCACCGCCGCCCACACCAACACAAACACGGGCAAGCCATACGCATAAAACCGCGCGGGGCGAAAGCGCAAAACCGCCGCAGCGCCCGCCTGCCTTGCCAACAGCCATAAATTCATCTTCATTTTCAGGCTGCCTTAACCATGCGCGCATCCGCAAGCGCAGCCGCCTTCTTGCGCGTGTTCATTGGCGTTGTCGGCATCCTCGGCAAGCAAGGCTTCATAATCGCCGCTTTCAATCAGGCTCGCCAATTCCGCCAAACTTTCCGCGCCTTCCACCCAGTCGCAAGGCTCGCCCGCGGGCAAATCGGGTGGCAACACGGCAGCGGTTTCAGGCTGCCAGGCAATCCAGTAGCCATTGGCGGTGTGGTAAAACTGCGCGTTGGGCAGAAGCGGCGTGGCTGCACTTTCGTTGATACGCGCGGCGATTGCGGCGGGATAGGGGTGGGGTGTCATGGGAAATCCTTGTTGATTGGGGTGTTCTAGGCATTAGGCAGCCTGAAACCTTTGCAAAACCCCTAACAGCAGCCTGAAAAATAAGAAATGCCGTCATTCCCACGTAGGCGGGAATCTTGGTTAGATTTACACAATAGATTGTTTCTACACAGATTTTTGAATATCAAACAAGATTCCCGCCTACGCGGGAATGACGGAGAATTGACTATTTCTTGTGGCGTTTTTAGGTTTTGCAAAGGTTTCAGCCTGAAAATAAAAGGGCGGATTATAGTGGCAAATGGGGGTGGCGTTGTAGATGGTTACGCATAAGGCAGCCTGAAAACCATTTTTTGGGTTTTCAGGCTGCCTTAAAATTGGCAGTTCCAAATATGTTTTCAGGCTGCCTAAATGGAAAAGCGGTTAGCGAACACCTTTGTTTTTTAATTCTTGCAAATTTTTGCGGGCTTTTGCCTTGGCTTCGGCATTCTCTGGCGTATCAGGCTGCGCCAGCACTTTTTGATACCATGCTTTGGCTTGTTGATAATTTTGCGCTACGCCAAAACCATTTTGATACATAAAGCCCAAATTGTTTTGCGCCTTAGCATCACCTTGATTAGCCGCTTTTTGAAACCACGCCAAGGCTTGTTTATAGTCCTGCGCTACGCCTTGCCCATTGGCATACATCAAACCCAAACTATACTGCGCCTGAGCATATCCCTGATTAGCTGATTTTTGAAACCATGCAAAGGCTTGTTGATAATCCTGCACCACACCTTGCCCATTTTTATACATCACCCCCAAATTATTTTGTGTACTAGCACGCCCCTGATTAGCCGCTTTTTGATACCAAGCAAAGGCTTGCTGATAGTTTTGCGCCACGCCTTGTCCATTTTGATACATCGCACCCAAATTATTTTGTGCGCCAGCATCTCCCTGATTAGCCGCTTTTTGCAACCAAGCTACGGCTTGTTGATAATTTTGCGCCACGCCACGACCATCTAGATACATCATACCCAAATTGTATTGAGCATTAACATCTCCCTGATTAGCCGCTTTTTGATACCAAGCTACGGCTTGTTGATAATTTTGCGCCACACCATAACCATTTCCATACATCACGCCCAAATTGTATTGCGCCAAAGCATATCCTTGGTTAGCCGCTTTTTGAAGCCATGTAAAGGCTTGTTGATAATTCTGCGCCACGCTTTGACCTTTGTAATACATCATGCCCAAGTTATATTGCGCAGCAGCATATCCCTGATTAGCTACTTTTTGAAACCACATAAAGGCTTGCTGATAGTTTTGTGCCACACCTTGCCCTTTTCTATACATTACGCCCAAATTGTACTGCGCCAAAGCATATCCTTGATTGGCTGCCTTTTGAAACCAAGCGAAGGCGTGTTGATAGTTTTGTGTTACGCCTTGCCTTTGGTAATACATTACGCCCAAATTGTATTGTGCATCAGCATCTCCCTGATTAGCCGCTTTTTGAAGCCAAGTGAAAGCTTGTTGATGGTTTTGAGCTACGCCTTGCCCATTTTCATACATCGCACCCAAATTGTTTTGCGCCAGAGCATCGCCTTGTTGTGCCAGCGGCTGCAATAATTTAAAGGCTTGGGCGTAATCACCTGATTGATAAGCTGTTATCGCCTGTTGAAGCTGAGCAGCATTATCCGCCTCCGCAGGCGCAGCCAAAACCAACGCCGCCAACACCCCATTCAACAGTTTAAAAATCTTGCGTAAATCAAACAACATTGTCTCTCCAAATTCAAAATTAAACGGCATACAGCCGCCATTAAGCTAAATCACATTTCAGCTAAGTGTTCAAAGGTAGGCTGAAAGTTGGGTTTTGTGTTTTCAGGCTGCCTATTCCCCCGCTTCCAACCGCGCCAAAAACGCCCCCAACTCCTCAGGCAACTCCGCCACCCAATCCATCGTCTCCCCCGTAATCGGATGCGCCAACACCAACCGATGCGCGTGCAAAAACATCCGCTTCAAGCCCAGCTTTTGCAAACGCCTGTTCGCCTGATAATCGCCATAGCGTTCATCGCCCGCAATCGGGCAGCCGCTCGCCTGCATATGCACGCGGATTTGATGCGTGCGTCCCGTTTTCAGCGTCGCCTCCACAAGGCTCAACGCCGAAATGCCCACCGAATGCGTCATGCAGCCTGAAAACGTATCCAGCACGCGAAAAATCGTATGCGCCGACTGCCCCTCATCGCCCACGCGCACCATCTTTTCGCCTGCCGCGCCCGTGTATTTCACCAGCGGCAGCCGCACATGGCGGTTTTCAGGCTGCCACGCGCCCACGCCCAGCGCAAGATAAACCTTTTTCGGGTGGTCGTTGCGCAGCATCTCGTGCAGCTTCACCAGCGCGCTGCGCTTTTTCGCAATCATCAGCAAACCGCTGGTGTCCTTGTCCAGCCGATGCACCAGCTCCAAATATTTCGCCTCGGGGCGCGACTGGCGAAGCTGCTCAATCACGCCAAAGCTCACGCCGCTGCCACCATGCACCGCAATGCCGCTGGGCTTGTTGATGACCAACAGCGCATCGTCTTCAAAAATAATCTCAAATTCCCGCGCGGGCACCGTTTTCAGGCTGCCTGAAACCGCTGCTTTCGCCGCCACGCGAATCGGCGGAATGCGCACGCCATCGCCCGCCGCTACGCGATAATCAGGCTTGGCACGGCGTTTGTTTACGCGCACCTCGCCCGCGCGGATAATGCGGTGGATATGGCTTTTGGGAACGCCTTTTAAAATTTTAATCAAATAGTTATCAAGGCGTTGTCCCGCTTCATGCTCGGTGATGTTGATATGATTGACTATTTCTTTGCTAAACGATGCCATTTTCTCTATAATCCGAAACTTGTTTTGGGCGGTTTCAGGCTGCCTGAAACGCCATTTTCAGCGCATACGGCTTTGAAATAAAAGATGAATGAAACCAATACATCGGCAGCCTGAAAATTGAATGATTGCATATTGAAAGCCGTAGCCGCCTATTTTACAAAATAACGCACTTTGACGTTCACTTTATTGGCAAACAGCCTAACCAATAAAACCCATAATCAAGTTGAACCCCAAGCCACCAGTTAGAAGACGACGGCTAACCCATTTTTCGTTTGTTGCAGCATCAATCCACCATTCAAATAACGCAAACCACAGCAGTTTCCCTGTTTGCCCGAATGCCCCGCAGCAAATCCCTCAAAGGCAGCCTGAAAATCCGTTTTTCGCGATTTCAACCGCGCCGCCATCACAGTTCTTTAATATCGTTCTTCACGCCCACACGCCGCACCGTATGGTTTTTCTTGTTTACGGCAGCACGCGGCAGGGCGGTTCAAAACTGATTATCTCAAAGTGCCGCCATCTATAAGGTACTCAAAACAAATGAAAAGAATGCTATTTAACGCCCGCCAAGCAGAAGAATTGCGCGTGGCGATTGTGGACGGTCAAACCCTGATTGACCTAGACATTGAAACGCTCGGCAAAGAGCAACGCAAAGGCAATATTTACACCGGCACCATCACCCGCATTGAGCCATCGCTGGAAGCCTGCTTTGTGGATTACGGCATGGACAGACACGGCTTTTTGCCGTTTAAAGAAGTGTCCCGCGCCTATTTTCAAGACTACGAAGGCGGCAAAGTGCGCATTCAAGACGTGCTTAAAGAAGGCATGCAAGTGATTGTGCAAGTGGAAAAAGACGAGCGTGGCAACAAAGGCGCAGCCCTTACTACCTACATCAGCCTAGCAGGGCGCTATTTGGTGTTGATGCCCAACAATCCGCGCGGTGGCGGCGTATCGCGCCGCATTGAAGGCGAAGAGCGCGCCGAGCTGAAAGAAGCGATGGCGCAGTTAGACGTGCCGCACGGCATGAGCCTGATTGCCCGCACCGCAGGCATTGGGCGCACATCCGAAGAATTGGCTTGGGATTTCAATTACTTATTGCAACTTTGGCGCGCCATTGAAGAAGCCGCAGCTGCCCATCCCGAGCCTTATTTGTTGTTTATGGAAAGCTCGCTGGTGATTCGCGCCATCCGCGATTATTTCCGCCCCGACATCGGCGAAATTCTGGTGGACAACCCCGAAGTTTACGAGCAAGTGTCTGAATTTATGAGCTATGTGATGCCCAATAATTTAGGCAGGCTGAAACTGTATGACGACCATATTCCGCTGTTTTCGCGCTTGCAAATTGAGCAACAAATTGAAACCGTGTTCTCGCGCGAAGTAACGCTGCCCAGCGGCGGCGCGATTGTGATTGACCACACCGAAGCCCTTGTTTCTGTTGATGTAAACTCCGCTCGCTCCACGCGCGGCGCAGACATCGAGGAAACCGCGTTCCGCACCAATATGGAAGCGGCAGAAGAAGTGGCTCGCCAAATGCGCCTGCGCGACTTGGGCGGCTTGGTGGTGATTGACTTCATTGACATGGAAGACGCCAAGCACCAGCGCGAAGTGGAAAACACGCTGAAAGACGCGCTCAAACGCGACCGCGCGCGCGTGCAAATGGGCAAATTGTCCAAATTTGGCTTGCTGGAATTGTCGCGCCAACGCTTGCAGCCCGCGCTGGCAGAATCCAGCCACATCGCTTGCCCACGCTGCGCAGGCACAGGCGTGATTCGCAGCATCGAATCCACCGCGCTGCACGTTTTGCGCCTGATTCAAGACGCGGCGATGAAAGAAAACACGGGCGAAGTGCACGCACAAGTGCCTGTTGATGTGGCGACTTTCTTGCTCAACGAAAAACGCGCCGAATTGTTTGGCATGGAAGAGCGGCTGGACGTGTCGGTGTTCCTGATTCCCAATCCGCATTTGGAAAACCCGCACTACGAAATTTCGCGCATTCGCGTGGACGATTTGGACGACAACGCCGCGCCCAGCTACAAGCGCGTAACGCAGCCTGAAAGCAGCGAAACCGTGCCCTTTGCCAACAAAAAAGGCGAAAAAGCCATGCACCCCGAGCCCGCAGTGAAAGGCGTGCATCACGCTTCGCCGCCGCCTGTGGTGGCAAGCAGCAGCCAATCTTGGTGGGAGAGCTTTAAAGGCTGGCTGAAAAAACTGTTTGGCGGCGATGCAGGCGAACCTGCCGCGCCCGCGAAAAAATCATCTAGCCGCAACGAACGCAGCGGCGGTACAAGCAATAAACGCAGCAACCGCCGCAATAAACGCCGCGAAAGCAGCGAAGAAAAATCCGCCAACGGCAATGCCAATAACAATGGCAACAGCAGCAATGGCAACAACGGCGAGCGCAAAAATTCGCGTGGACGCAATGCCAACACCGCTGCCAA
The DNA here is from genome assembly GCF_016623605.1 of Kingella bonacorsii. Taxonomy (NCBI): domain Bacteria; kingdom Pseudomonadati; phylum Pseudomonadota; class Betaproteobacteria; order Neisseriales; family Neisseriaceae; genus Kingella; species Kingella bonacorsii. The sequence continues at coordinate 64,994 of NZ_JAEHNZ010000003.1, read as the reverse complement.
TGAGGAAAACGCCGAAGCCAAAGCCTTGATGCAGCCTGAAAACGCGACCGCCAAAGCGGAAAAAGAACCGCGCAACAGCCGCAACAAAGGCGAACTGCGCAATCGCAACCGCAATCAGCAAAACGCCGAAAAAGCCGTGGATGCGGTGGATGAAAACAGCGTTGCCAGCGTTACCGAAGCGCAAGGGCAGCCTGAAAAAGAGAGCGGCAAAAAATCCAGCCGCAACCGCAAGCAAAAACCTGTGGTGGTGCGCTTGGGCGATGATGGACGCAGCGAAAGCCCCGACAACGCGGGTGGAAACAAACGCCGCCGCCGTCCGCAAAAACAAGGCGATACCGTGCGCGTAACCGTTGCGCCTGCGCCCGATTCGGTGGCAGCGATTGCCGAGCGCGTGCGCCAAGCCGTTGCACACGTGTTGGCGATTGAAGCGGGCAAAGTGCCGCCCAGCCGCTTGGCTGCGGATGACGAAGTGGGCAGCCTGAAAGCCGAAAGCGCCGAAATGGCGGCGGAAAGCATGGCGGCAACAGAAGATGCCGTGGTTGCCCGAGCGAGTGCTTATGTGGAACAGGCGCAAATCACCGTGTTGCATGGCAGCCTGAAAACCGAACGCGGTGAAGCGGGGGCAGAAACGGATGCCGTCGCGCCGCAAGCGGCGGATGCAGAGGATGCGGTTTCCGGTGCAGCCGAATCGGGCAGCCTGAAAACGGCGGATACGGCGGATGAAACGCAGCCAAGCGCAACGCAAGCGGTTGCGGCAGAAACCGAAACCGTTTCGCCCGCACAAGTGGCTGCCGCCCGGTCTGCTTCGTCGTTCAACCTTGCCGAAATCGTTGCCGCATCGGGTTTGCAGTTTGTGGAAACCGATGCCGCCGCGCTGGCAGCCGAAGCCGAACGCGCGCAACCAGCGCCCGAACCCCGTTTGCGCCGCAGCGATGTGCCGCGTGTGGAAACCGCCGTGCTTGCGGTGGAAATGGTTCAGGTCGAAACCGCTAAATAGTCGGAACAAAACCGCGTTGCTTGGGTAGCGCGGTTTTTGTTTTGTGGCGGCGGAAAGGCAGCCTGAAACGCGATATAGAGCAACGGTTGCCCCAATGCTTACGGGCTTCGCAAAGATTGCGGATTGAATGCGCAGCCAACTTTCAGGCTGCCTAAACCCCCGTTCTGCCGCTAAAATACGCCTTTTATTTTTCATCCCCTCATCAGGAGCCATCATGACTGCTTACGCCCCGCCCCAATTTGAACAAAAAATCGTCGCGCCCGAGCAATTATCCGCCGCGCTGGCGCAGTTGCCGCGCCCGCTGGTGTTTACTAACGGCTGCTTTGACATCCTGCATCGCGGACACGTTACTTACCTTGCCCAAGCCCGCGCGTTGGGGGCGAGCATGGTGCTGGCGTTGAACACCGATGCGTCGGTGAAACGGCAGGGCAAGGGCGATGACCGCCCCATCAATTCGCTGGCAAACCGCGCGGCGGTGGCGGCGGCGTTGGCGAGCGTGGACGTGGTAACGTGGTTTGACAGCGACACGCCCGCCGATTTGATTGCGCTGGTTCAGCCCGATGTTTTGGTGAAAGGCGGCGATTGGCAGCCTGAAAACATTGTGGGCGCGGCCGAAACCCTTGCGCGCGGCGGCAGCGTGCATTCCATTCCGTTTTTGCATCAAACTTCCACCACGCAAACGCTGGCGAAAATTCGCGGCTAGCGGTGGGATGCTTTTCAGGCTGCCTATTTGCTCACGTTGCAGCGCAGTTCAAAGGCAGCCTGAAACCCCATCCACCCCCGCCAAGGAGACCCACCATGCAAGTTCACACCACCGCCATAGAAAACGGCGTGTTCCACGAACGTTTTGGCAAACGCGGCAGCGATTTCAGCCCCAACGGCATGCCCAGCCGCTCCATCCCGTTTAGCATCAGCGATGCGCCCGCAGGCACGCAATCCTACGCCGTGGTGCTGGACGACAAAGATGCGGTTACCGCCGCAGGCTTTGTGTGGATACATTGGCTTATCGCCGATTTAACCGCCACCAGCGTGCCCGAAAACGACAGCATCGCCGCGCAAGGCTACACGCAAGGCGCGAACTCGTGGGCAAGCGTGTTGGGCGAATTGAGCATCGCCGAAGCCAGCGCATACGGCGGCATGGCACCGCCCAACTGCCCGCACCGCTACGACTTGACCGTGTACGCGCTAGACACCAAACTCAACCTGCCGCAAGGCTTTCGCTACAACGATTTGCACTACGCCATGCAAGGGCACATCCTCGCCACCGCCAGCGTAACCGGCACATACAGCGATTAGGCAGCCTGAAAGCGAGTTTACGAGCTTCTGCGAAGCTAAAACCCACCCCAAAGGACACCCCATGCTCTCCCACCACAACATCACCCTCAACAACCAAGCCCCGTTTGTACTCTTTGGCGGCATCAACGTGCTAGAAGACCTAACCAGCACGCTGCACGCCGCCGAACACTACATCCAAGTAACGCAAAAACTCGGCATCCCCTTCATCTTCAAAGCCTCGTTTGACAAAGCCAACCGCTCGTCCATCCACTCCTATCGAGGCGTGGGGCTAGACGAAGGCTTGCGCATCTTCGCCAAAGTCAAACAAGAATTTGGCTGCCCCATCATTACCGATGTGCACGAGCCGCACCAATGCGCCCCCGTTGCCGAAGTGTGCGACATCCTGCAACTGCCCGCCTTCCTCGCCCGCCAAACCGATTTGGTAACCGCCATGGCGAAAACAGGGCGCGTGATTAATGTGAAAAAACCCCAGTTTCTCAGCCCCAGCCAAATGAAAAACATCGTGGAAAAATTCCACGAAGCAGGCAATGACCACATCATCCTGTGCGAGCGCGGCGCGCAGTTCGGCTACGACAACCTCGTAGTAGATATGCTCGGCTTTGGCGTGATGAAAAAAACCTGCAACAACCTACCCATTATTTTTGACGTAACCCACTCGCTGCAACAGCGCGAAAGCGGCGCGGCGGCATCGGGCGGGCGGCGCAGCCAAGTGCTAGACCTTGCGCTGGCGGGCATGGCGACAGGCTTGGCAGGCTTGTTTTTGGAAAGCCACGCCAACCCCAACCAAGCCAAATGCGACGGTGCATCCGCTCTGCCACTCGCCCAGCTAGAAGACTTCCTCGTGCGCGTGAAAGCCGTGGACGATGTGGTGAAATCGTTTGCGCCGATGGAGATTGCGTAACGCTGCGGTTTGCATATTTTCAGGCTGCCTTATTGTGCATGATGAGGCAGCCTGAAAACCAAATAGAGCGATGGATTTGAGCTTCGCAACCCCACTTCGCCATGCAAGCTACCCCAACCCTTCGCGCAGCCCGAAACAGAACATGGCGTATCGCCGCTATACCCACTCTTTCCATTGCCGTAGCGCAAACATTTCAGGCTGCCTTTGAGAAATAGCCGTAGGGTGTGCAGCTTCGTTGCGCATACTGTTTTACTGAAAACACAAAATTGCTTGATGTTCTGCCACGCGGTTTTTTACTGGATGAATTGAATTTCAGGCTGCCTAACGCTTCACAAATGTTTAATGCTGCTGCCACTCTCCCCTACGTCTAGCCGAACGCAGCATTCTTTTTTCGGGAAAAAGCGTGCGCTTGTCCGACGGCGCACGAAGTGCGACTAGTTCGCACGCGCCGAAAAAAGGATGCGGAGTGAGGGTAGTTCGCGCAGCGAACCTGCACGTCGGGGTCGCCTTTCTTTTGCTTACTTTTCTTTGGCGAAGCAAAGAAAAGTAAGTGCCCCGTCGGCATGAGACGCATGGTTAAAGCTACACCCAAAGCCAACCATAATGCACTAACCCATTTTCAGGCTGCCTTAATGGCGTAGCGACGGCTCATTGTCCAAGACCCCCTTGAAAACTTTACCATCCCCCATCAACGTTTGGCACAAAAAATGCTTATTCCCGCCCCAATCTGTTAGAATGTCCAAAATATCATTTTCAGGCTGCCTCAAACCATGTTTACCCCCCTTTCTCCCGAACGCCAACAACGCCTGCGCGACATCAAACTCCTTATCTTAGACGTGGACGGCGTGCTCACCAGCGCGCAACTCTTCATCGGCGGCAACGGCGAAATCATCAAAGCATTCAACACGCTAGACGGGCACGGCATCAAAATGTTGCACCAAACAGGCGTGCAAACCGCCATCATCACCGCCCGCAACGACCCCGCCGTCGCCCACCGCGCTGCCCAGCTCGGTATCAACCACTATCTGCACGGCGTGGAAAACAAACAGCAAGCCTTCGCACAACTCTGCGCCCAAACCCAAATCGCCGCGCAACAATGCGCCTTTGTGGGCGACGACGTGATTGACCTGCCTGTGATGACCCGCTGCGGCTTCCCGTTCGCCGTTGCCAACGCCCACAGCTATGTGAAAGAACACGCGCTCTACACCACCCGGAAAAGCGGTGGTTTCGGCGCGGTGCGCGAAGTAACCGACCTGATTATGCACGCCCAAAACACATTGAGCGATGCGCTCGCCGAGTACACCAAATGAACCGATTTCGCAGCCTTGTCTTTCCCCTTGCGCTTGCCCTGATTTTGGGCGGCTTAACCGCGTGGCTCGGGCGCGTGAGCGAAGTGGTGATTGAAGCCGTGAAGCTGGACCCCGCCAAGCCGCAATACACCATGACGCAAATCCACGGCAAACGCTACGACATTTCAGGCAGCCTGAATCAAGACCTCACCGCTCCGCTGGCATGGCAGTTGCCCGACCAAAAAAACGTTTATTTCCAACAACCCACGCTCAAAACCTACCGCGACAACAACGAACAATACACCGTGTCCAGCCAAACCGCCCGCTACGAACTGGAAAGCAAAAAAGTCTTTTTTGAACAAAACGTGGTGCTCACCAAAACCCCCGATGCCGAACGCCCCGCAGGCAAAGTCGTAACCGATTATTTAAACGTGGACACCCAAACCGAAACCGCCGAAACCGATGCTCCCGTGCAATACGAATACGGACGCTCGCACGGCACCGCCACAGGCTTAACCTACGACAACAAAAACGGCCTGCTCAACCTCAAATCCAAAGTGAAAGCACAAATCTATGACCTCAAACGCCCTTAAAAACACCCTCCTTGCCGCCGCGCTCGCCCTAGGCAGCCTGAACGCCCACGCTCTAGAAAGCGACCGCCAGCAGCCCATCTCCATTGATGCCGACCAAGGCTCGCTGGACCAAAAAAACCAAGTAACCGTGTTCACCGGCAACGTCATCATCACGCAAGGCACGCTTAATATGCGCGCCAACACCGTGCGCGTGGTGCAAGACCAAAATGGCAACCAAACCATGAACGCCCAAGGAAGCCCCGTTTACTTCCGCCAAGAGCTGGACAACAACAAAGGCATCGCCGAAGGCTGGGGCGACCGCGCCGAATACGTTTCCGCCAACCACACGGTAAAACTGGTGGGTAACGCCAAAGTGCGCCGTGGCGGCGACGTTGCCACAGGCAACGCCATCAGCTACAACACGCAAACCGAGGTTTATACCGTGCTGGGCGGCAACGCCACAGGCAGCAAAAACAACCCGCGCGTGCACATCATCATCCAGCCCTCCACCGCGCAGAGCGATAAGAAAAAATAATGGATAGGCAGCCTGAAACCAAGCTGCACGGTTTTCAGGCTGCCTTATCCGTATTCGTTTCATAATGTAAACATCTGCGCCCACCCTGCCCAAATCATTTTCAGGCTGCCTCAATCATGCGCCATCCTCAACGCGCAGAATAAAACCCACGCCGCCAAAGCGAAAAACCCAAGGCAGCCTGAAACGCAGTTTGGCGCAGCCAAAACCACCCCCGAGTTTCTACCATGACCCAACCCGCCCATCTCCATGTATCAGGCTTGCAAAAAGCCTTTAAAAAACGCCAAGTGGTCAAAAACTTCTCGCTAGACATCCAAAGCGGCGAAGTCATCGGCTTGCTCGGGCCCAACGGCGCAGGCAAAACCACCAGCTTTTACATGATAGTCGGGCTGATTGCCGCCGATGCAGGCAGCATCACGCTCAACGGCGAAGAGCTGCGCCACAGACCCATCCACCAACGCGCCCAAGCAGGCATCGGCTACCTGCCGCAAGAAGCATCCATCTTCCGCAAAATGACGGTAGAACAAAACATCCGCGCCATTTTGGAAATCCGCCTGCGCGACAAGCAGCAAATTGAAACCCAGCTCAACAAACTGCTCGCCGATTTAAACATTGAACGCCTGCGCCACAGCCCCGCGCCCGCGCTATCGGGGGGCGAGCGCCGCCGTGTGGAAATCGCCCGCGTGCTCGCCATGCAGCCGCGCTTTATCCTGCTGGACGAACCCTTTGCCGGCGTAGACCCCATCGCCGTGATAGACATCCAAAAAATCATCGAATTTCTCAAAGAGCGCGGCATCGGCGTGCTGATTACCGACCACAACGTGCGCGAAACCCTGCGCATCTGCGACCGCGCCTACATCATCAGCGACGGCACCGTGCTTGCCACCGGCAAACCCGAAGAGCTGGTGAACAACGAACAAGTCCGCGCCGTTTACCTAGGCGAAAATTTTGATTACTGACAACCATAACAACCGCTATGAGCAGCACCAACATCCAACTCAAACTCAGGCAAACCCAGCAGCTTAGCCAAAACATGCAGCAATCGCTGCGCGTTTTGCAAATGTCGGGTATTGAAATCGAGCGCGAAGTGGAAGACTGGCTGGCGGACAACCCCCTGCTTGACCGCGTAGAGCAGCCTGAAAAAACCTACGAGCCGCCCCAAACCACCGCAGACATCGCCAAACGCGGCGTGAGCCTGGATGACGACGACAGCAGCGCGTGGGAAAACCTTGCGCAAGAAGAAACGCTCAACGCCTATCTGCATAAACAAGTTGCCGAACACCCGCTCACCCCATCCGAAGCCGCCCGCGTGCATATTCTGATTGATTTTTTGGACGACAAAGGCTATCTCACCGAATCCATAGAAGAAATCATAGAACACACCCCGCTGGAATGGATGCTGGAAGAAGACGACATGGAAATCGCGCTGGAACACCTGCGCGCGTTTGACCCCGCAGGCATCGCCACCCCCGATTTAACCCAATCGCTGCTCTATCAGCTTGACCGCCTGCCGCTATCCGAAGCACGCCGTTGCGCCGCGCAAATCATTACCCGCCATCTAGACCAAATCACCCAAAACACGCCGAAAAATCTCAACCGATTCAGCAAATTGCTGCCCGAATACAGCGAAACCGTGTTGCGCGACGCGCTGGAAATCATCACCAACCTGCGCCCCTATCCCTCCTACGGCTTTGCCAGCGAAGAACCCACCCAATACGTTCGCCCCGATGTGTTCGTGCAAAAGAACGACAAGGGCGAGTGGTATGCCATCAGCAACGAAGAATCGCTGCCGCAAATCAAAATCAACACCGAAATCATCGAAGCCCTGCAAGAAGAAAGCAACCTAGACCCGATTTGGCGCGAAAAAATCAACGGCGCAAAACAAAAAATAGATATGCTGCAACAGCGCAAAAGCACCATCTTGCGCGTTGCCGAATACATCCTTGCCCATCAGCAGGATTTTTTCTATTTCGGCGAAATCGGGCTGGTGCCCATGCTGCTTAAAGACTGCGCCAAACACCTTGAACTCGCCGAATCCACCATCTCCCGCGCCGTGAGCAACAAATATCTGGCTTGCCCGCAAGGATTATTTGCGCTGCGCTATTTTTTCAGCCAAAATGCAGCCATCAACGACAGCGAAACAGGCAACGCCATCAGCGCCAACGCCATCAAATCCGTGATTGCGCAAATCGTTGAACATGAAGACAAAAGCAAACCCCACAGCGATTGCTCACTGCATCGCTTGCTGCAACAGCAAGGCATCAACATCGCGCGGCGCACGGTTGCCAAATACCGTGAACAACTGGGCATCCCCACCGTGCAACAACGCCGAGAATAATTGAGTTTCTTTTGCGCTTGGCAACGCCCCAGCGGCGTTTTCAGGCTGCCTTTTCTAACCACTCTGGATAAGGAGTTGCATTATGAATCTGAAAATCACAGGTCTTAATTTTGATGTTACCGAAGCCATCAAAGCGCGTGTAACCGAAAAATTAGAACGCATCGCACGCCACACCGATGGCATGATTTCGGCAACGATTACGCTTTCGGTGGAAAAAGTGCAAAGCAAAGCCGCCGCGCAAGTGCATTTGGCCGGTAAGGATTTTCATGTGGAGGCATCGGAAAACGGCGACAATATGTATGCGGCGATTGACAATATGGCGGATAAATTAGACCGCGCGTTGCTGCAATATAAAGAGAAAGCGCAAAACCGTTGAGGTTTTGGGAATTGAGAAAGACCGAGCGATTGAGTTTGCTCGGTCTTTTTTTGGGTTTAGCTTCGCTGAACTTCGTTTCAGGCTGCCTTTGGGGAAACAGCAGAGGCAGCCTGAAAACCATTATTTGTGATGGGGTTGTTTGCCATCCGTTGTAGGGTGTGCAGCTTGGCTGCGCACGCTGTTTGTTGCGTTTCAACCGCGTGCGTACCTGCGGTACACACCCTACGCCTAAGGCAGCCTGAAAACACAATTTAGCGTTTTCAGGCTGCCTCAATCGCTCTGCCTACTTGATTGCCAGCAGTTGCACAATCAGCAGGGATAAGCGTTTGCGCTCGTCTGGGCTGATTTCGGGCTGTGCGAGGCGGTGTTTGAGCTGGTAGATTTGCTGGTTTTTCAGCTCGGTGATGAGTTTGGCGATGCCGTCTTGGAACTCTTGTTGTTTTTCGGGGCTGCTGTCGGTGAGGTCTTCTTGGTTTTGCAGGGCGTTGCGGAAGATGTGGTCGATGGTGTGGGCGAAGGGGGTGGCGCGGAAGTGTTCTATGGCTTGGGCGGCGGTCATGCTGGGGTGGCTGCGGTAGCTGTGGGCGAGGGCGAGCAGGCAGGCGATGTCGCCCCCTGCAGGCAGGTAGTCGGGGATGGCGACGTGTTCCGCCCATTGGGGGTTGAGTAGTAGGGTGCGGATTTGGCGTTGCACGAGGGTGGTGGTTTCAGGCTGCCTGAAACTTTCGCGCGGCAGGTTGTAGCGCTTGGCGGCAACGTGGCGTTGCGGTGCGGCTTGTCCCATTAGGTAGGCGAGATTGGTGGGGTCTATGCCTGTTTGCTCGCTGAGATTTTGTTTGAGCAGGTAGGCGAGGGTGGGGGCTTGGCTGATTTGGGCGAGATGCGGCGCGGCGCGTTTGACCAGCTCGGCTTTGCCTTCTTGGCTGGCGAGGTCTAAATCTGCGGTGAGCGCGTCCCAAAAGTATTGGGATAGGGGGCGGCTTTGGTGTAACAGGGCTTCTTCAAATTGGGCTTTGCCAAATTGGCGCACGAAGCTGTCGGGGTCGTGTTCGGCGGGCAGGAAGAGAAAATGCAGGGCTTTGCCGTCTTTGAGCTGGGGTAGGGCGTTTTCTAGCGCGCGCCATGCGGCTTTTTGTCCTGCTGCGTCGCCGTCAAAGCAAAAATAGATGTTGTCGGTTTGGCGGAACAGGATTTTGATGTGTTCGGCGGTGGTGGCGGTGCCCAGCGCGGCGACGGCGTATCCGATGCCGTATTGGGCGAGGGCAACGGTGTCCATGTAGCCTTCCACCACCAAGATTCGCCCTGCGTCTTTGATGGCTTGGCGGGCTTCGTATAGCCCGTATAGGTTTTTGCCTTTGTCAAACAGGGGGGTGTCGGGGGAATTGAGATATTTGGGTTTGCTGTCATCTAATACGCGCCCGCCAAAGCCGATGATGCTGCCTGAAACGTTGCGGATGGGGAACATCAGGCGGTGGCGGAAGCGGTCGTATTGTTTGCCGTCTTGGTCGATGACCATGCCGCTGGCGATGAGTTCGCCGTTGGGATAGGGCTGGAACACTTGAGCGAGCGGTGTCCAGCCGTCGGGGGCGTAGCCGATGCCGTAGCGGGCGATGATTTCGGGCGACAGACCGCGTTGGGCGGCGTAGGCTTGGGCGGCGGCGGAAAGAGGCAGTTGTTGCGCGTAAAAGGTGGCGGCGGCTTGCACGGTGGATTCCAGCGTTTGCTGCTGTTGCTTGCGGGCGGCGCGTTCGGCGGCGTTTTCAGGCTGCGTGTTGCTGTCGTGTGGCACGCTCATGCCCACGCGGTCGGCAAGCTGTTGCACAGCTTCGGGGAAGGTGAGCCCTTGGTGTTCCATGATGAAGCCTATGGCGGAGCCGTGTGCGCCGCAGCCGAAGCAGTGGTAAAACTGTTTGCTGGGGCTGACGGAGAAGCTGGGGGATTTTTCTTTGTGAAACGGGCAGCATGCCATGTAGTTTGCGCCGCTTTTTTTGAGCGGGACGTAGTGGTCGATGATGTCTACGATGTCGGTTTTGGCGAGCAGGTCGTCGATAAAGCTGGATGGAATCATGGGGATGGGATTTTGTTGGGGTGAGGCAGCCTGAAAACCAAGTGGAGCGGCGACGGCTCGTCGCCAAATGGTGTGTTTAACGGGGCTTTATGGATTGGCAAGATGTCGGCGAGCCGCCGACGTTCCATTTTCAGGCTGCCTAATGATGGGCAGGATGGTTTGGTGGATACGCCGCAATCGCCCACAGGGTTTGTGTTTTTCCACAGGGATAATGTGTGGATAAGTGATATAGCGTGTTGATTGGGCGGGAAGATTTGGCGTTGCTTAAATTTTGAGCAAGGTTGTTCAAAGGGTTTTCAGGCTGCCTGATGGTTGAGGCAGCCTGAAATACTATTGGTCAAGTTTTTTGGCAAACAGCACATAGCCCAGCATCAGCAGGGTAACGATGATTTGCGCGTATAAGCCGATGCCGTAGCTAAGGACTTCATGCGGCGTGCCCAGCCGTTCAAAGTAGGGTTTGAGGCGCAGGTAGTATTGCGCGTGTATCAGCAGGGCGAATAGGGCGGCGAGCATCAGCTCGGTGTAGGCGGTGGGTTTTTCCTGCTTGTCGTCGAGCCACACTTTGGCGGCGGTGGCGGCGAAGATGATGGTGTTCACCCATGCCAGCAGGCGGAAGCTGAGCGATGCGCCCAGATAGCTTTTGAGCGGGGTGTTCGCCCACGGCAGCAGCCATGTGAGGATGGCGAGGGCGCAGAGGGCGAGGACGATGTTGCGCGTGGACAGCAGCGGGGCGCGATTGGACGGGGCGGAGGCGCGTCGGGCGGATTGCGCTTGTTTTTGCGGCCGGCGGGGCGAGGGGTTTTGCGCGGGGCGTTGTTGGGTGGAACGTTGCGGCGGCTGGGCTTGCGATTGGGCAGGCTGGCGGTTGGCGGCTTGCGCGGGGGCTTTGGGCTTGGGTTGGAAAAATGCGGGGTCGGCTTGGCGCAAGGCGGCATCGTAGGCGCGGCGTTTTTCGCTGTTGTATAGGGTGTCGCGGATTTCGTGCAGGATTTCAATCGGCACTTTGCCGCTTTGGGCGGCGAGTTTGAGCTGGTTTTGGATTTCGGTGAGGCCGGCGGTGGGGGGGAGGCAGAGGAATTTGTAGTAATTGTTCATGGGTTTCCTTTAAGGGCGGAAGGGGCGGCTGAAACGTTTGTTTATGGCTTGGGCAGCCTGAAAACGGGAGGCGCGGGCTATTTCAATTTTCAGGCTGCCTTTGGAGGGCACACGCCGCGCGGTTTAGCGATAGCGCACGTTTTCGGCGGCATCAATGTGGATTTTACCCGCGCTTTGCAGTGCTACAAGCATTTCTTGTGCAAGTTTGGGGTTGCTGCGCTCGGTGAGCAGGCGCAGGAGGTCTTGTTTTTTCTTGGGGCGATTTTTTTTCAGCAGGGCAAGGGCGGTGGCGATAAGGGCGGATTCTGCGCCGGCGGGCGCGCTCGGGATGATTTGGGCAACGGCCTGCTGCACGGTTTGGGCGGTGTGTTCAATCAGCCGTTGTTCGCTTGGGGCTTCGCCGAACGGGTTTTCAGGCTGCCTTGCTTGTTTGAGAAATCGGCGGACGGCTTTGCCGAGCTTTTTCTTGTGCAACAGGCGGGCTTGGGGGTATTTGATTTGCAGTTGGTGCAGATAGGGGCGCAGTTTTTTGCGCGGGGACACGATGGCGATTTGCGCTTGCGGTTGGTGTTGCAGGATGTCGGCTGCGGCTTGGGCGATGCTGCGGGCGGCTTTTTTGTTGGGCAAGACGTATAGACTGTGGGGTTCTTCGGGCGCGAGCATGCGTTTGGCGGCTTTGAGGGTAACGAATAAGCCGACTTTGGCGCGGTGGTATGGGATTTTGCGTTTTGGGGTGGGGGATTGGGCGAGGTCTAGTAGGAGGTGGGGCATGGGGGACTCCTTTGTGGGGTGGAATTGATGGGTTTGGTTTTTCAGGCTGCCTATTGTGGCTAACGATTGAGGCAGCCTGAAAAGGGGATTGGTACTTTGTGGTAAGCATCCGATTAGCTTTAACCATGCGTCTCGTGCCGACGGGGCACTTACTTTTCTTTGCTTCGCCAAAGAAAAGTAAGCAAAAGAAAGGCGACTGCGGTTGCAGGTTTGGCTACGCCAAACTTCCCTCGCTCCACACGATTTTTCGGGCGGACAAAAAACTCGCAGCTTCGCTGCTCAAACAGTTTTGTCCTTTTCCCCCGAAAAATCGTGTTCCACTCGGCTGCGTCAGCAGGGAGGGTGCTTTGTGGTAAACGCTCGTTAAAGGCAACCTGAAAAAGGATTTGTGCCTTGGGGTAAGCGTTGGCGGCAGGATTAACCGTGTGGTTTTCAGGCTGCCTATTTATAGAGAAGCGATGGCTGATGCAGCCTGAAAATCGTTTTTCGCTTTGTCTTGCTATTTGCGATGCAGTAGGCAGCCTGAAAAAGCAACCAATGTTTAACGCCCTTATTCTCAAACACGATGTAAACAATACCAATACCAACACATTTTCAGGCTGCCTACGCATTCATCAGCCTATCCACTCACCACGTTCAACTTGGAATCGCCCCCGCAAACGCTTCAATAATCGGATTGAGCAGCGCATATTTGGTTTTGAGCGCGGCTTTGTTCACAATCAGGCGGCTGGATATGTTTGCGATGTGTTCCACGGCTTCCAGGTTGTTGGCTTTGAGCGTGTTGCCGGTGGAAACCAAATCGACGATGCAGTCGCTCAATCCCACCAGCGGGGCGAGTTCCATGGAGCCGTAGAGTTTGATGATGTCCACGTGCACGCCTTTGGCGGCGAAGTGTTCGGCGGCGATGCCGGGGTATTTGGTGGCGACGCGCAGGCGTTTGCCTGCTTGCGAGGCGCGGGCGTAATCAAAGCCTTTTTGCACAGCAGCCATCATGCGGCATTGGGCGATGTTGAGGTCTAGCGGTTGGCATAGGCCTTCGCCGCCGTGTTCGATCAGCACGTCTTTGCCGGCAATGCCCAAGTCGGCCGCGCCGTATTGCACATAGGTGGGCACGTCACTGGCGCGCACGATAACGAGGCGGATGTTGGGGTGGTTGGTGGGGATGATGAGTTTGCGCGAGTTTTCGGGGGCTTCGCTAGGCACAATGCCTGCGGCGGCGAGCAGGGGCAGGGTTTCTTCGAAGATGCGGCCTTTGGATAGGGCGATGGTGAGCTGTTGCGGCATGGTGGTCTTTCGGGGCTTGATGGCGGCGTGCAAATGGATTGGGGTTTTGCTGCCATGCGCTTTATTCGTTTTGGCTGCGCTGAAATTTGTTACGCTCGTTTTAGCTTCGCTAAAACCCGTTGCTCTTGTTTTCAGGCTGCCTTTGGCGGGGATTGGGCAGCCTGAAATCAGGCAAAAAGGGCGTGTGTGAACGCCCTTGTGGTTATTCGGCAAGCAGTTTTTTGATGTCGGCGGCGATTTGCGGGGCTTCTGCGCCGAAGCGTTCAAAGTAGGCGGCGTTGCCTTGTTTGTCCAGCAGGTAGGTGCCGGACGAGTGGTCTACGTTGTAGAGCTTTTCGGATTTGATGTCGGCTTTGGCGGAGATGATGCGCCATTGTTGTTTGGCCAGGGCGATTTCGTTGCCGCCTTGGGTGTCGGTTAAGCCGATGAAGGCGGGGTTGAATTGTTTGACGTATTGTTTCATCAGCTCGGGGGTGTCGCGGTCGGGGTCTACGCTCACGAATACCACGGCAACGTTTTTCGCCTCATCGCCCAGTTGTTTGAGCGTGTCGTTGTAGGTGAGCAGCTCGGTGGGGCAGATGTCGGGGCAATGGGTGTAGCCAAAGGAAAGCACGACCACTTTGCCTTTCAGGCTGCTGAGGGCGAAGGGTTTGCCCTCGCCATCGGTGAGCGTGAAGTCGCCGCCGATGTTGTCTTTGCGGATGTCGGTGCTCATGCTGCCATCGGCTTTGGGCGCGGTTGCGCTGGCAGCTTCGCTGGCGGAACTGGCTGCGCTAGCGGCTTCGCTGGTTTGACTGGCTGCGCTGGCGTTGCTGCTGGCTGCGGCGGGCGCGCTGGGTGCGGGGGCGTTGTTGGCGGCTTGATCGCAGGCAGCTAGGGCGAATACGCTGGCAATCAGTGCGGGGATGAGTTGGGGTTTCATAGTGTGTCCTTTCGGATGGGTGGGATTTTGTGGGAATGGTATTTTCAGGCTGCCTAATCTATTTGAGGCAGCCTGAAAACGATAAGGCAGCCTGAAAACGCTAAACCGCATTATTTCGCGGGGCATTGTTCTACCAACAAACCATCGGGCGAATAATCGGCGGGGTTGATGGGCGAGTGTTTGCTGAAATAGACTTTGGTGGTGTCGGCATCAACGAAGCCTGTTTTCATAAAGCCTGTGTGGTTTTTCAGCACGGGATAGCCGTCGCCGCCTGCCGCGATGTAGTCAGGCAGCACGAAGCGGTAGGTTTGGTTCGGGTCTAGCGGTTTGCCTTTGATTTTCACGTTGGCGATGGTTTTGCTGGCGGGGCAGTAGGTCAGGGTTACGCCTGCCAGATGCGGATAGCCGCCCGAGCCTTTGTCTTTGAAGACGATTTCTTGCAGGTAGTCAAAGGTTTCTTTGCCCGATAGCGGCACCACGCTCAGCAAGTTGCCAAACGGTTGCACTTTCAGCACGGTTTTGTAGGTGATGGTGCCTGCGGGGATGGTGTCGCGGATGCCGCCGCCCTGCATCAGCGAGAAGTCGGCTTGGGTGCGTTCTAGCTGGGCGCGGTTAATCAGTTGCCCGATGGGCATTTGTTGGCTGCGGACCAGCTCGCGCGTGCCGTCGAATGCGGCGGTGGTTTCGCCCACTTTGATGTTCAGTTTTCTGTCGCCTTCATCTTGGTATTTTTTCAGATGCGCTTGCAGTTTGGGGTCGGCGGGGATTTCGCTGGTGTAGAAGCTGCCGTCTTTGCGTTTCAGGTTGGAGGGGATGAGTTGGTAGCTGACCAGTTTGGTTTCGCCGTTTTTGAATTCAAAGTCGGCGCGACCGAGGAATTTGCCCCACTCATACGCTTGCATGATGGGCGTGCCGTTTTGCACGTCGGGGCGGCAGGGGGTGTTGGGCACATAAGGCGTTTTCAGGCTGCCGTCTTCGTTGATGCAAACGGGGGTGTGCGAGTGTCCGCCGATAATCATGTCAAACGATTTGGCGGGCAGGCTGCGGGCAAGGGTTACGTCGCCGGGGGCGCTGTGTCCGTGTTTGCCGTCGTTGTAGTAGCCGATGTGGGTGAGCGCGATGCGCACGTCGGGTTGGGCTTTGTTGACTTGGGGCAGTATGTCGCGCGCGGCTTCAATCACGGGCTGGAAGGTAACGTTGCCCAAGTATTCGGGGTTGCCGAGCTTGGCGGTGTCTTCGGTGGTGAGCCCGACCACGGCGAATTTCAAGCCGCCGCGTTTGATGATGGTGTAGGGTTTCACCAGATATTTGCCGTTTTTATAGCGCACGTTGGCAGACAAGAAGGGGAATTTTGCCCAGCGTTCTTGTTTGTCCAGCAGCTGCAAGGGGTTGTCGAATTCGTGGTTGCCCAGCGCAAGGGCATCGAATTTCATGGCGTTCAGCCCTTCGATGTCGGGCTTGGCGTTTTGCAGGTCGGATTCGGGCACGCCGGTGTTGAAGTCGCCGGCATGCAGTAGGATAACGGTGCCGCCTTGGGCTTCCACTTCTTTGCGCACGTTGTCGATGGCGGTTTTGAGCACGGAGAAGCCGTATTCGCCTTTGTCGTTTTTCCAGAAGCGCCCGTGCGTGTCGTTGCTGTGCAGCACGGTGAAGCGGTAGGTTTTGTCTTTCTCATACGCGTGGGCGGCGAGGCTGGCGGTAAGCAGTAGAGAGAGGGTGAGCTTTTTGGGGGACATGGGTTGTTTCCTTTTAGGGTTGGGAAAAAAGGGTTTTGGCTTCGCTGAACTTTGTTTCAGGCTGCATCAGGGGTTTGCAGCAGCCTGAAAAGGGATTTGCGGTTTGGCTCGATTGGGTTTCAGGCTGCCTGTGGGCGGCGGTTATTCGGGCAAGGTTGCCGACCCCATGCGCCGCAGGATGATGTTGGTTTTGTGGCGCAGACTTTTGTCGTTGGGGTGGTCGATGTAAAACAGCGGTTTGGGCACGCGGGCGGCGAGTTGGGCAGCCTGAATTTTGCTGAGTTGGGCGGCGGGCTGCCGGTAGAAATATTGGCTGGCGGCTTCTGCGCCGTACACGCCGTAGCCCCATTCGATTACGTTTAAATACAGCGTGTAGATGCGGTCTTTATCGGTGGTGGCTTCCAGCATGGCGGTGAGCGCGGCTTCTTCGGCTTTGCGCCAATAGCTGCGGCTTTCGTTGAGAAACAGATTTTTGGCGAGCTGCTGGCTGATGGTGGAGCCGCCTGCTTTGATTTTGCCGCTTTTTTCGTTTTTCTTGATGGCGTTTTTGATGCCGTTCCAATCGAAGCCGTCGTGTTCGGCGAAGTTGGCATCTTCGGAGGCAATCAGGGCTTTTTTGAGGTTTTCGGCGATTTGGTTATAAGGCACCCATTGGTAGCTCAGGGCAACTTGCGGTTTTTCTTGCGCGATTTCGCTCATCCGCATATTCATAAACGCGGTGTGGTGGGGGGCGAGCGCGCGGTAGCTGATGATGTTGCCGTAGGCGTACACGTTAAACAGGATGAAAGCGAGAATGGGGGCGGCGATGAGCCATTTGAATGTTTTCATGCGGTGAGTTTGGCGCGCAGGGCGGCGATAACGGGGGCGATGTTGGGGGTGTAGCCGCGCCAGAGTTGATAGGCGGCGGCGGCTTGCCCAACCAGCATGCCTAAGCCGTCGGCGGTTTGGGCTGCGCCGTGTTGGGCGGCGTGGGCAAGGAATGGGGTGGGCTGGGCGGCGTAGAACAAATCGTAAGCCAAAAGGCAGCCTGAAAACGCTTGGGGCGGAATATCGGGCACGTCGCCCGACACGCTGCCCGATGTGGCGTTGAAAATCACGTCAAAACCGCCGCCTGAAAGCGCGCTCAGCGGCTGCGCGTTGACTTCAAAAACGAAGGTTCGGGCTAATGCCTGCGCTTTGGCAAAGGTGCGGTTGGCGATAACGACTTCGGCGGGCTTGGCATCCAAGAGGGGGGTGAGAATGCCGCGTGCCGCGCCGCCCGCGCCCAAAACCAGCACGCGCTTGCCGGCCAAATCCACGCGCAGGTTTTCGTTTAAATCGCGCATCAAGCCGATGCCGTCGGTGTTGTCGCCCAGCAGCGTGCCGTCGGGTTGGCGCATCAGGGTGTTGACTGCGCCTGCGTCATGGGCGCGTGTGGTGCATTGGTCGGCGAGTTCGTAGGCGTGTTGCTTGAACGGCAGCGTTACGTTTGCGCCTTGCCCGCCGTGGCGGAAAAATTGTTTGACGGCAGCCTGAAAATCATTGGGACTGTCGGGCACGAGCGTGCGGGTGTATTCGATGACCGCGCCTTCTTGGGCGGCGAAAAGCTGGTGGATTTGCGGGGACTGGCTGTGGGCGATGGGGTTGCCGAATACGGTGTAGCGCGCGGGCATTTTCAGGCTGCCTTTTGTTTGGAATGTGTGTATTTTAGTTAGGTTTGGTTAAAAAGCAAGGGCGGGGCGGCGGGTTGGTTTCGGGCTACCGAACTGCGTTTCAGGCTGCCTACTGGTGTTGCGATGCAGTAGGCAGCCTGAAATGGGTTTATTGGTGATATTGGCGGGAGAGTTCGTGCACGGTTTCCACGAGGATTTCAACGTGTTCGGGCGGGGTGTGTTGGTTGATGCCGTGCCCGAGGTTGAAGACGTGTCCGTGTCCGTGTCCGTAGCCGGCCAGGATGTGGGCGGCTTCGGTGCAGATGGTTTTGGGCGTGCCGAACAGGGCGAGCGGGTCTAGGTTGCCTTGCAGGGCGACTTGGTCGTTTACGCGGGCGCGGGCTTGGGCGATGTCGGTTGTCCAATCTAGCCCGATGGCATCGGCGCCGCTGTTGGCAAGCTGTTCTAGCCATTGTCCGCCGCCTTTGGTGAACACGATAACGGGGACGGTGGCGCCGTTGTGGTTGCGTTTCAGGCTGCCGATGATTTGTTTGATGTAGTGCAGGCTGAATGTTTGGAAGGCTTCGTGCGAGAGCGTGCCGCCCCATGTGTCGAAGATTTGCACGGCTTGCGCACCGTGTTCTATTTGCTGGTTGAGGTATTGGGTAACGGCTTGGGCGTTGATGTCTAACACGCGGTGCAGCAGGTCGGGGCGGGTGTAGAGCATGGTTTTGACGGTGCGCCAGTCGCGGCTGCCGCTGCCTTCTATCATGTAGCAGGCGAGGGTGAAAGGGCTGCCTGAAAAGCCGATTAGCGGCACGCGCCCGTTCAGGGCTTTGCGGATGCCGGCGACGGCTTCAAACACATAGTTGAGCTTGTCCATATCGGGCACGGCGAGCAGTTCTATGTCTTGCTCGTGTTGCAGCGGGCATTCAAATTTGGGGCCTTCGCCTGCTTCAAAGCGCAAGCCCAGCCCCATGGCATCGGGGACGGTGAGGATGTCGGAAAACAGGATGGCGGCATCGAGGTTGAAGCGGTCTATCGGTTGCAGGGTGACTTCGGTGGCGAGGTCTTTGTTGCGGCACAGCGCCATGAAGTCGCCTGCGAAGGCGCGGGTGGCTTTGTATTCGGGCAGGTAACGCCCTGCTTGGCGCATCAGCCAGATGGGGGTGTATTCGGTGGGTTGGCGCAGCAGGGCGCGGATAAAGGTGTCGTTTTGCAGTTGGGACATGGTGGGGCTTTCTTTTTATATTGAGGCAGCCTGAAATAGGGTTGAAGGTGTGTTGGTTGTTAGGCTGCGGGTGGGTTATGAATGGGGTTTGCCGTTTTCAGGCTGCCTATCGTGTGCAGTCATAATAGGCAGCCTGAAAATGCTATGCCGGTTATTCTTGCGGCGCGGATGCGGCGGATGCCGCCGGTGCGGATGCGGAATCGGCTTGCGCGGGTGCGCTGGCATCGCTTTCCAAGCCGGCAAACACGTCTTCGTTGGCTTGCAGTTGGAACGGCTTGCCGTTGAGCTTGATTTTGTTGTCGGCAACGATAAGCTGGGTTTTGACGGCGCCGTTTTCGCTGGCGATGTAGCCATCTTGCACCATGGTTTTCAGGCTTTCGCTGGTGAGCAGGCGGATGGTGTCGTCCACTTCTTTTTGCTCTTGTACGCTGTTGGGGTTTTCCATGGCAAACAGCCCGCGCGTTTGGGCGATGGCGAAGTCTTCGATGATGTTTTGCGACACGTCTAGGTTGAGCTCGGCTTGCATTTTGGCGAGCATGGGTTTGATGTCGTTTAAATCAGCGGCGGTTAAGCCGTTGAAGTTGAGCTTGCCACTGGCGTTTACATGACCTGTGGGCGTGGTGAAGCTGAATGTGCGGATTTCAAGCTGCGGGTTGTCGGTAAACAGGGCTGCGCCTTCGTTGCGCACGGCAGTGAGGATGTGTTTTTGCTGCTCTTCGGGCGACAGTTGTTTTTCGGTGGCGATTTGTTGCCAGCGGGCTTTGAGTGCGTTCAGGCTGCCTGCGTTCAGGTGGTTGGCGGCGATGTCTATGTTTAAAGGACCGTAGGCAGTGTCGCCGTAGTTGAGCTTGGCGAAGCTGAATTTGCCTGAGGTGTTGATGTAGCCTGCTTCGGGTTCGCTGGTTTCGGTGGCGTAGCTTAGGTTGTCCACGCTGATTTTGTTGGGGGCGATGGTGCCGCGCGGGTTGATGAAGGCGCCGATTTGCAGGTCGGTTACGGTGTTGATTAAATCGTTGATTTTGATGTTGTAATCCATGCCCTCGTTCCATGCTACGTCAAAATGGGCGAGGTTGGTGGTGGATGAGCCGAGTGTGGTTTTGCCGTCTTTGCTGTTGTAGCTGTTGGCGTTTAGGGTTAGGTTTTCTATTTTCAGGCTGCCTTTATCGGCAAGAATGGCTTGAAAGCTGGGCATGGCAAGCTGGGTGGTGTAGCTGGCGTAGCCTTTTTGGTAATTGATGTTGCCTGTTAAGCCTTGCCAGTTGATTTTGATGCCCGATAGTTCTTCGTAGTCAAACGGGGCAACGGCGATGGTGAGCGTGCCGCTGCCGTTGAGCTGAATCACATTATGCAGCTTAACGGGGATTTGCTCGCCAAAGAAGCGGGTGAGCGTTTTTTTGACTTCGGGGTCGTATTGAAATTCGGTTTCTACCACGGCGCGCACGGGCACAATGCCGTTGGCAAAGGGCTGGTGGCGCACATGGTTTATCATGGTGATGGGCTTTTCCAGCACGGCGCGGATGTTGTCGGGGATGTTGTTGCCCAGATTGGCTAACACGGTGGGATGAAAGCGCAAGACGGTGGTTTCGGTGGATTCTAGCCAGCCGCTTTGGTATTGGCGGGATACGATGTCAAAAAAGAAGGTGTCGGCTAGAATGCGGTGTTGGGTTTCTAGGCTTTGTTTGGCTTGGTTGCCGAGATAGTAGGGGGTGCTGATGCCGGCGGCGGCGATAAGGGCGGCTGCTGTGCCGCCGATGAATAGTTTTTTCATGTGCGATGGCTGCGGGTTGCAAAACGAAATTGGGCTAATCATAACATAAAACGCTGCGGCAGCCTGAAAACGGGCGGCTTGCTTTTTATGGCGGCAGGCGGAACCTGCCCAATTGCTTTGGGCGCAACAATGCTAAAATCACCCGCAACTTATATCCGCACCGCACCCTGCTTGCGCCGCGCGTGGTGCTGGAATTTTTGTTAAACGTGATGAAAAATCATGCGGGCTTGCAGGCGGAGCGGGCGGATTTGCAGCTCTTTGCCGCATAGGCAGCCTGAAAACGGCATCCGCGCCGAAGCGCACCGCGTTTCAGGCTGCCTGTTATCCTTTTAACCCCACCCACATCAAAAAATCATGCACTTACACTTCCTCGGCACATCATCAGGCTCGCCCGCCATCGAGCGCAACGTCTCCTGCACCGCGCTCAACCTGCTGCCCGAAAACGGCGAAATCTGGCTGTTTGACTGCGGCGAAGCCACGCAGCATCAAATCCTGCGCACCAGCATCCGCCCCGGTAAAATCCGCCGCATCTTCATCACCCATCTGCACGGCGACCATATTTTCGGGCTGCTCGGCTTGCTGTGCAGCCGCTCCTTTTTGTCGGGCGAACAGCCCGGCCCGCTCACGCTCTACGGCGGTGCGGGCTTGCGCGAATTTGTGGAAACGGGCTTGCGCCTGTCGCGCAGCTATCTGAGCTATCCGATTGAATTTGTGGAACTATCCGAAGCGGGCGGCGAAATCGCGTGCGATGCCGCCTTCCGCGTCAAATACCGCCTGCTGGACCACGCCGTGCCGTCTTTCGGCTTTCGCGTCATCGAAGCCGACCGTCCGGGCAGCCTGAAAACCGATGCGCTGGAAGCGTTGGGCGTGCCCAAAGGCGCGTTATACGGCGCGCTCAAACGCGGCGAAACGGTTACGCTACCCAACGGCAACACCTTGAACGGAAACGATTTTATTAACCCACCGCGCAAAGGGCGCGAAGTGGTATTGTTTGGCGACACCCGTTTTCAGGCTGCCTTTGCCGATTTTTGCGCCGATGCCGACGCGCTGGTGCACGAAGCCACCTTTGCCGCCGACGAAGCCACCAACGCCGACCGTTTCGGGCACAGCACCTGCGCCCAAGCCGCCGAGCTCGCCAAACTCGCCCGCGTGAAAACGCTGTATCTCAGCCACATCAGCGCCAAGTTTTCAGGCGGTCGCGCGCAAGAGCTGCTTGCCGCCGCGCAAGCCGTTTTCCCGCGCACCGAATTGGCACACGATTTTATGGAAGCGCCGATTCCGTTGCCCGAGGCAGCCTGAAAACGCTTGCCCCGTCTGTTTTCAGGCTGCCGGTTGATGCGTATAACGAATAGGCAGCCTGAAAACAAAGCGGCGGCAGCTCGCCGACATTGCGGCAGTCAACACAGCCCGGCTTAACGCCGACACGCCGTTTGGGCGACGAACCGTTGCCGTTCCATGTCAGATTTCAGGCTGCATCAGTGCTTTTGCAAAGGCTTTTCAGCCTAGCCAAACCTCACAACGGTTTTCAGGCTGCCGGTTGATGCGTATAACGAATAGGCAGCCTGAAACGCAGTTGAACCCAACTGCACAACGGTTTTCAGACTGCCCCGCCCCGCGTCATCCCCTATCATTTACTTTTTCCAATTGATTCAAAACAATGTCTCACGCCATCCCCGAACCGCAAGCCAACGCCCACGCACAATACCACAGCGACAACCCCGATTTCCCCGCCAAGCTCATCATCTTCACGCTGTTTATCGGTGCGTTTTTCGGCTACCTCAACGACACCCTGCTCAACGTCGCGCTCACCAAAATCATGGCGGATTTCCAGATAGACAAAACCACCGTGCAATGGCTCACCACAGGCTTTTTGCTGGTGATGGGCGCGTTCACGCCGATTACCGCCGGCCTCATCCAATGGATGGAAACGCGCCGCATGGTGCTCATCACGCAAGCCGTGTTCCTTATCGGCTCGCTGGTTTGCATGCTCGCGCCCAATTTTGCCGCGTTGCTGATTGGGCGGCTGTTCCAAGCCATTGCCGCCGCGCTGTTCGTGCCGATTTTGTTCAACGGCATCCTCGCCATCTATCCGCCGCACAAACGCGGCAGCGCGATGGGCATCATCACCATGATGTTCACCGCCGCGCCCGCCATCGGACCCACCATTTCGGGCGTGATTGTGGATTATCTGAGCTGGCATTATCTGTTTGGGCTCACCATTCCCTTTATGCTCGTCGCCATGTTTTTGGTGAACAAATACCTGACCGTTAATCTCAGCGACATTACGCGCCCGAAAATAGACCTGCCCTCCGCCGCCGCGTCTGTGCTCGGTTTTGGCGGGCTGGTGTATGCCAGCAGCCATTTTGAACATCTGCCGCTGCCCGTGTTTTTGGGCGTGCTGGCGCTGTTGCTGGGCATCATCGCGTTTTTTGTGCGCCGCCAATTTGCGCTGGAAACGCCGCTGCTGAACCTGCGCGTGTTCGCCTATCCGCAGTTTCGCTATGCCGTGCTGATTTTGGTGTGCGCCTATTTTCTGTTTATGGGCTTGGAGATTTTGATGCCGATGTACACGCAGCAAGTGCTGCTGCTCACGGGCACGGCAACGGGCCTGATTTTGATGCCTGCCAGCATCGCCCAAGCCGTTGCCTCGCCGTTTTTGGGCGTGTTGCTGGACAAAAAAGGCGGGCGGTTTCTGATATTGCCCGCCACGTTGATATTGCTGCTGTCCATTATCGCCATGTGGACATTGCTGGATTTGCACACCAACACTTTGATTTTAAGCGGCTTGTTTATCCTGATGGCGCTGGCGGCTTCCGCCTGCATCACCGGCGAAACGCACGGCTTGAACGCTCTGCCGCGCGAGCTGAACCCGCACGGCGCCAGCACGATTACCACGCTCAACCCCATCGCAGGCGCGTTGGGCGCGGCATTTTTTGTCAGCATCGCCAGCATGGGCGAAAAAGCGGGGCAAGCGGGTACGCCGCAAGAGGCGTTGCTCGGCGGCGTGCATTGGGCGATGGCGTGCGCGCTGGCGGTAGCGGGACTGGCGGTGTTGTTTGCGTTGAAGATTCAGCCGAACGAATGGCGGGAGAAGGGGGAAGCGGGGCATTGACGGGGTTTGATGTTTTCAGGCTGCCTGAAACGGCTACATATCCCCAATTCATGTTGCGCACGACAGCAACGGTTAGCACACGTTAGGTTGTAAAAAACCGCCCTAATCCTTATGGATGGGCGGTTTGTGGTTTTCTCGCGGTTAGTTAAAAATTGCCGGGAAATAGTGTTTGGTGGAGGCGGGGGGAATTGAACCCCCGTCCGAAAGTCCTCTACAAAGCGTTCTACATACTTAGTTGTGTCGATTTGGGAATCTTATTTCTATCGCGCCGACCAACAGGCTTTCAAGAAACCAGTTGCCTTCAATCTTATTCCCTGCCAAGCAACCCGACAGGAAACCAGCCAATATGAAATGATGTTGCCGCGGGTTTTACCCCGCACAGCCCATTGGCGAGCTGCTGCAACAGCCTGGCATTAAGCAGCCAGAGCGTAAGTTTCGTCGTTTGCGACTATTTAGATTCAGTGTTTTACGAGTTACTGAAAACTCGGTATGCCCGCATTTGCTTCGCAACCCCCGTCGAAACCAAGGTCGCCCCCAAATGAGAAGCCGCGATTATACGCGGTTTGAGGCAGCCTGAAAAGCATCTATAATGCCGAAGGGCGGTTTCAGGCTGCCTAAACCCAATCACCCCAACACAAGGAGCAAAAACATGAGCATCGCCAATTACCCCATCACGCCCAACACCGACACGGGCAGCCCCAGCTTTTCTTGGCAACCGCCGCCGAAATCGCGCAATGCGAAGCGGCGTTGAACACGCAGTTTGAAGCGGATTACCGCGAATAAGTTACCCGCTATGGGCAGGGCGGTTTGGGCGGGTATCTGCGCGTTTATCTGCCCGGGCAGATTATGAAAGAGCAGCCCGAATGGCTGGAACGCATCACGCAATATTGGTTTTGGGACGACGGCGCAGACGTGCTCACCAAGGAGTAAGTGTTGCGCTCGGTGGTGGTGGCAGACACTTGGGACGGCGACGAGATTATTTGGTTTGAGGGTCGCTATTATGTGCTGCCGCGCGAGGAGGAAAATATTTACGATTTGGGTGCAACGTTGGGCGAGGCGATTGCTTGGCTGTTTGAATCGGGCGTGCTGGTGCAGTTTGAGGACGAGGGCGAGATACCGTTTGAGCCTTACGACCCCAGCCAATATTCTGATGACGAAGACTGATATTGAGGCAGCCTGAAACGGCAAAACAGCGGTTTCAGGCTGCCTCAACAATTTAACCCGCTTCAAGGAGCAAAAAAATGAGCCGACTCTACCCCGTTGCCGATTTAATGGACGAAGCCTGCTTCTGGCAAATCATCAGCCAATCGCTTGCCGTTGCCCAAGCCGAAAGCGACGACATCGCCGAGCAGCAAGAGGCGCAGTTTGCCGCCTTAAAAGCCGCCTTGCTGGCTTTGGATTGGCAAGACATCATCGCCTTTGAAAACCGTTTTGACCAACTGCATTTTGCTTCGTATCGACAGGATTTGTGGTGCGCGGCGTATTTGATGAACGGCGGCTGCTCAGACGACGGCTTTGATTATTTCCGCTATTGGCTGGCATCGCGCGCGGCGAAGCGGTTTTTCAGGCTGCCTTGGCGAACCCCGACAGCTTGGCGGATTATCCGTTTGTAAGCGCAGACAGCGATTACTACGAATTTGAAGACTTTGGCTACGCGGCGCATGAAGCGTTTGAAGAAAAAACGGGCAGCGAAATGAGCGAATATTTGGATAATGCGTTTACCTATCCCGAAATTGAATTTGCATGGAGCGACGACGACCCCGAAAGCATGAAACGCATTTGCCCGAAACTGTTTGCCAAATTTGGCGATGAATGTTTTTAGTCTAAATGGATTTTCAGGCTGCCTTGAATGATTGGGGCAGCCTGAAAAGCGTTTTGGCGCATGGTTTTTTATTTTCAGGCTGCCTTCGGCATTCGTTTCGCCTAAGGCAGCCTGAAACCTTTGCAAAACCCCCAACAACAGCCTGAAACCTAAAATGGAGCTGCGACAGCTCGTCGCCAAATTGCTTATTAAACATAGCATTACTAATTTTTCAAAATGTCGGCGAGTCGCCGACGCTCCACCGGTTACAGGTTTTGCAAAGGTTTCAGCCTGAAAACGTGTTTACAAGTTTCCGCAAAGCTAAACCGCCCAACACCCTTTATAATGCCGCCCATTCATCAAAAGGAAACACAAATGTACAACGTAAACACCCACGACGTGCGCCGCTTTTTCGCCCACGTTTGGCAACACCGCTTCGCCCCGCTGCAACTGGACGCGCTGCAACAAAAAGCCCTGCGGATTATTGAAGCCCACCCCGAATACGCCCATTATCTTGAAAACATTGAACAATACCTAGACCACAACTGGACACCCGAGCAAGGCGAAACCAATCCCTTTTTGCACCTGTCCATGCACCTGTCCATACAAGAGCAAGTCGGCATAGACCAACCCTTCGGCATACGCGCCATACACGAAACGCTGTGCGCCAAACACCGCGACAACTGGGTGGCCGCCGAGCACGAAATGATGGACGCGCTGGCGGAAACGCTATGGGAAGCGCAGCGGTTCAACCGCGGGCTGGATGTGAATAACTATATGACCAAACTGCGAAAACTGGTGCATCTGGGGCAGGAAGACAACGCGCGCATCAACCCGCACGAAGTGCCGCTGTCTGACCAAATCACCGCGCGCAAAGCATAAGGCAGCCTGAAAATGATTTACCCATGGCACGAAACCGCATGGCAACAACTCACGCAGCATTGGCAAAACCAGCCCAATGCATGGCTGTTCACCGGCAAAGCAGGCACAGGCAAAACTGCGTTTGCACGGCATTTCGCCCAAGCCCTGCTGTGCGAAACGCCCCGCGAGCAGCACCAAGCGTGCGGGCAATGCCCGTCTTGCCACCTGTTTTTGCAAGGCACGCACCCCGATTTTTACGCTCTGCAACCCGAGCAGCCTGAAAACGACACAGGCAGCCGCAAGCTGTTGCAAATCAAGATTGACGCCGTGCGCGCCATTTTGGAGCCGCTCACGCAATCGTCCATCCGCGGCGGACGGCGCGTGGTGCTGATTAACCCCGCCGAAAGCATGAATATCCAAGCAGCAAACGCGCTGCTCAAAATGCTAGAAGAGCCGCCCGAAGCGGTGATTTTCCTGCTGGTTACCCACAACCGCGACCAACTGTTGCCCACCATCAAAAGCCGTTGTCGCCAAATGCTGCTGCCCGCGCCCGGCCAAGAAGTGGCGCTGGATTATTTGCGCGGGCAACAGATTGAGCAGCCTGAAAACCTGTTGGCGTTTCATAGCGGCGCGCCGTTGTTTGCCCACGCGCCCGAGCAAGACGCGCTGCGGCAAAAATTGCTTGCACTGCTTGCCGCGCCGCGCCTGCTAGCGATTTTGGACTACGCCGCAGAATACGACAAACACAAGTTTCCGCTCGCTTTTTTGCTGGATTGGCTGCAAAAATGGCTGATAGACCTTGCGCTGGCGCAGCAAAACATCGCGCCGCTGTATTATCCGCAACACAAAACGCCCATCGCGCAAATCGCCGCCAAAACCAATCCCGCCACACTTTTCGCCCTTTCAGGCAGCGTCAAACGCCTGCACCCTTACGGTTATCATAGTTTAAATGTTAAAATGCAAGCCGAATTTTTGCTGTGCGACTATCTTGCCGCCACGCTCAAAAAAAGTTAATCAGATTAAGGAAATACCATGAGTTCAGCTCCACAACCCTCTATCCAACCCGCCGCAACGCAAGGCGCGCCGGGGCGCATACTGCAACTGCGCTTGGAAAGTAAACCCATTATCTACGCCAGCTATATGTCGTTTCTAGAATACGGCGGCGTGTTTATACCCAGCAATGATAAATTCCACATGGGTGAAGAAGTGCTGCTGGTGTTGGAATTGGTGGGTCCCGCCAAAACCGAAAAATTGTTTATTAAAACCAATGTTTGCTGGATTAACGCCAACCCCAGCGGCAGCGGTCGCCCCAAAGGCGTGGGCTTGGCGTTTGGCTCGGACGAATCGGGCTTAAAAGCCAAAACCTTGTTTGAAAACATATTAACAGGCTTGCTGCACAACGAACGCCCCACTTATACGATGTAAAACAGATTTTCAGGCTGCCCATGCAATCAATAGGCAGCCTGAAAATTATGTGGATTGCGCCAACATGGTTTCAGGCTGCCTCAACCTACTGCTTTATCCGCCCGCACACGCGTTGCGCCGCGTACCACGCTGGTGTAGCCCAACCGCCCGCGCCTTGTGGTTACCAACACTAGGCTTCCCCCTTTTCAGGCTGCCTCAACCCCAACAGTTCAGCGCAGCGCAAACTTTCCCATCATTCCAAACACCATGCACCTGATAGATTCCCATTGCCACATCAATTTCCCTGACTTTGCCGACCGCATCCCCGAGCTGTTGGCGAACATGGCGCAAAACCAAGTTGCCCAAGCCCTTGCCATCAGTGTGAGCCGCGAAACCTTTGCCGAAGTGTTCGCGCTTGCCGAGACGCACGACAACATCTACGCCAGCGTGGGCGTGCATCCCGATAGCGAAACCGCCGCCGAGTTTTCCGAAGACGAATTGATGCAACACGCCACGCATCCCAAAGTGGTCGGCATCGGCGAAACGGGGCTGGACTACCACTGGTGCAGCGGCGATTTGGCGTGGCAGCACAACCGTTTTATCACCCATATTCAGGCGGCCAAGCGCGCGCAAGTGCCGCTGATTGTGCACACGCGCGATGCCGCCGCCGACACGCTGCGCATTCTGCGCGAGACGCAAGCCGAAAAAATCCTGATTCATTGTTTTACCGAAGACACCGCCTTTGCCCAAGCCGTGCTGGATATGGGCGGCTACATTTCGTTTTCGGGCATACTCACGTTTAAGAACGCCAAAGCTATCCAAGCTGCCGCGCAATATTGCCCGCTGGATCGCATTTTGGTGGAAACCGATTCGCCCTATCTTGCGCCTGTGCCCTATCGCGGCAAGCAAAACCAGCCCGCCTATGTGCGCCACACCGCCGAATTTCTCGCCCAACTGCGCGGCGACACGCTGGAAAACATCGCAGCGGCAACCACGGCGAATTTTTATCGCTTGTTCAGCAAAGTGAAGCCGATTGAGGCAGCCTGAAACGGCGGCTGGCGCGGCTAACAACGGAGCAGCGGCGGCTCGCCGACAGTTTTGGGCTAGGCGTGCAACCTGTTCAACGCCCCCGTCGGCAAAACAAGCCGACGCTGCTTGATTGGTTTGATTGCGTTGAACTGGGTTTCAGGCTGCCTTTTACGTTGCGCTAAAAGGCACCCTAAAACGCAGTTGCCAAAATCAACCAAGCGCCCAATGCCCGCCATAAACGCCCATTCAGGCAGCCTGAAAACCGCCCCCCGCCCCTCCGCCGCAAAAATCTATCCGAAAAACCCTAGCCGAAAGCCCCACCCATGCCCCCACACCTCCCCCGCGGCGCCATCATGGCAGACATCGCCGCCCACACGCTCAGCGACGACGACCGCCAACGCCTGCTAGACCCCGCCATCGGCGGCATCATCCTATTTCGCCGCAATTACCAAAACCCCAGCCAGCTCGCCGAGCTGTGCCGCCAAATCAAAGCCCTGCGCCAGCCCGAGCTGATTATCGCCGTGGACCACGAAGGCGGGCGCGTGCAACGCTTTATCCAAGGCTTCACCCGCCTGCCCGCCATGCGCACCCTCGGCGAGATGTGGGACGCGCAAAGCCCCGCCGCCGCCCAAGCTGCCGCCGAGCAAATCGGCTGGGTACTCGCCACCGAACTTGTCGCCTCCGGCATAGATTTATCGTTTACCCCCGTGCTGGATTTGGATTGGGAACGCTGCCCCGTGATTGGCAACCGCAGCCTGCATAGGCAGCCTGAAATCGTTACCGCCCTTGCCCTCGCGCTGCAACGCGGCTTAAACCGCGGCGGCATGAAAACCTGCGGCAAACATTTCCCCGGCCACGGCTTCGTATCAGGCGACAGCCACCTCACGCTGCCGCGCGACAGCCGCACATGGGCCCAGCTGCAACCCGACCTCGCCCCCTTTGCCGCCCTTGCCGCGCAAGGCATGGCAGCCGTGATGCCCGCCCACGTTGTCTATCAAAATATAGACCCCCAGCCCGCAGGCTTCTCCGCGCATTGGCTGCAAACCGTGCTACGCCGCCAACTGGGCTTTAACGGCGTGATTTTCTCCGACGACATGACGATGGAAGGCGCAGTCAGCGCGGGCAGCATTAGCCAACGCTGCCAACTCGCCTTTGCCGCAGGCTGCGACATCGCCCTTGTGTGCAACCGCCCCGATTTAGTGGACGAGCTACGCGCCGACTTCACGCAGCCTGAAAATCCCCACCTTGCCGCGCGTTGGCAAAACATGGCCGCCAGCCAAACGCCCGAGCAAGCCCAAGCCACGATGCAAACCGCCGAGTTTCAGGCTGCCCAACGGCTCGCCACCCAACTTGCCACGCCGCAAGACATCGCTAGCGGCGTGCAAGTGGGTGAGGCGTGTTAAGCTCAATCTGATTTCAGGCTGCCTTTTGGTTACGGTCATACCGTTTTCAGGCTGCCTCAATAGTAGGGCGTGTAAACTTGTTCACGCACCGTTTAGCAACGTTCAATAGCGTGCCTATTGATGTTGTTTGCTGAAACGTTTTCAGGCTGCCACCTTTGCGCAAGCCCTGAGGCAGCCTGAAATCCAAAATGCAGCGGCAATGGCTCGTCGCCAAATGCTTTATCCGACAGGACTTGATTGATTAAAAAATGTCGGCGGGCTGCCGACGCTCCATCGGTTGTGCGTTTTGCAAAGATTTCAGGCTGCCTTGTCAGCCGCAAACAGAACGTGGCGTCTTGCCGCCACACCCACGCCCCACAGCCCCAGCATTTCAGGCTGCCCCAATCACCCCAAAGGAACAACCATGAACCTCACCGAAACCCCCATCAGCAGCATCCCGATTGACCACAGCAGCTTCCTCAAAATCAACCGCGACCAAGTGCGGCTGCCCAACGGCAACGTGCACACCCGCATCGTTGTGCGCCACCCCGGTGCCGCCTGCATTCTCGCCACTACGCCCGATAACCGCGTGGTGCTCGTGCGCCAATGGCGATACGCCGCCAACCAAGTCACGCTGGAAATCCCCGCCGGCAAGCTGGACGAAGGCGAAGACCCCGCCGCGTGCGCCCTGCGCGAACTGGGCGAAGAAACCCCTTACACCGCCGAGCGCGTGGAAAAAATCCTAGACTTTTTCAGCGCACCTGGCTTCTGCGACGAAGTGCTGCACCTCTACCGCGCCCGCAACATCACGCCCACCAGCAGCCTGCAACCCGACGAAGACGAACTGGTGGAAACCGAGCTTTACAGCCGCGCGCAAATCCGCAGCCTGCTCGCCGAGGGCGCGTTTAAAGACGGCAAAACTTTGATTGCCTTGCAATATTGGCTGTTGAACGAAGCGGAATAACACGCCCGCCGCGCCGCGCATGGGTGGAATAGAGGCAGCCTGAAAACACCGTTTGGCGTGGCGAATAGTATGGCGCAGCGATCAATCCTTTTAACCGCGCTAAACAACGTTTCAGACTGCCTCAACATAGGCGCAATGCCCGCCCGCAGCCATGTTTAATGATGCGTAGTGCCCCCCATCACACCTACGCTGTTAAATAGAGGCAGCCTGAAACTCAAAATGGAGCAGCGACGGTTCGTCGCCAAATAGCGGATTCAACAGGGCTTTCACTAGTCAGCAACATCGGCAAACCGCCAACGCCCCATCGGGCATAGATTTTGCAAAGATTTCAGCCTTAAACGTCATTGAACACCGCCCAAATAGCGCAACGGCTCATCGTCCAATCCCATTCCATAAACCACGCAAAAAACATCAGCAAAGCCCCCCGCCAACCCACTTTGCCCACCGCAAAGGCAGCCTGAAACCTCTACCCCCATTTTCAGGCTGCCTCCCCAAGGAGCCCCACCATGCAAACCCGTTCAGGCGACCTAATCGCCCTTGCCCTCGCAGGCGAATTTGATGTCATCATCCACGGCTGCAACTGCCAACACACCATGGGCGCAGGCATCGCCAAGCAAATCAAAACCCACTTCCCCGCCGCCTACGCCGCCGATTGCGCCACGTCCAAAGGCGCAAGCAAACTCGGGCAAATCAGCAGCGCAACGGTAGATTGCAACGGGCGCGAGCTGATAATTGTGAACGCCTACACGCAAGACAACTGGTGCGGCAGCGGCGTGCTGGCAGACTATGCCGCCATCCGCGCCGCCATGCGCCAAGTGAAAGCACAATTTGCAGGCAAGCGCATCGGTTATCCCAAAATCGGCGCAGGCTTGGCGCGCGGCGACTGGGCAACCATCGCCCCAATCATCGACGAAGAACTAGCAGGCGAACAGCATACCCTAGTCATATACGAACCTTAGCCCATTCCAATCCCACCATGCTCACCATCACCCCAACCATTACACCCATTCCCGCCTACACCGACAACTACATCTGGCTCATCCGGCAACACGACCAAGCCGTCTGCATCGACCCCGGCGAAGCCGCCCCCGTGCTGGATTATCTGCACGCGCACGGCTTAACCCTTGCCCAAATCTGGATAACCCACGCCCACGGCGACCACACCGCAGGCATCGCCGAGCTGAAACAACACTTTTCAGGCTGCCTTGTTTACGGCGCGGAAGACATCCCTCAAGCCACCCACATTGTGCGCGAGGGCGACAGCATCGCATGGCAAAACCACCGCGCCACCGTGTGGCACACCGCAGGGCACACCGCCCGCCACCGCTGCTATCTGCTCAACAACCAACACCTGTTCACCGGCGACACCCTGTTTTCCGCAGGCTGCGGGCGCGTGTTCCCCGACAGCCGCCCGCAATGGCTGTACCACAGCCTGCAACGCATTTTCAGGCTGCCTGATGCCACCCAACTCTACCCCGCGCACGAATACACCGCCGCCAACCTACGCTTCGCCGCCCACATAGAACCCGACAATCCCCATATCCTCGCCGCGCAACAACGCGCCCAAACCATCCCCAGCCTGCCCGTAACCCTCGCTCACGAAAAGCAAATCAATCCCTTTTTGCGCGTGCACCTGCCCGCCGTGCAACAACGCATCCGCCAGCTTACTCAGCAAACATACGACAGCGACGAAGATTATTTCGTTGCCCTGCGCGAACTCAAAAACCGGTTTTAAAACGCAGCAAAATAGGGTGCGTTTGCTGCGGCAGCCTGAAAAGCAAACCCATCATAAGAACACCGCCGCCTTGCGTTTTCAGGCTGCCCTTATCCGCGCGAAACAGCGTTTTTCAACCAAAAATCCCGCCGATTTCATCAAATTTCGCTTTGCCGTCCTGTAATCAAAGAACAAAACGCTAAAATTTAGCCCCCGCACGGCGTAATCAAACAAGCCTCGCAATAAACCATTCTTCGCATATTTTGACAAATTTTAACAAACCGCCTATTATTTCGCCTTTCCTATGCGTTTCAGGCTGCCTAAGCGCCGCCAAAACGCAGCGTCCAACCACATATAATAAGAGGGAGCATTATGGAACCCATCCAACTCAACGCTTATTACACTCTAATCGCCGCCACCATCGTGTTGCTGATAGGGCGTTTAATCGTACAAAAAGTTAAATTTTTCAGAGACTTCAATATCCCAGCCCCCGTGGTCGGCGGTCTGCTGGTGGCCGCTGTGTTTACCACCTTGTATTACACCACCGGCGTCACCTTCACTTTTGAAGCATCATTACAATCCACCTTTATGCTGGTGTTTTTCTCGTCCATCGGCTTATCCGCCGACTTTTCCCGCCTCAAACAAGGCGGTTTCCCGCTGGTTGCCTTTCTGATTATCGTGAGCATCTTTATTCTGGTGCAAAACTTCGTTGGCATCGGCTTGGCAACCGCGCTGGGGCAAAACCCGCTCATCGGCTTGATTACAGGCTCGATTACGCTCACAGGCGGACACGGCACAGGCGCAGCCTACGGCGATACGCTTGCCACCAAATACGGCATCCAAGGCGCGGTAGAAATGGCAATGGTTTCCGCCACTTACGGCTTGGTGTCGGGTGGATTGATTGGCGGCCCCGTTGCCCGTCGCTTGGTGAACAAAATGGGCCGCCAGCCGATTGCCGAAACCAGCGATGACGACAACAGCAGCGACAGCTACGACGACAAAACCTTTGAAAAAGCCCATCGCCGTCGCCTGATTACCGCCGAATCCGCCGTGGAAACGATGGCGTTGTTCGCCGCCTGCCTTGCGTTCTCATCGTTTATGGTGGGCTACATGAAAGAAGTCGCCCCCGATTTCAAACTGCCGCAATTTGTGTGGGCATTGGGCTTTGGCGTGATTCTGCGCAACGCGCTTACCGGCATTTTCCGCTTCAATATGTTTGACCGCGCTATCGATGTATTCGGCAACGCTTCGCTGAGCTTGTTCCTTGCCATGGCGTTGATGAGCATGAAGCTCTGGCAGCTGGCGGGCATGGCAGGCCCGATGATGATTATCCTGCTGGTGCAAACCGTGGTGATGATTTTCTATGCCTACTTCGTAACCTTCCGCTTTATGGGCAAAGACTACGATGCCGCCATTCTGGCCGCAGG
This sequence comes from Kingella bonacorsii, assembly GCF_016623605.1. NCBI lineage: Bacteria > Pseudomonadati > Pseudomonadota > Betaproteobacteria > Neisseriales > Neisseriaceae > Kingella > Kingella bonacorsii. The sequence goes on along the minus strand of NZ_JAEHNZ010000003.1, from coordinate 30,493 downwards.
GCATTGCGGCTTCGGGCTGGGCGCAACGCCCACCGCCGTTGCCAACATGCAGTCGGTAACGGGCACGTTTGGCCCGTCGCACAAAGCGTTTTTGATTGTGCCGCTGGTGGGCGCGTTCTTCATCGACTTGATTAACGCCGCCATCCTAGACCGCATGATGGCGTTCTTCGGCTAATCCGTGCACTGCGTTTCAGGCTGCCTCAACCGCGTAGGATGAGGCAGCCTGAAAATATTTTAATCAACCTACCAAGATTTCAGGCTGCCCTACATCGCGTTAAGGCAGCCTGAAATCTTGTGGGGCGTTGTGTGCAGCGGGCTATCTTTGCCGCAGCAGCCATTGGTTATCCAGATGGTGAATCAGCCAAATCTTGCCGTCTCGGGACACATAGCCGCCTTTTGCCGCATCCATCAGAATCGGCTGCGGCAGCTTCGCCCAAAACAATTCCGCCGTTTGGCGGTCGCCCGACACAATAGCATACACCGCCAAGGTGGCGTTTTCGGGGTCGGGCAAACGAATATCCGCCACATCAAACACGCGCACGCAACGCTGTTGCAACCGCGAAAAGGTTTCGCCCGCGCTGGCGCGGCAGCCGTGCGCATCGGCATCGTTGCCCACCATGGGCGCGGAGTGGCAGGCAGACAGCGCGCCCGCGAGCAGGGCAGCGGTGGTGATTTTGTTTAGCATGGTTGTTCCTTGTGTGGGCAGCCTGAAAACGAGTGTAAGCATTTTCTACCTTGCGCGTTGCGCTGCGGCATACCCCTTTGTTTCCAAATCCAAGATTTGGACAAAGGGGCAAGGCTGCCTCTATCGCGTGGCTTATTTCACGCCTTTGTTCAGCAAATCTTGATAACCGCCGTGGTTGGTTACGTTGGTGTAGCCCAATTTTTTCAACTCTTGCAACGCAACTTCGGCGCGTCGCCCCGAGCGGCAATACAGGTTTACAGGGGCGTTTTTGTCGGGGCTGATGCGGGCAATTTGGCTGGCGATTTGCTCGTGTGGCACATTCACCGCGCCTTGCAAATGTCCTTCGTTAAATTCTTCGGGCGAGCGCACGTCAATCCACACGCCTTGGGCGCGGGCGGGTTGCTGCGCGGCGGTGGCGGCCGTTGCGGCGGCAGTGGCTTTTTTCATCGGCGCGGCTTTTTTGGCGTGGGCAGCTTTTTTGGCAGGCGCGGCTTGGCTGGCGAGGGGTGCAGCGATGGCGGCGGCAATCAGCGCAAGGTTGAGCAGTTTTTTCATGGCAATTCCTTTCGGTTAAAAAGTGGGATAAACCCGCGCAGATGGCGGGAATAGGATTTTCAGGCTGCCTATTGGGTTAGCCAAAGGCAGCCTGAAAACGGTGGGCATTGTAGAGATGCGCTGGGGCAATGATTAGCTTTTTTGTCTCAAATCATGGCGTTATTAAGGCATCAGCATCCCGCCGTTTACGTGCAGTGTTTGCCCTGTGATGTAACGCGCTTGGTCGGAAGCCAAAAACAGCACGGCATCGGCGATGTCTTGCGGCGTGCCAAAGCAGCCGAGCGCGGTTTGCGCTTCAAACGCCTTGCGCGTTTCTTCGGGCAGGGCGCGGGTCATGTCGGTGTCAATAAAGCCAGGGGCAACGCAGTTTACCGTGATGCCACGGCTGCCCACTTCGCGCGCCAGCGATTTGCTAAACCCTTGCAGGGCGGCTTTGGCGGCGGCGTAGTTGGTTTGCCCCGCGTTGCCCATCGTGCCGACCACGGAGGTGATGGTGATGATGCGCCCCGCGCGTTGTTTCATCATGCCGCGCAACACGGCTTTGGACGCGCGATAAACGGATTTGAGGTTCACGTTCATAATCTCGTCCCATTCTTCTTCTTTCATGCGCATCAACAGGTTGTCGCGCGTGATGCCCGCGTTGTTCACCAAAATATCCAGTTTGCCGAATTCTTTTTCCACGTCGGCAATCAGCGCTTCCACGCTGTCGGGCGTGGCGGCGTTGAGCGTGCGCCCTGTGCCGTTCCACGGGGCGAGGCGTTGGGCAATGGCGCTTGCGCCGCTTTCGCTGGTGGCGGTGCCGATAACGGTGGCACCTGCTTGGGCGAGGGTGTCGGCAATCGCCGCGCCGATGCCGCGCGACGCGCCTGTTACGAGGGCGATTTTTCCTGCAAGTGATGTAGTCATGGGGAAGTCCTTATGGTTGGTTGGAAAACGGAGGCAGCCTGTGTCGCGAAGCGGAGTTGCGAAACTAAAATAGGTTTCTGCACCATTGAAAAGGTGCAAACAAGGGTTTCAGGCTGCCTATTTGGATTTGCTTGCTATTATGGCTTGGGCAGCGTGATTTTCTGATGCGGTTCAATATCCAGCATATAGTGTATCCAGTTGCCGAAGCTGTATTTTTGCACAATATCGTCGGGCAACGGCTGATACGGTTGCTGCATCCATTCCAGCATGTCATCAAAATGCATGCCGTCCCACACAAAAATATTCTCGGGGCGATAAAAATCATACAGCTTGATTTTGGGATTGGTGGTAATCAGCTTTTTGCGATAAATCATCGCTTCAAACGGGCGAAACGATAAGCCGTTGTGAATGGGGTTTAAGAAATCCAACACCATGCGGCTATCTTGCAATGCCGTTAAATTTTCTAAAAATGTTTTCCCGATTGCCAACAGCTTGATGGATGGGCTGGGATAATGTTCACGAAACTGTTCTTTTTCTTGATGCGATGTGGGCGCAATGCTGAAATCCAATTTCAAGCCGTTCTGTTCCGCAAAATTCACAAAATGGGTAATCATTGCCACGCGCTCGGCTGAATGTGCGCCCACAAAATAGCAATCGTATTGCGGCTCGTTGGGCGGAAAGGCTAGGCAATCAAAATAGAAATTGGTGGTGGGCAAAAAGTGGGGGGTGTTTTGCCAATCGGCGGTGTCAAACACAAAAAAGCGGTCAAAAAATTCGGTGCGCTGCCAAATGGCGGGAAAACGCTCCATGCCGTCCCATTGGTAGGCGACCATGCTTTTTTGCACGTTATTTTTTACCGCTTCTATTGTGTCTTGGTCGTACAAATCGGCACGGATAAACAGTGCGTAATCAACTTTGCCTATATCGCGAATGTAGTTTAAAAAATTGGCTTTGAAAACTTGCTGTTTTAATTGTTCTTTAAAACGATTTTTATCGCGCAAGATAATTTTGTGAAATTTGGCTTTTAACCGCATCCATAGCGAGGGATAACGGAACTTGCCGCTTTGCCGGGCTAAATTTAAATAGATGACTTCAAAGCCATAATGCGCAAGGTTGCGTTCCACCAAGCGATAAATTTCTACATCGGCCGGCATGGCGAGAATAATTTTGGGTTTTGTATTCATGGTTTGCTGTTGGGAAGGGTGATTTTCTGATGCGGTTCAATATCCAGCATATAGCGTATCCAGTTGCCGAAGCTGTATTTTTCGCGGATGGCGGGGTTGATTTCCTGATAGGGCGCGGCGATGAATTCGTCTAAGCCGTCAAACGTTTCGCCGTCCCAGATAAAGATGTTGTTGGGGTGGTAGAAGTCGTATTTGGCGGTTTCGGGGTTGGTGGTGATGAGTTTTTTGCGGTAGCCCAGCGCTTCAAACGGGCGAAACGACATGCCTTTGTGGTCGGGGTTTTTGAAGTCCAGCAGGATGCGGCTGTGCATCGCGCCGAATAGGTTTTCGCGGAAATTTTTGCTTTGGCGCATGGGACGGATAAAGGGATGGGGGTAGAGCGTGCTGTGGTTGGCGATGCCGCCGTCGTGGATGTGGTAAATGGCGAAGTCGGTTTTCAGCCCTTTGGCTTCGGCATATTGGGCGAAGCGCGCGAGCGGGGCGTTGCGGTTTAGACCCGGCCAGTGCATGCCGGTGAAATAAACGTCGGATTGGATTTCACCGGCTTCGGGCATGCGGTCAAACCAGAAATTGGTGGCGGGTAGTGTAGTTAAGCCGTTATGTTCGCCCACATCGGCGGGGTCGAAGACGTAGTTGGTGTCAAAATGATGCAGTTTGTTGAGGATTTCGCCAAAGCGTTCCAGCCCGTCCCATTGGTAGTTAATCATTTTGCCGCGTGTTTTGCTGCGGATAAGTTGCAGCATGGCTTCGTCATAGATGTCGCCGCGAATAAATAGGGCGTGTTCGGCGTGGTTTTGTTGGATGATTTGGATGATGGCTTGTTTGTCGTGTTCAATTTGTTTGAGGTTGTTGGCACTGATAACGTGGAGTTTGGCTTCTTTGTCGCCAAGGATTTTTTTGCGGTATTTGATGCGGATTTTTTCGGCGAGGGTGGGGCGGCGGAAGATGTCGTTGTTGTCGGCAAAACTTAAATCGCACACGGTGAAGCCGTGCGCTTCTAGGTGTTGGACGATGAGTTTGTAGATGCCGTTGGTGGTGGGCATGGCGAGAAATAGCGTGGTCATTGTTTGGCGAGATTTGGTAGGGTGATTGGCGTGTTGGGTTCTATGTTGAAAACGTAGCTTATCCAGTTTTCAAAGCTGTATTTGTGTTTGATGTGTCCGGGCAGCCTGAAATAAGGTTTTTTTAGGAATTCTATCAGTTCTGCGTGGTTGTCGCCCGTCCAGACGAGGATGTTATCGGGGTGGTAGAAGTCGTAGCGGACGACGGTGGGGTTGGTGGTGATGAGTTTTTTCTCAAAGCCGATGGCTTCGAAGATGCGTAGCGACAACCCGTGGTGTTTGGTGTGGAGAAAATCCACCAGCACGCCCGCTTTTTGCGTGAGCAACAGGTTTTCGCGGTAGGGCAGGGCATCTTGATAGGGAAAGTATTGTATATCAGTTAGCTCCAGTTCGGCACGGGCTTGGTCCAAATCTTTGGCGGCGATGCGGAAATCGATGGGCAAATTGAGCTGTTTGGCGGCTTGGTAAAAGGCGCGGATGTCGGCAACGCGCTCTTTGTGGTGGGTGCCGATGAAAAACAGGCTGTGGTTGTTTTCGTGGTTTTCGGGCAGGCAGTCAAAGTAGAAGCTGGTGATGGGGATGAGTTTTTCGGCGTATTCGGGTCGTTTGCCGATGTCGTAGGGGTCAAAAAACATGAATTTGTCAAAATAGCAGATTTTGTAGAATTCGTGTTCTAGGAATTCTAGGGTTTCCCAGTTGTAGTGCACCATCAGGCGGCTTTTGTCGCGCAGGGTTTGCATGAAGCTGCTGGGGAATACGCCGGGCCAAATCATAAAGCAGTAGTCGGCTTGCCCTTGGATGCGGTCAAGTTTTTGTTGAAACTCAGGCAGATAGGGCTTGAACAGTTGCTCTTTTTTGTATTCACGTTGGCGCAGTAGGTTGCGATAGAAGAGTTTTTTGAGACGCTGCCAGAGGCTGGTGTAAACGAATTTTTGTTCTTCGTAGATGAATTCAACGACTTCAAAGCCGTGGTAGCGTAGGTTTTCGGCGATGACTTGGTAGATGTTGAAGATGGGGGGCATGGCGAGGAGGACGGTTTTTTTGGCTTGCATGGTGTTTGGGGGATGGGGTTTGTTGAATTGGGTTTTCAGGCTGCCTCTGTGTTTTCAGGCTGCCTTTCATGTTTTAGGCTGAAACCTTTGCAAAATCTGCAACTGATGGAGCGTCGGCGGCTCGCCGACATATTGGTAAACCAGTAAGCAATGCTTGGTTTAATCAGCCATTTGGCGGCGAGCTGCCACTATTCCGTTTTCAGGCTGCCTTTGGGGTTTAGTGTTATTGGAGTTCGTGTTACTTGTTTTCAGGCTGCCTTTTAGGGCTGGGGCAGGGTGATGGGTTGGTGGGGGCGGATATTTAACACATAGCGTATCCAGTTGCCGAAGCTGTATTTTTCGCGGATGGCGGGGTCTATTTCTTGGTAGGGGCTAGCGATGAATTCGTCCAAGCCGTCAAGCGTTTCGCCGTCCCAGATAAAAATGTTGCTGGGGTGGTAGAAGTCGTATTTTTTCACTTCGGCGTTGGTGGTGATGAGTTTTTTGCGGTAGCCGATGGCTTCAAAGGTGCGCAGCGACAGCCCTTTATGGGTGCTGATGACGAAGTCGGCGAGGATGCGGCTGCTGCGGGCGTAGTCTAGGTTTTGTTGGTAGCTGATGCCGTTGTGGAATTGGATGTTGTTCACGGGGTAGTGTTGTTCTATGTTTTGCGCGCCGTCGCGGGCGATTTGGAAGTTGAGTGGCCAGCCTGCTTGTTGGGCGTGTTGGCAGAATCGGACGATGGGGGCGATGCGGTCTTGGCGGTGCGCGCCGAGAAAGTAGATGTTTGGGCTGCTGGTTTGCGCGGGGGGCAGGTGGTCAAAATAGAAGCTGGTGGCGGGGAGAAGCTGCGGGTTTTGCGCGATGTCGTTGGGGTCAAAGGCGTAGAAGCGGTCAAATAGGGCGATTTGGCTTTGCGCGGCGGCAAAGCGTGCCATGCCGTCCCATTGGTAGTTCACCATTTGGCGGCTTTTTTGTTTGACTTGGCGCAGGAAGTGTTCGGGGTAGATATCGGAGCGGATGAATAGGGCGTGGTCGTAGCGGGGGTATTGGGCGAGGAGGGCGGCGATTTGGTGTTGTTTTTGCGCGATGATGTAGTCGCGTTTGGCGTGTGGGTTGCCGAGCAGTTTTTGCGCTTGCACGCGCAGCCTTGCTAATAGGTTGGGATAGCGGAAGGTTAGGGTGTCTAGCGAGTGGTCAATCACGGTGAAGCCGTGGTAGGCAAGGCATTGGGCGACGATTTTGGCGATGCCTGCGTCGTTTATCATGCCGAGGAATAGGGTGGGCTGGGTGGGCGTATTCATGATTTCAGGCTGCCTCTGTTGATATAGAAATGATGTTTTGCAAGGCAGAAATCATTTGCGTGGGGGTAATTTCTTGGATGTGTTGTTGAAACCAGATAATTTGCGCGTGTTCGCTTTGGGGATGCCAGTTGGCGTAGTTTTGCGGGTCTTGGCGGTATAAGCCGATGATGGGTTTATCCAGCGCGGCGGCGATGTGGATGATGGCGGTGTCGGGGGTTAAAACGGCTTGGGCGTGGCGGATGAGGGCGATGCTGTCGTGGATGGTTTGGGTGTGCGGATAGAGCGTGGCGTTGGGGTGGGCTTGGCAGAGGGCGGCGAGGCTGGGCGTGATTTCGGGGTAGGTGAGCAGGATGAATTTTTGCGCGGGAAAGGCAGCCTGAAAAGCGGTGAGCGTTTGGGCGATGGCTTCTAGGCTAAATCGGCGCGAATTGGCTGCGCCGAAGAAGTTGAGCGCGATGTAGTCTTGCCAACCGTTTTGCTGCAAGAATGTTTGCACGGCGGCTTCGGATGCGGGGCTTTCGGGCAGCTTGGGCTGGGTGTTGATGTTGTCAAAGCCGAGCAGGCGCAGGGCTTGGGCGTACACATCGGCGAAGTGTTGCTGGGTGTTGGCGATGTTGTGGGTGAACAGTCGGTAGTCGGCTTTGCCCAGTCCAACGTAGTGCGCGGCGTTTAACACGCGCAGCAGCAGCAAATCGCGTGGGCGCAGCGACAGCGTGGGGTCAATCACGGCATCGTATTGCCCTGCGAGCGATTTGCCGATTTGGTAATAGCTGAGGGTGGATTTGGGCCGAACTTCGTGCAACGCATCAATATGCGGATTGTTTTCAAACAGTTGCCGATTTTTCGCGCTGCACACCACGCCAATTTTAATGGCGGGGTTGGCTTTTTTGATTTCACGAAAGGCAAACGAGCTAACGATGTAGTCGCCGATTTTGCCGTCTTGGCGCAAAAACAAAATGGCGCGCAGATTGTGCGGATTGGGCGCGGGCGCGGCGGCAGGGGCGCGGTCTAGCCACGTTTTGCACCAACGCAGCCGCGCGTTGCGCCAATCGGTTTTGAGCTGTTTGAAGCGTTGCTTAAACGACATTTTCAGGCTGCCTCATATTTATGAATGGGCGGCGATAAAGTCTTGCACGGCTTGTTGCGACACCAATGCGGCGCATTCCATGTTTTTGTCGGCGCGTTTAGCCAGCCCCGCCAACACTTTGCCAGGGCTGCATTCGGCAGATTGGGTGATGCCTTCGCGCACTAGTAGTTGCACGGTTTCTGTCCAACGCACGGGGCTGTATAGCTGGCGCACCAGCGCGTCTTTGATTTGGGCGACATCGTTGTAAGCAGCGACATCGGCGTTGTGAATCACGCGGATTTCAGGCTGCCGCAACGCCACATCTTGCAGGGCGACAGCGAGTTTTTCGGCGGCGGGCTTCATCAGGCGGCAATGCGAGGGCACAGACACGGGCAGCGGCAAGGCGCGTTTTGCGCCCGCTTCTTTGGCGGCGGCCATCGCGCGTTCCACGGCGGCGGCGTTGCCCGCAATCACTACTTGCCCCACGGAATTGAAATTCACGGCTTCGCACACATCGCCTTGCTCGGCGGCGGCGCAAATTTGGCGCACTTGCTCGTCTTCCAAGCCCAAAATGGCGGCCATCGCGCCCACGCCTTGCGGCACGGCGCTTTGCATCAATTCGGCACGCAAGCGCACCAATTTAACGGCATCGGCAAAATTCAGGCTGCCTGCGGCAACCAGCGCGGTGTATTCGCCCAAGCTATGCCCCGCCACCACGCCGGGGGCTTTGCCGCCTGCGGCAAGATAGGCGCGATAGGTTGCCACGCCTGCGGTGAGCATTAGGGGCTGGGTGTTTACGGTTTGGCTGATAAGGTCGGCATCGCTGCCGTTCATCATTGCCCAGAGGTCTTGATTGAGCGCGGCGGAGGCTTCGTCAAACGTGGCTTTCACTTCGGCGCTGCCGTCAAAGCCGTTCATCATGTTAAGGCTTTGCGAGCCTTGTCCTGCGAAAAAGAAGGCGAAATTCATGGGATGTCCTTGCGGGTAAAAAAGGGGGTGGATTATAGCAGATTGGGTTTTCAGGCTGCCTTTGGCGCAAAGCATCAGGCAGCCTGAAAATGGATTTAGGCGTGTTTGGGCAATCCAAAGCGGTTGTGCCAATAGGGCAAGATGTAGCGGAACAGGGCGAGGTGGCACACCCACACCATCAGCGTGGCGGCGAATAAATCAACGGGGAAATGCGCGCCCAGTTTCACGCGGCTGTATAACACGCCCGCTGCCCACGCGGCGACGAGCACGCGGGCAATCAGGCGGGCGGGGTTGCGCCAAGTTTGCGTGAAGCCGACCACCAGCAGCAGCCATGCCACGGAGAAGGTGGTGTGCCCTGAGGGGAAGGAGTAGCCCAGCTCGTGCTGTTGGTAATCGGATAGGATTTTCTCATCGGGGGTGTGTGCGGTTTGGGCGATGAGTGCGCGTTTTTGCGGTTTTTTCATGGCGTAGAAGCCTTCGGGGGTGATGTGTTGCTGTTGGGCAAGTTGCACCACATAGGGGCGCGGTTCTTTGAATACGGCCTTTGCCCCCGTTTTGATGGCTTGCGTGCCCACAACGGCGCAGACGCACACGGTGATGACGGTGAGCGGGCGATATTGCTTGCGCACAAAATAGGCTAGGATAAGGGTGAACACGATGGCAAAGCCGATGGCGTAGGGCTGGCTGCCGCCTGTTTCGGTGAGCAGGATAAGGGCGCGGTTGAGCTCGGGCGTTTGGCTGCTTTGGGCGAGCGTCCATGTGTAGCCTGTTGCCCAGAAGCCGATGGGGATGAGCAGCATCAGCAGCGTGTAGAGGGTGAGCGAGATATTGGGATTGGGGTGTTTCATAAGGCAGCCTGAAAATGGGGTGAGGGTGTTTTCAGGCTGCCTATTACGGATTGAAACGCGCGGCGCGAAGGCAGCCTGAAATTGGGGAAAGAGGAGTGATGCAAAAAACGCGCATTGTAGCAGAGTGGGGCGGTTATCCCTATTTTCAGGCTGCCTTTGTTATCTTATGCGCCCCCGTTTTGTAAACATATTTTGACGTTTATCACACAAAAATCCCCATCTCGCGTTACAATGCGCCCGTTTTTCGTTTCACCAAAGGGACAATCATGCCGCAGGCACCCAAGCAACAATCTATGCCCAAAGTAAACGCCGCCTTTGCCATCTTGCTCGTTGGCATGGTCGGCTATTTTATCTTTTGGGGGCTGGGCTACACGCATCACCATCAGGTTGCGCTCTTTTTGCTTGCCACGCTGTTTGGCGTGTTTATGGCGTTTAACATCGGCGGCAACGACGTTGCCAATTCGTTTGGCACATCCGTGGGCGCGGGCACGCTCACCGTGCCGCAAGCTCTGCTGGTTGCCGCCGTGTTTGAGGTGAGCGGCGCGGTGATTGCCGGCGGCGAAGTAACCGACACCATCCGCACGGGCATCGTGGATTTGACCACGCTGCCGCTGCAACCGCTCAATTTAATCCTGATTATGATGTCGGCGCTGCTGGCGGCGGCATTGTGGCTGCTGTTCGCCACCAAAAAAGGGCTGCCCGTTTCCACCACGCACGCCATCATCGGCGGCATTGTGGGCAGCTCCGTGTTGCTGGGCTGGCAGTTGTCTGACGGACAAGGCAGCCCTTTTGCTTTGGTGAAATGGCATGAAATCGGCAGAATTGCCGCATCTTGGGTGCTATCGCCCATGCTCGGCGGCATCGTGTCCTACACGCTGTACACCATTATCAAGAAAAACGTATTGGAATACAACGACACCGTTGCCGCGCAACTCAAAGCCATCAAAGCCGAGAAAAAAGCCTATAAAGAACAACACCGCCTGCGCTTTGACGCGCTGGATGAGCAACAAAAAATTGAAGTTTCCACCGCGATGGCACGCGACGCGCAAATCTACGGCGAAGACGATTTTGACCCCGCCGAGCTGGAATCCAATTACTACAAAGGCTTGCACGAAATCAACCAGCGCAAAGAGCAAATTGATGTGTTCAAAGCGTTTTACACATGGATTCCCGCCATTTCGGGCTTGGGCTGCATGCTGATTTCGTCCATGCTGATTTTCAAGGGCTTGAAAAACCTGCATCTGGGCATCGCGCCGATGACCAGCATGTTTTTGATTTTGATGCTGGGCGCGGGCATTTGGGCGGCGACCTTTTTATACGCCAAAAACCTGAAACGCAAAGACATCGGCAAGGCATCGTTTCAGATTTTCTCGTGGATGCAGGTGTTTACCGCGTCGGGCTTCGCGTTTAGCCACGGCGCGAACGATATTTCCAACGCGCTCGGCCCGTTTGCCGTGATTTTGGATGTGCTACGCGCCAATGATGTGAACGCCTCCGAGCCGTTGCAGCCGATTGTGATGCTCACCTTCGGCGTGGCGTTGATTGTGGGCTTGTGGTTTATCGGCAAGGAAGTGATTCACACCGTGGGCAGGGATTTGGCGGAGCTGCATCCGTCGTCGGGCTTTACGGCGGAGCTGTCTGCCGCTTCGGTGGTGATGGCGGCTTCCGCGCTGGGCTTGCCTGTGTCCAGCACGCATATTCTGGTGGGCGCGATTTTGGGCATCGGCATGGTGAACCGCAATGCGAACTGGAAAATGATGAAGCCGATTGGCTTGGCGTGGGTGATTACTTTGCCTGCGGCGGCGATGTTGTCGGTGGGCTGTTTTTGGGTGTTGGGGATGGTTTTTTGATGGCTCACGGCTGAGATGATTTTCAGGCTGCCTTGATGCGTGTATCGCGTTCATTGAGGCAGCCTGAAAATGTTTTGGCGGTATGATGCGCGGTTGCAAGCTGTTTTCAAAACTTTGCCGCATTTCGGCACGGCTGATGCTGGCATATTTTTATCTCGTTTCAGGCTGCCTTAGTTTTCAGGCTGCCTTTATCTTGAAAGCCAATCATGAAAAAATTATTCATCATCTTGTTTGCGCTCGCCCAGCCCATTGTTCTCCCCGCCGCATTGCTAACGGTTTCCTATTTTGTGCGCCAGCACGAGCAACGCCAAGCCGATGAAAGCCTGCGCTTGCTGAAAACCGCGCCACTTGCGCCCAGCGCGGGCGGCGATGCGCTGTTTTTGGTCAATTACGATATTGCCGATGCCAAAGTGCGCCTCCAATGGATAACGCAATACGGCACAAATGCCTTGCAAGGTGCGGATGAAGCGGCGTTTAACCGCTTGCCCTCAGCCGTTCGCGCCGCCAAATTGCCCAGTATTCCCAAAGATGACTTGGCTTGCCCGCCACGCGATAGCGATTCAGGCTGCCTAGACGCGATGCGCCACGAGTTGCCCGCTTATCGGGAACGCTTGCAACAAGCCGCCAAGCAATTAGCCAACGCCGATGCATTGTCGCAGTATCCAGTGTTTGATTACCGTATCAACAATTTAAGTTCAGACGCATTGCCACCCTTTGCGGCGGTGGCAACGCAACATACGGCGGCGGCGTTGGATTGGGTGGAACATCGCCAAGCGGTTGCGTTGTCGCGCGTGTGCCGCAATCTGAACACAGGGCGCGTGTTGCTGCGCTCACGCGGCGGTTTGCTGGATACGATGGTGGGCAGTGCCATTGTGGCTCGGAATACGGCGTTAGCAGCGGAAATGTTGGCAGAAGAGCCTGCATGGGCAATGCGGTTTCCTGAAGACTGCGCGTTTGCTTTTGCGCCTATTGTGCCCGGTGAAGCCAATTTGTGCGCAGCGATGCAGGACGAATTTCGTTTTTTTGATGAGATGTTGCAAAGTTGGATGGCGAGCGATGCGGCAAAAATGGATGAAAAATCGGCATTTTTGGCGCGGTTGGTGCGCGTTCCTGCGTTGCATCGTGCGCTGTTTTCGTATGAACACACGCGCGGTTTGCACGCCCAAAATTTGGCGCAATTTTGCACGGATGCCGGCAAAGTCGCCGTTCAGCAAGATAAACCATTAGCTGTTGCCGAGCCTGCCCGCGAAACCAAAAGTTTTACCTTGCGCCCTGCGTGTTGGGGCAATTTTGTGGGTTGCGTGGCAACGGATGCTATGCCGAGCTATGCGGCGTATCATGACCGCTTGCTGGATATGCTGATGCAGCAACGCGCGTTTCAGGCTGCCCTTGCGTTATACGAGCTGCCCGCAGCCGAACGCCACGAGGCGTTACCTCAGATTTTGCAGCAACACAGCAGCCCCGCGCGGCAATTGTCGTATGACGAGAAAAAGAAACAGATTGTTTTTGAACGTTATGATAGCCGTGAGAATGCGGTGGCGAAGGGTGTGGCGGTACGGTTGGATTAATGAAGGCAGCCTGAAAATGGATTTCAGGCTGCCTTGATGTTATGTATCAGAGGCAGCCTGAAAGCCGTTTATTGCTTACAACACGCGATGCTGCAAGGCGGGCAGGCTTGCGCGGATGGCTTGGATGCGGGCTTTATCAATGGTTGCCAGCGCGATGCCTTCGTTTTCAGGCTGCATGGCGATGATGTCGCCCCACGGGTCGATAATCATGCTGTGCCCGAAGGTGCGGCGGCCGTTTTCGTGGGTGCCGGTTTGCGCGGCGGCGACAACATAGCATTGGTTTTCCACGGCGCGGGCGCGCAGCAGCAGCTCCCAATGGGCTTTGCCTGTGGAATAAGTGAAGGCGGCGGGCAGCATGATGAGGTCGGCGGGGGCTTGGGCGCGGAAGAGTTCGGGGAAGCGTAGGTCGTAGCAGATGCCTTGGGCGACACGCCAGCCGTTGATTTCAAGCCGGGGGATTTGATTGCCTGCGGTAAGGGTGTCGCTTTCGCAATAGCGTTCACTGGCGGTTTGGTAGTTGAACAGGTGGATTTTGTCGTAGCGCGACAGGCATTCGCCATCGGGGCTGTAAACCAGCAGGCTGTTGCGGGCTTTGTCGGGCGCGGTGTCGGCGAGCGGGATGGCACCCCCGAACAGGTGGATTTGGTGTTGCTGCGCGGCTTGGGCGAGCGCGGCTTGCAGGATGCCTGCGCCGTAGGGTTCGGCGTGGGCGAGTTTGTCGGCATCGCGCAGTCCCATAATCGCCCAGTATTCGGGCAGCAGCACCCAGTTTGCGCCTGCGGCGGCGGCTTGGGCGACAAGTTTTTGCATGGCGGCGATGTTGTCGGCGATGCGGGGGGTGCTGGTGAGTTGGATGGCGGCGAGGGTGAGGGTGGTCATGAGGGGGACTCGTGTGATAAGGCAGCCTGAAATGGGATTGGGTGTTTATTTCAGGCTGCCTTGGGGGGTGTGAAGTGGGCGTGGTCATTGGATGAAGGCAGCCTGCGTAGCGAAGCGGAGTTGCGAAGCTAAAACGAGTGAGCGGGGTTAAACCCGTTTGTTCGTTTCAGGCTGCACTTTTTGCTCAATCGGTAACCCAGTAGGGCGTTGGCGGCTTGCTGATGTTGTCCATCAGAAAATCATATTTGGCGACGAGCCGCCGCCGCTCCATTTTGGTTTTCAGGCTGCCTCTGTTCACGCGCCTATCCCGCTTTGCCATCAATGCGCGGCTGGGTGAGCCACGGATAATAGCGCACGAAATAAATCGCCAGCGAGGCGGCAAACAGCAGCGCCGAGCAAGCCAGAGCGTGTTGATACCAGCCGGGCGCAAGCAGCAGCACGAAGGAGGCCAGCACGCGCACGACGGTGGCGGCAATCATCAGCCAAAAGGCGTAGGGCAGGTATTGGGGCGCGGGGTAGATGGTGCGCCCTGTGTGTCCCAGCGCGGTGCGGGTCATCATGCTGAGCGTGAGCAGGCCGATGCCGCCCACGGCAATCAGATGCGTGCCGAGGCTGGTGAGTTTGGGGTTGATAAAGCCCAGCGCGAGCACCACCAGCCCAAGCGATGTAAACGCATAGCCCAAATGCAGCGTCCACAGCATCGGCTCACCCAGAATTTCTTTATGAAACCAGCGTTTGCTTTGCACGCAGCCCATAATGCCGGCAAACAGCAAAAAGTAGAACGCGAGGGCAACGGCGGTTTGCGTCATCATCAGCGCGGCGGCGGCCATCGGTGCGGCAAGCGAGCCGACCATCGCCCATTGTGGGCTGTTCACGCGGGGCGTGTTGAGCCGCGTGCTGGTGAAAAACGGGATGATGCGCCCGCCCACCAAGCCGATAAAGCCCGCCACCAAAATCAAGCCTGATAACAAGCCGTTGGTGAGCGCGGCGGGGTGGCTGCCCAGCGCGATGTGGAACGCAAGGTGGCTGCATCCGAGCAAGAATAGCGCGACCACGGCGATGTAGTTGCGCTGGTTGCGGCTCACCCACACGGCTTCGCCCATGCCATAGCTGGCGAGCCAGTAGAACGCTGTGCCAAAAAGCCCTGTGAGCCAGCCCCACGGCAAAAAGGCGGTGATGCGGGCGGCGATGTAGCAGCTCACAATCGCCATCAAAAATTTGCCGCGCACGGGCGGCTGTCCTGTCCACGTTGCGCCTGCGGTAAGCAAAAAGGCGACCACGACTGCGCCGCCGTAGCCCCACACCATTTCGTGCGCGTGCCACAAGAAGGCGGGCATGGCGCGTGTGCCGGTGTAGCCAAAGCCCCACAGCAGGATGGAAACCACGGCGTAGAGCGCGGTGAGCAAATAAAGCGGGCGAAACGCCATCGCCCACACGGGATGGCTGGGGTTGAGATAGGATAGGGTGGATTTGGGGATTTGGGGGGGAGTGGGTTCGGCGATGTTTTCTAGGCTCATGGTTGGGTGTCCTTGGGGTGGTTTGTGGTTATGGATTGTTTTAGCGTTGTTCAATCTTGTTTTCAGGCTGCCTTTTGTGTCTACCGCATCAGGCAGCCTGAAAATCATTCGGGCGGTAAGGCGTTTTGTTCCATCGCGGGGAACAGCTCGCGCTCTTCAAACCGCGCATGGTCGCGCAGCAGCGTGGCGAAGGTGGTGTTCCATTCGGCGCGGTCAAACTGCGCTTCGCGGAACAGGCGGCGCAATTCGGCGTGGTCGTGTTCAAAGCGTTGGCGCAATTCGGGGCGGTTGAGTTTGTCCCACAAGGGCGCGAACAGCGTTTCTTCGTGGATAAAATGCTGTTCTAAATCAACATAATGCTCGGTGATATCTGTTTGATGGTTTTGCTCGGGCGCGCGCAAAATGCGCAGGCACAGGGCAAGCGTGTGATGATGTTCTTGCGATAGCTCAATTAAAACAGAATGGCGTTTCATAATTTGCGTTTCCTATTTATTGTTTTGTTGTGTTGTGTTAAAACTTAATGTATAAGATGCGCGTATTATGAAACTTTGCCCTTAACCCTGCAACAAAATAACAATATGTATTTAACCCAGCAAACCGACTATGCCTTGCGCGTGCTGATTTACGCGGCGGTAAACGACCAAAGCCTTGTGAATATTGGCACGATTGCCGAAACATACAACATCTCCAAAAGCCATTTGATGAAAGTAGTAACCGCGCTGGTAAAAGGCGGTTTTTTAACCAGCATTCGCGGCAAAGGCGGCGGCTTGAAGCTCGCCCAGCCGCCCGAAAAAATCCGCGTGGGCACGGTGGTGCGCGTAACCGAGCCGTTGCAGCTTGCCGAATGCTTTGGCGATAACAACCAATGCTTGATTACCCCCACTTGCCGATTAAGCCAAATTTTAAACAGCGGCTTAATCGCGTTTATCAACCATTTGGACGGCTACACGCTGGCGGATTTGGTGAACGCGCCCACCTGCGAAATTTTGCGCCCGCCCGCAGGCAACAGCAGCAACATCCCCATCAACCCAGCGTGACAGGCAGCCTGAAACACCGCAATACAGCGCCCAATATCCGCTAATACTTCCACCCCAGCGCAGCCTGAAACCACGCTCCTTTTTTCAGGCTGCCTATTTAATCTCGCCGAATATTATGTCCCATCCCCTTATACCCCAAACCCTCACCATCGCCAGCCGCGAAAGCGCACTCGCCATGTGGCAAGCCCGCCATATCCAAGCCCAACTGCAAAGCCTGTATCCGCAATGCCAAATCCACATCATCGGCATGACCACGCAAGGCGACCAGATTTTAGACAAAACCCTGTCCAAAATCGGCGGCAAAGGCTTGTTTATCAAAGAACTGGAAACCGCGCTGCAAGAAAATCGCGCCGATTTAGCCGTGCATTCTATTAAAGACGTGCCGATGGATTTGCCGCAAGGCTTTGCGCTGGCGGCGATTGGCGAACGCGCCAACCCGTTTGACGCATTCGTTTCCAACCGCTACACGCGGCTGGAAGAGCTGCCACACGGCGCAATCGTCGGCACATCCAGCCTGCGCCGCGAAGCGCAACTGCGCGCCCGCTTCCCGCATCTCACCATCCGCCCGCTGCGCGGTAACGTGCAAACCCGCCTCGCCAAGCTGGATAACGGCGACTACGACGCCATCATCCTTGCCGCCGCAGGGCTGGAACGGCTGGAACTGCACGAGCGCATCCGAGCTGTGCTGCCCCCCGCCGACAGCCTGCCCGCCGCAGGGCAAGGCGCGCTGGGCATAGAAATCGCCGCGCACCGAACCGATTTGATTGACGTGTTGCTGCCGCTCAACCATGCCAAAACCGCCGCCTGCGTAACCGCCGAACGCGCCCTTGCCCGCGCCTTGGGCGGAAGCTGCCAAGTGCCGCTCGCCGCCTATTGTACGGCAGACGACCACGGTTTGCTCACGCTCAACGGCTTGGTGGGGCATCCAGATGGCTCGGTGATTCTGACCGCGCAAGCGCAAGCCCCCGCCGCATACGCCGACGCGCTCGGTCGCGCCGTCGCCAAGAAGCTGGCGGATGACGGCGCGCAAGAATTGATTGCGGCGGTGCTGGGCGCAGCGGGCTAAGGCAGCCTGAAAACCAAAATGAAGCGGCGGCGGAATGCCGCCAAATGGTTTGCGGCATCGGGCTGCGTTTGTTCGTTGCCGAAATGCCGGCGAGCCGCCGCTGCGCTATATAGGCAGCCTGAAAAACAAAAAACCGCTTGGTGTGATGCCACGCGGTTTTGCATTTTCAGGCTGCCTATTTCAGCAGCGCGCTCGTCCAAATATTGCGGTACGACACATAGCTGATAATTGGAAACACGGTGAACAGCGCAGTGTAAAAAATCAGCATCAAAAGCAAAAAAACCGAGCTGAACCCATCCCGGGCAAACGAAGCGAACCCCATCATGGCGACCATCCAAACGCCAAACACAAGCGACAGCATCACCACCACAAAGCCCGCCAGCGGCACGATGTTTTTCAGGCTGCCTACCAGGCTCATCCAAATGGCATCCAAGGGCGACACGCCTTGCAGCATAATCAAGGGCAGCACCATCCAGTTGCACAGCAAAAACAGCAATACCATCGGCAGGAAAACCCACGGCGAGCTGCCCGGCTTGGCGATGCCCAGCAGTATGCCCAGCGCAAACGCCGCCAGCATCCAAAACAAAGCCAGTTTGACCAACTGCCCAAATTGTTCGCCAAAGCCTGCAAACAGCCGCCTGAACGCAAATTCGCCGTCTTCCGCCACGCCCGCCGCGATTGCCACAAAGCCCGCCGAAAAAACCATCGGCAGCATGTTGATAAACCACACCACAATCAGCACCACCGCCCACGCCCACATTTCCTTTTGCTGCACGGCTTGGTTTATCCCCAATGCGCGCAGCGCAAACAGCAGGGCAGAACCCATCGCTATGATGCTGGCGAACATCAGCACCGTCGCCAAAACCCATTGCAGCAGCTTGCCGCCCAGCATCAGCAGCGCGTGTTTGAGCCACACCGGCGCGTCGCCGAGCGGGCGCAGCGCGGGCTGCTCCATCAGATACAGCATGCCGCTGTCGTAGTCGTTGTGGTAGCCGTAGTAGTTGTCGTCGTTTCGCATGGGGTGTCCTTTTCGTTTCGGGGGATGAGGAGGGGGGCGGGTGGGCTTTGCCGCATGGAAAACACCAATGTTCATTTTGTTTACGCGGCAAAAAGGCAGCCTGAAAACGGGAAAATGGTTTTCAGGCTGCCTGCCCGCTACGCCACCGCCAGCACGGCGCAGTTGCACAAATCGTCGCTTTCAAACCGGGTGCTGTCGCCAGCTTTCAGGCCGGGCACGGGGAACAGGCGCACGGTGAGCGGTTTGTTCAGGCGGAAGGCGAGGGCGGCGGTGTCGGCCATCACGGCGTTGATTTTGGCGGCGGGGGTGTCGCCGGGCACGGGCACGGTGTCCAACCCGATGCCGCACACGCTGCTGTAGGTTAAAAGCGCGCGCAAGTCGAAGGTGGGCACGCGGCTGGCGGCGGCCAGCCCGCTGTCTTCGGTTACGGCGAGCATCAGCCCGGAAAAGCCGACGGCGCACACGTTGTCCAGCGTTTTGAACACGCGGGTGAGCAGGGCGGAGGCTTCGATGCTGCCGGAGGCGCCGAAATGCGGCACGCGCAGCAGGCGGTAGATTTCCGCCATCGAGGTGCAGTTTTTGGACGGCGCGGCAGAGGTGTCCATGCCGGCGTAGTGCCAGCCTGCGTCCAGCGGCGTGGCGGCAATCACGGCCTGCACGGCGTCGGCGTGGTATTGCAGGGCGTGGTGCATGGCTTGGCAGGCCGTCTGCAGAAAGGCGGACTGCTCGGCGGGGCGGTTGTCCAAGGCGCGCAGGGCGGCGGCGAGCAGGTCGGGCGTTTCCAGGCCGACGACGATGCTGCCGTGCGCGTTGCGGTGGTAGCCGGCGGGGAAGTAGGGAATCAGCGGGGCACAGTTGAAATTAACGGTGAAGTTGAAGTTGCCTTCGCCGCGCGGGGTGATGCGGGCGATTTCCTGCACGGCGGCGGTGCAGCGGGCGATTTGCGCGTGGTCGGGAATGCCGTTTGCGTCGGCGGCGACATTGACGCAGGCGTTGGCGAGGTCGCCGAAGTCGCGGATGAGTTCGGGCAGTAGGGCGATTTCGGCGGCGGTGCGGGCTTCGCCTACGGCAAAGCGGATGCGCAGCCCGTTTTGGTTGAGCGAGGACAGGATGTCGCGGATGCGCGCCAAGCCTTGTTTGGCGGAGGCGGGGCTGCTGGTGTCTAAATATTCGCCGAAGGGATTGGCGACGATGCGCACGGATTGGACGGTGTAGTCCGCGGCGGCAAAGGCGGCGGCGAGGCGGTCGCACTGGCGTTTGGCATCCGCCAGCGCGCTCTGCCAGCCTGCCGCATCGGGCGTGAGCGAAACAAAGGCGGTAACGGCGCGGACGCGGCAGAGGTCGGGGGAGTGTAGGTTCATGGCGGATTCTTTCTGTGTGTGGTGAGCAGGGTGGTTTGGATGAGCGCTTAGACAGCCTGAAAATGGGGTTTGCGGCTTTCAGGCTGCTTTGCCGTCAGTCGCCCCATGCGGCCGTATAGGCGTTGCCGGTGCGGATGCGGCCGGTTTCGGAATCGTAAACTGCGCCGTAATGGCGGCCGATTACGGTGAGCGCGTAGCCGTTGTTGGGTAAGGGCGTAAAATAGCAGTCGCCGCGTCCGGGCAGCTTGGGGTCGTAGAATGCGCATTCGGACGAGGTATCGGGAACGCTTGATCTTTTTCGGCGCAGCGCGTCGGCCAGGCTGTCGGATTGCAGCCGGTGGCTGCGGCGGTAGGCTTCGGTTTCGGCAATCAGGTAGTCCATCCGATCGCGGACGGCGGCATCGTCGCGGTACATATCGGCGGCAAGCATCAATAAGCCGAGCGATACGGCGGCGAGACTGAGGCAGATAAGGCGTTGGTTTGTCATCGGAGAATTGGGAGGCAGCCTGAAAACGGTTTTCAGGCTGCCTTATCGCGGCGGTTTTTCCAACGGCGCAGCAGGCGCGTGAGGAGGATGTACCATTGGGCATAAAAGCCCAGCGTGCTAACAGATGCCGCTATGGCAAGGTACAGGTTGTCGGGCATGCCGTGCTGGGGCAGCAGCCATTCGGGTAGCCACGAGAGCAGAAAGACGGCGGCGGTGCCGAGTGGGAAGCTGAATACGGTTAGCGTGAGCAGAAACGCCAAGCGCGTTTCAAACTGTATTTGCGCGGTGTAGTCGGACGGCGGTTGCGCTGCCCAGTATGAGCCGTTAAGGCAAACATTGGCGGTATTCGCTGCCAGTATCAGCAGCCATAACGCCAGCGGCAGGTAGCGCAGCAGGGTTTTCCAGTTTGTTTTCATTTGCCGTCTCCTTTTGTGGCAAAGGCAGCCTGAAAATGGGTTTTGTGTGTTTTCAGGCTGCCTTTGCGTTTTCAGGCTGCCTTATCCGAATAGGCAGCCTGAAAATGCAGCTTCGGTGAAGCCAAAATAGGTTTGCTGCATCACCCCAGCTTGGCTTTCACCAACTCCTGCACCTGCGCGGGATTCGCCTTGCCTTTGCTGGCTTTCATCACCTGCCCCACAATCGCGTTGAGGGCTTTTTCGTTGCCCGCTTTAAACTGCTCCACGGCTTTGGCGTTGTTCGCCAGCACCTCGTCCACCATCGCTTCAATCGCGCCGGTGTCGGTGATTTGCACCAGGCCGTGTTTTTCAATGATTTGTTCGATTGTGGCTTCGGGTTCCGCCCACATCGCTTCAAAGGCTTTTTTCGCCAGCTTGCTGCTGAGTGTGCCGTCGGCGATTTTGCCCACCAGCGCGGCGAGGCGTTCGGCGGCGATGGGGCAGCCTGAAAGCTCCAAGCCTTCTTTGTTCAACGTCGCCGCCAATTCGCCGTTCATCCAGTTGGCCACCAGCTTGCCTTGCCCGCTCGCTTGGGCGGCTTCGCTGAAATAGGCAGCCTGAACGCGGCTGGCGGTGAGCAGGCGGGCATCGTATTCGCTTACACCGAACTCGTTTACAAAACGCGCCGCCATTTCTTTGGGCAGCTCGGGCATCTGCTCGCGGGCTTTTTGCAGTTGTTCGTCGGAAATGATGACGGGCAGCAGGTCGGGGTCGGGGAAATAGCGGTAGTCGTGCGCGTCTTCTTTCAGGCGCATCACGCGGGTTTCGCCCTTGTCGGGATCAAACAGCATGGTTGCCTGCTGCACCTTGCCGCCGTCTTCCAACAGCTCAATCTGCGCCGCCACTTCGTAGTTAATCGCCTGCTCCAAAAAGCGGAACGAATTGAGGTTTTTAATCTCGCGGCGCGTGCCAAACTCCGCCTGCCCTTTGGGGCGCACCGACACATTGGCATCCACGCGGAACGAGCCTTCCGCCATATTGCCGTCGCAGATGTCCAGCCACGTTACCAGCCCGTGCAGGGCTTTGGCATAGGCAACTGCTTCGGCGGCGGAGCGCATTTCGGGTTCGGACACCACTTCCAACAGCGGCGTGCCCGCGCGGTTCAGGTCAATGCCCGTTGCGCCGTTCAAGCCTTCATGCACCGATTTGCCCGCGTCTTCTTCCATGTGGGCGCGGGTTACGTTGATGGTTTTCACTTCGTCGCCCACCACGATTTCCAGCTTGCCGTGTTCCACAATCGGCAAGTCCAACTGGCTGATTTGGTAGCCTTTGGGCAGGTCGGGATAGAAATAGTTTTTACGATCGAACACGTTTTTGCGGTTGATGGTGGCGTTCAGCGCCAAGCCGAGCTTGATGGCTTTTTCCACCACTTCGCGGTTCATCACCGGCAGCGTGCCCGGCAGCGCGCATTCCACCACGCTGGCGTGCGCGTTCGGCTCGGCGCCGAAAGCGGTACTCGCGCCGCTGAAAATTTTGGACTGTGTGTTGAGCTGGACGTGGATTTCCAAGCCGATTACGGTTTCCCAGGTCATGGTTATTCGCTTTCTGTTTTTGTTGAATGATGATTAGACGATGAAAACACGCGCTGCATTTGCGCGGCGATTTCATCCAGCATGGCATAGCGGCGGCGGTACATCGCGCGCTTTTGGCTTTTGATTTCCGTTTCGTCTCTGCGCTCGGGCCGGGCGGGCAGATGCCAATAGCCGTCTTGTTCATGGCGTGTGCCGCCTGCGTTTGCCCAGAGTTCGTCGTAATCAATCTGCACGCGTTTTTTCAACGCCCAGCGCAGTTTCACCTGATTATCTTGCGCGATGCCCAACAGCGGAGTGGTTTTCAGGCTGCCTGAAAGCAGTTGCAGCTCGCTAATCATAAATTGTTGCGGGCGCAAGCCGTGCAGCGTTTTGGTCATTTGGCGCACCACGTCTTTGGCGTCTGCCGTGTTGGGGCCTTGCACCGAGCAGACGAGCAGGGCGTTGGGCGGCAAAAAGGCAAACGATGCGGTGTAGATGCGCTCGCCTTGATTGTCGCGCAGCGACAAGGCCCACCAGCCTTCGTCTGATAATTGGTCGTTGCGGTTGAGCCAAAGCTGGTAGCCTTCGGGCAATTCGGACAGCAGGCAATAATAGGGTTTCCGGCTGATTCGGTTAAAGATTTTTGCGCCAAACAGTTTAAACGCGGCTTCCAAATCCGATTGCATGATTTGCCGGCGGCGGGTTGCGCCAAAGCGTTTGTCGGCAAACAGATGCAAAAGCGGATAGGCTTCGCGCTCGTGCCGGTGGAAAAAATATTGCGCGTGCGGCGCGGCGTTCACATAGCGTTCAAAACGGGTGATTTGGCGGTTCATGAGCAGGCGGCGCAGCGCGAATTTGGCGTGGCGCAAGGTGTAGCGCGGTGATGCGGTGTAAACCTGTTTGAAATCGGGGTAGTGAAAAGACAAAGTGCGATGAGTCATGACACAAGCGGAACAAACGAAACAAGGGTTAAGGGTTGAAAGTGATGGCGGCGCGGGCGGTTTGGGGCATGGGGTGCCTGTTCGGGCTGCCTGAAAAAGGGCGGATTATATCAAGCTGCGGGTTTTCAGGCTGCCTATTCATGCTATTTTTTCCGCATCGCGGCGCGTTTTTTCAGGCTGCCTGAGGGCGCCGTTTTCGCCTGCTTTGTCCCACAGTATCCGCACATCAAAAAAATGCGCCGAGAGCATGGTGAGGATGACCACCAGACAGAAATAAATGGCGGCGGGGCCGGGGGTTACGCGGGCGATGTTGGTATGAAATGTACTCATCATGATGATGATGACAAAGATGTCTATCATCGACCAGCGTCCCACGCGCTCGGTGAGGCGGTATTGCACGGATAGGACGCGGATGGGCAGCAGGGGGCGCACGGCGGCGCTGTAAATCAGCATCAGCATGGAGATGATTTTGAGCGTGGGCACGGCGATGCTGGCGCTGAATATCACGCAGGCGATGAAGCGGTCGCCTTTGTTCCACATAAAAATGATGCCGCTCATAATGGTGCTGACTTCTTTTTCCATCGGGTTGGTGGAAATCATGATGGTGAGCAGGTTGGCGGGCAGATACAGAATCATGGCGGCAAGCAAGAAGCAGGCGGACACTTTCAGGCTGCCGGGGCGGCGGTGGAATAATTCTGAGCCACACACGCCACAAAATGTTTCGCTGGCAGGGCGGTAAAACAGGCAGCGTTTGCAGCAGAGGGTATCAGAGGCAGCCTGAAAAAAGGGTTGGCGTTTGGCGCGGCGGATTTGGTAATACACCCAATGGCTGGGCGTGGCAACGGCGGTGCGCAACAGCAGCAAAGCCAGCACAGGCATCAGCCAAAACGCGGTGCCAAATTTCACCGATGCCACCGCGCTGAGCTTGATATACGCCACCAGCATGGAGATGAAAAACACATCCACCATAATCCATTCTTGCAAACGGGTAAGCAGGCGGGTGGCGCTGAGTAGATAGCGGGCGTTGCGCTCGAAAATCAGCGCGCTGTAAACATAAATACACGACAGCAAAAACACCACGGGCGTGCCAAAGGTGAGCAAGGTGAGCACGATGCCGAGAAAGCTCCATCTACCGCTGCCAAGCAGCGTTATCATCATTTCAGGCAGCGTTAAGCGCGAATACATCCCCGTCATCATCACGCGCACAAAAGGCTGGCTATACACCAGCAGCATCAGAATCAGAGCGGCGATGGCGCAAGCCAGCACAATGGGATAAGGCTCGGGTTCAATGCCCGCCAAATGGTGATGGCAGCGCGGGCATTCGGTGCATTGCCCTTGTCGCAGCTTGGGCAGATGCGTTTGCAAGCCGCATTCGGGGCAGCTGACATCATGCGCGGGCAGCGTGGCGTTGGGGAAATAGTGTTTCGCCCATTGGCGTTGGATGCGGCGGTAAAGGGCGTGGCGCAGGCGGGGCATTATTGGGCTACCACGTTGAACCGGTGCTCAATTTTTTGCCATTGCTCGGCTTCTTCTTGCAGCGCGGCAGAGGTGAGCGGGTTGTTGTCCAACCATGCTTGCGGCGCTTTGAGCGTGTAGCTGTTGGTTGGGTTGTCGTATTGCAGCGACAGGCCTTGCGGCAGTTGCAGCGGCAGGCGGGCGCGGCAGAACAGCACGGCAAGGCGCAGGGCGAGCACGGCGTGCCAGCGCATGATGTCGTTGCGGTCGAGCGTGTCGGCCATTTTTTTCAAATCGCCGCGTTGTCCCAGCGCGAGCATCGACAGCAGCTCTTGCTCGGGGCGCGAAAAGCCCGACATATCGGCGTTTGCCAGCACATAGGCGGTGTGTTTGTGGTAGGCGGTGTGGGCGATGTCGATGCCCACTTCGTGCAACTGCGCCGCCCAGCGCACATAGTTTGACCAATAATCCAGCTCTTGCACGGTGGCGGTTTGCGCCAAATGGCGCAGCAGTTGCAAGGCAAGCTGTGCCACGCGCTCGGCTTGGTTGCGGCTAACGTGGTAACGCTCTTGGAATTGGCGCACGGTTTGTTCGCGCAAATCTTCGTTGATATTGCGCCCCACGGTGTCAAAAAACACGCCATCGCGCAAGCCCGCTTCGTTGAACGCCATGCCTGCGATGCCCAGCTCTTCAAACGCCGCCATCATCACCGCCAGCCCGCCGGCAAACACATCCACGCGCTCGGGTTTGATGCCCTCGAGCTTGGCTTTTTTCACGCTGCCCGCATCGGTAATTTTGCGCGCCAGCACGCGCATGGCATCCAGCGTGATGCGCTCGCCCATGCCTTCTGCGGCAATCACGGTGGCGATGGATTTGGCGCTGCCCGATGTGCCCAGCGCGATGTCCCAGCCTTGTTGTTTGTAGATTTTGCTGATGCGCTGGATTTCGCCCCGCGCGGCGGTAACGGCAGCCTGAAAATCCTTTTGGCTGATTTTGTTTTGGAAGAAGCGCTTGGAATAGGTTACGCAGCCCAGCGGCAGGCTTTCGGTGTGGGTGGGCTGCAATTGGCTGCCGAGGATGAATTCGGTTGAGCCGCCGCCGATGTCTATCACCAGCAGCTTTTGCCCGTGGTTGGGGTAGGTGTGGATTACGCCTGTGTAGATGAGCCGCGCTTCTTCGCGCCCTGCGATGACTTCAATCGGAAAGCCCAGCGCGGCTTCGGCTTTGGGCAGAAATTGGGCGATGTTTTTCGCCACGCGGAAGGTGTTGGTGGCCACCGCGCGCACTTGCTCGGGCGCAAAGCCGCGCAGTCGTTCGCCAAATTGCGCTAAGCATTCTAGCGCGCGCGCTTGGCTTTCTTCGCTTAGGTTTTTGTTGACATCCAAGCCGCCCGCAAAGCGCACCATTTGCTTGATGTTTTCCACCACTTGCGGCTGCCCGTTGTTGTTTTGGCAGATTTGCAGGCGAAAGCTGTTGGAGCCTAAATCGACAGAGGCGAGGAGGGAGGCGCAATTTTCCATGGGGGGTTCCTTGTGAACGGGGATGGGGTTTGGGTGTATCGGTAGGCAGCCTGAAAACAGGGGAGAGGCGTTTTCAGGCTGCCTATTTTGTATCAGCCTATTTGGTATCAATCGTATCCAGCACAATCTCGGCGACTTTATCGGCGCTGTGCGGCATGGCGAGCGTGCGGGCGCGGCTTGCCCATGCAAGGCATTGCTCGCGCGTTAAGCCGCCGATGATTTGGGCGAGCTTTTGCGCGGTAAGCTGCGATTGGGGCAGCAGCAAGCCCGCTTCGGCGGCGACCATGTAGCGCGCGTTGGCGGTTTGGTGGTCGTCCACGGCGTAGGGGAAGGGCACGAGCAGCGCGCCCACGCCGGCGGCGGTGAGTTCGGCGATGGTGAGCGCGCCTGCGCGGCAAATCAGCACGTCGGCTTCGCGGTATAGCGCGACCATGTCGTCCACAAATTCAATGCATTGGGCTGCTACGCCTGCTTGTTGGTAGGCGGCTTGCAGCGTGGCTAGATTGCCGCGCCCTGATTGGTGGGTGATGCGGGGGCGTTGCACTTCGGGCAGCAGGGCAAGCGCGGCGGGGACGATTTCGTTGAGCACTTGCGCGCCCAAGCTGCCGCCCACAACGGCGATTTTCAGGCTGCCTTGGCGGTCGGCAAAGCGATTTTCGGGCGAGGGCAGGGCGGCGATGTCGGCGCGAACGGGGTTGCCCACTAGCCCATCGGGGTATTGCGGAAAGGCTTGGGGAAAGGCGTACAACACGCGCGCCGCCCATTTGGCGAGCCGTTTGTTTGCCATGCCTGCCACGGCGTTTTGCTCGTGCACAAAAATCGGCACGCCAAGCAGTTTGGCGGCAAGCCCACCAGGGAAGGTAACAAAGCCGCCAAAGCCAATCACGGCGTTGATATGGTGCTTGCGGATGATGGCTTTGGCAGCTTGCACGCAGCGCAGCAGCATAAAGGGCAGGGCGAGTTTGCGCAGCAGCCCTTTGCCGCGCACGCCTTTCATGGCGATGAGTTCCAGCGGGATGTTGTGCTGCGGCACGAGGCGTTGTTCCATGCTGTCGTGGCTGCCGAGCCAGATAACGTTGTGTCCTTGTTGTTGCAGGGATTGGGCGACGGCGAGGGCTGGGAAGATGTGTCCGCCTGTGCCGCCTGCCATAAGGAGAATGGTTTTGGGAGTCATGGTTGGGCTTTCTGGTTGGGCTGTTTATTAAACGGGAGCGATGGGCAGCCTGAAAATTGTTTTTGCTTATATAAAGCGGTGCTTGTGTGATGCTAAATACTTTTCAGGCTGCCTTTTGCTGCTTGGGCATTATGTGTTTTCAGGCTGCCTTTTGCTGGGCTTGGCGTTGCGCTCGCGCGGGTCGGATACGGAATAGCCGCGCAGGGAAAGGCGGTTTTCATAATCCACGCGCAACAGCATGGTGAAGGCAATCAGCATAATCACCAGCGAGGAGCCGCCGTAGGAAACCAGCGGCAGGGTGAGCCCTTTGTTGGGCAGCAGACTGATGTTTACGCCGATGTTCACAAAACTTTGCGCCGCCACCCACACGCCTACGCCTGTGGCGATAAATGAATTGAAATGCAAATCCAAGTCGCGGGCTTGTTTGCCGATGGAAAAGGCGCGCCAAATAATCCAGAGATACACAAAAGAGAGCGCGGCAACGGCGATTAAGCCAAGCTCTTCGCCGATAACGGCGAGGATGAAGTCGGTGTGGGCTTCGGGCAGAAAGCCGCGTTTCATGATGGCGTTGCCCAAGCCTGTGCCCAGCAGGTCGCCTTGGTTCATGGAAAGCAGCGAGCCCAAGCCTTGGTAGCCTGCGCCGGTGGGGTCTTTCCACGGCTGCCACATCACTTCCATGCGGCGCATGCGGAATTCGGAGGTAACAATCATCAGCGTGGCAACGGCAATCATGACGCTAACCGCGCCCCAAAACCATTTCATCGGCACGTTGGCAAGATAAAGCAGGCAGATAAAGATGCCGAAGATAACGATGGCGGAGCCTAAGTCGCGCGTGAGCGCCACCAGCGCGATGCCGATGCCGATGGGCATGCCCACCATAATCACGCGGCGAAAGTCGTGCAGCACATCGACACGGCGTTTGAAAAAGCTCGCCATATACATGATGGTGATGAATTTGAACAGCTCGCTGGGCTGGATTTTGAAGCCGAACGGGGTGGCGAGCCAGCGGCGCGCACCGTTGACGATTTCGCCGGTGAACGGGACGACCGCCATCACCGCTAGAGTGAGCAGCAAGAGATAGGTGGTCCAGCGTTGCCAGCGCCACAGGGGCACGCGCATCAGCCCGAACGAGACGGCCAGCCCGAGCAGGGCGAATTGGGTTTGTTTGATGAGAAAGAAGCCGCGGTTGTCGTAGCTGTTTAGCCCTGCTTGCGCGCCGGATGCGGAATACACCATCACCAAGCCGAAGCAGAGCAGGCACAGCAAAAGCCAAACGAAGGTTTTGTCGTAGGTTTCGCCGTTTTTGAGCAGGTTGCGGTCTAGGAGTTTGTCTAGCAGTGGGGTTTTGTGTGTGGACATGGGGGTGTTTATTTATGGATTTATGGGAAAGGGATAGGGTGTTTGGGCTGCGCTGAAACTTGTGGTACGCGTTTTCAGGCTGCCTTTGGGGCTGGTTTTATGCCGCGCATTAGGCAGCCTGAAACGGAGTTTAGCGCAGCGAAAACGGCAAGGGCGTATTTTAACTGGATTGCGTGGGTTTTTCAGGCTGTGTTTAGCAGATGGAGGATTTATTTTGTTGGATGGGGGAGGGGAGGCAGCCTGAAAAAGGGGCGATAGCATTGGGTGGCAGCGAGTTGTCCTGCTCTGCGGATATTTCAGGCTGCCCCAATATTTGCGCCCGCGTTTTCGCATCGCAAGGCAGCCTGAAATGGGGTTTGGCATAGTGGTTATAGGTTGGACATTGATGCCCGATAAGCACAGGCACATTTATTTTATACGCCACAACATAACAGCGTCGGGCATAAATGCCTGACCTACTTGGGTTTGCGAAGGTTTCAGGCTGTCTATGGCTTGCGCAATCAGGCAGCCTGAAATGCGGTTTGGCATGGTTAAAACGTTGCCATTGACGACGAGCCGTCGCCACTCCATTTGGGGTTTCAGGCTGCCTATGTGATGGGGGGCAGCAGCATGGGGATTTTTTGTGTGCCGAGTACGCGGCTGGGGGCGTGTTGGCTGGCGTAGGCGAGTAGCTGGGGATGGGGGCGGGCGGTGAGGTTGCCGAGCTGTCCGATTTGTTGGGCGTAGTGGTATTGGGGGTTGGCGCATAGGGCGGTGTTGAGCGCGGCAAGGGCATTTTCGGATGGGGTGAACGTGGGTTCGTGCCAGAGGATGTAGTGCGGCTGCGGGGTGGTGCTGCCTTGCAGGAAGAGGCAGCCTGAAAACGGGGCGAGGGCTTGGGGGATGGCGTGGGCGACAAAGGCTTCGGTGAGCTTTTCGCCAACGAGGTCGCTGGTCAGGCTGCTGCGCCCGATAAAGTGTAGGCTGGGGACGTTGGCATGGGGGGAGGCTTGGACGAGTAGCCAGTCTTGGGTGTCGTAGCGGTAGAGCCCGCCTTGGGTAGTGAGGATGAGGCGGTAGCGGTTGCCGTGTTGCAGTTGGTGCAGTGGGCGGATTTGGCCGTGTTCGTCGGCGAATTCGTAGTAGTGGCTGGTGAGCGCGGGCAGCAGGCAGCCTGAAAACGGCAGGGTGGTGATGCCTTCGGTGGCGAGCAGCCCTTTGCCTTGCAGGTGGGCGTGGGGGAACAGTTGGCGCAGTTGCGCGGCGGGGGCGGCGGCGGTGTGGCTGTCCCAGCAGCTGATGGTGTCTAGCTGTGTCCAAATTTTTTGAGTGTTGGGGATGGCGGGGGCGAGGGCTTGGGCGACGGTGTGGCGGCGGGCGGCATCGGGGATTTGGCTGAGGATGCGGTCTTGCTGTTGGTGCAGGGTGTGGATGATGTTGAGCAGTAGGGTGGGGCTCCACGCGGAAATCAGGCTGAGGCTGGGGCTTTGCGCGAGCAGGGCGGCGGTGCGGATTTGCCAGTCTTCGGGGCTTTGTTGTTCGGCAAGCCGGGGGTGGTAGAGCGTTTGCGGGGCGATGTGTTCGGCGAGCAGATAAAACGGGTAGTTTTGCTCATCCAGCACCACGCATTCAATCAAATAATCGCCGTCCACTTCGTCAATCGTTAAATAGGGGTCGCCGTTTAAATTGCTGTTGATTTTGGTTTCG
>NZ_JAEHNZ010000002.1:428039-749790 GCF_016623605.1 Kingella bonacorsii | reverse complement strand
CTAGATGTTGTTCTTTTTTATTTTTTAACGACCCCGCCCCCCCCCAGCCCCCACCCGAAAGGGGCCGTCGGCAGCGTCAGAGGTGTAAAAGAGACAGCCCCCAAGCCCAAACGCACATAATCCAACAACACCCCCCCGTCATCCGACTCAAACACCGTATGCCAAGACAACCGCGCCCGTGCAAACGCCCGCGCCGCCAAAGCCCCCCCGTCAAACGCAAAACCATAAGTCAACAGCGGCAACGCCGCCACATCCGCCAACGAAATCTCCCCCTTGCTCGCCAGCTCATGCCCGCGCGGCAACACCAACACATACCGCCATTCCCCAAACGACAGCTTGCGCAAATCCTCCCCATTCCCCGCCACATCCATCGTCAAAGCCAAATCCGCCTCCCCGTTAAACACCATCCCCATCAGCTCGGCAGGACTCCCCTGCTTCAACACCAAATGCACATCAGGAAACAACGCCCGAAACCCCGCCAACACACTCGGCAGCCTGAAACGCAACAAATCATGCGTCGCCCCCAGCGTAAACGACCCGCTCTCCGTCTTCGCAAACTCCCCCCCGATATTCTTAATATTGCGCACCCCCCGCAACACCTGCTCCGCCGTCTCCAAAACCGCCATCCCCACCTGCGTAACCGCCACAATCCGCTTGCCGCTACGAATAAAAATCTGCACCCCCAGCTCATCTTCCAACAACCGAATCTGCTTAGACACCCCAGGTTGCGAAGTAAACAACGCCTCCGCCGCCTCCGACACATTCAAATTATGGCGAAACACCTCCACCGCATAACGCAACTGCTGCAACTTCATCACATCATTCCAAAAACAAAAACACACAAATGTAACACGCCCCCCAATACAACGCAAAAACAAGCCCCACACCACCGCCTAACCCCGCCCCAGCAGCCAAAAAACCACACCATCTTGTTGCATTTATGCAACTACACCGCCCCACAAACACAAAAATATATGACAAAGAACAGATACTTGGGTATCGTTAAACCGCAACGCGCAACCAGTCAAACGCAAAAAACATTGACAGGACAGCCCCAAATTCTTATAGTAAGCATTGGTAAAAATTTGGGTTCGCGCCGAAGTTTCATTCAAGCAACAGCCTGAAATCTCAACGTGGCAAACACAAAACCTGCCAAAATCATTTTCTTGATGAGGGAATAACATGACTAAACAAATCAAATTAAGCGCATTAATCGTAGCCCTGATGGCCTCCACAGGTGCAATGGCACACTCAGTGCACGGTTATACTACCAGCCAAGGTTCAGGCGAAGTTGTACGCAACAACTACGGCGAATGTTGGGAAAACACCTATTTAGACAAAGCCACTAACGGCTTGGTTGAATGCGGCGACAAAGCCCCAGATGCACCCGCTCCTCAAGTTGTTACCGAACAAGCACACGAAACCATTTCTCTGCAATCTGAATTCCTGTTCGGTTTTGACAAATACAACTTGCGTCCAGAAGCCATCACTACTCTGAACGACTTGTCTGCTAAATTGTCTCAAAGCAACGTACAATCAGTGCGTGTAGAAGGTAATACCGACTTTATGGGTTCAGACAAATACAACCAAGCATTGTCTGAGCGTCGTGCCAATACTGTTGCTAACTACTTGGTACAACAAGGTGTTCCTGCTGACCGCATTTCTGCTGTTGGTTTGGGTGAAACCCAAGCACGCATGACTGAACAATGTCAAGCAGAAGTAGCTAAATTGGGTAAAAAAGTATCCAAAGCTAAAAAACGTTCAGCACTTATCGCATGTATTGAACCTGACCGTCGCGTAGACATCCAAGTTGATTCTTTGGTAACACGCGAAGTTCAACGCGAAGTAGCTGCTCCCGCTCCTGCTGCGCAATAATAGGTTGTTAAAATGATTTGAAACTGGGTTCTTAAATCTTTTTAAGAATCCAGTTTTTTGCAATTTGTAGAACGAAAGAACACGATGCAGCATGTGAAAATGTACACAGGCACTTTTTGCCCTTATTGCACGATGGCAAAGCAATTATTCAAACAAGTAGGCGTGGATGAAATTGAAGAAATCAATGTCAGCCGCTCACCTGCCGATTTTGCCCAAATGCAGCAATTAACAGGGCTGCGCTCTGTGCCGCAAATTTTTATTGGCGAAACACACATTGGCGGTTTTACTGATTTATATGCGTTGCATCAAAAAGGCGGTTTGCTGCCTTTGCTTCAAGCTGAATAATTTATTTTTAACCACGTTATTAAAGGAATCATCATGAGTGAGAAAAATCCCGCTCCGCAACAAGAAACCGCGTCTGCACAACCTGTGTTCAGCGTAGAAAAATTGTATGTGAAAGATTTGTCTTTGGAAGTGCCCCACGCGCCCAAAATTTTCTTGGAACAAGAAACGCCCGAAGTGGACATGCGCATTAACACCACCGCTTCCAAAATTGAAGAAAACTTTTTTGAATGCGTGGTTACCGTTACCGTTACCGCTAAATTGGCGGATAACCGCGTGGTTTTCTTAAACGAAGTGAGCCAAGCGGGCATTTTCCGTTTGGAAAACATCCCTGAGGATGATGTGAACGTGTTGCTGGGCGTGGCTTGCCCGAACATTCTGTTCCCTTACGCGCGCGAAGTGGTTTCTTCAACGGTTACGCGCGCGGGCTTCCCGCCTGTGTTGCTGGCTCCGATTAACTTTGAAGCGATGTTTAGCCAAGCGCAAGAAGAGCAAGCAGCGGCTTGATGCGGTTGAGACAAAGGCAGCCTGAAACGTGAAATGTCGTTTCAGGCCGCCTTTTTATGTTTTACGCGATACGCTTCACCCGCGGGCTTGCATAGCGCCAGCCCCTGCCCCATCCTGTATCCTGTTTTCAGGCTGCCTGACGCAACACGCATAGGCAGCCTGAAATCATTTCGCTAACGCTTCGGCGTTTGCTAACCACGCGGGCAGCTGCTCCGCGCTGCCGTCGGTGTAAAACTCTTGTTTCCAAATCGGCACTTCGGCTTTAACGGTGTCGATAATAAAGCGGCAGGCGGCAAAGGCGGCATCGCGGTGCGCGGCGCTAACGCCCACGAATACGGCGATTTCGCCGATGGCGAGCTTGCCCACGCGGTGCACGCAGACGGCATCTTCAATGGCGAAGCGTTGTTTGGCTTGGGCGATGATGGCTTCGCCTTGGCTTTGCGCGAGCTGGGCGTAGGCGGTGTAAACGAGGTAATCCACGGTTTTGCCGTCGTTATGGCGGCGCACCCAGCCTTCAAAGCTGTTGAACGCGCCGCAACGCTCGTTTTGCGTGAGCTGTTCGCGCAGGACTTGGACGTTGATGGCTTGGTCGGTGAGGGCAAACATGGCTAGCCTCCTGCCACGGGCGGGATAAACGCGATGGTGTCTTGGTCGGCAAGGGCTTCGTGCCAATCGCAAAACACATGATTGCGCGCCGCGCGCAGGGGCACGGCGGGAAGGGGGTAACGCTGTTGCAGCTCGGCATAGAGTTCGGCAACGGTGTGGGCGGCGGTGGTGCAGGTTTCTTGGTCTTTGCCTGTGGCTTCGCGCAAGGCGGCGAAATAAAGTAGTGTGATGTTTTTCATGATGTTTGTGTATGTATGAGGCAGCCTGAAAACGGATGCAGCGAGTTTCTGCGAAACGTTTTCAGGCTGCCTTTGGGGTTTTAATATGCAGATTTTAGGGTTCTAGTTTTTCCAAACCGCCCAGATAAGGGCGCAACGCTAGCGGAATATTGATGCTGCCATCGGCGTTTTGATGGTTTTCCAGCACCGCCACCAAAGTGCGCCCCACCGCCAAGCCCGAGCCGTTGAGCGTGTGCAGCAAGCGGTTTTTGCCGTCTTCGCCTTTAAAGCGGGCTTTCATGCGCCGCGCTTGGAAATCCTCGCAGTTGGAGCAGCTTGAAATCTCGCGGTAGGTGTTTTGCGCGGGCACCCACACTTCCAAATCATAAGTTTTCGCCGCGCCAAAGCCCATATCGCCTGTGCACAGCGTAATCACGCGATACGGCAATTCCAGCAGCTTCAAAATATTTTCCGCGTGCGACACCATCTCTTCTAGCGCGGCATACGAGTTTTCAGGCTGCACCACTTGCACCATCTCCACCTTGTCAAACTGATGCTGGCGGATTAAGCCGCGCGTGTCCTTGCCGTGCGAACCCGCTTCGCTGCGAAAACAGGGCGAATGCGCGGTGAACTTCAACGGCAAATCTTTCTCCGCCACAATCTCGTCGCGCACGATGTTAGTGAGCGTAACCTCCGCCGTGGGAATCAGGTATTGCGACAATTTGCTCTCATCGCCGCCGCGCGTAACGTGGAATAAATCCTCGGCAAACTTGGGCAGCTGCCCCGTGCCCAGCAGCGCGGCATCGCTCACGATATACGGCGTGTAGCATTCGGTGTAGCCGTGCTGCTGCGTGTGCGTGTCCAGCATAAACTGCGCCAACGCCCGATGCAGCCGCGCCACTTTGCCTTTCATCAGGCTAAACCGCGCGCCCGACAATTCTGCCGCTTTCTCAAAATCCAAGCCCAGCGCCGCGCCCAAGTCCACATGGTCTTTCACTTCAAAATCAAAGGTTTTGGGCGTGCCGACTTTGCGCACTTCCACGTTTTCGGTTTCATCCTTGCCCACGGGCACGCTCGTGTGCGGCAGATTGGGGATGCGCAGCAGCAAATCGTCCAAGGCAGCCTGAATTTGCGGCAAATCCTGATTGAGCTGCTCTTGCAGGGCTTTCACCTGCGCCACTTCGACTTTCACCGCCTCGGCTTCATCGCGCTTGCCCTGCTTCATCAGCTCGCCGATTTGCTTGGACAGCGTGTTCACTTTTGCCTGCGCTTCCTCGCTTTGCACTTGCAGGGTTTTGCGCCGGTGTTCCAGCTGTTCAAACGCGGCGGTGTCCAATTCAAAGCCGCGCGCGGCCAATCGCGCCGCCACGCCTGCCAAATCGTTGCGCAGTAGTTGGATGTCTAACATGATGCTTTTTCCTTGTTTTGTTAATTTGTGAAAAGGGATATTTTAAACCAAAACGGGGTTTCAGGCTGCCTTTGGGGCTTGCCGGCAGGGTTGGGCTACACGGCGTGGTACGCGGCGCAACGCGTGAAATGGCAAATGCACGACGCAATAGATTTTCAACCTCCGCTACGCTGCGGCATACCCTTTTGGCTTTGCATAAGTTTGCATGGCTAAATCAAAGATTTAGATGCTCACTTATACCCAAATCAAAGATTTGGACAAAAGAGCAAGGCTGCTTCAGATGGATAAGGCAGCCTGAAAACGATGTGGGGCGATGAAGCAACAGATAGCTTCTTGAAATTGCTTTCAGGCTGCCAACTGCGCCAGCAGTTTCTCGTGGATGCCGCCGAAGCCGCCGTTGCTCATAATCAAAATATGGTCGCCTGCTTGGGCGGCGGCGGCGATGCGGCGGATAAAATCGTCCAACTGCGTGCCGATGTGGGCTTTATCGCCCAGCGGGGCGAGCGCGGCGGCAACGTCCCAATCTACGCCGCCTGCGTAGCAAAACACTTGGTCGGCATCTTTCAGGCTGCCTGCTAGGGCGGCGGACATGGTGCCGAGTTTCATGGTGTTGGAGCGCGGTTCTAGCACGGCGATAATACGCGCGCTGCCGACTTTTTGGCGCAAGCCCGCTAGGGTGGTTTCTATGGCGGTGGGATGGTGGGCGAAGTCGTCGTACACGGTGATGCCGTTGGCGATGCCTTTAATTTCCATGCGCCGTTTCACGTTTTTAAACTGGCTCAATGCTTGGCAACTGTGCTCAACGCGCACGCCGACGTGTTGCGCGGCGGCAATCACGGCAAGGGCGTTCAGGCGGTTGTGGTTGCCGAGCAAATCCCATGCGATGTGCCCAACGGTTTCGCCTTGATATTGCACGTCAAACGCGCCGTCGGGCTGCACGTTGGCGATTTGCCAATGGGCGTTGTCGCCAAAGGGGGCGACGGGTGTCCAGCAGCCTTGGTCTAACACGGTTTTCAGGCTGCCCGAACGGGCGTTGGCGATGATTAAACCTTCGCTGGGAATGGTGCGCACAAGATGGTGGAACTGGGTTTCTATGGCGGCGAGATTGGGGAATATGTCGGCGTGGTCGTATTCCAGATTGTTGAGAATGGCAGTGCGCGGGCGGTAGTGGACAAATTTGCTGCGTTTGTCAAAAAAGGCGGTGTCGTATTCGTCGGCTTCAATCACGAAAAAGGGCGATTCGTTTTGCGGCAGGCGGGCAGAAACGTTAAAGTTTTGCGGGATGCCGCCAATCAGAAAGCCCGCGCCCAAGCCCGCGTATTCCAGCACCCACGCAAGCATGGACGCGGTGGTGGTTTTGCCGTGCGTGCCTGCCACGGCGAGCACCCAATGCTGGTGCAACACGTTTTCGGCAAGCCATTGCGGCCCCGAAATATAGGGCAGGTTGCGGTTGAGAATGGCTTCCACCACTTCCATGCCGCGCTTGGCGACGTTGCCAACCACATACACATCGGCGCGGTAGTCATCCAACTGCGCGGCATCAAAGCCTTCGTGTACACGGATGCCGAGCGCTTCCAGCTGCGTGCTCATGGGCGGATACATTTTGGCATCGCAGCCTGTTACCTTGAAGCCTGCTTGTTGCGCGATGGCGGCGAGTCCGCCCATAAAGGTGCCGCCGATGCCGATGATGTGGATGTGTTTCATGGTGTTTGCTGATGTGAACAAAAGGGAGCGATTATAGCGCAAATAGGGGTGGCTTTTGGATTTGGGCGGGTTGTGCCGCCGCGTGAATAGGCAGCCTGAAAATGGGAAAACGTGGGCAGGATGGATTTCAGGCTGCCTTGTCGTGTGAACATAGGCAGCCTGAAAAGCCCAGTTGCCCTACCATCTTGCCCGTTATTTTTATTTTGCCAGCGCACGGCTTGCAAGCAAGCCGTAGGGGCGCGGGACAAGCGTTTTCAGGCTGCTACGATTGCACCCGCGTTTCAGGCTGCCTTTGGTGGGAAATAATCGGCGCGTAGGGTATATGGCTTTGCCACGCACCATCACACAAGCATGGCTAAACGATGCGTAGCAAAGTCGCACCCTACAACATTTCAGGCTGCCTATGCGGTAAACATAGGCAGCCTGAAACCTTATCCAACCAATAAAAAACCGTTTGGCGCAACACCAAACGGTTTTTTCAGCCTGCCTACCCCCAAGCATCCAAAAACACGCCCCAATGTTCCTTATCTTCGGACAGCGAAAACAAATATTCGTGCAGCTTTTCCACTTCGTTTTCGTATTCATCGCCCGAAAGCGCGCCCGTCATCATGCGAAAGCGTTGGTACACCAGATAAGTATTCGCCACATCGGTTTCGCAGTAATCGCGAATGTTTTCAATCTCGCCGTTTTGATAGGCTTGCCACACCTGCCCGCCATCCATGCCGAGCTTGCCAGGGAAGCCGCACATTTTCGCCAGCTCATCCAGCGGCGCATTGGCGCGCCCCGTGTACATCGCCAGCAAATCCATCAAATCGCAATGGCGCGTGTGGTAGCGGTTCAGATAATTGTTGAACTTGAAATCGCGGCTGTCGCGAAAATCGCCCTCGCCCATGTCCCAATAGCGCGGGGCGGCGATGCCATGCACCAGCGCGCGATAATGCAACACAGGCAAATCAAAGCCACCGCCGTTCCAGCTCACCAGCTGGGGCGTATATTTGGCGATGAGGTTGAAAAATTCGGCGATGATTTCGTCTTCGCCGCTGCTTGGCTTGCCCAGCGTGCCGATGTGGATTTTGTCGCCCCAGCGCAGGCAGCAAGAAATGGCAACAATGCGTTGTAAATGGTGCGGCATAAATTCGCTGCCCGTTTTAGCGCGGCGTTGTTGAAAGGCAAATTCGGCAACTTCGTTGTCCGATAGCGCGGCGGGCAGTTCGTTCAGCAGGCGGATGCTGGGAATATCGGGGATGGTTTCAATATCAAAAACGAGGATGGGAGTCATGGCGGGCTTTCTGTGATAAATAGAGTGAAATGGCTTAAATAAAGATAGGCAGCCTGAAACAAGGTTAGACAGCATTCAAACACATTTTCAGGCTGCTTAAAATATGTTTTCACTATATTTTGAGCAAATCTATTTGCTATTTGCTTGTTTTATTGGTTATATTACGCGCCTTTTATTCACCCGAGAGAAAGCACATGAAATTTCGTTCAACCCTTGCCGCTGCGGTGGTTTTAGCGATGACAGCCTGCGGCGAAGCCCCTGCGGCAAATGGCAAACCCGCATCTGCAAACGCAAAAGCCGCTTCTGCTGCAAGCAAACCTGCGGAAGCCGCCGCCGTTTCCAATAAAAATGTGCCCGATGATGTGGCAAAAACCATCACCAGCAAGCTGGAATCGCGCTATGCCGATCGCAAATTGAAAGTGGAAGAAATCGCCGCCGCGCCCGTGGCAGGCTGGTATGAAGTGGTGGTAAACGGCAAAAACTTAGTGTATGTGGACGCGAGCGCGGAATATATGCTGGTGGGCGATTTAATTTCCACCCAAGATGGCAAAAGCCTCACCGAAGAGCGCAAAGCCGTGTTGAACAAGATTGATTACGACAAGCTGCCGTTTGACAAGGCGATTAAAGAAGTGCGCGGCAATGGCAAGCTGCAAGTGGCGGTGTTCTCCGACCCCGATTGCCCGTTCTGCAAAAAGCTGGAACACGAATTTGGCAAGATGACCGACATCACCATCTACAACTTTATGATGCCGATTCCGCAGCTGCACCCCGATGCAGCGCGCAAATCGGTGCAGATTATGTGCCAGCCCAATGCCACCAAGGCTTGGATTGAATGGATGCGCGAGGGCAAAATGCCCGCCAGCGTGGCAGAATGCGCCAACCATGTCGCCGAAACCACTGCGCTGGGCGAAAGTTTTGGCTTTAACGGCACGCCCACCATTGTGTTCCCCAACGGGCAAGTGCAAAGCGGTTTTGCGCCGTTGCCGCAGTTGGAAGAAGTGATTAAAGCCAATCAGAAATAAGCAGTTGGCGCGTATAAAAAGGCAGCCTGAAAACGTGTTTATGGCGTTTTCAGGCTGCCTTTGCGTTTTAGCTTGGCAGAAACTCGCTTCGCTCGTTTTCAGGCTGCCTTAATGCATTCCCTTATTTCTTCAAAATTTTCGGGTTGGAATTGCCCCACATGGTGTAAATATCGGCAAACAACACATCGGCAATCTCTTCAATCTCCGATTGTTTGATTTCCGCCTTGCCCTGTTTACCAAAAATCACCACCTCATCATTGGCTTGGATGTCGGGAAAATCGGTTACGTCCACCATGGTGGTGTTCATGGAAATTTTGCCCACCACGGGCACTTTATGCCCGCGAATCAACACGTGCCCTTTGTTGGTAAACGCGCGGCGGTAGCCATCCGAATAGCCAAAGGGCAAATTCGCCAAGCGCGAATCGCGTTTGAGCGTGAACGTGCGGTCATAGCCCACCGTCGAGCCTTTGGGATAGCTGTTTACGCTGCCCACGCGCGATTTAAACGCCATCACATATTCCAACTGTTTGCCGCCAATCGGCTCGCCATACAGCAATGCCCCGGGGCGCACCATGTCAAACCGCCCTTCTGGCACAGAAACGGTGGTGAACGAATTGGCGGTATGCAGGGTTAATTTGCTGCGGTCTAATTTGGCAGCCTGAATCAGCCATTTGCTTTGTTCATCAAAGCGTTGCACGCCTTTTTTCACGTCTGCCACGTCTTCAACGGGGAAGTGCGTCATAATGCCTACAATGTTTAAATGCGGCAGCTTGGCAATCGCCAGCGCATCGGCTTTGCCCGATTCGGTGTCTAATGCCAAGCCATTTCTGTCCATACCGCCTGCGTTAAGCGCCAGATGGATGTTGAGTTTTTTGCCCCGTTTGGCAGCGGCAGCATCGGCAAGCTGGGCGGCTTTCAGGTTGCCAAACAATTCTTCAATGTTGTATTGAAAGCCGTCTTCAATTTCGCCTAATGTGGTGGTACGCAGCCGCGCCACCGCGCCTTTGTAGCCGCTGGCACGCACCACGCGGGCTTCATCGTTGCTGGTGATGCCCACGCAAGGGATTTTGTGTTTGATGATTTGCGGCATCAACAATTCAATGCTGTTGCCATAGGCATCGCCTTTGATTACGGCGCAAATTTTTTGTTTCCCGCCCAGCATTTTTTTAACGGCTTCCAAATTGCGCCCAAACGCGGCGGCATCAATTTCTAGCCAAGAATTGGCGGTTTTCAAAGAAACGGTTTCGGGCGTGGCGGGATTGCCATCGCCCAACACAGGCGCGGCTTGGGCGATGGGGACGGCAAATGCGCTGGCAAGCGCGGCGACGATAAGGGTTTTGCGGAAAGTTGCCATGATTAACTCCTTTTATCTAGGCGGTTGAAAATAATGAGTGTACACCAAAAGGAGGAGGGATGTGAGTTTAGACTTTAATTTCAGGCTGCCACATAGCAAAAAGGCAGCCTGAAACGCATTTTCAGGCTGCCTATTGCGGGCTGGCGGGAAATGGCACCGCGCTTGTTGTATAACAGCAGTACAATTTTGGATTTACGTTGAGTTTAAAGGCAACCTGAAACGCGGTTTCGGCTGAAAAAAACGGGCGGATTGTAACATATCGCCTTGATGCAAAAGGAATACAAAAGAAATGCAGATAATGGCTTTATGGCTATTGATTCGCCCGCGCACTTTGCCGCTCACGCTGGGCGTAGTGCTGGCGGCGCACGCGCTGGCAGCGGCAATGGGCGCGTTTGCGTGGCTGCCGTTTGCGCTATCGCTGCTCACGGTGTTGCTGCTGCAAATTTTGTCCAATATCGCCAACGATTACGGCGATGCCTTGCGCGGCACAGATGCCAATCGCAGCCAAAATGCGCCCACGCGGGCAGTAGCTTCGGGGCAGTTGGGCACGGCGGCGGTGCGGCGTTGGCTGGTGGCGACTACGCTGGCGGCAACGGCAAGTGGCGTGGCGTTGCTGCTGGTGTGTTTGCATGGCTGGCGCGATTGGCTGGTGTTTTTGCTGCTGGGCGCGCTGGCGATTGCGGCAGCGTTGGCATACACCTTGGGGCGGCGACCGTATAGTTATCGCGCTTTGGGCGAAGTGGCGGTGTTTTTGAGTTTTGGCTTGCTGGGAGTATGCGGCAATGTGTATTTGCAAACGCACACGCTGCCTGCCGCCGTGTTGCTGCCCGCCGCAGGAAGTGGATTATTGGCAGCAAATGTGTTGCATATCAACAATATACGCGATTTATCCAGCGATTGGGCAGCGGGCAAACACACGCTGGCAAATAAACTTGGCTTTTCAGGCAGCCTGAAAATGCACCGTGCCTTGTTGCTGGCGGGATTGGTGTGTTACGCGCTGTATGCCGTGTTTGCGTGGCAAAGTTTGCTGTGGCTGCTTGCGCTGCCGATGATTCTGCACCATGCCCGCCACGTGGCAGCCGCGCGCAGCGAAGCCGAAGCAGGCGCGGAATTGGGCGCGGCGGTAATGCTGCATTTTGCGGTGAATGCGCTGTTTGCGATTGGGGTATTGCTCACGTAAAAGTAAAAAGAACCAAAGGCAGCCTGAAACTCATTTTCAGGCTGCCTCTATCACAGAACTAAATCCCCTGCGCTTTCACTTTCGCGTCTTTGTCCAATTTGGACAACGCCGACAAATACGCCCGCGTGGTCGCAATCAACACATCGGTATCCGCGCCCTGCCCGTTCACAATCTTGCCATTTTTAGACAAGCGCACTGTGGTTTCGCCTTGGCTTTCCGTGTCTTTGGTAATCGCGTTCACCGAATACAATTCCAGCGTTGCGCCGCTGTTTGCCACGCTTTCAATCGCTTTAAACACCGCATCAACAGGCCCAGAACCCGTTGCCTCGGCGTGTTGTTCCACGCCATCCACGCTAAACACAATCTGTGCGATGGGCGGCTCGCCAGTTTCGGTAACAATGCGTTGCGAGATGAATTTATAACGGTCTGGCGCCAAATTGGACATTTCATCCGAAATCAACGCGTGCAAATCTTCGTCAAAAATCTCACGTTTTTTGTCTGCCAACTCTTTAAACCGCGCAAATGCTGCGTTCAAAGCCTCTTCGCTGCCCAATT
Source organism: Kingella bonacorsii (assembly GCF_016623605.1). Classification (NCBI taxonomy): domain Bacteria; kingdom Pseudomonadati; phylum Pseudomonadota; class Betaproteobacteria; order Neisseriales; family Neisseriaceae; genus Kingella; species Kingella bonacorsii. The sequence continues at coordinate 737,740 of NZ_JAEHNZ010000002.1, read as the reverse complement.
CAATGCCCAATTCTTGCAATTTGGTTTTGAACGCATTGCGCCCCGAGAGCTTGCCCAAGGTTAAACGATTCGCCGCCCAGCCTACGCTTTCGGCAGACATAATCTCATACGTTTCGCGGTGTTTTAACACGCCATCTTGGTGAATGCCGCTTTCGTGCGAGAAGGCATTTGCGCCCACAATCGCCTTGTTGGGCTGCACAGGATAGCCCGTAATCGTGGAAACCAGTTTGGAGGTCGGCACGATTTGCGCAGTGTCAATGCCGGTTTCCAAACCGAACAAATCATGCCGTACTTTCAGCGCCATCACGATTTCTTCCAAGCTGGCATTGCCCGCACGTTCGCCCAAACCGTTGATGGTGCATTCGATTTGGCGTGCGCCCGCCTGAATCGCCGCCAGCGAATTGGCCACCGCCATGCCCAAATCGTTGTGGCAGTGGCTCGACCAGACGACTTTACTGCTGTTAGGCACGCTGTTGATGATGGCGCGGATGCGTTCATACCACGCAGAGGGAATCGAATAGCCCACGGTATCGGGAATGTTGATGGTGGTGGCGCCCGCTTCGATAACGGCCGTAAAAATCTCCACCAAGAAATCGTGTTCGGAACGCACGGCGTCTTCGGCGGAAAATTCCACGTCATCGGTATATTCTTTGGCGATTTTCACCGCTTTCACCGCGGCTTCCACCACCTGCTTCGGCTTCATTTTCAGCTTGTGTTCCATGTGGATGGGGCTGGTGGCGATGAAGGTGTGGATGCGGCGTTTGGGTGCGGGGGCAAGCGCTTCACCTGCTTTGCGGATGTCGTTTTCCACCGCGCGGCACAGCGAGCAGACGGTGGAATTTTTCACGGTTTTGGCGATTTCGTGCACGGCTTCCCAGTCGCCTTCGCTGGCGGCGGCAAAACCCGCTTCAATCACGTCCACACCCAGTTTTTCCAACTGGCGCGCCAAACGCAGCTTTTCTTCTTTGGTCATGGATGCGCCGGGCGATTGTTCGCCGTCGCGCATGGTGGTGTCGAATATGATGACGCGGTTGTTTGTGTTCATGGTGTTTTTTTCCAATTCTGCTTGTTGGTGGATAAAAGCGTTCAAATCCAAAGGCCGCCCCTGTGCCTGTGCCAGAGCGGTTAATTTTTGCAACTGATTCAAGGGCAACGAGCCGCGTGTGCGCCATTTATAAATGGCTGCGGTGGAAGCGGCGTTTTCAGGGTCTTGTTGTTTTAAGGCTTCGGCAAGCGCGTTTACGCCGCCAAAGTAGGCGATTAAGCGGTCAATGTCTAATTGCATAGCGGTTTGTCTAACAGGTGATAAAGATGGGCAGATTATACAAGAATTGGACAAATTGGCAAGCAGATTTTGAATTCTATTTGTACAGGTATGCATTTTTTGGACATTTTATCCTGCTTCTGATTTTCAGGCTGCCTATACCCGCCCGCCAAAGGCAGCCTGAAAATGCTATACTCGCGCTTCCTACATTTCACTACACGAGCAAAACCATGACCACACTCGCCCAATTTCTGCGCGACCACGCCGCGCAACACGCCATCCCACACGATTTAATCGCCACCGTTTCCAGCATCATCCAAGCCTGCACCCAAATCAGCGCGCGCGTGCGCTTGGGTGCGCTGTCCGGCGTGCTCGGCGAAGCGGGCACGGGCAATATTCAAGGCGAAACACAAAAAAATTTAGACGTACTCGCCAACCAACTGTTGATTGCCGCGCTCCAAGCCACGCCCAGCGTGGCAGGGCTGGCGAGCGAAGAGGAAGACACCTTTATCGCCTGCAACGAAAACGGCAGCCATCTCGTGTTGTTTGACCCATTGGACGGTTCGTCCAATATTGATGTCAACATTTCCATCGGCACCATATTTTCCATCCTGCCCAAGCCACAAGGCAGCCTGAAAACCGAATCTTTCTTGCAGCAAGGCAATGCCCAAATCGCCGCAGGCTATGTGTTATACGGCGTGCAAACCCTGCTGATGCTCACCTTCAAACACGGCGTATACGGCTTCACGCTAAACGAAAACAACGAATTCATCCTAACCCACACCCCAAAAATCCCCGAACAAACCGCCGAATTCGCCATCAACGCATCCAATCAACGCCATTGGGAAACGCCTACACAGCGCTACATCGCCGAGCTACTCGCAGGCAAAGATGGCACACGCGGCAAAAACTACAATATGCGCTGGGTGGCGAGCATGGTGGCAGAAGTCCACCGCATCCTGATGCGCGGCGGCGTGTTTCTCTACCCCAAAGACAACCGCAACCCCAGCAAAGCGGGCAAACTGCGCCTGATGTACGAAGCCAATCCCATGAGCCTGCTGGTTGCCCAAGCAGGCGGCGCAGCCAGCAACGCCCATCAAGACATTTTGTCCATACAACCCAGCGATTTGCACCAGCGCGTTGCCGTAATACTGGGCAGCAAAGAGGAAGTGGAACGCGTAAACCAGCTACACGCAGCCTGAAAAAGGCAGCCTGAAATCGGTTATAATGCCGCGCTGCGAAAAAGGCGCGGCTTTATTTATGGCGGCTTGCGATATATTAAGAACCTGCATTCACTATTTGCATAGGTATCTTTAGTATGTCCTAAAAACGTGGCTACCGCGTTAAAAATGCCCGCAAGATGTCCAACCTTGCTGCACTTTTTGCCTTGTATCCGCGCTTTGATGATGCCGTCAAATCTGCCTATGCAAATAGTGAATACAGGTTCTAAGTTGCCATGCAGTCCTTTTCATTTATAACCGTTCAAAATTAAATTATTGTATTCAAACCAAATATAAAACAACTTACCGAGACAACACCATGCAATTCCCCCACTCATGGCTAACCCAACACGCCAACCCCAACCTATCCCCCGACCAACTCGCCCATCTGCTCACCATGGCGGGCTTGGAAGTGGAAGAAACCGCGCCTGCCACGCCCGCATTTAGCGGCGTAGTCGTTGCCGAAGTCAAATCCGTTGAAAAACACCCCGATGCCGACCGCCTCAACGTTACTCAAGTGGACGCGGGCACGGGTGAGCTGCTGCAAATTGTGTGCGGCGCGCCCAATGTGCGCGTGGGCGTGAAAGTGCCGTGCGCTTTGGCGGGCGCGGTGCTGCCTGAAAATTTCAAAATCAAGTCGACCAAAATGCGCGGCGTGGCATCCAACGGCATGTTGTGTTCTGCCAAAGAGTTAGGCAACGATGACGGCGTAAACGGCTTGTTGATTTTGCCCGATGATGCGCCCGTAGGCATGAATATCCGCGATTATTTGGACTTGGACGACACGCTGTTCACGCTGAAAATCACGCCCAATCGCGCCGACTGTTTGAGCATTAAAGGCATCGCCCGCGAAGTTGCCGCGCTCACGGGTTGCGCATTTAGGCAGCCTGAAATCAAGCAAATGCCTGTTTCATCAGCCAAAACGCAAGCGATCAAAATCGCCACGCCCGATGATTGCGGCGTGTTTTTCACGCGCGTGATTGAAGGCGTGAACGCCCGTGCCGCTTCGCCCGATTGGCTGGTGCAACGCTTGGCGCGGTGCGGCATTCGCAGCGTGTCCGCGCTGGTGGACATCGGCAATTATGTAATGTTGGAAATTGGGCAGCCGATGCACGTTTTTGATGCAGACAAACTTTCAGGCTGCCTTACCGTGCGCCGCGCGCAAAACGGCGAAACGCTGGCGTGCCTTAACGGTAAAACCGTTGAATTAGCGAACAATACTTTGGTGGTGGCAGACGAATCCGCCGCGTTGAGCATCGCGGGTTTAATGGGCGGTGAAGCCAGCGCGGTATCGGACGACACACAAAACATTGTGCTGGAATCGGCATGGTTCGCGCCCGGCATCATCGCGGGCAAATCGCGCCAATATGGCTTCGGCTCGGACAGCTCGTTCCGCTTTGAACGCGGCGTGGACACGCAAATTCAGCGCGATGCGATTGAACGCGCCAGCGAATTGGTATTGCAAATTTGCGGCGGCGCGGCGGGCGAAATCGTGTCCGCAGCGGGTAAGCAGCCTGAAAACCACACAGTGAGCGTGCGCACGGCTCGCGTTGCCCAAATTTTAGGCGTGGACATCGGCGCAGCACGCATCGGCGAAATTTTGCGCGGCTTGGGTTTGCAGCCCGAAGCCAGCGCAGACGGCTTTACCGTGCGCTCGCCCAGCTTCCGCTTTGACATTGAAATTGAAGCGGATTTGATTGAAGAAATCGCCCGCGTACACGGCTACGAAAATATCCCCAGCGACCACACGGCGGGCAAATTAGCCATGCTTGCACTGCCTGAAACGCGCCGTTCTCGCGCCGCGATTTACCGCAAAATGGCGGAACGCGGCTTCCAAGAAGTCGTGAGCTATGCCTTTGTAAACGAAGATTGGGAGCGCGATTTTGCCGCCAACACATCGCCCGTGCGCCTGCAAAATCCGCTGGCAGCGCAGTATAGCGTGATGCGTTCCACGCTGATTGGCGGCTTGATTGAAATCCTGCAAAACAATCTGAACCGCAAACAAAACCGCGTGCGCGTGTTTGAAATTGCGCGGATTTTCCGCGATGAAACGCCGACTGGGCAGCCTGAACGCCTTGGCGCGTTGGTGTATGGCAGCGCGTTACCCGAGCAATGGGGCGTAGCGGCGCGGGCAGCGGATTTTTACGATTTGAAAGCCGATGTGGAAAGTTTGCTCGCGGGCAAAACGGCGGAATTTGTCCGCGCGGAACACCCTGCCCTGCACCCCGGCCGCAGCGCGGAAATTCGCGTAGACGGCACGGCGGTAGGCTTTATCGGCGAATTGCATCCGCAATGGCTGCAAAAATACGATTTGCCGCAAGCGGCGTTGGTGTTTGAGCTGGATATGGCGGCGGTGTTGGCGTGCGAGAAGGTGCGCTATCAGACGGTGTCCAAATTCCAGCCCGCGCGGCGCGATTTGGCGTTTGTGTTGCCCGAAAGCGTGTCGTATGCCGAGCTGGAAGGCAGCCTGAAAACGGTACGCAGCCCGCTAATCCGTGAGATTGCGCTGTTTGACGTGTATCGCGGCGCAGGGCTGCCTGAAAATACTAAGAGCATGGCAGTAAAAATTATCCTGCAAAGCGACAGCGAAACGCTGACCGATGAAGCCGTTGAGCCGATTGTGGCGAAGCTGATTGCAGCGGCGGAAGGCGTGGGGGCGAAGTTGCGTTAGAGATTTTGCACCACAGAATGGAGGCAGCCTGAAACGTAAAATCAAGCATTTTCAGGCTGCTTTTTGTGTAAAGATGAAAATTTTATCCCACTACTCTCTTGATTTTTAATACATTATTTAAGATAATCCGCCCTTATTTTTTGAAACGCAAAGGTAATAAAAACATGACTCTCACCAAGGCAGAATTGGCCGATATTCTGGTTGAAAAAGTAAGCAGCATCAGCAAGCACGATGCCAAAGAAATTGTTGAATTGTTTTTTGAAGAAATCCGCACCACATTGGAGCGCGGCGAAGAAATTAAAATTTCAGGTTTCGGCAACTTCCAGCTGCGCGACAAACCGCAACGCCCTGGGCGCAACCCAAAAACCGGCGAAGAAGTCGCCATCACCGCCCGCCGTGTGGTAACGTTTCATGCCAGCCAAAAATTAAAAGGCATGGTGGAGCATCTACATGATAAATAATGCAAATTTGCCTGCCATTCCTGCCAAGCGTTATTTCAGCATCCCCGAAGCCTGCCGGCTGGCGGGGATTGATGTGGAGCAGTTGCATGAATGGCAGCAGCAAGAAGGCAATGTGTTGGGCAAAGGCGCAAACACGCTCACCCGCTTGGATGTGATTAAGCTGCGCCAGTTGAGCCACAGCATCAGCGATTATTTTGCCCGCGGCGCATTAGACAGCCGCGGCAATCCCGTGATTGGCGCGAACGAAATGCGCGATGAGTTGGCTTCAATGCTGGCGAAAATCGATTCCGCGCTTGCCAACGCGTGATGATTTGCTTATAATGCGCGTCTTTCAGTCGGAGTGTGGCGCAGTCTGGTAGCGCACTTGCATGGGGTGCAAGGGGTCGAAGGTTCGAATCCTTTCACTCCGACCAAAAATACAAAAGCCTAGCTTTTTTAACGAAGCTAGGTTTTGTTGCGTTTATGGGGTCTGCGGCAGCCTGAAAACGGCATTTCTTATTCTTGGCATCGCCACTCCGCTTCGCTATGAAGACCGCCCCAAGGCGTTTTCAGGCTGCCTTCTATCTATCCGTCTATTGCTAAAACCCCCGCTCCACGCTTAAAAACCATTGCGCGTTTTTGCGCGAATAAAACCCTTTCATATTGCTGTCAATCGCCAAATAGCGGAAATTCACATGCGGCGTAAAACCCTTCCACGACAGCTTATCGTGCCACAGCGACACATTCGCCTGATATTCATCATCTTTGCGCGTGTATAAATAAACCAGCGTTCCCGCCTTATCAAACGTGCGCTGCGTGTAGCGCAAATGGGTGCGCAGCCCCAGCCCATTGGCAAACGTTTTTGCCATGCCCAGCCGCACGCCTTTGCGCACCGAAGCCTGCTCCGCATCTTGCGTGATGTCGTGCGACCAATCCACCCCGCCATACAGCAGCCAATTTTGCGGCGCGTAATACATCAGTGTGGCGCTTGCCAGCGGCATTTTGCCGTTGTACCGCTGTGCGGTGGAGGGCTCATCGTATCGCTTGGCAACATAGCCCGCGTTCAGCATCACGCGCCAGCGTTTGCCCAACTGGTGCGAAAAATCGACCTGCACGCCTGCGTTGTGGCTGTATCGGCTGCCGCCCAGCCAGTTTTGCTCAAAAAACGGCACGATGCCCAACGCGCGTTTGACGGTGCGGTTTTTGTAGCCCAGCGCGATATTCACGCTTTGCTCGTCGTATTCATGTTTATCCCAATAAGCCACGCCATCGCCATGCACGCGCCCATAAATAAAATGGTGCCCGCCTAAATTGCGCTCGCGCTCCACGTCCAAGCCATAGCGCAAACCTTGCGCGCTTTGCGGCAGGCTTTCTTCGGTTTTGCGCCAAATGCGCCCGTTGATTTCAATTTCGCGCGCATCGGCGGCGTTGTTCACATTATCGGTGGTTTCGTATTGCAGCGACATTTCAGGCTGCCAATTTTGCGCTTGGGCAATGGCGGCAAGATAACGCTCGGCAACGGCTTGCATGGCGGGCGACAAATCGGGCTTGGCGCGTTCCAGCTCGCGTTTGGCTTCGTTGTATTGCTTGTCTTCAAACAGCATCACGCCCAAATCAAAGCGCGGATAGGCTAATTCAGGCTGCCTTTGCACAATGCCGCGATACAGGGCGGTGGCTTCATTGTGGCGCAACTGCGAGCGGCGCAATGCGCCCAGCGCGTAATCGTAAAGCGTTGGGTCGTGCTGCGGCTCGGCGTGGTAGCGTTCCAGCAGCGCGGGCAGCGTTGCCCAATCGCGGGCGATGATGGCGCGGTTGATTTGCGCTTCCAGCGTGTTGTCGTCTTCGGTCGCGTTGTCGGCAAGGCTTGCGGCCGGCGCGGCGGGCTGGGGCAGCATCTCGTTGGGGATAAGGGCGATTTCGCGGTCGTCAAAGAAAAGGGGGGCGGGGGCGTTGGCAGACGGTTCGTTGGCGATTCGGTGCGCAGGCGGCGCGCCGTTCAGCGCGGTTCGCGTGTCGGCAAGGGCAAGCAAGGAAAGGGGGAGCAGGAGCAAAGGGAGTTTATTCATTTGGGTGGGAGTGTGGAGTGCCATAAGGCAGCCTGAAAACGTGCGGGGTGGGTTTTAGCAAAGCCAAAACCCAGCTTGCAACACGTTTTCAGGCTACCTTTTAAAGTTAAACAGCCGATAAGGGGTTATTGTTTTTTGCCGCCGAAGCCGACTGTACCTTCATCATGCTCTTGGAAAACTGCCCCAGCCACTTCATCGGCATTCGGTCCAAAAATACCCAATTCATAACTTGCCACGCCTTGTTTTTCAGTGGTTGCTGCGCCATTGAGCACACCATAGACATCTTTTTTCTCACCATAAGTAAAGGCGGAATTATTTTTAAATGCCACACCATCTTGAACTTTCACAATATCGCTTTCATGCAGCGTAATGTTGCCTGTTTGATTGATGCCGCTAATGGAACCTGCGCCTTTTTTAGTGTCAAAGTTGATGGTGTAATTCAAATTTCCTTGTTCTTTTTCGGTAAAGGCAACGCCTTTATAGTTAAACGAGCCTGCGCTGGGAAGCGTTTTAGTTGGCTGACCATCCATGTAAGTAACTTCAAAATCGTCTTTTTCAATTTGTCTCAAATTACCAACTTGACCACCTGTTCTTGGCATAGAAAGTACAATCGAATAAAGTTGTTGATACAGATGAAATTTGCCGGTTTGGGTTATGTTTTGAGTTTGCCCGTTGATTTTGGCGGATGCGGTTTCAACAAAATCAACCTGTTTCAAACCATTGCCCAGCGTAGCCAAATCAATATTGCCGCTGGTATAGGTTTTCCCATTCATTTTAAAAGCGTATGAAGATAGATTGGCTGATGGGTCCAAATAACTCTGCACATAGTCCTGTAAATCATTTCTCATATCAGAAACTTTAACCAGCTTGGGCACGCTGAAATCAGCGCGGTTATTGTTGGCATTGTTGTTACTTGTGCCCGGCACATTAAGATTGTTTGAACTGCCGCTGCCGCCTCCGCCGCTGCTGCACGCCGCCAAACAAAGCGCAACCAAAGTGAGCGAACCGAGTTGTTTTAAAGACATGGTGATTTCCTTTCTGCGGGACAAGACGGATTAGGTTGAAAAATCTAATTTTTAAATTAATTTAATTATTGTATATTTTGGTAAATATTTTAATCATTTCGTCTTAACAAAACATAACCGCCGCGCTGAAACCCGCCGCCCCCGTTTTCAGGCTGCCTTCCCCTTCAAACAATGCTATATTCCCCGCCATTCCCCCGCTTATAAGGAGCACGCAAATGAAATCCGCCATCCAACGTCGCGCCGAAAACAACGCCAAATTGCAAGCGCGCGGCATTCACTTTTCCCCCGAGCTGCCCTATCTGAACGAGCAAAACGAAGTGAAAATCCGCAGCGCGCGCGAAATCGCCACGCGGGCGGTGGCTTCGCTGTTTACCACGCTGGCAGCGTTGGAGCAGGAAAACGGCAATTACGACAACGAGCGCGCATTCATCCAATCCAAAATCAACGATTTCGGCGTTCAGGCTGCCTTAACGCCCGCCGAGCGCGTGGTCATCGCGGGCGAAGCGAGCGCGCAGGAGCGCATCAACGCGGTGTGGAAATACGAAGCCTATTGGACGCTGGTGTGGGCGTTGGGCTTTGTGGACGAGCTGGATTTTCCCGACCACATTGTTGACGGCAAAACGGCAATCGGCATCGTGGCGCAATTTAAGCATTTAGACGAAATGGTGGCGGCAGCCAAACTGCGCGATGTGAGCGAGATTTTGGACGAGGCGGATTTGATTTACCGCTACCACTGGGCGTGCGTGGATGCGCGGGTGAACGGCAGCGAACCATTGCAAGGCCTGGAAGAAAGCGTGGTGATGGAACGGCGCGCGGGGCTTTGGTGGATGCTGGACATAGACGGACAAGACGACTGGGACGATGTGGCGATGGATACTTAACTGCCCCCAAGGCAGCCTGAAAACAAGCGAAGCTGAAACGGCATCTGGAATATGTTTTCAGGCTGCCTTTATAATAAGACCCGATGTAGTCCCACACACTCAAAAAAGGAAACCCACCATGAGCGAACTCACCGACCTAGCCCAAGCCCAGCAAGACTACGAAGCCTACACCGCCGCCCAATCGCCCCAAGCGCAAAAACTGCTTGTCTCCGCTCTGCAACTTGCCTCGCAGCATTATCCTCCCGAAGCCAAAACCCACATCGCCCGTGAACCCGTGTTACAGCATCTGCTTGCCGCCGCCAAAATGGTTGCCGACATGGATTTGCTGCCCGAAGCCGTTGCCGCCACCGTGTTAGCCGAAATTTCCAGCTATCTGCCCAACTGGCAAGAAACCTTGTCCGAGCAATGCGGCAAAACGGTGGTAACGCTGGTGCAAGGCATAGACGAAGTGCAAAAGCTCACCCATTTTGCCAAAGTGGACGCGCTGGCAACGCCCGAAGAGCGCGCCGCCCAAGCCGAAGCCATGCGCAAAATGCTGCTGGCGATGGTGTCCGATATTCGCGTGGTGCTGATTAAGCTGGCGCTGCGCACCCGCACCATGCAGTTTTTAGGGCAAACGCCCGACAGCCCCGAAAAACGCGCCGTTGCCAAAGAAACGCTGGATATTTTCGCCCCGCTTGCCAACCGCTTGGGCGTGTGGCAGCTCAAATGGCAGCTGGAAGACTTGGGCTTTCGCCATCAAAACCCCGAAGAATACAAACGCATCGCCAAGCTGTTGGAAGACAAGCGCACCGAACGCTTGGAATACATTGACCATTTTCTCAACATCATCCGCAGCGAAATGGACAAAGTCGGCATTCAATACGATGTGGCGGGCCGCCCCAAACACATCTATTCCATCTACAAAAAAATGGTGAAGAAAAAGCTGGATTTTGATGGGCTATACGACATCCGCGCCGTGCGCATTTTGGTGAACACCATCCCCGAATGTTATGCCACGCTCGGCATCATCCACAGCCTGTTCCAGCCCATCCCCGGCGAGTTTGACGACTACATCGCCAACCCCAAAGGCAATGGCTACAAATCGCTGCATACCGTGATTGTTGGTCCTGAGGACAAAAGCATTGAAGTGCAAATCCGCACCTTTGAAATGCACCAATTCAACGAATTTGGCGTGGCGGCGCATTGGCGCTACAAAGAAGGCGGCAAGGGCGACAGCGCGTATGAGCAAAAAATCGCATGGCTGCGCCAGCTTTTAGATTGGCGCGAAAACATGGCAGAAAGCGGCAAAGAAGACCTTGCCGCCGCCTTTAAAACCGAATTGTTTAACGACACGATTTACGTTTTAACCCCGCATGGCAAAGTGTTGTCGCTGCCTGCGGGCGCAACGCCGATTGACTTTGCCTACGCCTTGCACAGCAGCTTGGGCGACCGCTGCCGCGGCGCGAAAGTGGACGGGCAGATTGTGCCGCTGTCCACACGGCTGGAAAACGGGCAGCGCGTGGAAATTATCGCCGCCAAAGAAGGGCATCCATCGGTGAACTGGCTGCACGAAGGCTGGGTAAAATCGCCACGCGCCATCAGCAAAATCCGCGCTTATATTCGCGCGCAAAATGCGGAAACGGTGCGCGAAGAAGGCAAAAACCAGTTTGAAAAAATCATCAGCAAAATCACGCCCAAGCCCAATCAGCAGCAGCTTTGCGAAAAGCTGGGCTTCAAGCAGCTGGATGATTTGTTTACCGCGTTGGGGCAAGGCGAAATCACGCCGCGCGCCATCCAAAAAGCCTGCGGCGCGTTGGTTGAGCCCGCGCCTGCGCCGATTAGCGCCACCAGCATGGTGAAAAAATCCAAAATCCAGTCGGGCGACAAAAACGGCGTGTTGGTGGACGGCGAAAGCGGCTTGCTGACCACGCTGGCAAAATGCTGCAAACCCGCGCCGCCCGATTTAATCATCGGCTTTGTTACCCGCGAGCGCGGCGTATCCATCCATCGGCAAGGGTGCAGCGATTTTGAGCATTTGGCAAAGCAGTCGCCCGAAAAAGTGTTGCCCGCCAGCTGGGCGGTGTTGGATGCCAACCAAGTGTTTGCGATTGATATTGAAATCCGCGCCAATGACCGCAATGGCTTGCTGCGCGATGTGTCGGACGCGCTGGCGCGCTATAAAGTGAACGTTACCGCGGTGCAGATGCAAACGCGCAATTTGGAAGCGAGTATGCGCGTTACGCTGGAAATGAAAAAGGTGGACGAATTGCCGCGCGTGTTGGCGGGCGTGGCGGAAGTGAAAGGCGTGGCGAGCGTGGCGCGGATTTAGGGGGATAAGGCAGCCTGAAAATATAAATGCTGTTTTAGCTTCGCTCGTTTTCAGGCTGCCTATTGCATCCAACAATCTGCGCAATCAAGCCAAACCACGTTTCCCCGCCATTCCAATCCGCTCTCCATTTATCCTTTCAGGCAGCCTGAAACCCCGTTTTTACTGATTACAAACTAAGGACATCCCCTATGCTCACCCCTCTGCGCCAAACCCTCTCCCAACACGCGCTCGCCGCGCTCATCCTCCCCACCGCCGACCCGCATCTCTCCGAATACATCCCCGAGCATTGGCAATCGCGCCAATATTTTTCAGGCTTCACAGGCTCGGCAGGCGTGCTAGTGGTGCAGCCAGATAGCGCGCAACTGTGGACAGACTCGCGCTATTGGACGCAAGCCGAAGCCGAGTTGGCAGGCAGCGGCATCGTGTTGCAAAAACAAGAAAATGGGCGCAACCACATCGCCCACCTCGCGCAAACGCTGCCCGAACACGCCGCCGTTGGCATCACGCCCGATATGCTCTCCGTGGCGGAGCTGCGCCGCATTCAGGCTGCCTTTGCGCCGAAAAACATCGCGCTCAAACACGATTTGGATTACACCGCCCAAGCATGGGGCAACGACCGCCCTGCCCTGCCCACCGCGCCCGTGTTCGCGCAAAAAGCCGAGTTTGTACCGCAAACCGCCGCCGAAAAACTGCACCGCGTGCGCCAAGCCATGCTCGAAGCAGGCGCAGATTGGCACTTTATCTCCGCGCTCGACGACATCGCATGGCTCACCAACCTGCGCGGTAGCGACATCGCCTACAACCCCGTGTTTCTCTCGCACCTGCTCATCGGCGCAGATGGCACGGCAACGCTGTTTGTTGCGCCCGATAAAATCTCGCCCAACATTCAGGCTGCCTTAAACACCGCTGCCATCCAAATCCAGCCCTATGAACACGCGGCAGACGCGCTGGCGCAGCTTTCAGGCTGCCTGATGTATGACCCCGCCAAAGTTGCCGTGGCTACCGTTTTCAGGCTGCCTCAAAGCCTTGCTACGCGCGAGCAAGCCAACCCCAGCACCCAATTCAAAGCCGAAAAATCCGCCGCCGAAGTGGCAAACATCCGCCAAGCCATGTTGCAAGACGGCATTGCGCTATGCGGCTTTTTCGCCGAGCTGGAACAACGCCTCGCGCAAGACGACACCATCACCGAATACCAAATCGGCGAAATGCTGCTGCACCACCGCAGCCAGCGCGAACACTTCGTCTCCGAGAGCTTTGGCACGATTGCGGGCTACAACGCCAACGGCGCGATGCCGCATTACTCCGCCCCCGCAGACAATTTAAATGGCAAGGGCAGCCTGAAAATCGCAGGCGATGGTCTATTGCTGATAGACAGCGGCGCGCAATACCATTGCGGCACCACCGACATCACGCGCACCATCCCCATCGGCACGCCATCCGCCGCGCAAATCCGCGATTTCACGCTGGTGTTGCAAGCGCACATCGCCCTTGCCCGCGCCGTGTTCCCCGACGGCATCGCCGCGCCGATGATAGATGCCATTTGCCGCGCCCCGCTGTGGCAAGCCCAGCGCGACTACGGGCATGGCACAGGGCATGGCGTGGGCTATTTTTTGAACGTGCACGAGCCGCCGCAACGCATTTCCTACTTCGCGCCCAACACGCCCGAATACGCGCTGCACCAAGGGATGCTCACATCCAACGAACCCGCGCTCTACCGCCCGAACCAATGGGGCATCCGCATAGAAAGCCTAGTCGTTGCCCAGCCTGTTGCCCAGCCGCAAGAAACCCAGTTTGGCGACTACCTTTGCTTTGAAACGGTAACGCTGTGCCCGATTGACACGCGGCTGGTGGATGCCACGCTGCTGCGCCCCTACGAGCGCGATTGGCTCAACGCCTACCACGCCCAAGTGCGCGAGAAACTGCTGCCGTTTGTGAGCGGCGCGGCGAAAAATTGGTTGATTGAACGGACGGCGGTGATTTAGCGGCTATTTAAGGTTTTCAGGCTGCCTAAGCTGCAAAACTAAAACGGCAGCCTGAAAATGTCCTACATCCCCGATGGCGTAACCGAATACGACACCCAACCCGACCCGCTCAACCAAAACCGCGCCAGCCTCATCCGCTTTGCTGCCGCCTGCCCTTATGGATAGGCATGGGCGTGTTGGCAAAGCTGCTTTTTTGGCTACACCAATCCTGCGCCCAAGACTGCAATTTGTCGTTTGGACCGCGCATCGGCGGCGCGATGGGCATGTTTGTGTTGGCAACCTTCACGCTGCTGCGCCAACAAAATATCTGGCTGGAACGCCGTTGCAACGATGCCGAGCGAGGTTGGGCGGTGGGCGAATGGTTATTCAAAATCAGCATCGGCTTGGCGTTTATCGGGCTGCTGTCATCCAGAGCCGCCCTGCTGTTGATTGCGCTGGGCTGGGTGCAATTTGTTTACGGCTTGGCGCTGCCTGCCAACCCCTTGCCCAATATCCAATCCACGGCTTTCCGCATCCCGACACGCCCACGCTGCGCCATACCGCATGGGCAGCGACCGCGCTGGCGGCGGTGTTGCCGATTATCGTATTCGCATAAATCCCGTTTCAGGCTGCCGCTGCCAATCGCAACGCCAAAGGCAGCCTGAAACTCATCTCACCTTAAAAAACAGGACACAACCATGCTTTTTCTCGCCTATCTTATTATCGGTGCCATCGCAGGCTTTTTCGCAGGGCTGTTCGGCATTGGCGGCGGCACAATTATCGTGCCCATGCTGCTGATTTTGTTGCCGCAAGCGGGCGTGCCCGATGCGCAAGTGATGGCGATGGCGCTGGGCACCTCGTTTTCCACCATCGTGTTCACCTCCATTTCATCCGCGTGGCAACACCGCAAGCTGGGCAATGTGGATTTTCGCGTGTTCCGCTACCTTGTGCCCGCGCTGATGGCATCGGTGTTTGTGTGCGGCTACTTGGTTTCAGGCTTGCCCAAAGCGCATCTGATGAAAATGTTTGCCGCCATGATGCTGCTGCTTGCCATCAAAATGCTTATCGCCAGTAAACAAAAAACCGCGCCGCCCGCCAAACCGCTTACCGCGCGCGTGCAAATCGTCGCGGGCATCGTGATTGGCGCGTTGTCCAGCTTTGCGGGCATTGGCGGCGGCGCGTTTATTGTGCCGTTTTTAAACAGTCGCGGCTTTGCCATGAAACGCGCTATCGGCACATCCTCCGCCTGCGGCGTGCTGCTTGCCATCGGCGCAACCGTTAGCTTTATGTTAAGCGGCAGCCATGTTGCCGATATGCCCGCGTATTCCGTGGGCTTTGTGTATTTGCCCGCGTTTATCGGCATTGTGTGCGCCAGCGTGGTTACTTCGCGCTTTGGCGCAAGGGCGGCTAATCGGCTGCCTGTTTCGGTGTTGAAAAAGGCGTTTGGCGCGTTTTTATGCTGCGTGGCGGTGATGATGTTTTTCAAATAACAGGCGCACGCGAAAGGCAGCCTGAAACAGCGCAATCCGCTTTCAGACTGCCTTATTTATTTAGATAAAACATGGCGTTACCCGCAAAAATTCGCTTTTGTCTTTACAATCGACTATAATTATGCCCCATCGCATTTCGTCAAACCGATAGGCAGCCGTGAACCGGATACGCGCGTTTCAGGCTGCCTCATCCCATTCACAAGGAATCCCCCCATGATGACACTCTATTCGGGCATCACTTGCCCGTTCAGCCACCGTTGCCGCTTTGTGCTGTTTGAAAAAGGTATGGATTTTGAAATCAAAGACATCGACACCTTCAACAAACCCGAAGACCTCGCCGTTATCAACCCCTACAACCAAGTCCCCGTGCTGGTGGAACGCGATTTGATTCTCTACGAATCCAACATCATCAACGAATACCTAGACGAACGCTTCCCCCATCCGCAGCTCATGCCCGCCGACCCCGTGATGCGCGGGCGCGGGCGGCTGGTGCTGTTCCGCCTAGAAAAAGAATTGTTTGTTCACGTTGCCACGCTGGAAAACCAAGCCGCCACCGCCAAAGAACAAGCCAAAGCCCGCGAAGCCATCGCGCAAGGTCTAACCATGATTGCCCCTGCTTACGCCAAAAACAAATATGTGCTGGGCGACGATTTCTCCATGATTGATGTTGCCCTCGCCCCCCTGCTCTGGCGCTTGGAACACTACGACATCAAACTGGGCAAATCCGCCGCGCCGTTGCTCAAATCTGCCGAGCGCATCTTCCAACGCCCCGCGTTTGCCGAAGCCCTCACCCCCGCCGAAAAAGCCATGCGCAAATAAGAACCTGTATTCATTATTTGCATAGGTAGATTTTATGGCATAAAAGCGCGGATACAAGGCAAAAAGCGCAGCAAGGTTGGACACCTTGCGAGCATTTTTAACGCAGTAGCCGCGTTTTTAGGACATAAAAGATACCTATGAAAATAGTGAATGCAGGTTCTAAGTTTCAGGCTGCCCCTTTGTTACCCGCAAAGGGGTTTTGCATACTCACAGGAGACCCACATGACCCAATCCACCTCCACCAAGCCCTACCTTATCCGCGCCCTATACGAATGGTGTCTGGACAACGGCAACACCCCCTACATCGCCGTATGGGTAAACGAACACACCCGCGTGCCCGCGCAATATGTGCAAGACGACCAAATCGTGCTCAGCATCAGCCCCACCGCCACCAAAGACCTGTTTATTGACAACGAATGGGTGAACTTCCATGCCCGCTTCGGCGGCGTGTCGCACGAAATCTGGGTTCCCATTGGGCACGTGATTAGCCTATTTGCCAAAGAAACAGGCGAAGGCATGGGCTTTGAAGTTGAACCCTACACCCCAAGCGAAGCCCCCACGCAGCCCGAAACGCCTGCCAGCGAAAACAGCGCAACCAGCGAGCCGACCAAAAAACGCAGCCTGAAATTGGTGAAATAGCGCGGGGCAAGCGTCAAGCAAGCGGTTTCAGGCTGCCTCAATGCCATATCAACCCAATGCCCTCTGCCCACCCAACCTCAAAGACAGCCTGAAACGTGCTTGATGCGTTTTCAGGCTGCCTTATTGTCTTGCAAGCAAAAAACACCAGCACCCATCTAAACAGCCAAAGGCAGCCTGAAAAAAACAAAACCGTTTGATGTTCTGCCGCGCGGTTTTTGCTGGATAGCTTGGATTTCAGGCTGCCTAATCCATCAGATACGATTGATGCTACTGCTCCCTCCCCTACGTCCAGCCGAACACAGCATCCTTTTTTCGGGAAAAAGCGTGCGCTTGTCCGACGACGCGCAAAGCGCGACTAGTTCGCACGCGCCGAAAAAAGGATGCGGAGTGAGGGAAGTTTGGCGCAGCCAAACCTGCACGTCGGGGTCGCCTTTCTTTTGCTTTGAACCTGTGTTCATTATCCGCGTGAATAGATTTTGCGTCATAAAAGCATGGATACAAGGCGCAAAGCACAGCAAGGTTGGATACCTTGCGAGCATTTGCAACGCCGTAGCCATGCTTTTAGGGCGCAAAAGCTGTCGCGCGGATGATGAATGCAGGTTCACACTTTGGCGAAGCAAAGAAAGTAAGTCGCCCGCGCCGCGATAAGGCGCAAAGGTAAAACTACACTCAAAACCAACCACAAAGCAGCAACCCTTTTTCAGGCTGCCTAGTACTCCCATTCTAACCTAACTTAACCCGCCCAAACCTTTGCAAAATCTTGCTTACACAGCCCTACGCCTCCTCGCCCAAATCGGTTAGAATGCCCCACATTTGTATCAACCCCATTCCCGTTATGACCTACCGACTTCTCCGCACTGCCGCCCTCGCCCTGCTGTTGGCGTATGGCAGCATCGCCCAAGCCGCCCCCAAAGCCAAACCCGCTCCCAAAGCTGCCACCAGCAAATCCGCCCCAGCCAAATCCGACAAATCCAACAAAAATCAACCCAAAGAAAAATCCAAATCCAAAACCGACCCCATCGGCAAAATCATCAAAGACAAACAAAAACCCAGCGACAGCCGCAACAACAAAAAAGCCGAATCCCAAAAGCGCGACAGTAAACACGAAACCAAACGCGAAGCCAAAGCCACAAGCAAACACGAAAGCAAAAAAGACACGCGCCCATCCAACCACGACGAAATCGGCAAAATCATCCAACGCAAAACCCCGCCCGCCGTCGCCCAAAATCAACCCTCACACGATGCCATCGGCAGCATCATCCAGCAAAAACAACAGCAAGCCCAAGTGGCAACGCCCCCCGTTGCCACCCGCGAAGAACCCAAATCCAACGTCGAGCCAATGGGGCGCGCCGATGCCGACGAACTCATCTCCAACGCCATGGGCTTTATCGGCGTAGCCTACCGCTTCGGCGGCACCTCGCCCACAGGCTTTGATTGCAGCGGCTTTATGCAATATGTGTTCCGCAAAGCCTTTGCCGTCAATCTCCCGCGCACTTCCGCCGCGCAAGCCTCCGTGGGCAGCTATGTTAGCCGCAGCGAATTGCGCCCTGGCGACATGGTATTCTTCCGCACCCACGGCTCGCGTATCTCCCATGTGGGCATGTATATCGGCAACGACCGCTTTATCCACGCCCCGCGCACAGGCAAACGCATAGAAATCACCAGCCTATCCAGCAAATACTGGAACGCCCGCTATGCCACCGCCCGCCGCGTGAAACGCAACAACGCGCAAAGCTACATCCGCAATTAGGCAGCCTGAAAGCCGATTGCCACGCTTCGGGCAAACCCAATCCGCATAACACAATCCACATAACAATAGGCAGCCTGAAAACCATAAACAGCCCAAGCGCCCGTTTATCGTTTTCAGGCTGCCCCAATGCCACAAGGACACACCATGCCGCAACCCACCATGCCCAAATGGTTCAGCGACGACGGCAGCCCCGTCTCCTGCACCGAAAAAATCAAAGTGATGAACCAAAACATGAACGAACTCTACCAAGCCGCGCAAGACGCATTTGAAGACGCACTCCTGATGGGATGCAGCGAACAGCAACTGCGCGACTACTTGCAGCAACTCGTCGCCGGCGTAGAAAACCCCTATCAATAACCCCCAACCTGTTTTCAGGCTGCCTACATCCCCACTTAGGCAGCCTGAAAACGATTTATCAACATTCTGCAAAACCAAGAAAGCACACAACATGACCCCAGCCCACCCCCGCCAAATCATCCTAGACACCGAAACCACAGGCTTCTACCACTCCGCCGCCGAAAACCCCGACCGCCTAATCGAGTTCGCAGGGCTAGAAATGGTAAACCGCCAGCTCACCGACAACAGCCTCCATCTCTACATCCACCCCGAGCGCGACATCCCCGCCGAAGCCGCCGCCATCCACGGCATCACGCTAGACCAGCTCGCAGGCAAGCCCGTTTTCGCCCAAGTTGCCCAGCAAATCTTTGACTTTCTCAAAGGCGCAGAACTCATCATCCACAACGCCAAATTTGACATCGGCTTTCTCAACGCCGAATTCGCCCGCGTCGGGCTGCCCCCGATTGACAGCGTGTGCAGCGTCATCGACACGCTGGAAATGGCGCGCAACAAATACCCGGGGCAAAAAAACAACCTAGACGCGCTGTGCAACCGCTTGGGCGTGGACAGAAGCCGCCGCGTGCTGCACGGCGCGCTCATCGACTGCGAACTGCTCGGCGGCGTGTACCTTGCCATGACGCGCAACCAATTCAGCCTGACCGACGGGCTGGAAGACGAAGCAGAAACCGCCGCGCCCGCCGCCCAAACAACCGCCACCCCCGCGCCCGTCTTCCGCGCCGATAGCCTCATCGTGCTGCACGCCGATGCCGACGAAGCCGCCGCCCACGAAGCCTATTTGGACGGCTTGGGCAGCGAATGCGTGTATCGGCAGCCTGAAAACGAGTGAAGCGAGTTTCAGCGAAGCTAAGACCCAAGGCTTCAGCGAAGCGAAAACGGATAACGCGCGTTGGATACCGCAAACCGTTTTCAGGCTGCCTTAATGGCGGGCAATAAACAGCTTTAAGCCAACCGCTGCCTGTTTCCAATCAACAAAAAACAGAAAATGAACACCTCCAGCCAAAACGACAACGACATTCGCCAAATTACAAGCGAATTAGAAGCAATAGAACAACGCCTGCAAGCAATATTAGAAACGCTGAACGCAGAAATAAAGCATACAGACCACGCACTCAAACGCTTTCAAGACGAGATGCGCGCCGTTGAAAAACGAGAAGCGCGAGCCAGCCTTTGGTACAAAAGATTGGCATTTATTATCGTGGGCTTATTTTTGCTTGCCATGCTTGTCTTGATTTTAAAAGCGAAATTTGAGGCAGCCTGAAAACCGTATAACCGTTTTCAGGCTGCCTCAATCCATTCAATTCAAGCCTTTTCGGGCTGAAACCTTTGCAAAACTTGCAGCCAATGGAGCGTCGGCGGCTCGCCGACATTTTTCCAATCAGTAAAGCCCTGTTGAACCAAGCATTTGGCGACGAGCCGTCGCCGCTCCATTTTAAATTTCAGGCTGCCTCTGCATCCAAAGGCAGCCTGAAACGCATCTACTCCCCGCTGCTTTTCTTCCTACGCCGCCGTTTCTTCTTCGCCCCGCCCGCCCCAGCAGCCGCGCCACTCTGTTGTCCCGCCGCCTCCACCATCGCCCGCTTGTCCGCATCCGAAGCGTGCTGAAAGCGCGTCCACCAATCCGCCAGCGGCTGCAAATCCTCATCCATTTGCGCGCGCAACAGCAAAAAATCATACGCCGCGCGAAACCGCGCCTGCGCCAGCAAGCGAAACGGACGACCACCCCGCTGATGCGCAAACTGCGGCTGCAACAGCCAAATCTCGCGCATTGTTGCCGAATACCGCTGCGGCACGCCCCAGCCGCGCTCCATATCATCGCGCAAGCCGTTCACCGCCGCGCCCATCGCCGCAGCCGCCCCCGTGCCACGCCCCATTTCAGCCTGCCAGCGCCCGTCCACATCCTGCCAAAACAACGCCGCCAGCATAAACCCCACCGACACCGATTTGCCCGCCCCCAGCCGCGCATCCGTCTGCTGCAAAGCCAGCAGCCCAACATGCTGCGCCCCGCCATCCGCCGCCCGCAACATCGCCGAGAGCAAAGGATGCACCGCCTCCGTCAAGCCCAGCCGCCGCAAGGCAGCCAAGCAGCCCGCCGCATTGCCCGACAACAAAATTTTCAACAATTCATCAAACAACCGCGCCACAGGCTCATGCCGCAGCAGCAGCCCCATCTCCCCAATCGGCGCCGCCGTTGCCGCCTCCACCGCAAAGCCCAGTTTCCCCGACAAGCGCGCCGCCCGCAGCATCCGCACAGGGTCTTCCTGATAACGCTCCGCCGCATCGCCAATCATCACCAAGCGCCGCGCCGCCACATCCTCCCAGCCGCCGTGAAAATCCAGCACCTGCTGCGCCGCCACATCGTAATACAGCGCATTGCAGGTGAAATCACGCCGCATCGCATCCTGCTCCAACGAGCCATACGCGTTATCCCGCATAATCCGCCCGCTCGCATTCTGCATCACCCGCCCGCCGCTGCGAAACGTGCTCACCTCAATCGTCTCGCTGCCCTGCATCACATGCACAATCTGAAACCGCCGCCCGATAATCCGGCTGCGGCGAAACAAACGATGCACCTGCTCGGGCGTGGCGCTGGTTGCCACATCAAAATCCTTCGGCTCGATGCCCAGCAGCAAATCGCGCACCGCACCGCCCACCAAATACGCCTCAAACCCCGCCCGATGCAAGCTCTCCAACACCCGCAAAGCCGCCTGATTGCGCACAGCCAGCTTCACCGCATGGCGCACGCAATGCACCTTGCCCGCCGCGCGTTTTTTCGGCAGCACCCGCTTTATCAAATTTTTAAACATACCAACTTCCTTAAACCGCAAGGCAGCCTGAAACCATCTTTGCCAAAGAGTCTTAAACACACAATGGAGCGTCGGCGGCTCGCCGACAAGGACGGATTGCAATACGCATTGCCTCCATCCAAAAAACCGCTTGGCAAAGATTTCAGGCAGCCTGAAATCCATTAAATTAAACAAACATCCGCAGAAAACCATGCAATCAACCGTTTCCCGCGAAACCATCATCCCCCGCGCCGCAAGCATCCGAACATCCTGCTGGCAAAATAGCCATTGCGCCCGAAATCCCCTACAAACTTGCCATTTTACAATCATTCCGCCGCCAACCCATAATCCGCCACCATCCCTTTTTTCAGGCTGCCGCCTTTGCAAAAACCCTGAGGCAGCCTGAAATCCAAAATGGCACAGCGACGGCTCGTTGCCCAATGGCGTATTCAACAGGGCTTCACCGGTTGGCAACATCGGCAAGCCGCCGCTCCATGGGTTGCGGGTTTTGCAAAGGTTTCAGGCTGCCCATCCTCCCCTTCCCAAACAACAAAAGGCTGAATACCCAAAAGTATCCAGCCTTTGCATCGCAGCTGTTACCAGCTAAAAACCCCTATTCAACAGCAAGCCGCGAATACGGGTTTTCTGCATTATTTAGCAGCAGAAGCCGCTGCAGCCACCTTAGAAGCCGCTGCTTCCACCATAGAAGCACCCGCAGACATCGCATCAGAAGCTGCGCCTTTGGCTTCGGAAGCAGCAGAATTAACGGCCGCTTGCGCGTTAGAAGCCGCTTCAACAGCCGCGTTTTGTGCCGCAGAAGCAGCAGACGCGCCCTCGGCAGCTACGGTAGAAGCCGCTTCTTGCGCCGCAGAAGCCGCTTGGCTGGCAGCAGGTTTGTTGTCGCCGCAAGCAGCCAGCAACAAAGACATCAAAGCAACAGACAGTAGTGATTTTTTCATGTTTAACACCTTCAAATATTTTTTATCGTTGAATAAAAAGCAAAACGAGTCAGCAAAATGAATGTTATTTAGCTACTCGCTTGCCACAAAACTCGCGCATTGTGCATGAAATTAGACTACTGCGCAATCAAATCGTATATTTATTTGTGTTGAAACAGATTTTGTCCGCATAAAAACACGCCGATGCGGAAATAATCGACTGAAATCAAACCCAATCCGCGCGCCGTTCCTGTTGCCACCGCGCAACATCCAGCGCGGCCCATCCGCCTATGTTATACTCCGTCGCTTCGCAACCGCGAAACTGAAACCAAGCATTCGCCCAAAGGAAACCCCATGAGCATCCAAAAAAACTCCGTTGTGTCGCTGCACTACGAAATGTACGACGCGGATAACAACCTGTTAGACAAAACCCAAGAACCCATCGAATACCTGCACGGCGGCTACGACGGCATTTTCCCGCTGGTGGAAGAAGCCCTGCACGATAAAAACGTGGGCGACGAAGTGGACATCACCATGCAGCCCGAAGACGCGTTCGGCGAGCAAGACCCCGAGCTGGTGCGCATTGAAGACGTAAAAGTGTTCCCCGTGGAAGTGGAGCCCGGCATGATGTTTGAAGCCGACGACCCCGAACACGGCGGCGTGATTATCTACCGCGTAACCGACGTTGCCGACGGCAAAGCCGTGGTGGACGGCAATCACCCGCTCGCAGGCATGAAAATCCGCTTCAAAGGCACGGTTGCCGCCGTGCGCGAAGCCAGCGCAGAAGAAATCGCACACGGCCATGTGCATGGCGCACACGGGCATCACCACTAATCCCTCCCATCAAGGCAGCCTGAAAACACGCAAGTCATTTTCAGGCTGCCTTTTATTACCGTTATTCCCCTTTTCAGGCTGCCCTATCCATCAGAGGCAGCCTGAAAACAGCCATTATGCCCGCACCGCCTACCACCTACCGCACCCTAGCCGCCCCCGTCAGCGCCGAGTTCAAAGACAAAGGCAGCCGCTTCATCGCCTACGCCTATCCCGTGCGCACTGCCGAAGAAGCCAAAGCCCACGTTGAAGCCCAGCGGCAAGCCCACCACAAAGCCCGCCATTGGTGCTACGCCTACCGCATCGGCACAGACGGCAACCAATTTCGCGCCAACGACGATGGCGAACCCAGCGGCAGCGCAGGTCGCCCCATCCTCGGGCAAATTGACTCCTTTGAACTCACCGATGTGCTGGTGATTGTGGTGCGCTATTTCGGCGGCACGCTGCTGGGCGTGCCCGGCCTCATCCATGCCTACAAAACCGCCAGCCAAATGGCGTTTCAGGCTGCCGACATCGTGGAAAAAAACATAGAAAAAACCGTTTACCTGCGCTGCGGTTACCCCATGCTCAACGAAGCCCTGCGCATCGGCAAAGCCCACCGCGCCGCGCTTATCCGGCAAGAATTGCAGCTGGATTGCCGCCTTGTTTTCCGCGTCCCCCTTGCCGATTACGAAGCCTGCCTTGCCGCATGGGCGGCCACCCGCCAGCTGGACATCAGCGAAGAAGCCTTTGCCTGACCACACAGAGGCAGCCTGGAAACGGAAGGGCGAAATCCAATCGCCCGCGCCATTTTCAGGCTGCCTTAATCCATCCACCCGAGGCCCGCGCACGCAAAAAACCCCAAACGGCAAAACCGCTTGGGGTTGAAAATTTTGTTGGCGGAGGCGGTGAGATTCGAACTCACGGAGGGCTATCAACCCTCGACGGTTTTCAAGACCGTTGCATTAAACCGCTCTGCCACACCTCCGTCTTGAAGCGGCGAACTATACCAATTTTTACAATTACTGGCAAGGAAATTTTAGGTGGCAAGGCTTGAAAAAGCCAACGCCATGTTTTCAAACAAAACAAATTTCAGGCAGCCTGAAAATTCGCGCTTGTTTTTTTGCCAGACCAGCCTTATATCGTATTCATGCAATCATTCTAATTAAGGAAAAACGAAACATGAGATACGACAAATTAACCACCAAATTTCAGGCTGCCTTGCAAGAGGCGCAAAGCCAAGCGATGGCAAGCGATTGCGGCTATTTGGAAGCCGTGCACGTTTTGCAGGCGCTGTTAAACGACAACGACAGCGGCGCGGCGGCGCTCTTGGTGCAAGCGGGCGGCGACATCACGCAGATTAAACAAGGCGTTCAGGCTGCCCTAAACGCGCTGCCGAAAGTGTCGGGGCAAGGCGGCGAAATGTTCCCCAGCCGCGAGCTGCAAAACGCGCTGAATCTGATGGACAAAGCGGCGATGAAACGCGGCGATGCTTATATTGCCAGCGAATTGTTTTTGCTGGGTTTAATCCAAGAAAACGGCGCAACCGGCAAAATTTTGAAAGACGCGGGCGTAACCGAAGCCAAGCTCAACCAAGCGATTGAAAAACTCAACCAAGGACAAACTGTGGACAATCCAAACGCAGAAGACCAACGCGAGGCGTTGAAAAAATACACCACCGATTTAACCGAACGCGCGCGCAACGGCAAGCTCGACCCCGTTATCGGGCGCGACGACGAAATCCGCCGCGCCATTCAAGTGCTGCAACGGCGCACCAAAAACAACCCCGTGCTCATCGGCGAGCCGGGCGTGGGCAAAACCGCGATTGTGGAAGGCTTGGCGCAGCGCATCGTAAACGGCGAAGTGCCCGAAAGCCTGCGCGGCAAACGCCTGCTGGTGCTGGATTTGGCGGCGTTGATTGCGGGCGCGAAATATCGCGGCGAATTTGAAGAACGCTTGAAAGCAGTGTTGAACGATTTGGCGAAAGACGACGGCAACACGCTGATTTTCATCGACGAAATCCACACGCTGGTGGGCGCGGGCAAAACCGACGGCGCAATGGACGCGGGCAATATGCTCAAACCCGCTCTGGCGCGCGGCGAGCTGCACTGCATCGGCGCGACCACTTTGGACGAATACCGCCAATACATTGAAAAAGACGCGGCGTTGGAGCGGCGTTTCCAAAAAGTGTTGGTGAACGAGCCGAGCGTGGAAGACACGATTGCGATTTTGCGCGGCTTGCAGGAGCGTTACGAAATCCACCACGGCGTAGATATTACCGACCCTGCGATTGTGGCGGCGGCAGAGTTATCCAACCGCTACATCACCGACCGCTTCTTGCCCGATAAAGCCATTGATTTAATTGACGAAGCCGCCAGCCGCATCAAAATGGAAATTGATTCCAAACCCGAGCAAATGGACAAGCTGGATCGCCGCATTATCCAGTTGAAAATGGAAAAAATGCACGTTGCCAAAGAAACGGACGACGCGAGCAAAAAACGCTTGGCGTTGATTGACGAGGAAATTGCGGGCTTGGAAAAAGAATACGCCGATTTGGACGAAATCTGGAAAGCGGAAAAAGCGTCTTCCGTGAGCATGAGCGATTTGAAAACGCAAATCGACAATCTGAAAACCAGAATCGAGCAAGCCAAACGCGCGGGCAATTATGGCTTGGCTTCCGAGCTGGAATACGGCGAGCTGCCCAAATTAACGCTGCAACTGAAAGACGCGGAGCGTTCAGGCAGCCTGAAAAAAACCAACACGCTGTTCCGCACCGAAGTGGGCGCGGAAGAAATCGCCGAAATCGTGTCGCGCATGACGGGCATTCCCGTGTCCAAAATGATGGAAGGCGAGCGCGAAAAACTGCTGAAAATGGAAGATGTGCTGCACCGCCGCGTGGTGGGGCAGGACGAAGCGGTGCGCGCGGTGTCCGATGCCATCCGCCGCAGCCGCAGCGGTTTGGCCGACCCGAACAAGCCTTACGGCAGCTTTCTGTTTTTAGGTCCAACCGGCGTGGGCAAAACCGAGCTGTGCAAAGCGTTGGCAGGCTTCTTGTTTGACAGCGAAGACCACCTTATCCGCATTGATATGTCGGAATACATGGAAAAACACAGCATCGCGCGTTTAATCGGCGCACCTCCGGGCTATGTGGGCTACGAAGAAGGTGGCTATCTGACCGAGCAAGTGCGCCGCAAACCGTACAGCGTGATTTTGCTGGACGAGGTGGAAAAAGCGCATCCCGATGTGTTCAACATTCTGCTGCAAGTGTTGGACGACGGACGTTTGACCGACGGACAAGGGCGCACGGTGGACTTTAAAAACACGGTCATCGTGATGACCAGCAACATCGGCAGCCAAGCGATTCAGGCGATGGGCGACACGTCGGATTACGATGCGGTGAAAGCGGCGGTGATGGAAGATGTGAAAGCGTATTTCCGCCCCGAGCTGATTAACCGTATTGACGAAGTGGTGGTGTTCCACGGCTTGAACGCGGCGAACATCCGCAGCATCGCGCAAATCCAATTAGGCAGCCTGAAAAAACGTTTGGCGGAACAAAACCTGCGCTTGGAGGTTTCGGAAGCGGCGTTGGATGTGTTGGCGCAAGCGGGCTTTGACCCTGTTTACGGCGCGCGTCCGCTCAAACGGGCGATTCAAGCCGAGATTGAAAACCCGTTGGCAAAAGCATTGCTGGAAGGGCGTTACGCGCCTGAAAGCACCATTCGCGTGGAAGCGCGCGATGGGGAGTTGGTTTTTGCTTGATTGATTTGAGGTGAAATAAAGGCAGCCTGAAAACGTGAAATGGCGTTTTCAGGCTGTTTTTGCTTTAACCGTTCTAATTCTGCTTGGCAAACAAGGCTTGCTCAATTTCCGCGTTCACGCGGGCGAGCAGTTCGGGCTGGTCGGCAAGGGTTTGCCCGTAAGACGGTATCATGGTTTTCAGGCTGCCTTCCCAGTCTTTCAGGCTGCCTGAAAAACATTTTTGCAGCACTTCCAGCATGATGGCAACCGAGGTGGATGCCCCCGGCGATGCGCCGAGCAAGGCGGCAAGGCTGCCGTCTTGGGCGTGGATGACTTCCGTGCCAAATTGCAGGCTGCCGTGTTCGTTGGCGGTGTCTTTGATGATTTGCACGCGCTGCCCCGCTTGGGCAAGCTCCCAGTCTTCTTCTCGTGCATCGGGGATAAATTCGCGCAATTTTTGGATGCGCTGTTCTTTGCTGAGCAACACTTGCCCAATCAGGTATTGGGTTAGGGCGCGGTTTTTGATGCCTGCGGTGAGCATGGTGCGCAAGTTGTGCGGTTTGAGCGAGGCAGGCAAATCGCAGATTGAGCCGTGTTTGAGGAATTTGGTGGTGAAGCCTGCAAAAGGTCCGAACAGCAGGGCTTTTTTGCCGTCAATATAGCGCGTGTCCAAATGGGGAACGGACATCGGCGGCGCGCCCACTTTGGCTTTGCCATACACTTTGGCATGGTGTTGGGCAATCAATTCTTCGTTGCGGCACACGAGGAACAAGCCGCTCACGGGGAAGCCACCAATGTGTTGGCTTTCGGGGATGCCTGTTTTTTGCAGCAAATTCAGGCTGCCGCCGCCCGCGCCGATAAACACGAAATCGGCGGTGTGTTGCTGCAATACACCGTCTTTTAGACTGGCAATCGTCCATTTTTGCTCGGTGGTGCGGTTGATGGCGGTTACTTCGGTGTTGTAATGAAACTCGGCTTGCTGCTCGGCAAGGTGGGCGAAAAGCTGGCGGGTGAGCTCGCCGAAGTTTACATCTGTGCCGTGGTCTATGCGGGTGGCGGCGATGGCTTGGCTGCTGGGGCGGTTGTGCATCATCAGCGGCAGCCATTGGCGCAGCGTGGCTTCGTCTTCGCTGTATTGCATGGCGGCAAACAGCGGATGCTGCACCAGCGCGGTATGGCGGGCGCGCAGAAATTGCATGTCGCGCTCGCCTGTTACAAAGCTGATGTGCGGCAGGCGGCGGATGAAGTTTTCAGGCTGCCGGATACAGCCTTGCTTTGCCCAATGCGCCCACAGTTGCAGCGATAGGCTGAATTTTTCGTTGATGGCAACGGCGCGGTTGATGCTGATGCTGCCATCGGCGGCTTGCGGGGTGTAGTTGAGTTCGCACAGCGCGGCGTGCCCCGTGCCCGCGTTGTTGCTTTCTTGCGAGCTTTCCAGCGCGGGCGCGCCCAGCCGTTCAAACACGGTGATGCTTTTTTCGGGCGCAAGCTGTTTGAGCAGAGTGCCCAGCGTGGCACTCATAATGCCTGCGCCGATGAGGGCGATGTTCGTGTGCGGGATGGGAGAAGTGGTCATCATGCGTTCCTTGATAATTGTGTTTCAGGCTGCCTAATAATGGCTTAATTAGGCAGCCTGAAAATCATGTTTTTAAAAAATGGCTGCGGCAGGTTAGTTTAATCCCTTGCCCTTGCGCTGCGCCCCCAAATCCGCCGCCGCCGTAAACAACACATCGGTGGACGAGTTCAACGCCGTTTCCGCCGAATCCTGAATCACGCCAATCACAAAGCCCACGCCCACCACCTGCATGGCAACATCGTTGGGGATATTAAACAAGCTGCACGCCACGGGAATCAGCAGCAGCGAGCCGCCCGCCACGCCCGATGCGCCACACGCGCTCACCGTCGCCACCAAGCTCAACAGCAACGCCATGCCAAAATCCACATGAATGCCTTGCGTGTGCGCCGCAGCCAGTGCCAACACGGTAATCGTAATCGCCGCGCCCGCCATGTTAATGGTTGCGCCCAGCGGGATGGACATGGCATAGGTGTCTTCATGCAAGCCCAATTTTTTCGCCAACGCCATGTTCACGGGAATATTGGCGGCGGAAGAGCGGGTGAAAAACGCAGGGATGCCGCTTTCGCGCAAGCAAATCAACACCAAAGGATACGGGTCGCGGCGGATTTTCCACCACACAATCAACGGATTGAACACAAACGCCACCAAGCCCATGCAGCCAAGCAGCACCAAAATCAAATGCCCGTATTCCTGCGCCATGCGTTTGAAGCCCGTTTCTTCCACGGTAACCGCCACCAAGCCCATGATGCCCAGTGGCGCAAACCTAATCACGCCGCGCACAATCATGGAAACCGCGCTGGCTAAATCGCCGATGATGGTGTGGGTTACTTCGTTGGCATTGCGCAGCGCAAAGCCCAGCATCAACGCCCAAGCCAAAATGCCGATGTAGTTGCCGCTGGATAACGCGCTAATTGGGTTGGACACCAAGCTCATCAACACGTTTTTCAGCACTTCGGCGATGCCTGATGGCGGCGCAAGATTAGTTTCGGGCGCTGCAACCAGCGTAAGTGTGGTGGGATACATAAAGCTCGCCGCCACGGCAATCACCGCCGCGCCAAACGTGCCGATTAAATACAGCAGCAAAATCGGGCGCATATGCGTTTGCGCGCCTTCGTTGTGCTGGGCAATCGCCGCCGTTACCAAAATAAACACCAAAAACGGCGCAACGGCTTTAAGCGCGCCCACAAACAGGCTGCCCAAAATGCCAACAGTAGGCGCGGCCGATGGGATAAATTGCCCGATGATGATGCCAATTACCATGCCGATGATAATCTGCCAAATCAGACCGATGCGGTTGTACCACGCGGGTTTTGCAGCGGGTTGGTTCATGCGATGCTCCTTGAAATGTAAAGATTTAAGCGAGATTTGTTAAGAGTGGTTTGCATTGTAGGGGAAATTAAAATGATTGGGCAATGGGAAATTGCACCCAAGCGGTGATTTATTTGCTTGGGCGGGGGCGGGAAGGGTTTTCAGGCTGCCTCAGCGATACATCAGAGGCAGCCTGAAAACAGAATCCGTGTAAAAAACCTTGCACCCTATTTTTTCATAAGTTTACAATACAGTTACAGTAGTCGCTCAGCTAAACTGCCTTGCGCGATTGTTGTAGTTTGAAGCGATTGCCCGCTGCAAGCGGACAGCAGTACCGCCCGTTTGCTTATTCCAACCTACCAAATAGGAGTAAACACAAATGAAAGCAGCACGTTTCCACAACAAAGGCGATATTCGCATTGAAGACATCCCCGAACCCACCGTTGCCCCTGGCACAGTCGGCATCAAGGTGGCTTGGTGCGGCATCTGCGGCACCGACTTGCACGAATTTATGGAAGGCCCGATTTTTATTCCGCCTTGCGGCCATCCGCATCCCATTTCGGGCGAATCCGCGCCCGTTACCATGGGGCACGAATTTTCGGGTGTGGTGTATGCCGTGGGCGAAGGCGTTACCGATATTCAAGTGGGGCAGCACGTGGTGGTTGAGCCCTACATCATCCGCGACGATGTGCCAACGGGCGAAGGCAGCAATTACCATCTGTCCAAAGACATGAACTTTATCGGCTTGGGCGGCTGCGGCGGCGGTTTGGCAGAGAAAATCGCGGTCAAACGCCGCTGGGTGCATCCCATCTCCGATGCCATCCCGCTAGATGAAGCGGCGTTGATTGAGCCGCTGTCGGTGGGGCATCACGCCTTTGTGCGCTCGGGCGCGAAAGAAGGCGATGTGGCGTTGGTGGGCGGTGCGGGGCCGATTGGCTTGCTGTTATCCGCCATTTTGAAAGCCAAAGGGCTTAAAGTCATCATCACCGAACTGAGCAAAGCGCGCAAAGAAAAAGCACGCGAAGCGGGCGTGGCAGACTACATTCTTGACCCCAGCGAAGTGGACGTGGTCGCCGAAGTGATGAAACTCACCGATGGTAAAGGCGTGGACGTGGCGTTTGAATGCACCAGCGTAAACAAAGTGTTGGATACTTTGGTTGCCGCCATGAAGCCAACGGGCAAAGTGGTGATTGTGTCTATTTGGAGCAAACCCGCCACCATCAACGTGCACAGCGTGGTGATGAAAGAATTGGACGTGCGCGGCACCATCGCCTACTGCAACGACCATGCCGAAACCATCAAGCTGGTGGAATCGGGCAAAATCAATCTGAAACCGTTTATCACGCAGCGCATCAAGCTGGACGAGCTGATTTCGGAAGGCTTTGAACGGCTGATTCACAATAATGAATCGGCGGTTAAGATTATTGTGAACCCGAATTTGTGATGGCAACCGCCCTATGATGAGGCAGCCTGGAAACCTAAATAGTGGTTTCAGGCTGCCTTATTGGTAGGAAACAAAACCGTTTGGTGTTGCGCCAAACGGTTTTTTGTTGGGGGGAATGGGTTTTCAGGCTGAAACCTTTGCAAAATCCACAACCGATGGAGCGTCGGCGGCTCGCCGACATCTTGGCGAACCAGTCATGTTCTGTTTAATCAGCCATTTGGCGGCGAACCGCCGCCGTTCCATTTTAGATTTCAGGCTACCTCATTAGTTGAATAAGTTGAACAAACCAAAGGCAGCCTGAAAACGCTTATTCTGGTTTTCAGGCTGCCTATCGTTTGAAATTAGTGGTCGCAAGCCGTACGGTTCAACGCGCCATAACGCCCCACAATGCTTTGCAACTCGCCCGCCTCTTCGTTGCTCACCGACATAAACATAATATTCATGCGGGCAGAAGTTTGGCTGTCTCCCTCGCCGCCGCCCTGCACCACTTGGCGCGATGCCGCGTGCGGGAATTTGCCCAGCAAGCCTTTGATGCGGTGGTAGTCATCCTCGGGGATGCTCACGCGGGCGGAACAAGCGCGGTATTTGGCGCGCGGCTCGGCGGCTGCCGTTTGGGCTGTTTTGCCGCTGCCTGCCGACGGCGAAGCGCCCGTGTTGTTAGCGTTCGCATTGCGCTGCGGACGCACGGTGTTGGCGGTTCTGCCCACGATTTTGCCAATGGCGCTGCCTGCGGGCACGCCGTTGGTGGTTACTGTGCCGTTGGTGGAAACGGTGGTGGGCGTGCCATTGCCTGTGTTAATGATGATTTGTTGTGGCGCTTGGGGTTGCTGCGGCGCTTGCACGACTTGCGGCTGCGGTTTTTTGGGATTCATGATTTTATTGCCAACAAATCCCGCAAACACGATGAGATTAAGCGCCACCAGCGTGGCAAATATCCACTTCATTCTTATTCCTTATGGGCTGGTTGATGCTCTAACCAGTTGATTAAGCCAAAAATTACGAGATTATCTACAATTTTTACCTTATTGTCCAAACTAAATGCTTCGGGCAAGGCTTCGGCAATCTTGCGCGCGCCGCCGCCTGTGATGATGAGGTCGGTGGGCTGATTGTGGTTGCGCTCTTTGAGCCTTGCGTGCATCAGCAAAATAGAGCCGCACACCGCGTCCATCATGCCGGTGGCGATGGCGTTGGCGGTGGTGGTGGGAAAGGGATAGCGCTGCCCTTCGGGGCGGTGCAGATTGGCGGTTTTTTGCAGCAGGGATTCGTGCATCAGGTGAAACCCCGGCATGATGCTGCCGCCAAGATAATGGTTGTCGGCGGTAATCGCATCGATGGTTACGGCTGTGCCGCAGCTTACGACCACGCTGGCGTTGTGGCTGAACTTGCGGCTGCCCAGCGCGTTGAACCAGCGGTCTG
Source organism: Kingella bonacorsii (assembly GCF_016623605.1). Classification (NCBI taxonomy): domain Bacteria; kingdom Pseudomonadati; phylum Pseudomonadota; class Betaproteobacteria; order Neisseriales; family Neisseriaceae; genus Kingella; species Kingella bonacorsii. The sequence goes on along the minus strand of NZ_JAEHNZ010000002.1, from coordinate 704,833 downwards.
CACCATGTTCTTCGTGGTTGCGGTAGTGGTTAACCATGCCGAGCGCATGGGGCATGGAGGTGAGCCATTCGATGGGGCGTTGCAAACGGTAGGCGACCGTTTCGCGTTTCGCCATGCTGCACACCGATGAGCCCACGATGCGGGTATCGGATTGCCCGTATTCTGCCCATTCGTGCGCTAGGCGCGACAAATCGCGGTAAAGCGCTTGCCCTGTCCGCAGGATGACACCGTTTTCCACCCATGCCCATTTGAGACGGCTGTTGCCGCTGTCCAGCAAAAGATAATGGTGGCTGTTGGCGTGCAGTTGCTCGGGGCGGCGCAGGCTAATTTCGCCGCTGGCGATGTGCTGCACGCCGCCGTAGTCGGTTTGCAGGCGCAATTCGCCGCGTTCGGTTACGCCCAGCACCTGCCCGTATTGGGTGATTTGGTCGCCGTGCAATAAATAAACGGTTTGGTTTTGGTCGCGGTGCGCCGCTTCATAGGCAGCCTGAAACGGGGCAAAGCCTACTTGCGCGAATTGAGTCAGATGGCTGTACAATTCGTTGAGCAAAACGTTGAACACTTCGGCGGTGCTGTGTTTGGCGCTCGATGCAGCCTGAAAAGAGGTGCTGTTTTCCGCCTGCTCGGGCACAAGAAAATTGATACCGATGCCGATAACGGCGTGGGTTTGGTTGTTGCTGCGCACGGTTTCAATCAGAATGCCGCCCAGCTTGTCCATACCGATAACAAGGTCGTTTGGCCACTTGATTTGCACGGCACAACCCAGTTGCGACAAGGCGCGTTGGCAAGCGAGCGCGGCAACCAACGATAATGCGCCCAGCTCCGCTTGCGGCTGCTCAAATGTCCACCCCATGCTAAACATCAGACATTCGCCCAGCTGGTTGTGCCAGCTTTTGCCTTGCTGCCCGCGCCCCGCATTTTGCGTGTGCGCAGCAATCACGCGCCGATGAATCAGGCAGCCTGAACGCGCATCGTCAAGCAATAATGTGTTGGTGGATGCGGTTTCAGGCTGCACTTGCACGTCAAACAAAGGATGTTGTGTGTTTTCAGGCAAGAGTGCGATGGCTTTGGCAAGTTTCCAGTAACCATCGTTTTGACGCAGCAAACTATGCAAATGCTGCGGCGCTTGTTGCCATAAGCCGTTGAGCTGGGCAGGCGTGGTTTGAGCAATTTGAGCAAGCTCGGTTACATGGCGGGGTTTGCCGTCTGATAATGCGGTTAATAGAAGCAAAAAGGACATAATTGATGAAAATAGAAAAAGGCTGGATTCTACACTTGTTTACGAGATTTAGGGCGGGCTAAACAGGGGACAAACCCTTCGTCTTGCCAAAACAAAACCGCCGCGACATTAAGTCATGGCGGTTCTTGTCGTTATTCCAGATTACTTAGCGGCATCAGCCTTATTGGCCTTATCAGCCTTAGGCGCAGCAGGTTTGGGCGCCGCTTTGGGTTGGGAGGCAGGCGCAGCAGCGCCCACCGTCAATTCGCTTCTCAACTTATCCACCGTTTTTTGTCCGATACCGGGCACGTTTTTCAAATCATCCACTGATTTGAACGCACCATTTTTTTGACGGTATTCCACAATTGCCGTAGCTTTTTTCGCCTTAATGCCTTTCAGCGTACTCAGTTGCTCCACCGTTGCCGTGTTCAAATCAACCGCAGCCAGCGCAAAAGAAAAGCTCAACGAAGCCAGCACAGCCAAGAATAATTTTTTTAACATGATAAAATCTCCATAAAGTGATTTAAAACAAAAGCCGCATTCTATTTTCAAAGTATGCATTATGCAAGCCAATCATTGCACCGTAGCAAATATATTTCACTTACAGGCTGCTGTAACAAATAAAATCAAACAGCACCCAAGACTAAACCCCTTTGGCTGTGATGGCAACCAAAGGGGTTTTGCATAAGGAGTTTGGCGATGACCTACTTTCGCATGGGAATCCATACTATCATCGGCGCTGGTTCGTTTCACTGTCCTGTTCGGGATGGGAAGGAGTGGGACCAAACCGCTATGGTCGCCAAACATAAACTGTCAAATTGGCAAGCCGTTTATCAACTTTTTATTTATTACTTTATTTTGTCTTATTTCGGTGATGAATGTATTCATCAGTAAGCTTTATCTTTGCTTCACTTTGTTTTATTGCAAAGTTCTTCAAATGATAGAGTCAAGCCTCACGAGCAATTAGTACAGGTTAGCTTCACACGTTACCGTGCTTCCACACCCTGCCTATCAACGTCCTGGTCTCGAACGACTCTTTAGGAGGATTAAATCCTCAGGGAAGTCTCATCTTCAGGCGAGTTTCGCGCTTAGATGCTTTCAGCGCTTATCTCTTCCGAACTTAGCTACCCGGCGATGCGACTGGCGTCACAACCGGTACACCAGAGGTTCGTCCACTCCGGTCCTCTCGTACTAGGAGCAGCCCCCGTCAAACTTCCAACGCCCACTGCAGATAGGGACCAAACTGTCTCACGACGTTTTAAACCCAGCTCACGTACCACTTTAAATGGCGAACAGCCATACCCTTGGGACCGACTACAGCCCCAGGATGTGATGAGCCGACATCGAGGTGCCAAACTCCGCCGTCGATATGGACTCTTGGGCGGAATCAGCCTGTTATCCCCGGAGTACCTTTTATCCGTTGAGCGATGGCCCTTCCATTCAGAACCACCGGATCACTATGTCCTGCTTTCGCACCTGCTCGACTTGTCGGTCTCGCAGTTAAGCTACCTTTTGCCATTGCACTATCATTCCGATTTCCGACCGGACCTAGGTAACCTTCGAACTCCTCCGTTACTCTTTGGGAGGAGACCGCCCCAGTCAAACTGCCTACCATGCACGGTCCCCGACCCGGATTACGGGTCTGGGTTAGAACCTCAAAGCCACCAGGGTGGTATTTCAAGGACGGCTCCACAGAAACTGGCGTTTCTGCTTCTAAGCCTCCCACCTATCCTACACAAGTGACTTCAAAGTCCAATGCAAAGCTACAGTAAAGGTTCACGGGGTCTTTCCGTCTAGCAGCGGGGAGATTGCATCTTCACAACCATTTCAACTTCGCTGAGTCTCGGGAGGAGACAGTGTGGCCATCGTTACGCCATTCGTGCGGGTCGGAACTTACCCGACAAGGAATTTCGCTACCTTAGGACCGTTATAGTTACGGCCGCCGTTTACTGGGGCTTCGATCTGATGCTCTCACATCTTCAATTAACCTTCCAGCACCGGGCAGGCGTCACACTCTATACGTCCACTTTCGTGTTAGCAGAGTGCTGTGTTTTTAATAAACAGTCGCAGCCACCGATTCTCTGCGACCCTCAGATGCTTCCGGAGCAAGTCCTTTACATTAGAGGGCATACCTTCTCCCGAAGTTACGGTATCAATTTGCCGAGTTCCTTCTCCCGAGTTCTCTCAAGCGCCTTAGAATTCTCATCCTGCCCACCTGTGTCGGTTTGCGGTACGGTTTAATTCAAACTGAAGCTTAGTGGCTTTTCCTGGAAGCGTGGTATTTGCTGCTTCATGTCCGTAGACACTCGTCATCACGTCTCGGTATTAAAGAAGCGGATTTGCCTACTCCTTCTACCTACCGGCTTAAACAATCTATTCCAACAGATTGCCAGCATAACCTTCTCCGTCCCCACATCGCATTTGAATCAAGTACGGGAATATTAACCCGTTTCCCATCGACTACGCATCTCTGCCTCGCCTTAGGGGCCGACTCACCCTACGCCGATGAACGTTGCGTAGGAAACCTTGGGCTTTCGGCGAGCGGGCTTTTCACCCGCTTTATCGCTACTCATGTCAACATTCGCACTTCTGATACCTCCAGCATACCTTACGATACACCTTCTCAGGCCTACAGAACGCTCCCCTACCATGCACTAAAAGTGCATCCGCAGCTTCGGTTACAGATTTGAGCCCCGTTACATCTTCCGCGCAGGAAGACTCGACCAGTGAGCTATTACGCTTTCTTTAAATGATGGCTGCTTCTAAGCCAACATCCTGGCTGTCTGTGCCTTCCCACTTCGTTTACCACTTAATCTGTCATTTGGGACCTTAGCTGGCGGTCTGGGTTGTTTCCCTCTTGACACCGGACGTTAGCACCCGATGTCTGTCTCCCGAGGAGCAACTTGATGGTATTCTTAGTTTGCCATGGGTTGGTAAGTTGCAATAACCCCCTAGCCATAACAGTGCTTTACCCCCATCAGTCTCATACTCGAGGCACTACCTAAATAGTTTTCGGGGAGAACCAGCTATCTCCGAGTTTGTTTAGCCTTTCACCCCTATCCACAGCTCATCCCCGCATTTTGCAACATGCGTGGGTTCGGACCTCCAGTACCTGTTACGGCACCTTCATCCTGGCCATGGATAGATCACTCGGTTTCGGGTCTACACCCAGCAACTATGTCGCCCTATTAAGACTCGGTTTCCCTACGCCTCCCCTATCCGGTTAAGCTCGCTACTGAATGTAAGTCGTTGACCCATTATACAAAAGGTACGCAGTCACGGAATTATTCCGCTCCCACTGTATGTATGCATCAGGTTTCAGGTTCTATTTCACTCCCCTCCCGGGGTTCTTTTCGCCTTTCCCTCACGGTACTGGTTCACTATCGGTCGATGATGAGTATTTAGCCTTGGAGGATGGTCCCCCCATCTTCAGACAGGATTTCTCGTGTCCCGCCCTACTTGTCGTATACCTAGTACCACCAATCTGTTTTCGAATACGGGGCTATCACCCACTATGGCAGAAGTTTCCAATTCCTTCTTCTAACAGTTTGGCTATCTTATACAGGCTCCTCCGCGTTCGCTCGCCACTACTTGCGGAATCTCGGTTGATTTCTTTTCCTCCGGGTACTTAGATGGTTCAGTTCTCCGGGTTCGCTTCTCTTGTCCTATGTATTCAGACAAGGATACTTAGTAAACTAAGTGGGTTTCCCCATTCGGACATCACCGGGTCATTGCTTTATTGCCAGCTCTCCGATGCTTTTCGCAGGCTTACACGTCCTTCGTCGCCTATCATCGCCAAGGCATCCACCTGATGCACTTATTCACTTGACTCTATCATTTGAAGAACCTTTTGACTTCGTTATAACCAGCGTTGACTACCGCTATAACTTAGATTCCCTACTTTGATAAAGCTTACTGCTTTGTTGTGTCTTAATCCTGCCTTTTGTGTTTCAGGATTAAGTCGATACAATCATCACCCAAATTCTTTTGTTTGTTTCTTTTTTGCCTGTTTGCTTTTTAACTTGCGTTAAATGGCATTTCAGGCTGCCTGAAATGCTGTTGCACCAGCATTTCAAACCAATCCAAACTTTTGTCTTTGTTTGTTGATTTCGGCTTTCCAATTTGTTAAAGATCGATGCGTTGTTTTCGCAAATTAAAATAGCCTAACATGCTTTCAGGCTGCTTTGATTTGGGAAATCTTGGTGGAGGCAAACGGGATCGAACCGATGACCCCCTGCTTGCAAAGCAGGTGCTCTACCAACTGAGCTATGCCCCCAGTATTCTCTTTTCCTCTCATGAGGTTTTTTACTTGCGGCTTGCTTCTCTTGGTGGGTCTGGTAGGACTTGAACCTACGACCCCACGCTTATCAAGCGTGTGCTCTAACCACCTGAGCTACAAACCCTATGTGTCGCATCTTTATGTACAGTTTACCGATAAGTGTGAGTGCCTAATCGTCTCTTTTTCTCTAGAAAGGAGGTGATCCAGCCGCAGGTTCCCCTACGGCTACCTTGTTACGACTTCACCCCAGTCATGAAACATACCGTGGTAAGCGGCCTCCTTGCGGTTAGCCTACCTACTTCTGGTATCCCCCACTCCCATGGTGTGACGGGCGGTGTGTACAAGACCCGGGAACGTATTCACCGCAGTATGCTGACCTGCGATTACTAGCGATTCCGACTTCATGCACTCGAGTTGCAGAGTGCAATCCGGACTACGATCGGTTTTCTGAGATTGGCTCCACCTCGCGGCTTGGCTACCCTCTGTACCGACCATTGTATGACGTGTGAAGCCCTGGTCATAAGGGCCATGAGGACTTGACGTCATCCCCACCTTCCTCCGGTTTGTCACCGGCAGTCTCATTAGAGTGCCCAACTGAATGGTGGCAACTAATGACAAGGGTTGCGCTCGTTGCGGGACTTAACCCAACATCTCACGACACGAGCTGACGACAGCCATGCAGCACCTGTGTTACGGCTCCCGAAGGCACTCTTCCGTCTCTGGAAGATTCCGTACATGTCAAGACCAGGTAAGGTTCTTCGCGTTGCATCGAATTAATCCACATCATCCACCGCTTGTGCGGGTCCCCGTCAATTCCTTTGAGTTTTAATCTTGCGACCGTACTCCCCAGGCGGTCAATTTCACGCGTTAGCTTCGCTACTAAGGCATCAAGTGCCCCAACAGCTAATTGACATCGTTTAGGGCGTGGACTACCAGGGTATCTAATCCTGTTTGCTACCCACGCTTTCGAGCATGAACGTCAGTATTATCCCAGGGGGCTGCCTTCGCCATCGGTATTCCTCCACATCTCTACGCATTTCACTGCTACACGTGGAATTCTACCCCCCTCTGACATACTCTAGCTTACCAGTTCAAAACGCAGTTCCCAAGTTAAGCTCGGGGATTTCACATCTTGCTTAATAAACCGTCTGCGCTCGCTTTACGCCCAGTAATTCCGATTAACGCTCGCACCCTACGTATTACCGCGGCTGCTGGCACGTAGTTAGCCGGTGCTTATTCTTTAGGTACCGTCAGCAGATAATGGTATTAACACTATCCTTTTCTTCCCTAACAAAAGTCCTTTACAACCCGAAGGCCTTCTTCAGACACGCGGCATGGCTGGATCAGGCTTGCGCCCATTGTCCAAAATTCCCCACTGCTGCCTCCCGTAGGAGTCTGGGCCGTGTCTCAGTCCCAGTGTGGCGGATCATCCTCTCAGACCCGCTACTGATCGTCGCCTTGGTAGGCCTTTACCCCACCAACTAGCTAATCAGACATCGGCCGCTCGAATAACGTGAGGTCCGAAGAGCCCCCACTTTCCTTCTCAAAGCGTATGCGGTATTAGCTATCCTTTCGGATAGTTATCCCCCATTACTCGGTACGTTCCGATGCATTACTCACCCGTTCGCCACTCGCCACCAAAAGAGCAAGCTCTTTCGTGCTGCCGTTCGACTTGCATGTGTAAAGCATGCCGCCAGCGTTCAATCTGAGCCAGGATCAAACTCTTATGTTTAATCTCTAACTTACTTTATTCTGGTCTGCTTCAAAGAAACTGACAAGGCAATCAATAACAATTCAAACTAAAAGCCTAAATCATCATCAATCCTTCTTGTCTGTTTTTGTCGCAGTGTGAGACCATCAGGCACTCACACTTATCGGTAATCTGTCTTCTTAAAGAACAAAACTTAAGCTTCTTTACAGAAGCTTTGACTGCCGTAGCAGCGAAAGATGCAAACTATACCCGCCCCACCCAATATTGTCAACTCATACGCAGCAAAATATTCTCCTGCAACCGGCAAATGCCTGCCCGGTAATGGTTTTTTTGTAATGATTTTTTTGTTCGGTTGGCTTTTGCGGTAACCAACAAAGGCAGCTTTGCCTGCTGAAAATGGTCGGGATGGACAGCATGAAGTTGGGAGTGTGGGGTTTTCAGGATGCCTTTGACATTTGCAATGTAGGCATTTTGTTTTGTTTTACCTGTTACAGAAACCCGCTTTGCTTGCTTTTAGGCTGCTTCTGCGCTTTTGTAAAGATTCGGTACGGTCTCTACCCCTAATTCAAATTAAAAAATTAAAAATCACAGCAAAGCAGCCTGAAAACGGGTTTCAGGCTGCCTTAAAGCGTGCGCACACGCCAATTCTGGTTACAGTTTCCCTAACACGATGTTCAGCATGCGGCGAATCGGCTCTGCCGCACCCCACAGCAGTTGGTCGCCCACGGTAAACGCGCTGATGTAGTCGCCGCCCATTTCCAGCTTGCGGATGCGCCCAACCGGGGTTGCCAGCGTGCCGGTTACTGCTGCGGGCGTGAGCTCGTGAATGGTGGCTTCTTTGGTGTTGGGCACGACTTTTGTCCACTGGTTTGCGCCAGCGATGGTTTGCTCAATTTCTGCCAGCGGCAAATCTTTTTTCAGTTTCAGCGTAATCGCTTGGCTGTGGCAGCGCATTGCGCCGATGCGGACGCACAAGCCGTCCACAATTACGGGGCGGTTGGCGCCCAGAATTTTGTTGGTTTCCACGCCGCCTTTCCATTCTTCTTTGGATTGCCCGTTGCCCAAATCGGCATCAATCCACGGAATCAGGCTACCTGCCAAGGGCACGCCAAAGTTGGCTTTGGGATAGTCTTCGGAGCGCAAAAAGTCGGATACTTTGCGGTCAATCGCCAAAATGGCGCTGGCGGGGTCGGCAAGCTCGGCGGCAACTTGGCTGTGCACCGCGCCCATGCCGCTAATCAGCTCGCGCATATTTTTTGCGCCTGCGCCTGATGCGGCTTGGTAGGTCATGCTGGTTGCCCATTCAACTAGGTTGTTTTGGAACAAACCGCCCAGCGCCATGAGCATCAGCGATACGGTGCAATTGCCGCCGATGTAGTCTTTGATGCCGTTTTTTAAACCTGCATCAATCACATTGCGGTTTACGGGGTCTAGCACGATGATGGCGTTGTCTTTCATGCGCAGCGCGGAAGCTGCGTCAATCCAGTAGCCATTCCAGCCGCTTGCGCGTAGGGGTTCGTGGACGGATTTGGTGTAATCGCCGCCTTGGCAGGTTACGATGATGTCCATTTTGGCAAGCTCGGGGATGCTGTTGGCATCCAGCAGGGTTTTGTTGGCTTGACCGAAATCGGGCGCTGCGCCGCCTACATTAGATGTGGTGAAAAAATGGGCTTCGGGGATGTGGGCGAAGTCGTTTTCTTCGCGCATTCGTTGCATCAAGACTGAGCCGACCATGCCGCGCCAGCCGATAAATCCTACTTTCATGTTGGTCTCCTAATATATGGTGTGGATGGAAAAGGTGGGGTTTTAATCGTTTGTTAGGGTTTTGTAAAGGGGGATATGGTTTTCAGGCTGCCTATCGGGGGGATGGGCAGCCTGAAACGGATTTTAGGTGAGTGCAACAGTGATACCAATCTGCAAACTTGGATTGCTGCACAGCCTATTGCAACAAACTCGCCAGCCAATCGCGATGATATTTATCTTGCTCGGCAACCGATGCAACCCAATCCGCATCGGCTTTATCAAAAATCGCGGCCTTCTGCTTGGCGGGCTGCCCCATTTGGTTCAAATACACGATAAGCCCAAGGCTCATTTGGCGGCTCATGCCAGACGGATAAGCATCTATTCTTGCGCCGTTGCATAAAATCATCGCGTTTTGCGTTTCCAGTTCCAATCGGATTTGGCGCAGCGCGTCAAAGAAATCGTCTGCCGTTTTGGTGAGGCTCGTCTGGTTGTAATTCAAAGTGATTTGGGCGCGATGGCTGGCGGTGGTTACATCGTTCAAAACGCCTGACAATTCAACGCCGTTTTTTCGGATGGCTACGATTCGTTCCATGCAATCCCCTTGCTACCCCAGCATCCCCAACAGCTCTTCTTCGCTCAACACCGTTATCTCCAAGCTCTGCGCTTTCTCCAATTTAGACCCCGCTTCCGCGCCTGCCACCACAAAATTAGTTTTCTTGGATACGCTGCCTGACACTTTGCCGCCCGCCGCTTCAATCATCGCGCTGGCTTGGTCGCGTTTGAGCGTGGGCAGTGTGCCAGTGAGCACAAAAGTTTTGCCTGCGATTTCGTTTTTCAGGCTGCCTGAAACGGCGTTGTCGGGCTGCGGCGCATGCTCGGGCAGCTGGGCGAGAAAGGCTTCTATTTCGCGCAACAGTCGGGCGTTTTCAGGCTGCCTCCGCCATGTTTGCCAATCGGGCGGCAGGGCATCATCCGCAAGCAGTTGCGCGATGCTGCCGCCTGCCAAGTCCCACAGCTCTTGGGCGCGTTTTTCGCTGATTTTGTAATCGGGCAAACGCGCCAGCCAACGCGCGGGCGTGACGTATTCGTGCACAAGCGTGGCAATCGCTGCCTCTTGCGGCGACACGAAACGCAACAAATCATCCAGCAATTTTTGCTGTTCAGGCAGCCTGAAAAAGTGCGCGATGGAATGGGCGACCACGCTGCCGATGTCGGGCAGGCAGGCGAGCACAGGCTCGGGTGCGCGGCGCACGGTGTCCAAATCGCCAAACGCGGCGGCAAGCTGCTTGGCGGTGCTTTCGCCAACGTGCCGAATGCCAAGCGCAAACAGGAAGCGGGCGAGCGGCGGCTGGCGGCTGGCGGCAATCGCGTCCAAAATATTGTGCGCCCATTTGTTCGCGCCCGATTTGCTGTCTTTGATGGTTTGCAACTTGGCTATATTTAATTGATAAATATCGGCAAAACTGTGCAACACATCTTGTTCCACCAAGGCTTCAATCTGCTTGTCGCCCAAGCCGACAATATCCATCGCTTTGCGGCTGGCGAAGTGAATCAGCCCTTGCGCGCGCTGGGCTTTGCATACGATGCCGCCAGTGCAGCGGGCGACCGCTTCGCCGATTTCGCGCTCCACTGCGCTGCCGCACACGGGGCAGCTTTCAGGCAGCCTGAAAGCGGGATACTGCGGCTCTTGCTGTTCACCCAGCAAATCCACGTTGCGCATCGGGCGGCGTTCCAACACCACGCGCACCACTTCGGGAATCACATCGCCCGCGCGGCGCACCACCACGGTATCGCCCACGCGAACATCTTTGCGTGACACTTCGTCTTGGTTGTGCAGCGTGGCGTTGGTTACGGTTACGCCGCCCACAAACACGGGTTTGAGCCGCGCCACAGGCGTGATGGAACCCGTGCGCCCCACTTGCACATCAATCGCTTCAACCGTGGTCAAGGCTTCTTCGGCGGGGAATTTGTGCGCAATCGCCCAGCGCGGCGCGCGCGACACAAAGCCCAGCATTTGCTGCTGCCGCAAATCGTTCACTTTCACCACCATGCCGTCAATTTCATAAGGCAAGCTGGGGCGTTGCTGCGACATGGTTTCGTAAAAATCCAGCACTTCGCGGATATGGGCGCACACGCGAATTTGCGCTTGCGGCTCGCTAAACCCCAGCCGCGCCAAGAGTTCAATCTCCTGCGCATGGCTTTCAGGCTGCCTAAACGCATCACTCAACCGCGCAATGCCGTAGCCAAAAAAATGCAATTTACGCTGCGCCGTAATCGCCGAATTAAGCTGGCGCAAGCTGCCCGCCGCCGCATTGCGCGGGTTGGCAAACGGTTTTTGCCCCGCGTCTAACTGACGGGCATTGAGCGCGGCAAAATCCGCTTTCAGCATCAGCACTTCGCCGCGAACTTCAATTAAATCAGGCACTTCATCGCCGTGCAGCCTCAAGGGAATGTTGCGTACCGTTTTCACGTTTTCGGTTACATCTTCGCCCGTTGTGCCATCGCCGCGCGTGGCAGCCTGAATCAAAATACCGTTTTGATACAACAGGCTAATCGCCAAACCGTCAAACTTGGGCTCAATAATGTATTCGGTGTGCGCCGTGCCCAAATCCTTGCACACGCGCTCGTCAAACGCGCGCATTTCGGCGTGGTCAAACGCGCCCGATTCATCATCGCGCGGCGAAAACGCATTCGCCAACGACAACATCGGCACGGCATGGGTTACCGTTTCAAAGCCTTCCAACACCGCGCCGCCCACGCGATTAGTGGGGCTTTCAGGCAGCCTGAATTGCGGATATTCGGCTTCCAACGCCTCCAATTCTCGGTATAGACGGTCGTATTCGCTATCGGGCACGCTGGGCGCGTCAAGCGTGTAGTATTCGTGGGCGTATTGGTTGAGCTGGGCGGTTAGGGTTTGGATTTTTTGTTGTGCTTGGTGTGGCATGATAGGCAGCCTGAAAATGGAAAAGGGGGATTTTAGGGGATTTTCAGGCTGCATCAAAAGGAAAAAGCAGATGCGGGGGCATCTGCTTTCGTGATAATTATTCAGCAGCCTGAAAATCAAGCTATGAATTTTTCGCCAATTTTATCAATTAATTCTTGATACTCGCTCCAACCATCAGTATTGATAGTAGCTTTCTAACTATTCTTATTTAATTAACCACTTTGCAATTTGGCAGATTATATTTTGCTTTCCAACCCGAAAGCGTGCCCGTTTTGGAAATAGCACAACTCCAGATACCGTCTGCATTTCTACCTAAATCAATCACCAAACCATGTATGGATGACAAGGCCGAATCGCCCACCACCAAATGCAGATTATTAAAATTATGTGCGCTATCATATTGTGGCTGCGCGATTTCAATTAAATCAGACGTGCTTTCCCATGTTTCAATGCCAAAGTATTCGCGCCGCGTGCCTGCTGCATCGGGCGTGCCATCTTCCGCTTTAACAATGGTTGGCACACCACCACTCACTATAATGGCATCAATTTGGCGTTGTACTGCCGACATTTCGCTATGAATACGCGCCATTTGCGATTGAATAATATAATCATGATAGATAGGAAACGCGAAAGCAGCCAATACGCCAATTATAGCAACCGAAACCATCAGCTCAATCAAGGTGAATCCTACCAACTTTCCTTTATATATTTTTTTCATTGCATCATCTCACATGAATTAAAAATTTATCTTATTTTTACTTTACCAAGTAAAAAACCTGTAGCAGGCTTAGAAATTATCACAACGTTGCCTACTTCATACTAACAGATTTCTTTTTTCGGTGACTCTTATTAATTATTAAATATAAACAGCTTTACTGTGTTTTATGTCATTCCTTACATCTAAGAAACATCTAAGAACCATTTACTTGATTTGCACTCATAATTCAAAAATTGCAAGCATCGCTGCCAATTTCTAAAAAATCAACGATTATTTTTCTACTTTCAATAAAAATAGTTTTTTGTTATATATAAAAAGACCACACCACATATGTGGCATGGTCTTACAAAACCAAATACTAACTATTAAGGAGCTGGAGCTGGAGTAGCAGCACCTACAGTACAACCACCAGGAGTGAATTTATCTTTCCATGCACCAGCACCAGATTTGTCAATTGTGCAGGTCCAAACACCATCTTTGGTACGTGTATACTTCACTTTAACACCTTTGATAGCGGTGTTGGCTTTATCACCCAAAGTAGCTTCCATGACAAAGTCAGGACCAGCCAAAGGAGAAGCAGTAACAGCTGACATCAGATTAGAAGTAGGAGTACCAGCATCCTCCTTACCATTCAACAAATTCAAAGTGTCTGCCGTAGCAGTATCAGTAGTGGCACCACGAACTACGGTACGACCTTCAAAGAAAGCAGCATCAACGATGGTTTTACGAGCAGCCAATTCGCCAGCCACACGAGTCATTTGAGATTTAGAAATGTAGTCTTGGTACATAGGCAATGCGATAGCAGCCAAAATACCCAAGATTGCGATTACGATCATCAACTCGATCAACGTGAAACCTTTTTGCATAGTTTTCATGTTTTATCTCCAAGATAAAGTTTACAAAGAATGTGCGGCGCGTTTTTCAGGGAAGAACACTTGCTCGTGCGCCGCGTTGCGAATCAAGTGTGTTGTGCTTAGATTTTAGCATGGGTTGTGCCAGCTCGTGATTTTCTTTCAATTTATTGTTTTTGTTTTTGTTTTTATTTTTATGACATTTTTGGTCAGTGGCGTTTTGGGTAATTTTGGGTGATTTTTTGCCACTTTGCTGACGGAATTTGTCAGGTTTTTAGATGTTCCTGCGTAAGTTTGCTACATCCACAAGAAGACAGCCTGAAAATGCTCTCGCGCTCTATGCCAGCTTTTCCAGCTTGGCAAAGGCGGTATCCAGCTCTTTGATGCCGTTTGCGCCGAAGTTGATGGTGAGCCGTGCGCTGCTGCCTTTGTCTATGGCATCGATGATGACGCCTGTGCCAAATTTGGCGTGGCGGATGTTTTCGCCGAGGGTGTAGCCGTGGTAATCGCGTGGGGGGGGGCTGGTTGCGTTGCACTCGTTTTCAGGCTGCCTTTGGGAGGCGTGGACGGAATGATTTTTGGCTGCGCCGAAACTCGTTGTACTCGTTTTCAGGCTGCCTAATGGGGCTTTGGGCGGGGATAGGTGGTGCAGCAGTTCGCTGGGGATTTCGTCGATAAAGCGGGAGACGATGCTGGCTTGGGTGATGCCGTATAGCTGGCGTTGCTGCGCCATGCTTATATATAGGCGTTTGCGCGCGCGGGTGATGGCGACATACATGAGTCTGCGTTCTTCTTGCAAGCCGCCGTGTTCGACTAGGCTCATTTCGCTGGGGAAGCGTCCTTCTTCCATGCCGCTGAGAAATACGTTGTCAAATTCTAGCCCTTTGGCGGCGTGCACGGTCATCAGCTGCACGGCTTCTTGCCCTGCGCCGGCTTGGGTTTCGCCGCTTTCCAAGCTGGCGTTGCTCAAAAAGGCGAGGATGGGGAACTCGGGGCTGTCGGTGTTGTTTTCAGGCTGCGTTTCAAAGGGGCTGTCTTCGGGGCGGAAGAATTCGGCGGCGTTGATGAGTTCGTCTAGGTTTTCGGTGTGCTCGCGTTCGCTGGCTTGTTTTTGCGCTTGGTAATGCGCGTATAAGCCGCTGTCTTGTAGGATGGTTTGCAGGATTTCAGGCAGCCTGAAATGGGGGATTTGCTGTTGGAAGCTGTCTATCAGTTGCACGAAAGCGGCGATTTTGCTGGCTTTGGCGCCCATGCCACAGGCGGCTTGCCAGAGGCTGATGCCTTGTTCGGCTGCGGCAGCCTGAATATTCTCTACGCTGCGTGTGCCGATGCCGCGCGGTGGGAAGTTGATGACGCGCAGCAGGGCGTTGTCGTCGTTGGGGTTTACGGCAAGACGCAAGTAGGCAAGGGCGTGTTTGATTTCTTGGCGTTCATAAAAGCGCAAGCCGCCATAAATTCTATAAGGTATGGCAGCCTGAAAAAGCTGTTGCTCAATGATGCGCGATTGGGCGTTGCTGCGGTATAGGATGGCGATTTGATCTAGCGGCGTGCCGTGGCGTTGCAGGTGGCGGCATTCTTCGGTGATGAATTGGGCTTCTTCGTAGTCGTTATAGGCGCAGAAATAGCGGATTTTGTCGCCGCTTTCGGCTTCGGTGCGCAGGTTTTTGCCCAGCCGCTCGCTGTTGTTTTGGATAACGGCGTTGGCGGCGGCAAGAATGTTGCCCACGGAGCGATAGTTGCGTTCCAGCTTGATGGGGGCGGCGATGTGAAATTCGCGCATCAGGTCGGTCATGTTGCCCACGTTTGCGCCGCGAAAGCGATAGATGGATTGGTCGTCGTCGCCCACGGCAAAAATCGCGCTTTGCTCGCCTGCGATGAGTTTGAGCCATGCGTATTGTAGCTTGTTGGTATCTTGGAATTCGTCCACCAAAATGTGGTTGAAACGGTTTTGGTAGTGCGTGCGCAGCACTTCGTTGGTGTTGAGCACTTCGTAGCTGCGCAGCATTAGCTCGGCAAAATCCGCCACGCCTTCTTGTTGGCATTGTTTTTCGTATTCGGCGTAGCACAGGATGAGCCGTTGCAAATGCGGGTCGGGCGCGTTCAGGCTGCCTGCGCGCAAGCCTGCTTCTTTTTGCGCGTTGATGAAACCTTGCAGCACGCGCGGCGCAAGGCTGTCTTCGGAAATATTGAGCTGTTTGAGCAGGCGTTTAATCAGCGAGAGTTGGTCGCTGCTGTCTAAAATTTGAAAGGTTTGCGGCAAGTCTGCTTCGCGGTAATGCAAACGCAAAAAGCGGTGGCACAAGCCATGAAATGTGCCCAACCACATGGCACGCAAATTGAGCGGCAGCATTGCGCCCAGCCGCGTTTGCATTTCTTTGGCGGCTTTGTTGGTAAACGTTACCGCCAAAATGCTGTGCACGCTCGCCATTTGGTTTTGCAGCAACCATGCGATGCGCGTGGTGAGCACACGGGTTTTGCCGCTGCCCGCGCCTGCCAACACCAGCGCGGATTGTGGCGGATAAGTTACAGCGGCAAGCTGCTCGGGGTTGAGGTTGTTTAACAATGATTGGGATGGATTTTCGGATGAGAAATGCATGATGTCGGTGCGTGGCTGGAATGCCTGTTCACAATAGGCATCAGGCAGCCTGAAAATAGAAAAAGCGCGATTGTAGGGCGTTTTTCAGGCTGCTTACAAGGGCGCGTTGGTGTGGCAGATGTTGTATTTTTGCCGCGCATTATTTTTCCTAAATTTACCGCTTGCAAACCAAAATGAACAACATTATCATTCGCGCCACAAAAAAGTTAAGAGTGTTTATCACTCAACATTCAGGAGACACACCATGTACGTTTGCATCTGTAACGCCATTAGCGACCACAAAATCAAAGAAGCCGTTGCCGCAGGCGCATCTTCTTTAACCGATTTGAAAGACCAATTAGGCGTGGCATCTTGCTGCGGTTGCTGCGCAGATTTGGCGAGTTCATTTTTAACCGTAAACGCGATTGCGGGTAATAAAACAACAATTTCGGGCATTAGGGTTGAACAATAACCCCAAAAGACATATAATATTCAAACAGTTTTTCATTTTGATGTATCCTTTCCTTTATCAAGTTTTTTTGGGCAACCGCGCAGGTTGCCCCTTTCTTTTCATTGTTTGAATTGCGCTCAAAAGGCAGCCTGAAACCAAAAAATAAGTTTCAGGCTGCCTTATTTGCGTTTAACCATCCAGCAAAATATCTTGCAAATGGCGCAGCACGGTTTGAATAGCCTCATCGGTTGCCCAACCATCGCCGTCGTGCCAATTCAACAAACAATCGCCCGTTTCCGCGCTCAACGCCTCCATGCCCACAAACCGAAACGGATGAAACGCAGGCATGATTACCACAACCCGCGCCACGCAATGCGGCAGCAAGCAAGTTGCCGTGTAAAACGCCGCGCCATCCCAATCTGCGCCCTCGTGCTCTTCCACCTCGCCGCCTTGCCGGGCAAACGCCGCGCGATTATTGTCCACCCAATCGCGCACCAGCCGGCGGATGGTTTCAAATCTTTGTTGTTCACTCATTTTTAGCATCGCCACTCCAATACGCTTTTCAGGCTGCCTATCCGTTTAGCCAAATATCCCAGCCGAATTTCCCCATCAGCACCGCCAGCGCAAGCATAAACCCCACGCGCAAAAACTTCACTCCCCCGCGCATCGCCAGCCAAGAGCCGACAAACCCGCCGCAAAAATTCGCCGCCGCCAACGGCAACGCCCAAGCCCACACAATATGCCCGTTGGGCACAAAAAAGGCTAACGCCGCCAAATTCGTGGTCAAATTAATCACTTTCGCCGAAGCCGTCGCCGTTAAAAAGTCATACGCAAAAAAGCGCACAAACACAAACGCCAGCAAGCTGCCCGTGCCCGGCCCCAATATGCCGTCATACAAACCAATCGCCGCGCCCGTTGCCAAGCCGACGGCATACTCGCGCCGCGTTAAAGCCGCATCGCGCACCATCTGACCCAAATCCTTCTTGCAAAACGTGTAAACCAGCATCGCCAGCATCACCGCCAACATCGCAGGCTTCATATACCGCACCGGCACAAGCGCCGACAATTTCGCCCCAAAAAACGACGCCGCAAACGCCAACACCGCCGCAGGCAGCAGCATCCGCCACGGCACGCGCACGCGCCGCACAAACTGCCCCGCTGCCATCGCCGTCCCCGTAAACGAAGCAAACTTGTTTACCCCCAACACCGACGGCACAGGCGTGTTGCCCGGCAGCAAACCAAACAGCGCGGGAATCTGCAACAACCCGCCCCCGCCCACCGCCGCATCCATCAGCCCCGCCGCAAACCCCGCCACTATCAAACCCAACAAAACACTATCCATCAGTCCTCCCAAGGCAGCCTGAAAACGAGTTTCGGCGTAGCCAAAACGCCGCACATTATATATAGAGGTAAACACCACACCGCGCAAAGGCAGCCTGAAAACCGCTTACCCCCAAGCCAACTTAACACATTTTCAGGCTGCCTAACATTCGCCCACCCAACTTTGCACAAACCCGCTATACACCCATCCCCACCGCTTGCCACAATACCGCCTATTTCAACCGCCAACAAAGGACACCCCATGGCACAACGCAATAAATGGCAACGCCGCATCAACGCAATCCTCGCCACCAGCATCCTCGCAGGCGCACTTTCAGGCTGCACCATCTCCAACGACCCACTCACCAACGCTGCCGCCACAGCCGCCACCATCGGCGTAGCCAGCCTACTCTTCTTCAACACCAGCGACAACCACTACTACGACCGCGACTACAACCGCCTCCCCCGCGACTACCGCCCATCGCGCAACGCCCGCATAGAACGCATCCGCGATTACGACGACTACCGCCGCTACCGCAACGATTACGACCGCCGCGATTATCGAGACCAACGCGACTGGCGCGACCGCCGAGACTGGCGCGACGATAACCGCCGCGAATACCCAAACCGCTGGTATAACGACAACCCACAACGCATGATGTGGTAAACACAAAAAAGCACGCCCCAACAAGCGTGCTTTTATCGTTATCCCCTTTTTTCAGGCTGCCTATACACCCCACCAATAAGGCAGCCTGAAAACGAGTTCAGCAAAGTAAAACTATCGCATCATTCTCGTTCGTATAGCCTGTCGCACCATAACCCTGCGCCGCAATCCAATCCCCATCTTCCGATTACTTCCAATCCCATTCAGGCAGCCTGAAACCATGGCAACCACACCATTTCCCTGATTAACCACAATCTGCCGCTCAAATTCCCGCAACCGCTTATAAATAGACATCAACTCCACAATCGTCGTCCACGACTGCACCAAAAACTGAAACGCATCCTGCACCTTCCCAAACGCCCGCACCACCTGCTGCAACACCCCAAGCGACAACGCCCCCGCAATCAAACTCGGGCCCAAAGCCATATAAGGCACCACCACCGCAAACTGCAAATAAGACCAGCGCACCAAATCAAAATACAAATAATGCGCATACAACACAAAATTATTGCGCCGCACCGCCCCAAACAAAACCCGCAAATTTTCAGGCTGCGCCCGAGTCGCATCATCCTCCCCCAACACCAACTCCTTACGATACGCCGCCTCCACCCGCTGATTGTTATATTCCAACCCCGGCAGCTTCACCCCCACCGCCGCCAAAACCACCGTCCCCACAATAGAAAACACCAACGCCACAAACACCAACGAATGCGGCACATGCCCCACCCAAGGCAACACCGTAACCCGCTCGCTCAATGCCCACAACAGCGGCAAAAACGCCACCAAAGTCAAAACCGCCCGAATAAAACTCTCTCCCAAAGCCTCCATCGTGCGCGCAAAACGCATCGTATCCTCCTGAATCCGCTGCGAAGCCCCCTCCACCTGCCGCACCCAATGCCAATTTGCCTCATAATATTCCGTCATCGCCGAACGCCAACGAAAAATGTAATGCTTACCAAAAAAATCCAACAAAATCGTCAGCACAATCGATACCCCCGCAATCTTCGCAAACACCAACAATTTAGCCAAAAACTGCGGAAACGTAACCGAATTAGGCGACTTCAAAATATCCTGAATCCCATCATAAAACACCCCAAACCACTCGTTAATTTGCACATCCAATTCCACCTTAAACCAAATGGAAGCCAAAATCACAGCCGCCCCAAGCCAAGCCCATACCCGCCACTTATCATTCAAAAAGAAACAACGAAACATAAAATTCCCGCCATCATCAAAAAAACGCACATTTTAACAAAACCTAACCCAGCAGCCTGAAAATAAATAACACAATGATTTAAAACAACAAATCAAGCTCAAACAAAACTGGCAACCAAATTTCAGGCTGCCAAAATAAAAAATATGACAAATTTTGTCGTTTTTTTCTTGCCAAAACAAAAATTGTTAGCTAGAATAAGCCCATCTTGCACAGTTAAACGCAATTTAGCATATCTCCAAAGAATAATTTCCCAGCACGTTCCCCGCCGAACGTGCTATTTTTTTGCCTAAAAACTACAATACGTTATTTGCACAAAAATTGCTTATTTTAAATAACCTTTCGTTTTTACAACCATAAATATAATAGGATACAGTATTATGTCTATTAAAAATGTAAAAAATATAAATAAGAGATGTGGTTTTAAGTTGAATTTAATTGCATCTTCTATTATGCTTATACCCGCTGTGGCTTTTGCTGCTCCTAAAATCATGCCAAGCCAAGCTCCGTTGGCTGGTGTTGCGGCAAAATACTCTCCTAATATTACGCTAGCGCTATCTGTAGAGTTCCCAACTGCGGGTGCTGCATATTCTGCAAACGAATTTAGTGGGACGCTCCATAAAGATTATCCAATTTTGTATAAAAACAAAGGACACTTTTCTCGCAAATATCATGGCTATTTTGATAACTCAAAATGCTATACATATATAGCAAATGCCTCTGGCAATGGCGGGTATTTTAAAGCCACTTCATCAGCCGCTGCTAATGGCACCTGCTCCTCTGGAACAGAATTTAGTGGAAATATTATGAACTGGCTTACTATGTCTGCTCTAGATATTTTCCGCAATACAATGACAGGTGGCAATCGCGCCTTTGGCACAAACAATGATAGTGCAGCATATTCTCTTGGAGATACTGACACAGCAACATTTTTGCGCCGAGCTAATGTATTCCCAATTGGACAAAACTCCAATACTGCTAACCGTTTGATTATCCGAGGTATAGAGCAACCATGGGGCAATCCTGATGTTGCTTTCTTAAAACAACTATTTCCCGCCGCTATTATTGATTTAGTTATGCAAGATTCTATTTCAAAAGTGAATGTTGCAGGCGCTCCAAGAGCAGCAGGATTTAAACTCATTGTTACTAAAAATTCACCTAGAAGATTATCCAATGATTTAGTAGACAATGCTGCTACATTTGCAGATGGAAATCTATACTTTTTTAATATAGGATTTACTACTGTACCTGCCCGTGCGATTAAAGTTAGGGGAGTAACTGAATTCGCTTGGTTAGATGTTAATGCCATTACACCCAATCCAAACAATGCTGATTTAAGAAAATTGGTTAATAATTTAAGAGCTAAGGCAAATTCATATCGTGCCGTATCGAGCCCAATACTCAACCAAATGCCTGTTGTTGTGCAGGTATGCGATTCTGCTACTGGTGTAGATAAGGATGTTTGTGTTGATTATGGTCGCGTCAAAAAACCTGAAGGTCTATTACAACAGTATGCAAGAACGGGAACTCGTGTTGCCACTTTAGGTTATCTTAATATCCCAGGAACAACTGGTGTAGATGGTGGCGTATTACGCAGCAGAATGAAATATTTAACCCAACCAACATCGGGTTCCGCTTCCGTGCCTAACCCAGAATGGGATGCGAATACTGGTAAATTGTTCCCTAATCCAGAGCGCGCATTGGAAGGTAATAGTGGCGCAATTAACTATTTAAATAAATTTGGCGATAAATCTGGTTATAAAACTCATGATCCGGCCGCTGAATTATATTACACAGCCATGCGTTATTTGAGAACAGGTTCGCAAGGTATAAACTCTTCTGTCTATAAATTAAATAGGACTCTAACTACTGATGAGCTAGATGGCTTTCCTGCTATTTATGACTGGGAAGATCCATTAAAAAGCGATTTCACTGCAACCAGCAAAGAACCTATGTGTCGTCCCAATACAATTATCTATATTGGCGATACAAATACTCACGCGGATACCAATTTGCCCAAGCTGAATCCAGAAGGAAGTAATGTTGTTGCTAATGCTTCGCCTCAAGTTACTGATGTACCAACCCTAGAAACAGGTGCAATTCTGAAACAAGTGCTAGATATGGAAGGATGGGGGAGCAGCACATGGATGTATAACCGTGGTTCAGGTCCAATTACCAATTTTGGATATTCTCCAGCTGGTATGGCAGCCTTAGCGTATTGGGCGCATACAACAGATACGCGTACTGACATCCCAGGCAATCAATTCCAAAATAACTTTATTATTGACGTTTTGGAAAATGGTGTATCCAAAGAATCAGAGGATCGCAAGGGTAATACATATTATATGGCAGCTAAATATGGCGGTTACCGAACAGGTGGTAGCGTAGAGACACCTGTTACTCTCTTAAACCCCAATTTAGATAGAACTTCTTGGACTCAAGATCCTGTAGGCAGAACTTCAGATCCTGATTTTCCTAAAGGCATACCAGATAACTTTGCATTGGGTAACAACCCCGATAACTTGATTAATGCCTTGAAAAAAGCATTATTGTCGGCGGGTAAATTTAATAACCCATCCCAAGCCGCACCAACCTTTACGAATGTACCAGGACAAGTTATTGATTTATCACCTGGTCAATCAACCGTAATTTTATCAACTACCTATGATTTTGATAAACTAACAGGGGATGTGGTTTCGGAACGTTATAGTTTCAAAAATAATAAATTAACCGCATCGGGTGTTAAAGAATGGGTCGCTGGATCGTTAATGACCGAAACATTCCATAATGCAAATTATGTAAATCGTAACGTTTACACTCGTAATAAAGCAAATGGCTTTGTTAAATTTAGCACTAACAACAAAGGGCTATTTGCTGAAACAGTAACGGGTGCTGGTAGCCTAACGGATGACGATGTTATTAACTATACACTTGGCGACAATAGCAAAGAAGGAACAGAAACAGTAACAGGTTCTGCGCGTTATCGTACAAGCATCTTAGGCACATTAGTTAGCCCAACTGTTGCGTTAGTAAAAAACTCAATTGAACCTCCTGCTGGCTGTACATTTGCAAACCCTGCTGCCGTGCGTTCTCGTTCTTGGAATTATATTGTCAATTCCAATGATGGCATGATGCACTTATTGGGCAATGACGGTAGAGAGAAAATGGCATATGTGGTTTCAACAGCAATTCCATCACTCCCTAAATACGCCCAACCTAGCTATATTCATCAATATTTAAATGATGGTACACCTACCGTTAAAGATGTTTGCTTAGCAGCAGATGGCAAGGCTCATACCGTTGTTGTAAGCACAGCTGGTAAGGGTGGGGCTTCTATCTATGCGTTAGATGCTACTGATTTAACTAATCCAACTGA
The DNA here is from genome assembly GCF_016623605.1 of Kingella bonacorsii. Taxonomy (NCBI): domain Bacteria; kingdom Pseudomonadati; phylum Pseudomonadota; class Betaproteobacteria; order Neisseriales; family Neisseriaceae; genus Kingella; species Kingella bonacorsii. The sequence goes on along the minus strand of NZ_JAEHNZ010000002.1, from coordinate 681,769 downwards.
TGAAAATTTGCTTTGGGAATTTTCAAATGCTGATGATGCTGATTTTGGGTTAACTGTTGGCTCACCTTCTATTGCGAAAGATAAAGATGGGAAAGCAATCGCCATCGTAAGTAGTGGATATGAAAATGTTTCTGATACTGGTTCTATATTTATTTTGAATCTAGATAAATCCAAGGGACAAGCATGGACTGAAAATACTAACTACACAAAAATCAAACTAGGCACTAGAGGCGTTGGTCCTGTGTTCGTGTTTGATTCAAATGGAGATGGTATCCCAGAAAAACTGTATGCGGGCGACTATGATGGCAACCTATGGCGAGTTAATTATGACCACACAACTGGTCAATGGACACCAAGCAAACTCTTTACTGGTGGCTCTGCTCCATTTACAACCGCACCAGCAGCAACTATTGCTTATGGCAAAACTTATGTTATTGCTGGTACTGGTCAATATTTGACGGCAGATGCTTTGGATAGTAATCAGCAAAACTATGCATATGGTTTCTTTGATGATGGTAAAACAACCATAACAGAAGGAGAATTATTAAATCAAACTATTGGTGCAAAAATAACTGAGGGTGTTAATGCTATTACCGCAGCAAATGCCTCTGCATGGACAATTTCAGAAAACGAAATAACTGACTCCCATAAAGGATGGTTTATTACCTTACCTAAAGGGCAAGTTGTTACCGCAGATGCAAACATATATCGTAATAAAGTTGCGCGATTCCAGTCTGTTATGCGCACTCATGACGATAATGCCTGCTCTTTAACGGGTGCTACATCATTCATTAACGTAGACCTACGAAATGGTGGTTTATTTAAACAACCATTGATAGATACAAATGGAGATGGAAAATATGACAACAAAGATACACTAGTTGGCATGTTAACCTACAACAACAATATTGCTCCTAATAGCGGAAACACACAAGTATCTATTAACGGGCAACTCTCTAATATGACGATGGCGATTGGTACAAATGGTGTCATTTCCATTAACCAAAATCCGTTGTCTGACAACCCGATTCTCCGCCGCCTTTCATGGCGTGAAATCTTCTAATCCGGTTAATCGCTAAACAAACGGCATCTGTTTTAATGCAGATGCCGTTTTTTTGTTAGCTGTTTTCAGGCTGCCTGAAACTTGACTTCCTACCCTAATTTGCTTAAAATGCCTTGCTTTCCGACAAGTTAGGCATCTGCCATCAACCAACTGGAAGCACGTTTCGTAAATTCTGCAATTCGTGCTTTTTTAGCCAGAATATCCCAATTTCTTTTCAGGCAGCCTGAAAACACCGTCGGAAAACAAAAACGATTTACCCTTTACCAACCATTAGAAAGAAAAGCATGACCGAAAAACAGATGAAAATCCTCTCCGTTGCTGCCGCGCTCACTGCGGTAGGGATGTATGTTTCATATATTCCGCAAATCATAAACAACCTGAACGGACAACCCGGTGACTGGCTGCAACCGCTCGTTGCCGCAGTCAACTGCACCTTGTGGGTTGCCTATGGCCTGTTGAAAAAACAGCGCGACTGGCCGGTTGTCCTCGCTAACGCGCCCGGTATTTTCTTGGGACTGATTACTTTTGTTACCAGTATTATGAAGTTTTAAAAATAAAGAGGCAGGTCAATTAACGATAAGTGATGCCGTTAAATTGAGTGCTGATGCGGGTGCCCGCTTTGCCCGCCACAATCGCTTCAATGTCAGCCAGCGAGCCAATCACAGCCACTTTGCCTGTTTTTTCAGCAAATTCGCACGCTGCGTCCACTTTCGGCCCCATTGAGCCGGCAGGGAAGTTCAAATCGCGGAAGGCTTGCGGATGCGCTTCAAAAATCGCTTTTTGATCGGGTTTGCCCCAGTTCACATAAGTCGCGTCCACATCGGTGGCAATCACCAGCATATCCGCGTTCAAATCGCGTGCCAGCAATGAAGAGCACAAGTCTTTGTCAATCACAGCTTCAATGCCGGCCAATTTGCCTTCGGATTCGTAGTAAGTAGGGATACCGCCGCCGCCAGCGCATACCACAACCGCGCCTTTTTCCAGCATCCATTTCACAGGATTCAATTCAAAAATACGTTTGGGCAAGGGGCTGGGCACCACGCGGCGGAATTTGTCGCCGTCTTGTTTGATGCTCCAACCTTTTTCCGCAGCCAAGCGTTCGGCTTCTGCTTTTTCGTAAACAGGACCTACGAATTTAGTTGGGTTTTGGAAAGCGGGGTCGGCTTTATCCACTTCCACTTGGGTCAGCAAGGTGGCAAACGGCACGTCTTTGGGCAGCAAGTTGCCCATTTCTTGTTCAATCATGTAGCCAATCATGCCTTGGGTTTCTGCGCCCAACACATCCAATGGATAGGCTTCCACTTTGTTATCAACGTGTTGATAATAAGCTGTGCCTTGCAAAGCCAACAAGCCCACTTGTGGGCCGTTGCCGTGGGCAATCACCAATTCGTTGCCTTTGTATACTTTAGCCATTTGCTCGGCAGCGATGCGGACATTTTCACGTTGGTTTTCAGCGGTCATGGGCTGACCGCGACGAAGCAAGGCGTTGCCGCCCAGTGCAATAACGATACGCATGGATATTCTCCTAAAAATACGTTCTAAAAACATTTCAGGCAGCCTGAAAATCGGTTTTCAGGCTGCCTGAGCGCTCTATTACAAGCCAGACAAAGAGGCAACCATCACAGCTTTAATGGTGTGCATACGGTTCTCGGCTTGGTCAAAAGACACGTTGTGAGCAGATTCAAACACGTCTTCGGTTACTTCAATGCCGTTTGCCAATTCTGGGTATTTTTCTGCAATTTGTTTGCCCACTTTGGTTTCGCAGTTGTGGAATGCAGGCAAGCAGTGCAGGAATTTCACGCGTGGGTTGCCAGTAGCAGCGACCAATTTGCTGTTTACTTGGTAAGGCATCAATTTGCTGATGCGTTCGCCCCATGCTTCAATAGGTTCGCCCATAGATACCCATACGTCAGTGTACAAGTAGTCCACGCCTTTAACGGCTTCTTCGGCGTTGTCGGTTACCAAAATGCGTGCGCCGCTTTCTTTGGCAAATTCAGCGCACATTTTTTGCAATTCTTCGGTGGGTTGCAATTCTTTTGGCGCAGCAATGCGAACATCCATGCCCAATTTTGCACCAATCAGCAGCAAAGAGTTGCCCACGTTGTTGCGCGCATCACCCAAGTAAGCGTAGCTGATTTGGCGCAATGGTTTGTCGCTGTGTTCTTGCATGGTCAAAACGTCAGCCAACATTTGAGTGGGGTGCCATTCGTCGGTCAAGCCGTTGAATACGGGCACGCCTGCATATTCCGCCAATTCTTCAACGATGGATTGTTTGAAACCGCGGTATTCAATCGCGTCATACATGCGGCCCAACACGCGGGCGGTGTCTTTCATGCTTTCTTTATGACCGATTTGAGAAGAAGTGGGGTCAATGTAAGTTACTTGTGCGCCTTGGTCATAAGCGGCTACTTCAAACGCGCAACGAGTGCGGGTAGAAGTTTTTTCAAAAATCAAGGCAATGTTTTTGCCTTTCAGGGTTTGTTGTTCTGTGCCAGCGTATTTAGCGCGTTTCAAATCGCGAGACAAATCCAGCAAGAAGCGGATTTCTTGTTCGGTGTGGTGAACCAAGCTCAGCAAATGACGGTTGTTCAGATTGAATGACATGATAAAACTCCTAATAACAAGGTTAAGGAAAACAAGGTTTCAGGCAGCCTGAAAATCATGCAGCCAACACGGCTTGCCCATTTCAGGCTGCCGATTACTGCAAATCAATAATCAACGGCATCACGCACGATGGGGCAAGTCATGCAACGACCACCGCCGCGACCACGACCCAATTCAGAAGAAGCGATAGAAACTACTTCTACACCAGCATCGCGCAAGCGAGCGTTGGTGTATTTGTTGCGGTCGTAGCCGATTACCACGCCGGGTTCTAATGCGAATACGTTGTTGGCATCGTCCCATTGTTCGCGCTCGGTAGCATAAGCATCGCCGCCCGTCTCCACCACGCGCAATTTAGACAAGCCCAAGGCTTTCTCAACCACTTTAACAAACGATTCACTTTCTTTGCGGATGTCCAAACCGTTTGGTTTAGATGAATCAGGGCGCAGAGAGAATGCGGTGATGCCGCCTACTACGTCGGGATGCGTGTTCACCAAATCGCGGTCGCAGAATGTGAACACCGTATCCAAGTGCATGGCTGCGCGGGTTTTCGGCAACGCCGCCACAATCACGCGTTCTGCCACGCCTTGTTTGAACAAGGCTTGCGCCATTTGGGTAATAGCCTGAGCGGAGCTGCGTTCGCCCATGCCCACCAATACTACTTTATTGCCGATTGGGAATACGTCGCCGCCTTCCAAAGTGGCCGCGCCGTAATCTACGTCAGGATTGCCCCACCAAACTTTTACGCCGCCGTCTTTGGTGAAGTTGGGATGGAATTTATAGATGGCTGTTGTCAGCAGCGTTTCTTGACGACGAGCCGGCCAATACATCGGGTTTAAAGTTACCCCGCCATATACCCAGCTTGTGTTGTCGCGAGTGAATTGAGTGTTGGGAAGAGGAGGAAGAACGAAGCCTGCGCTGCCGTATGCCGCGCGAACCAAATCAGCAGCATCGCTGTGGAAGTCTTTTGGCAAGTCAAATACGCTTACGCCGCCAATCAAGTATTCTGCTTGTTGTTTAGCAGACAAACCTTCCAACCAAGCGCGCAATTCGTGAGAAACGTGTGCGCCTACGCTGTTGTCGGTGATTTTACGATCCAGCACCCATTTGAGTGCTTCTTTGTTTTCAAGAGTTTGCGCCAGCATATCGTGCATTTCTAGCACATCAACGCCACGCTCACGCATTTTGTTTTGGAAATCCAGATGGTCTTGCTGGGCTTTTTCAATCCACAGCACATCATCAAACAATAGTTCATCGCAGTTCGCAGGAGTCAAGCGAGCATGCGCCAAGCCGGGGGAGCATACCAACACTTGCCTCAATTTACCTACTTCTGAATAAACACCAGGTTTCATGATAATCTCCTTAGGATTATGCTTTCAGGCAGCCTGAAAACGCCACCCGAAAGCGTTACAGAAAAATTACAACTTCAACTGCTCAATTTACAGGCTGAGCCAACCTTGTGCTAAACCAACTACGGCCACGATTGCGCTAATAAACACAGCGGCAACATACAGTTTTTCAATCGCGGAGAAGACCACTTGTTTGTTTTCTCGGCGCGCCCAGATATACACGAATGTACCAGGAGCATAGAGCAACATAGACAACAGCAAGTATTGAACGCCCGCTGCATACAACAGCCAAATGCCGTAAATGGTTGCAATCCAAGCGATGATGCTGTCTTTGCCCAAATCTTGCGGGTCTTTGTCATAAGTTTCCTTACGCACGGTCAAAAGCGCGGCATAGGCGGCAGAGAACAAGTAAGGAATCAAAATCATAGAAGTCGCCAGCGCCACCATTTTTTGATAGGAACCCGCAGAGAACAAGTTCAAAATCAAGAAAATTTGCATACCGATGTTGGTTGCCCACAGCGCGTTGATGGGCGCGGCATTTTTGTTTTCGCGGTGGAAGAAGGCGGGAACGGTGCCGTCTTTGGAAGCCACATACAGGGTTTCGGCGGCAAACAGCGTCCAAGCCAGCAGCGCGCCCAACAGGGAAACACCCAAACCGACAGAGATGAACGTTGCACCCCAAGGACCAACCACATGAGCCAAAACGTGCGCCATAGATGGGTTTTCCAAACCAGCCAATTCAGGCTGCTTCATCACACCCGCAGACAATACGTTCACCAAAACCAACAGGGACAACACGCTCAAAAAGCCCAAGATGGTTGCCTTGCCCACATCGGTACGTTTTTCGGCGCTAGCAGAATAAACGCTCGCCCCTTCAATACCAATAAACACCCACACAGTTACCAACATCATGCTTTTTACTTGGGTCATCACGCTGCCCAAATCAGGCGATTTTGTACCCCAGAAGTCGGTGGTGAAAATGTCTAATTTAAATGAGAACAGCAAGATAATGATGAAAGCGAAGAGCGGAATCACTTTGGCGATGGTAATGATGGTGTTGATAAACGCTGCGGTTTTCACACCGCGCAATACCAACATATGCATAGACCAAAGTAAAACAGATGCTAACGCGATACCCCAAACAGATACGCTGGAAGTTACTTCGTGCGTTACGGGGTCGGTGATTGTGGTTTTGAGAGCAGGGAAGAAATAGCCCAGAGTATTCATCAACAGCATTAAGTAAGCAACGTTGCCCACCCATGCACTAATCCAATAACCCCAAGCGGAAGAGAAACCGAGATAATTACCAAACCCTGCTTTGGCGTAGGTATAAACCCCGTTATCCAAATCGGGTTTGCGATTGGCAAGCGTTTGGAACACAAACGCCAATGCCAGCATCCCCACGGCGGTAATCGCCCAACCGATGAGAATCGCACCCACTTCCGCGCCCGATGCCATATCTTTGGGCAGTGAGAAAATCCCACCGCCAATCATTGAACCGATTACCAAGGCGGTAAGCGAACCCAGTTTTAGCTTATGGTCAGCCATTTTTATCACTCCTCAAAAAAACAGAATTTATTTGGAAACTTAAATCTTTATTCATATAATTAACCATAAAATACTGCTCCCAACTATACAAACTTCAACCTAAATAAAAATAAAAGCATAATATTTCTTTATTATGTGAAGTAATATACTCCTCTCACTCTTGGCAAACCTTGATGGGAATCAAATTGAATTAAGATTTTGTTGGAAACTGTTAAGTTGGCTTAATTACACGCCAATTTGTAAATATTTTGTAAAAAATACGAGCATTTTCTGCCTTTGGACACTCGTCCAACTCGCGACTATAATCGCTTTTTTCTTGCGGCCGAGTTATCCCCATGCCCCACGCTGTTCAAATCCAAACTCTATCTCATATCTACAACAAAAAAACCCAAGCCCTAGACAACATCAGCCTCACCATCCCGCGCGGTGCAACAGTCGGTTTAATCGGGCCGGACGGCGTGGGCAAATCCACCCTACTCTCCATCATCGCAGGGGTGCGCAAAATCCAAACAGGCAGCGTGCGCGTGCTCGGCGGCGACATGGCAAACAAGCACGACCGCCAAGACTTGTCCCACCGCATCGCCTATATGCCGCAAGGCTTGGGCAAAAACCTTTACCCCACGCTCACGGTGCAAGAAAACATTGATTTCCATGCCCGACTATTCGGTTTGAGCAGCACAGAGCGCAAAGCGCGCATCCAAAGGTTATTGGATGCCACGAACCTTGCCCCCTTCCCCGACCGCGCGGCGGGCAAACTGTCTGGCGGCATGAAGCAAAAACTGAGTCTGTGCTGCGCCTTGGTACACAACCCCGATTTGCTGATTTTGGACGAACCTACCACAGGCGTTGACCCGCTTTCGCGCCGCCAATTCTGGCAGCTCGTGCACGATTTGCAGCAAGAGCAAAGCGGCATGACCGTTATCGTTGCCACCGCTTACATTGACGAAGCCGAGCAATTCCAACACCTGCTCGCAATGGACGCAGGGCATCTGCTTGCCAACGAGCCCACCCAAGCGGTGATGCAGCGGCTGGGCACCGCCACGCTGGAAGATGCCTACATCAAATTATTGCCGCAAGATAAGCAAGACAACGCCGCCGATTTGGTTTTGCCGCCGTTTGCGCCCGAAGCTAACGCGCCGCTGGCGATGGAAGCACATGATTTAACGAAAAAATTTGGCAACTTTACTTCGGTTGACCACGTTAGCTTTGAAATCCAAAAGGGCGAAATATTCGGCTTTCTCGGCTCCAACGGCTGCGGCAAATCCACCACCATGAAAATGCTCACAGGGCTGCTGGAACCCACATCGGGCACCGCCAAACTGCTGGGCGAGCCAATCGACGCAGGCAGCATAGAAACCAAAAAGCGCGTGGGCTATATGTCGCAAGCCTTTTCGTTATACGAAGAGCTCACCGTGCGCCAAAACTTGGAACTGCACGCCAAGCTCTACCAAATCGCCGACGGCAAAACCGCCATCAGCCAAGCCCTGCGCGATTTTGACCTATCCGCCGTGGAACACACCAAGCCCGCCAGCCTGCCGCTGGGCATCCGCCAGCGCCTGCAACTGGCTGCCGCCTGCCTGCATTCGCCCGAAGTGCTGATTTTGGACGAACCCACATCGGGCGTTGACCCCGCCGCCCGCGCGATGTTTTGGCGCACCCTGCTCAAACTCTCGCGCCAAGACCGCATCACCATTTTCGTTACCACCCACTTTATGAACGAAGTGGAACGCTGCGACCGCATCAGCCTGATGCACCGCGGGCGCGTGTTGGCGATGGGCACGCCCGCCGAATTGGTGAAACAAAGCGGGCAGCCCAATATGGAAGAAGCGTTTATTCATTATTTGGAACAAGACGCGGCGGAAACGGGGAAAATGGTGTGAGGCAGCCTGAAAATGGCGTAGCGCATCCATCGCCCCTATCGCCCAGCATAAAGGCAGCCTGAAAACCATTTTTCGGCTTTCAGGCTGCCTTTGGTATGAGCTTTTAATTTGAAAGCACAATAATTTAGCTTTTCAGGCTGCCTCTTCATCAACCCCCCCCATCACTTAAAATTTTTCCAACAAATCTTAACAAACCTCTACACAACCCCCAAAAATCCCATTAGAATGATATTTCTAGTTTTACCCTGATTAAGGCAGCCTGAAAATTTCACGCCGCCTAAATTTTTGTCTAAACGATGGTCATCCACATGAAAACACACAACAAAATCAAAATCACCACCGCATTCATCAGCCTAGCAATTGCCCACCACGCCGCCGCATCAGGCTACCATTTCGGCACGCAATCGGTGGGTGCGCAAAGCACCGCCAACGCCGCCGCAGCCGAAGCCGCCGATGCCAGCACCCTGTTCTACAACCCCGCAGGCTTAACCCATCTGGACGGCAAAGCCGAAATCACGGGCGCAATCAACATCGTTGCCCCCGCGCTCAAATATCACGATGCCCAAGCCAGCTACTACCAAGGCGGCAGCGTGCAAGGCGCAACCGACGGCAAAATCACCAAAACCACCGCCGCGCCCCATGTTTACGGCGCATACAAGCTCAACGACCGCGTAACGCTCGGCATGGGGATGTACATCCCGTTTGGCTCGAAAACCGACTATCAAGACGACTCCGTATTACGCTACAACATCAAAAAACTGGGCTTGACCAGCATCGCGCTTGAACCTGCCGTTGCGTTCAAATTCAACGAGAAACATTCATTTGCCGTGGGCCTGATTGCCCAATATTCGGAAGCCGAACTCACCAAATACGCCGATTGGAGCGCCGCCCGCGACAACCGCACCCTCGCCGCCACCGCCGCCGCATTGCAACGCATGGGCATCCCCGCAGCCGCCACCGCCAACCGCGCCAATTGGCAAGGGCGCGGCGACGTGAAAGGGCACGACTGGGGCTTCGGCTACCATCTGGGCTGGATGTTTGATGTAAACGACAAATTCCGCCTCGGCGTTGCCTACCGCTCCAAAGTGAGCCACAACCTGAAAGGCACCGCCAAATGGCAACCTGCAGGCGCAGTCGTGCAAGCCCCCGCGTTGGCAAACTACATCCAATCGCCCATCACCGCCACCACAGCCCTCGGCGCAGGGCGCGGCTACCTGCCCAGCGAAGACGCATCGGTGCACATCACCACGCCCGAATCGCTCTCGCTGCACGGCATGTATCGCGCCAGCGACAAACTCAATCTGTTCGGTGACATCACATGGACGCGCCACAGCCGCTTCAACAAAGCCGACCTGATTTTTGGCAACCGCAAAAACGTGGTAAACGGGCAATCCGACCGCACCACCATCACGCCCAACTGGCGCAACACCTACAAAATCGCGCTGGGCGGCTCCTACCAATACAGCGAACCCTTGCAACTGCGCGCGGGCATCGCCTTTGACCAAAGCCCAGTGAAAAGCGCGGAAGACCGCCTGAACACCATGCCCGATGCCAACCGCATGTGGTTTTCCGTGGGCGCGCGCTACGCCTACAAAAAACGCCATGTGTTTGACACCGCGCTGTCTTATGTGCACATCCACAGCAGCCGCTTCAACGCGCCGCGTGCCGTCGGCACCGATGTGGACAGCAAAGGCGCATCCAGCGCCAAATTCAAAGCCTCCGCCACCATTTTGGGCTTGCAGTACACCTATAAATTTGAGTGATGCGGGATATACCAAAGGCAGCCTGAAAACGGAGGAGGGTTTCAGGCTGCCTTTTTTATCGTTGATTTATCGTTGATGAGCATGCAAGGATACGGCTGCCGCTCCGTTTTAGGTTTCAGGCTGCCTTCGGGGTTGGGCAAAGCCTCCCGCCCCCGATCCCCCAAAGAGAATCACCATGACCGACGCAAAAACCTTCTTAAAGCAACTGCGGGCAACCTTGAAACAACACGGTTTCCAACGCCTCAACGCCAATAATTACTTCCACCGCGCCGAATTTCTGCTGTGCCTGTTCACCATCCAAAAAAGCATGTACGGCGGGCAGTATTATTTTGACGTGTATTACCGCCTGGCGGACGGCGACCCCAAAGAGAAAAACTACCGCGCGCTGTGGTTCGGGCGGCTGGAAAGCCTGTTTGCGACGGAACACGAAACGATACGCAGCATAGATTTTGACGACCCCGCCTTGGTCAGCCAGTTCGCCCCGCAGTTTCTGGCCCGCCTGCCCGCCATCGCCGACGCTTTGGCGGCATGGACGGACACAACGGCATTCCTGCAACGCTTCGGCGACGATTTTTCGGCAGAGCAGCAGGCAGCGATTGCCGCGCACACCTTCCGCCCCGAATAAACGTTTCCCGCCCGCGCCCGCCGTTCGGGCAGCCTGAAACGCCGTTTGCCCGTTTTCAGGCTGCCCTTTCATAGAGCCGCCAAGGCAGCCTGAAACCCAAAACGAAGCAGCAGCGGCTTATCGCCAAATGGCGCAGGTCGGGCATTGATGCCCGGCAAACAACCAGCGCATAAACATCAGTCGGGCAGCAAATGCTCGACCAACATCGGTTGCAGATTCTGCCAAAGCAGCCTGCGCAGTGAAACGGCATGGCGAAGCGAAAACAAGTTTACGCGCTAGCGCCACCCTGTTTCAGGCTGCCCAATCCCGCGTGGGGTGTGCAACTTGATTGCCGCGCGGTTCATCATGCTCACAAGCAGCCTGAAACCCACCGCAGCGTGTAATGCGTGCCGCTTCACCGCGCACGCCGTCCGCCCATCCCGCAGAAACCTTGTTTCAGGCTGCCTTGAACCCCATCCCAGAGGCAGCCTGAAACCCCGCCCCAAGGAGCATGCCATGTCCCATCCAACCGATTTTCACTCCCTTATCGAAGCCGCCGTCCGCGCCCCGTCCGGCCACAATTCCCAGCCGTGGCAGTTTGCGCTTGGCGACGACCGCATCACCATCGCCCCCGACTTCTCCTGCCGCCTAAGCGCCGTCGATCCCGATAACCGCGAACTCTTCATCAGCCTCGGCTGCGCCTTGGAAAACCTCTGCCTCGCCGCCGCGCATTCCGGTTACGCCGCCCAAGAGCACCTTGCCGACGACGGCACCGTCCACATCGCCCTACACCAGAAGCCCGAACCCACAAAGCAGCCTGAAAACGAAGCCCTATACGCCCAAATTCCCCGCCGCCAAACCAACCGCGCCACCTACAACGGCAGCCCCATACCCCCAGCCCAGCTAGACCCCATTCTCGCCGCCCAACAAAGCGACACCGTCTCCCTACACGCCTTCGCCCCCAGCGCACCCGAGTTCGCCACCCTCACCCAAGCCGTTATCGCAGGCAACAGCGCCCAAATGAACGACCCCGCCTTCAAAGCCGAGCTGCTGTCATGGATACGCTTCAACCAAAACCACAGCAACGCCACCCGCGACGGGCTCAGCTACGCCGTTATGGGCGCGCCCAACCTGCCCGCATGGATTTCGCGCCCCATTATTCGCGCCATGCTCAACGCCAAACGGCACAACCGCAGCGACCGCGCCAAAATCGCCAGCTCCTCGCACCTACTGCTGATTGCCAGCACAGAAGACAACCCCGCCACATGGCTCACCACAGGGCGCACCCTGCAACGCACCCTGCTCGCCCTCACCCAGCACGGCATCGCCCATGCCTACCTCAACCAACCCTGCGAAGTCCCCGCCCAACGCACCCAGCTCGCCCAACTGCCCGCGCTCGGCAGCAAACAACCACAAATCCTACTGCGCCTCGGCTACGCCGCCGCCATGCCCTATTCACAGCGCAGAGCAGTGGACAGCGTTATCCAAACAACACAGGCAGCCTGAAAAGCATCGCACGACAAAACAACAACGACACAAATAGGGCGTACAGCTCTGCCACGCACACGGTTTACAAAATCTCAACAACCCAAGCCCGCGTGCGTGCCTACGGCACACACCCTACACGCCGATTAAATCGGACATTTCTTGATTTACTCCGCCATAAAATAGCCCAGTAAGCCCCCACCATTTTCAGGCTGCCTCCCGCCTCACCATATCTTGGTAAAAATACAACGATTTAACCATAGCACCAGCAAATGAAAGCTGTATAATTTCGCCGATTTCATCAACACATAGCCTTCTCCATGAGAAGGCTTTTTTGGGGCAGCCTGAAACAGCTTGCCCCTTGTTCAATCATGCACAGAAACACCGTTTGTTTCTGTTTTTATTTTTGAAAACTCACAGGAAAAACACATGAACAAAACCTACCGCGTCGTTTGGAATGAACACACCAACACATGGACAGTGGTACAAGAAACCGCCAAAGCCCGTGGCAAATCAGGCAATCGCATCAGCAAAGCATTGGCACTTTCCGTGTCCCTGTTTGGCTTTTATGCCGCCAGCAGCACCGTAGCCTATGCCCAACCAGGCATCTACATGAATGACTACCAAGACACAGGTTGCGCCGCCAGCTACGACCAAGTGGAAAAAACAGGCATATATGGTTTATTGGGCAACATGCCCCCCTCAACCGAAACCTATAACAACGGTCAAGCCAATAAAACCCACCACTCCGACTTCGGCATTAAAACAGGCTTCAACCCTTGTAGCCCCACAGGCAACTCCGCTCAAAATTTTGATACCCAAACCAACCGCACTTTATTCTACGGCGACGCCACCTTTGGCTACGCCATTGACGAAAAAAATGCAGGCTCTAAACACTTAACCCTCGGTGGTCGCCTAGATGTAAACAGCGGCATCATCGGCGTAGGCAATAAAGGCGTAAACGGCGTAGGCGCAACCAACAGCATTCGCATGGGCAGCGGCACATCTTTGGACGCAACCAACGATGCCGATAAAGCCATCACCATCGGCGCAGATAGCGGCGCAACCGCCAAAAATGCCACCGCCATTGGTCATGGCACCAAAGCGGGCGGACAAAACGCCTTTGCCGCAGGTTTAGACACCCATGCCGACAATGAAAACACCGTTGCCATTGGCACAAACGCCAACGCCAGCGGCAAAACTTCAACCGCAGTAGGGCAAGGCGCGCAATCCAGCCACCAATCCGCTACCGCCATTGGCGATGGCGCAAAAGCCCTGAACGATTACGCCACCGCTCTGGGTGTAACCGCCAATGCCAGCGAAGCGGGCGCATTAGCCGTCGGCATGACTTCCGCCGCCAGCGCATGGAACAGCGCCGCCATCGGCAGCAACGCCTCCGCATCAGGCTCAACTTCCCTTGCCGCAGGCTACAAAGCATCAGCAGGCAGCAGCAACTCTCTTGCTGTGGGCAGCTCTGCCAAAGCAACGGCAACCGATGCCAGCGCATACGGTCATATCGCAACCGCAAAAGGCATCAGCGCCAGCGCGTTTGGGCATGGGGCGAATGCAGAGAAAGACCACACCGTAGCCGTCGGCTCTGCTTCGCAAGCCACCGAGCTGGGTGCGATTGCCATCGGTAACGATGCCCAAGCCACCGCCATTGATGCGCTGGCAAACGGTAAAAACAGCCGTGCATTGGGCGAGCGTGCGACTGCGGTGGGCAACTCCGCGAGGGCAAACAACCAAGATTCGGTAGCCGTTGGCAACGGCGCACAGGCCAGCGCAGATTATGCATTCGCTGCCGGAACCGGTTCCGTTGCCAAAGCGGCAGGCGCCGTTGCGCTGGGTAACGATGCCAAGGCAAACCACGAAGGGGCAGTTGCGCTTGGCCGCGCTTCGGAAACTGCTGCGGCTGTCGGCACCAGCAGTGCCACAGTAAACGGCATTAGCTATTCCGGTTTTGCCGGCGACGCCCCTGATTCCACCGTCAGCGTCGGCAGCGGCAGCCTGAAACGTACCGTTACCAATGTGGCCGCAGGCCGCATCAACGCCACCAGCACCGATGCCATCAACGGCAGCCAGCTGTATCTCACCCAAGCCGCCATCGGCAATGTGGGCACCACCATTAAGAACATTCTGGGCGGCAACGCAGCCTTGGGCACAGACGGCAAACTAAGCATGACCAACATCGGCGGCACAGGCAAAAACACCATCCACGAGGCGATTCAGGCTGCCAACAACAACGCCAATGCCGCTAACGCAGGCTTCACAATCGCTGCCGACGATGATGCTGCGGGCATTACCGCTGATAACAAAACTATCAAGCCAAGCGAAACGCTAACCATTAAAGGCACAGGCAGCCTGAATGCGGGCAAATCGTTTGCCGATGGCTACAACAGCGACAACATCCGCACCCAAGTGAGCGGCGACGGCACCGTTACCATCGGCTTGAAACGCGATTTGGACGTGAACAGTGTTACCGCCACCGACGCAGCAGGCAACAAAACCGTTACCAACGCCGCAGGCACAACGGTTACCAACGCCGCAGGCAACAGCACCAGCGTTGGCGCGAACGGCGTTGTTATCACTCCGCCTGCGGGCAGCGGCAAAAACGCCGTGGCGCTGACAGGCAACGGCTTGAACAACGGCAACAACACCATCACCGGCGTGAAAAACGGCGTAGCGCCCACCGACGCGGTGAACGTAAGCCAGTTGGACGCGGTTAAGGCAATGGCAAAAGCAGCCAAAACCGAAGTAACGTCCAGCGACAACAGCATCAGCATCACGCCGTCCGCCAACGCCGCCACAGGCGCAACGGTGTATGACTTAGCCGTGAAAACCGACGGCACCACCATCACCAAAGCCGCAGACGGCAGCCTGAAAGCCAATACCACCGCGCTCACGCCCGCCGCCAACGGCAGCATCGTTGCCCCTACCACCGCCGATGCAGGCAAACTGGCGACCGCAGGCGATATTGCCAACGCCATCAACCAAGCAGGCTTCAACCTGACCACCACCGCCAGCGCGGGCAGCGTTTCAGGCAGCAGCGTATCGCGCGTGAACGCAGGCAAAACGGTTACCATTGATGCCGGCAAAAACATCCGCGTAACCCAAAACGGCAACACCGTGAGCATCGCCACCCAAGACAACGCCAGCTTTGACAGCGTTACCACCGGCAACACCAAAATCGACAACAACGGCTTGACGATTAACGGCGGCCCTAGCGTAACCCAAGCAGGCATTGACGCAGCAGGCAACAAAATCACCAACGTTGCCGCAGGCACCGACCCCACCGATGCCGTCAATGTGAGCCAACTGAACGCACGCCTCGGCGCAACAGGACAAGTTGCCGCCGCCAAACTGCAACAGTTGGAAGACAAAATTGACAAAAACCAAGACCGCGCCAACGCGGGCATCGCAGGCGCCATCGCCCAAGGCACGATTCCGCAAGTTACCCGCCCCAGCGCGTTTGGCTTGGGCGTGGGCACGGGCTACTACGGCGGGCAATCCGCGCTTGCCGTGGGCGCATCGGCGATGACCGACGGCGGCAACTGGATTTTCAAAGGCAATGTTTCCGTGAACAGCAAAGGGCGCGTGGGCGCAGGCGCAGGCGCGCTGTTCCAATGGTAAGCGGATGCCGCGCATAATCTGACGCAGCAAAGCAAGGCAGCCTGAAAACGGGGAGAACCGTTTTCAGGCTGCCTTTACCCTCTCATCTTTCATCTTGAAACTATCCCATGCCCCGCATCACCCATTTTCTCCTATCCTGCCCGTCAGCAGCCGAGCTTTCGCCCAGCAACCCTGAACGGCAAACCGTTTTGCAGCGCACGCCCCAAAAATTATCATGGCGTTTTTGCGGGCGCAATCACACGCTGACAAACCGACACGGGCTGGCTGCCGCCCGTGGGGCGCGGATAAAATCGCCATTGTGGATGCCACGTTTGATGCCCGCCAAAACCAATCCTATCTGGTGGATGGTTACGGGCAACGGCTACACGATTGGAAAACGAAACTGGCGGATTTTGTGGTGTACGATGTGGCGGCGGCAAACAACGAAGTTGCCTTGTTTGCCTATTGTTTGCAAGACGGCTGAGATTATCGGATTGCGGCAAACATGGGCGATAACGGCGAAACGGCATCAATGCAAGTTGTGCGGATAAAATAGTTCGCGTGAAACAAGGCAGCCTGAAAATGGTAAAACCCGTTTTCAGGCTGCCTTTTTTGTTTACAATCGCCCTTTTTCAACCCCCGTTCACACCATCATGTACCTCCCCAACAAAAAACGCCCGTGGCTGCCGTGGCTGGCCGGCTTTCTGCTGATTGCCTTTCTGGTTGCCTTTTTCCACTTTCTCGGCGGCATACTCACGCCGTTTATCATCGCCGCCGTGTTGGCGTATATCCTCAACCCACTGGTGAGCAAGCTGGAAGCGCACGGCATCAAACGCGGGCGCGCCTCCATGTGGGTGATGCTGTTCGCGCTGTTTTTGCTCACCGCGCTGCTGCTGGTGATTGTGCCGATGCTGGTGCAGCAATCGCAAAGCATCATCCAAAAGCTGCCGCAGTTTGCCGATTACATCCACCGCACCGCGCTGCCGTGGTTTAACCAAAAATTCGGGCATTACCTCTCGCTCAACAACGAAACCGCCGCCAACTGGCTGCGCAGCAACGCGCAAACCATCCAAACGCGCATCCAGCAAGCCTTGCCCGCGCTGATGCAAAGCGGCGCATCGCTGGCAACCAGTTTGAGCAACATCGTGCTGCTGCCGCTTTTGCTGTATTACTTTTTGCTGGATTGGGCGCGCTGGGAAGCGGGGGCGACCGAGCTGGTGCCGCGCCGTTATCTGGACACCTACTCCCGCATCACCGGCAATATGAACACCGTGTTGGGCGAATTTTTGCGCGGGCAGCTGATGGTGATGCTGATTATGGGCACGCTCTATGGCACGGGGCTGATGCTCACGGGCTTGGAATCGGGCTTTGCCATCGGCATGGTGGCGGGCATTCTGGTGTTCGTGCCCTATCTGGGCGCGTTCACCGGGCTGCTGCTGGCAACGCTCGCCGCGCTGCTGCAATTCGGCTCGTGGCACGGCTTGGTTTCCGTGTGGGCGGTGTTTGCCGTGGGGCAGTTTTTGGAAAGTTTCCTGATTACGCCGAAAATCGTGGGCGACAAAATCGGGTTGTCGCCGTTTTGGGTGATTTTTTCGCTGATGGCGTTCGGGCAGCTGCTCGGCTTTGTCGGCATGCTGGTGGCGCTGCCCTTGGCGGCTGTCTGCCTTGTGCTGCTGCAAGAGGGCAAGCAGGCGTATGTGAACAGCAGTTTTTACCGCAAGCGATAGGCAGCCTGAAACCGCGGGCGGCAACAAAGTTAAAATGCAACGCTCAGAAATCAAAGCATTATGCGCGCAGATTCACCGCTTGCTTGCCGCGCAAGCCAATGAACCCGCGTGGGCGGCGATTTTTGCCGGTTTGCTGGCGCGATTAAACGATGAAACCGCCCCGCTCGCCCCTATTCAAGCCGACATTCGGCGGCTGTTTGCGGGCGCGGGTTCGTTCAGCGATTTGGTGATGCAAACGCGCGGCGCGACGGATACGGCGGCAGACACGCAGTTGGATAGGCTTCGCGCGAAATTGTTTGAGCTGATTTCATCCTGAATAGAAGGCAGCCTGAAAACAAGTTTAGATGCACGTTTTAGCTTTGCTGAAACCCGCTTCGCTCGTTTTCAGGCTGCCTCAAACATCCCCCAAGGCTAAAACCATGCCCCGCCTTAAAATAACCCGATTCGCCGCGCAAGCCGAATGCCACTACCAAGCCACGCAGCAAAGCAATGCCCGCACCGCCAATCGCGCCTATGCCCAAATCGTCCGAGCCAAAGACAGCCTAGTCGCCGGCGGGCATTTGGCGGCACTCGTCCCGCTGCTTTGCCACGAACACGCCGCCGTGCGGCTATGGGCGGCGCGTTATTTGTTATTCTGCCCGCCGTTTGCCCAGCAAACCGAAGCTGTTTTAACCACTATTGCCGCACACGGCGCAGGCATTTTAATCGCCGATGCCGAGCAAACGCTTGCCCAATGGCGCAAGGGGAATTTGACGTTGGGTGATTGAGCAGAGGCAGCCTGAAAACTCAATATGGAGCGGCGATGGCTCGTCGCCAAGTCGTTCAATAGGGCTTGATGGGTTGGCAGATGTCGGCGAGCCGCCGACGCGCCACCAGTTGCAGGCTTTGCAGAGGCAGCCTGAAAACCTATTCCCCCATTTTCAGGCTGCATCACGCCATAAAATAACGTAAAATGCCGTTTCTTAGCATTTCAGGCTGCCTTATCCCATATTCACTGCAGCCTGAAATTTATTCCCAACGGGCACACGCCCACTTTACACAAAGGACGTTCCATAACATGAACCGCCGCCAATTTATCAGCAGCACCGCCGCAGCCGCCACCCTGGCCGCCGTTGCCACCGCCGCCCAAGCCCACGACCATCACGACCACGCCGCGCACGGCAGCCACGCCATGCCCGCCGCAGCCCCCCGCGCATACGAAGCCGTGCGCACCGCCGCCGAGCATTGCGTTGCCGCAGGGCAAGTGTGCCTGAGCCACTGCATCGCCCTGCTCTCTAGCGGCGACACTTCCATGAAAGACTGCGCCGTTGCCGTGAACCAAATGCTCGCCTTGTGCGGCGCCATCCAAAACCTAGCCGCGCAAAATTCGCGCCTCACGCCCGCATTGGCAAAAGTGTGCGTTGAAGCCTGCAAACAATGCGCCCAAGCCTGCAAAGCACACGCCGCGCACCACGCCGAATGCAAAGCCTGCTACGAATCCTGCCTCAACTGCATCCAAGCGTGCGAAAAAATCGCCGCCTAACCGGCAGCCTGCGTAGCGAAGCGCAGTTGCGAAGCTAAAATCAAACGCCGCGCGGGGGAAATCCTAGCGCGGCGTTTTGCTGATGATTTGCTGATGATTGGAAAAAACGGCGGCATCTGGCGCGGCATAAAACCGCACCTGTTGCCGATATGGGCAAACCATTCACGCGCCCTATTCATGCCGACGCCTTTGCCCAACCGATAAGGCAGCCTGAAATCTTAACCGATGGAGCGTCGGCAGCTTGCCGACATCTTGGCAAACCCGTTATGCCCTGTGTAATCAGCCATGTATCGGCAGCCTGAAAATCAAACGCCGCGCGGAGGAAACCCTAGCGCGGCGTTTTGCTGGCGATTTGCTGATGATTGGAAGAAACGGCGGCATCTGGCGCGGCATAAAACCGCGCCCGTTGCCGATACGGGCAAACCGCCCACGCGCCCTATTCATGCCGATGCCTTTGCCCAACCGATAAGGCAGCCTGAAATCTTAACCGATGGAGCGTCGGCGGCTCGTCGACAGCTTGGCAACCCCGTCATGCCCTGTGTAATCCGCCATTGGGCAGCGAGCCGCCGCCGTTCCATTTTAACTTTCAGGCTGCCTTTACCCACCCCACCGCCCTTCCTCCATATATTGCGACAAGGGCAGACGGTAGTAGAAAAAATCGTCCTCAATCAAATACACCAAATGCGCCCAAAAGCTGCCTGCTCAGGTGGCGTTGGCTTCAATCCGCTCAATCTGAGCCGCCAAATCCGCCGCTTCGGCTTCCAAGCCGTCCCAAGCCGCCTGCATCTGGCTTTTCAAGCGGTAAATGCTGGCAACAAACCGGCAATAGCACGCCACAAACTGCGCCAAGGTGGCGTTGGCAAAAACCCTTGCCCGTCCCTCAAAACTTTCGCGGTCGCGCACCAGCAGCCACACGCGCCCCTGCCCATCGCTTGCCAGCGCGCCCAATTCGCACCGCCCGAAGCATTCGAACGCCTGCCCTGTGGCGGTTTCCGTTGCCGTAACGGCTTGGTCGGGATAGCGGATAAAACGGAAATTCAGCGGCGCGAAATCGTCTAAATAACCGTAAAGATTGCCTTGGATTTGCTCAATGGTCATGGTTTGGCGGGCACGCGGGGCGGCAAGGGTAAAACCTTCGCGGGCGAGAAATTGGAGCGGCTGGGCAAAATGGTTCATGGCGGTTTTCTTGGTTGGGGTGGCGGAAAGGCAGCCTGAAACCTTTGCAAAACGTAGCTCGGGCATTGATGCCCGACCGACAACTCGTTTTCAGGCTGCCTATGCAAATAGTGAATGCAGGTTCTCTACCCCTTGCCCGGAAACGGGTTGAGCAGCGGTACGTTCAGTTCGGCAAAATCGCGTACATTGCGCGTTACCAGCGTGAGGTCGTGGCGGATGGCGGTGGCGGCGATGAGCGCGTTGTTGTAGGGGCGTTGGTCGGGCATGTGCAGGCGGGCGCAGATGCGGGCGGTGTGGCGGTCGATGGGCAGGATGCGTTGGTCAAAAGTGGGGATGACGGTGTCGTTCAGCCAGTGTTGCAGGCGCAGAAATTGGGCTTCGTCGCCGCGATGTTGCACGCGCAAAATGCCTTGTTCGATTTCCAGCAGGGTGATGACGGAAAGATAACAGTCGTTCAGATTGATTGCGTTGAACCACGCCAAAAATTCAGGCGGCGTGTGGCTGCTTTGAATTTTGCGGATTTCGGATAACACATTGGTATCAATCAGATACATCAGAACAACTCCTCGCGGTCGGCGATGATGCAGCGCGGAAATTCCACTTCGCCCACCAATTCCAAATCTTCCACGCTCATGCCGAGGCGTTCGGCATTGCTTTTGGGGTGTTTGTTTAAAGACTGATACGCCGCATAGTTCATCAACACATAGGCTGGCTCGCCGCGGTCGGTGATGCACACGGGGGCGGTGTCGCTCATGTTTTTGGCTTTGGCAACGTTTTGGTTGAATTCGCGGCTGCTGATGGTTTGCATGGTCGTCTCCTTATATGTAGCAACGTTTGCACATTGTAGCCGATTGGCGGGAAAAGACAAGGCAGCCTGAAAACGGAAAAACCCGTTTTCAGGCTGCCTTTATGATGCCGGATTATTCCGCGCGGCTGAAAATCAGCGTGGCATTGGTGCCGCCGAAGCCGAAGCTGTTGGACATCACCGCGTTCAATTTCACGTTGTGATTTTCGCGCACAATCGGCAGGCCTTCTGCCTGCTCGTCCAGCGTTTCAATATTCGCGCTGGCGCAAACAAAATCGTTTTGCATCATCAGGATGGAGTAAATCGCTTCGTTGGAGCCTGCCGCGCCCAGCGCGTGCCCCGACAGCGATTTGGTGGAGCTAATCATTGGCACGGCTTGCCCTGCAAACGCCTCGCGGATTGCGCCCAATTCGCGCGTGTCGCCCACGGGGGTGGACGTGCCGTGCGCGTTGATGTAGTCCACGCTGCCGCCGTGTTGCGCCAACGCCATTTGCATACAGCGCACCGCGCCTTCGCCCGATGGCTGCACCATGTCGTAGCCGTCTGATGTTGCGCCGTAACCTGTTAATTCGCAAATGATATTTGCGCCGCGCGCTTTGGCGTGTTCGTATTCTTCCAGCACCAAAATGCTGCCGCCGCCAGAAATCACGAAGCCATCGCGGTTGGCGTCGTAGGCGCGGCTGGCTTTTTCGGGTGTGTCGTTGTATTTGCTGGATAGCGCGCCCATCGCGTCAAACAGGCTGCTCATCTGCCACGACACTTCCTCGCCGCCACCTGCGAACACGATGTCTTGCTTGCCCAGTTGGATTAACTCGGCAGCGTGCCCAATGCAGTGCGCCGAAGTGGAGCAGGCGGAGCTGATGGAATAGTTTACCCCTTTAATTTTAAACGGGGTTGCCAAGCAGGCGGCTACGGTTGAGCCCATGGTTTTGGTTACCGCGTAAGGCCCAACGCGCTTGATGCCGCTGGCGCGTAATACGTCTGCGGCTTCCACTTGCGATGCCGATGATGCGCCGCCGCTGCCCGCCACAATGCCGGTGCGGATATTGGAAACTTGCGCTTCGGTGAGCCCTGCGTTTTCAATCGCTTCTTGCATGGCGATGTAGGCATAGGCGGGTGCGCTGCCCATAAAGCGCAGGATTTTGCGGTCAATATGTTCTTTTAAATCAATGTTGATGTTGCCCGCCACGTTGGAGCGCAGCCCCATTTCGCGGTAGCTTTCGTCAAAGGCGATGCCTGATTTTAGGTTTTGCAGCGATGCCAGCACTTCGCGGCAGTTGTTGCCTAAGCTGGATACGATGCCGATGCCGGTTACAACCACTCGTTTCATGTATGTCTCCTATCATTAAATAAGAAAAGGCAGCCTGAAAAGGAATTTTTGCGGTTTCAGGCTGCCTTAATCAAAGCTGTATCATCAATCCGCTATTGCGGGCGATTAGAAATCTTCGGTGCTGGTAAACAAGCCTACGCGCAAGCCGTTGCCTTCGTAGATTTTTTTGCCGTCCACGCTCATTTCAGCATCGGCGATGCCCAACACCAGCTTGCTGTTCATCACGCGCTTGATGTGAATGTGGTAAGTGATTTTTTTATGCTTGGGCAACACTTGTCCGCTGAATTTTACTTCGGCGCAGCCCAATGCACGCCCTCTGCCGGGTGCGCCTGTCCAGCCTAGATAGAAGCCCACCAGTTGCCACATGGCATCTAAGCCCAAGCAACCCGGCATCACGGGGTCGCCAACAAAATGGCAGCCGAAAAACCATAAATCGGGGTTGATGTCTAATTCGGCGATGATTTCGCCTTTGCCGTATTTGCCGCCGGTGTTGTTGATTTCAACAATGCGGTCAATCATCAGCATATTGGGCAGCGGAAGCTGGGCGTTGCCCGCGCCAAACAATTCGCCGCGCCCGCAGGCAAGCAATTCTTCTTTGGTGTAGCTGTTTTGTGGAGTGAAGGTGGTCATGTATTTTCCTTAATGCCGTGTTGGCGCGATAAGTATAGAATGTCTATTCTATTGCATTACGGCGATGGGCGCAAATTTCAGGCAGCCTGAAAATGGAATAACGCTCAACCCAAAAAGGCAGCCTGAAACGTATTTCCCATTTTCAGGCTGCCTTTCATGTTTACAACTGCACACGCAACATTCGCATATCCATATTTTCCCGCCCCCATTTGGTTTTATAAATCAGCCGCAAAATAAACGGATACCGCTTGCCGCAATAATCGCTCAAATGCTCCTCTTCCACCAAGCGGCTGCCCTGCGCCAGCTTCAACACATCGTTCGCGTTGCTGATACCCCAACGAAACTCGGGCGGTTTCTCGCCCATTCTGCCCAGCGCATCGTGATACTGCGCCTTGCCCACCATGCGTTTAAACAGCGCGTCCATCACCACTTGCGTGTGCGGCAGCTTGCGTTGCACCATTTCAAAAAACGCTTTCACCTGCGCTTCGTCAAAATACATCAGCACGCCCTCAATAATCAGCAGCACAGGCTTGCCATGCGCGGCAACAGTTTGCGTCCAGCTTTCGTCAAACATGGACGTGCCTAAATAATGATTGCCCGATTCGGGCAGCAGCATACGCCGCACTTCAATCACCTCGGGCAAATCAAGGTCGTACCACGCGGTAACGGCGGGTCGCCCCATGCGCTCGTAACGCGCGTCCAAGCCTGCGCCCAGTTGCACCACCACCGCATCGGGGTGTTCGGCGATAAAGTGCGCCGCCATATCGTCCAACAGCTTTGCCCGCCCGCAGCAGCCCACTTGCGAGGCGGGGGCTTTGGTAAACGGGGCGAAATCGTAATCAATCATGTTCAATATTCGCGCCGCTTCTTTGTCGCGCAAAAGAGCATCGGACCGCTCATATTCCACCGCTTTTGCCCACAGCGGAATCAGCATGGTGGCGGATAGCACGGTGATGTCTTTGGGGGAAATTTTCTCGCTCATTTTGCTTCTCCTTGTTATTGCGAATAACTTGCAACAATCAATATACGCTTATCATACGGCGCGGGCAAATCGTTGCCCTGCGAGAATAAACGTGTCGGCTGAAACGGCAAAAGGCAGCCTGAAACCCAACCCCAAGGAGTCCCCCATGCAAAACATCGCCAACAAAGTCGTCATCATCACCGGCGCGTCCAGCGGCATCGGCGAAGCCACCGCCTACAAACTCGCCCGCGAAGGCGCGAAAATCGTGCTCGGCGCGCGGCGCGAAGACAAGCTCAAAGCCATTGCCGACCAAATCAAAGCCGACGGTGGCGAGGCGGTTTACCGCGTAACCGACGTGGTCAAGCCCGAAGACAACGCCGCCCTCGTCGCCCTTGCCAAAGAAACGTTTGGCAAAGTGGACGTGATTTTCCTCAACGCGGGTTTGATGCCCTCCTCACCCCTGTCCGCGCTGGAAACCAAAAACTAGAACGCGATGATTGATGTGAACATCAAAGGCGTGCTCAACGGCATCGCCGCCGTGCTGCCCGAGTTTAACGCGCAAAAAAGCGGTCATGTGATTACCACCTCGTCCGTGGCGGGCTTGAAGGTTTACCCCGGCGCGGCGGTGTATTGCGGCACCAAATGGGCGGTACGCGCGATTATGGAAGCCCTGCGCATGGAATCGGCGCAGGCGGGCACGCACATCCGCACGGCTACGATTTACCCCGCCGCCGTGCAGTCCGAGCTGGTGAGCCACATCACCGACAAGGGCACGTCCAAAGGCTACCGCGAGCTGTACGACAACTACGAAATCCCCGCCGAGCGCATCGCCGCGGTGGTGGCGTTCGCCATCAGCCAGCCCGCCGACACCAATGTGAGCGAGTTCACCGTCGGCCCGACTACGCAGCCGTGGTAAGCGCGTAACACCGTTTTCAGGCTGCCTTGCTAACATCAAAGGCAGCCTGAAAACCAAAGGCCGTCTGAAAAAGTGTTTTTCAGACGGCCTGTAAGCCCATACCGATAAGGAGTAAAAAATGGCTAAGAAACAAACCGCAGGGCGAGACCATCTCGGCACGTTCGCCCCAAAATTCGCTGAGCTGAACGATGACGTGCTGTTCGGGCAGGTTTGGTCGCGCGAAGCCGAGCTTGCGCCGCATACGCGCAGCTTAATTACCATTGCCGCTTTAATCTCAGGCGGTAACTTTGAGCAGCTTCCCGCCCATTTGAATATCGGCAAACAAAACGGCATCACGCAGCAGGAAATCGCCGAAGTGATTACCCATCTGGCGTTTTATGTCGGCTGGCCGAAAGCGTGGTCGGCGTTCAATTTGGCAAAAGAAGTGTACGGCAAACAAGGAGCATAAAAATGAACACCCAAAACAGCGAACAACAAGTCAAACACGGCATTTTTCCGTTTGGCGAAAAAAACGAACGGTACGCCGACGTGTTTGTCGGGCAAAGCTATCTGGCAGGCTTGGCTGCCGCCCCCGACGCATCGGCAACCGTTGCCCACGTCAGCTTTGAACCTGCCTGCCGCAATAACTGGCACATTCACACCGACGGCTACCAAATCCTGCTCGTTACAGGCGGCGAAGGCTGGTATCAGGAACACGGCAGCCCCGCCCGCAGCCTGCAAGCGGGCGACGTGGTGGTAACCAACAAAGGCGTGAAGCATTGGCACGGCGCGAAAAAAGACTGCTGGTTCAGCCACATCGCCATCACCGCAGGCAGCACCGAGTTTCTCGAACCCGTGGACGAGGTGCACTACAACGCGCTGCCCGACTGAAACGGGAAAGGCCGTCTGAAAACCGTTTTCAGACTGCCCGTTCCCCTATTTTCCCACACTCGATTAAGGAGTTCCCCATGCAGACCATCCAACTGGCCAACGGCATCCCAATCCCCGTACTCGGCTTCGGCGTGTACCAGATTCCGCCCGAAGAGACCGAGCAGGCCGTTATCAACGCCGTCCGAGCGGGCTACCGCCACATCGACACCGCGCAGGCTTATGTGAACGAAAGCGAAGTGGGGCGCGGCATTGCCCGCTGCGGCGTGGCGCGGGAAGAATTGTTTGTAACCACCAAAGTGTGGGTGGAAAACGCAGGCGAAGAAGCCGCAGCCGCCTCGCTGGAACGTTCGTTTGCCCGCCTGAATTTGAGCTATATAGACATGGTGCTGATTCATCAGCCCTACGGCGATGTGTACGGTACATGGCGTGCGCTGGAACGCTATCAGGCGGCGGGCAAAATCCGCGCCATCGGCGTAAGCAATTTCACCCCCGACCGTGCGGTGGATTTGGGCATATTCAACCAAGTCATGCCGCAGGCAAACCAGATTGAAATCAATCCTTTCCACCAACGCAACGAGCAAATCGCCGCGCTGCAAAGCGAAGGCATTGCCGTGGAAGCGTGGGCACCGTTTGCCGAGGGCAAAAACGGCATCTTCCAAAACCCCGTGCTTGCCGCCATCGGCAAAAAATACGGCAAATCCGTGGCGCAGGTGATTATCCGCTGGCTGGTGGAGCGCGATATTGTGGTGCTCGCCAAATCGGTGAAACCCGAGCGCATGGCGGAAAACCTGAATGTGTTTGATTTTGCCCTGAGCGATGAAGACAAAGCCGCCATCGCGGGCTTGGACACGGGCGAGAGCCAGTTTATGAACCACCAGAGCATTGAATGCGTGCGGGAGGTAAAGTCTTGGGTGTTTGATGTGTAAACCCAAAAGGCAGCCTGAAACGCTGTAAATAGATTTCAGGCTGCCTTTCGCGTGTTAAGCAGCCTGAAAATGGAAAACCCATGAAAACCCTCGCCCTACTGATGACCACCCTATTCACCCTCTCCGCCCAAGCCGCGCCCGTATTCAACATTTTTGAACTCGGCGTGCAGCCTGAAAAAACCGCGCAATACAACGCAGTGGGCAAGCACAATATCCAAACCTCCATCGCAGGCGAACAAGGCACGCTGGCGATGTACTCCGTCAAGCGCAAAGACAACCCCAACATGGCGTATATGATTGAACTCTATGCCGATGATGCCGCCTACCAAGCGCACCGCGCCACGCCGCATTTTCAACACTATCTGCGCGACACAGGCGCGATGATTGCGGATAAAACGTTTTATGAGATTGCGCCGAGCGAGTTGGGGAATAAGGGCGGGGTACGTTGGGGCGGCGAGTGAAGTTATTTAAGGCAGCCTGAAAAACAAAGCCGCTTGGTGTTCTGCCACGCGGTTTTTTGCTGGATGGATTAGGTTTCAGGCTGCCTTTCTCCTTGATACAAAACGAGCGTACCAACCTCATCATCCTAAAATCTTCGCCCGTCCCAAAGGCAGCCTGAAATCTAAAATGGCGCGGCAACAGCTCTTTGCCAACGGCGTATTCCATCGGTTGGCCACATCGGTGGCAGGTTGAGCAACGTTTTCAGGCTGCCTTGCCATATTGAGGCAGCCTGAAAACGGCAGGCACAGGATAACGGCACAGATGATTTTTCAGGCTGCCTTCTGTGCATCCCGCGCCATTCACCCAATCACCACCCTGCCAGCACCACCTTGCCCACCATGTCGCCGCGTTCCACCATCTGATGTGCGCGGCGCAGGTTGGCGGCGTTGATGCCGTCGATGATTTGCGTCGCGGTGCTATGCAGGCGGCCTTCGTCCACCAGTTGCGCCACTTTGGCGAGGATTTCGCCCTGGCGCGCGATGTCGGCGGTTTCGCGCATGGGGCGGGTGAACATGAATTCCCAATGCAGCGAGATGCTTTTGCCTTTCAACGGGTTGGCGTCGAGGACGTCGGGGTCATCAATCAGCGCGATGCGGCCTTGCGGCGCGAGCAGTTCCGCCAGTTGCGGCAAATAGCGTTCGCTGTAGTTGGTGGAAAATGCCCACGACGGCGCGCCGATGCCGAGCGCGGCCACTTGTTCGGGCAGCTTGTGATGATGGTTGATGACGTAATCCGCGCCGAGCGCACGCACCCAGTTTTCGCTTTCGGGGCGCGAAGCGGTGGCGATGATTTGGATGTCGGTGAGCGTTTTCAGCAGCTGCACGGTTATCGAGCCGACGCCGCCCGCACCGCCCACCAACAGCAGGGCGCGGCTGCCGCCGGCGACGGGTTTGTTCACATCAAGGCGGTCAAACAGCGTTTCCCACGCGGTGAGCGCGGTCAGCGGCAGCGCGGCGGCTTGGGCAAAATCGAGCGTGCGCGGTTTGCGGGCGACGATGCGCTCATCCACCGCCTGCATTTCTGCATACGAGCCGGGGCGGTTAATCACGCCGGCGTAATAAACTTCGTCGCCGACCTGAAAATGCTGCACGCCACTGCCGACGGCTCTGACCACACCCGCTGCATCCCAGCCCAAAATACGGTACTGCCCTGCTGCAGGCGTATGCGCGGCGCGGACTTTGACGTCGGCGGGATTGACCGACACGGCACGCACTTCGACCAGTAAATCACGTTCGCGCAATTCCGGCGTGGGCAGCTCGATGTCGAGCAGGCAGTTTTCATCGCTGATGGGCAGCGGGCGGTTGAATCCGATGGCTTTCATTTGATGCTTCTCCGGTTGTGTAAAAGGGACGTGCATCTTAAAATGCGGGCGCGTGCTTGTTAAGAACGCACTTATTTTTCAGTAGGTTACTTATTGGATACTGGCAAAGGAACAATCATGCCCACCCGCCGCACCCTGCTCAAAATTACCGCCGCTGCCACTTTATCCGCATTGGCGCCCCCCATCCTTGCCGCACCGAAACGCAGCGGCACAACATCCCATTTCAATCCAAACAGGAGCAAACCCATGACCGCAACCCTGCATTACCAAAACGCCGAACTGTCCTACCAACTCGGCGGCAAAGCCGACGCGCCCGCCATCGTCCTGCTGCACGGCGGACTCGGTTCGGCGGAAGATTTCGCCCCGCTGCTGCCCCGCCTGCAAGCGCATTTCCGTACCCTTGCTATCGATACGCGCGGACATGGACGCTCCACGCGCGGCGACGTACCGCTGACTTACGCCCAAACCGCCGACGACGCGCGGCAGATTATCGAAGCCGTCGGGCTGCGCCAGTTTCACCTGTTCGGATTCAGCGACGGCGGTGTTACCGCCTACCGCATTGCCGCCGATGATACCCGCGTGCAGTCCGTGCTGACCGTCGGCGCGCAATGGCACAGCCGCGACACCCCGCGCGAAATGATGGCAAGCCTCACCGTTGCCGACGTGCGCGGGCAGATGTCCGAGCAGGTCGCCGCCTACCAAAAACACAACCCCCGCCCCGATTTGGACGCGCTGGTCGCCGACCTGCGCCGCCTGTGGACGGACGACACGGCGGCAGGATTCCCGAATGAAAACACCACCAACATCAAAACCCCCGTGCTGGCGGTGCGCGGCGAAGACGATTTCCTGCTCTCCGCCGAAGCCCTGAACAGCTTGCGCCAAGTCCTACCTGAAGCGCACCTGATGAACGTGCCGTTTGCCGCGCATGAAGTCATCAAAGAGCAGCCTGAAATCCTGTGGGCGGCGATGAAAGTGTTTTACAAGCTGTAAGGCAGCCTGAAAACCGTTTCAGACGGCATCCAACCATCACACAAGGAACAATCATGGGCAAAACCGCACACCGCGCATTCGACTGCGCCGAAGGCTGCTCGGTGGAAGCCGCGCTTGCCGTTATCGGCGGCAAGTGGAAAGGCACAATACTCTACCGCCTGCACCGCGACGGCGTGCTGCGCTTCAACGAAATCCGCCGCATCCTGCCCGCGGTGTCGCAACGCACACTGACCGCGCAACTGCGCGCGCTGGAAGCCGACGGCATCATCGAGCGCACCGTTTACGCCGAAGTGCCGCCGTGCGTCGAATACCGCTTGAGCGCCTACGGGCAAACGCTTGCGCCGGTGCTGCTGGCGTTAAAGGCATGGGGCGACGGGCATAAGGCGCGGTCAGAGGCAGCCTGAAAAGGCAAAACCCCGCCTGATGCGCTTTCAGGCTGCCCAAGCGGACAACGTTCAAAACAAACGGCATGGCGTGTTTGTTTGCCCTGTCGGAAACATTTTCAGGCTGCCTTAGCGTTCCCAAAGGCAGCCTGAAATCTTTGCCCTCCCCGTTGCCCTGCGCCGTCAGTCTACAACCCCCTTGCAACGGTTTCCATCCGCCTCGACAAACGGCTTGCCGCAATGCAGCGGGGCAGCCTGAAAAGCAAACCCCAGCCCAATACGTTTTCAGGCTGCCTATCATTCCAAAGGCAGCCTGAAACCTTGCTTTGCCCGACACCCAGCCTGTTTGAAGTGCATCATTTCCGCGCGGGCGGGCGTTTGGATAAAATCCGAGCGACAGATTGTTCTCGCGGGCATAACGGCATTCCTGTTTTCAGGCTGCCTTTCATGCCCCGCGCAGGCAGCCTGAAAACCATCCTGCCCAATCACCATCCCACCCAATCAACAGAAAGGAAACCCCATGCCCCCAACCATGCAGCGCATCAATATGAACGGCTACGGCGGCGTTGAAGTCCTCTTCACCGAAACCGCGCCCGTCCCCCCGGCCCCAAGCGGGCGAAATCCTGATTAAAACCGCCTACGCCGGCGTGAACCGCCCCGACATCATGCAGCGGCAGGGGCATTACCCCATGCCCGACGGCGTAACGCCGATTATGGGGCTGGAACTGTCGGGCACCGTCGCCGCACTCGGCGAAGGCGTGAGCGGTTTTGCCCTCGGCGACCCCGTTTGTGCGCTCACCGACGGCGGCGCGTATGCCCAATATTGCGCCGTCAAAGCCGCCTAAGCCCTGCCGCTGCCCGACGGTTACAGTCTTGCCGAAGCCGCCATGCTGCCCGAAACCCTGTTCACCGTGTGGGCAAACGTGTTTATAGACGGCCAAATGCGCGCAGGCGAAACCCTGCTGGTGCACGGCGGCACCAGCGGCATCGGCATCACCGCGCTTGCCATCGCCCACGCGTTCGGCATCCGCACCATCGCCACCGTCGGCAACGCCGAAAAAATGCGCGTGGTAGAGCAATACGGCGCGATTGCCGTGAACTACAAAACCGACGATTTCGCCCCAGCCGTGAAACAACACGGCGGCGCAGACGGCATCTTAGACGTGGTCGGCGGCAGCTATGTCGCGCAAAACCTAGACTGCCTGAACAAGGACGGGCGCATTTTTCTTATCGGTTTTATGGGCGGCAACATCGCGCCCGAAGTGAACCTGCTCAAAATCGCCGTCAAACGCGCGCACATCACCGGCTCCACCATGCGCGGCCGCAACAGCGCCGAAAAAGCCGCCATCGCCCAAAGCCTGCGCGAACATGTGTTGCCGCTGCTCGCCAGCCGCCGCATCGCCAAACCGCACCTGCACCGCGTGTATCCGTGGACAGAAGTCGCCGCCGCCCACGCGGAAATGGATAAGGGCACGCATACTGGCAAGGTTTTGTTGGATTTTACGCAGGGCTAGGCGGTTTCAGGCTGCCTTCGGGCAGCGTTGCAAACGGTATTGGGGCAGCCTGAAAACCACCCCCAAAAACGCACGGGGTTTGGGCAAGTGCAGCCTGCATGGTGTAGCAAGCCGTCGCCCGTATGCCGTAGGACGCATCCACCGCCACGCACGCGATTTCCAAAACCAAAAGCAGCCTGAAAACCAGTTTCCCGTTTTCAGGCTGCCTCAAACCGCTCTACTCCCCCACGCTCGCCGCTACCAGTTTCACCACCAGCGGGCGCACCGCCAGCAGGCTGGCGAAGGCAACCGGCCAGGTAATCAGGTAGGACTTCGCCAGCCGCGCCGGATAGCCCGCGTCCAGCCCCGTGTTCAGCGCCACCAGCACGCCGCTCACAATCAGCACCATCATCGCCGAGGTGTAAAAGGTAAACAGCAGCCCCGCGTATTTTTTCGGCAGCTTCTTCATCACGCCTCCATCGCCTTTTCCAGCGCGGCGCTGTCTTCGTAGAAACGGTAATGCGCCAGCAGGCCGTCGGCAAACTGCATCGCCAGCGCCCAATCGCTGTCGAACACTTTGCCCGTGGCGCGCACGGTGTGGCGCAGGTGGCCGTGCATCATCGCCAAATCCTTGCCCGCCGCCGCGCCGTCGAGGCGGAATTCGCCGAACTCCACCGCCGCGCCGAGCTTTTGGAAAAACTGCCGCGCGCCGTCTTTGCCGACGTATTCGCCGTATGCCGGCACGGCGGCGCAGGGTTCGGCGCGCACGGTGGTAAAGCGCACGTCGTCGGCGCAGCGTTGCAGCACGGCTTCCAGATTGCCGGCGGCAAGGTCGGCGAAAATCGTTTGCGCAAGGGAAAGACAGTCCATTTTTTGCTCCTGAATAGGTGTTTGGTTGAATGGGGCGGCAGTTTAATCCGTGCGCAAAACGGTTAAAATACGAAAAAACATCCGTGTCCGATAACCAACGCACAATCAGGCAGCCTGAAAACCGGTTCGCCGGCTTTCAGGCTGCCTAAGGAAAGCACCGCCATGAACGACTGGGACGATTTGCACTGCTTCACCGTGCTCGTGGAAAAACAAACCCTTACCGCCGCCGCAGAAACGCTCGGCGTGCAGCACAGCACCATATCGCGCCGCATCGCGCGGCTGGAAGCCACGCTCGGGCTGCGCCTGTTTGACCGCATCGGCCGCCGCTACCTGCTCACCGACGAAGGCGCACGCATCCGCGCGCAAGCGCAGGAAATCGCCGTGGGCATGGACAGCCTGCTGCGCACCGCGCGCGAGCAGCGCGAAGAAATGGCCGAAGTTGTCGTCTCCGCGCCGCCGCTGGTCGCCAAAGGGCTGCTGATGCCGCACTTTGCCGCCTTCGCCCGCCGCCACGCCAACATCCGCCTCGTGCTGCAAAGCGACGCGCACATCAGCAACCTGCACGCGCGCCAGGCCGACATCGCCCTGCGCATCGTCCGCCCCACGCAAAACGACCTCGTCGCCCGCCGCCTGCGCCCCATCCGCTACCGCTTCTACGCCCGCGAGGGCTACCTGCGCAGCCGCCCCCGCGCCGAACAGGCGTTTCTCTGCCTCAACATCGGCGGCCAGCACGGGCTGTGGCAGGAGCAGCTGCTCGCCGGTCGCCGCATCATCCTCGCCTGCAACGACTTCGATGTCATCAAAGCCGCCGTCGCCGCCGAAACCGGCATCGGCCTCTTGCCCGATTTCTACGTGCGCCCCGCAGACGGCTTCGTGCAGGTTGCCCCGAACGGCGCGGCGCAACCGGAAGAATTTGCCGCCGACCTCTATCTGGTGATGCACGAAGATTTGCGCCGCTCGCCCAAAATCCGCGCCGTGGCGGATTTTCTGGGCGAAGTGCTGGCAGAGCAGGCAGCCTGAAAACGGAAAATGCGCTTCGCCGTTTTCAGGCTGCCTTTAAAGACGGCTGCCGTAGGTCGGGCATTTATGCCCGACATTGTGAACGGGATTTGTCGGGCATAAATGCCCGACCTACGAAACTGGTGTACGAATACGGTTTTTTGAAAGAATGAAAAGGCAGCCTGAAAAAACACATTCTGCTTTTCAGGCTGCCTCTGAAGTCGTTTAAAATCCTTATACTCCCCTTTTCAGGCTGCCTCGGATGCCCTCTGCAAGGCAGCCTGAAACCCCTACCCACCCCCACCCCGAAAGGAATCCCCATGCACCCCCCCCAGTCTGGCTCGTAACCGGCGCGTCCGGCGTACTCGGGCTCGCCCTCGTTAGGCAGCTGCTCGCCGCAGGGCACCGCGTCGCCGCCACCACGCGCAATGCCGACAAGCTCGCCGCAGCCGTCGGCGACAGCGAAAACCTGCTCGCACTCACCATGGCGCTCACCGACGAAGCCGACATCAAACGCGGCATCGCCGCCATCACCGAACGTTTCGGCCGCATCGACGTTACTGTGAACAACGCAGGCTACATCCTTGTCGGCGCGATTGAAGAGCTCACCGACGCCGAAATCCGCGCCAATTTTGACACCAACGTGTTCGGCATGATGAACGTCATCCGCGCCGTGATGCCCGTTTACCGCGCGCAAAAAAGCGGACGTTTTCTCAATATTCATCCATTTCAGGCAGCGTTACCGACCCCGGGCAGGCGATTTACAGCGCCAGCAAAGCCTCCGTCATCATGCTCTCACCGAAGCGGTGGACGAAGAAGGGCGTGACTTTAACGTGCGCGCCACCGCTGTCTGCCCCGGCGGGCTGCGCACCTCGTTTCTCGGCGGCTCGGCGCGTTTCCCCGAGCACCCGATTGTGGACTACGCCGGCGTGTGCGACTACGAAAACGCCTACCGCCGCCTGAACCAAAACCAAAGCGGCTACCCCGAAAAAGCCACCCGCGCGCTGATTGCCCTCGCCGCGGCGGACAACCCGCCCAAACGCATCTATCTGGGCGCGGACAGCTTCGCGGCGATGGAGCGCAAAATGGGCAAAGTGGCGGCGGAAATGGCGGCGTGGGAGGAGTTGTCGCACAGCACCCGATATGAGGGGTGAGGCAGGGTGAAATGCAGATTGGTACACCGTTAAAACAAAATAAAAGGCAGCCTGAAAACGAAATCCCGTTTTCAGGCTGCCTTTCTGTCCCATCATCCTAATGATGCGCGTGCCCGATTTGGAAGGTGAGCGTGGTGTAATTCGCCTGTTTTTGGCACACTTTTTGGTCGGCAAAATCCGCCTTATGCTCCACGCTGGCTTTCCAAAAGCCCTGCCGCAGCGGAATAATCGCCACCGTGCCGTCATCGCCCGTGGTATCCGAAAATGCCTGCGCCTCCACCTTGTGCGTTTTACCTCTATCGCTGGTGTCAAAGCCGTCAAACGTTGCCGTCAGCGTAGCATTGGGCAGCGGCTCGCCGTTGAGCAACACGCGTACTTTAAACCGCTCGCCCACCTGAATATTGGCGGGATTGTCCAGCGGCACAATCTCCAACAGCTGCCCCACAGGGCGCGTAATCACCGCCGTATCCGCGCTTTCATGCCCCACGTTCACAATATTCTTGCCATACATCCGCGTTTGCTCGCAATAAGTGGCATCGGGCATCTGCGTCATGTTTTGCCGCTTCCAGCCCGCCGCGTTTTTTGACCAGAACGTTGGCTGATATTCCGCCAGCACCAAAAAACTGCCGTCTTTCACGGGCTTCGTGCTTTGGAATTGATAATTGTGCAAACCCTTTTGCACCAAATTTTCCCTGCCCTGCGGCGTAACCAGTTGCAGGGGTTTGAAAATATCCAGCCGTTCTTTGGCAATCGGCTCAAATTCGGGGAACTCGCCGTAGCCCAGTTCCGCCTTCAAAATCTCACCGCCATGCGTGTGGTCGGTGGACACCCAAACGCGGTGCGCGTGGGCGGATAGCGAAGCCGCGCACAACAGCGCAGCCAATAGTGTTTTGCTCATACTCTTTTTTCCTTTGTTATTTTGCTGCAAAAATGCGGGCTAGATGTTATGGCATAACGCTGTTTTTGTAAAGATTTGTTTGCGTGGCAGCGCATCTTGTTTACAAAATGATAGGTAACTGATTGGCAAATCATCGGCAAAACGCCTAAGGCAGCCTGAAAAGCAAAATTGGACACCCGTCCAACAAACTCCTATAATTCGGCAGCCTGAAAAGGCTAAACCAATATTTTGTTTCATAAAATTTTGTTGCCTGTTGCCGTTGTTTTCGCTTTACCAAACTCGTTTTAGCTTCGCAACTCCGCTTCGCTACGCAGGCTGCCTTTGCCATCCCATTTCATCATGTCTCATTCTCTTGCCTACTGGTTTGCCACCGTCATCACCTTTGCCCGCCGCGAAACCAAAGAATTGCTGCGCGACAAAATCCGCCTGTTTTTCGCCGCGCTCGGCCCGGCGATTATGCTCGCCGCCGTGGGCTGGGCGATTTCGTTTGACGTGGCGAACCTGAAATTTTCCGTGTTAGACCGCGACCAATCGGCAGCCAGCCGCCACATGGTTGAGTATTTCCGCGGCTCGCCGTATTTCAAAGAGCAGCCGCCCGTGTATTCCCTGCAAGAGGCGGAAGCGCGCTTGAAAAGCAACCAAGTGGTGCTGGTGATTGATGTGCCACCCGATTTCGGGCGCAGCTTGGCACAGGGGCGGCAGCCTGAAATCGGGTTTTATATAGACGGCACCATTCCGTTCAACGCCAGCAACATCCAAGCCTACGCGCAAAGCATGGTGCAGCGGTATAACTTGGACACGCTCAAAGCGCGCGGCATGGATTTGCCCAAAGCCGCCGCCATCGTGCCGCGCTTTCTTTACAATCAAGACTTCAAAAGCATGAACGCGATTGTGCCCAATGTGCTGATGATGGTGCTGACCATGATTCCCGCGATTATGACCGCGCTTTCGGTGGTGCGCGAACGCGAAATCGGCTCCATCGCCAATTTATACGCCAGCCCCGCCAGCGTGCCGCAGTATCTGATTGGCAAGCAGTTGCCTTATTTGGCGATGGGCGTGTTTAATTTTGTGTCGCTCTCGCTGATGATTGTGTTTTGGTTTGGCGTGCCGCTCAAAGGCTCGCTGCTGGCATTGTTTATCGGCACGCTGCTGCACGTTGCAGCGGCAACGGCGTTCGGGCTGCTGGTTTCGGCGTTCACCAAATCGCAAACGGCGGCGTTTTTCATCTCTGCCATCGGCAGTGTAACCATCGCTTCCAACTTTTCGGGCCTGATGTATCCCGTCTCCACCATGAGCGGCGGCGCGTATGTCATCGGCGTGAGCTTTCCCGCGTCGTGGTATCAGCGCGTGTCCATCGGCGGCTTCACCAAAGGCTTGGGCGTGTGGGATTTGGGCAGGGAATACGCCATGCTGGCGATGTTTGCCGCCGTGTTTTTAACGCTGGCGTGTTTGAGTTTGCAAAAGCAAGAGAAGTAACGCAAAGGCAGCCTGAAAACGCGCTGATTCGTTTTCAGGCTGCCTCTACCCCAAGAAAGCATCCAAAATGCGTACCCTAAAAAACATTCTCGCCCTATCGGGCAAAGAACTGCGCAGCCTGTTTGGCGACACCATCTTGGTGATTTTTATCGTGATGATGTTCAGCACGATGGTGTACAACACCGCCACCAACGCCACATCCGATGTGAGAAACGCCAACATCGGCATTGTGGATTACGACCGCAGCCCGCTCACGCGCCAAATTGTTGCCGCGCTGTTGCCGCCGCAATTTGCTAAACCCGTTTACGTTAATCCCAACGACACGCAAGAGATGCTGGATAAAAGCGAGCTGACTTTTGTGTTGGAGTTTCCGCCGAATTTTCAGCGCGATGTGCAAGCGGGGCGTGCGCCTGAAGCGCAGCTTTTGGTGGATGCCACGGCGATGACGCAAGCGGGCATGGGCGCGGGCTATATCACGCAGATTTTCAGCCACGAAATCCAAGAGTTCATGGGCGTGAAACAGCAAATCAGCCAAGCCATGCCCGTGCGCGCGGCGGTGAACCTGCAATACAACCCGAACAACCAAAGCAGCTGGTTTATGGGCGCGGCGATGGCGGGCAACAATATTATGTTGATTACATTGGTGTTGGTGGGCGCGGCGGTGATTCGGGAGCGCGAGCACGGCACGATGGAACACTTGCTGGTGATGCCGGTAACCGCCACCGAAATCGTTGC
This sequence comes from Kingella bonacorsii, assembly GCF_016623605.1. Taxonomy (NCBI): domain Bacteria; kingdom Pseudomonadati; phylum Pseudomonadota; class Betaproteobacteria; order Neisseriales; family Neisseriaceae; genus Kingella; species Kingella bonacorsii. The sequence goes on along the minus strand of NZ_JAEHNZ010000002.1, from coordinate 644,184 downwards.
CGCCAAAATCTTGGCAAACGGCTTGGTGGTAAGCGCGGCGGCGGTGTTGAGCATGAAGTTTGTGGTGGGCGGCGCGATTGGGGCGCATTTGGCGGGGTCGTTTGCGCTGTATGCGCTGGGCGTGGTGCTGTTTATGTTTTCGGTGGCTTCGTTGTCGGTGATGCTCGCCACGCTTGCGCCCACCATGCCGCAATACAGCCTGCTGATGGTGCCCACTTACATTGTGTTTATGATGTTTTCAGGCAGCACATCGCCGCGCGCCAATATGCCCGAGATGGCGCAGCGGGTGAGCGAATATTGGCCTAGCACGCAGTTTGCCCGCTTCGCGCAATCGGTGATGTTTCGCGGCGCGGGGCTGGAAACGGTGTGGGTGCAGCTTTTGGCGTTGTCGGTGTCGGGGGCGGTGTTTTTGGGGCTGGCGCTGGTGCGGTTTCGCAAGATGTTGGAAAAACAGGGCTAAGGCGGGCAAACGCGCGTTGCGGCAGCTTGAAACGATGCCCTCCCGTTTTCAGGCTGCCTCAATCTGAAATCAAACCGCGCGGCGCAAAAAAAGGGCGCATTGAAAAATACGCCCTCTGCTTGATGCCGGCTGTTGCATTTCGCTTCGCCGCCGCGCCTAATTCACCCGCACGGAAGTCATGCTCAATGCGCCACCGACGATTTCATCGTTAAACAATACCACCGCCTGCCCATCATCGTGCTGCGCCAGCACATACAGCAGCGGCAAAAAATGCTCGGGCGTGCGTGCAGACAGCCGCGCGGCATCGCCCCATTGGTTCAGATAATCGGCAATGCGGTCAAACTCGCCTTGCTGCAACGCGGCGTTGATATGCAGCCTGAAATCCTGCGCCCAGTCATACGGCGGCGCGTCGGGGCTGTATGCACGCAGGTTGTGCACAATATTGCCGCTGCCCACAATCAACACGCCTTGTTCGCGCAGCGGGCGCAGCAGCTTGGCTTGGGCAAAGTGTTCCGCACTGCTAAGCGATGCGTCCAAACTTAGCTGCACCACGGGAATATCGGCGTTGGGAAACGTGGGTTTCAGCACCGTCCACACGCCGTGGTCTAGCCCCATATCGGGATCTAGCTGGGCGTGGGGCAACAGGCGGCACACTTCTTCTGCCAGCTCGGGGCAGCCTGAAACGGGGTATTGCTGTTGATACAGCGCATCGGGGAAGCCGTAGAAATCGTAAATCAGCTTGGGGCGCGGGCTGCTGCTCACCCATGTGCCGTTGCCGTAACCATGCGCAGACACGCACAAAATGGCGCGTGGCGCGGGCAGGCTGTCGCCCACTTGGCGAAAAGCGCGGTTGTAAGCGTTGTCGTGTAACACGTTCATGGGGCTGCCGTGCCCGAGAAATAATGCGGTTTTCATGCTGTTTGCTCCGTTTAAGTTAAATGTGGCAGCATTGTATTTTTTCGGATGATGCAAATAAATAGCCGAAAACGAAAGCAGTATTGCCCGCAAAGAAACAATAGGCAGCCTGAAAACCGCAGGCGGCAATCAAACCGGCATAAACCCGTTTTCAGGCTGCCTTTATGCCGCTTCCAAGGCTTGCAACTTCGCCGCCAGTTGCGCCGCCTGCCCGCGCGCTTTGGCTTGGATTTCGTCGGCGCTGTATAACGCGGGCGATGTGCCGTGAAACCAAAACGGCGGCACAAAATTCATCTGCGCGTAATACGCGGTTTGGGCAAGGTTTTTGCAAAATTCCGCCACGGGAAAATGATGCTCGCCCAGCGTGTGGTATTCGCGCTCGGGCGCGCCTACGGTAAAGCTGGCGACAAAATTTTTGCCTTTGAGCCGGCTGCCCGCGCTGCCATAGGCAAAGCCGTAGGTGAACACGCAGTCAAACCATTGCTTCAAAATGGCGGGCATGTTGTACCAATAAAACGGATATTGGAACACGATGGTTTGATGGCGCAGCAGGGCTTGCTGCTCGGCGGCGGCATCAATTTGAAAATCGGGATACAGCTCGGCGATGGGGCGGATTTCCAAATCCAAGCCGCTGCCTTGCAAGCCGTTGATAACGGCTCGGTTGGCAACGGATTGGGCGTAGTTGGGGTGGGCGAGAATGATGAGTGCCATGTTTGCTCCTTGCTGAAAAAACGCGGATTGTGGCGGCGCAAAACGGCAAAGGCAAGAGCTATCTTTTTGAATAGGTGCAAAAAAAAATGAAAACGGAATGCACGGCTGAGTGCTTGGAAGCAAACGGCAAACGCTATGCTTGCACGGTGAGCCTGGCGATGGATTTAATCGGCGGCAAATGGAAGGCGGTGGTACTGTATCACCTGCAAGACGGGGCAAAACGCTTTGGCGAATTGCACGCGCATCTGGTGTTTGCCACCGAGGCGGTGTTGAGCCGCCAGCTGAAAGAATTGGAGCGGGACGGGCTGGTTTCGCGCACGCAATACGGCACCAAACCGCCGCTGAAAACCGAATACGCGCTCACCGAATTGGGGCGCACGGCGATTCCCGTGTTGCAGGCGGTTACCGCTTGGGGCAATGCACTAGCGCTGGATGGCGGGTGCTTTCAGGCAGACTAAAACTGTCAGGCAGCCTGAAACTGCGCGGCAAACGCTTTGAACACGGCTTTACCCGGGCTGCGGTCGTAAACGGCGAACACGATGCGCTCAAAGCAGTCGGCAAATTCAGGCTGCCGCAGGCTTTGCGCGAAGGCGGCGGCAACCTGCTCGGGCGGATTGCGGAACACGCCGCAGCCCCATGCGCCCAGCACCAGATTTTTCTGCGCTTGGTGCTTGGCAACGGCTAAAACATAATCCGCCCGCCGCTGCAAAGCCGCTGCCAACGCCGCCGCGCCGTGCGGCTCGCGCTGCAAAAACACGCCCGCATTGGGCGCAGGCGCGGTAATCACCGAGGGATAAAAGCATTCGTTCAGCAGCCCATCGCCCGACACGCGGAAAAACGGCACGCGCGGCGAATAAAGGATGTGGTCAGTGTAGAGCATGGATTTTTCGGCTCGGTTGGCGGCGTAGTAATCGGGCTGTTCTAGCTGGCAAAGATACAGCCCCGAGCTGCGGCATAGGTCTTCTTCCTGCGCTTTTGCACCGTTTAGAAAGCCGCCACCTGCGTTTTTGGCGGAGGCAAAATTGAGCAGCACCACATCGCCCAAGCCCTCTTTCACCATCAAGCGATAGGCGGCCTGCTGCGTGCTTTCGGGGGTAACTTCTATTTGCACGGCGCGGCGGTTGGGGCTGCACCGAAACCCGTTTTCAGGCTGCCGCAGCGTTTCGCGCCAGCGGGCTAATTTGTCGGGGCGATACAGCACGGTGCCGCGTTGCGCCGCTTGCTGCGCGGCGGAAAAATCCAAAAAGCCGTCGTCGGGCAGGGGCAGCTTGCCTATTTGGCTGATACTGAGAGCTTGTCGGGCGAGCGTTTTGTTGTTCATGACGGCATCCTTATTTATTGATTAAAATGTGAATTTTACGCGCTTGCCCCGCATTGGGGCAGCCTGAAAACGCGCAACACGGATTGTTTTGATGATGACGACGCTAATCGCACTATTTAATCCTGTTCGCCACCCCATTCGGCGTGTTTGTCGGCTTGTATGAAGACAGCCGCGACAAAGTTTGGGCTTATGTTGCCGCCCGCTTGATGGCTGCCGTGGCGCGTTGCGGCGATGTGGGTAACGTTTTATGTGCTCGCCAAAGTGAGCTTTCATTTTATCTGCCCATCCCCGCTTAACCGCGAGCGATAGGCAGCCTGAAAACGCCGATGCCGCAATCGCCCGACCCCGCCGTGCTGCTGTTCCAACGCGCCGACAACGCGCTAAACGCGCAAGATTTCGCCGTTGCCTTGCAAAACACGCCGCAAGGCTATGTGTACGGCAGCGCAATCCAAACCACGCGCAGCGCAGACGGCTGGACGTGTTTTAACGCGCCGCCTGCCGCCGATACGCTGTGCTCCGATACGCAAATGCTGGATTATTTGAATGCGCCGTAATCCCGTTTTTCAGGCTGCCTACACCGCGCGTCCCTTTCCAATCCTCCCAACCCAAAAGGCAAAAACCATGCACACCCCAACCAAACTCCTCGCCCTGATTATCCCGCTCGCGCTTGCCGCCTGCGCCGTAAACACCGATGTGCCCAGCCGCGTGGCGGTGCCGCCGTCGTTTGAACAGACAGGCGAACAGGCGGGCGCGATAGGGCAGCCTGAAAACGCAAACGACCTTGCCCGCTGGTGGGCAACATGGCAAGACCCCGTGCTGCGCGATTTGGTGGAACAAACTTTGCGCGAAAACCGCAATCTGGCGGCGGCGCAGGCAACCATGCAGGCGGCGCAGGCGCAGGCGGATTTGGCGGATGCCGTCCGCCGCCCGCAAATCGGCGCGGGGGCGAATTTATATGCCACGGGCAAGCAGGACAATCCGCTGCCCAATGGCGTGCGCCAAGCGGCGGGCAGCATCAACCCGCAGCTGGGGCAGGCGGATTTTGACAATGTGAACCTGCGCAGCGCGGCGTTGTCGGCATCGTGGTCGCCCGACATTTTCGGGCAGAAGAAAAGCGATGCCGAAGCGGCGCGGCAAGTGGCGTTGGGCGAGGCGGAGCGTTGGCACGGCGCGCAGCTGATGTTGGCAGCGGAAACGGCGCAGCATTATTTAAACGCGCGGGCATTGGAAGCGCGGCAGGTGCAGGCTGCGCAGCGCATAGGCAGCCTGAAAAACCTGTTGCGCTATGTGCAGGCGCGGTTTAAGGCGGGGCATGTGAGCGCGTATGAAGTGCGCCAAGTTCAGGCGCAGCTTGCCGCCGCGCAAGCCGAAACCGCCACGCTGGATGCGCAACGCGCGGCGCACGTTCGCAGCATTGCCGTGCTCACGGGGCAAGTGCCGCAGGGTTTCAGGCTGCCTGAAAGCGGGGCAAACGTGTTGACAAATTTGCCTGCGCCACCGCAAGGGGCAACGCCGTTAGATGTGCTCACGCGCCGCCCTGATGTGCGCGCTGCCGAACGCCAAGCCCGCGCCGCCGCTGCCAAGCTCGCCAGCGCCAAGATGGACAGGCTGCCGCGCTTTGACATCCAATTTGCATGGAGCAACGGACGCATCGGGCTGGACAGCAATTTGTCGTCCATCGCCAAAAGCACAGGCGGGCTGTTGAGCGCGGGCGTAACCGTGCCGCTGTTTACCGCGGGGCGCATCCGTGCCAACATCGCCGCCGCCGATGCGCGCGTGCAAGCCGCCGCCGCGCAATACGACAACACCGTGCTCACCGCGCTGGCGGAAGTGGACAGCAGCTACCATCTGCAACGCGGCTTGTTTGACCAGCGCGCCCGCGCCGCCGATGCCGCCGCGCAAAGCAGCCGCCAAGCCAGCCAGTCGCGCCGCTTGTTTGAGCTGGGCAAGCTCACGCTGGACCAAGCATTAACCGCCGAAATCGCCGCCAGCCAAGCGCAGGAAGCGTTGGTGCGGGCAAGACTGGCGGAAGGGGAGAATCTGCTGCGGCTGTATCAGGCGTTGGGCGGGGGATGGCAGGATTGATTTTTTGAAGGGGCAATGGAAGGGCAGCCTGAAAACGGGAAATCGCGTTTTCAGGCTGCCTTATTAGTTGGAATGATGAAGCGTTTTTGGGTTGAGATGTTTGCCAACTGCCTGAGGCAGCCTGAAATCCAAAACGGAACGGCGACGGCTCTTCGCCAAACGGTTGAACAGAATGAGGGGAATGTTTCCATTCAGCCAAAATATTGGCAAGCCGTGCAAACCATTTTCAGGCTGCATTGGGGGATGGCAGAGGCAGCCTGAAAACGCTATTCCCGTTTTCAGGCTGCCTATTCATCATTCCCGCTCACACCTCCCGATACACCTCGTCAAACGGCAGCCTGAAACGCTCGCCCCACACGCCCCTATCCCCCTCGCGCACCCCGCACGACACAATCATATTGATTTCCGCCCCGCGCGGCAGCTGCAAAATCCGCTTCACGCGGCGGCTGTCCAGCCCCTCCAGCGGGCAGGTGTCCAGCCCGCGCTCCGCCATCGCCAGCATAAACGTTTGCGCGGCAAGGGCGCAGCTTTTGTGCATTACCACGCGCACATCGCTTTCGGTTACTTCGCGCTGCATTGGGCGGAACAAACCGATTGTGCGCGAAATCAGCCAGCGCAAGCCGCCCAGCAAGCCGAAGCAACGCGCGTATAAAAACGGCATCAGCTTGCCATAGTAGCCCTCAAAATTGGCGATGCGTTTGGTCTGCTTTTCGGGCGGACTGTTGCGCCGCACGTTGCCGCGCTCAAACGCCAACGCCGCCTGCGCACGGCTGCGATAGGCGTCTTGGCGGGTAACGAACACCACCATCTGCTGCGCGGTGGCGGCGGACGACTGCCCCAAGCACGCGGCGGCAAGCTGCGCCAGCACGGCTTTATCGGTAACGTGGTAAAACGCATAAAGCTGCATATTAGAGCTGCTGGGCGCAAGCTGGGCAAGCCGCAGGCATTCGCGCACGGTGTCGGGGTCTATCGGCGTGCCGGCATAACGGCGCACGGCGCGGCGGTGTTGCAAAAGGTCGCGTAAAGTCATGGTGTTGCTTTCTGCCGGGTTGCGGTGGAGCAATTATACGCCGTCGGCGCGGCGGCCGAACGGCAGCCTGAAAACGGCGGCGTGCCGTTGCGGGGAAACCGGTCGGCTTGCCCGTTGAACATCGGATAAGCGCGATTGCGGCGCGGTAAACAGTTTGGCAACCCAACACCTGCCCGCAACAAGGCAGCCTGAAATCCAAAACGGAGCGGCAAGGGCTCGTTGCCCAATGCGGGTTTGACAGGGTTTTATGGGTTGGACAATATCGGTGAACCGCCGGCGTTCCATCGGCTGCCGGTTTCGCAAAGGTATCAGGACGGATAGCCCCAAACGCAAAAGGCAGCCTGAAAACGCCAAATCCCGTTTTTAGGCTGCCTTGCATCCCCCGTTCACCCCGCCTTGCGCCGCGTCCACCCCATCTGCACCGCCATCGCCACGCCCATGCACACGCACACGGGCAGCCAAAACGCCGTGCTCAACCGCGACAATTCCAGCATAAACACCACCGCCGTCAGCCGCATATTTTGCGCCAAGCCCAAAAACACCGTTGCCCCCACAAACGCCGCCGCCCCCGCCGAAACGGGCGGCAACGCCGCATTCCAAGCCACCGCGCTGGCAAAGGCAATCATCCCGCCCAGCATCATAGACGGCGTAATCCGCCCGCCATACGCCCCCGCCAGCGAAGCGAGCAGCACCGCCGCCCATTTCGTTGCCAGCAGCGCCAGCGCCGTTTGCCAAGTGAGCGCATCGGCAAAACTCAACTGATTGCCCGCCTTGCCGTTGCCCAAGATTTCAGGCTGCCACATCCCCATCGCCCCAATCGCCGCAAACGACAGCAGCGCAATCGGCAGCATCTTCCAACTCGCCTTGTTCAGCTTCGGCAGCTTGCCGTTGCTCCACGCAAACGCATTCACGCCCAGCGCAATCAACACGCCGCACACCGCCGCCCAAGCCAAAAAGCTCGCATCAAACGCCACATTTTCCAAATTCGGCAAATGCGCGTATTGCACCGTATCGCCCAGCCCCACGCGCACCACCAACACCGCCACGCCGCAAGCCAACAACGCCGCCAGCACCATCGGCACCGACCAAGCTGCCAGCAGCGTTTCCAACACAAACACCGTCGCCGCCAACGGCACGTTATACACCGCCGCCAAGCCTGCCCCCGAAGCGCACGCCAGCACCACACTCTTTTGCGCGGGCGACAATTTGAGGCAGCCTGAAAGCGGTGTCGCCAACGCCACACTCATCTCGCGCGGCGCAACCTCCCGCCCCAAAGGCGAACCCATGCCCACGGTAACAATCTGCAACACCGCATGGCAGATGGTTGTTTTCACAGGCATATCCTTTTCAGGCTGCTTCACCGCCGTTTTCACCTCCATCAGCGGCGCGCCATATTTTTGCAACAGCGTCCAACACAGCCCCACCACCGCGCCGCACGCCAGCAACGCCGCAAACCGCCGCCCCCCCGAAGCCTGCTGCGCCAGCTCCCGAAACGAAACGTGCCCCGCCACCAAGCCGCCATGAAACACAAACTGCTGCAAAAAATGCAGCAAATGGGTAAAACCAATCCCCACCAAACCCGCCAGCAGCCCCGTTAGCAACAACGCCACGCCCAAGCGCAGCGAAAAATCGCGCGATTCCATCGCCATATCCTGTTTACTGTTTAACAAAAACCGCGCCCATTTTAACGCAAATAAACGCAGAGACAGCCTGAAAACGGTGCGGCAGCCTGAAATGGTGCGCGGCAAAGTTCCGTGGCTCGGGCATTGATGCCCAACAAATACCCACCCATTTATCTTGCCACGGTTTCAGGCTGCCTCCCCCCAAAGGCAGCCTTACCCCTTTGTCCAAATCTTTGATTTGGGTATAAAGGGGTATACCGTAGCGCAGCGAAGGTTGAAAATCACTATAATCCCCTTTTCAACCCACCCAAAGGAAACCGCCATGACAACATTCTTCACCCCCGCCCAAATCCTCCCCGCCTACCAATACCGCAAATCCTGCCGCCACTACGACCCCAGCCGCAAAATCAGCGCCGAAGATTTCAACTACATTCTAGAACTCGCCCGCCTGTCGCCCAGCTCCGTGGGCAGCGAACCATGGCGATTCCTCGTCGTGCAAAACCCCGAGCTGCGGCAAAAACTCAAACCCTTCGCATGGGGCATGGCCGCCACGCTGGACACCGCCAGCCACATCGTCGTTATCCTCGCCAAGAAAAACGCCCGCTACGACAGCCCCTTTATGCTGGACGGCATCAAACGCCGCGGCATCACCGACCCCGAAGCCATCGGCAAAACCCTCGCCAAATACCGCAGCTTCCAAGCCGACGATGCCCACCTGCTAGACAGCGAGCGCACCCTGTTTGACTGGTGCGGCAAGCAAACCTACATCGCCCTTGCCAACATGATGACCGGCGCCGCCCTCATCGGCATCGACAGCTGCCCCATTGAAGGCTTCAACTACGATGAAATGAACCGCGTGCTCGCCGAAGCAGGCGCGTTTGACCCCGCTGAATGGGGCGTGTCCGTTGCTGCCACCTTCGGCTACCGCGCCCAAGACATCGCCCCCAAAGCACGCAAACCGATGGAAGACGTGGTAACTTGGTTAGAATAAATTCCAGCCCAAGGCAGCCTAAAAACAAGAAATACCGTTTTCAGGCTGCCTCAATCGACAAAACCCACAAGGAAACCTTATGACCCGCCCCATCCTAACCGCCGCCCTGCTTACCGCATCACTCGCCCTTGCTGCCCCCACCCTCGCCGCACCCAAAGCCGCCAAGCCAACCAAAGCAGAAACCCAAGCCCAAAGGCAGCCTGAAAATGAGCGCAGCGAATTTCGGCGTAGCCAAAACGACAGCCCCATGCAACTCGCCCAACACATCCAAACCGAAGACCTTATCGGCGTATGGGGTCAAGGCGTTACAATAGACGAAGGCTCGATGCTCAATATGACGATAATGAGCCAAGACGGCACGGGTACAGACTTGATGATTCTCACAACAAACAACCCCAAAAGCAGCCTGAAAATCAGACAACAATTCACATGGCAATTTAACGAAAAAACGCAAACCTTCACCCAACGCATCACCGATTTTGCCAGCACACGCGACAACGAACCCTCCCAACAAGACAAATCCCAAATCGGCAAAACCAGCACCGCCAAAGCACGTATGCTGCTGTGGGACGGCAAACCCGATATGCTGGAACTCACCGACCAAGCCAACGGCGAAAAACAAAGCTACTTCAAGCAGGACCTCAACAAACTGCGCGAAATCTTAAAGCCCTAAACCAACCCGCCCACACCAAAGGCAGCCTGAAAACAAGAAATACCGTTTTCAGGCTGCCTCAATCCACAAGGAAATATCATGCCCCGCCCCATCCTAACCACCGCCCTGCTTGCCGCATCGCTCGTCCTCGCTGTCCCAACCCTCGCCGCGCCCAAAACCGCCAAACCGGCCGCCGCCCAAACCCATCCCCAAGGGCAGCCTGAAAACGTATGGGATGAGTTTCAGCGAAGCCAAAACAAGTTGCAGCAAATCCCAAACAGCAAGTTGCAACCTGTCAAACATCTCAAAGCCAAAAACCTGATTGACGAATGGTTGATTTACACCGAAACAGATGAAGGCATATCGTTACACACAAGCATAATTGACAAAAACCACACAGGTACAAATGTTGCTGCTCTCAGCATCAGAAAAACCCAAAGCCGCCTAACCATCAGACAACAATTCACATGGCAATTTAACGAAAAAACGCAAACATTCACCCAGCGCATTACCGATTTTGCCACCTCCGAAAACGATGCTCCATTCAAACAAGACCCATCCAAAATCGGCAAAACAATTACCTCCAAAGCTCGTCTACTGCGGTGGGACGGCAAACCCGACATGCTGGAACTCACCGACCAAGCCAGCGGCGAAAAACAAATTTACTTCAAGCTGGACATCGACGAACCGCCGAAAACCTTAAATTAACCCGCCCGCACCCAAGGCAGCCTGAAAAACATTTTGAGATGCGTTTTAGCTTCGCTGAAACTCGCTTCGCCCGTTTTCAGGCTGCCTTAATGCATCCCCAACCCCGCCAAGCCCCTGTTTGCAACCAGCCTAACCCCCGCATTTTATGGTAAAATTGCCCCCTTTTTGACCCCATCAAAATCCTCACATGACCCACTCAAACGACCATCAATTCGCCAAAGAAACCATCGCCGTCAGCCTAGAAGACGAAATGAAAAAATCCTATTTGGATTACGCCATGTCCGTGATTGTCGGGCGCGCACTGCCCGATGTGCGCGACGGCTTAAAGCCCGTGCACCGCCGCGTGCTCTACGCCATGCACGAGCTGAAAAACAACTGGAACAGCGCGTATAAAAAATCCGCCCGCGTGGTCGGCGATGTGATTGGTAAATACCACCCGCATGGCGATTCTGCCGTGTATCAAACCATCGTGCGCATGGCGCAGCCCTTTTCGCTGCGCTATATGCTGGTGGACGGGCAAGGCAATTTTGGCTCGGTGGATGGCGATGCCGCCGCCGCCATGCGTTACACCGAAATCCGCATGGCAAAAATCGCCCACGAAATGCTGGCGGATATTGAAGAAGAAACCGTTAATTTTGGCGACAACTACGACGGCAGCGAGCAAGAGCCGCTGGTATTGCCCACCCGCTTTCCCGCCCTGCTGGTAAACGGCTCCGAGGGCATCGCCGTGGGCATGGCAACCAACATCCCGCCGCATAACCTCAGCGACACCATTTCAGCCTGCCTACACTTGCTGCACCAGCCCGAAGCCGACATCAACGAGTTAATAGACATCATCAAAGCCCCCGATTTCCCCACAGGCGCAACCATCTACGGCTTAACAGGCGTGCGCGCAGGCTATCAAACTGGGCGCGGGCGCGTGGTGATGCGCGCCAAAACGCATATTGAGCCCATCGGCAAAAACAGCGAGCGCGAAGCGATTATCGTGGATGAAATCCCGTATCAAGTAAACAAAGCCAAGCTGGTGGAAAAAATTGGCGAGCTGGTGCGCGAGAAAAGCATTGAAGGCATCGCCGAACTGCGCGACGAATCGGATAAAGACGGCACGCGCATCGTGATTGAACTCAAACGCAACGAAAACGCCGAAGTCATTTTAAATCAACTGTATAAGCTTACTCAGCTGCAAGATACCTTCGGCATCAACATGGTGGCGCTGGTGGATGGGCAGCCGCGCTTGCTCAACCTGAAACAAATCCTGAGCGAATTCTTGCGCCATCGCCGCGAAGTGGTAACACGCCGCACGCTGTTTCGCCTGAAAAAAGCCCGCGCCGAGGGGCATATTGCCGAGGGCAAAGCCGTTGCGCTGTCTAATATTGACGAGATGATTGCGCTGATTAAAGCATCGGCGGATGTGGAAAGCGCGCGCGAAGCGCTGTTGAGCCGCGCTTGGCAGTCTAACCTTGTGAGCGAAATGCTCAGCCGCAGCGATTTGGATTTAACCCAAGCCCGCCCCGAATGGCTGCCTGAAAACCGTGGGCTGCAAGCCGATGGCTATTGGCTGTCGGACGAACAAGCGCGCGCGATTTTGCGCATGAGCCTGCGTAACCTAACAGGGCTAGACCAAGACGAAATCGTTAAAGAATACAAAGCATTGATGGCGATTATTGTGGATTTGTTAGACATTTTGGCAAAACCCGAGCGCGTGCGCCAAATTATTGAAGACGAACTGGTGGAAATGAAAGCCCAGTTTGGCGACGAGCGGCGCAGCGAAATCAACGCCTTCGGCGGCGGCGACATTGCCGACGAAGATTTGATTCCGCCGCGCGACATGGTGGTAACGCTCACCCACAGCGGCTACATCAAAACCCAGCCCACCAGCGACTACCAAGCGCAAAAACGCGGCGGGCGCGGCAAACAGGCCGCCGCCACCAAAGACGAAGACTTTATTGAAACGCTGTTTATCGCCAACACGCACGATTATCTGATGTGCTTCACCAATCTGGGTCGCTGCCATTGGATTAAGGTGTACCGCCTGCCCGAAGGCGGGCGCAATTCGCGCGGTCGCCCGATTAACAACGTGATTCAGCTCGACGAAAACGAAAAAGTTTCCGCCATTTTGCCCGTGCGCGAGTTCCCCGAAAACGAATATGTGTTCTTCGCCACCGCGCTGGGCATGGTGAAAAAAGTGCAGCTTTCTGCGTTTAAAAACGTGAGCAGCAAAGGCATCAAAGCCATTGCGCTTAAAGAGGGCGACAGCTTGATTGGCGCGGTAAAAACAGGCGGCGCAGACGACATTATGCTGTTCTCCAACCTCGGCAAAGCCTTGCGCTTTAACGAATATTGGGTAGGCAAAGCCGATGCCGCAGACGATGATGCTGAGTTAGACAACGATATGCAGCCTGAAAACGACGATGCCGACAGCGAAACCGCCGCGCCCAAACCGGGCAACGGCGTGCGCCCCAGCGGGCGCGGCTCGGGCGGCTTGCGCGGCATGAGGCTGCCTGAAAACGGGCGCATCGTGAGCCTGCTGGTGGCGCAGGAAAACTGCGGCTTGCAAGTTTTAACCGCTACCGCCAATGGCTACGGCAAACGCACGCCAATTGAAGACTACACGCGCAAAGGCAAAGGCGGGCAAGGCATCATCGCCATAGACACGGGCGAGCGCAACGGCGAATTGGTCGGCGCGGCATTGGTTGCGCCAAACGATGATTTGATGCTGATTACATCAAGCGGCGTGCTGATTCGCACCAAAGTGGAGCAAGTGCGCGAAACAGGGCGCACCGCTGCGGGCGTGAAGCTGATTAACTTAGACGAAGGCACCACGCTGGTGAGCATTGAACCCGTGGTGGAAAGCGATGATGCGGATGATGCTGATGAAACGGAAGCGCTTGATGCGGTTGATGCAGTTGAACAAAACGGCAGCGGCGAAGCGTAGCCGTAGCTAATCGCGCAAGAAAAGGCAGCCTGAAATCCTGTGAACGGGGTTTCAGGCTGCTTTAGTTTTTCAGGCTGCCTTTATTTAAAGTGGTTTAATTTATAAACATGTTTGACAAAAGCAAGATGCCCGTTTATTATTTGGTTTAATTTATAAACCAAATAAGGTCAAATAATGCAACATTCTAAATTTCTCACACCATTCCGCCGTTTTAACCGTTTTTATGCCAATTTATTGGCGCGTTTTGCCGGCACGTTTTACAACGAAGCGCTGACGATGACCGAAGCCAACGTACTCACCGAAATCCAGCAAAATTCCCATATAACTGCCCAACAAATCAGCCAGACTTTATCGCTAAACAAAGGGCAGTTAAGTGTGGTTTTAAAGAAATTGGAACACGCGGGTTTGATTCAAAAATTACCCAGCGAACAGGACAAACGGGCATTTGAATTGGTTTTAACCGAGCAGGGTAAAGCGGCTTTTATGGCGCAACTGGAGCAAACAGACGCGATGTTACTGCAAGAATTGCAGGCGTTTTCCGAAGCGCAAATCGGCTTGTTGGCAGAAGCGGCAAACCAATTTGAACGCCTTTACACGCAGAATAACGACGTTGAAATTGTGGCGGGCGATTGGCGCGATGTCGGGTTTATCGCCGATTTGCATTGCCGCGTGTATGCGCAAATGGGTTGGAGAGCGGATTTGCAGCCTTATTTGCTTGATGCGCTGTCTGAATTTGTGCGAAACGGCTGCCAAGGCAAAATTTGGATTGCCAAGGTAAACGGGCAGCGGGTTGGCACGGTCAGTCTTGTGCAAAAGGATGCGGACGAATGGCAGCTGCGCTGGTTTGTGCTGGATAGCCGTTATCAGGGTTTGGGTTTGGGCAAAAAACTGATGGCGGCGTTGATGGATTTTGTGCACAGCCAAGGCATTAAGCGCGTTGTGTTAAGCACCGTACAAGAACTAGCCGCTGCCCGTGCCTTATACGCCCAATTCGGTTTTCGCCCCGTGCGCGAAACGCCTAACGCCCAATGGAAAGCCAAGCCGATTATTGAAGAAGATTGGCTGTGGGAGTGATGAAAGCTGTTTTACCATTTATTTAGCGTGCACAAAAAGGCAGCCTGAAAACCTTGCGCACAGGTTTTCAGGCTGCCTTTGTTTCGTGCTTATTGTGCTTATTTGATGTTCAACGGAATGCGGTACAGGCGCGTGGCATCGGTTTCGCCGTTGGGCAAACGTTTGGGCACGATGGTTTGTTCGTCTTTGGAATCAATGCCGAAATCGTCGTCGTTGATAATCCACAGCGTTTTGCCGCCGTCGGCGACCCACATGCCTTCAAATTTGGACGATTGGAAATCCACGTCTTTTTTCACGTCGCTCACCAGCGTTTTGCGCACGGGCTTGATACCCGCCGCGGCAAGTTCTTCCCACGTGTTTTCTTCGATGGCTTTGCCGTTCACTTTCAAGCCGTTTTCGCTGTCGGTGGGGTCGGAAACGTCGGTTGCGCCGTTCAAATCAATCAGGTAAACGTGTTTCACGTTTTTGTCGTTGTGCTCGTCCACCAAAAAGCGGTGCTCGTCAATCGCACGGATTTCGGAGTTTTTCCAATAATCGCCGCCCTGCTGATACAGGTATTGCTTGGTTTTGCCGGTTGCCAAATCAAACGACAAAATGCGCGTTACCGATTTGTTTTTCATATCTTTTTTGCTGGGGTTGTGCAGCGCGGACTGCATGATGCCCACCAGCACGCGGTTGCTCGGCGTGGTGGTCAGCCCTTCCATGCCGCGGTTGGGGCGCAGATGGCCGAGCACGGCGGGCAGGCGGCGGCCTGTGGTTTTCACGCCGCGCGGGCTCATGCGTTCCAGCTCGATGCCGTTGCGGTCAAAATGCACGATGTGCGGGCCGTATTCGTCCGACACCCAGAAGGTGCCGTCGCGCATCACCGCCAGTCCTTCGCTGTCGATGCCGGTGATGTCGCGCTGCAAGGGCTGCTTGTTGGCATCCACCACGGTTTCGGTGGAAGTGCCGTAACCTTCTGGGTTGGGCAGGCCGGTGAGCAGTTTGCCGTTTTTATCTTTTAGCGGAATATCGCGCAGTTTTTTGATGGTGCCGTTGGCTTGGATTTCAAAATGCCCGATGCTGGGCGTGAAGCTCGGTTGCAGGAAGATTTTGATGTGCTCGCCGCCGTCGGCATTGGGGCCGCGGTCTGTTAGGCCGTAGAAGCGTTTGGGGTTTTGCGGGTCGGCATCAATGGACGAGCCATAGCCTTTGTAAAACGGTACGCCTTGCACCTCGCCCAGTTTTTCCACGGGCATGGGGAGGGTTTCGGCAAAGGCTTGGTGGGCAACGAATGCGCCGATTACGGCGGCAAGGATGGTGTGTTTCATGTTTTCCTCTGTTAATTTAAAGCAAAGTTTGTAAAAACTCGGCATTCTAATTTATTTTTTGTTAAGGAATAAAGCGAAAAGTTAAGGCAGCCTGAAAAAACGCTAAAATTCTTTCTCTTTGTGTTTAAAAGGTTACACACCATGATGCTAAAAAAAGCCACGCTGGTTCTATTTTGCGTTTTCTCGTTTTCAGGCTGCTACCGTGCGGATAATAACCAAGCCTTGCGCAATCAGCCCGCGCCGCCGCGCACCGCCGATTACACCTTGCGCCTGCCGGAGGGCTGGCAGCAAATCGCCACGCAAACCAGCCAAACCTACACCAGCCCCATCGCGTTCACCCCCGCCCAAACCAAAACGGTTTACTACTTTGCCAACAACGGCGCAGCCACCAGCGCGCCCAGCAACGAAGGCTATTACCGCGAGCTGCTGGGCAAAACCGCCGAGGGCAAGCGCGTGGTGCAAGATTTTTACCAAAGCAGCCAAACGCCGCAAACCGCGCCTTTTGTGCTGGAAGACGACGCCGATATCGCATCGTTTGATTCGGATGTGAACAACGGGCGCATCGTGTGGTTTACGCGCGGCGGCGATGTGGAAGAAATGGGCGATTACGAAAAAGGCAAACCCATCGGCGCAACGTTGGGCATCCGCCACGGCAAAGCTGTGCTGGCAACGGAAAAAACCGACAACGGCACCACCGTTTATACGCTAGACGACAACGCCCGAATGGCATCCGCCCTTACCGAACGCGGCAACACCACCCGCGCCATTCTGTTCTACTCCAACGGTAGCGCGATGTTCCAAGGCGACATCGCCGCCGACACGGGAACATTCGCCACCACTTATTGCTGGAACGAAGCCGCCCAGCCGATTGCCTGCGACCGCATTCAAAACGAAGTGGAGGCGGGTTTGCAGCAAGCGGATAGCCTAGCCCGAAGTTTGGCGCACAACTAAGGCAGCCTGAAACCCTTGCCCACGCCCAAGGCAGCCTTAAAACCTTTTTTTTCGTTTTCAGGCTGCCTTTTTCCTTATAATCCATCCCCCAAACCCCATAGGCAGCCTGAAAATGCCCACCGCCCCCGCCCAGCCCAACGGCTTCAACCTAGAAATCTTCCTCAAATCCCTGCCCAACAGCGCAGGCGTGTATCGCATGATTGCCGCCGACGGCACGGTGTTATACGTCGGCAAAGCGGTTAATCTCAAACGCCGCGTGTCCAGCTATTTCCAAAAAAACGACCACTCCCCGCGCATCCGTCTGATGCTCCAACAAGTCGCGCGCATAGAAATCACGCTCACCCAAAGCGAAGCCGAAGCGCTGATTTTGGAAAACAACCTCATCAAATCGCTCTCGCCCAAATACAACATCCTGTTCCGCGACGACAAATCCTATCCCTACCTGATGATTAGCGGGCACGCCTACCCCCAGCTTGCCTACTACCGAGGCAGCCTGAAAAAGCCCAACCAATACTTTGGGCCCTACCCCAATGGCTACGCCGTGCGCGACAGCATAGAAATTTTGCAAAAAGTATTCCGCCTGCGCACCTGCGAAGACAGCGTGTTCGCCCACCGCGACCGCCCCTGCCTGCTCCATCAAATCAAGCGCTGCTCCGCCCCCTGCGTGGGCGCAGTTTCCGCCGAAGAATATGCCGAGCAAGTGCGCCGCGCTACCGCCTTTTTAAACGGGCGCACCGCCGATTTAACCCGCGATTTGGAAGCTGCCATGCACCAAGCCGCCGAAAAGCTGGACTTTGAACGCGCCGCAGGGCTGCGCGACCAAATCCAAGCCCTAGCCGTGATGCAATCCAAACAATTCATCGACAGCCAAAACCAAAACAGTAAACAGCAAGACATAGACATCATCGCCATCGCCCAAGCGCAAGGCAGCATCTGCGTGCATTGGGTAAGCATACGCGGCGGGCGGCATGTGGGCGATCGCAGCTTCTTCCCCGACACCCGCCAAGACCCCAGCCCCAACCCGCAAGACTACGCCGAAGCCTTTGTTGCCCAGCATTATTTGGGCAAGCCCAAGCCCGATGTGTTCATCACCAATTTCAGGCTGCCTGAAAGCCTGCAAACCGCGTTAAACAGCGAACACCCGCGCCAAATCGTGTTCACCCAAGGCGAGAGGGGCGAGCGCAAAGTCTGGCTCAACATGGCGGTGCGCAATGCCGAACACGCCCTATCGCAACACCAACTGCAAAACAGCAATCAACAAGAGCGCGTTGCCGCCCTTGCTGAAATCATCGGGCTGCCTGAAAACGAATTGCAACGGCTAGAATGCTTTGACATCAGCCACACCCAAGGCGAAGCCACCCTCGCCAGCTGCGTGGTGTACGACCAATACGCCATGCAACCCAGCCAATACCGCCGCTACAACATCACCACCGCCAAAGCAGGCGACGACTACGCCGCCATGCGCGAAGTGCTCACCCGTCGCTACGGCAAAATGCAACAAGCCCGCAACAACGGCGAAACCGTGCGTTTCCCCGATGCCGTGCTGATAGACGGCGGCAAAGGGCAAATCCGCATGGCAACCGAAGTGTGGGCAGAACTCGGCTTGCACATCCCCCTTGTTGGCATCGCCAAAGGCGTAGAACGCAAAGCAGGCTTGGAAGAATTGATTTTGCCGTTCCAAAACCGCCAATTCAGGCTGCCGCCCAACAGCCCCGCGCTGCATTTATTGCAAACCGTGCGCGACGAATCCCACCGCTTCGCCATCACTGGCATGCGCGCCAAACGCGACAAAGCCCGCGTTACTTCATCGCTGGGCGACATCGCGGGCATCGGCGCCAAACGCAAAGCCGCACTGTTAACCCGTTTTGGCGGGTTGCGCGGCGTTCAGGCGGCCAGCATAGACGACTTGGCGCAAACCGACGGCATCAGCCGCGCGCTGGCAGAGAAGATTTACGGGTATTTCCATGGCTAGGCGCGGGGCAAGGGCGTGCGCTAGTCATAGCCATAAAAGGCAGCCTGAAACAGGGAAATAGCGTTTCAGGCTGCCTTTCCTTTATGGGCAACGGCGCAATCCATCCACCCCGACACAAGGCAGCCTGAAACCTTGGCAAAACCTGCAATCCGTGGAGCATTGGCGGCTCGCCGACATTGCCAACCAATAAAGCCCCGTTGAATAAACCATTTAGCAGCGAGCCGTCGCTCCATTTTAGGTTTCAGGCTGCCTCAGAACCTTTGCAAAGGTTTCAGTCTATTAAATACGCCATCCGCCAAAGCCAAAGGCAGCCTGAAAACGAGCGAAGCGAGTTTCAGCGAAGCTAAAACAACATTCAAAACTGTTTTCAGGCTGCCTTTGGCGCGTGGGCAGGACAACATCAGCGCAACATCAACGCCTTCTCCACTTGCCGCTTGTTCACATTCGCAATCTCTTGAATCAACGCGACGTTTTGATTCGCCCAATCTTTCGCCTTGTTGCCGTCAAGCGAAGACAAGGGCGAGCGGCGGGCAAACTGCACGGAATACAGCCCCTCCCTGCCTTTCCAATAGCGGAACACATTGGATTCTATAAAGCCGTTCCTGCCCGTTTGGTACGCATAAAACTGCACAACCGCCCCGTCTTTTTGCGGCCGGATATTCGGCGGCGGCATATCGGGATATTGCCGCCGCGCCAGCGCAGCCATGTTTTGCGCCATCTTCATCGGGTCGTTGTTGATTTGCGGCGCGCTTTGCAAACGCAGCCCGATTAAGCGCATCCACCGCTCGAAGGTTTCATTGGCGGGGACGTACTCCTTCAAGCGTTCCGATGCCGTCATCTGCCCCACAAATTCTTGCGGCAGAATTTTGCCTTCCATTTTAACGGGCGAAGGCGCAGCAATCGCCCATGATGCCGCCAGCAGGCAAGCGGTCGTTAGCGCAGAACGAATAAGTTTCATCAAATCATCCTTCTATCCTGTTTACGATGAGAACGGCAGCCTGAAAACCGCGGGCTGCAACAAGCGAACGCTAACACATTACCCGCAACGGCGGATGCCCCGCATACTCCAAAAAGCGCACAAAATCGGCATAAGCAATATTCAGCGTGGTGGTGTTGATAAACGGATGAAAGCCCACCGTTTGCGTTTCGTCCACCTCCGCGTCGATGACTACCTGCACCTTGTTATCCGCATCAAACAGCACGCCAAACGGTGTAACCGCGCCTGCTTCCACCGCCAGCAACGCCGCCAATTCTTCATCGCCCACAAACGACAAGCGGCTCACGCTCAACGCTTCTGCCAAGCGTTTCAAATCCGCGCTTTTCTCATCGCGCAAAATCACCAAAAAATACTGCTTGCCCTTTTTGGTTTTCAAACACAGATTTTTCACTTGCTGTCCAGGCAATACAATATCCGTGTCGCGCACCGAAGTAATCGGCGCGTGGTCTAACCGCTCGTAAGCAATGTTCAACTTCGCCAGCACATCATAAGCCACATCGGGAGTAGGCATTTCCATAACGTTTTCCTTTCATAATGGTTGATAAAAAGGCAGCCTGAAAAGCGATTTTACTCGTTTTCAGGCTGCCTCTATTACTGCGCTTTATGCTTCCTCGTCATCCATGGCGATGGCATCGGCTGCTTCTGCCGCTTCTGCTGCAATCACTTCGCGACTTTCTGCCACCGCAGCCGCAGCACGTTGGCTTGCCCATGCGGCGCGACGGGCGCGATGGTAGCTCAAACCTGTGCCAGCAGGAATCAAGCGACCCACAATCACGTTTTCTTTCAAGCCGCGCAAGTCGTCTTTGCGACCCATAATCGCCGCTTCGGTGAGCACGCGCGTGGTCTCTTGGAACGAGGCCGCCGAGATAAAGCTGTCGGTGGAAAGCGAGGCTTTGGTGATGCCAAGCAACACGTTGTCAAAACGCGCAGGCTCTTTGCCCGCCGCAATCGCCGCCTCGTTGGCAATCATCACTTCGGCGCGCTCCACTTGTTCGCCCGTGATGAAGTTGGTATCGCCGGGATCCACAATGCTCACGCGGCGCAACATTTGGCGAATAATCACTTCAATGTGCTTGTCGGAAATTTTCACGCCTTGCAAGCGATACACTTCTTGCACCTCTTGCACGATGTAGCGCGTCAAAGCCTCAATGCCTTGCAAACGCAAGATGTCGTGCGGGTCAACCGCCCCGTCCACCACCGTTTCGCCACGGTTCACCACTTGCCCGTCATGCACCAAAAGCTGTTTCTCTTTGGAAATCAGCGTTTCATGGGTTACGCCGTCCAAATCGGTAATCACCAAACGTTGTTTGCCTTTGGTTTCCTTGCCGAACGACACCGTGCCGGTCACTTCCGCCAGCATGCCGGCGTCTTTGGGCACGCGCGCTTCAAACAATTCGGCCACGCGCGGCAAACCGCCCGTAATATCGCGTGTTTTGGTGGTCGCTTGCGGAATACGCGCCAACACATCGCCCTTGCCGATTTCTTGCCCTTCGCGCACTTGGATAATCGCACCCACAGGGAAAGTCATGCTAACAGGCGTTTGCGTGCCCGCAATCAACACAGGCTCGCCGTTTTCGTCCAACAGTTTCACCGTTGGGCGCAGCAATTTGCTGGTGCTGGCGCGGCGTTTGCCGTCAATCACCACCAAAGTGGACAAGCCCGTAACATCGTCGGTTTGACGGGTAACGGTAACACCCTCTTCCACGTTTTCAAATTCCACGCGACCTGCGTGTTCGGTAATCATCGGATGGGTGTGCGGATCCCAAGTCGCCAGCATCGTGCCTGCTTTCAACTCTTCTCCATCTTGCACTTTCAGCGTCGCGCCGTAAGGGATTTTGTGCAACTCGCGTTCACGGCCTGCCGCGTCCAAAATCATGATTTCGCACGAGCGGCCAATCACAATCAATTCGCCTTTATTATTGGCGATGTAACGCATTTGCCCGCCAAAACGCACCGTGCCGTTAGACTTGGCTTCCACTTGGCTCGCCGCCGCCGCACGCGATGCCGCGCCACCGATGTGGAACGTACGCATCGTCAGCTGGGTGCCCGGTTCGCCGATAGACTGCGCCGCAATCACGCCGACTGCTTCGCCCGCGTTCACCAATTTACCGCGCGCCAAGTCGCGCCCGTAGCATTTGGCGCACAAGCCATAGCGGGTTTGACAGGTAATCGGCGTGCGCACTTTCACTTCATCCACGCCTGAGTTATCAATCAAATCAACCAGTTTTTCGTCAAGCAGCGTGCCCGATTCAATAATGGTTGCGCCCGAATTGGGGTCAACCACATCGGTGGCGGTAACGCGTCCCAAAATGCGGTCGCGTAGAGCTTCGATGATGTCGCCGCCTTGCACCACGGCTTTCATGGCAAAGCCTTCATCCGTGCCGCAATCGTCTTCCACCACCACCAAATCTTGGGTAACGTCCACCAAGCGGCGGGTCAGGTAACCTGAGTTTGCCGTTTTCAACGCCGTATCCGCCAAGCCTTTACGCGCGCCGTGGGTCGCAATAAAGTATTGCAACACGGTCAAACCTTCGCGGAAGTTTGCGGTAATCGGCGTTTCAATGATGGAGCCGTCTGGTTTCGCCATCAAGCCGCGCATACCCGACAACTGTTTAATCTGCGCTGCCGAACCCCGCGCGCCTGAGTCCGCCATCATATAAATGGAGTTGAACGACTCTTGGTTTACGGTGTTGCCCTCGCGGTCTTGCACTTTTTGCACCGACAGATTGTCCATCATCGCTTTGGCGATTTTGTCGCCTGCGCGACCCCAAATATCCACCACTTTGTTGTAGCGTTCGCCGTTGGTTACCAAACCTTGACGGTATTGGTCTTCAATTTCTTTCACTTCGGCATTGGCTTCGGCAAGCAATTTCGGTTTTTCTTTCGGGATTTCCATGTCGTCCACGCAAATGGAAATGCCACCTTTGGCTGCTAGTGCAAAACCTGTGTACATCAAATGGTCGGCGAAAATCACCGTATCGCGCAAACCGCACAAGCGGAATGAGGCGTTAATCAGTTGCGAAATCGCTTTTTTCTTCAACGCTTTGTCAATGTAGCTAAACGGTAAGCCTTTGGGCAGAATTTCGCTCAACAATGCGCGCCCAACGGTGGTGTTGTAGCGGTTGATGACGGCTTCGTATTCGCCTTCGTCATTTTTCACCCACTCTTTCAGGCGCACGGTGATTTTGGTGCCCAGTTCCACTTGTTTGGTGTGATAAGCGCGGTGCACTTCTTTCACATCGGCAAACAAGGTGCCCTCGCCCAAGCCGTTGATTTTGTCGCGGGTCATGTAATACAAGCCCAGCACGATGTCTTGCGATGGCACGATAATCGGCTCGCCGTTGGCCGGCGCGAGCACATTGTTAGAAGCCAGCATCAAAGTGCGCGCTTCCATTTGTGCTTCCAAGCTCAATGGCACGTGAACCGCCATTTGGTCGCCGTCAAAGTCGGCGTTAAACGCAGCACACACCAAGGGATGCAGCTGGATGGCTTTGCCTTCAATCAAAATCGGCTCAAACGCTTGAATACCCAAGCGGTGCAAGGTAGGCGCACGGTTCAGCAAAATAGGGTGTTCGCGAATCACTTCTTCCAAGATGTCCCACACTTCGGGCACTTCTTGTTCCACCAATTTTTTGGCTGCCTTAACGGTGGTTGCCAGTTCGCGCTGTTCTAGCTTGTGGAAAATAAAGGGTTTGAACAATTCCAATGCCATTTTTTTCGGCAAGCCGCATTGGTGCAGGCGCAGGTAAGGACCTACGGTAATCACGGAACGACCCGAATAGTCCACCCGTTTACCCAGCAGGTTTTGACGGAAGCGACCGCTCTTACCTTTAATCATATCCGCCAGCGATTTCAATGGGCGTTTGTTTGCGCCTGTCATCGCTTTACCACGGCGACCGTTGTCCAGCAGGCTGTCCACCGCTTCTTGCAGCATGCGTTTTTCGTTGCGCACAATGATGTCGGGCGCGCGCAATTCCAACAAGCGTTTCAAACGGTTGTTGCGGTTAATCACGCGGCGATACAAATCGTTCAAATCGGAAGTGGCAAAACGTCCGCCATCCAATGGCACGAGCGGGCGCAAATCGGGCGGCAGCACGGGCAGCACGTCCATAATCATCCATTCCAGCTTCATGCCGCTGCGTTGGAACGCTTCCAGCACTTTCAGGCGTTTGGCGATTTTTTTGATTTTGGTGTCGGAGCTGGTGGCTTGCAACTCTTGGCGCAAAATTTCAATTTCTTGCTCCACATTCAGGCTGCGCAACAACTCGCGGATACCTTCCGCGCCCATGTAGGCATCAAACTCTTCGCCGTATTCTTCCAATTTGGCGTAGTAATCTTCTTCGGTGAGCAGTTGGCGGCGTTGCAAATTGGTTAAGCCGGGGTCGGTTACCACAAACGCTTCAAAGTACAACACGCGCTCGATGTCGCGCAAAGTCATGTCCAACACCATGCCCAAGCGCGAAGGCAGGGATTTCAAGAACCAGATGTGGGCAACGGGCGCGGCCAGCTCAATATGCCCCATGCGCTCGCGGCGCACTTTGGTGAGCGTTACTTCCACGCCGCATTTTTCGCAGGTTACGCCTTTGAATTTCAAGCGTTTGTATTTGCCGCACAAGCATTCGTAGTCTTTTACCGGACCGAAAATTTTGGCGCAGAACAAGCCGTCGCGCTCGGGTTTGAACGTGCGGTAGTTAATGGTTTCGGGCTTTTTCACTTCGCCGTATGACCATGAGCGGATGGTTTCGGGCGAGGCGATGCCGATTTTGATGGCATCAAATTCTTCTGAACCTGCTTGTTGCAGGGGGGCGAATAAATCGGTTAGGTTCATTTTTGCTCCTAATAATTGGGCGATTTTTGCAATGGGGTGGCTTTCAGGCTGCCTGAAACAGGTTTTGCGGCGTATGCTGCGTATTCATTTTCAGGCTGCCGAACAGCATCGCTGGCGTTTAGATGCAGCCTGAAAACCGGTTTGCGCGTTTTCAGGCTGCCTCGCTCGGCATCAATTGTTTTCCAAATCAATATCCAAACCCAGCGAACGGATTTCTTTCACAATCACATTAAACGATTCAGGCATGCCCGCATCAATTTTGTGTTCGCCTTTCACGATGTTTTCATACATCTTCGTGCGACCGGTAACGTCATCGGATTTCACCGTCAACATCTCTTGCAAGGTGTACGCCGCGCCGTAGGCTTCCAGCGCCCACACCTCCATCTCACCGAACCGCTGGCCACCGAACTGCGCTTTACCGCCCAACGGTTGTTGCGTTACCAAGCTGTATGGACCGGTTGAACGCGCGTGCATTTTCTCGTCCACCAAGTGGTGCAGTTTCAGATAGTGCATCACGCCCACGGTTACTTTGCGGTCAAACGGTTCGCCCGAACGCCCGTCATACAGCGTGATTTGCGTTTTGGTGTCGTTAAAGCCCAATTTTTGCACTTCGGGATCATCGCTTGGATACGCCAAATTCAGCATCTCGTAGATTTCTTTTTCCTTCGCGCCGTCAAACACAGGCGAAGCAAAGGTTGCACCACGGCGCAGGTTATCCGCCAAAACTAAGATGTCTTCGTCGCTCAGGCTATCCAAATCCTCGTGCTTGCCGCTGCCGTTATACAGCTTGTTCAAGAACGCGCGGATTTCTTTCACCTTACGATGCTCTTGCAGCATTTTGTCAATACGCTGACCGATGCCTTTTGCTGCCCAGCCCAAATGCACTTCCAAAATCTGACCGATATTCATACGCGAAGGCACGCCCAATGGGTTCAACACGATGTCCACCGTGCGACCATCCGCCATATAAGGCATGTCTTCCACAGGCAGAATGCGCGACACCACGCCTTTATTCCCATGGCGGCCCGCCATTTTGTCGCCCGCTTGCAAGCGGCGTTTAATCGCGATAAACACTTTCACGGTTTTTTGCACGCCGGCCGGCAGCTCGTCGCCTTGCGTCATTTTTTTCTTTTTCACTTCAAACAAGGCTTCGGCTTCGCTGCGTTTTTCTTGCAACGACAGCTTCATCAATTCAAGCTGCTTGGCGATTTCTTCATCGGCAACGCGAATATCAAACCAATCGTGGCGGCTGGTTAGCCCGTCCAAATATTCTTGCGTGATGACTTTGCCTTTGCCCAGTTTGTTCGGACCGCCATTCGCTTTTTGGCCCACAATCATGCGTTGGATACGGTCAAACGTATCGTTGTCAAAAATACGGATTTGGTCGTTCAAATCTTGACGGTAACGTTTCAATTCCGCATCAATAATGGCTTGGGCGCGTTTGTCGCGCTGAATGCCCTCGCGCGTGAACACTTGCACGTCAATCACCGTGCCGCTCATGCCTGTTGGCATGCGCAAAGACGTGTCTTTCACGTCAGAGGCTTTTTCGCCGAAAATGGCGCGCAGCAGTTTTTCTTCCGGCGTGAGTTGCGTTTCGCCTTTGGGCGTTACTTTGCCCACCAACACGTCGCCCGCCTCTACTTCCGCGCCGATATAAATGATGCCGCTTTCGTCCAAACGGTTTTGCATTTTTTCCGACAGATTCGGAATATCGCGGGTGATTTCTTCTGCGCCCAATTTGGTATCACGCGCCACAACGTTCAGCTCTTCGATATGGATAGAGGTGTAACGGTCGTCTGCCGCCACTCTTTCGCTAATCAAAATAGAGTCTTCGTAGTTGTAGCCGTTCCACGGCATAAATGCGATGGTCATGTTCTGACCAAGCGCCAATTCGCCCAAATCGGTAGAGGCGCCGTCGGCAATCAAATCACCGCGTTGCAATACATCGCCCGCGCTCACGGCAGGACGTTGGTTGATGTTGGTGGATTGGTTGGAACGGGTGAATTTCACCAAATTGTAAATGTCCACACCGCCTTCTTTGGCCGTCGCCTCATCATCATGTACACGCACCACCACGCGGTTTGCGTCCACATATTCCACCACGCCGCCGCGCCGCGCCACAATAGCTGTTGCGCTGTCCACGGCTACCGAGCGTTCAATGCCCGTTCCCACCAACGGTTTCTCAGCGCGCAAGCAAGGAACAGCTTGACGTTGCATGTTCGCACCCATCAAAGCACGGTTCGCGTCATCGTGTTCCAAGAACGGAATCAGCGAAGCCGCCACGGATACCACTTGCCCCGTTGCCACGTCCATATATTGCACGCGGTCAGGCGTTGCCAAAATGGTTTCGCCTTTTTCGCGGCAGGTAATCAAATCGCCGAGCAATTTACCGTGTTTATCCAAATCGGTATTCGCTTGCGCAATCACATAGCGGCCTTCTTCAATGGCAGACAAATAGTCAATTTCATTGGTTACTTTGCCGTCCACCACGCGGCGATACGGTGTTTCCAAAAAGCCGTATTCGTTGGTGCGTGCGTAAACCGACAGCGAGTTAATCAAACCAATGTTTGGACCTTCTGGTGTTTCAATTGGGCACACGCGACCGTAATGCGTTGGGTGTACGTCGCGCACTTCAAAGCCCGCGCGTTCGCGTGTCAAACCACCCGGCCCCAAAGCCGAAACACGGCGCTTGTGCGTGATTTCAGACAGCGGATTGGTTTGATCCATAAACTGCGACAACTGGCTAGAACCGAAAAACTCTTTAATCGCAGCGGAAACAGGTTTTGCGTTAATCAAATCGGTTGGCATCAAACCTTCGCTTTCAGCTTGGTTCAAACGCTCTTTAACGGCACGCTCCACACGCGCCAAACCGCTGCGGAATTGGTTTTCCACCAATTCGCCCACCGAACGTACACGGCGGTTGCCCAAGTGGTCAATATCGTCCACCTCGCCATGCCCGTTACGCAACTCTACCAGCGTGGCAATCGTTACCACAATGTCTTCCACGCTTAGAATGTGCAGCTTGGCTTCTTTTTCGCCGACGCCCGCAAAAGTTTGATTGAGCAATCTGCCATACCAGTTGTTTTCTTGCACGGGCAGCAATTTTTGCTCATAAGTGCGGGTGTTGAATTTCATGCGGCCCACGCGCGACAAATCATAGCTTTCTTCTTGGAAGAACAATCGGTTAAACAAGGCTTCCACCGCTTCTTCAGTAGGCGGTTCACCAGGGCGCATCATGCGGTAAATTGCAATTTTGGCGGCTTGTTGATCAGCCGTTTCGTCCGTATTCAACGTTGCAGAAATGTACGCACCCGCTTCGGTTTCGCTCACAAACAAAGTTTGGATTTCTTTAATGCCTTGAATATCAAATTGCGCCAACAATTCTTCTGTGATTTCCGCGTTTGCCGTTGCCAACACTTCACCCGTATCAGGCACAATCACATCACGCGCGATAATTTTGCCAATCAGACTTTCAGCATCAATATTCAAGCGGGTAAGACCGGCAGCCTGAATATCGCGAATATTTCTCGCATTGATGCGCTTGCCTGCCGCAACCAACACATTACCCTCATTGTCGGCGATATCAAATTTTGCTGTTTCACCGCGCAAGCGCTCAGGCACCAGCGCCGTTTGCACACCTGTGCCGGATAAATAATATGTTTCCAAATCAAAGAACATCGCCAAGATTTGTTCGTTGTTGTAGCCCAAAGCGCGCAGCAAAATGGTTACAGGCATTTTGCGGCGGCGGTCAATACGGAAATAAAGCAAATCTTTGGGGTCAAACTCAAAATCTAACCACGAGCCGCGATAAGGAATAATTCGCGCAGAAAACAATAATTTGCCGGATGCGTGCGTTTTGCCACGGTCATGCTCAAAGAACACACCGGGCGAGCGGTGCAGCTGAGACACAATTACGCGCTCTGTGCCGTTGATCACAAACGAACCGCTGGGTGTCATCAAAGGAATTTCGCCCATATACACATCATTGGCACGAATCTCTTTCAATTCACGCTCTTCTACTTTGTTTGAGCCTTCTTTATTGAAAATAGCCAGTTTGATTTTGGCGCGCAAAGGCGCAGCATAAGTGATGCCACGCAATTGGCATTCGGCGATGTCAAATTCGGGCTCACCCAATACATATTGGTCAAATTGCAATTCTGCGTAACCATTGTTGCTCACAATAGGAAAAATAGAACTGAATGCCGCTTGCAAGCCCTCATCCTTGCGTTTTTGAGGCGCACAATCTTGTTGCAAAAACTTGCTGTACGATTCCAACTGAGTTGTCAGCAGATAAGGCACATCCAAAACGGTTTCACGTTTGGCGAAACTTTTGCGGATGCGCTTTTTCTCGGTAAAGGTGTAACTCATGATTTAGAGACTCCAAATGGGCAACAATGAAGAAAACAGAATTTCAGGCAGTCTGAAAAAAGAAAAACCTAAATATTCAAATAGATAAGAATAAAACAGACAGCACCCTTTTCAGGCTGCCTGATAAGCAAAATTAATATAGATTTACCAAAATTTTACTCACGCTTACAATACTAAAGTAAATCTTGGTAAATTTACACAAAGAGCTGGTTTCAAAGCACAACAAGGCTGGCAGTAAAACTGCCAGCCCATTGCGCTAATTGGCGAAATCTTATTTGATTTCCACTTTTGCGCCAGCTTCTTCCAATTGTTTTTTGATGTCATCAGCTTCTGCTTGTGAAACACCTTCTTTAAGGGTTTTAGGCGCACCGTCAACCAAGTCTTTAGCTTCTTTCAAGCCCAAGCCAGTGATGGCACGAACCACTTTAATCACGCCAACTTTTTGGTCGCCGGCAGATGCCAAAATCACATCAAATTCAGTTTTGGCTTCGCCAGCAGCAGCACCGCCAGCAGCAGGACCAGCCGCAACGGCAACAGCCGCAGCAGACACGCCGAATTTTTCTTCAAAAGCTTTAACCAGCTCGTTCAATTCCATTACAGTCAGGTTGCTTACCGCTTCCAAAATGTCTTCTTTTGTAATAGCCATGCTATTAAACTCCTAAAATATTGAGTAAAAATTAAAATTTAAAAACAAAATCCAAGTTCACAAAACACGCAATTAAGCCGCTTCGTTCTCTTTTTTCTCTGCCAAAGCAGCCAAACCACGTGCAAAACCTGAAACAGGTGCTTGCATAACAAACAACAGTTTGGACAACAGCTCTTCTCGGCTTGGAATAGATGCCAACTCGCCCACTTGGGCAGCATCTAGCATATCACCGTTATAAGAACCTGCTTTGATGATGATTTTGTCATCTTTTTTCGCGAATTGGTGCAGCACTTTCGCAGCGGCTACCGCATCTTCCGATGCAGCATAAACCAATGGACCAACCATTTGTTCAGCCAAAGCTGCAAAAGAAGTTCCTTCAACCGCACGACGAGCCAATGTGTTCTTCAGAACGCGCAAATAAACGCCTTCTTTACGCGCATTCGCACGCAGTTCGGTCATGCTGGCAACACTGATACCGCGATATTCAGCAACCACCATAGTTTGAGCATTGGCAATACCTGCCACAATCTCTTCTACGGCTGCTTTCTTGGTTTCAATATTGAGACTCAAGGTCTACCTCCCACTGTTTAAATTCAGGCAGCCTGAAAACAGACTACCCACCAGCGCGGCAACCTGATGTTAAAGACACTTTGCAAGCGACACGCTCACGCACTACCTTGTTTCAGGACTACCGTCTGCGTAGGGTTTCTAACGATTAAAACTTGCGTTCCCTACGGTCTTGGACTCCTACTTAATTTTATTTAAGTAGCCCAGTTTCAGGCTGCCTGAAAAACAAACAGCCTAAAATTTCATTAGCTATTAACGCTAGATGTATCTACACGCACACCCAAGCCCATCGTGCTGGATACGGCGATTTTTTTCAAATACTGCCCTTTAGCAGCGGCAGGTTTTGCTTTTACCAAAGCATCAAGCAGAGCATCAAAATTTTCTTTCAAGTCCGCTTCCACAAACGAAGCACGACCGATTGTTGCATGAACGATACCTGCTTTATCAGTACGATATTGCACCTGACCCGCTTTAGCATTTTTAACTGCCTCCGCCACATTAGGTGTTACTGTGCCAACCTTAGGATTTGGCATCAATCCGCGTGGTCCCAAAATCGTACCCAACTGACCTACAATACGCATAGCATCAGGCGAGGCAATCACAACATCAAAATCCATGTTGCCTTTTTTGATCTCTTCTGCCAAATCTTCAAAGCCAACAATATCTGCACCAGCAGCTTTTGCCGCATCAGCGTTTGCACCTTGCGTAAATACAGCTACGCGTGTGGTTTTACCTGTACCTTTTGGCAACACAACTGAGCCACGAATAACTTGGTCGGATTTACGTGGATCTACGCCCAAGTTAAATGAAACATCAATAGACTCATCAAATTTTGCAGTTGCCGCTTTTTTTACCAAAGCAATAGCTTCATCAAGCGCATACAGTTTGTTAGCTTCTACTGTGGCACGAATAGCTTTTAAGCGTTTAGAAACCTTAGCCATTACACCACTCCTTCCGTATTCAAGCCCATAGAACGTGCAGAACCTGCAATCGTACGAACCGCGGCATCCAAGTCTGCTGCAGTCAAATCAGGCTGCTTAGTTTTAGCAATCTCTTCCAATTGCGCACGAGTGACCGTACCCACCTTATTGGTCAAAGGATTAGAGCTACCTTTTTGCAAGCCCGCTGCTTTTTTCAACAAAATAGACGCAGGTGGCGTTTTCATTACAAACGTAAACGATTTATCCGCATACGCAGTAATCACAACAGGCGTAGGCAAACCAGGTTCCATACCTTGCGTTGCCGCATTAAACGCCTTACAAAACTCCATAATATTCAAACCACGTTGACCCAATGCAGGACCAACGGGTGGTGAAGGATTGGCTTTACCTGCAGGAATTTGCAGTTTAATATAGCCGACTACTTTTTTAGCCATTTTAAATTTACTCCAAAAAACGGGTATAACGCGGAAAATCCGCTCCCCAAAAAACGAATTGTCTATTGTAAATAATTATTGTATTTTAAGCAATACCGAAATCACAACAGATTACCCACGCCTTATATTTTCTCCACTTGCCCAAAATCCAATTCGACAGGCGTTTCTCGCCCAAAAACCTGAACAGAAACACGCAATTTGCTACGTTCATAATCAACCGTGTTCACATCACCTGTGAAATCAGCAAAAGGACCATCATTAATTCGAACCTGTTGCCCAACTTCAAATTCGGTTTTAGGCTTAGGCTTCTTCTCTCCTTGCATGCCACCAAATTGCTCCATGATGGAGTTAACTTCTCGTTGAGATATTGGTAAAGGGCGGTTTGCAGTCCCACCGATAAAACCATTCACCCTAGGTGTGCTTTTGACAAGATGCCATGAAGCATCAGTCATTTCCATTTCTACCAACACATAACCGGGAAAAAACTTTCTTTCAGAAACCGTTTTGCGCCCGTTTTTAATATCAACCACCTCTTCAACGGGAACTAAAATCTGACCAAAATAATTCTCCACCCCCTCTCGCGCTATTCTCTCCTTTAACGCCTTCTGCACATTTTTTTCAAATCCAGAATAAGCTTGCACGACATACCATTGCTTTGACATTATTATCCCTTTACCAAAATATAATTAAACACTATCCCAATAAGGGTATCTACGCCATAAATAAAAATAGCAAAAACACATGTAAATGCAATCACGAACATCGTCATTCGCACTGTGTCACTACGGCTGGGCCACACTACTTTTTTTACTTCCGCAACAGAATCTTTGATATATCGAAATAAATTAAATCTAACTCGATTATCTTGGTGAGCACTTTTATTCATTTTTCACCCGAAATAAATAGATAAGAAAAAAACTAACCGATTCTAGACCGGTTAGTTTTCTATTATGGCAGGCCAAGTAGGTCTCGAACCTACAACCCTCGGTTTTGGAGACCGATACTCTACCAATTGAGCTATTGGCCTATTAACCTTAATTAAGCAATCACGCTAGCCACAACGCCCGCACCTACTGTGCGACCACCTTCGCGAATCGCAAAGCGCAAGCCTTCTTCCATCGCAATCGGTGCAATCAATTCAACGGTGATGGTTACGTTTTCACCCGGCATCACCATTTCTACGCCTTCAGACAAGGTAACCGCACCCGTTACGTCAGTAGTACGGAAGTAGAATTGTGGACGGTAGTTGGCGAAGAATGGGGTATGACGACCACCTTCTTCTTTGCTCAATACATACACTTCGGCTTTAAATTTGGTGTGAGGGGTAATGGTGCCGGGTTTTGCCAATACTTGACCGCGTTCTACTTCTTCGCGTTTGGTACCGCGCAACAATACGCCTACGTTGTCGCCTGCTTGACCTTCGTCCAGCAATTTGCGGAACATTTCCACACCGGTGCAAGTGGTTTTTTGAGTGTCTTTCAAGCCTACGATTTCAATCTCGTCGCCTACGTGGATAACGCCGCGTTCTACACGACCTGTTACTACGGTACCGCGACCAGAGATGGAGAATACGTCTTCAATTGGCAACAAGAAAGGTTTGTCAATGGCGCGTTCTGGGGTGGGGATGTAGCTATCCAATGCGGCAGCCAATTCAAAGATTTTTTCTTTGTAGGCAGCATCGCCTTCTAGGGCTTTCAAAGCTGAACCTTGTACGATTGGGCAGTCATCACCTGGGAAATCGTAGCTAGACAACAAGTCGCGGATTTCCATTTCTACTAATTCCAACAACTCAGCATCGTCCACCATGTCACATTTGTTCATAAACACGATGATGTAAGGTACGCCTACTTGGCGGGCCAACAAGATGTGTTCACGCGTTTGGGGCATAGGACCGTCAGCAGCAGATACCACCAAGATGGCGCCGTCCATTTGCGCTGCGCCTGTAATCATGTTTTTCACATAGTCGGCGTGCCCTGGGCAGTCAACGTGTGCGTAGTGGCGAGTTTCGGTTTCGTATTCAACGTGTGCGGTGTTAATGGTAATACCGCGTGCTTTCTCTTCGGGAGCGGCGTCGATTTGGTCGTACGCTTTTGCTGTGCCGCCGAATTTTTCTGCCAAGATGGTGGTCAGGGCAGCAGTCAAAGTGGTTTTACCATGGTCAACGTGACCGATGGTGCCAACGTTTACGTGCGGTTTGCTACGTTCAAATTTTTCCTTTGCCATGGCAAATTCCTATTCAGTTAGTTTGTTAATAAATTGGATTTGGAAATATTTTTAGATGGTGCCCATGGGCAGATTTGAACTGCCGGCCTCTCCCTTACCAAGGGAGTGCTCTACCCCTGAGCTACATGGGCTTTAATTTGGAGCGGGTGAAGGGAATCGAACCCTCACCGTAAGCTTGGAAGGCTTCTGCTCTACCATTGAGCTACACCCGCTTATTTTCTACTCCAAAATACAGCAAGAATTTTATGGTGGTGGGAGAAGGATTCGAACCTTCGAAACTTTCGTGGCAGATTTACAGTCTGCTCCCTTTGACCGCTCGGGAATCCCACCAAAAGAATTGCAACTATACGTTAGTTTTTAAATTTTGGTCAAGCATAAGTTTGTTATTTTGTTGGATGTTTTTGTTTTTGCGTTTATTTTTCTTGGACGATTTTGTAGTATTTGGCGAGCAGCTGCTCATGGGTTTCAGGGTGTTCTTCGTCTATCAGGATGCAGTCTACGGGGCAGACTTGTTGGCATTGGGGTTCATCGTAGTGTCCGACGCATTGGGTGCATAGGTTGGGGTTGATTTCGTAGATTTCTTCGCCTTGCGAGATGGCATCGTTGGGGCATTCGGGTTCGCATACATCGCAGTTGATGCATTCATCGGTGATGAATAGGGACATTTTGAATCTCTTTGTGTGGTTTGAAATGGGGCTGGATTATAGCGGATTTTTTATTTTCAGGCTGCTTTTGCAGTGCGTTTTACGGTTTGAGAATGGTTATTATGTTTATTTTAATCAGTGGGTTGAGTATGTTTGAGCAGCAGAAATCGGCTTTGCCCCGCTTTGCCTTGCCGATGGATGGATAGCCATTCCGGCAGCGGGGGAATTTGGCCGGCTTCCAGGTAAACATAAGCATGGGCATGAAGACGGGGCTGAATGGCGGGAAACAGATTTACCCAATCATTCCATGCGTAGGGCGGGTCTAGAAATAGGGTGTGGTATTGCTGGGTGGTGGCGCGCAGGTAGGCGATGGCGTTTTGTTGGTGGATGTGGGTTTGGCGGGCGATGTTGAGCTGTTGGGCGATGCTGCGGAGTTGGCGGACGGTTTGGGGATGGGTGTCGCACAGGGTGGCGCTTTGGGCGTGGCGGGAGATGGCTTCAAAGCTGAGTACGCCGCTGCCTGCAAAGAGGTCTAGGGTGTGTTGTGCGGTGAGGTTTTGCCCGAGCCAGTTGAACAGGCGTTCGCGCACGCTGTCGGGGGTGGGGCGCAAACCGTCTGCGCTGATAAAGGGGATTTTTCTGCCGCGTAGGTCGCCGCCGATGATGCGGACTTGGTTGCTGTGTTTGGGGTTGTGTTTTTTGCTGGGGTTCATGGCGTGCTGGGGATGGAAAAAGGAGAGGAATTATAGCGGATTTGCGGGCGTTGCTTGCACGGCGAAGATGGGCTGGGCTGCGGTGTTTTGCTGATTTTCAGGCTGCCTTTGTTGCCCGCCATAATAAGGCAGCCTGAAAACTATGTGCAGGGCGCATTTAATAGTTGGCAACGGATTAGCACGCCTTTGCTGCGCCGTCGTTTGCGGCTTCACACGGTTTTCAGGCTGCCTATTGCAGGCGTGGTAGTTGGCTTGCGTTTGCTTGTTTTCCGCTCAATAGACAGCCTGAAAATGGCTTGGGCGGTATTTTCAGGCTGCCTTAAATGCTAAAATTTCATTTTTACTCAATCAACAGGAAAATCATCATGGCAAACCGCAATGAGCAGCTTTTTGAACGTGCAAAAAAAATTATCCCCGGCGGCGTGAACTCGCCTGTGCGGGCATTTGGCAGCGTGGGGGGCGTGCCGCGTTTTATCCGCAAGGCGCAGGGGGCGTTTGTGTGGGATGAAAACGGGCAGCGTTATATTGATTACGTTGGCTCGTGGGGGCCGGCGATTGTGGGACACGCACATCCCGAGGTGATTGAAGCGGTGCGCGAGACGGCGTTGGGCGGGCTGTCGTTTGGTGCGCCCACGGAGGCGGAAATCGTCATCGCAGAAGCCATCGCACAAATTATGCCCAGCGTGGAGCGTTTGCGCTTGGTGTCGTCGGGCACGGAGGCAACGATGTCTGCCATCCGCTTGGCGCGCGGCTACACGGGGCGCGACAAGATTGTGAAGTTTGAAGGCTGCTACCACGGGCATTCCGACAGCTTGCTGGTGAAAGCGGGCAGCGGCTTGCTCACGTTTGCCAACCCCAGCTCGGCGGGCGTGCCTGCCGATTTCACTCAACACACCATCGTGCTGCCGTATAACGATGTAGGCAGCCTGAAAACCTGTTTTGAGCAGTTTGGCGAGCAAATCGCCTGCGTGATTTTGGAGCCGATTGCGGGCAACATGAACTTGGTGAAACCGAGCCCAGAATTTGTGCACACGCTGCGCCAAATCACCGCGCAACACGGCAGTGTGTTGATTTACGACGAAGTAATGACTGGCTTTCGCGTGGCGTTGGGCGGCGCGCAATCGGTGCACGGCATCACGCCCGATTTGACCACCATGGGCAAAGTCATCGGCGGCGGGATGCCGCTGGCAGCGTTTGGTGGTAAAAAAGAGATTATGGACTGCATTTCGCCGTTGGGCGCGGTTTACCAAGCAGGCACCTTGTCGGGCAACCCCGTTGCCGTGGCAGCGGGCTTGAAAACGCTGGAAATCATCCAACGCACAGGCTTTTACGAACACCTCACCGCGCGCACCGAGCAACTGGTAAACGGCATCAACCAAGCCGCAAAACAAGCAGGCATCACCTTCACCGCCGACAGCATCGGCGGCATGTTTGGCTTTTATTTTGCCGACCACGCCCCGCAAAATTACAGCGACATGGCAGCTTCCAACATCGCCGCGTTTAAAACCTTTTTCCACGGGCTGCTGGAACGCGGCGTGGCACTCGGACCATCGGCGTATGAAGCCAGCTTTATGTCTGCCGCGCACACGGCGGAACTGGTGGACGAAACGATTGCGGTGGCGGCGGAGGTGTTTGCGGGGATGGCGTAGGCAGAGGCAGCCTGAAACCTTTGCCCAAGCCCAAAGGCAGCCTGAAAAGCAAGAAATGCCGTTATGCCCGCGTGGATGAGCATGACAGCAGTTGGATGGGGTCGGCGGTTTCGCCAAGATTTCAGGCTGCCTCAAAATCTTGTTCACATCGCCCTGCTCTATTTCCACTATTAAAGGCAGCCTGAAAACCATATTTCTGTTTTCAGGCTGTCTTTTGTAGCGAGACAAAATCACACCAACACCAATAGGGCGTGTGGCTTTGCCACGCACGCGGTTTGCCAATCCTCAACCAAAGTCCACGTGCGTGCCTGTAGCACATCTCCTACACGCCGATTGATTGGCATTTCTGATTTATCCCGCTATTCGTGTTCACATCACCCCCATTCCAAACACAAAGGCAGCCTGAAAACGGTTTTCCCCACTTTCAGGCTGCCTCATTCACACCAAACTACCTCGGCGCTTTCGCATAACCATTATCCCGCTCCCCATCCGCAGGAAACGCATTCGCCGCCCCATCAGGCGCACGATTCGGGTCGCGCAGTTCAAAAACCGCCGTGCCAATCACGCCCACGTTCTGCACCGACCCCGCGTCTGTGTTCGCCGCATAAGCATCGCTTGGCTTGCCAAAAATAAACGAAGCCACCGAGCTGTCGCTCTTACGGAAACCTTCAATTCTCAACGTGCCATGCGGGCGCAATACATAACCGCTGTGATAACGGCTTGCCGCCCTGCCGGAAATCACATCCAAGCCGTCCACACTCGCCACAATTTCCAGCGTTTTATCGCTGTTGTTCTGATACACCAGCTGATAAGCCTGCCCCGCCTTGCCGCGCAAGAAATACCGCCCGTTGTCGCGGAAAATCGGCAAAGCGTGGCGGTTATCACCCTGCACCGAAAGCGCCACCCTGCCCGCCGCCAGCGAAATAGAATTCAGGCTGCGCCCGCGATAATCCTTTGCCGAATAATGCAAAACGTGTTCCGCCAAAGGCTGCGAGTCCACGCGAATCAAGTTCACATGGCGCACAGACGATTGCACTTCATCGCCCCATTGCGTGCCCAGCCGCTCCGCCCGCGCCACCGATTTATGCGCCATCGCATTATCGGGCGCAGTTTCCATAGACACCGCCGCCACGCGGTCAGCCATCGGCTGCGACATGCACGCCGCCAAAGCCGTTGCCAACATCGTTACCGCCAAAGGTTTCAACCGAGAAAAAGACATAACCGCACTCCTTATGGGCAGCCTGAAAATCATTTGCGCGGAGGGGCATGCCCGTTCCCGCCACACATCAAACCGCAAAATCATAGCCGCAAAAAGGCAGCCTGAAAATGGAGAACCCCGTTTTCAGGCTGCCTGCTTAACCTACATCAATACAAGCCTTCGCGCTCTTCGCGGGTGCTGATGTAAATGTTTTTCACTTGCGTGTAAGCCGCCAGCATCATTTTATGCGTTTCGCGCCCGATGCCCGACGTTTTGTAGCCGCCAAACGGCGCGCCGGCAGGCAAGCGGTTATAGCAATTCACCCACACGCGCCCTGTTTCCAGCGCGCGCGACACGCGCAACGCACGGTTGATGTCGCGCGTCCACACCGCGCCGCCCAAGCCGTATTCGCTGTCGTTTGCCATGGCAACCACTTCTTCTTCCGTTTTAAACTTGATGACAGTCGCCACCGGACCGAAGATTTCCTCTTGCGCCACGCGCGCGCTGTTGTCTTTCACCTCAATCAAAGTAGGCTCGACAAATTCGCCGCCGGCCAAATCGCCCGCCACTTTCTTACCGCCCGTGATGATGCGGCAGCCCTCTTGCTCGCCGATTTTCACATATTTCAAAATCGTTTCCAGCTGCCCCGCGTTCACTTGCGAACCCATTTGCGTGTCGTCTTCCCAAGGCAGGCCCAGTTTCACTTTTTTAAATTCCTCTGCCAGCGCAGCCACGAATTTATCGTAAATGCCCTCTTGCACAAAAATCCGCGAACCCGCGCAGCACACTTGCC
Source organism: Kingella bonacorsii (assembly GCF_016623605.1). Lineage (NCBI taxonomy): Bacteria > Pseudomonadati > Pseudomonadota > Betaproteobacteria > Neisseriales > Neisseriaceae > Kingella > Kingella bonacorsii. The sequence goes on along the minus strand of NZ_JAEHNZ010000002.1, from coordinate 605,446 downwards.
CTTGGTTGAACAAAATGCCTTTTTGCGCGCCTTCCAACGCTTTGTCAAACGGCATATCGTCAAAGAAAATGTTGGCCGATTTGCCGCCCAATTCCAAAGTAGAAGGAATCAGCAATTCCGCAGCGGCAATGCCCACGCGGCGGCCCACTTCGGTTGAACCGGTAAACGCCAGCTTGTTGAAGCCTTTGTGGTGCAGCATATATTCGCCCGATTTGCTGCCGCGCCCCGTAATCACATTCAACACGCCTTTGGGCAGCAAATGATTGATTTTTTGCGCGAGCGACAACAGGCTCAAAGACGTGCTGCTGGACGGATGAATCACAATGGTGCAGCCCGCCGCCAACGCAGGCGCGATTTTCCAAGCTGCCATCAAAAACGGGAAGTTCCACGGAATGATTTGCCCCACCACGCCAATCGGCTCGCGCAACACCAGCGACAAATCTTCCTCGTCCAATTGGTTGGCAGTGCCCTCTTCGCCGCGAATCACGCTGGCAAAATAGCGGAAATGGTCGGAAGCCAGCGGAATATCGGCGGCGCGGGTTTCGCGGATGGGTTTGCCGTTGTCCAGCGTTTCTTGCAGCGCGAATAATTCGGCATTCTCGTCAATCACGTCAGCGATTTTGTTCAAAATAGCCGCGCGCTCGGTGGTGGTGGTTTTTTTCCAAGTTTTGAACGCTTCTTGCGCGGCGGCAACAGCGGCATCCACATCGGCATCGCTGGCATCGGTGAATTTTGCCAGTTCCGCACCATTGGCGGGGTTGTAGGAAGCGAGCAAATTGGCGGGCTTCGTCCACGCGCCGTTAATCAATAAACCATACTCTTTGTCAAACACGTTTAGATTTTTAGCCATGACGGTCTCCTTGATGAGTTGTTGAGGGCAATGCCGACTGCGAATGCTATTTAGATATAGAGCGTTGCCTTACGCGATTGCGTGGATGTAGTATGGTGTAGTTGGCGCGGAGATACAAGAGCGCTCGCCAAGATGCTGTTTTAAACGTTTGATTTTGCAAGATAGTAATAAAATTTCAGGCTGCCTAAATATGGAATATTAGGCAGCCTAAAAAGCGTTTTATGCCGGATTAGTTGCAGTATTTGGCAATATCGGCATCGTATTTGGGAATCAACGCATCTTTGTTTTTCGCGTTGGCTTTGGTTACGGTTTCTTTGTTCATTTGCGCCGCTTTGCAGTTTTCTTTTTTCGCTTCTTCCATTTGTTTTTTGTTGGCTTCTTCTTTGCGGCGGTTTTCTTCTTCGATTTCTTTGTTCAACGCGGCTTGTTTGTCGGCGGTGGACATATTGGGGTCGTCTTTTTTCACAACGGGCGGCGGGGTTACGGTGCGGGTGCGTACGTTGATGGTGCTGGCGCGCCCCATTTTCAAGCCTGGGGGCGTGTCGGCAAATGCGGTTGCGCCGCTGCGTTGTTTCCATGTGAAGATAGAAGTATCGGCGGCGATGGCAGACGAGGCGGCAATCGCCAAAGCGATGGCGGATAAAGCAATTTTCGTTTTCATAATCTTTTCCTTGTTTAAGTTATCAAAGCACACTGCGTGTAAACAGACTGAATTCTAATGGGTTTCTTTCGCCCTGTCATGAAAACCGTTTTCAGGCTGCCTAAAAGCGCGTCAAATATGCTACAATCGCGTGCATTTTAAACAGCCGTAAAGGTATGAAAAAATGCGCATCATAGAAAAAGCCTACACGTTCGACGACGTTCTGCTCGTCCCCGCCCATTCTCAAATTCTTCCGCGCGATGTCTCGCTCAAAACCCCGCTCACTAAAAAAATCACCCTGAACCTGCCCTTGCTGTCGGCCGCTATGGACACGGTTACCGAGGCGCGCTTGGCGATTTCTATGGCGCAAGAAGGCGGCATCGGCATCATTCACAAAAACATGACCGTTGAACAGCAGGCCTTGGCGGTCCGCAAGGTGAAACGCCATGAAAGCGGCGTGGTGAAAGACCCAGTTACCGTGTCGCCCGATAAGCTGATTGGCGATTTACTGGCGGAGCGCCAGGAGCGCAAGCGCAAAATGTCGGGCTTGCCGGTGGTGGAAAACGGCAAGGTAATCGGCATTGTTACCAACCGCGATTTGCGTTTTGAAACGCGCTTGGATTTGCCCGTGCGCGCCATCATGACCCCGCGCGAAAAATTGGTTACCGTGTCCGTTGGCACGAGTATCGAAGAAGCACGCGAATTGATGCACCGGCATAAAATCGAACGCGTGCTTGTTTTGAATGAGCAAGACGAGCTCAAAGGCTTGATTACGGTGAAAGACATCGTTAAAAACACCGAGTTTCCCAATGCCAACAAAGACAGCGAGGGGCGTTTGCGCGTGGGCGCGGCGGTGGGCACGGGCGGCGAAACCGAAGCGCGCGTGCGGGCGCTGGTGGAAGCGGGCGTGGATGTGCTGGTGGTGGACACGGCGCACGGGCACAGCCAAGGCGTGATTGACCGTGTGAAATGGGTGAAGCAGACCTTCCCCGATGTGCAGGTTATCGGCGGCAACATCGCCACGGCGGCGGCGGCGCTGGACTTGGCAAAAGCGGGCGCGGATGCGGTGAAAGTGGGCATCGGCCCCGGTTCCATTTGCACCACGCGCATTGTGGCGGGCGTGGGCGTGCCGCAATTGACGGCGGTGCATAATGTTTCCGAAGCCTTGAAAGGCACGGGCGTTTCGGTGATTGCCGACGGCGGCATCCGTTTTTCGGGCGACATCGCCAAAGCGTTGGCGGCGGGCGCGGATTGCGTGATGCTGGGCGGGATGTTTGCGGGCACAGACGAAGCGCCAGGCGAAATCGAGCTGTACCAAGGGCGGGCGTATAAATCGTATCGCGGTATGGGGTCGCTGGGGGCGATGAGCCAAGGTTCGAGCGACCGCTATTTCCAAGAGAAAACAGAAAACACGGACAAATACGTGCCCGAGGGCATTGAGGGGCGCGTGCCGCACAAAGGCCCGATTATCAACATCATCCATCAGATTATGGGCGGCTTGCGTTCCAGCATGGGCTATTTGGGCTGCGCCACCATTGCCGAAATGCACGAGAAGGCGGAGTTTGTGGAGATTACGTCTGCGGGGATGAGCGAATCGCACGTGCATGATGTGCAGATTACCAAGGAAGCGCCGAATTACAGCCGCTAAGCGGGTTGAATCATGCAAAGGCAGCCTGAAAACAGGATTTTCCATTTTCAGGCTGCCTTTGCGTTGCGTCTCTTTATAAAATGATGCTCTGCCACTATCTACACGGCAGGAAACGATTGAAACGGAGTGATAATGAAAGATTTGTCTGTATGTTTGCTGCTGCTGGATGATGCCTGCACCCACCGCCTGCCGCCCGCCCGCGTGGGGCACGGCTATTGCGCCCATATCAGCCTGCCCGAGGGGAAGATTGTGTCAGCGCGGGCGCGGATTTTGCCTGCGGGCAGCGGTTTGCGCGTGGTGTCGGAACGCGGGGGCGATACGCTGCATTTGATGGTGAAAGGGGTGGCGGCGGTGCGCGGGCAGGTGAAAGTGAGCCTGCTGCTTCAAACCGAAATCTGCCCGTGCGAGGTGTTGCACGAGTTTTGGCTGCTGTCGCAATAGCCGGCAAGCCAATCAAAAAGACAAAAGGCAGCCTGAAAACCAGATAGGTGGTTTTTCAGGCTGCCTTTTGCTTGTCCGCGTGTGCACGGGCGGCGCATCCGTTGTTTGTAGCCGCGGTTTACGGCTCGAATTTCTTCACCGCCTGCTGCACCAGTTCAATCTGGCGGGCGTATTCGCGGCAGTGGGGGCAAATCATCAGGTGCAGGCGCAGGGCGAGGCGTTCACTGCGGGTGAGCGGCCGGTCGGCGCGCTGGGAGATGAGGGCGGTGATTTGGCGGCATTTTTTCATGTCGGCTCCCGATGGTTGAACCATTTGATTTGCAGGCATTGGCGCAGGGCTTCGCGGGCGCGGTGCATCACGGTGTAGTAGTTGGCGGCGCTGATGCCGCAGTGGCTTTGGATGTCGGGCGCGTCCCAGCCCATGATTTCGCGCAGCATGAATACGCGGGCAGTGTTTTCGGGCAGGCGGTAGAGGCAGGCTTGGAATACGGCTTGGAACTGGCGGTTTTCCAAATCCTGTTCGGGGCCGGCGGTGTGGGCGGGGACGGCGTCGGGCAGCCAGTGGCCGTCGGCGCGGAACTGGGATTGGTAGAGTTCGTCCAGTTCGGTGTCGGCGGGGGTGTCGGCGAAGATTCTGCCATGCCGCTGTTTGTGGCGCAGGTGGTCGGTGATTTTGTTTTTCAAAATGGCGAACAGCCAGGTTTTGAGCTGGGCGCGCCCTTGAAACTGCTCGCGGTGGCGCAGGGCGGCGAGCAGGGTTTCTTGGGCGAGGTCTTCGGCGGTTTCGGCGTTGCCGGTTTGGATGCGGGCAAAGCGCAGCAAGTCGCTTTGCAGAGCCACCAAATCGGCTTCGTCCCATTGCAGGGCGGCGCTCACGCGCTGCGCTCCGCGGGCAGCAGCACGTCGGCGTCCACCCATTGCTGCCAGCGGCGTTCGATTTCAGGCTGCCATTGGGCGGCTTGTTCGGACACGCCGGCGAGGCTTTCGCAGATTTGCGCTTGCGACAGGGGGGACTGGGCGGCGGCTTGTAGCAGGATGCGGTCGATTTCGTCCAGCGGGCTGTGGTACACGCTGCCGCCCGCGTCCTGCCACACGGCTACGGTGGTGGGGACAGCCTGAAAATCGGGTTCGTCGGCGCACACGTTGAACGGGTAGTCGGCGATGCCGGCGACGGGGGAAAGTACGAAGGGGGTGTCTTCGTCCCATTCGAAGGCGGCGTTGGGCGGGGTGGCGGCGATTTCGGCAACCAATTGGCTGTGCTCGAAGCGCATCAGCTGCAAGATGTGCTCGGGCAGCCTGAAAGCGGCGCGGCCTTGGCGGCAGAAGGCGAGAAATTCGCCGGGGATGTCTTGGAAATAGGGGCTGTGGGCGCTGCCTTCGGCCACAAAGGCTTCTTTGGCGGCCGCCCATTGCTCGGGGTCGGCGTAGCGCGCGGCCTGCGGGTAGCAGCGTTGGATAAAGCCGTTGATGTTGTTGCGCACCAGGCGGGCATACACGGCGAGGCGTTCGGCATCCAGCGGGGTATTGGCATCGGCATCGGCGCTGCCTTGGCGCACGGCGCGGGCGAGCGTTTCTTGGAAGGCGGCTGAGGCGTTTTCAGGCTGCATGGGCGTACTCCGTTTTCATGGCGGCGGCAGGTTGCATTGCGGCGGCTTGGATGCCGACGATGCGGGCGACTTCGGCTTCCAGCTCAGCAAAGGGCGGGAAGTTGAAATCGCGTTCCAGTAGGGTGGGCGGGATGTGCGCCATGCGGCGGTAGGCGGCGGCGAGCAGGTCCCACACGTTGTCTTTCACCGGAGCGCCGTGGGTGTCGATGAGGATTTGCGGGTTTTCGTCGTCGTGGCCGGCGATGTGGATGTAGTCCACCCGCGCCATATCGACGGTGTTGAGGAAATCGTGCGGCGCGAGCAGCCCGTGGTTCACGCTGTTCACATAGATGTTGTTGATGTCCAGATGGATGCCGCAGTCGGCTTCCTGCGCCACGGCGTTGAGAAATTCGGCTTCGTTCATTTCCGCCAGCGGGCTGTGCAGGTAGTAGGAGGTGTTTTCCACCGAGATGCGGCAGCCGAGGAAATCCTGCACTTGGCGGATGCGGCGGACGGTGTGGCGCACGCTGTCGGCGGTGAAGGGCAGCGGCAGCAGGTCGTAAAGATGCCCGCCTAGGTCTTGGCAGTAGCTCAGGTGGTCGGAAAAGAAGGTGCAGCCGTAGCGGCGCATCATGTCTTTGATGCCGGCGAGCAGTTCGGTGTCCAGTGGAGCTTGCCCGCCCAGCGAGAGGGACAGCCCGTGCAAGGCCAGCGGCAGGCGTTCGGCGGCTTCGTCAAAGCGTTTGCGCGCCGCGCCGCCCATTTTCAGCCAGTTTTCGGGCGCGGCTTCGATAAAGGCGATGGGGCTGTTGGCGGGCAGGTTGAGAAAATCGTCTGCCAAGTCGCGGCGGTAGCCGAGTCCTGCACCTTGTAGTGTTCGGGTCATGGCGGTCCTTATTGTGGTTTTCAGGCTGCCTCTGGGAGCAGGCCGTATGGTTTTTCAGGCTGCCGTTTCGCGGAAAACGGCGCGGCGGCACGGTTTTCCGCCAAACGGCGGCAGGGCGGGGGTTTGCCCTTGCGGGAGCTTTCAGGCTGCCCGAGGCAGTTGTCAGAGGCAGCCTGAAAACGGGGTCGGCTTATGCCTGCGGGCTTAGTGTGAACCGCATTTGCCCTCGCCGCATTTGCCTTCGGCGGCTTTGGTTTTGGCTTTGGCTTTCATGGTTTTGTTCACGGCAGGCGCGTCTTGTTTCGCGGCGGGAGCGGCAACGGCCTGAGTGCCCAAAGTCAGCGCCAAAGCGCCGGCCAATGCGATTGCGGAAGATTTTTTCATAATGGTGTACTCCAATAAAAAAGATTAAAAAATGAAGCCTGAAAACGCCCGGCTTCGTCGGCGTTAAACAATCGGTTTATTTGCCGCTGCGGTAGCGTTTCCACAGATAGTCCAGCGACAACACGCCCGCGCCCTGCCCCAGTAGCGGCAGCAGCATCACGATGTACATCAGCGACAGCTTGTAGCCGCCCTGCCCGATATTGTAGCCGTTGCCCGCGTGGACGGCATACCACGCCACGGCGGTCAGCACCATCAGTGCGAAAGCGGAAAAGCGGGTGAACAGCCCCAACAGCAGCAGCACGGGAAACAGCAGCTCGCTACCCATTGCCGCGTACCAGTTTGCATCGGGCGAAAACAGCGAAAAGGGAAAGGGGAACTGGTCTTGGATTTCGGCGAACCAGTTTTCACCGTTCCATTTGGTCAGGCCGGATTCGAAGAATTCATACGCCAGCAAGAGGCGCAGTCCGAGCTGGCCGACGGCTTCGCCGATGAGCGGATACAGTTTTTCAGGCTGCTTTTTGGCGGTGCGGGGCATGGTGGGTTCCTTTCTGTTTGGTGGTTTGTATTGCCTTATGCAGCTTTGGACGGCAGCCTGAAAAGTTTCTTACGGGGGAAGGTGAAAAATTTTCTTATGCACTGTTTTCAAATGAGAAAAAGTTTTCAGGCTACCTGAAAGACAGCATTTAGGCAGCCTGAAAACGGGGTAATGGCTTTTCAGGCTGCCTATCGGTTGTGTGGTTTGGATTTGTCCGGCGCACTTTGCCCCTGATAACTTGCGGCTTCGCACAGGATTTCGGGTTTGATGATGCCGTGCAGTTGGGCTGATGTGATGGCGGCGCAGCAGGCGGACAGGGTGGTTTCTTGATCAGCATGACAAAGGCAGCCTGAAAACGGGGCAATGGCTTTTCAGGCTGCCTTCACCGTTTACTTCGCGTCTCTAAACCCACGTTTCAAATGCACCATCAACAGCGCGACCGCAGCGGGCGTTACCCCCGAAATGCGGCTCGCCTGCCCCACGGTTTCGGGCTTGTGGGCGTTGAGTTTCTGCTGCACTTCGGCGGACAAACCTTTCACTTTGGCGTAGTCGATTTCGGCGGGCAGGCGCAGGGTTTCGATGTCGCGGCGGCTGTTGATTTCTTCCTGCTGGCGGTCGATGTAGCCCTGGTATTTGACTTGGATTTCCACCTGTTCCGCCACGTTTTCAGGCAGCGTTTCAGACGGCCTTGCGTCGGGCAGGGTCATCAGGGCGGCGTAGTCGAGATTGGGGCGGCGCAGCAGGTCGTGCAGGTTGGCTTCGCGGCTTAACTTTTGTCCGAATACGCGCATTTGTTCGGACTCGGGCAGCTTTTGCGGCGTGTACCAAGTGGTTTTGAGCCGCTGGATTTCGCGCTCGACGGCTTCGCGTTTTTCGTTGAACGCGCGCCATTGCGCGTCGCCGATTAAGCCGATTTTGCGGCCGTCTTCGGTGAGCCGCATATCGGCGTTGTCTTCGCGCAGTTGCAGGCGGTATTCGGCGCGGCTGGTAAACATGCGGTAAGGCTCGTTCACACCTTTGGTAATCAAATCATCGACTAACACGCCGAGATACGCCTGTTCGCGGCGCAGAATCAGCGGCTCTTGCCCGCGCACATACTGCACGGCGTTTGCGCCCGCGAGCAAGCCTTGCGCGGCGGCTTCTTCGTAGCCTGTTGTGCCGTTGATTTGTCCGGCGAAGAATAAGCCGTTAATCGTTTTGGTTTCCAGGCTGGCTTTGAGGTTGCGCGGGTCGAAATAGTCGTATTCGATGGCGTAACCGGGGCGCAGGATGTGGGCGTTTTCCAAGCCTTTCATCGAGCGCACGAGGGCAAGCTGGATGTCAAACGGCAGGCTGGTGGAGATGCCGTTGGGGTAGTATTCGTGCGTGGTTAAGCCTTCGGGTTCGAGGAAGATTTGGTGGCTGTCTTTGTCGGCGAAGCGGTTGATTTTGTCTTCGATGGATGGGCAGTAGCGCGGGCCCACGCCTTCGATTTTGCCGGTAAACATCGGGCTGCGGTCAAAGCCTGTGCGGATGATGTCGTGGGTTTGCGTGTTGGTGTGGGTAATCCAGCACGACACTTGGCGCGGGTGCATCGCCGCGTTGCCGCGCATGGACATCACGGGTATCGGCGTGTCGCCGGGCTGCTCTTCCAGCACGGAAAAATCAATCGTGCGCCCGTCGATGCGCGGCGGCGTGCCGGTTTTCAGACGGCCTTGCGGCAGGTTCAGCTCTTTCAGGCAGCCTGAAAGCGACTGTGCGGCAGGGTCGCCTGCGCGGCCGCCAGAATAGTTTTCCAAACCGATGTGGATTTTGCCCGCCAAAAATGTGCCGGCGGTGAGCACCACGGCGCGGGCTTTGAACACGACATTCATCGCGGTTTTCACGCCCGATACGCGCTCGCCGTCAAGCAGGATGTCGTCCACCGCCTGCTGGAACAAGTCCAAATTGGGCTGGTTTTCCAGCATTTCGCGGATGGCGGCTTTGTAGAGAATGCGGTCTGCCTGCGCGCGCGTGGCACGCACTGCCGCGCCTTTGCTGGCGTTCAGGCGGCGGAACTGGATGCCGGATTTGTCGGTTGCCAACGCCATCGCGCCGCCGAGCGCGTCGAGTTCGCGCACGAGATGGCCTTTGCCGATGCCGCCGATGGAGGGGTTGCACGACATTTGTCCGAGCGTTTCGATATTGTGGGTGAGCAGCAGCGTTTGCGCGCCCATGCGTGCAGCGGCCAGCGCAGCTTCCGTACCGGCGTGGCCGCCGCCGACGATGATGACGTCGTAGGTTTTGGGGTAAGTGATGGGGGTCATTGGGGTGTGTCTTTCGGGTTTCAGGCTGCCTTTTTATCATCACAAGGCAGCCTGAAAATAAAAAATCATTCAGTATCTGATGCTTGACAAGCCGTGAATAAAAACAGGAATTTGAATCGGCAGCGTAATCACATCCGCCGCTGCGGTAAACGGCGTGGCCAGCACGGCCGCTGCTTTGGCGGCAGCGTGTGCTTTGCTGCGGCGGTACTGCACCACGTTTATCGGCATATTCATCGCCGTTATGCCGTTGAGGCGGTAATCGGTATCCGGCGCGGCGACGTAGTATTTGCCTTCATACGACAGCTCCACTTTAACCGTATGGCTATGCGCGTCCGGCTGCATGCACGCGCAGCTGTATTCGCTGGAAAAATCTTTAATAATGGCGGGATTTTCCAGTCGCCACGAAATTTCCGCCTCTGCGCTGCCATCGTTTTTCAAATAAACCTTATCGATTCTGACCGCCGCTTAGGGATATTGCTGCGCCCAGCGGTTCATTTTGGCAAATATTTTTGCCTGATGCTGGCGCAACGTTGATTCATTAGGCGACAACACCAGATGATGCCAGTCGGTCATCATAATCAACTGCCCGTCTTTGTCCAAACCCATGTAGCACAGGGTTTCTTGGCTGTACATTTCCTTTTGCTCAGGTATTTGATCGACTTTGTCGTGCATCAACTTATGTGGCGCAACCGCCCAATAGCCAAGCGGATAATGCGATAACGCTAAAACAGATTTTGGTTTGCATGGTAACGCTCCTATTCGGGTTCACTAAACAGCGCAAATTTTACGCGATTTCAGGCTGCCTTGATAATTAAGGCGCGCGATTATACGCGCTTTTAAAACCATTTTTGCCTTGCCGTTTGACTGCGCTTTTCAGGCTGCCGCAAAAGCGAGAACCAAGCCGGTTCTTTCATACCCAGCCGTCCGAATGCAAAACACTGTTTGCCTGTATCATTTTCACCAGCAAACACCGCTTAATTTGAAAAAAACAATAAGAAAAACCCAATATTCAGGTAAAATAACAACTTACCCATATGGCTGAATTTTCTCGCCATTTACTTTTCTTAAAACGGAGTAACCATCGTGTTGAAACACACCCTATTATCCTTGGTATTGGCTGCAAGCCTCACCGGCTGCGTAACTTACGGCACGCAACACTTCAACCCCACGCCCGAGCAATCCGCCGCCATGGAAGCCGATTCCCGCGCCGTGCAAGCCGCCGAACGCGCAGAACGCCGCGAACGCCGTGCAGAACGCCGCGAAGAAATGATGGATGAAGCCGATGCCATCAACCGCGCTTATGGCAACCGCAAAGTGTACATCCTGCACTAATTTTTAATCCTTTGGAGTTTATGCAATGAAAAATAACATTCTATTCTTGGTTTTAACTGCATTCATCGCAACAGGTTGCACCACCAGCGGCAGCTCTGTGGGCGATATGGCAATCGGCAGCGATTCTGCCGCCATCAAAGCAGGGCGTAACCGCAAAGAAGCGCAACTTTCACGCGCCGAGTTGGAACAACACCGCCGCCAACGTGCCAACGTGTCTGAAGAATTGGCTTTGGAGCGCGAAAAACGTGCTAACAAACGCGATCAAGTCAACGGTGCAATGGGCACAGCCGCCGGCGCAGTGGGCTTGATTGGCGGTATCGCTGCTACTGCGGGCATGATTAAAGCGATTTTCTGATTTAGTTTAACCGCGCAAGATAAGACAGCCTGAAAACGGAAAAACCAGTTTTCAGGCTGCCTTTTTATGCTTGGATAATGGGGGTGCAGGTAAAACGATAAGCCGGGTTCTGTCGTTGAACAGCCATTCATCTAGACTTTGCGTTGCCACAAAGTTCAAGCAACCTACCCGAACGCTCGGCGAGCAGCGTCAATGCGTTCTGTTTGGTCTTGCTACCAATGGGGTTTAGCCTGCTGCGCGTTGTTACCAACGGCACGGTGCGCTCTTACCGCACCTTTTCACCCTTGCCTGTGCGCGTTGCGCCATCGGCGGTCTTGCTCTCTGCGCCACTTTCCGTCGTGTTACCACGCCCAGCCGTTAGCTGGCATTGTGCTCTGTGTAGCCCGGACTTTCCTCCCCGTGTTGCCACGCGGCGGCTGTCTGTTTTGCCTGCGCGGCCGATTATACAAGGTTTCGTTGGTTTCAGGCAGCCTGAAAAGCGCGGCAAAGCCCGAACCGCGAAATCATTGCGCCGACCTTGATGGCTGGGCTACAATCCGCCATCTTGTTCTGCCAATTCATCCCGCCAACGGGCCAGCGTGGTTTTCAGGCTGCCTTAATTTTTTAACCTTTATTGGACGGCTGTCCAACCGCTTTTATGTCGCTTGATTTTTCTTCTTCCCAACAATTTATCCGCGCGGCGGAAAGACTTTACCCGCAGCTGGGCTATCAAAAATTATCGGTGCGCGCGTTGGCTGCCCAAGCGCAACTCAGCTCGGGGCTGTTTCATCATTTGTTTGCCAACAAGGATGATTTTATGGCGCAGGTGTTCGCGCAGCATTTCCAGCGCGCGTTTGGCTGGCTGGCACCCGAGTTTGCCGCCGATGCGCCGCCGTTGGAGCGTTTGCGCCGCTTGTATTTTCAGGCTGCCTTATCGTTGCGCGCAGAGGTGCCGTGGATAACGCGGATGCTGATTGACAGCGCGGATAATATGGAAATGGCGCAAAAAAGCGTGCAGGAATTGGTGTTGCGCGAGTTTCGTCTGGTGCGGCAAATCGTGGGCGAAATTGCGCCGCAGATGTCGGACGAGCAGGCGATTCATGCGATTAGCCAGTTGCAAACCAGCATTTTGCTGCCGATTTTGGCGGCGAATACGTTTAGCCGTATTGGCGTGATGCCTGATGAATTGCGCCAGCCGATTTTGCAGCAGCTAACTGATGAGGCGCTGGCGCAGCGTGTGGATTGGATGATAAAGGCTTTGTTTAGTGCGAAGGAAACGCAATGAAAAAATGGATTATTCCGGTGGTGATTGTGGCTGCGGGCGCGGCGGGTTTTGCGGTTTACCAAAAGCAGCACGCCGATAGGCAGCCTGAAAACATTATCGCCTCCAACGGGCGCTTGGAATTGGAGCGCATTGATGTCGCCACCCTGTATGCAGGGCGGGTGAAAAGCATGAATGTGGACGAGGGCAGCGAGGTGAAGGCGGGGGATGTGCTGGCGGAATTGTCGTCGGATACGACTTCCGGCCGCGTGGAGGAGGCGCAGGCGGGCGAATTGGCGGCGAAAGAAATGGTGCAGCGGGCGCAAGCGGGCGTGAAACAGGCGCAGGAAGCGGTGGCACGGGCGGATGCCCAGATTGCGGCGCAGTTGCAGCAGCAAAAATTGGCGCAGATGGAATTGGATAACGCGGGCAAGATGCAAAGCGAGGATTTGGTTTCGCCCGCGGAAACGCAGCGTCGCCGTTCGCAACGTGATGGCGCGGCGGCGGCGGTGAAAGCGGCGCAGGCGGCGAAAGCGGAAGCCTTGGCGGCGGTGCGGCAGGCGCAGGCGCAAGTGGCGGAAGCGCAAGCGGGCGTGGCGGCGCGGCAGGCGCAGCTTAAATTGGCGCAGTCTGCCAACAGCGACATGCAAATCACCAGCCCGAAAGACGGCGTGGTGGAATACAAAATCGCGCAAGCAGGCAATGTGGTCGGCGCGGGCGGCAAGGTGGTGAGCCTGCTGGATTTCAGCGATGCGAGCATGGCGATTTTCTTGCCTACGGCGCAAGTGGGCAGCCTGAAAGTGGGCGACGAGGCGCGGATTAAGCTGGACGGCTTGGATGCGGTGTTCCCCGCCAAAATCAGCTTTATCGCCACCGAAGCGCAGTTCACGCCGAAAAATGTGGAAACGGCAAACGAGCGGGCGAAGCTGATGTTTAAAGTGAAACTGCGGATTCCGAAAGAAACGGCGTTGCAATACAAAGGCTTGCTCAAAGGCGGCATGGTGGGCAACGGCTATGTGCGCGCCAACGGGCAGCAGGCTTGGTCGGCGGATTTGGCGGTGAAACTGCCGCAGTTTTGATTGTTTGGATAATGGGATAGAGGCAGCCTGAAAATGGGATGGGCGTTTTAACGCGCTTCGCTCGTTTTCAGGCTGCCTCAAATTTGGCTGTTGGCACATAATGGAGAACATCATACCCGCTATCCATCCCCATCTCATCATCACGCTGATTGCGCTGCCACTTTTTTGGGCTTGGCTGCCTTGCGTATGCGCGGCGCAAAAGGGCGATTTCGCCGGGCATGGTGGGCTGCACGCGCTGGTGGATTTGCCCGTTGCACAGTGGCAGGCAGGCTTGTTGGCACAGAGGGGAATGACGTTGGCGGTGTTGAGCAAACGGTGTTTGCGGTAAGCATAAGGCAGCCTGAAAACGGGATAAGCATTTTCAGACTGCCTTTATTTGTGGTTAGGATTTCAATTTTCAGGCTGCCTTTTTATCCGCAAAAGGCAGCCTGAAAACCGTATCCCCATCAAACGTGCGCTTGAATCACTTCCGCGCCGTCTTTTTTGGCGAGTATCAGCAAATCGGCATAGCGGTGGGCAAACAAGCCGTTTTCCACCACGCCCGTGATGCGGTTGAGCGTGTCTTCCATTTTCATCGGCTCGGAAAGGTCCAGCCCGTGCACATCCAAAATTTCGTTGCCGTGCAGGGTTTTGCAGCCGATGCGTAATTCAGGCTGCCCGCCCAGTTTCACGATTTTGCGCGCCACCATGGAACGCGCCATCGGAATCACTTCCACCGGTAGGGGAAACTTGCCCAGCTTGCGCACATATTTGCTTTCGTCGGCGATGCAGATAAATTGGTCGGACAGCGTGGCGACGATTTTTTCGGGCAGCAACGCCGCGCCCCCGCCTTTTATCATTTGCATCATGTGGTTGATTTCATCCGCGCCGTCAATATACACGCCCAGCCGCGTTACCTCGTTGAGCTGGATTTGCGGGATTTCGTATTGCTCCATCAGCTCCGCGCTTTTAAGCGAAGTGGTTACCGCGCCCTTGATTTTTTTGCCGCTTTTGCCGAGCGCTTCAATAAAGAAGTTTACGGTGCTGCCCGTGCCGATGCCGATGTATTCGTTTTCGGGCACAAATTCCACGGCTTTGGCGGCGGCGAGTTGTTTGAGTTGGTCTTGGGTGAAGTTGTTCATTTTACACATCCTTTGGTTGGGGGAACGGGATGATTATAGACGTTTCAGACTGCCTTTGGGGGAGTGTTTTGCGGTGGCGGAGGCAGCCTGAAACCCTATTCAGCACGGAGCGACGATGGCTTGTTGTTCAATCGCGTTGATGGCGCTGGCGAGCGGTTGATACGTTTTGCAAACGATGCAGCTTGAAAAGCCAGAGTCGTTATCAGACAAACCGAGGGCGCGCGTTTTAGCAAAGCCCAAACGTTTTCAGACTGCCGTTGAGTGTTCAGATGGTGTTGGACGTTTAAAAATAGACGGCTTGGATGGCTTACAGCGAGCAGCGAGATTGGTTGCCGCCGGATTGCGGCAGCCTGAAAATAGCGTTTCAGGCTGCCTCATAGCACAAAAGCAGCCTGAAAACTATACCGCAGCGTGTTTGGCGGCGGTTTTGATTGCTAGGATTTGGTGCACGAAGGCGGCGAGTTTTGCGGGGAAAGCGGTGTCGTTCAGGCTGCCAATTAGGGCGAAGGTGTCGGGTTTGCCGCCGTCGTCTGCGGTGAGGGTTTCGCCTTGGTAGTATTGGAAAAACAGGGCTTTGCCGCCGCGGATTTTGCCGCGGTGCAGCACCCAAACGCCGCCGTTGCTATCCTCCGCGAACACGCCGGAAACGGCGCGGTTCAGGCCTTCGGCGGGGAAGTTGATTTCCGCCGCAATCGACACTTTTTTGCCGGCCACAGGCTGGCCGATGCCGAAGTCGTTCCAGCATTTTTTGCCCTGCGGCTGCATGGCGTACCACAAATCCAGCCCAGGCGAATAAGCTACTTCAGCTTCAAAGCTGCCGCCCGCACCCGATACGGTGCAGGCTGCTTTTTGCGGCAGCGCGGCCAGCAGGGTTTCGACAAACAAGGCTTGCGCAGCGGCGAGTTTTTCTGAGGCAGACATAACAGCGAGCATAGAATTTCCTTTCAACAATAAAACGGAATGATAACGCGAAATCGAATGAGGCAGCCTGAAAGCTGTGACTGACTCGAAGGCGTGGCACAAGCGCGTTATTCGTCATACAATCATCATATTAAGTTTTGCAAACCGTTCAACACCGACTACGGAGGGAGTGAAACCATGAGCCAACTGCAACAAAACCGCCTGCCGGAACATTTTTATGACGAACCCTTCGCCCTTTGCTTTTCCGGACAGGGTTTCGATTGGATAAGCAGCCTGCGCGAGGCTTTGGCCGACGGGGCGCGGGACAGGGCAAACGAAGTGGCCGCCGCTGCCGCCCGAATCTTGGCGCCTGTGGCCGAGCAGATTGCCGCCGCCCGCCCGCAGGGTTTCGAGCCGATCAAATGGGCGGAAAACGGCGCGGACGGCATTGATTTGGTGCGTGCCGCCGTGAGCGCGCCCGGCATTTTCCTGTCGCAAATCGCCAATCTGCACACGCTGGAAACGCGCGGGCTGGACAGCGGCAAGGCGGCGGGCGTGATCGGGCATTCGCAGGGCATACTCGGGCGTTATCTGATGCGCGAGCCGCAGCACGCCGCCGAACTGCTGGCCTTGGCCGAATTGATTGGCGCAGCGGCCACGCTGCAAGGGCGCGCAACGGGCATGTATCTGCACGACGGCCTGCATCCGATGGTGATGGTGCAGGGCGTGAGCCGCGGGCAGATTGCCGCCGTGATTGACGACCTGTTCCCCGCAGATTCGGGCGACCGCCCGTGTATCGGCTTGCAGAACAGCGCGGATGGCTTTGTCGTCAGCGGCAAGCCCGAATCGGTGGCGCGCGTGTGCGACGTGTTGTCGGACACGGTGAAAGACGAAAGCGGCCAAACGCCCGAAAACCTGCTGTGGCGGCTGGACGTGGAAGTCGGCTTCCACCACCCCGCCATGCTGTCCGCCGTGGCGCAAACAGCTGAATGGGCAGCAGCCTGCGGTTTGGATGCAGAACAGGCGCGCGGCATCGCGCAAAATGTGTTGGTCAATCCCGTGGACTGGGTGGCCGAATGCCGCAGCATGCCCGCGCTGGGCGTGCGGCGGATTTTGGAAATCGGCCCCTCCGGCGGCGTGGCCATGCTGACGCAGGCCGTGCTGGACGGGCAAGGAATTGAAGTGCTGGATGTTTCCGACGCGGAACGCAAAACAGCGTTGTTTGGCGGATAACGGCGGTCTCTGATTTTTGAAACTGCGACTGCCGCCAAGTTAAGAAAAGGCTACTTGAAAACGAACGAAGTGAGTTTTAACTTCGTTGAAGCCCACGCTTTCAGGTGGCCTTTATTGATGGGATATTTGAATGGCAGCTTGCTGGTAACGAAGTTTCTGCGAAGCTAAAACGAAGCTTCAACCGAGTTGAAAAGCAGCCTGCACATTGGTTTTTTAGGCAGTCGGGTGATTAGTTCTGAAAACTACGGCTTCCTAGGATGGTTGGATAATATGGGTACAACTAAAGACATTTATGATAAATTTAAAAATATTCAATAAAATGAAGCAAAAAAATCGCTTCTTTCTTATTGCTCAAATTTTATTAAATCTTCCATCATCGATATTTTTGACCGTATGGCTCATAAAAATAACCATAGTGATGGATGCAGTTACGTAAATTCATTAAATTATCAAGCTATATTGCAAGCCTATTCGCAGTGGCAACCTTGATCAATTTATTTTTTATAAGAGATATAAAAAACCTACCCATTGCGATGCTCATAAGTATATTTACATTGTTATTTAGTGCATATACCGTAACTTCGTATGCCTGTGATTCTTTTTATGGATATTGTATGTGCTTGGTTAGTAATTATATTTATGAAATTATTCACTAAATAACAAGCGAGCCGTAGCCTCTATGAAAACTTCAATCCCGAAATGGCGTGAATATGGTTCGGCAGTACGCATACGGCGACGGTTTCAAAGGGATATTGTTTTTGCACATCCATATAGGCTGTACGCGAAGCCGATATGTTCGACAAGCAGGCGCGATTTCGGGTCGGCGAGTTTGACGGTGAAAAAGAACGTGCCGCCGGCAATGAAGTTTCTGCGATAACGCGCCATAGGATTTTTGTTTGTGGGTGGTTGGTGTGAATCAGGCTACGGTTTGCTGTAATAATGACCATACAAAGTGGAATAAAAATGCAGGGATAAAAAACAGAATTGTTGTAATTATTCCGACTGATAAATATGGTTTGCTAGCAATAGATGATTCTTTGACAAGAAAATTCTTTAACGAGGTTGCTCTTTTTAATACATTGAATAACCATAATGAAATTGAGAAAGCCCAAACCCACACAGAAGTAAATAAGCTTGATACAAACAGCATTCCTTCTGGGAAGCTATACAATATCTCAAAATTACCATTAATAAGCTCATATTTTCCATTGCCTATGGGTTGAGCAAAAACATCATTTAATGCAATAAGTTGAGACTGCACCTCAAAGGGAGAACTTAACCAGTATGGAATAGTTTCTTCTGGATGCAAATCTTGCAAATATGGAAGGAATTCTTGATATCCCTTTATAATTAAAAAATATTTAAATAAATTATAAAGCACATAAAATAGAGAAACTGATACCGCAAGATCAGTAATTATTGATAACGTGGTATATTTTAGAATCATTTTCCTAAAAATTAGCCTTGTTATACAGACAGAAATATAGTCTATTAGAATGCATACTGAAAGTAGGAGTAAGAACTTTTTTAGCATAATGTTAATTTTCAGAATACCATCTATAACTATTCCATTTTTATAGAAAAAATACGATCCAATAATTTGAATAATAACCCAAATTATTGTTATTAAGCTAGAAATTATAAGACTTCTTAGAGAAATAAGTTTTTCCCCAAAAATTTTATCCACTACCAAAAAAGCACTGAGACACCATTTTCTTGGTGTCGAATGAAAACTAGCACTAGAAAACTTATTAGCTAATTTTTTTCCAATGTCTCCACTACCAAAAACATCATCAACTATTTTCAATGCTGAAAAAAGCGAAAATGGAATGCCTATGGCAAATAATAGACTTTGCAGAAATTGATTCATAACTAACTCACGTAATATTTAAATTATCTAAGTAATCCATATAACAAGACACTATACTTAAATTCTATTCACTATATTTTTCAGATACTTCCCAGTATAACTCCCCTTAACATTCGCCACTTCTTCGGGGCTACCTGAAGCAATAATCCTCCCCCCGCCATCGCCGCCTTCCGGTCCTAAATCCACAATCCAATCCGCAGTTTTAATCACATCAAGATTATGCTCGATAATCACAATCGAGTTGCCTTTGCCTTTCAGACGACCGATTACTTCCAGCAATAGGGCAATGTCGGCGAAGTGCAGGCCGGTGGTGGGTTCGTCGAGGATGTAAAGCGTTCTGCCGGTGTCGCGTTTGGAGAGTTCCAAGGCGAGTTTGACGCGCTGGGCTTCGCCGCCGGAGAGGGTGGTGGCGGATTGGCCGAGGCGGATGTAGCCTAGGCCGACATCCATGAGGGTTTGCAGTTTGCGCGATACGGTGGGGACGGCGTCGAAAAATTCGCGGGCTTCTTCGACGGTCATGTCGAGGACTTGGCTGATGTTTTTGCCTTTGTATTGGATTTCGAGGGTTTCGCGGTTGTAGCGTTTGCCGTGGCAGACTTCGCAAGGGACGTACACGTCGGGCAGGAAGTGCATTTCGACTTTGATCACGCCGTCGCCTTGGCAGGCTTCGCAGCGGCCGCCTTTGACGTTGAAGGAGAATCTGCCGACGTTGTAGCCGCGTTCGCGCGAGAGGGGTACGCCGGCGAAGAGTTCGCGGATGGGGGTGAACAAGCCGGTGTAGGTGGCGGGGTTGGAACGCGGGGTGCGGCCAATGGGGGATTGGTCGACGTTGATGACTTTGTCGAGGTGTTCGAGGCCGTGGATGTTGTCGTATGGGGCGGGTTCTTCTTGGGCGCGGTTGAGTTCGCGGGCGGTGATTTTGGCGAGGGTGTCGTTAATCAGGGTGGATTTGCCGCTGCCGGATACGCCGGTGATGCAGGTAATCAAACCGAGCGGCAGCTCAAGGGTGACGTTTTTGAGGTTGTTGCCGCGCGCGCCTTTGAGGACGAGCATCCGCTCGGGATTGACGGGCGTGCGTTCAGACGGCACGGCAATAGATTTTTTGCCGCTGAGGTATTGTCCGGTAACGGAGTTTTCGCATTTGGCGACGTTTTCGGGCGTGTCGGCAATCAATACGTTGCCGCCGTGTTCGCCCGCGCCAGGGCCCATATCGACGACGAAATCGGCTTCGCGGATGGCGTCTTCGTCATGTTCGACCACAATCACGCTGTTGCCCAAATCGCGCAGGCGTTTGAGGGTGGCGAGCAGGCGGTCGTTGTCGCGCTGGTGCAGGCCGATGGAGGGTTCGTCCAAAACGTACATCACGCCGGTCAGGCCGCTGCCGATTTGGCTGGCAAGGCGGATGCGCTGGGCTTCGCCGCCTGAGAGGGTTTCGGCGGAGCGGGAGAGATTGAGGTAATCCAGCCCGACATTAATCAAAAAGCCGAGCCGCTCGGTGATTTCTTTGAGGATTTTTTCGGCGATTTGTTTTTTGTTGCCGTCCAAATCCAGCGTTTCAAAGAATTGGTGGGTTTTGGTCAGCGGCCAGGCGGAGACTTCGTGTAAGGGTTCGCCGCTGACGTAAACGTAGCGGGCTTCTTTGCGCAAACGTGCGCCGCCGCAGCTCGGGCAGGCGCGGTGGTTTTGGTATTCGCGCAGTTTTTCGCGCACGGTTTCGCTGTCGGTTTCGCGGTAGCGGCGTTCGAGATTGGGGATGATGCCTTCGAAGGCGTGGCTGCGGTTGAAGGTGGTGCCGCGTTCGGACAGGTAAGTGAAATCAATGACTTCTTTGCCCGAGCCGTGCAACACGACTTTTTTGACTTTTTCAGGCAGCGTTTCCCAAGCAGCCTGCACATCGAAACCGTAATGCCGCGCCAGCGATTGAATCATTTGGAAATAGAATTGGTTGCGCTTGTCCCAGCCGTCAATCGCGCCCGTTGCCAGCGATAATTCGGGATGGGCGACCACTTTTTCGGGGTCGAAGAAATTGGTGTTGCCCAAGCCGTCGCAAGTCGGGCAGGAACCCATCGGGTTGTTGAAGGAAAACAGGCGCGGCTCTAATTCGGGCAGGCTGTACGAACACACGGGGCAGGCAAACCGCGCGGAAAACCAATGCTCTTCGCCGCTGTCCATCTCCATCGCCAATGCACGCTCGTTGCCGTGGCGCAGCGCGGTTTCAAAACTTTCCGCCAGCCGCTGCTTGATGTTCGCCTTCACTTTCACGCGGTCGATGACCACGTCGATATTGTGCTTGATGTTTTTTTCCAGCTTCGGCACTTCGTCCAACTGATAGACCTCGCCGTCCACGCGCACCCGCGCAAAACCCTGCGCCTGCAAGTCGGCAAAGAAATCGACAAACTCGCCCTTACGCTCGCGCACCACCGGCGCCAGAATCATCACACGCGTATCTTCCGGCAGCTTCAACACGGCATCGACCATCTGCGATACGGTTTGGCTCGACAAAGGCAGATTGTGTTCGGGGCAATACGGTGTGCCGACGCGGGCGTACAAAAGGCGCAGGTAATCGTGGATTTCCGTAACCGTGCCGACGGTGGAACGCGGATTGTGGCTGGTGGATTTCTGCTCGATGGAAATCGCGGGCGACAGGCCTTCAATCAAATCGACATCGGGCTTGTCCATCATCTGCAAAAACTGCCGCGCATAGGCGGACAGGCTCTCGACATAACGCCGCTGCCCTTCGGCATACAGCGTGTCAAACGCCAGCGACGACTTGCCGCTGCCCGACAGCCCCGTTACCACCACCAGCTTGTGGCGCGGAATGTCCAAATCGACGTTTTTCAAATTATGCGTGCGCGCGCCGCGGATGCGGATGGTGTCGTTGTCGCGGGTGTGTTGGGGCTTGGTTTTGGACATTTTCAGGCTGCCTGTAAAATTAAGAACCGTGTATTTTAACATTTGCTGGTAAATCCAATAAATAAAGTCTAACACTTCCCAACAAGTTGCCAAGACTAAACCCCTTTGGCTGTGATGGCAACCAAAGGGGTTTTGCATAAGGAGTTTGGCGATGACCTACTTTCGCATGGGAATCCATACTATCATCGGCGCTGGTTCGTTTCACTGTCCTGTTCGGGATGGGAAGGAGTGGGACCAAACCGCTATGGTCGCCAAACATAAACTGTCAAATTGGCAAGCCGTTTATCAACTTTTTATTTATTACTTTATTTTGTCTTATTTCGGTGATGAATGTATTCATCAGTAAGCTTTATCTTTGCTTCACTTTGTTTTATTGCAAAGTTCTTCAAATGATAGAGTCAAGCCTCACGAGCAATTAGTACAGGTTAGCTTCACACGTTACCGTGCTTCCACACCCTGCCTATCAACGTCCTGGTCTCGAACGACTCTTTAGGAGGATTAAATCCTCAGGGAAGTCTCATCTTCAGGCGAGTTTCGCGCTTAGATGCTTTCAGCGCTTATCTCTTCCGAACTTAGCTACCCGGCGATGCGACTGGCGTCACAACCGGTACACCAGAGGTTCGTCCACTCCGGTCCTCTCGTACTAGGAGCAGCCCCCGTCAAACTTCCAACGCCCACTGCAGATAGGGACCAAACTGTCTCACGACGTTTTAAACCCAGCTCACGTACCACTTTAAATGGCGAACAGCCATACCCTTGGGACCGACTACAGCCCCAGGATGTGATGAGCCGACATCGAGGTGCCAAACTCCGCCGTCGATATGGACTCTTGGGCGGAATCAGCCTGTTATCCCCGGAGTACCTTTTATCCGTTGAGCGATGGCCCTTCCATTCAGAACCACCGGATCACTATGTCCTGCTTTCGCACCTGCTCGACTTGTCGGTCTCGCAGTTAAGCTACCTTTTGCCATTGCACTATCAGTCCGATTTCCGACCGGACCTAGGTAACCTTCGAACTCCTCCGTTACTCTTTGGGAGGAGACCGCCCCAGTCAAACTGCCTACCATGCACGGTCCCCGACCCGGATTACGGGTCTGGGTTAGAACCTCAAAGCCACCAGGGTGGTATTTCAAGGACGGCTCCACAGAAACTGGCGTTTCTGCTTCTAAGCCTCCCACCTATCCTACACAAGTGACTTCAAAGTCCAATGCAAAGCTACAGTAAAGGTTCACGGGGTCTTTCCGTCTAGCAGCGGGGAGATTGCATCTTCACAACCATTTCAACTTCGCTGAGTCTCGGGAGGAGACAGTGTGGCCATCGTTACGCCATTCGTGCGGGTCGGAACTTACCCGACAAGGAATTTCGCTACCTTAGGACCGTTATAGTTACGGCCGCCGTTTACTGGGGCTTCGATCTGATGCTCTCACATCTTCAATTAACCTTCCAGCACCGGGCAGGCGTCACACTCTATACGTCCACTTTCGTGTTAGCAGAGTGCTGTGTTTTTAATAAACAGTCGCAGCCACCGATTCTCTGCGACCCTCAGATGCTTCCGGAGCAAGTCCTTTACATTAGAGGGCATACCTTCTCCCGAAGTTACGGTATCAATTTGCCGAGTTCCTTCTCCCGAGTTCTCTCAAGCGCCTTAGAATTCTCATCCTGCCCACCTGTGTCGGTTTGCGGTACGGTTTAATTCAAACTGAAGCTTAGTGGCTTTTCCTGGAAGCGTGGTATTTGCTGCTTCATGTCCGTAGACACTCGTCATCACGTCTCGGTATTAAAGAAGCGGATTTGCCTACTCCTTCTACCTACCGGCTTAAACAATCTATTCCAACAGATTGCCAGCATAACCTTCTCCGTCCCCACATCGCATTTGAATCAAGTACGGGAATATTAACCCGTTTCCCATCGACTACGCATCTCTGCCTCGCCTTAGGGGCCGACTCACCCTACGCCGATGAACGTTGCGTAGGAAACCTTGGGCTTTCGGCGAGCGGGCTTTTCACCCGCTTTATCGCTACTCATGTCAACATTCGCACTTCTGATACCTCCAGCATACCTTACGATACACCTTCTCAGGCCTACAGAACGCTCCCCTACCATGCACTAAAAGTGCATCCGCAGCTTCGGTTACAGATTTGAGCCCCGTTACATCTTCCGCGCAGGAAGACTCGACCAGTGAGCTATTACGCTTTCTTTAAATGATGGCTGCTTCTAAGCCAACATCCTGGCTGTCTGTGCCTTCCCACTTCGTTTACCACTTAATCTGTCATTTGGGACCTTAGCTGGCGGTCTGGGTTGTTTCCCTCTTGACACCGGACGTTAGCACCCGATGTCTGTCTCCCGAGGAGCAACTTGATGGTATTCTTAGTTTGCCATGGGTTGGTAAGTTGCAATAACCCCCTAGCCATAACAGTGCTTTACCCCCATCAGTCTCATACTCGAGGCACTACCTAAATAGTTTTCGGGGAGAACCAGCTATCTCCGAGTTTGTTTAGCCTTTCACCCCTATCCACAGCTCATCCCCGCATTTTGCAACATGCGTGGGTTCGGACCTCCAGTACCTGTTACGGCACCTTCATCCTGGCCATGGATAGATCACTCGGTTTCGGGTCTACACCCAGCAACTATGTCGCCCTATTAAGACTCGGTTTCCCTACGCCTCCCCTATCCGGTTAAGCTCGCTACTGAATGTAAGTCGTTGACCCATTATACAAAAGGTACGCAGTCACGGAATTATTCCGCTCCCACTGTATGTATGCATCAGGTTTCAGGTTCTATTTCACTCCCCTCCCGGGGTTCTTTTCGCCTTTCCCTCACGGTACTGGTTCACTATCGGTCGATGATGAGTATTTAGCCTTGGAGGATGGTCCCCCCATCTTCAGACAGGATTTCTCGTGTCCCGCCCTACTTGTCGTATACCTAGTACCACCAATCTGTTTTCGAATACGGGGCTATCACCCACTATGGCAGAAGTTTCCAATTCCTTCTTCTAACAGTTTGGCTATCTTATACAGGCTCCTCCGCGTTCGCTCGCCACTACTTGCGGAATCTCGGTTGATTTCTTTTCCTCCGGGTACTTAGATGGTTCAGTTCTCCGGGTTCGCTTCTCTTGTCCTATGTATTCAGACAAGGATACTTAGTAAACTAAGTGGGTTTCCCCATTCGGACATCACCGGGTCATTGCTTTATTGCCAGCTCTCCGATGCTTTTCGCAGGCTTACACGTCCTTCGTCGCCTATCATCGCCAAGGCATCCACCTGATGCACTTATTCACTTGACTCTATCATTTGAAGAACCTTTTGACTTCGTTATAACCAGCGTTGACTACCGCTATAACTTAGATTCCCTACTTTGATAAAGCTTACTGCTTTGTTGTGTCTTAATCCTGCCTTTTGTGTTTCAGGATTAAGTCGATACAATCATCACCCAAATTCTTTTGTTTGTTTCTTTTTTGCCTGTTTGCTTTTTAACTTGCGTTAAATGGCATTTCAGGCTGCCTGAAATGCTGTTGCACCAGCATTTCAAACCAATCCAAACTTTTGTCTTTGTTTGTTGATTTCGGCTTTCCAATTTGTTAAAGATCGATGCGTTGTTTTCGCAAATTAAAATAGCCTAACATGCTTTCAGGCTGCTTTGATTTGGGAAATCTTGGTGGAGGCAAACGGGATCGAACCGATGACCCCCTGCTTGCAAAGCAGGTGCTCTACCAACTGAGCTATGCCCCCAGTATTCTCTTTTCCTCTCATGAGGTTTTTTACTTGCGGCTTGCTTCTCTTGGTGGGTCTGGTAGGACTTGAACCTACGACCCCACGCTTATCAAGCGTGTGCTCTAACCACCTGAGCTACAAACCCTATGTGTCGCATCTTTATGTACAGTTTACCGATAAGTGTGAGTGCCTAATCGTCTCTTTTTCTCTAGAAAGGAGGTGATCCAGCCGCAGGTTCCCCTACGGCTACCTTGTTACGACTTCACCCCAGTCATGAAACATACCGTGGTAAGCGGCCTCCTTGCGGTTAGCCTACCTACTTCTGGTATCCCCCACTCCCATGGTGTGACGGGCGGTGTGTACAAGACCCGGGAACGTATTCACCGCAGTATGCTGACCTGCGATTACTAGCGATTCCGACTTCATGCACTCGAGTTGCAGAGTGCAATCCGGACTACGATCGGTTTTCTGAGATTGGCTCCACCTCGCGGCTTGGCTACCCTCTGTACCGACCATTGTATGACGTGTGAAGCCCTGGTCATAAGGGCCATGAGGACTTGACGTCATCCCCACCTTCCTCCGGTTTGTCACCGGCAGTCTCATTAGAGTGCCCAACTGAATGGTGGCAACTAATGACAAGGGTTGCGCTCGTTGCGGGACTTAACCCAACATCTCACGACACGAGCTGACGACAGCCATGCAGCACCTGTGTTACGGCTCCCGAAGGCACTCTTCCGTCTCTGGAAGATTCCGTACATGTCAAGACCAGGTAAGGTTCTTCGCGTTGCATCGAATTAATCCACATCATCCACCGCTTGTGCGGGTCCCCGTCAATTCCTTTGAGTTTTAATCTTGCGACCGTACTCCCCAGGCGGTCAATTTCACGCGTTAGCTTCGCTACTAAGGCATCAAGTGCCCCAACAGCTAATTGACATCGTTTAGGGCGTGGACTACCAGGGTATCTAATCCTGTTTGCTACCCACGCTTTCGAGCATGAACGTCAGTATTATCCCAGGGGGCTGCCTTCGCCATCGGTATTCCTCCACATCTCTACGCATTTCACTGCTACACGTGGAATTCTACCCCCCTCTGACAAACTCTAGCTTACCAGTTCAAAACGCAGTTCCCAAGTTAAGCTCGGGGATTTCACATCTTGCTTAATAAACCGTCTGCGCTCGCTTTACGCCCAGTAATTCCGATTAACGCTCGCACCCTACGTATTACCGCGGCTGCTGGCACGTAGTTAGCCGGTGCTTATTCTTTAGGTACCGTCAGCAGATAATGGTATTCACACTATCCTTTTCTTCCCTAACAAAAGTCCTTTACAACACGAAGGCCTTCTTCAGACACGCGGCATGGCTGGATCAGGCTTGCGCCCATTGTCCAAAATTCCCCACTGCTGCCTCCCGTAGGAGTCTGGGCCGTGTCTCAGTCCCAGTGTGGCGGATCATCCTCTCAGACCCGCTACTGATCGTCGCCTTGGTAGGCCTTTACCCCACCAACTAGCTAATCAGACATCGGCCGCTCGAATAACGTGAGGTCCGAAGAGCCCCCACTTTCCTTCTCAAAGCGTATGCGGTATTAGCTATCCTTTCGGATAGTTATCCCCCATTACTCGGTACGTTCCGATGCATTACTCACCCGTTCGCCACTCGCCACCAAAAGAGCAAGCTCTTTCGTGCTGCCGTTCGACTTGCATGTGTAAAGCATGCCGCCAGCGTTCAATCTGAGCCAGGATCAAACTCTTATGTTTAATCTCTAACTTACTTTATTCTGGTCTGCTTCAAAGAAACTGACAAGGCAATCAATAATAATTCAAACTAAAAGCCTAAATCATCATCAATCCTTCTTGTCTGTTTTTGTCGCAGTGTGAGACCATCAGGCACTCACACTTATCGGTAATCTGCTTTTTAAAGAACAAAAAAAATTAGACCTCTTTGTGAGGCGGCTGCCGTAGCAGCGAAAGATGCGAACTATACGCACACAAACCAATATTGTCAATCCCCACAACAGAAAATGTTTCTGTAAAACGGTCAAATGATTGCGCAATAATGGTTTTTTTGTTCGGGGACTTTTATCAACAGAAGCAGCAAACAGCAAAAATGGCAGCATAAAAATGGAGGCACAGTTTCAGACTGCCTTGGAGGTTTAACACCTCATTTAGACAGAGGCAGCCTGAAAACGAGTATATGCGCTTCTGTGAAACCAACCTAATCCGCAAACAAAAACCGTATCCAAAATTTTAGGATACGGTTTGTTTGTTAGGCGAACACGCGTTTGGCAAGCGGGCTGTTGGGTTCTATGCCTACGCGGCGCATTTCGGTTTGGCGCGCGCCAACATAGGTGCGGACTTCTTTGAGCCACTCGGTGGAGAGCTGGCGCACTTGGTCGTCCACAAGGTCTAAGCCGAGTTCGCCGGACAGCTTGACGGCGATGTTCATAAATTCGTTGAAGTCTTCTTCGGCGCTGGGAACGCGCGTGATGTCAAACAGCATGCTGAATCCTTTGTAGGGCTGGTTGCTGAGCAGGGCTTCGGTGAACACGCTGCCATCAAGGGCGGCGATGGTGTATTTGGGGTCGCCGTCGCTGCCGAGATAGGCGAAGGTGCCGTCGTGCATCAGCATAAAGCCTGCTTTTTCTACGGTGTGGCGCAGTTCGTTGCCCGACACGTTGGAGCGGGCGACAAGGTGGATGGCGATGGTTTGGTCTACGCGGGCGCAAAGTTCGTCGAGCGGGCGAGCGGCTTCAAGGAAATCGCCTGTGTGGGTGGTGCTGGCGATGCCGTTCATTTTTTCGGCAAACTGGCGCGATTGCTGGGCGAAGTGTTCCAACTCTTCTTCGCCGGCCAAACCGCTGCGGCTGATGGCTTGCAAGCCGATTACAAAGGCTTGGTAGGCAACGCCTGGGATGGGTTCGGCGACTTGGAATCGTCCGTCTAGGGTGCAACCGACAATTTGAAAGCGGTGGCTGCCCGACAGGCGGGGGATGACGTTGAGTTCTTTGGGTTCGTAGAGGGCGATGTAGCTCATGTAGTCAAAGCGTTTGTCAAACCATTGCAGGTCGCTGTTTTCCAAGCTGGCGAGCGAGACGAGGGGTTTGCGGGTTTCGGCGGCTTCGGCTACGCTGTTGATGATGCGGGCGAACG
This sequence comes from Kingella bonacorsii, assembly GCF_016623605.1. Lineage (NCBI taxonomy): Bacteria > Pseudomonadati > Pseudomonadota > Betaproteobacteria > Neisseriales > Neisseriaceae > Kingella > Kingella bonacorsii. Next base: position 577,293 of record NZ_JAEHNZ010000002.1, on the reverse strand, counting down.
GGGTTTCGCGCTTGGGTTGTTGCTCGGCGCGGTCAAATTGCAGCTCGGATTGGTTGGGGTTGGTTTTGGGTTTGGCAGCGGGCTGCGCGGGAGCGAGAGTTACGGAAATTTCCGGTTCGGCAGCCTGAAATTCGGGTTTTTCGCTCAGGGTGATGCTGATTTCGTTGTGGGCGGTTTGCGCGGCGGAGTTTTCGGCGGGTTGTTTGGTTGGTTTGGCTTGGGGCGATTCGGTTTTTGGGTTTTCAGGCTGCGTTTGCGGCGCGGCGGGTTTGGGTGGGTTGGACGCGGCGGGGGCGGGCGTTTGGGTTTCGGGTTGTGCGGGGCTGTGGCGCAGGCGTTTGCCTGTTTCGGCGAAGGTTTGCCCGTCGCGGGTGGAGCGGTGGCTGGCGTTGAGCAGGGCATCGCTGTCGGCGTGTCCGAATTGGCTGCGGATTTTTTGGCGGTACTGGTTTTCTTGGTGCATGTTGTAGGCGACGACGACGATGAGTACGGCGAGTAATATGATGATGAGCAGGAGGATATTCATTTTTACTTGTTCCGTGGAATGGATGGGAAGTGTGCTGCACCGGGTGCGCGAAAAGCCCGAATTATAGCGGATTTTGTGTCAAAGGCAGCCTGAAAACGGATATTCGCCGTTTTCAGGCTGCCTTTTGGTCGCGGATTAGGCGGCTTTGGCTACGGTTACCATGGCGGGGCGCAATACGCGTTCGTTGAGGGTGTAGCCTTTTTTGAGTGTGCCCACTATGGTGCCTGCTTCCTGCTCGGGTGCTTCGATTTCCTGCATGGCTTGGTGGTGGTGCGGGTCTAGCTTGCTGCCTTTTTCGGCGGGGATTTCTTTGATTTGGGTGTGGTCGAAGGCTTTGTTCAGCTCGTTGAGCGTCATACTCACGCCTGTTTTCATGGCTTCGAAGTTGCCGCTTTGGTCTTGCAGCGCCATTTCCAGATAGTCTTTAACGGTGAGCATTTCGGCGGCGAATTTTTGCGCGGCAAATTTGTGCGCGGCTTGGATTTCGTCTTGAAAGCGGCGGCGCAGGTTTTGTTCGTTTGCCAAGCTGCGCAGCTGTTCGTCTTTGAGCTGCCCTTCCAGCTCGGCGATGCGCGCTTGCAGGGATTCCAGCGTGGGCGGGGTGTTTTCTGCGCGCTCTTCGGTTTGCGCTGCTGTGTTTGGGTTTTCTGCTTCGGGGGTTTGGGTTTGTTCGGTCATTTTTTTGCCTTTTTTGAATGGGTTGTATTTCATGGTGCGGTCTTAATTTGGGACTGGGACTGTGATTTTCAAGTTTTCAGGCTGCCTTTGATACGGGCGGTATGCGGCAGCCTGAAAACGGGTTACGCCCGATTGGAGGTTAGTCGGTGGGCAAGGTGAGCTGTTTGAGCTTGGTGATAACGTTGGTGGGCATGGTGCTGGTTTTGTCTACGGCGATGTAGATAAACATATGTGGGCGCATGGGGATGGGGTAGAAAACGTGGTGTTGGTTTTGCAGGGTTACCCAAAAGTATTCCATCGGCTCTTTGGTTTGCAGGGCGCGGGAGATGCGGGCTTTGAAGTTGTAGATGGCGACGATGCCGTGGGTGAGGGTGTCAAAATCGGTGTGGTTGCCTTCGTGTTTCATCAGTTTGCCTGCTGCGCCGTCCACAAGGGCGGAGTCGGTTACGCCTTCAATGTCCATGAAGATGCGGTGCATTAGGGTGTTGAGATTACGCATGAGTTTCTCCTCTTCTGTTTCAAGATGGGTTGATTCAATGTAGGTAAAGATGATGGGTTTTTCAGGCTGCATGGTACGCCTTTGGTTTGATGTGTGGTTGGGGGTTTATCGGATTTTCAGGCTGCCTAATCATAGCAATTTGTTGATTTTTCGTCCACTTTACCGATGTGGATTTCGCCGTCCACGGGGTTGGCGTTGAGCCGCGCGTAGCTTTGGGCGACTTCTTCGGGCGACACGCCGTGCAGGTTGGGATGGAAGTGGTGCAGGCGGTAGGTTTCGGTGGTAAAGCCGTGGCTGCGGGCGGTGGCGAGCATGGCTTCGCAAGTTTTGCGTTTTTGGTTGGGATTGGCGTTGATAATCAGCAAATCGGCTTGGGGATGGGCTTTGCCGTATTCAAAAGCGGCTTGCTGGCGGGCTTGGTTTTGGCGGTGGGCGGCGGCGAATTGCTCAAAGTCAAAGCGGTAGTTGCCTTGCGGGTCGGTGAGGGCTTGGTCGTTGTCGATGTATACGATTCGGGCTTGGGGGTAGTCGCGTTGGAATTGGGCGATGAGTTGGGCGGCGTAGGTGGTTTTACCTGCGCCTTCGTGCCCGCGTAGGAGGATGAATTTTTGCATGGATGTGAATGGTGTGGTTTGTTGTTTTCAGGCTGCCTAATCGGTTGCGCTGGCGGCAAGGGCGGCGACGGTTTGGCGGCGGGGATGGTGTATGGTGAGGCACCAGATGCCCCACCATTCCAATCCCGCATCAAAATAGTTGCTGAGCGGGTGTCGGCTGTATTGCGCTCTGCCATTGTGGTTGTAGCTGTTGTGGCGCACCCAGTCGCGCACGCTGATGCCGGCTTCGGGCAGCAGCCCCGTTTGTTCGCAGAAATCTGCCCACAGGGCGCGGCGGCCGGCTTCGGGCAGGCTGCCCAAACCGTAGGGCGGCTCGTTGAACGCGCGATAAAGGCGGACGAACCAGTTTTGCGGGTCAAATTCGGCTTGGGCGTAGTCGCGGCAGGGGCGCAGGCTGGCGGCGGGCTGGATAAAGCGGGTGTCCAACGGTGCGCTGCGGGCGGCTTGGGGATGGAAACTGAGCGGCGGCAGCGGGTTTTGCGCGGCGGCGCGGCGGATTTTTGCGCGCTCGGTGTCGTTTCGGGCGGCGGCGAGCCGCTCGGCGTGGTATTGCGCAATGCGCTCGGCTTGGGCATCGTGGTCGGCTTGCAGAATTTGCGCAAACAGGGCGGCAAGCGCGGCGGCGTGGTCGGCTTCGGGGTCGCTGTGCGCGGGGGCTTGCCATACGCCGAAACGGAATACGACGCCTGCGCGATTGAGTTTGGCGCACAGGGCAGCTTGGCGGTGGGGGTGGGCAAGGTTGGCTTCGGTGAGGGGCATGGCGGACTTTCAGGCTGCTTTTGGGCAGCGGGCGGCAAACAGATTTTCAGGCTGCCTTGTATCAAATTTCATCGTTAAACGGGTATTGCGCTAGAACGGCATCGTATTCCCGCTGCTTGCGTTCGCGCCATTCGGGTTTCAGGCTGCCTAATAATTCTAAATCCTTGGCGAACAGCAGACGGCGGAAGTCGGCATGGGGGACGCGGTTTGCGACTTCGTAATCCACCGCCATGCTGAACGTGATGTCTTTCATTATCCAATACAGCAGTTCGTCTAAATCCTGCGTTTTTCTTTCGTTGTAAACATGACCGCGCTCTTCGTTGGCGTAAATATAGCCGTCTGCCACGACGCGGAGAAAGGGCGAGCCGTCGCCAAACGAGGAACTGAGCAGCGGACACACATTATCGGGTGCGCCTATAAGGGCGCGCAGGCGGTCGGTTTCGGCGCGGATTTGCTCGAAGGTGAGTATTTTGGGGCGGCGGAAGAAGTTGAACATGGGGGGCTCCGTGGCGCGGGTTTTCAAGCTGCCTCATCCGGCCGCACGCCGTACCACACCAGCGCGTTTTGCACGAGGCGCAGTTCGCGGCGGATTTGCTTGGCATGGTCGGGATGGGGCGGGTTTTTCGCGTTGTTTAACCGTGCCGACAGGGCGGCGGCTTCGCGTTCCAGTTGGTGCTTGCGGGCGGCAAGCGCGGCGGGGTCGTAGCCGTTGCGGCGGCGTTGTTCGGCTAGGGTGCGGGCGAACAGCGCCGCCCATGCTTTGCCTTTGTTTTTGGGCGGAACGGGGGCGCGGTAGTCCAATTCGGTGCACGCGCCGCCGCAATGGGGGCAGCGCGGGGCGCGTTCTTCGTCGCCGCGGCACCATGATTTTGCGCGTTTGACGGCGGTGCGGCAGGGGAAGCAGACGTAATGGGTGTTGCTCATGGCGGGTTCCTTTTTGGATTTTCAGGCTGCCTTGGGTGTTGCCTGCATAGGCAGCCTGAAAACGGGGCAACGGGTTTTAACTTCGTTGAAACCTGCGGTTTTCAGGCTGCCGTATCGTCTGCTTGGGCTTGGGCGATGTGCCGCATGACACGCATAACATCGGTAGTCTGGGCGCGTTCCGTGTTCCAATCGGCGGGGTTTTCGTGGGGGATGATGCGTGTACCGTAATAGACGTGGCGGAGTTTTTTGGAAAAGCTGTCGTGCAGATGCCGCCAGCTTGCGGGGTCGGCTTCGGGGAGCGGGTCCCAGTAGCAGTAAACATGGCGGGCATCGCGGGAGAACGCAGGGGCAGCGGCAACAAACTGCCATGTGGCGGGGTCGGCTTGGCGCAGGAGTTTGCCGTCCCAGTAAACGTGGTCGGCATCGGCGGCGTAGCATGCTCCGATGAGGCGCAGGGTGTCGGGGCGGGTGTAGTGTTTGACGCGGCGGGCGGCGTAATAGGCGTGGCATTGGTCGGCCGCCCAGTCTTGCCCGAGGTAACGGAAGGTAGCGGGGTCGGCTTCGGCAATGGGGCGCAGGGAGGTTTCGTGTTCGGCGTAAACGTGGTTTTTGTCGCGCCAGAGGTAGGCGGCAATGTGTTCAAAGCTGGCGCGGTCGATGTTTTTTAGGGTTGTCCATGCGTGGTAAACGTGGTTTTTATCGCGGGCGATAAAGCCTGAGCCGCCATGTATTTGGAAGACTTCTAGCGTGGCAGGGTCGGCGCGGCGGATTTTGCGGTGTTGGTGCCATACTGCGCCATCGCGGATGTGCCAGTAGAGGATTTTGCCTCTGTGGGTTTGTTGGTTGGGGAGCGTTTGCAGTTTTTGCCACATGGGATTTCTTTTCGCGGATAGGTTTTCAGGCTGCCTTTGGGCTTACGCCTCGGCATACAGCAGCACCAGCGCCGCGGCGACCACCAGCAGCAGCGACAGCGAAAACAGCCATTCCGCCAGCCGCACCAAGCGGGCGTAGTAATGCTGTTCGCTATGTTTTTGCGCCAGATAGCCGATAACCACCACCAGCAAAAAGCCGATGGACGAAAACAGAAACATATCGTCCGAAATCATTTCGCTGTATTGCATCGACTGCTTCGCCGCCAAAATGCCGACGATTGCCAAGCCCATGCCGGCGATGGTGCCGCTGGTGGAGATTAAGGTGTTGAGTGATTCGCTGTTGCGTGCCATAAGGGTCCTTGGTGATGATGGGATTAAGCGGCAGCCTGAAAGCCGCGGGCTTCAACGAAGTTAAAACGGGTCGGCGGGCTTTCAGGCTGCCTGTTCGTCTTGCCATTCAATGTCGCTGATTTGCGGATGCGCGCGCAACACGGCATCCAGCGCATCGGCGAGCTTGCCCACCGCGGGGCGGGTGTCCACGGCGCGAAACAGACGTTTGAGCGGGCGCAGCGTGGCGCGGCTGGGCGTGATAAAGCAGCAGAATGCCGCCGCTTCGCCCGCTCCCGCTTCTTCGTCCATATTGCCGCAGCCCAAGCGCAGCGGGAAACCGGCGTGCTCAAATTCAATTTCCCAGCCCCAATCCTCGTCATAGCAATCGGTTACGGGCAAACCGTGCTTGGGCAATTCGGCGGCAAGCCATTGGGCGAGTTTTTAGGGTCTGTTGACATTCGGCTTGCGAGACGGTTTTTTGAGTAAAAAATGCCCGAATGCAAGGAAAAAAGCACAGCAAGGTTGGACACCTTGCGAGCATTTTTGACGCGGCAGGCGGGTATTTTTTGCCAAAAACACCGCCGCAAGGCTGATTGTCAACAGACCCTAGCGCATGGATGCGTTGATGGTGTCGTTTTTTACGGGTGGGAAGGCGTTGGAGCGGAAGGTTACAGTGGTTTTCATCGGTTTTCCTTTCGGGTTGGGTTAAAAATGGGATTTCAGGCTGTCCTATCGGCTAATCAAAATACCGATACGGATAACGCGCAAACAAGCCTTGGGCAATGTGGTTGAGTGCGTGGGCAAAGGCTTGGCGGTGTGCGGGGGCGGCGAAATAGTGTTCGTTTGTGTCTAGGGTGCGTTCTATTTGCGCGAGGTAGGCGGATAGGGCTAGAAATTGGTCAAATGTGATGTCGAAATCAACGATGGCGGCGGGGGTGATTTCGCCTAAATCGTGGTCGTACCAGCAGATATTGCCGTCGCGGCGCAGTAACCAAAAGTCGCCCTGCCCTGAGCTGCCGATTTGCCAGTATTGCCCGCGCAATTCGGGATAATCGCGCCAAAGTTGGCGGTTGCTGCGGGCGGCTTGGGCGTGGTCAAACAGTATGGCATCGCCGTGGATTTCGTGGGCGAGGTTGTATGCGGTGAGGGCGTGTTGGTAGCTGGGGCTGTGAAAATGGGCGAGTTCGGGCGGCAAGGGGCGGGGGTGGGGCGTTTGGGGAAGAGGGTTTCGGGGGGCATGGGTTTCCTAACGGTATCCGTAGATTTTCAGGCTGCCTGTAAGCCATTCGGTGTCGTATTGCCCGCTTTTTGCCAGCGCGGTGGCAAGGGTTTCGCGGCAGATGGTTTCGGGCAGCAGTATGATGATGTATTCAATTTCCACCAAGGCAATCGGACCTGCGATGTAGTCGCTGGTGTAGCCGCGATGTTGGTCGGAATAGATTTCTAGTTCTATGTCGTATAGCTGGTCGCTGGTGAGGGGTTTGGCTTGGGCGTATTGCAAGCCTGCGCTGCGCCAAAGTGTGTCAAATAGTCACGCCCATTTGCTGTTGTTCATTAGCGAAACTTTGCGGGCGCGAAGGGCGGCGATGCGTTTTTGGTGGCGGGTTTGGGTGTTGGTGGGCATGGGGTTATCCGTTTCAGGCTGCCTGAAAGCTGTTGGGCGTGGCAATAGTTTGTTGGTTTGGGATTGATGCCTGATATTGTTCACATTTGTCGGGGTTTGTCGGGCATGAATGCCCGACCTACTTTGCGGCGCGGAATACGTTTTAGCTTCGCTATGCAGGCTGCCTCTGGCTAAAAGGCAGCCTGAAATGGTTTACGGCTCGGGTTGGATTTCCGCCAATTCCGATTGAAACGCGCTCACTTGCTGCACGCCGATGTCTGCCACGCCGTCCAGCCGCATGCGCATATTTTCCACCACGCCAAAATCTTTGCGCAGAAAGGCGATATACAGCAATCGGGCGGCAAGCAGTTGGGCGCGGGCATAGGGCGCGGCTTTGGGCACGGCGATGGCGGCAAAGGCGCGGGTGCGGCGTTGCTCGGGCGGGGTGTCGGGCGCGTCTTGCGGCAGGGTGGCAAAGATGCCGGTGGTTTGGAACGCGCCCACTTTGCTTTGCACCATCACCGCCGTGCCGATGCAGGTATGGCGCAGCGCGAGCCGTCCGCCCGACAGTTTTTGGATAACCGCGCTGGACCAGCCGCCGTGTTGCAGCACGCGGCTTTGGTAGTCCATATAAAAGCCTTGCGGGCGGTTGCCGCTGTCGGGCAGCCTGAAAAACTGTGGCTCGCCGACGATTTGCCGTTGGTGCACGGTTTGCATGTGGGAAATATCAAAGCCGTTGCAAATCATGGCGCGCCAGTCGGCGGCAATCAGGCGATCGGTGTGCGTCCACAGGTGATCGTGTTCGTTCACCATGTTGAACGGGGGGATGCTGGGGGCTTCTGGCGTGGGCGGATAGAGCCACACCAGCCCGAAGCGTTCTATCACGTGCCATGCGCGGGTGGAGAGGCAGCAGCCTTGCTGCACGGCTTGAGTTACGGGGGCGGCGGCGTGGGTTTGGCTTTGCGGAGCGATGTGGCAGCCGTGCAGCCCGCAGGCGATGGCTTCTTGCACGACTTTGCCGCCTTTTAGGTGCGCGCCCATGTGCGGGCAGAAGGCATCGGCGGCTTTCAGGCTGCCTGTTTCGCTGCGGTAAACAACATAATGCAAGCCGCCCAGTTGCCCTGATAGGATTTGCTTGGGTTTGAGCTGGTGGGCGATGGCGATGGCGTACCAGGTTTGGGGGTAGTGTTTCCAGTTGTAGGTCATGGTTTGAGTTGGGGTTGAGTAAGGGAATGTGGTTGTTGCGGCAACCTGAAAGCGCAGCTTCGGCGCAGCCAAAACTATCTCACGCGGCAACCGGTGGCTTCGGCGGCTTGGCAGACGAAATCGTAAAGCTGGCGGGCAAACGGGATGGTTTCGGGTTTGTTGGCGTGGACGAAATCGTCGGCGTGGGCGAACTTATAGGGTGTTTGGATATGTGGGCGGTAAAACGAGTTTGCATAGGTGAGCAGCTTGTCTTTCAAATCCGCATCGGCATGGCTGGCAATCAGGCGGTTGAGTTCGGCGAACAATTCGTCGGTGATGTGAACCAAGCAGTTGTTCGGCGAGGGTTTGACTCTGTCCAAATAGCAGAAGCTGTGGAAGGTGCACATAATGAATTCGGCTTCGGTGCAGTCTAAATTATTGAAGCGGTTATCCACTTCGTCGGGGCTGACGTAGCCCTGCTTCCATTTGTCGGAATTAATGTTCAGCCCTTCAAACGAGCAGTCATACAGCGTGCCTTTGAAGGTGCAGTTTTCCAGCGGCGAGCCGCCGAAATTGATTTTCCGCATTTCGCCTTCAAACAGGCAGTTTTTAATCGAATCGCAGAGAAATCTCAGTTTGGTATTGCTTTTTTTCATGCCTGTGAAGGTGCAGTTTTCGATGGTGTTGAAATAGACGCAGTATTTGAACACGCAGGCATGGAACGAGCAGTTGCGGATGTTTTCCACACGGTATGCCAATCCGTTGTGGAATTTGCTCTCGTCGAATACGCAGTCGGTGATGTTGCAGATTTCGTCGTCGTCCATCGTGGAGCTGATGGTGAAGCACGTCCACGTTGAACCGCTGAAATCGGCGCGGTGCAGGGAAACGGGCAGTTCGTAGGTTTGCGCGTAGTTTTTGTCCAACCCGCTTTCCAGTTTGATGCCGCGAAAGTCCAGCAGCCCGTTTTCGGTTGTGCCGAAGGGGGAGACGGACAGGTTTTGCGTGGCGGAAAGCACGTCTTCCAATGTGGGATAGATGTCCCAGCGTTTTTTGAGTTTGGCGGGGATGGGCATGGGGACTCCTTTTAGATTGGAGTTGTCGGATTGGGTTTCAGGCTGCCTTAACGGTTTGAGGCAGCCTGAAAACATGAAACGCGGCTTTCAGGCTGCCTTGATGGCATGAGGCAGCCTGAAAATGGGGTTGTCGGTTTTCGCTTCGCAACGCCGCTACGCTCCGCAGGCTGCCTGTTGTTGCGCCGCCTGCCCTGCCAAAAAGCCGCGCAGGGCGAAGGATTTGAGGTTGCCAGCATCCAGCAGGGCGAGGCAGACGAGTTCGTCGCCTTGCTGGTAGTGCGGGTTTTTTTCGGCGAAAAACTGCGCTTCGGGGTTGCGGCCGGCGGCGCTGTTGTGCCATCGGGCTTTGAGGTGTCCTTGCGATTGCGGGTAGTGCACGATGCCGCGCTCGGGCAGGTAGTGCGCGCCGAAGCGTTCGCGGGCGAGCTGGTTCATCAGGCTTTGGATTTCGGGTGGGGTGGGGGTTTTGCGGTTGGGGTAGTATTGCTTGCTGAACACGTTGAGATAGCGGTAGGTGCGGTCGCCTTTCACAATCAGCAGCCAGTAAAGCGGGATGCGGGGCTGCCGGGCTTGGATTTTGCCGATGAGTTCGCACCATGCCAGCGGCAGGGTTTGGCTGCCCCAGTATTCGTGGCGGATGATGGTGTCGCCCGAAAAGACGGCGCGGACGGGTTGGTTTTGGTGTTCGGCGCGGATGATTTTGAGGGTGGTGAAGCCGACGGGGGTGTTGCCGTCTTGCAGGATGAGGATTTGGTCTTTTTCTTGCAAATCGCGGCAAAATAGCTCGGGCGTGGTGCCGCCGTAGTAGGTTTGGTATAGGGTGTAGAGTTGGGCGATTTGGGCTTCGCTTAGGGTTTGTGGGGTTTGGGTGTGGGTGGTTAGGGGGTTAGTCATGTCGGTTGAGCCATTGGTCTATGCGGTACAGCCATTTTAGCAGGATGGCTTCGCTGAGAAGGGTGAAAATAAGGTTGGGCAGATGCGCGCGCTGCCAGTTGATGAACCAGAGTCGGGCGTGGGGTTGGTTGGCGTTGAAGTGAGAAATGTAGTAGGCAAACAGGGCTTCGCACAGGAACATGGTGGCGATGATGTTCATGTGTTGGATTTCGGGCGTGGGGCGTTTGGGGTTTGGGCTACGCTGAAACTCGTTGTGTTCGTTTTCAGGCTGCCTTTGGGCGTGGCGGGCGCCGATGTAAAGCAGGGCGGCGGAGAGGAGATCGTGGGCGATACCGTAGCTGTATTTCCATTGGTGCGCGCCGTAGAGTAGCCATAGCTCGGCGCTGGCGCGGATGAGCATGATTGCCCAGAAGAGTCGCCAGATGGTTTGGGCGCGGGGATTGCGGCTGCGGCGGATGATGAGCGGGGGTTGCAGTAGCCAGCAGTAGAGGGTGAGCCCAAGCCACAGGCTTTTGGGTAGGGCGATGCTGCCGCCGTGTGGGGCGAAGTAGTTTTGCCAGAGGTGGAAGGCGAGGGTGGCGAGGAGGGTGAGAAGGGCGAGCAGGCGGTTGGGGGTCATGGTTGGGGGGATGTTGAACGGATGGAGTGGGGTTGGTTTTGTTGGATTTTAGCTACGCTGAACTACGTTTCAGGCTGCCTTTGGCATGGAGCGGCGACGGCTCGTTGCCAAATGGCGATTGTGTGTGGCGGGCGATGTGTCGGCGAGCCGCCGACGCTCCATTTGGGTTTCAGGCTGCCTTTGGGCGTGCGCCATGGTGTTCACTCATTCGCAAAATCACGCCGTTACAAAAACAGCTCCTGCATCTCGCTTTTGCCGGCTTCGGGCGGGGGGCTGTTTTCGTCCAGCGCTTTGCGCCATGCTTCTATGGCGGGCAGCAGCAAATCGGCGTGGCTACGATAGAAGCGGGGTTTGCCGCCGAAGCGCTGGATGGTGTCGTGCTGGCGTTTGAGCATTTTGATGTCTTGCCCGATGATGATATGCGATAGGGGCTGGAAAAACAGGCGAATCAGCGGGGCGAGTTTGCCGTATTTGTAGCTGATGACGGTGTGCACTTGGGTTTCGTTGTCGTTAATTGGCGTGCAGGATGATGTGATGATGTAGTGTTTGCTGTCGGAGAAGATGTAGTCCACGCGCGATGTGTTGGGGGCGATGAAGCGGTCGGTGTGGCGCATTTGGGTGTGGCTGTTTTGCAGGGTGTCCCACACCACGCTTTGTTGGCGTGGCTCGCCGTGGTATTCCACTTCTGCGCCGTCATCCAGATAGCGCAGCTCGGCTTGCATGGCTTGGCGGGTGGGGCTGCGGAACAAGCCGCGGTGCACATACACGGCGTGCGGGCAGTCTAGGAAGTTTTCTAGGCATTGGGCAACGGGGGCGTGGAAGTGTTTGTTCATGCGAAAGGTTGTCCAGCCTGCTTCGTTAAGGTGCGGAAAGGGCAGCGGTTTTTTGCGCGCGGGTTCGCCGATGCACAGCCAAACGTAGCCGTCTTGGGCGATGGCGTGGGCGGTGGGGATGTGCACGTCGTGGCAGCAGCTGGGCGTGGCGGGGATGTGGGCGAGCTTGCCTGCGCCGTCAAATTGCCAGCCGTGGTAGGGGCATTCTATGTTGCCGCTGATGGCTTTGCCGCCCGATAGCGGAACGTTGCGGTGCGGGCAGCAGTCCAGCAGGACGGCGTATTGGTTGTTTTGGGTGTGGAAGACGACATAGTGCTGCCCGAAGATTTGCACGGCTTGCGGTTTTTTGCGCACGGCGGCTTCGGTGGCGGCGATGTACCAATGGTTTTTCAGCGACATGGGTGTTCCTTTTTTTTGGATGGAGTTAGGCAGCCTGAAAGTTTAGGGTGTAGTTTTTTTCCGTGCCGTAGCTTTGGGTGAGGACAAATTGGTGCGCCTGCATCAGCGCGGTAAGTTGGGCGCGGCTGAGCTTGTCGGGGTCGCCTGCGGTTTCGGAAATGGACACGATGCCATCGGGGCGCAGCAGGCGGTGGAACTCTTGCAAATAGGCGGTTTGGTCGGCAATTTCGCCGAGCACGGCAATCAACACGATGCGGTCAAAGCTGCGGTCGGGGAAATCAAAAGGCGTGCCTTGGCAAAGATAATAGCGCACATTGCGGATTGGGCGTTTTGCCAGCCGCTTTTGCGCGTAGGCAAGCATTTCGGGCTGGATGTCCGCCAGCACCAATTCGCCTTGCGGCACGGCCTGCGCCAGCGCGGGGCTGAAATAACCTGCGCCGCAGCCCACTTCCAGCACGCGATGCTGTGGCAACAAATGCAGCCGCTCCACCACTTGCCGTGGCGACAGGGCGATATTGCGCAGCGGGATAAGCAGGGTGAAAGCGAGTTGGTGCGGGAAGACTTTGCCCTTTTGGGTTAAGCCCTGCCAGATGGTTTTGAGCGTGGAGAACATGGTTTGCTTGGGTTGGGAATGGTTTGGATGGCGTTGAACCGCGTTTCAGGCTGCCTAACGGGGAAACATAGCGGCAGCCTGAAAACAAGTTTATGCGTACAATTATACCTTTACCCCGCAACCCTTGCCCGCCATGCCCCAAGTCTCTTTTCAGGCTGCCTCAGCCGCCGATGATGCCGATTTGCGCCGACTGCTGCGCGATAATCCCATGCAGCAAGGCGGGTTGTCGCTGTCGTTTCGGCGCGAGCCGTCTTATTTTGCCGCGTGCAGCGTGCTGGGGCAAAGCGCGGAAGTGTTTGTCGGGCGCGACACGCAAACAGGCGCGCTGGCCGGCGTGGGCGCGCGGTATCGTTTCCCCGCCTACATCAACGGGCAAGCGCAAAACATCGTTTACCTTGCCGACTTGCGCGTGCAAACCGCCTACCGCAACAGCATCCACCTGCGCCGCGCCTATCAATTTTTGCGCCAACGCCACGCCGCCGACCCCGCGGCTGTTTACACAACCATGATATTGCAAGACAACCGCGCCGCGCTTGCCACCATCGCCGCCCAACGCGCAGGCTTGCCGCCCTACCACGCGCAAGGCACGGTACACACCCCGCTCATCCTGCTAGGCCGGCAAAAACCCGCCATCGCCGCGCCGCATCCCATCGCCATCCGCCGCGCCACCGCCACCGATTGGGCAAATATTGTCGCCTTTTTAAACCGCGAAAACGCCCGCTACCAATTCGCCCCCATTTTCCACGCAAGCGATTTAAACAACGGGCGGCTGCGTGGCATGCAGCCTGAAAACATCCTGCTTGCCGAAGCAAACGGCAGCATCATCGGCACGCTCGCCCTTTGGCAACAAAGCGCGTTTCGCCAACTCCACATTGATGCCTACCACGGCGCATGGCGGTTTATCCGCCCCGTTTACAACGCCCTCGCAAGGCTGACCCCGCTCGCACCCCTGCCCCGCGCAGGCGAAGCCCTAAAATACGCCTATCTTTCGCTGATGGCGGTGCAAAACGATAATCTTGCCGTGTTCCGCGCCCTGCTGCGCCAAGCCTACCGCGCCAGCCACGGCACAGGGCTGCATTATCTTATCGGCGCGTTTCACGAACGCCACCCGCTGCGCCCCGCCTTCGCCGATTACGCCGGCATCCCCAGCGGCGGGCAATTGTTTACCGTGCAGTTTGATAGCGAACCCTATCCGCTGGATGGGCGCGTGCCGTATATTGATGCGGCGGCGATATAGCCATTTGAGGCAGCCTGCGTAGCGAAGCGGAGTTGCGGAGCTAAAACCCCTTACACGCCTTATTCCCCATTTTCAGGCTGCCTACACCCCCCAACCCTGTTCACAAGGAAACCCAACATGAAACCCGCCCTCCTCCTCGCCCTAGCCCTGTTCCCCAGCCTCGCCACCGCCGCCCCCGCATGGAAAACCGTCCAACAAGCCAGCGGCGACCTCAACGGCGACGGACGCGCCGACAAAGTCATTATCGAGCAACAACAAGACCCGCGCAAAATCATCAAAAACGAAAGCCTCGGCGCGCCCGAACTCAACCTCAACCCCCGCCGTCTCACCGTATTGCTTGCCGGTGCAAACGGCTTCCAACCCGCCGCCCGCGCCACATGGCTGCCGACTGAACACAGCCGCGACACCCCCTGCCTAGAAGACCCGTTGGGCAACAACAGCCTTGTCATCAAAAACCAAACACTCACCCTCAATCTGGGCTACTGGCTTTCCTGCGGCTCATACGGCGTGAGCCACAACGCCTACAAATACCGGCTGCAACACGGCGCATTCATCCTTATCGGCGCAGATTCCAGCAGCTATATGCGCAACGGCGGCTACGGCACCGCCATCAGCATCAACTTCCCCGCCCGCAAAATCAAAGCCACAGGCTACATCCCCGTCTTTGAAGAAGAAAACGGCGCAACGCCCCAGCCCCAGCAAGACCGCTGGACAACACTCAAAAGCCACAAAACCTACACCCTCGCCCAACAACCGCCCGAACCCTACGACTTGCTAAAACAATCCGACCCCCGCCTGCTGGATTGGCTTTCCCAAGCCGATGGGCGGTCAGAATAAGCGGCTTGGTTTCCCACATTTTCAGGCTGCCTTGGGGTACACAATATTTGAACTTTACCAAACGACAAATGTATCTACCCGCCGCCATTCCCGCGCATGCAGGAATCTTGGTTAATATCAGGCAATGTTTTATTTAGTCGTTTTCAGGCTGCCTGAACAGCGCAATCCCAAAAGGCAGCCTGAAAAAACAAAACCGCTTGGCTTGCGCCAAACGATTTTTGCTGGATAGATTGAATTTCAGCCGTAGGGTGTGCAGCTTTGCTGCGCACGCAGTCTGCATTTTCAGGCTGCCTTTTAACCTCGCCTAACTTTCGCCGGCGCAGGGCGTTTCGCCGCCTACCACGAGCAGGGCAAACCCCTGCACCCCACTGCAGCCCAACCCTTGCCCGCAGCCCCCAAAAGCAGCCTGAAAAACCATTCCAATGAAACCAAACCTACAACACCCGCATTTCAGGCTGCCTAATCCCACCGCATACGTTTAATACTGCCACCCCCACCCCTACGTTCAGCCGAACGCAGCATTCTTTTTTCGGGAACAAGCGTGCGCTTGTCCGACGACGCGCACAGCGCGGCTAGTTCGCACGCGCCGAAAAAAGGATGCGTAGTGAGGGAAGTCTGCGCAGCAGACCTGCACGTCGGGGTCGCCTTTCTTTTGCTTCCTTTTCTTTGGCGAAGCAAAGAAAAGGAAGTGCCCCGTCGGCACGAGACGCATGGTTAAAGCTAAACGAATGCTAACCACAAAACACAAACCATTTTCAGGCTGCCTCAAACGCCAGCCACAATGTACCCACCCCAAGCGTGGCGTGCGGCGCAACGCACGTTCTGGCAAAATCCATTCTAGTTATTCTGAACCACTTTTCAGGCTGCCTCTACTCTTACTCCCCCCAAAAAAACAGGACACCCCATGCCCCCCACCCGCCTCAACCTCGCCATTCTCACCGCCGCCAGCCTCGCCAACCTGCTCGCGCTCCACACCGCCGCGCACGCCGCATGGTATTTCGCCCTGCCCGCCGCCCTGCTGTTCTCGTTGAGCAACAACACGCTGTTTTCGCTGCTGCACGAAAGTGTGCACGGCATCTTCGCCGCCAACCAAACCCTCAACTGCTGTGCAGGGCGTTACGCCGCCGCATGGTTTCCCACGGGCTACACCCTGCAAAAAACCTTCCACCTCGTGCACCACCAAAACAACCGCAGCCCCTCCGAGCAATTTGACATCCTGCACCCGCAAGACATCCGCTGGCTCAAATACGCCCAATGGTATGCCATCTACACCGGCGTGTATTGGGCGACCGCCGTGCTGGGCGCGGTTGTCTTTTCACTCACCCCGCGCATTGTCGGCAACGCCCTGCGCCAAGCGTTCGGCAAGCAAGGCGGCGAGCAGACGGGCGCAAGCAACTATATCGGCGCGCTCAACGCCTTGCCGCTCGCCGCCAAAGCCGAAATCTGGGGTGCCATCGCTTTTCAGGCTGCCTTGTTCACGCTGCTGGATTTGACATGGCAATCATGGCTGCTGTGCTACGCCGTGTTCGGCTGGCAATGGAGCAACCTGCAATATACCGACCACGCCTTCTCGCCGCTGGATGCCCACAACGGCGCGTGGAATTTAATCGTGCCCAAGCCCGTGCGCCTGTTTTTTCTCAACTACCACTACCACCTCGCCCACCACCAGCACCCGCAAGTCCCGTGGACGCAGCTCCCCCGATACGCCCGCCGCGGCGCGCGGTTTTGGACGGTTTGGCAGCACTGCATCACCGGCCCCAAGCCGCAAAACAAACTGCCGCACATCCCCACCTATCCAATTAACCCGCCCCGCTAATCCCCCAAGGCAGACTGAAAGCCAATAACCCGTTTTCAGGCTGCCCCAATGCTAAAATCCCCCGTTCCCCATCCCCCATCAGCCCTATGACCCCCGCCCAGCAAATCCTTCAAGACACCTTCGGCTACCCCAATTTTCGCGGCAACCAAGCCCAAATCATCGACACCATCGCCCAAGGCAACAGCGCCTTCGTGCTGATGCCCACAGGCGGCGGCAAATCCCTGTGCTACCAAATCCCCGCCCTGATGCGCCAAGGTGTCGCCATCATCATCTCCCCGCTCATTGCCCTGATGGACGACCAAGTTGCCAACGCCCGCGCCGTGGGCATCCATGCCGCCGCCGTGCACAGCGGCACGCCCGCCGACACCATCCGCCAAATCGCCCAAGACATCGACGCAGGCAGCCTGAAACTGCTGTATGTCTCCCCCGAGCGGCTCACCACCGAAAAATTCCTGCGCTTTTTAGACCACACCGCCGTGAGCCTATTCGCCATCGACGAAGCCCATTGCGTGAGCCAATGGGGGCACGACTTTCGCCCCGAATACCAACAGCTCAGCATCCTCGCCCAGCGTTATCCCCACATCCCCCGCATCGCCCTCACCGCCACCGCCGATGCCCAAACCCGCCTAGACATCAAACACTATTTGCAGCTTGGCGATGCCGCCGAGTTTATATCCAGCTTTGACCGCCCCAACATCCATTACCAAGTGATAGAACGGCAAAACGGCAAAAAACAACTGCTGGATTTCATCCAAAAACAAGCCGCAGGGCAAAGCGGCATCGTCTATTGCCTAAGCCGCAAAAGTGTGGAAGAAATCGCGCAATATTTATGCGACAGCGGGCTCAACGCGCTGCCCTATCACGCAGGCCTGCCCATCCAAACCCGCAGCCAAAACCAACACCGCTTCACCCACGAAGACAACATCATCATCGTTGCCACCGTTGCTTTTGGCATGGGCATAGACAAGCCAGACGTGCGCTATGTTGCCCATCTGGATATGCCGCAAAGCATTGAACACTTTTACCAAGAAAGCGGACGAGCAGGGCGCGACGGCTTGCCCGCAACCAGCTGGCTGTGCTACGGCATGAACAACCTAATGCTGCTGCGCGAGCGCATCCAAGAAAGCACCGTCAGCGAGCAGCAAAAGCAGATTGAGCTGCAAAAGCTCAACGCCATGTTTGACATCTGCGAAACCGCCGAATGCCGCCGCGTGTTGCTGTTGCGCCACTTTGGCGAAGAAAGCCAACCCTGCGGCAACTGCGACAACTGCCAGCACCCGCCCATCCGCTTTGATGCCACCGAGCTGGTGCAAAAACTACTAAGCTGCATCTACCGCGTCGGGCAGCAATACGCCGCAGGCTATGTGATTAACGTATTGCGCGGCAAAGCAGACGACTGGATAACCCGCAACCAACACCACCAACTCAGCACCTTCGGCATCGGCGCAGGCTTAACCGATAAAAACTGGCGCAACATCATCCGCCAATGCATCGGGCAAAACCTCATCGCCGCCCACCCCACGCACCACCAAGCCCTAATGCTTACCCCCGCCGCGCTGCCCGTGTTAAAAGGCGAGCAAAGCATCATGCTGCGCCCGCTCAAACGCGACAAAGCAGCCACCCAATCAGGCAGCCTGAAAACACAATGGCTGCGCACCGAGCGCGAAGAGCGCATCTGGCAAGCCCTGCGCCAATGGCGGCTAGACCAAGCCCACAGCGAAAACATTCCCGCCTACATGATTTGCGGCGACAAAACCCTGCAAGACATCATCCGACAGCAGCCGCGCACCCTTGCCGACCTGCCGCCTATCTACGGCTTGGGCGATGCCAAAATCGCCAAATACGGGCAGGCGATTTTGGATGTGTATCTGCCGTTGAACGGGCAGGAAGCGGGCGGTTGAGGCAGCCTGAAAATCTGTTTTTGCTTTTCAGGCTGCCTCAATATCGCCAACGCGCCAACGCGCAGCGCATTTCAGGCTGCCTCATGCCACAAAAGGCAGCCTGAAACCCAATCCCCAACCCGCCGCAAAGGAAAAACCGTGAACAAATTTATCTACCACAACTAGACCTACAGACCCCTCCACCCGATTAACGATATCGTCGTCCCCGCCAATTTTTTGGAAGAAGGCGTATTGCTGGCAAAACAGCACCGCGCCGGTTTGCAAATCGGCTATTCCCCCTTTTGCAAAGCAGACAGCGCAGAAGTAAGCGCGCTGATGCGCCGGCCCGCCGCCGTCGATTTCGCCCCGCTCGCCCTCTATCCTGAGCTGGAAAAACTGTGGATAAACGAACTGCCGCGGGAAACCACCGAAATCAAAAATGTTGAACAGCTTTACGCCATGCCCAAGCTGAAAAATTTAAGTATTTGGGACAAACAAATGCCCCGGCTGGACGTTTCGCGCTTCATCGCTTTGGAATCGCTGCAAGCCAACCCCACCGACCCCAAACACATCATCAACATCGGCAAGGCGGCGGGCTTGAGGCTTTTGAGCCTGTATTCCTACAAAGGCAAAGATTTGACCGAATTCACCAGCCTGAAAAACCTTACCAGCATCGATTTAATCAACCCCGCCATCGGCAGCCTGAACGGCTTGGAACAAATGCCGCAGCTGGAAGGCTTGGAGCTGATGGATACGCGCAACCTGAAAGACGTTTCGCTTATCGGCGAACTGCTTGCCCAAAACCGCCTGCCCAAACTGCGCAGCCCGATGCTGCCGAAAAAATTCCAAGTCGATCAGGAACGTTTTAGAGCCCCGTGCATCCAACAATGGCAGGCGCGGCAGACGAAATAGGCAGCCTGAAAAGCCATAAAACCTGTTTTCAGGCTGCCTCAAACCCACCCCCGCCCATAAACATTCATGCCACGCAATCGGCGTAACCATGTTCCAAAAAACTACCCGCCCTGCCCAACCTGCCCCCCAGCCAAGCAAGAAATCTTGGACGGCGCGCAAGTAAACGACGCGCAAGACGAACTGGAACGCTACGGCAAAACGCCCACCCAAGAATATTCATGGCGGCAGGCTTTGCTGCAAGCCTATCTGCTGGTTTGGGCGCTGGGCGCAACGGGCAAGCTAAGCCCCTCTGCCGTCATCGGGCAAATCAACGAAAACATCGCCCGCCTGCAAGAATTAGCGGTTCTAATCCGCGCCAAAAAGGAGCAAAATCCGCCTATTTTGTATTAACAAGGAAACCCTTATGACCCACACCGTCCGCCTAAAATTTGACGACATCGACAACACCACCTTGCAACGCCTGTGCGGCGCGCTGGACGAAAACCTCGCCGCGCTGGGCAAAGCCCTGGCCGTGCAAGCCAGCCGCCGCTTCGCCGATTTCACCTTTATCGGCGAGCACGCCCACGCCGCCCGCCGCGCCCTGCTCGCGCTCGCCGACACCGCACAAAGCCGCGACCTAACCGCCGAAGACATCCAGCTTGCCGCCGTGGAAGCCAAAACCGCCGACGCGCAACACGTTGAACGCAGCAACGACAACCACGCCTACCATTTCCACACCAAGCGCGGCAACATCGGCGGGCGCACCCCACGCCAAAACGGCTATATCCGCGCCTTGCTCAACCACGATGTCGTGTTCGGTCTCGGGCCCGCAGGCACGGGCAAAACCTATCTTGCCGTTGCCGCCGCCGTGGACGCGATGGAAAAACACCAAATCGAACGCATCGTGCTGGTGCGCCCCGCCGTGGAAGCGGGCGAAAAACTGGGCTTTCTGCCGGGCGATTTAGCGCAAAAGGTTGATCCCTACCTGCGCCCGCTGTATGACGCGCTGTATGACCTGATGGGTTTTGACCGCGTAACCAAGCTGATGGAAAAAGGGCTGATTGAAATCGCCCCGCTCGCCTATATGCGCGGGCGCACGCTCAACGGCGCGTATGTGATTTTGGATGAAGCGCAAAACACCACCCCCGAGCAAATGAAAATGTTTTTAACGCGCATCGGCTTTGGCGCGAAAGCGGTGATTACGGGCGATTTGAGTCAGGTGGATTTGCCGCGCAACATCAAATCAGGCTTGCGCGATGCCAAAGAAAAACTGCGCGACGTGGAAGGGCTATATTTCCACACCTTCACCAGCGAAGACGTGGTACGCCATCCGCTGGTGCAAAAAATCGTGGAAGCGTATGACGCGGCGGAAACCACGCACGTTGAATTGAGTTTGCAGGATTAAACAGAGGCAGCCTGAAAATAGGATTACCCCGTTTTCAGGCTGCCCCAAAGGAACCGCCATGCCCCCAGCCAAATTTTTCGCCGCCCTTATCCTAACGCCCCTGCTCGCCATCGCCGCCCCCGCACCGATAACGCTGCCACAAATCCAAACCCAAGCCCAGCAAGGCAACCCCGAAGCCCAAGCCCGCCTTGGCGAAGCCTATTTAAACAGCAACCTCGGCATCGCCCAAGACTGCGCCCAAGCCCTCGCATGGAGCAGCAAAGCCGCGCAGCAAGGCAACCGCCAAGCTAGGCGCAACCTTGCCGTGCAATACCTCAACGGCTGCGGCACAGCGTTTGACTACCCCAAAGCCCTCGCCCTGCTGCAACAATCCTACCAAGCAGGCGACAAAAAATCCGCCCTCTATCTCGGCATCATCTACGAACGCGGGCTCGGCGTAGCCCAAGACTACGCCCAAGCCGCCGCCTACTACCAACAAGCCGACCAAAACAACGACATCACAGGGCAATACCGCCTTGCCAAACTCTACGAACAAGGGCTAGGCGTGCCACGCGATTTCGCCCAAGCCCGCGCCCTCTATCTCAAACACACCACCCGCCAAGACCACATCACCGCCCCCAGCTTCCAAGCCCTCGGCGACCTCTACCGATACGGCTTGGGCGTAAACAAAAACCCCCGCGAAGCGCAAAAATGGTACCGCCTCGCCAAGCAATCCGCCGCAGTGAAATAAAGCATAAAGGCAGCCTGAAACCCGCCCAGCGCCGCCCAAATAACGCAACCCACCGCCTCACTGTTTCACCCAAACGCTTTTCAGGCTGCCGCAACACAACAGATAGGCAGCCTGAAAATGGAAACGAGCTTTCAGGCTGCCCATCGCTGATTTTCCGCCCGCGCAGGCGTTTCGCCGCCTGCCACGAGCAGGGGCAAGCCCCTGTACCCCGTGCAGCATCCGCCATTCCGGCAAAATTTGCTCCTTGTCGCGCCGTGACGCAGCAACAGCTTGCCGCCAAGTAACACCGCCTGCCCACAGCCATTCCCCATTTTCAGGCTGCCGCCACATAATTAAGCAGCCTTGCCCCTTTGTCTGAATCTTTGATTTAGTCATGCGAACTGATGCAAAGCCAAAGGGGGAGTCCGCAGCACAACGCGCAAGGTTAAAATCCCACCCCAACCATCCCCCAACCCAAAAAGGACATCCCATGAAACTCATCATCGCCGCCCCCGCCAACGGCATGGAACTGAAAAATGCCCTCCAAGCCCACCTCGCCGCCGACCCACGCATCAGCAGCCTGCGCGATATGTCCACCGACACCAGCTATCCGCAGCTCTCCTTTGCCGTCGCCCAAGCCGTCGCCGCAGGCGAAGCCGAGCGCGCCATCCTCATCTGCGGCACAGGCATCGGCACCGCCATCGCCGCCAACAAAGTGGCTGGCATCCGCGCCGCCACCGCGCATGATTTAACCAGCGTGCGCGGCGCAGTAGAAAACTACAACGCGCAAATCCTGTGCATGGGGCAAAACGTCATCGCCGCCCCTGCCGCATGGGCATTGGTGGACATCTGGCTCAACCTGCGCCACGACGCACACAGCAGCTACGCCCCCAAAGTGCACGAAATCAGCGCGTTTGAACAGCAAAAATAAGCCGTCCAAATGCTTTTCAGGCTGCCTCAACATCCAAGGCAGCCTGAAACCTACTCGTTCCTATCCACGCAAAACCCCATCGCCCGCACCGCATCCCAATCAAAAAAATGCCCCGGGTCAGTCTTGCGGCCGAGCGCAATGTCCTGATGCCCCGTAACCGCCTCAATCGGATACCGCGCCGCAACCGCGCCCAGCAGCCGCGCCAACGCCGCATATTGCGCCGCCGCAAACGGCTCAAAATCGCAGCCTTCCAGCTCAATGCCGATGGAAAACGCATTGCACCTCTCGCGCCCGCGAAACGCCGACACTCCCGCGTGATACGCCATCTCGTCGCACGACACAAACTGCACCACTTCCCCCGTCCGCGCCACAAAAAAATGGCTGGATACGCGCAACGCCGTCAGCAGCGAAAAAAACGGATGTTCGGCAGCCTGAATCCGGTTGGTAAACAATTTTTGCACCGCGCCCGTGCCATATTCAAACGGCGGCAACGAAATATTGTGCAACACCACCAAGCTCACCGTCTCCCCGTCAGGGCGCGGGCAACAGTTGGGCGAGTGCATTTGCGCCGCGCCTTGCCAGCGCCCCTGTTGCCAAACATCTTGCCAAGCATCGTTCATCATCAACCCCGCAAACAAAAACAAAATTATAACAGCCCCACCACCGCAGGCACCCCCGCACCACACTCCGCCAATCTTTACACAAACATGCACGCTTCTTGCTTGTAAAACACCTGCCGCCTATTTAAAGCCCCAAAATTTCAACAGCCCGCCCTTGCCCAGCTTGTTTCCCGCAAGGCTTTCTGTAATAATTTGCAAACTTTTGATAAGGCAAGAAGCAGCATGTTTACACGATGCCGCTGCACATATCGCCCCCAGCCATAAAACCAACCTAACCGCACCGGTTCGGCGTGCCGTGCAACTTGCCCGCCTGATTCAACGGATGAGCGCCATCCCGTTTAGCCTGCACCTCCCGGCAGCCTGAAAACACACTTTTTTACTTCTATAAAGGAAAATCCATGAGCGACAATACTACGCCCAAAGCCAATGTATCCGTTGGCTTGAATCGGTATCGCGGGATGATTATCTCAATCGGTTTCTTTGTTGTGCTACTCGCAGCCCTGCTGATTTACGCCAACAATATTTCCAGCGAAATCGAGGAAGACTCCATCCAAAGCTACATTACCAGCGAGATGGCAAACTCCTACGGCGAAATGCTGGAAAACATTCAGCTGCTGCAACTGAACACCCACCAAGACCCGCAAAGCCCCGTGGTGCAAGGCGCGTTAAAACGCTTGAAAGAAGCGCAAGACATCTTCTCGCGCTCGCTGCAAGCCACCGCTCAAGGTGGCGACTACACTTCTATTGATGGCAAACAATATCTGGTGGACGCTTCCAATAAAGGGGTTAAAAAGAAATTGATGGCAGAAATGGTTAAAAAATGGAAAGATGCCAAACCATCTGTTGATGCCTACTTAAAAGCTGCTAATGACCCCGCAGCCGATAGCGCATTGCTCAATACCGCTCTATTGAGTTTGCAAAACAACAACGCCCGTTTCACCGAAATCTCCAATTTCTTGCTGGCAAGCAAACGTGCCAAATTGGAAGACCGCACCAACCAATTAAGAAACGTAGAGATTTTCGGCATTGTGGGCGCGGTGTTATACCTTGCGCTGTTCTTGTTCTACTTCATCCGCAAATTGCTCACCGCCGATAAATTAGCCGACGAAGCAAGAAAAGAAACCACCGAGATTATGGACACCGTAACCACAGGTCTGTTCCTGCTGGATAGAGACTTAACCATTGGTTCGCAATACTCCAAACAACTGGAAAGCCTGATTGGTCAAAAAAATGTGGGCGGCAAAAACTTGCTGGATGTGTTAAGCAACTTGATTAACGCAAACGACTTGAACACTACCAACGACTTCGTGGGGCAGCTCTACAACCCCCGCACCAAAGAACGTTTGATTGCTTCTTTGAACCCCTTGATTCACCAAAAAGTGAAAATTGACGACAAAGAACGCTATCTGGATTTCAACTTCCACCGCGTATATCACGGCAAAGACATTGCCCGCGTGTTGGTAAACGTGGAAGATGTAACCAATGCTGTGCTGTTGCAACAAAAAATGGAACAAGAGCGCGAGCAAAATGACGTGCAACTGGAAATGTTGAGCAATATTTTGCACACCGACCGTACCTTGCTCAATGACTTTATTGACAACACCAATCAACACATTCAAAACATCAACACCGTATTGAAATCGCAAAGCGACAACACCAGCTCGCTGCACGAAAAAGTGAACGCCATTTACCGCGAAGTGCACAGTATGAAAGGCGAATCTTCCGCTTTGAAACTGGGTGGCTTTACCACTATGGCAGAAAACTTTGAAACCAACCTCAACCGTTTGAAACAAATGCCCAAACTATCGGGCGAAAACTTCTTGGGCTTGGCGGTGCAACTGGAAGAGTTGATTCGCTTGAACCACACCATTGAAGACTTGCTCGCCAAAATTGGCGGTGGCGCGCCCGTGGTGATGAGCAACACAGGGCAATCCACCGCCGCGCAAAACCCCAATGCGCGCTACGCCAGCTTTATTGCCGACATCGCCGCCCGCAACCACAAACAA
Organism: Kingella bonacorsii; assembly: GCF_016623605.1. NCBI lineage: Bacteria > Pseudomonadati > Pseudomonadota > Betaproteobacteria > Neisseriales > Neisseriaceae > Kingella > Kingella bonacorsii. The sequence continues at coordinate 552,540 of NZ_JAEHNZ010000002.1, read as the reverse complement.
GCAGCGTTCACATACAGTGGCTTGGAAACCACAGGCAACAGCAAAGTGGATGGCATCGTAAACGAAGTCGCCATTCAGCTCTTGCGCAATTCAGTGGTACACGGCATTGAAACGCCCGAAGTGCGCAGCCAACGCGGCAAATTGCCCGTGGGACACGTTCACATGAGCCTGAAAGACCAAGGCGACAAATTCTTGCTCACCTTTGAAGACGACGGCAACGGTATTGATTACGCCGCCATCGCGCAAAAAGCGGTGGCATTGGGCAAATACACCGCCGAAGAAGCCACCAAGCTGGATAAGCGTGCGCTGATTTCCTTGCTGTTTACCCCAGGCTTCTCCACTGCCGAAAAAAGCACCGAAGACGCAGGGCGCGGCGTGGGCTTGGATATTATTAAAGACCGCATCGTATCGCTGGGCGGCACGGTAAACGTTGCCAGCCGCTTGCATGGCTACACCCGATTCAGCTTCACGCTGCCAAAGTTAAGATAAGGATTTGATTTTATGTCTAAACGCATCATGATTGTTGATGACTCAAACGTTATCCGTAATCGCATTTCGCGCGGCTCGGGCACGATGGATTTTGAAGTGGTTGCCTCCGCTGCCAATGGCGAAGAAGCCATCGCGCTCTATCGCCAGCATCATCCCGATGTGGTTACCATGGATTTAACCATGCCCAAAATGGACGGCTTGGAGTGCATTTACCAGCTCACCAGCCTAGATGAAAACGCCAATATCCTTGTGGTATCCGCCCTTTCCGACAAAGCAACAGGCATCAAAGCCTTGCAACTGGGTGCGCGCGGTTTTCTCTACAAGCCTTTTTCGGATGAAGAGTTGTTCCAAGCCTTAAACGAGATGTTGGAAGATTAACCACCCTTTTTCAGGCTGCCTCAGACAAACGAAACAAGGCAGCCTGAAAACAAGCAAAGCAAGTTTCAGCGGCGCTAAAACCCTTTTGAACCAAGGAGTTTGATTATGAAAGAAGAAAAATTACAAGTCTTTTTGGACGGTGTGCAAAAATATTTTGCGCAAATGATTGCGGGCGAAGAGTTGGTGGTGGGCACGCCCTATTTGATTGAAAACAAAATCCCCTCTGCCAAAGATTTCACGGGCGTGATTGCCATTTCAGGCAAAAATCAAGGCGTGGTGTATTTCACCGCCCCCAAAGAATTGCTGGAACGCTTATTGGTATTGATTGGCGAAAAAGACACCAGCGAAGCCTTGATGGTGGACTTGGTGGGCGAAGTGGCGAATACCATTGCGGGCAATGCCCGTAGCGAATTTGGCGAAGAATTTGAAATTTCTGTGCCCATCGTGTTGCGCGGCGCGCCCGATGAAATTTTATTGCCCCGCAAAGACCGTTCGTTTGTGATTCCGATTACTTGGCGCAACCGCGGCGCAGCGATTGTAATTAGCCTGCGCAAATAATCTGAGGCAGTCTGAAAACGCGAAAGATAAATTATGAAAATGACACGTTTAATTCCCCTAGTTGCCGTATTGGCATTGCTTGGCTGCGGCAAATCCGAAGTGCAAAAAGTTGCCGAGCCCAAAGTGGCCTCCGATGTGGCGGTTAATGACACGCGCCCTGTTTACAATGTTTACTTTGACATCAACGGGATTGCCCCGTTTGTGATGGCAGATGCGGATAACCGCCCTTCGGGCTTTGGTATTGACTTGGTTACCGCCATCGGCGACAAACAAGGCTTCCGCCCCAACTTTATCCCGCACGATTTCACAGGAATGCTGGAAGGCTTGGGCAAAGGGGCAGATTTGGCAGTATCGGCGATTTCTATTACAGACGAGCGCAGAGCCTTGGTGGATTTCACCAATTCCCACTTTGAAACTACGCAAGCGATATTGGTGCCAGAAGGCAGCCCCATCACTTCCACCAATGATTTAAAAGGCAAAAAAGTTGCGATTGTAGAAGACTCCGTGGGCGAAGACATGGTGTTACAAATACAAGCAGGCAATGGCTCTATTGTGCACAACACCAGCGTGTGGTCGGCGGTGCAGCAAGTGATGCGCAAAGAGGTGGATGCCGCCTTTAGCGATTACGCGCCGCTCACTTATTACGCCAATAACTACAAAGACCAAAAATTGCGCGTGATTGTTGACCCAACATCGCCCAAAAGTTATTACGCGCTGGCGGTTGCCAAAAACAAGCCCGAATTGCTCAAACAACTTAACGCGGGCATAGAGCAAGTGAAAGCAGATGGCACGTTTGACAAGATTTACCAAAAATGGTTCAAATCTGCCGCGCCCGTGCAAGCTGCTGAGGCTTCGGCTGCGGCAACTACGGCAACGAAATAAGCCAACATTCGCGTTCACAAACAATAAGATTTCAGGCTGCCTTGGATTGCTGAGGCAGCCTGAAAATGTTTGGGGGCATCCACAGTAGGGGGCGTGAGCTTGCTCATGCACCGTCTCACCATGCTTAAATGGTGCGTGGCAAAGCCGCCGCCCCCCCCCTACTTGCTTTGCCACATACAAAGGCAGCCTGAAAACGCATCATCATCATCCGTTTTCAGGCTGCCTTGATTTCATTGCAAGCTAATACAAACAATCGCCCCGCCTACTCCCGCGTCCAAGTCGTCTCGCCGCCCGCATCGCGCAGCACCACGCCTTGCGCGGCGAGTTCATCGCGGATGCGGTCGGATTCTGCCCAATTTTTGTTGGCGCGGGCAAGGTTGCGTTGGGCAATCAGGGCTTCAATCGCGTCTGCTGATAAGCCGTTATCCGCTGCGCCGCTTTGCAAAAATTCGTGGGGTTCGCGTTGCAGCAATCCAAGCACGCCTGCCAAGGCTTTCAGGCAGCCTGAAAGTTCGGCAGATTGGGTTTTGTTGATTTCTTTTGCCAATTCAAATAACACGGCAACGGCTTTTACGGTGTCAAAGTCATCGTCCATCGCGGCGTAGAAGCGGCGGGTGTAGTCGTTGGCGTGTTCGCTTAATACAAATGCGGCAGGGGCAACGTTGCCCAAGGCGTTATACAGGCTGGTGAGCGAGTGTTTGGCATCGTCCAAATGGGCATCGGAGTAGTTGAGCGGGCTGCGGTAGTGGGCGCGCAAAATGAAAAAGCGCACCACTTCGGCATCGTATTTTTTCAGCACGTCGCGGATGGTGAAAAAATTGCCCAGCGATTTGGACATTTTTTCGTTGTCCACGCGGATAAAGCCGTTGTGCAGCCAGTATTTCACATGGCTGTCAATCATTTTGTGCGCGGCGTGGGGCGCGTGTTCGCCGCTGATGCCGTGGTGTGCGCCGCAGCTTTGGGCGATTTCGTTTTCGTGGTGGGGAAATTGCAAATCTGCGCCGCCGCCGTGGATGTCAAAGGTGTCGCCAAACAGTTCGTCGCCCATCGCGGAGCATTCAATGTGCCAGCCTGGTCGTCCGTTGCCCCACGGGCTTTGCCAATGCGGCTCTTCGGGTTTGGCGGCTTTCCACAGCACAAAATCCAGTGGGTCGCGCTTGAAGCCGTCCACTTCCACGCGCTCGCCGGCGCGCAAGTCGTCCAGCGATTTGCCCGATAGCTGCCCATAGGCGGGGAACTCGCGCACGGCGTAATACACGTCGCCATTATCGGCGGCGTAGGCTTTGCCGTTGGCGATGAGTTGCTCAATCATGGCAATCATTTGCGCGATGTGTTCGGTGGCTTTGGGTTCAACATCGGGGCGTTGCACGCCCAGCGCGTCGGAATCTTCGTTCATGGCGGCGATGAAGCGGGCGGTGAGCTGCTGGATGGTTTCGCCGTTTTCATTAGCGCGGGCGATGATTTTGTCGTCGATGTCGGTGATGTTGCGCACGTAGGTAAGCGGGTAGCCGTGTTGGCGCAGCCAGCGGGCAATCATGTCAAACACCACCAGCACGCGGGCGTGCCCGAGGTGGCAGTAGTCATACACGGTCATGCCGCACACATACATGCGCACGTTTTGCGGGTTGAGCGGGGCAAAAGGTTCTTTTTGGCGGGTAAGGGTGTTGTAAACGGTTAGATTGGGCATGGTGGTTCTCTGTAAACAAAAACAATAGGTTGGTTGATTGCAAGGGCAGCCTGAAAAGCGAAAATCGGCTTTCAGGCTGCCTGTTGGTAACGATTGGTCGGACTACTTGGCGGTTTTCGGCGCGCACGCGATGTTCAGCAGGCTGGCGGCGGGGGTGTCGGGCAGGGCGGTTTCGTAGCGCGTTTGGCCGGCGGAATATTGGTGCTTGGCGAGCGACACGCCTTTGTCGTTAAAAAACTGCGCTTGCGTGATGCGGAAATTGCGCGCGTCGCATTGGAACGCCCATTGGCTGATGGCGTATTTGTATTCGGGCGTGTTGCGGTAGCTTTCTTTGCTGGGCTTGTGCACGTATTTGCGGTCGGTGAGCGTGGCGGTGTCGCCTTGCCGTTTCAGGCTGCCCGTATCGTAGGACACATCGATGTTGCCCTCGTTGATTTTGCCGATTTCTTTCCAGCTTCCCTGCGCTTTCATCGCGGGATTTTTGGAACTGCCGTCGCCCGCGCACGCGGCAAGCAGGGCGAGCGCGGCAACGGCGAGAAAAGAGTGTTTAAGCATGGTTACATCCTTTGGAATGGGGTCGGACTGCCTTAATTATTATCCATTAACATACAGCAGCCTGAAAAAACAGCGCATTGTGCCATGTTTGCCCGATAAAGGCGAATGCACCGCATGGTTTTAGCTTCGCAACTCCGCTACGCTCCGCAGGCTGCCTCCGGCAAACCAGCGCGCATAGGCAGCCTGAAAAACCTATTCCCCCATTTTCAGGCTGCCGCCAAATAATAGTTGATTAAAATAAAAATAAGACAAGGCGACAACGAGAGCCGTGTACGAATAGTACATCAGGGCGTTGGCAACGCCGTATCATTGAAATTCTAATCAACTATAAACCCGCTTCGCCCGCTTCACATTGCACAACACCTCGTAAGCAATCGTCCCCGCCGCCGCGGCGACTTCGTTCACGCTGATGATGTCGCCAAACAGCTCCACCTCGCTGCCCACGCCCATATCCGCCTGCTGCAAATCCACCGTGAGCATATCCATGGAAATCCGCCCAATCAAACGGCTGCGCACGCCGTCAATCGCCACCGGCGTATCGCTCGCGGCGCGGCGCGGATAGCCGTCCGCATAGCCCCCCGCCACCGCGCCCACCCGCGTGGAACGCTTGGTGTAAAACGAAGCGCCGTAGCCAATCGGCTCGTGCGGCTGCAACACTCGCTCGGCGAACACCTCGCTTTTCAAGCGCATCACCGGTTTCAGGCTGCCTGAAAACGCGCCGAACGGGTCCACACCATACAACGCCAGCCCCGCCCGCCCCCAATCGCGCCGCGCCTCGGGATACGCCATTATCGCCGCCGAATTCGCCAAGCTCTCCGCCCCGTCCAGCCCCGCGCAAGCCAAGTCAAACGCCTCCAACTGCATTTGGGTCATCCCCCGCTCGGCTTCGTCCGCGCAGGCAAAATGCGACATCTTCACAATCTCCCCCACCTTGCCGCTCTGGCGCAGCGCCGCAAACGCCGCCGCATAGTTATGCGGGAAAAAGCCCGTGCGGTGCATCCCGCTGTCCATCTTCAACCACACCGTTGCCGGCTCGCGCCAATCAAACGCCAGCAGCCCCTCCAACTGCGCCTGACAATGCACCACCGGCCACAAGCGGTATTCCGCCACCGCCGCATAATCGGCAGCCTGAAAAACCCCTTCTAGCACCACAATCGGCTTGGTAATTCCCGCCTCGCGCAGCTCCACCGCCTCTTCCAAAAACGCCACCGCAAAACCGTCCGCCGCATCATGCAATGCGTGCGCACACTGCACCGCCCCGTGCCCATAAGCGTTCGCCTTCATCACCGCCAGCAGCTTGTTGCCGTGCAGCGCTTTCAAATATTGATAATTGTCCCGCAAATAATCCAAGCGGATTTCACACGTTAAAGGGCGCATCGTTTCCGTTCCTTAATAAAATAATCACAACACAAAAGGCAGCCTGAAACCCAAACCCGTTTTTCAGGCTGCCCGTTCCGTTTCACACATCCATTTCTCGCCCCGCCAGCCATTTGATGCGCTCGGGGTCGCGGTGGGAGAAAAACGCGCTGGTAGCGGTGTCCATCGCCGTGATTTGGCGCATTTCAGCTTCGCTCAGTTCAAAATCCCAAATGGCTTGGTTTTCCACCATGCGCTCGGGGCGCACCGATTTGGCAACGCTTGCCACTCCGCGTTGCGCCAGCCAACGCAAAACCACTTGCCCGATGCTTTTGCCGTGCGTTCGCGCAATCGGCGCCAGCGCGGGATGGGCAAACAGATTGTTGCGCCCTTCGGCAAACGGTGCCCATGCCTGCGGCTGCACGCCCTCGCTTTGGTTAAACGGCACGGCATGAAGCTGCTGGTTAAACGGGTTCACTTCAATTTGGTTTACGGCAGGCTTGATGCCGCTGAACACCGCCAAATCGGTTAAACGGTCGGGGGAAAAATTGCTCACGCCGATGGCGCGGATTTTGCCCGCCGCCTGCAATTCCGCTATCGCCCGCCACGCGCCGAACACATCGCCGTAGGGCTGGTGGATGAGATACAAATCCACATAATCCGTTTGCAGGCGGTTCAGGCTGCGTTCAAACTGGGCTTTCGCGCCTTCGTAACTGTTGCCGTGTACCCATAATTTGGTGGTCAAGAAAATTTCTTTGCGGTCAATGCCGTGCGCACGCAGCGCATTGCCAACTTCCGTTTCGTTTTGATAGCTGGCGGCGGTGTCAATCAGGCGGTAGCCGCTGTCAATCGCCGCGTGTACGGCTTGTTCGCACTCGGCTTTGTCTGCCATTTGGAACACGCCCAAACCCAGCAAGGGCATGGCTACGCCGTTGTTCAAAGTGGCTGTGTGTTGCATGGTTACGCTCCGTTTCGGGTTGGTGGGAACACGCATTATAGTGGATGGGATGAACGCCCGGGGCAGCCTGAAATCCCGTTTTCAGGCTGCCTCAACCATTATATTCCCCGTTGCCCCTGCCTCCACCGCCCGCTGTATTTCCCCTTTCAAACGCGCCCGCTCAGCACTGCTTAACCCCTGCAAACAATTCAACTCCCCATCCAACGGCACCACCGCCTCCCCATCATCACGCGCCACCGCCAGCAGCAAAGACTGCCCGTTTACCTGCAACCGCCACGAATTGTCTGGTTGCAAACTACCCGCACCAATCTCAATATACAACTCATTACCCATCACCTTAGTGTAGTAGCCAAAGTCAAATCCAAAAAATTTGCTCCCTTTCACTTTAATTTCCATCTCCACCAATCGCCAAGTGCTTGTTGGCGCAGCGTTTAATCGCTCTAACACCTGCCTCTCTCGCCAACCTTGCACCAACATATCCCACCCCGTTTTGCCCAACATAACCATCATAATCCCCACCATCACATTCACAAAATTGACATTCTGTAAGGCAGCCTGAAATCCTATTTTCAGGCTGCCCCACGCTTCACAACACCCTATCCGATTCCACCAACGCCAAAAACGTCCGCACCCCCACCTCAATCAAATCATCAGGAAAATCATAATGCACCGTATGCAGCGGGTCAGCCGTCTCCCCCGTGCCAATAAACAACATCGCCCCCAGCACCCGTTTCAAAAACCAACCAAAATCCTCCGAAGCCCGAAACGGTACAGGCAATTCCTTAATCGGCACGCCCGCGCGTTCACACGCCGCCCACACCTTCGCCACCGCCCGCTCATCGTTCACCGTTGCAGGAAAATGGTCGCAGCTTTCCGTGCGCAGCCCAATGCCCCGCGCCGCGCACAAATCCCCCGCCGCCGCCACAATCAGCCGCTCCAACTTATCCAAATCCCGCTCGTGATACGCCCGAATCGTCAGCCGCAGCACCCCATCGCCCGCCGACACCCCAAACGCCGCCTCGCCCACCTGCACATTCACAATCGTGCAGCGGATAAACCCCTCAAACAGCGACTCATCAGCCTGAATTTGCTCAATCTCCCCAATCAAACGCGCAATCGCATAAGCAGGGTTAATCCCATTTTCAGGCTGGCTCGCGTGCGCAGGCTTGCCATCAAAAAACAAACTCAACCCCTTAGACGTTAAACAAATCGTCCCCGCCAGCAGCGACACCGTTTTAAACGGCTCGCCCGGATAATTGTGATACGCATAAAACTCGCCAATATCCTGCTCATCAAACACCCCCAAACACGTTTTCGCCCCCGCCCCCGTCTCCTCCGCAGGCTGAAACAAAAACACCACCGAGCGTTCAGGCTGCATCGCCTCCACCGTCAAAGCCAGCGCGCAAAGCGTAGCCGAATGCCCATCATGTCCGCATTTATGCGCCACCCCCGCGCATTGCGAACGATACGGCGCGTCAATTTCGTCCTCAATCGGCAGCGCGTCAAAATCCGCCCGAAACGCAATCGCAGGCGCATTGCTTTTGCCGCGATACAACGCATAAAAATAATGCCCACGGTCAAACAATTCCAAGCCAGAATGCTCGTGCAGAAAATCCATCAACCGCTGTTTCGTCCACACCTCCTGCCCCGACAATTCAGGGTGCGCGTGCAATTCATGGCGCAACTGGGTTGCCAGCGGGATAACACGTTGCAAAGTTTGTTCCAAGTTCAACATCATTATTCTCCTTACAATTAACATGATGAGTTAAATGAATACAAAACGACTAACCCCAACCAACGTCGCCATCGCTTAACATTCATTCACTATATTTAACAAAACATTGTAGTCCTCCATTGTTTCAACTTCAATGCAGCATCCCCAATAATGCCCACCAGCGCACGAAACACAAATAAACACTTGCCTAACCTCCGCAAAACACACTAAAATGCGCGGTTTTTCCATATCCCTAATTTTCCTAAGGAATCCCAATAATGGTAGTTATCCGTTTAGCCCGTGGCGGCTCTAAAAAACGTCCTTTCTTCTACATCGTTGCAGCCGACAAACAAGCTCGCCGCGATGGTCGCTTTATTGAGCGCGTAGGTTTCTTCAACCCCGTAGCCAACGAAAAACAAGAACGCATCCGCATCCATGCCGACCGCCTGAACCACTGGGTTGCCAACGGCGCACAAGTGAGCGCTGCCGTTGCCAAATTGGTAGCAGAACAAAAAGTCGCCGCCTAATTTCCACGCCATGAGCCACACGCAAAACTGGGTAGCAATGGGCTACATCAAAGGCGCATTCGGCATCAAAGGCTGGATAAAAGTCCAATCCAATACCGAATACACCGATAGCCTATTAGACTACCCACAATGGCGTTTAAGCAAAGGCAAAGAACACATCCTAGCCGAAGTGGAAAGCGGCAAAATGGCAGGCGACGAACTCCAAGTCAAACTCGCCCACATCCACGACCGCGACGCAGCCGCCCTATTGCGCGGCTACACCATCGAAGTCCCCCGCGAACAATTTGAACCCACCGAAGAAGGCGAGTATTACTGGGCCGACCTAATCGGCATGGCAGTCAAAAACCGCGACGGCATCAATCTCGGCGAAGTCATCAATCTGATGGAAACAGGCGCACACGACATTCTGATTGTGCGCGGCGAGCATGGCGAAAAACTGATTCCCTTCGTTGAACAATTTATTGATAACGTGGACAACGAAAACCGCCAAATCACTTGCGACTGGGGCTTGGATTATTGATGTTTATTCAAGCCATTACGCTCTTTCCCGAGATGTTTGCCAGCATCACCGAATACGGCGTAACAGGGCGCGCATTCAAGCAAAATCTCTGGCAATTTGCCGCCATCAATCCCCGCCAGTTTGCCGATAATAAACTCGGCTATATTGATGACCGCCCGTTCGGCGGCGGGCCGGGCATGATTATGATGGCGCCGCCGATTCAGGCTGCCATTGATGCCGCCAAACAGCATTACATAAGGCAGCCTGAAAACAGCCGTGTGGTGTATTTAAGCCCGCAAGGTGCGCCGCTGAACCACGCCAAAGTGCAAGCATTATCGCGCTTGGATAATTTGGTGCTGCTGTGCGGCCGCTATGAAGGCATTGACGAGCGCGTGTTGCAAACCAGCGTGGACGAAGAAATCAGCATTGGCGATTTTGTGGTATCGGGCGGCGAACTGCCCGCGATGATGCTGATGGATGCGGTGCTGCGCCTGCTGCCGAATGTGTTGGGCGATAGCGCGTCTGCCGAGCAAGATTCGTTTGCCAATGGTTTGCTGGATTGCCCGCATTACACGCGCCCCACAGAATTTCAGGGCATGAGCGTTCCCGAGGTTTTGAAATCGGGCAATCATGCGCTGATAGCGGAATGGCGATTGGAACAATCGCTGCGCCGCACTTTGCAACGTCGTCCCGAACTTTTGGACGGGCGTTGTTTACTCCCACAGGAAGCCCGCCTCTTACGCAAAATCCGTTCGGAGCAAGAGCAACAGGCGTAATCCATATTATATTAAGGAAAAATCATGAATTTAATCCAACAATTAGAGCAAGAAGAAATTGCTCGCTTGAACAAAGAAATCCCTGAGTTTGCCCCCGGCGATACCGTTGTGGTATCTGTGCGCGTGGTGGAGGGTAACCGCAGCCGTTTGCAAGCGTATGAAGGTGTGGTGATTGCGCGTCGCAACCGCGGTTTGAACAGCAACTTTATCGTTCGCAAAATTTCCAGCGGCGAAGGTGTGGAGCGTACTTTCCAACTGTATTCGCCTAACGTGGAAAAAATTGAGGTGAAACGCCGCGGTGATGTGCGTCGTGCAAAACTGTATTACTTGCGCGGCTTAACGGGTAAAGCGGCACGCATTAAAGAAAAACTGCCTGCGCGCAAACAAGAAGCGTAATTTTGCTTGGATGAAAAAGGACAGCCTTTGAGGTTGTCCTTTTTTTGGTTTTAGCTTCGCAACTCCGCTTCGCTACGCAGGCTGCCTTTGGGGCGTACGCGATAAGGCAGCCTGAAACGATGCAAGAAAGGGTGGAGATTGGGCGGGGTGCAGGGGCTTGCCCCTGCTCGTGGTAGGCGGCGAAACGCCTGCGCGGGCAAAAGACGGGCAATGGCAGCCTGAAAACCGCAATCTGCTTTGCAAACCAATCGGCAGCCTGAAAAGGGTCGGCAGCTTGAAACAATGAGCATTTTGGCGATGAGCCGTCGCCGCTCCATTCAGCGTTTCAGGCTGCCTTTGCGCATAGGGCTGCCCATCATGAGGCAGCCTGAAAACGCAATCCGCTTTGTAAACCAATAGGCAGCCTGAAACGTGAAATATCGTTTTCAGGCTGCCGTTATGTTATCCGCCATATTCAATCGCGTTGAGCTTTTTCAATAAGCCGTCGGATTTGTCGGGGTCTTCGTTGCGCATCAGGCGGGAGATGTCGTTTTCCAGCCGTTCGCGGTGGCTGCGCAAGATGATGTCTTTGATGGCGAGCAGATTGACGGTGTTCATGGAGAAGGTGCGCAATCCCAGCCCGAGCAGCAGGCGGGTGAAGCGGGGGTCGCCTGCCATTTCGCCGCATAGGGATACGGGTTTACCGAGGCGGTTGGCGGTGCGGATGATGTGGGCGAGCAGTTTGAGCACGGCGGGGTGGGCGGGCTGGTAGAGGTAGCTGACGCTGTCGTCGTTTCTGTCTACGGACAGGGTGTATTGGATGAGGTCGTTGCTGCCGATGGAGATGAAATCGGCGTGTTTGAGCAGGCTGGACACGGTGAGCGCGGCGGAGGGGATTTCTATCATGCAGCCGATTTCCGTCTCGCCGTAGGCTTCGTTGCGCTCGGCGAGTTGTTTTTTGGCGGTGTCTAGATGAATCAGGCTTTGTTTGAGTTCGGACAGGCTGGCGACCATGGGGAACATGATTTTGGTTTTGCCGTGAACGGCGGCGCGGAGAATGGCGCGCAGCTGGGTGCGAAATAATACGGGCTCGGCGTGGCTTAGGCGGATGCCTGTGAGCCCGAGCGCGGGGTTGAGGGCGGCGTTGGGGGTGCTGTTGTTGCCGAACCAGCGGGGGTTTTTGTCCACGCCCAAATCGATGGTGCGGATGGTGAGGGGCTTGCCTTTGAGCTTTTTGACGATGTCGGTGTAAAACCGGTATTGCTCGTCTTCGTCGGGCGGGGCGTCGCGGTTGAGAAAGAGAAATTCGCTGCGCAGCAAGCCGACTCCGTCTGCGCCCAATTGGTGCAGGGCTTTGATGTCTTCGCTGCTTTCTATGTTGGCGAGCAGTTCTATTTCTTCGTTGTCTTGGGTTTGCGCGGCGGTTTTTTTGAGTTTGTTCAGGGCGCGTTGCTGGCTGCGATAGGCGGCTTGTTGCTGGCGGTATTGGGCGAGGATAAGCTCGTCGGGGGCGATGACGAGCGTGCCGCTGATGCCGTCCACAATCACCCATTCGTGTTCGCGAATCAGCCGCCGCGCCGCGCCCAGCCCAATCACGGATGGAATGTTGAGACTGCGCCCGAGTATGGCGGTGTGGCTGGTGGGACCGCCCATGTCGGTTACGAAGCCTTCGATGCGTTGGTCTTTGAAGTGGATGGTGTCGGCGGCGGAGAGGTCGTGGGCGATGAGGATGATGTCGTCCAGCAGCGTGCCTTCCAGATTGAGTTCGGTGCTTTGCCCGATGAGGTTTTTTTGGATGCGCTCCACGACTTGCAGCATGTCTTGTTTGCGCTGGCGCAGGTATTCGTCGTCGATTTCGTCGAATTGCTGGGCGAGGCGTTCGGTTTGGATTTTGAGCGCCCATTCGGCGTTGATTTGCTGTTCTTCAATAATATCAATGGGTTCGCGAGACAGGGTGGCATCGGTGAGCAGCATCAGGTGCAGCGAGATGAATGCGCCCAGCTCGGTGGGGGCGTTTTCGGGGATGTTGCTGCGGATGTGTTCCAGCTGCTTGCGGGTGGTTTTGACAGCGGTTTCAAAGCGGGTGGCTTCGGCGGGGATGTCGCCCTCGGCAAGGCTGATTTGCGGGACTTCGGAAGTGTTGCGGCGGATAAGGTGGGCGCGCCCGATGGCGATGCCGCTGCCTGCGGGGTAGCCGTGGATGACGAGCATGGTTATTCTCCTTCGCCGAAGTAGTCGTTAATCAGCGCGGTTAGGGCTTGGACGGCTTGGGCTTCGTCTGCGCCGTCGGCTTCGATTTGGATTTGGCTGCCTTGGGCGGCGGCGAGCATCATCAGCCCCATGATGCTTTTGCCGTTGATGCGTTTTCCGCCTTTGCTGACCCAGATGTCGCTTTGGTATCGGGCGGCGGTTTGGACGAATTGGCCGGATGCGCGGGCGTGTAAGCCGAGTTTGTTGATGATGGTTACGGTTTGGGTGTGCATAGGCGGAAGTCCTTGGGGATGGGCGTTGTGTCGGGCTGTGCGGATGGGTGTTTTCAGGCTGCCTTGATGTGCGCGGGCAGCCTAAAAACGCATGGGCGGCATGCTGTCGGCTTTTCAGGCTGCCTATGCCCCACCATCGGGGGGTTCGGTAAATGCGAGTATGCCGTTGATGCCTGCTTGTTGCACGGTTTCGGTGAAACGGGCGAGGTCGGTGCTGTGGGCGCAATGGGTGAGGGCTTTGACGAGCATGGGCGCGTTCAGCCCGGTAACCATGCTGGTTTGGCGGGGGATAACGAGTTTGAGCGCAGCATTGCAGGGGGTGGCGCCGAAGATGTCGGTGAGGATGAGCGTGCCGTGGTTGGGCGCGGTGCGGGCGAGGCGGTCTTGGGCGCGTTGGATGATGGCGGCGTGGTCGTCGTCGGGTTGGACGTGCAGTTGGTGGATGTGGCTAAAATCGCTGAGGGGCAGGATGTGGCGGGCGAGCGCGGTGTAGGCGGTGCCGAGGGTTTCGTGGGCGATGATGAGCAGGTTAATCATGGTGGGCTTGTGTGGATGGGAATAGGCAGCCTGAAAACGGCCGGGCGGGTTCAATTGAGATGGGGCGTGGCTTTGCGCGATGGCGTTGCCGCGCCCCAAGCGGGCAAATTGTAATGCCTTTTCAGGCTACCCGATGCTTTTTTGCATGAAGCATTTTCATGTTGATTGCGTATTTTTCGGATTTGTATTTTGGTTGCGGCTTGATTATAGTCTGCCGCTTTTTGTTAAAACGGATTTTCAGGCTGCCCCACATCGCCCGCGCAACGGGTTTTCAGGCTGCCTGTGGGAGCGCGATATGGATTTGAAACAACAGATTCGACAACGCCCGATGACGGGTTTTCAATGGCTGGTGGTGGCTTTGGCGGTGGCGCTGAATATGCTGGACGGGTTTGATGTGCTGGCGGTGGCGTTCACGGCGAAAAGCATCAAAAGCGAGCTGGGCTTGACCGGCGGGCAGATTGGCTCGCTGATGAGCGCGGGCTTTGTGGGCATGACGGCGGGGTCGCTGCTGCTGGGGCCGCTGGCGGACAGGCTGGGCCGCCGCCCTGTGCTGATGCTGTCGGTGTTGCTGTCGGCGGCGGGAATGCTGCTGACGGTGTGGTCGCATTCGATGGCGTGGCTGGTGGCGTCGCGCGTGCTCACGGGCTTGGGCGTGGGCGGGATTTTGCCGTGCACCAATGTGTTGGTGAGCGAGTATGCGAATAAAAAATGGCACGGCTTGGCGATTGCGGTTTATGCCTCGGGCTTCGGCGTGGGCGCGATGGTGGGCGGGATGTCGGCGGTGATGCTGCAAACGCAGTACGGCTGGCGCTCGGTGTTTATGGTGGGCGCGGTGCTTACGGCGATGGCGTTTGTGGCGTTGGTGGCGTTGCTGCCTGAAAGCGTGGATTATCTGCTCAACCGCCGCCCCGCCGATGCAAAGGCACGGCTGGACGCGATTGCGGCGAAGATGGGGCTGCACGGCGATTGGGCGTTCCCCGAGGCGAAGCATCGCGCGCGCGGCGTGTCGGTGTTGCGCTTGTTCCAAGCCGATTATTTGAAAACCACGCTGCTGATTTGGTTGGCGTTCATTGCGGTGATGGCGGCGTATTACTTCATCAGCTCGTGGACGCCCACGCTGCTGGAAGAGGCGGGCATGAGCAAGGCGAGCAGCCAAACGGTAGGCATGGCAATTTCCATTGGCGGGGCGGCGGGGTCGCTGCTGTTCGGTTATTTGGTGAGCCGCTGGGGCGCGCGCACCATGCTGCTGGCGTTTGCGGGCTTGGCTGCGGCGGCGGTGTGCGCGTTTGTGCCCGCCACGGCAAATTTATCGCTGGCTTTGGTGTTGGCGGTAGTGCTGGGCGCGCTGTCCAACGGCTGTATCGCGGGCTTGTACACCATCAACCCCGCGCTGTGGGAGGCGGATTTCCGCAGCACGGGCGTGGCGGTGGCAATTGGCGTGGGGCGGATTGGCTCGATGGTGTCGCCCATGTTGGTGGGGCGGCTGCTGGATGCGGGCTGGCAGAAAAACCAGTTGTATTTTGGCGCGGCGGCGGTGTTGCTGCTGGCGATGGCGGCGGTGACGGGCTTGAAGCAGCGGGTGTAGCGGGGTAACCCGGGCAGCCTGAAAACCGATACGGCAGGGCTGAACGGGTTACGTTGTTTTCGCTTTGCATCAGCGCGTAAACGGGTTTCAGCCCCGCCACACCGGGTTTCAGGCTGCCTTTTCCGGTTGGTTGGGTTGGTTGCCCGCTGCGTTGCCATCGGCAGGACTGCGGCGGGAATAACGCCATCGGCTTTTGAGCCGATTTTTTGTTTTTCAGGCTGCCTAAACTATAATCGCCCCTTTTATCCGCCCGAGCCGAGCCATGTCCAAACCCCTCTCCCCCATGATGCAGCAATACCTCAACATCAAAGCCGAACACGCCGACAAACTCGTGTTCTACCGCATGGGCGATTTTTACGAACTCTTTTTTGACGACGCCATCGAAGCCGCCAAGCTGTTGGACATCACGCTCACCACGCGCGGGCAAATCAGCGGCGAACCCATCAAAATGGCAGGCGTGCCGTATCACGCCGTGGAGCAATACCTCGCCAAACTGGTGAAGCTGGGCAAAAGCGTTGCCATCTGCGAACAAATCGGCGAGCCTGTGGCGGGCAAAGTGGTGGAGCGCAAAGTCGTGCGCATCATCACCCCTGGCACACTCACCGACAGTGCCCTGCTGGAAGACAAACAGCCCAACCGCATCGGCGCGCTTGCCGTGCTGAAAAAACAAACCGCGCTGGCATGGGCGGCGCTGGAAAGCGGCGAATTTAAAGCCAAAATCATCCATGCCGACCAGCTTGCCGATGAACTCGCCCGCCTGCAAGTAGCCGAACTGCTCGCCCCCGATAATTTCAGGCTGCCTGAACACATCGCCGCACAAACCAGCATCACCCGCCTCAACAACTGGCAGTTCGCCCCCGACACCGCGTTCTCCCTGCTCACCCAATACTTCGGCAGCCAAGATTTAAGCGCATACGGGATGCAGCCTGAAAACCACCCCGCCGCCATCGCCGCCGCAGGCGCGCTGCTCAACTACCTCAAACTCACCCAAAGCCAGCTGCCGCCGCATCTGGATGCCATCACGCTAGAACAAGAAAACCAATACATTGCCCTAGATGCCGCCACCCGCCGCAATCTGGAAATCACCGCCACCCTATCGGGCAAAAAAGCCCCCACCCTGTTTTCCACGCTGGATAACTGCGCCACCCACATGGGCAGCCGCCTGCTTGCCCAATGGCTGCACCACCCCCTGCGCAATCGCGACCACATCCAAGCCCGATTAGACGCCGTCGCCGCCCTGCTCGCCGATAACACCAGCACCGAGCTTTCAGACAGCCTGAAAACCATCGCCGACCTAGAACGCATCGCCGCCCGCATCGCCCTAGGCAGCGCCCGCCCGCGCGATTTATCCGCCCTGCGCGACAGCCTGCTCACCCTATCCACTTTCAGGCTGCCCCCCAGCCCCCTGCTGCAAACTCTAGGCGACAGCTTCCCCGCCACCGCCGCCATCGCCGAGCAGCTGCAACGCGCCCTGTTGCCCGAGCCATCCGTATGGCTCAAAGACGGCAACGTCATCAACCACGGCTACCACGCCGAGCTAGACGAACTGCGCCATTTGCACACCCACGGCAGCGAAACCCTGCGCCAAATGGAAGAACAAGAACGCCAAAGCACAGGCATAGGCAGCCTGAAACTAGAATACAACCGCGTACACGGCTTTTATATAGAACTCACCAAAGCCCAAGCCGAACACGCCCCCGCCCACTACCAACGCCGCCAAACCCTCAAAAACGCCGAACGCTTCATCACCCCCGAACTCAAAGCCTTTGAAGACAAATACCTAGCCGCCCAAGAGCGCAGTCTCGCCCTAGAAAAACAACTCTACGAAGAACTGCTGCGCCAGCTGCAAGCACAACTCCCCCAAATCCAACGCAGCGCCCGCGCCGCCGCCACGCTAGACGTGCTCAACAGCTTCGCCCACACCGCCCGCACGCACCACTACACCGCCCCCCAGTTCACCGACCACAGCAGCCTACACATCCAAAACGGCCGCCACCCCGTAGTAGAACAACAAGTCCAACACTTCACCCCCAAC
Source organism: Kingella bonacorsii (assembly GCF_016623605.1). Classification (NCBI taxonomy): domain Bacteria; kingdom Pseudomonadati; phylum Pseudomonadota; class Betaproteobacteria; order Neisseriales; family Neisseriaceae; genus Kingella; species Kingella bonacorsii. Next base: position 535,146 of record NZ_JAEHNZ010000002.1, on the reverse strand, counting down.
CACACCCAGCTCACCCCCAGCCGCCGCCTAACCCTGCTCACCGGCCCCAACATGGGCGGCAAATCCACCTATATGCGCCAAGTCGCCCTCATCGCCCTGCTCGCCCACACCGGCAGCTACGTTCCCGCCGAAGCCGCCACCATCGGCACCATAGACCAAATCCACACCCGCATCGGCGCATCCGACGATTTGGCAGGCAACCGCTCCACCTTTATGGTGGAAATGTCCGAAACCGCCTACATCCTGCACCACGCCACCGCGCAATCCCTCGTGCTTATGGACGAAGTCGGGCGCGGCACCTCCACCTTCGACGGGCTCGCCCTCGCCCAAGCCATCGCCGAACACCTGATTAGCAAAAACCAATCGCTCACCCTATTTGCCACCCACTATTTTGAACTCACAAGGCTGCCTGAAAACCACCCCAGCGCATTCAATATGCACCTATCCGCGCTAGAACAAGGGCAAGACATCGTGTTCCTGCACCACATAGAAGCCGGCCCCGCCGAAAAAAGCTACGGCATTGCCGTTGCCAAACTCGCAGGCATCCCCAGCCGCACGCTCAACACCGCGCGCAAACACCTTGCCGCGCTAGAAGCCCAAACCGCGCAACAGCATCCCCAGCTGGATATGTTCGCCCCCCTGCCCGAACACAATGCCGAACACGATGCCAAGCACACGCCCAACCCCCTAGCCGAAAAACTGCGCCACATCCACCCCGACGACTTAACCGCCCGCGCAGCCCTAGATTTGGTGTACGAATTGAAAAAACTGGCAGATGAGGCAGCCTGAAAACCTTGCGAAACCAAAGGCAGCCTGAAAAACAAAACCGTTTAATGTTGAGCCAAACGGTTTTGTGCTGAATGAATTGGCTTTCAGGCTGCCTAACGCTTCACAAATATTTAATGCTGCCGCCACTCTCCCCTACGTCCAGCCGAACGCAGCATCCTTTTTTCGGGAACAAGCGTGCGCTTGTCCGACGGCGCACGAAGTGCGACTAGTTCGCACGCACCGAAAAAAGGATGCAGCCTTCGGGAAGTTTGGCGCAGCCAAACCTGCACGTCGGGGTCGCCTTTCTTTTGCCAGAACCTGTATTCATTATCTGCGCGAGCGGATTTTGTATTCAGTGAATACGAATACAAGGCGCCAAGCCAAGTTAATAGTGGTTCTATTAACTTGGCTTGGCAACGCAGTAGGCGCGTTCAATGAATACAAAAGCAGCCGTGCAGATAGCGAATACAGGTTCTCATTCTTTGGCGAAGCAAAGAAAAGTAAGTGCCCCGTCGGCATGAAGCGCATGGTTAAAACTATAGTCGCTCCAATTAAGTCTTATACAAGGCGGCGAGCCGCAGATAGTACAAGTAGTACAGCAAGGCGAGCCAACGCTGTATAAGGCTTAATTGGAGCGACTATACACCCAAAAGCCAACCACAAAGCAGTAACCCATTTTCAGGCTGCCTTAAACGCCAGCCACATAAAACGATAGTGTGCAGATTAGTAAAACGTCAGCAAACCACCATCGCTCTATTGGTAGCAATAGATTTTGCACAAACAGCCCTTAAAACAAAATCCCCATACCAAACAACCCCCTATCCACCTCCACCCAAATACCATTTGACACCCCCGCAAAAATCCGTAAAATGGCGCACTTCAACACCTGCCCAGGTGGCGAAATTGGTAGACGCAGGGGACTCAAAATCCCCCGCCGCAAGGTGTGTCGGTTCGAGTCCGACCCTGGGCACCAAATCCCCAAACCCTGTTCCAAGCGAACAGGGTTTTTTCATATCGGCTCAGTTCAGCCCAATTTATCTAGCCAATCGGTTTTCAGCCTGCCTTTGGGCTATAATCGCCCCCTTTTACCCCATCCAAGCCCACGCCCATGAACATCTTTTACGAAGACGGCGGCAGCCTGAAAGTTGCCAGCATCGTCCAAAAAAACGACGCCACCTACCAAGCCGACACCCAACACGGCAAGCGCGTCAAAATCAAAGCCGCCAACGCATTCATAGAATTTGACGGCGACATGGAAGCCTTTTTAGCCGCCGCGCAAAGCGAAGCCGCCGAAATAGACACCGCGCTGCTGTGGGAAGCCGTGGGCGAAGACGAATTTTCCGCCGAACACGCCGCCGCCGAATATTTCGGCAGCCAACCCGGCAAAACCCAGCTTGCAGCCACGCTCATCGCGCTCTACGCCGCGCCGATGTATTTCCACAAAAAAGGCAAAAACAACTTCCGCGCCGCGCCCGCCGACATCTTGCAGCAAGCCCTCGCCAGCATGGCACGCAAAGCCGAGCAAGAAGCGCAAATAGCAGCGTGGGCGCAAAGCATGGTTTCAGGCTGCCTCCCCGCCGAAATCGCCGCTGATTTGCCGCAAATTTTGCACGCGCCCGATAAACAAGCCTTGTCCTACAAAGCGTTTAACAAAGCCGCCGACGCGCTCAAATGCTCCGCCTATGAGCTTGCCAAACACATCGGCGCAATTCACGCGCTGCCCGATTATCTAGTGCAACGTTTTGAATACAAAAACTTCCCGCAAGGCACAGGCTTTGCCCACATCGCCGCGCCAAGGCAGCCTGAAAACGATTTACCCCTTGCCGAAAACGTCGCCGCCTTTTCCATTGACGACCAAGACACCAGCGAAGTGGACGACGCGCTTTCCGTGCAAGACTTGGGCGGCGGCGCCAAACGCATCGGCATCCACATCGCCGCCCCCGCGCTCGCCATCGAAGCCGACAGCGAAATGGAACGCATCGTGTTCCAACGCCAATCTACCGTGTACTACCCCGCGCACAAAATCACCATGCTGCCCGAAAGCTGGATTGGCACGTTCAGCCTGGACGCCGGCGCGGCGCGGCCCGCATTCAGCGTGTATTTCAACGTGTCCGCCGAGGGCGAGCTTTCCGCGCCCGAAACCAAAATTGAGCGCGTGTTCATTGAAACCAACCTGCGTATTCAAGACATTGAACCCTTTTTCAACAGCGAAACAGGCATCGGCAGCGCGACTGAGCCGCAGTTTCCCCATCATGCCGATTTAATCTACTTGCTCCATTTGGCGCACGAATTGCAAAAACGCCGCGACCGCTACGAAGACCCCGCCGCGCCCAAAAAATACGACTACGGCATTGAATTTGACGAACACGGCAAAGTGCAAATCACCCGCCGCGAGCGCGGTTCGCCGATAGACACGCTGGTGAGCGAAATGATGATTCTGGCAAACACCACATGGGCGCAAATGCTGCACGACAACGACACCAGCGGTATTTTCCGCGTGCAGCCGAGCGGGCGCGTGCGCATGAGCACCCAATCCGAGCCACACATCGGCATGAACGTGCAACATTATGGCTGGTTCACATCGCCCTTGCGCCGCGCCTGCGATTATGTGAACCAAAAGCAGCTGCAAACGCTGCTGCAAAACCGCCCGCCGTGCTTTGGCAAAAACGACAGCGCGTTGTTTACCGAGCTAACCGCGTTTGAAACCACCTACGCCGCCTACCGCGAGTTCCAAGACAACATGGAAAGCTATTGGTCGCTGGTGTGGCTGGAACAGGAAAACGTGCGCGAAATCAACGCCACGGTGTTGAAAGACGACCTCGTGCGCATCGACGGCCTGCCGCTGGTGGCGCGCGCCACGGGCATCCCGCTGGAAATCGCGCCCAAAACGCTAATCAAGCTGGCGGTGAGCGAAGTGGACAGCGAGAAGCAGTTTGTGGCGTTGAAGTATGTGAACGTGGCAGCTTAACTGTTTGAATGCAGGCAATAGGTAGCCTGAAAAATACTAGAACTTTTAAATAATTTACACTTCATTGACATGAGTAGTATTTTTATCCGTATAATTACGCAAATTAACTCATTTTGTTAATGACTTCGAGAATAGGAGGACACTATGTCAACCAAAGCTGTCAACTATGCCCAAAGCCTATTAACGCGCTTATGGGATAGAGAAATCCCAATAGCACCTGATAAAATTATCAACAAAATTGATGATGTAGAGCTTATTTACAAATCAATGCCAGATAATATTTCAGGAAAACTTAATTATGATTTAACCAAAAAGAAATATATTATTACTATAAACTCAAATCATCATCCCAATCGTCAAAGATTTACTATTGCACACGAATTAGGACATTACATGCTTAATCATGGTAATAAAGAAGATACCTTGTATCGTGATACAAATGGTATGTATGAACCAGATGAAATAGAGGCGAATGAGTTTGCTGCTGAGTTACTTATGCCTAGTGGAGCCCTAAGACACCTTATTTTTGAGCAAGGAATAGTAAATGTTACAACTCTCGCTCAAAGTTTTTGGGTCTCAGAGCAGGCAATGCTATTTCGATTAAAAAAATTAGGTTTTATATCATGACAAATTTAACTGAAAATGGTTTTCCTTTATCAAACGAGCAATCTGAAACCACACCAGAGACTCCTCCTCCAGCACAAACCATAGCAGTAGCCAATGAAGAATTAAATAGTTCCTTTCGACAGCAACAATTTGATGGAGCAAGAATTAAATTATTTCATTGGGCTGTAATAGGTGCACTTTCTACTCTTGCTATTTTAGTAATTCTTTTATCTGCATGTATTGTTATTTATCTAATACTAGCATTTTGTCAAAAAACCACATCGTACTTTTGGCATATTCCGTTAATGCTAATTTTTATGGCGAGTACTGTTTTATCTATTCTTCTCACATTAACTGCAAAGTTTGGAGTGCAGCATGATAGAGATGATAAAGAAAATGAGGAAAAATCTAGTTTTACCATCCTAACTGATAACATTCCACTAAAAGATGTCATTCAGAATCTTCTTGATAAACTAAAATAATAAATTTTTACTGAACGTAACTTCAGCCTGAAAAACTATTTTCAGGCTGATTATTTTAGCGAGATATATATCAATCTAACTATCTTTTCAGGCTGCCCTTTGCCATTTCCTTTAAAATAGCCCCGTTCTTGCTTATTCAAAAAACATCATGTCCAAACCTCTAACCATCGCCCTGTGTGCAGGCGAAGCCTCGGGCGATTTGCTCGGCGCACATCTGATTGAAGCCATCAAAAAACAACGCCCCGATGCCCAATTTATCGGCATTGGTGGCGCGCGCATGATAGCCGCAGGCTGCCAAAGCCTGTTTGACCAAGAACGCCTTGCCGTGCGCGGCTATGCCGAAGTCATCAAGCGGCTGCCTGAAATTTTAAAAATCCGCCGCGAATTGGTGGCGCGGTTAAAGCAAATCCGCCCGTCTGTGTTTGTGGGCATTGACGCGCCCGATTTCAATCTGGGCGTGGCGGCGCAGCTTAAAGCGGCGGGTATTCCCACCGTGCATTATGTTTCGCCCTCGGTGTGGGCGTGGAAGCGCGAGCGCGTGAACAAGATTGTGCGGCAAGTGAACCAAGTGCTGTGCCTGTTTCCCATGGAAGCGCCGTTATACCAAGCAGCGGGCGGCAAAGCGTTGTTTGTGGGGCATCCGCTGGCGCAAACGCTGCCGATGCAGCCCGACAAAGCCGCCGCGCGCGAACGCCTGAAACTGGCGGCGGATACGCCCGTGTTCGTGCTGCTGGCGGGCAGCCAAGTGAACGAAATCAACCAAATGGCGCCGATTTACTTTCGCACGGCGCAGCTTGTTTTGCGCGAGCTGCCCAACGCGCAGTTCATCTCGCCCTACCCCACCGCCGCCGCGCGCGCGCGTTTGCAGCATTTTCTGGCGCAGCCTGAATTTGAAAAACTGCCCATTCGCCTGCAAGCGGCGCGCACCGAATTGGCTTGCGCGGCGGCGGATGCGGTGCTGGTTACCAGCGGCACGGCAACGCTGGAAGTGGCGTTGTGCAAACGCCCGATGGTCATCAGCTACAAACTTTCCGCGCTCACTTATTGGCTGGTGAAGCGCAAAATCCAAGTGCCGCACGTGGGGCTGCCGAATATCCTGTTAAACAAAGCCGTTGTGCCCGAGCTGTTGCAAGCGGATGCCACGCCCGAAAAACTCGCCGCCGCGCTGCTGGATTGGTATCGGCAGCCTGAAAAAGTCGCCGCGCTGGAAGCCGATTTTGCCCAGTTGCACGAAATGTTGAAATTGAACACGGATGAATTGGCGGCGAGTGCGGTGTTGGCGGAGTGTCGTTAGATGCCATGAGGCAGCCTGAAAACCTGTTATCCCATCCCTCGATTAACCCTGTAAACAAATTAAAGAGGGGCTGAACCATGAAACGCTCCCGCCCTTTTGCCCTTGCCGCCGTTGCGAGCCTTGTCGCGTTGGGCGCAGGCATTTACTGCAAAACGCAAGGCAACGCCGCGTTTAACGCCCAATTTGGCGCCGCCGATTTTCAGGCTGCCGCACGCTGGTTTGACTACGCCATCGCCCTATTCTCGCTGGGCGGCTTGGCGGGCGCGGCGGACAGTTGGTTGGCCCCGCTGCCCAATCCTTCTGCGCTCAAACGCATGATGGCGGTGGCGGCGTTTGTTTGCGTGTATAGCGTGATTGTGCTGCTGGCATCGTAAACAAAAGGCAGCCTGAAATGCTGGATTTCATACTGACGGTTGTGGGTTACGGCATTCTTGCGCTACTCGGGCTGGCTTTTTTTTTCGCTTTGCTGGCCGCCGTTCTTGCCGCGCTGCCCATTATGCTGTTTGGCGGCACGGGTTTGTTTTTAATCGGGCTGCCCGTTTATTTGATGCTCCAATACAGCTATTGGTGGGGGCTTATCCTGCCGCCGTGTTGGTGGCTTGGCTTTACGGTTTTAGCTGCCCTTGATGAGCCCCACACCATTAAATCAGACGATGAAACGCAGTAAAATAACCCTAGCCCGCTTTAGCTTCGCAACTCCACTACGCTGTGCAGGCTGCCGCAAACGAAAGGAAACACTATGCAACGCCAATCCTTTATCACCCTTGTTGCCGCATTCGGCTTGCTGACAGGCGCGCCGCTTGCCCAAGCGAAAAACCATCTGAAAAAACCGCTGATTGAACGCATCGACGGCGCGCTCGCCAAAGCCAAACGCACGCGTGAAAGCCGCGCCCTTATCCGCGAACAGCAGCGCAAGGAAAAAGAAGCGGCCAAACAAAAAGCGCAACCCGCTTCCGCGCCCGTTGCGCCGCAGCGTTAATAAGAGAATAAAAACAAAGCAGCCTGAATGGATTTTCAGGCTGCTTTATTATGTTTTGCACGGCAATAGCCTACGCCTGCTTGGTTACTCTAAACAGCCCCAAAAAAGGCGTTAATTCCTTCACTTCGCGTAACACAAGATTGGCAGCATGGAGCTTGGTTTGAAGATGAGGCAGCGTATGAAACCAAAATTCGGGCGGCGTGTTGGCTTTCATGTCCTGCCAAGTGTAAACATAGCCATCTGCCAGATAGGGTTTGATTTGCTGTTCGTAAACGTCTTTTGGCGTGGTGTTTGCCAGCAAATAGCGGTAAACGCGGTTAAAGCGTTCGGGTTCTGCTTCGGGGTCAAACAGAATCAGCTCATCGGCAAACACCATTTCACCATCATCTTTCAGCAAAGAATGGATTTTCTGAAAAAGGGCAAGCTGATTTTCATCTGATACCTGATGCAGCATCAGCGAAGAAACCAGCAAATCCACCGAGCCGGGCGGCAATGGCAGCTGCAACAGATTGCCCTGCATAAACGAAATATGCGGCATTTCCTGATATTTTTGCCGTGCTGCCCGCAGATTTTCAGCATTGCAATCCACGCCGATAATATGCGCAAAATGGTTGGCAAACGGTTTCAGCGAAGCGCCCCAACCGCAGCCCAAATCCAGCAGCGTGTCGCCCGATGGGCGGCTGGCAACACGCCGCAAGGCTTTTGCAAGTTGGGGCGTGGATTCAAAGGTATCGCGCCCGTCCGGGCTAATGGTGTGCCGAATATATAAGCGCAGTGTTTCAGTCCAAAGCGATTCCATGTGCTTCTCCGATACCTGTGCTGCGCCTTGTTGGGCATGATATGTTGGCAATTGTCGCGTTGTTTACGCTTTTTCAGGCTGCCTCATGCGTTTGTTGAATGCAAGAGAGGCAGCCTGAAACGCCATCACCCCCCTCACCGTCCCATCGCCTTATCCGCAATATCCGTCCGATACTGCATCCCGTCAAACCGAACCTCTGCCAACGCCTGATACGCCCGCTGTTTGGCGGCGGCAACATCGTCGCCCAAACCCACCACGCACAACACGCGCCCGCCGTTGGCGATGACTTCGCCGCGCTCGTTCAACGCCGTGCCCGCGTGGAATACTTTGCCGATTTGGTTCGCCGCGTCGATGCCGTGGATGACATCGCCTTTTTTCGGTGTGTCGGGATAATTTTGCGCGGCAAGCACCACGCCCACGGCGGTTTGCGGCTTCCATTGCGCGCTTGCGCTGTCCAGTTTGCGCTGCAACGCGGCTTCAATCAAATCCACCAAATCGCTGTCCAAGCGGCTCATAATCGGCTGCGTTTCGGGGTCGCCGAAGCGGCAGTTAAACTCAATCGTGCGCGGTGCGCCTGCCGCGTCTATCATCAAGCCCGCGTATAAAAATCCCGTGAATTCAATGCCGTCTGCTTTCATGCCGCGAACGGTGGGCAGGATGATTTCGTCCATCACGCGCCGATACACGGCTTCGCTGACCACGGGCGCAGGGCTGTATGCGCCCATGCCGCCTGTGTTCGGGCCTTTGTCGCCGTCCAGCAGGCGTTTGTGGTCTTGGCTGGTTGCCATCGGCAGCACGTTGTCGCCGTCGGACATCACGATAAAGCTGGCTTCTTCGCCCTGCAAAAAATCTTCAATCACCACGCGCGCGCCTGCGTTGCCCATTTTGTTGCCCAGCAGCATATCGTCGATGGCGGCGTGGGCTTCGTCCAAAGTCATGGCAACGATGACGCCTTTGCCCGCCGCCAGCCCGTCGGCTTTGATGACGATGGGCGCGCCTTTTTGGTTCACATAATCGTGCGCGGCGGGGGCGTGTTCAAAGGTTTGATACTGCGCGGTGGGAATGCCGTGCCGCAGCATAAAGGCTTTGGCAAAATCTTTGGAGCTTTCCAGCTGGGCGGCGGCGCGGGTGGGCCCGAAAATGGGCAGCCCTGCAGCGCGAAAATCGTCCACGATGCCTGAGGCAAGCGGCGCTTCGGGCCCGACTACGGTGAAGGCGATGTTTTCGCGTTGGCAAAAGGCAATCAAATCGGCATGGGCGGTGAGCGCGAGATTGTGCACTTTCGGCTCGGCGGCTGTGCCTGCGTTGCCCGTGGCAACGTAAACGGTAGCGACTTTGGGCGATTGGGCGAGCTTCCATGCGAGGGCGTGTTCGCGCCCGCCGTTGCCGATGATGAGCAGTTTCATGTTTTGTCCTTGTGGGGTGGAGAGGGAAAGGGAGGCAGCCTGAAAATGGGGTTGGGCTGCGGGCTATTTTCAGGCTGCCTTTGAGGGATGGATAATCAGGCAGCCTGAAACTTTTGCAAAACCTAAAATCAAAATAAAAATAGTAACGCCCGTCATTCCCGCGTAGGCGGGAATCTTGGTTAATCTTAAACAACATTTTGTTTTTACAATTATTTCTGAATATCAAACAAGATTCCCGCCTACGCGGGAATGACGGCATTTCTTATTTTTCAGGCTGCCTTAGGTTGCTGCGCGTCTGTTTACTCGTTCAAATATATTTTAGGCAGCCTGAAAACGCTATTTCATGTTTTCAGGCTGCCTCTCTATAAACTTAATACTCGCGCACTACGGCGTTTTGTTGTAGCTGTTGCACAAATTGCGCTTGGTTGGCTTGTCGCGCTTGTTGCACTAGCTGGCGACGCACGGCTTCGCGTTGCATTTTGGCGGGGTCGTTTTCGGTGCGGCTGGATACCAGTTGCACGATTTGCCAGCTTGTGCCCACGCGCTGCGGCGAAGTGATTTGGTTGGGCTGCATTTGGTGAATCAGTTTTTCCACGTTTTCAGGCAGCATATCGTCGCTTACTTCGTGCAACCCGCCGTTCACGGCTTCGGCTTCTTGCGAGTAACGTTTGGCGATGGTGGCAAAGTCGCTGCCTTGTTGGATGGCTTGGGCGATTTGCTGCATCCGTTTTTCTACCGCGCCCATGTTGGCTTGGTTGCCCGCTTGCAAGATGATGCGGCGGATGGTGTACACGGGATAGGGCGTGCCTTGCGGCAGGGCTGCGCCACTTTTTAGCGCTTCGTTGATTTGGGCATCGCTGATGTTTACATTGTTGTTCAAATCGCTTAACAGATAATCCGCCAGCACGTCTTTGGCGACTTCTAGGCGGTAGGCTTCGCGGGTGTAGCCGTTGGCTTGGGCTTTTTTGTATAGATTTTCTACGCTGGTGTTTTCCGCTGCGGCGCGGCGTTTGAGCTCTTCGTCTATGCCGCTGGGCGTGGCTTTAAGCTGCTGCTGGCGGGCGGCATCGGCAATCAGGGCGCGTTCCAGCAGGCGTTGCTTGGCAGCCTGAACAAATTGCTCTTCGGGGATGTTTTGCCCTGCGTTGCGCGATTTAAGCTCGCGCACGGTGCGTTCGATGTCGCGGTAGGTAATCACGCTAGAATTGACTTCCATCGCAATGCGGTTGAGCGGTTTGATGGTGTCGGCATGGGCAGCCTGAAAAGCGATGCCGAGTGTGGTTGCTAGGATTAGGGGGACGATTTTGCGGTTCATTTGTTTACCTCGTTGGTTTTGGTGTAGCCGGGTATGCCTAGGCGCAGTTGCTCTTGGGCGTTGGTGCCTGCGTTGCTGAGGTCTTTCAGCTGCAAAGTGAAGAAGAAGGCGGTTTTGTATTTGTATTTGTCTTGCACGGGCTGCCATTCGGTTACATAGCGTTGGGCAACAAAGCTCGCGCTCCAACAGCCGCAGGGGTTTTTGTATTCCAGCCCTGCGGTTTGCTCCAAGATGGCACGCGGGGAAGTGCTGTAATTGAGCCGTCCCACGGCGTATAGGTTGCTGCTGATGGGCCATTGCGCGGCAAGGTCTATGTGGCGCAGTTTGTCGTAGAAGCCTGAATAGATTTCTTCGTTGCGCCCGTATTTGAAGCGCGCGCTCAACACTTTGCCTGCTTCGGGGTTGTAGCGGATGCCTAAGTCGTAGCGTTGGGTGGCTTTGTTGTCGGCGCTCCAATGCCAGTTGCTGTCGGCAAACCAGCTGGGGGCAACTTGCCCGCTGGCAAAGGCAACAATGTCGCCGTTTTTGCGCTCGTTTTGATTCAGGCTGCCTGAAAGGGCGACTTCATCGCCCGTGAAATAATATTTTTCGCCTATGCCTGCGCGGAAGTATTCGTAGCCTGTGTTGGGATTAAGCAAGCGGGTTTGCAAGCCTGCGGATAGGCTGTTGTTGGCGTTGATGCGGTCGTTGCCTGAATAGATGTTTTCACGGAACAGTTGGTCGTAGCTAAAATCGTTGAGCGACGAGTCAAAATTGGGCAAATCGTTTTGCGATTTGCTGGGGGTGTAGTTGTAGAACAGGCGGGGTTCAACGGTTTGCACGAAGCTGCCGCCAAACAGCTTGGCTTGGCGTTCCAGCGTGATGCCGCTGTCCACATTGACAATCGGCAAAATGCGCGAGGTGTTGCGCGAATTCAGGCTGCCAAATTTGTCCAGCCAATAGCGCGTGGCGTGCACGCCCACTTTGGGGCGCACATAACCCCATGTATTGTGGAAATCCCATTGGATGCTGGGGTAAATCACGGCGCGGTTGCCGCTTTGCATGTCTTTGTGGTCAAAACGGGTGAACTGCGTTTTGATGTCTAGCTCGGCGTGGGGGTTGATGTTTTTTGCCCAAGTGGCAGACAAGCGCGGCAAGATGGAATACACGGGGTTTTTGTTGCCGTTGGAGTCGTTGAGAATCTGGTATTTCTGCACCATCAATTCTGCGTTGAACGGCGCGCCCCATAGGTCTTGATGGTAGTTTAGCCATGCTTTGCGGTTGAGGTTGGTGCTTTCGGCTAACTCGTTGCGTCCTGCAAAATCGCGGTAGTAGTCGTCATCGGAAACTTGGTTGAAATCGATGCCGCCTGTGAGCTTGGATGTGAAGGTTTGGCTGTGTTTCAGGCTTAGCGCCGCGCGGTTGTTTAAGCCGCGTTTGCTGTCGTGCGGCATATATTTAACGTTTACGCTGCCTGTGTATTTGGGCTGCAAATAGCGAAACTCGCCGCCGATGCGCGCGCCGCGCGAGCCGATGTAGCCGGGGGTGAGCGTGGCATCGTAGTTGGGCGCAAGGTTGAAGTAATACGGCAAATCAACCGACGCGCCATCCGAGCCCACCGACATGGTCGGCACTAAAAAACCGCTTTTGCGGTTGCCGTTAATCGGAAAATCCACCCACGGCGTGTACAAAATCGGCACGCCTGCAAACACCAGCTTGGCTTTTTTTGCCACGCCGATGCCTGTTTCGCGGTTGGTGGTCAGCTCTTCGGCTTGGATGTACCACGATGTGTCGCCTGTTTCGCAGGTGTTGAATTTGACTTCTTGCGCGGCGTGATGGTTGTCGTCATACATTTTCAGGCTGCGTGCCACGCCTTGCAGCCGTTTGCTGTTTTGCTCGGCAACAAATTCGGTGTTGTTGGCGTTGCCCGAATGCTTGGCGAGGTCGTAATCCAGCTTATCGCCTTGCACGGTTTGCCCATCGGCGCGGGTGAGCGTGAATTGGTCGCCCGCGTAAACGTGTTCGCTGGGCTGGTCGTAGTCCACCCAATCGGCGTTCAGCGTTTCGTCGTTGCGCTCAATAATCACATCGCCCTGCGCGCGGTGGCGCACATTGGTTTGCCCTGCGGCTTTATCTGCTTCGATGCGGGTTACATCTTGCGGCAGCTTGGGCAGCCCTGTTTTGCGGGCGGGGGCAACGCCTTTAGCTTGCGGATTGGGCGCGCGGCACACCCAGCCCAGCTTTTCAGGCTGCCATGTGTCCGACACCGCCCACGCGCTGCCTGAAAAGGCAATGCCCAGCATGGCGACTAATGGTTTGCTTACAAATGAACGAGACAAAATCACACCTTGCAACGGTTTTAAAGTTAAAATGACGGGCTATTTTAACCGAAAACCCGATAATTCACAGTATGCAACGAGAAACCCTGCTAAAAGACTGGCTCACCAGCGTTTACCCCAATCAACCCTTTGAACTAAGCTTTGCTGCTGCGGATGCCGATTTTCGCCGTTATTTTCGCGCCACCTTTGCCGATGGCAGCACGGTAATTTGCATGGACGCGCCGCCCGAAAAAATGCGCGAAAGCGTGGCGAATTATTTGAAAGTGCGCGATTTATTCAGCAGCCTGAATGTGCCCACCGTGCTCGCCAAAAATTTGGAGCTGGGGTTTATCGTGTTAAACGATTTGGGCGATGTGCAATACTTAAAAGCGATGCAGCAAGAAAACACGCCCGAGGCGCACAAAGCCTTGCTGCTGGAAGCGATTGACGAGCTGATTGTGTTGCAGCAATCCAGCCGGCCCGACCGCTTGCCCGAATACAGCCGCGAGATTTTGCTGCGCGAGATGAATTTGTTTCCCGAATGGTTTGTGGCAAAAGAATTAAACGGCAGCCTGAATTTTGCGCAACGCCAATTATGGCAACAAACGATGGACACGCTGCTGCCTGTGATTGAAGCGCAGCCCAAAGTGTATGTGCACCGCGATTTTATCGTGCGCAATCTGATGCTCACGCGCGGTCGCCCTGCGGTGTTGGATTTTCAGGATGCCTTATGCGGCGCAATCACTTACGATTTGGTTTCGCTGCTGCGCGATGCGTTTATTGAATGGGATGAAGAGTTTACGCTGGATTTGGTGATCCGCTATTGGGAAAAAGCGCGCGCGGCGGGCTTGCCTGTGCCTGCGCAGTTTGACACGTTTTATAAATGGTATGAATTCATGGGCGTGCAGCGGCATTTGAAAGTGGCGGGCATTTTTGCGCGGCTGTGGCACCGCGACGGCAAAGACAAATACCGCCCCGAAATCCCGCGCTTTTTGAACTACTTGCGCCGCACATCGCGCCGTTACGAAGAGCTGGCGCCGCTTTATGCGCTGCTGTTGCAACTGGTGGGCGATGATGAATTGCAAACGGGCTACACATTTTAGGAACGACAATCATGGCTGTTATTCAAACGCATATTCCCGTGCTGCTGGTGTCGCTGTCGGCTGGCATCATTGAAATTCACAATATGTCCAACCACCGCGCCAGCTTCAAAATGCCCACCACGCTGCGCATCGGCTTGGTGGACGATGTGATGAAGCCTTGCCCGTTTTCGCATCCGCGCGTTGCCATCGACGACGAGCAAGTGGCCGTCGATATTTTTCAAAACGCACTCGCCAAAAGCGGCATGGTGCAACGCAACCAGCCGTGCATCGTCGTGTTGCATCCGCAAAGCCATTTTGCCAGCGACATGACGCAAAGCGAACTGCAAATGCTCACCCGCATGGTGCACGAATCGGGCTTCCCCATCCACGGCGAAGTGTATTTTCTGCTCAAACCCACCATCGACGAGAGCGATTGGCAATATTTTGAAGCGATGGCGCGCGAGCCTGCGCCGCAACTGATGCAGCCTGAAAACCAAGCGGGCGTGTTGCGCCGCGCATGGAATTGGCTGGCGCAGAATTTGTGAGTCATACTTTTCAGGCTGCCTATTATTGTTTCCCCGCCTGATAAGGCAGCCTGAAAACCGATTGCGCTGCCCGCGCGTTAAACCCGAACACAATTTTCAGGCTGCCCTTTGCCAAGCGCAACAATACCCGCTATATTCCACCCCGCAAAAATTAGTACAAGCAATCTAAGAACCTGTATTCACTATTTCCATAGGTAGATTTTATGACATAAAAGCGTGGATACAAGGCAAAAAGCGCAGCAAGGTTGAACACCTTGCGAGCATTTTTAACGCAGTAGCCGCGTTTTTAGGGCATAGAAGATGCCTATGGAAATAGTGGATACAGGTTCTAAACCCCAACATCAGGCAGCCTGAAACCCCAAGGCAGCCTGAAACCCACATAAGGACAACCCCATGAGCTGGTTTGACAAAATCCTCCCCCCGAAAATCAAAAAAAATGACGACAAAAAATCAGGCGTGCCCGAAGGCTTGTGGCACAAATGCTCATCCTGCGGCGAAACCCAATACGCCACCGAGCTGAGCCAAAACCACAAAGTCTGCCCCAAATGCGGGCACCACGAAGCCCTCACCGCCCGCGAACGCCTAAACCTCTTGCTGGATGAAGCCAACCGCGAAGAAATCGGTGCCAACATCCACCCCACCGATATCCTGAAATTCAAAGACAGCAAAAAATACCCCGACCGCCTTGCCGCCGCCAAAAAAGCCACGGGCGAAGACGACGCGCTCGTGGTGATGCGCGGGCAGATGCACGGCTTGCCCGTGGTGATTGCCGCGTTTGAATTTCGCTTTATCGGCGGCTCAATGGGCTCGGTGGTGGGCGAGCGCTTCGTGCAAGGCGTGCGCCGCGCCGTTGCCGACAACTGCACCTTCATCTGCGTGGCCGCATCGGGCGGCGCGCGCATGCAAGAAGGGCTGAACTCGCTGATGCAAATGACCAAAACCAGCGCCTCGCTGCACCTGCTCAACGAAAAAGGGTTGCCGTTCATCTCCGTGCTCACCGACCCCACCATGGGCGGCGTGTCCGCCAGTTTCGCCTTCTTGGGCGACATCGTGGTCGCCGAACCCAAAGCCCTGATTGGCTTTGCCGGCCCGCGCGTGATTGAGCAAACCGTGCGCGAAAAACTGCCCGAAGGCTTCCAACGCGCCGAATTCTTGCTGGAAAAAGGCGCGATTGACCAAATCATCGATCGCCGCGAGATGAAAAAACGCCTTGCCGATTTGATTACCCTGCTGCGGCGCGAACCGCAAGTGAGCGAAGTGGTTTAGGCAGCCTGAAAAACGAAACGCAAACAAAAAGACGGATTTTTTGAGAATCCGTCTTTTTTGTGTCGGGACGGCGTGCGGCGGGAAGCGTTACGCCGTTTTCAGGCTGCCTTTTACCGCATAGCAAAGGCAGCCTGAAAACGCATTCGCACACTTTCAGGCTGCCTTATCGCCCCGCATCAACACATCTTGCGCACCACAACCGCCCGCTCATACCGCCCCAACGCGCCAAAGCCGTGCGGATTGTTTTGCGCTCGGGTTCGGATTGTGCCGTTCAAGCAAACGTTTTGTTTGATAAAAAACGCCTTGCTCGCCGCCCGTTGCTGCTTAATCCATTCGTTTAACACGCCGCGCTCGTCGTCCAGATAATACGTTTGCCCCTGATAGCTAAACTCCGCCTGTTCAAACGAAATTTGGACGATGCCGTTCATATCAACGGCCGGATTGGGCGCATCGGCATGAGCGCTTGCGGTGTGGCACGCGGTCAGGAGCAATAAAAAGGCAAGAATGGGTGTTTTCATGATGTTTCCCGTTTAGATAAAAATTGAGCGGATGGCTGCCCATTGGTTTTCAGGCTGCCTGTCGCGTAACCGACAGGCAGCCTGAAATTCAGCGCAACCCCGCATCGGGCGGGGTTTTGTTTACCGTTTATTTTTTCTTCTCTTCCGCCGCTTTTTTCTCATCGGCTTTCTTTTTCTCTTCCGCTAGCTTTTGCACGCCCTGCCCCAAAGACTGCTGCCATTCGCTTGGGTTTTTCAGCAAGTCCAACGCTTTGCGCAGTTGGTCGTCTTTGCTGGGGTCGGGTTTTCGGCGCGAAGCCAAATCTTCCAATTTTGGTTTTGGCTCGCTGGCGGCAGCGGGCTGGGTTTCTTCCTTGCTGTCGGGTTCGGAAGCGGAAATGGCGGTTTTTACGCCGTTTTCGCCCAGCGGGTTGTCAATGTGTCCTGACAAATCCGCCTCGTGGCTTTCAAACGTGCGGGTTTTGTCTTTCACTTCCACGTCGGGCACGATGCCGGTGGCTTGGATGGAGCGGTCGTTGGGCGTGTAATACAGCGCGGTGGTGATTTTCAACGCGCCGCCGCCAGACATCGGAATCACCGATTGCACCGAGCCTTTGCCGAAGCTGCGCGTGCCCACGATGACCGCGCGTTTGTGGTCTTGCAACGCGCCTGACACAATCTCCGAAGCCGAAGCCGAGCCTGAGTTAATCAACACGGTGATGGGGATGTTTTTGATTTCGGCGGGCAGCGAAGCCAAGGGGTCGGTGCCTACCGACAAGATGTAATCCTCGGGGCGGGCTTTGAGCAGCATGCCTTGTTTGTTGTCGCGCCCTTTGGTGCTTACGACTACGGAATCTTTGGGCAGGAACACGGCAGACACGCCCACCGCGCCGTTAAGCAGGCCGCCGGGGTCGTCGCGCAAATCCAGCACCAAGCCTTTGAGCGGGGCTTTGTTTTCTTGGGTTAATTTGTTCACCGCTTCGGCAACCGAAGCCACCGTGCGCTCTTGGAACTGGGTTACGCGGATGTAGCCGTAGCCGTTTTCCAGCAAATGCGAGCGCACGCTTTGCACTTTAATCACCGCGCGGGTCAGGTTCACGACAATCGGTTTGTCGGCATCTTTGCGCGAGAGCGTGAGCGTGATTTTGGTGCCTGGTTTGCCGCGCATTCTTTTGACGGCATCGTTCACCGTCATGCCGCGCGTGGATTCGTTGTCGATTTTCACGATGAAATCGCCGCTTTTCACGCCTGCGCGCTCGGCGGGGGTGTCTTCAATCGGCGCGATCACTTTCACAAAGCCGTCTTCCGAGCCGACTTCCATGCCCAAGCCGCCGAATTCGCCAGTGGTGGATTCTTTCATTTCGGCATAACCTTTTTTGTTCATGTATTCCGAATGCGGGTCCAGCCCCGCCACCATGCCTTTGATGGCTTCTTCCAGCAGCTTGTCGTCGTCGGATTTGTTCACATAGTTGGCTTTAATTTGCCCATACACTTCCGCCATGGTTTTGAGCGATTGGATGGGCAGGTTGTCGTCGGTTTTTTTGTCGGCGGCGAAACTTTGCGCACCGATGCTCAGCGCCACACCGCTGATTGCGCCACAGGTGTAGAGGGCGATTTTTTTCCAAGTTTGAGACATAGTTGTGTGTCTTTCCTTTTGTTGTCGTGTTGTTTCAGGCAGCCTGAAAACGCAAAGGCGTAAGGGTAGGCGATTTTATGGGTTTAGAAAAGGGCGCAAACAAAAATTAACGAAAAAGATGAGTGCATTAGCGTTTTCAGGCTGCCTTATCCAGTAAAGGCAGCCTGAAAACGCTTATCCGCGGATGCGCTCAATCTTTGCGCCCACGCCGCCGAGTTTTTTCTCAATGTATTCGTAACCGCGGTCTAGGTGGTAGATTCGGTCCACAATCGTTTCGCCGCTGGCCACCAAGCCTGCCAGCACCAAGCTGGCGGAGGCGCGCAAATCGGTTGCCATCACGGTTGCGCCCGAGAGCGTTTCTACGCCCGTGAGCAGCGCGGTATGCCCGTCCACCGAAATGTTCGCGCCCATGCGGTTGAGCTCGGGCACATGCATGAAGCGGTTTTCAAAAATGGTTTCAGTTACTTTGCTCACGCCGTCTGCCACCACGTTCATCGCCATAAATTGCGCCTGCATATCGGTGGGGAAGGCGGGGTGCACGGCGGTGCGGATATTTACTGCTTTGGGGCGTTGCTGCATTTCTATCGTAATCCAATCCTCGCCCGTGGTGATGATGGCGCCCGCTTCGGTGAGCTTGTCCAACACCGCTTCCATGGTTTTGGGCGCGGCATGGCGCAGGGTTACTTTGCCGCCGGTCATCGCCACCGCGCACAGGAACGTGCCCGCTTCAATGCGGTCGGGCACTACGCTGTGTTCGCAGCCGTGCAGCTCGTTCACGCCTTCCACCGTCATGGTGGCCGTGCCGATGCCGCTGATTTTCGCGCCCATTTTCACCAAGCATTCCGCCAAGTCCACCACTTCGGGCTCAACCGCGCAGTTTTCCAGCGTGGTAACGCCTTGCGCCAAAGTCGCCGCCATCAGCAGGTTTTCTGTGCCGCCCACGGTTACTACGTCCATCACCACGCGCGCGCCTTGCAGCTTGCCTTGGGGCGCAACGGCTTTCACATAGCCGTGTTCAATCGTAATCTGCGCGCCCATCGCTTCCAAGCCTTTCAGATGCTGGTCCACAGGGCGGCTGCCAATCGCGCAGCCCCCCGGCAGGCTCACTTCGGCTTTGCCAAAGCGCGCCAGAGTAGGACCGAGTACCAAAATAGAAGCGCGCATGGTGCTGACCAAATCATACGGCGCGTGGGTGTTGTTTACCGTGCCGCCGTTGATTTCAAACTCGCTGATGTTGTCGGTCATCACGCGCGCGCCCATGCCTTGCAGCAGCTTTTGCGTGGTTTTGACATCCGCCAACATGGGCACGTTTTTGAGCCGCAACGTGCCCGATGTGAGCAGGCCCGCGCACATCAGCGGCAGCGCGGCGTTTTTTGCGCCCGATACGGTGATTTCGCCGTTAAGTTTGCCATTGGCGATGATTTTGAGTTTGTCCATGGTCAATTCCCTGAAATTTTTGCTTGAAAAATGGGCGCGATTATAGCTTAAAGCGGTTAAGGGCGTGGGTAAAAGGCAGCCTGAAAATGGGGGATTCATTTTCAGGCTGCCTTTGGGGGGTAATCCAGTTATCCAGTATAAACAGATATGCCTCGCAACTCGTTTTTAGGCTTGCTCGCCGCGTTCCAGCACAAAATCGGGTTCAAACTCGGCAACGGCTTCGCGCAGGCTTTGCCAATTATTGTTTTTGGGCATCAGTAAAATACCGTTGCCAAAATGCTGGATGATGACTTCTGATGTATCAAACTGAAAGGCTTGGGGTAAGCGAACGGCTTGGGAACGCCCTGTAATAAAGATTTTGGCGGTTTGCATGATGATATCTTTTTTGATAGATATCGGCGTAGCTTACCACGCAAGGTTTAAGGCAGCCTGAAATCCAATTTTCAGGCTGCCTCTACTATTCGCGCAACTCCTTGGGCAAGGCAAACACCATATGCTCATCCACCGCATCGCCCTGTTCCACCTTATCCACGCCCCAATCTTTAATTTGCTGAATCACTTGCTGCACCAGCACCTCGGGCGCGCTCGCTCCCGCCGTTACGCCCACCTTATTCTTGCCGTCAAACCATTCGCGTTGCAACAACGAAGCGTTGTCCACCATATATGCCTCCACGCCGCGCTGCGTTGCCACTTCGCGCAAACGGTTGCTGTTAGACGAATTGGGCGAGCCAACCACAATCACAATATCGCAATCCGCCGCCAAATCTTTCACCGCCGCTTGGCGATTGGTGGTGGCGTAGCAAATGTCTTCCTTGTGCGGGTTTTTGATAAGCGGGAAACGCGCGTTGAGGGTGGCGATGATATCGGCGGTTTCGTCCACCGACAGCGTGGTTTGGCTCACATACGCCAGCTTATCGGGGTTGGCTACCACCAAATCCGCCACATCCTCCACCGTTTGCACCAACAGCATTTTGCCGCTGGGCAGTTGCCCCATTGTGCCTTCCACTTCCACGTGCCCCGCGTGCCCAATCATAATAATCTGATAGCCCTGCGCATCCAGTCGCGCCACTTGCTTGTGCACTTTGGTAACCAGCGGGCAAGTGGCATCAAACACGCGAAAACCGCGCTCGGCGGCTTCGGCTTGCACCGCTTTGGATACGCCGTGCGCCGAGTAAATCAGCGTTGCGCCCTGCGGCACTTCCGCCAAGTCGTCAATAAAAATCGCACCTTTATCGCGCAAGCCATCCACCACAAATTTGTTGTGCACGACTTCGTGGCGCACATAAATCGGCGCGCCAAATAACTCCAACGCGCGTTCTACGATGGAAATGGCTCTGTCCACGCCCGCGCAAAAACCGCGTGGGTTAGCGAGCATAATGGTTTTTTGGGTCATGGTTTTTCTCTTGATGATGTTGGTGGTTTCAGGCTGCCTTGGCGGGGGAAACCGATTGGGCGAAGCAGCCTGAAAACAGGTTTTTGGCTGTCGTGGCGCTGTGCCATTTTCAGGCTGCCTTTTTATGCTTGATGCTGTCAATCGCCAGCAACACCGCGCCCACGCAGATAAAACTGTCGGCAACGTTAAACGCGGGGTAATAATGCTCGCCCCAGTAAAACAGCAAAAAATCCACCACTTTCTCGTGCACAAAGCGGTCAATCACGTTGCCCAACGCGCCGCCGATAATCATCGCCGCTGCCCAGTTGCCCAGCTTGCCGAATTCGTTTTTGGCGATGCCGCGCGCCAGATAGCCGCTAATCACAAACGCCAGCACGATAAACAAATATTTCTGCGCGCCGCCCATGTCGGCAAGGAAGCTGAACGCCGCGCCGGGGTTGTACACAAGGGTGAGGTCAAAAAAATGGGGGATGATGTTGAGCCGCTCTTGGTAGGCAAAGCGGGCGAGAACGGCGGATTTGCTGATTTGGTCAAGGATGACGGCGGCAATCGCCACCAGCCAATAGGGTAGGTATTTCATCGGTTTGCGCTTGGAAAAATAAAGCGGGGGATTGTACTGGATTTTCAGGCTGCCTTAAATGCACAAAAGCACCGGCTTCTTGCCAAACAAATGAAAAATCAGGATAATGCGCGGCTTCGTTCAATGAGGCGCAGGCAAAACCCCTACGCTCGCTTTTTTAAGGAAAAAACATGAAACCTGAAATTCATCCCGAATACCATGAAGTCAACGTTACCTGCTCTTGCGGCAACCAATTCGTAACCAAATCCACCATGGCAAAAGAAAACTTCAACATTGAGGTTTGCTCAAACTGCCATCCTTTCTACACAGGCAAACAAAAAATTGTGGACACCGCAGGCCGCGTGGACAAATTCAATCAAAAATACGGCAATATGTTCAAACGTTCGGTTTGATTTATGCCCGCAAAGGCAGCCTGAAAACGGGGGAACTCGTTTTCAGGCTGCCTTTTTCGTTGCAACATGTGATTGGCTGCAACCAACAAAAACACGCTTTGCCCCGCCGCAAAGCGTGTTTGCCTTTTCAGGCTGCCCCGACCTTATCGCTTAACCGGCAGCTTGATATGCGGCTTCACTTTCGGCGCAGCCGCAGGCTCCGGCTCGGGCGCAATCAAGCCCAACTCAATCTGCTGCTCTTTGCTCAGCAAATTGCTCCAATCGCCGTTTTTGTACCACTCGGGGCCGTCCAGCTCAATCGGATGCTGAATCCGCTCGCAGCCGTTGCCGCACAGCAAATCATCATCCTTGCAATATTTGTCGCAGCCCCAGCAAATCCGCTCGGGATGCTTGGGGAAAATTGGAAATTTTTTTGCCATTGTTTTTGTTCCTCTTGATTATTGTTTTATCGCTCAATTGGCAGCCTGAAAACCATGTTTACGCCATTTTCAGGCTGCCTATCAGTTTGCCTATCAAGGCAGCCTGAAAACTACGGCGCAAGCCGCATTTTTTGCCACGCGCCATCCGCCAGCACATAACACACGCGGTCGTGCAAACGGCTGGGCCGCCCCTGCCAAAATTCCACGCGGTCGGGCCGCACCACATAGCCGCCCCAATGCGGCGGGCGCGGCACTTTCAACGGATGCCGCGCGCCAAACATCGCCGCCCGCGCCACCAGCACCGCCTTGTTCGCAATCGGCCGGCTTTGCTCGCTCGCCCACGCGCCCACGCGGTTGGTGTAGGGGCGGCTGGCAAAATAGGCATCCGATTCGTGTTCGGGCAGCCTGAAAACCTGCCCCTCGATGCGCACCTGTCGTTCCAATTCAGGCCAAAAGAAAGTGAGCGCGGCAAACGGATGCTGCGCCAGCGCCTGCCCCTTGCGGCTGGCGTAATTGGTAAAAAAAACAAAACCCTGCGGGTTCACTTCTTTCAACAGCACCACGCGATTAGTGGGGCGGTTATCCGCACCCACCGTTGCCACGTTCATCGCCGTCGGCTCGTTTACCTGCGCCGCCATCGCCTCGTTCAGCCACAATTCAAACTGCTCAATCGGGTCCGCCAAACATTGCGCCTCGGATAATTCCTGCTTGCTGTAATCCTGCCGGATCGCGTGCAAATCCATGTGATTCCCCAAACATGCGTGGAAAATTTAATTATATGCCTATGCCAAATATAGAGCAAAACTGACATCCCAGATGAGAATGAATCGCATTTAATAGTCAAAATCTTAAAGTTTCAATAAGCTCTTTATTTTTTGCTATAATCGCGCCAATCATTTCCAATAATACAAACCACGTTATGAAACTCACCGTTATTGGGCTCAACCACCAAACCGCCCCCCTGGCCATCCGCGAACAACTCGCCTTTTCCGCCGCAGCCTTGGCGGATGCCGTGCGCGATTTGAGCGTGAACGCCGCAGCCGAAGCCGTTATCCTTTCCACCTGCAACCGCACCGAGCTCTATTGCGTGGGCGATGCCGACATGATTATCAGCTGGCTGGCGCACTACCAAGGCGTGAACGCCGCCGACATCCGCCCCTATCTTTACACGCTCGGATGCAGCGAAACCATCCGCCACGCCTTCCGCGTTGCCTGCGGTTTGGACAGCATGGTGCTGGGCGAGGCGCAAATTTTGGGGCAAATGAAAGAAGCCGTGCGCATCGCGCGCGAACAAGGCAGCATCAGCACATGGCTCAACGCCCTGTTTCAACGCACGTTTCAGGCTGCCAAAGAAGTGCGCAGCCTAAGCGGCGTGGGCGACAACGTGGTTTCCATGGCAAGCGCGGCGGTGCGTATGGCGGAACAAAGCGTGGGCGACATCAGCCGCCTGAACGTGTTATTTGTGGGCGCGGGCGAAATGAACGAAAGCGTGGCAACCTATTTTGCCGCCAAACAACCGCGCAGCCTGATGATTACCAACCGCACGCTCACCCGAGCTGCCAATTTATGCAGCAAACTGGGCAACGGCGCGCAAGCCTGCAAACTGGAAGCCCTGCCCGAAATTTTGCACCGCTACGACATCATCATCTCTTGCACCGGCAGCGAATTGCCCGTGATAACACGCGAGATGATGGCACGCGCCGCCGCGCAACGCACAAGCAGCCTGAAAACCGTAGGCTTTGATAAAACCGACCGGCAATTTATGCTGGATTTGGCTGTGCCACGCGACATAGAAGCCAGCATTGCCGAGCTGCCGCACATCGCCCTGTTTACCGTGGACGACATGGCAGAGCGTGTGGTGCACGGCAAAGAAGCTCGCGCCGCCGCCGCCGCCCAAGCCGAAGCGATGGTGCAAGCCAAAGTGAACGAATTTGTGGCATGGCAGCAAAGCCGCCAGCGCGTGCCGCTGATTTGCGCCCTGCGCGATGAAGGTGAACGCGCCCGCCAGCAAGTGCTCAACCACGCCATGCGCCAGCTTGCCAAAGGCACGCCGCCCGAAGAAGTGCTGGAACGGCTGTCGGTGCAGCTCACCAACAAGCTGCTGCATTCGCCCACGCGCGCGTTAAACAAAGCCGATTCGCATGATATTCATGTAGTCAAAGCGTTGGCGCAGGTTTATCACTTGCCGCATTGAGTTGGTGATAGAAAAATAGTTTTCAGGCTGCCTAATGGGATGTTAGGCAGCCTGAAAGCGTGTTGGGGGGATTGTTTTCAGGCTGCCTTTGTGTGTTTCATAAAGGCAGCCTAAAATTTATTTTGGGGTTAAGG
Source organism: Kingella bonacorsii (assembly GCF_016623605.1). Taxonomy (NCBI): domain Bacteria; kingdom Pseudomonadati; phylum Pseudomonadota; class Betaproteobacteria; order Neisseriales; family Neisseriaceae; genus Kingella; species Kingella bonacorsii. The sequence continues at coordinate 510,657 of NZ_JAEHNZ010000002.1, read as the reverse complement.
GGGAGCAGAAATCATTTTGCGACATTATGGTGCGCTATGTTTAGCTTTACTTTGTGTCAATTATCCGATTTGCTTGCTGTTGGCAAAATTGGCATGGTTAACTTTTACCAGAGCGGTGTAATTGGCAATTTGTTGAATGGTATGTTTACTCATTTGTTCATCTCCTAGTTTAGGTTATTTCCAATAAAAATATTTTTTATATATTTCAAGTTCATTCTCAGGGTTACACTCTTTATGCCCATTTCGGATGCCGAGTAGATTGGATAAACTTACGCCAGCTACGTTTACGATAGAATTGCCATTTCCAGAGAACCAAGTATATGTATATAGTACGGTCTTGGTTTCCCAATCGTAGTAAAGATAGCTATCTAAACTTGCGTAATCATTAAATGCATAATGGTCTGTACCATAGACTAATACACGCTTATGGGTTATGTAGTGAAAGTCATATTTAATTCCTTTAAAAGTGAATGTAGCGGGATATGTCTGCTTTTCTTTTTCGGAGAGCTCGGACATTTCTTTTTCTTCGGAATCGGCAAGTTCCTGCCAAGCCTTATGCCCGCCTACCATTTCAATCCATTTTTCAGGCTGTACATAGATAGTCAGTTTTGCCTGCTTGCAGGCTTCCACTCCTGCCCAATAGGTACGTTGCCCCTCAATGAACCATTTAATCCACCAGCCACCAAAGGTGAGCATAAAACCAATAAAAGCAACGATGCACGCAGCACGCTTGTTTTTAATCAGTATCAACGGTAAAAATGTGGCAAGACAAACAATAATGAACCACAGGGCTAAACCGAGCAAAATGGCAACACCGAGCATGACTTTCTCTTATTGGATTGAGTAATTTGTGAATAAGCGTGGGGTAATGGGCTAACCGTTTGGTTTGCGAAATTTTCTTTTATAGTCATCTATTTATTCTTTTTCAGGCTGCCTTGTGTTCACATAGGCAGCCTGAAAACCCTATTTCTTATCAAAATCAATAATCTCCGACACCATGCTTTTTTTGGCAACCAAGCTCAGTTGCAGCGCGGCAAGCTGGCTAAACAGTTGGTCTTTTTTCACTTCAGGATTTTTTTGCAGCGCGGTAAACACGCGCTTGGCTTCGTCAAACCGCCCCAGCTTGCGCAGCATTTCGCCACGCAAAAATTGCGTGTTAATGGCATCTTTGCTGCTGATTGCCTTGTTTGCCAACACCTTATCGGCGTATTCCAGCGTTTTGCTAAACGATTCTTGGCTTTCGCTCTGCCAGCTTGCCTTTAAAAAAATATTCATCATTTGCTGCGCATCGGTGTTTTCGCCCGCCAGCTCCATCATACGCCCCCATGCGAAATAGCTGGGCGACTGCGCGGCGATTTGCTGGTATTCCGCGCTGTTGACCACGCGCTCAAACTTCGCCAATTCTGCCTTGCTGAATTGGTTTTTAAACATCACGAATTTGTTTTTGGGGCATTGCGGAATGGCAAACGGCGCGGCAATCGGCCCGACCGGGCGTGTGTCGGTCATCATACCGAAGCTGGTGCCCGAGGTGTCAATGGTTTGCGAGAAGGTTTCGCCGCCAATCGGGCAGGTGAACGCCTTTTCCGTTGCGGTGTGCGCCCATGCCGATGCGCCGGCGGCAAGGAGCAAAAGGGCGAGCAGTTGGGTTTTCATGGGATTCCTTTGGCTGGGGCTGCGATAAAGCGGTGGATTTTAAGGGCTTTGAGGCAGCCTGAAAACCCGCTTTCCGCTTTTCAGGCTGCCTCAATGCGACCTCAATGCAATGATTTGCGTTTTATTTGTCCGTTCGCGCGCGCAAAAACGTGGCAAAGCGCGGCGTGCCTTTGCTGGTGAAGCCGCGGTATTTATAAGTGATGGTGCTGCCGATTTTGGGCGGGTTTTTGCGCTGTGCGTCTTTAAAGCCCGAGCCGATGCGAAATTCGCCGAGCTGGTTTTTGCACGACAACGCGCCGAGCATGCCCGCATATTTGCCTTTGCCTTCATGGTGTTGCGTAACCACGCATTCGGCATCGTGGGCGGATTTGAGCTTCAACAAATCGCTGCTGCGCCCGCCTTGATACGGCGTGTCGGGGTTGCGCAGCATCACGCCCTCGCCGCCTTGCGCTTCGATTTCGCGCAAAAACCGCCGCGCGTGGGCTTCGTTTTGCACCGGCGTTTGCGCGAGCACGGCAAAATTGGCGTTGGGATGCTTGGCGAGATGCTGCTTCGCCTTGGCTAAACGCTGATACAGGTTGCCGCTTTCTTTTGGCGCATCAAACACATACAGCTTGATGCCCTGCCAAGAATGCCCCGCCGTGCGCACCGCCGCCGATACCGCTTCAAACTTGCCGCGCCCGATATACAGCTCGCCATCCAGCGCGAACGGCGGAAAATCGCGGGTGAAGCCCGCAGGCGGGGCGAACACGTTGCCTTGGCGGCTGATTAGCTGCTTGCCGTCCCAATAGGCGCGCACGCCGTCCAGCTTTTCGCTCATCGCCCAGCCTTGGATGTTTTGGTTTTTGTATTCTTGCGCCAGCATCAGATTGGGCGCGGCGGCTTGGGCGGCGGGGATGGCGGCGAGGGCGAGCATGGGGATGAATTTTGCAAACATGGGGGTTCCTTTGCGGTTTTCGTTTCGCGGCAACGTGCGTTGCTCGTTTTAGCTTCGTTGAAGCCTGCGGCTTTCAGGCTGCCTGAAATTATAAATGATTTGCCGTGCCGCATTCGGCTTTCTCTGCGCCGCATCATCCAGTACACTACGCAGCCGATTTCGCCGCAACGGGCAACGCTATTTTCAAGCTGCCCCGTATGGTTGAACCTCTGCAAGGGGCATCCTATCGGGCGGCATTTCCGTTTAACCGCACCACTCAAACGATTGAAACCATGAAACACACGCTCCCCCTTTTCGCGCTGCTGCTTCCGCTCGCCGCCTGCGCCCAACTGCCCATCAGCTACACCGCCCGCGTAACCGGCGTGCACGATGGCGACACAGTGCGCGTAACCGATGCGCACGGCGCAAAACGGCGCATCCGCCTTGCCTACATCGACGCGCCCGAGCTGGACCAAGCGCACGGCATCGCCAGCCGCGACGCGCTGCGGCAGCTGGTTGAGCGGCAAACGGTGCGGCTCACCATCCACGACACCGACCGCTACCAACGCCAAATCGCCACCATCACGCTGGGCGGGCAAGACATCAACCGCGCGCAAATTGAAAACGGCAACGCGTGGCACTACCGCAGCATCGCGCGCAAACGGCAAAACCCAACGGATTACGCGCAATACAGCCAAGCCGAAGCGCGGGCGAAGCAGGAAAGAATCGGCTTATGGCACGGTAAAAACCCGCTTGCGCCGTGGGCGTATCGGCAACAGCAGCGGGCGGCGATGATGCAGGAGAACAATGGGGCGATGCGGTAGGCAGCCTGAAATCCAAATGGAACGGCAACGGCTCATTACCGCCCTATTGAATACAAAAATTTCAGGCTGCCTGTTGTCTCCAATCAGGCAGCCTGAAAACGATACTTGATTCAAAATCAATGCGCGGGATGCCGCTGCACCGCCGCCACCACGTCCATGCCGAACAGCGCGTTGATGTCGGTTTCGTCGAAGGTGTAGTGTTGGTTGCAGAAATCGCAATCCACGGTGATGCTGCCTTCTTCGGCCACCACTTTACCCACTTCTTCGCCGCCGAGCATCAGCAGCATGTCGCTCACTTTGCCGCGCGAGCAGGTGCAGGCGAACTCCAAATCTTCGGCGGGGAACACACGCGGCGGAGTTTCGTGGAACAGGCGATACAGCAGGTTTTGCGCATCTAGGTGCAAAAGCTCGGTGGCGGTGAGCGTGCCCGCCAGCGTGGTAACGTGTTCCCATGCGGCATCGTCCAGCTCTTCTTCGGGCAGGCGTTGCAGCAGCAAGCCGCCGATGTGGTTGTCGTCTGCGGCGAGGGCGATGTGGGTTTGCAGCTGTTCGCTGCGGGTCATGTAGTGCATCAGCATATCGGCGATGCTGCCGCCTTCCAGCGGCACGACACCTTGCCACGGTTCGCCGTTTTTGGGCTGCACGGTGAGCACGAACACGCTGTTGTCGCCCAACAGTTGGGTTAAATCGGCATCATCGGCGATGGCGGCGGTTTCGTCCCAGCGGGCGGTGGCGCGCACGGTGTCTTCGGAGGTGGCTTCCACCACCAGCATTTTCAGGCTGCCTTGCCCTTGCACTTGCACGATGAGCGTGCCGTCCAGTTTCAAATTGCTGGATAGAATCGCGCCGGCGGCCAGTAGTTCGCCTAGGGCGCGGCGGATGGCTTTGGGGTAGGGTTTTTGCTGGGCGATGTGTTGCCAAACGTCGGTGAGCTGAACGTGGATACCGCGTATGGGCTGGTTATCAAAAATAAAGCGGGTGCGTTGGTCGGTCATGGTTTTTCCTTTAAGTGTGAATGAACAGTGAGCCGCTATATGGTTTCAGGCTGCCTGAAAATCAAGGTTCGCCGCCATTTATCAAACCGTCCGCATCGCCCGTTTTACCTGTTTTCAGGCTGCCATTCCTGCTGCTGCGCCAATTCCACGCCCAGCAAGCCCAGCGCGCGCGCCACGCTTTGCGTGATGATGTCGTCAACGCTTTCAGGCTGCATATAAAGCGCGGGCACGGGCGGGAACACGATGCCGCCCATTTCGCTTACGCGGCGCATATTGTCCAAATGGGCGAGGTTCAGCGGCGTTTCGCGCACCATCAACACCAGCCGCCGCCGCTCTTTGAGCGTTACATCCGCCGCGCGGGTAAGCAAATTATCGCTGGTGGCATGGGCAATCGCCGACAGCGTGCGCATGGAGCAGGGCGCAACCAGCATCCCCGCTGTGCGAAATGAACCGCTGGCGATGCTGGCGGCGAGGTTGCCAATCGGATGCACCACATCCGCCAGCGCGTACACTTCGTCGCGGCTGAGGGCGGTTTCCGAAGCGCGGGTCAGCTCCGCCCCTTTGGAAACCACCAAATGCGTTTCCACCTGCGGCACGGCTCGCAGCAGTTGCAATGCCTTGTAGCCATAGGCAAACCCGCTTGCGCCGCTGATGCCGATAATCAAACGTTGAACCATCTTGCCCACTCGTAAACATAAAAACGCGCGATTATAGCGGTTTCGCCGCCAAGGCAGCCTGAAAACCTTGCGCAAAACCCCGTTTTCAGGCAGCATCGCCCGGTTTTTCAACCGCAAGGACGCTCACATGGAATTTAGCGACTACTTCGTCAATCTGGTATTAAGCGGCATCTTAATCGTTGGCGCGTATCAGTTTTATTTTTTCACCCAACGCCATCCGCTGCGCAAACCCATCGTATGGCGCTCGCCGATTGATGAAGCCATCCCTTTCAAACCGCAATGGTCTTGGGTGTACAGCTTTTTGTATTACCCCGCCATTTTGTATCTGAACCTGCTTGCCGAAGACAGCGGCCATTTCAACAAAATGGCGTTCAGCTTTTTGGTATTGCTGTTTATGCAGATGATTTTTTTCTGGCTGTTTCCCGTCTCCACGCCCGAGCATTGGCGCAGCATCAACACCGGCAAAACGTGGTCGGAAAAATTTTTGCTGTTCGTGCAAAAGTTTGACCAATCCACCAACTGCTTCCCCAGTATGCACGTTTCCGTTGCCATGCTCACCACGCTGCACGCATGGAGCGGCTTGGGCGCGTGGGGGCTGCTGTTCCCGCTGTTGATTGCCCTATCGTGCGTGTACACCAAGCAGCATTATCTGGTTGACCTGCCTGCCGGCGCGTTGCTTGGCTGCCTGGCTTATGTGGTGTACGGCTGGGTGGCATAAACAACGCAAGACAGCCTGAAAATCATTCTTTCAGGCTGCCTTTTTAACAACGCCCCGCAGCGTTTTCAGGCTGCCCCAACATCATGCGGCAGCCTGAAAACATCCCTTCAACGCAATCCCCCCAAGCAAAAGGACACCCCATGCCCGCCACCCTCAACCTCTATCTTATCCGCCACGGGCAAACCGAATACAACGCCGCAGGCATCGTGCAAGGCTGGTGCGACTCCCCGCTCACCGCCGAAGGCAAAGCAGGCGCCGCGCAAACAGGCAACGCCATCGCCCAAGCCCAAATCCCCATCGCCGCCGCCTATTGCAGCACCAGCCCGCGCACCGCCGCCACCGCGCAAATCATCCTACAACACGCCCGCCAGCCGCACATCACGCCCGTCGCGTTGGACGACCTGCGCGAATACCACTTCGGCTCGTTTGAACGACAACCCTCGCGCCACATCCACCAAACCATCGCGCAAGAATTGGGCTACGACAGCACGGAAGACTGGCTCGCCGACTACCGCAGCGGCAAACACAGCAACAACCAACTGATGCACACGCTCCACCGCATAGACCCACGCGCCGAGCAAGAAAGCCAATTCATCCGTCGCCTGCATCGCGGCATCCAACACATCATCGCCAACAGCCTTGCCGATATAAATCAAGGCAGCCTGAAAACGAGCAACGCGCGTTTCTGCGAAGCTAAAACCGAATCCCCCGCGCAAAACGTGCTCATCGTGTCGCACGGCATGGCCATCACCGCCCTGTTGCGCAGCATCAACCCGCAAGCCATCGCCTACCGCAGCGTGCCCAACGCCAGCGCCACCCTGCTGCGCTACACCCCCAGCGGCGGCTTGCAGATTATCGGCGAAGCGGGCAAAGCGTTGTAACGGCACAAGCAAACAGGGCAGAGGTTGAATCTCTGCCCTTGCGGGTGATGGGATAGGCGGCATTTCAGGCTGCCTTTTCGTATAGCGATTTAGCGAAATTAAGTTTTCCAAGCACATAACAATCGCAGCTATTTTCTAAATCAAACCATGTATTCAGATACTTGTTTATATCCTTAACACACCATTCTTTTTTTAGAGCCACTAATAAATAATACCCATCAACAAAAATAGCTAAAAAATTTCCATTTTTGTCGGCGGCACAATATGCACCATTAAGCATTTGCATCATAGATGCTGAAATTATCTCTAAAAAAGAAAAATCCAACCCTGTTTTCGCTAGCATTATGGGATTGTAATCATCAATATTTATGCCCAAGGGAAACCAATATATTTCATTATTGCTATTTATTTTTTTGTGGTTACAAATCCATCTAAATAATGGATATAAGATTTCAAAATCTTTATACGCTTCAAAATCCAACAAAATATGAAAATCAACCAAGGCATCTTTTGTAAAAACACCTTCGGAATCAAAGAAAACCATCTGATTTTTTACAAATTCTATTTCGCTATCGCTTAGCTTTCCATAATAGGGCTTACTGGGGTCTGTATCATCAAACCAAGGCTTTGCTTTATTTGTTATACCCATTTTTTTATCTATCCAATTCTATAAATAGGCAGCCTGAAAATGGGAAATACCGTTTTCAGGCTGCCTTACCCATTGCTACAAATGCTGCAAGTGGTTATCCAATGCCACCGCTGCACCCACAATACCAGGGTATCGGCTTTGCACGATGTAAACGGGGATGGCGGCAAGGTAGGCATCAAACCGCCCTTTGCTTTCAAAACGCTGGCGAAACGGCGACGATTGAAAATAATCAATAAAGCGCGGGATGATGCCGCCGCAAAGATACACGCCGCCGCGCGCGCCCAGCGTGAGCGCGAGGTTGGAGGCGACCGTGCCGAGCATGGCGCAGAACATATCCAGCGTGAGGCGGCAAAGGGGCGAGGTGCCGCTGAGGGCTTTTTCGCTGATTTCGGCGGCGGTGAGCTTTTGCCGTTTCACGCCTTCGCGCTCGGCAAGGGCCTCGTGAATCAACATTAAACCCGAGCCGCTTAAAAAGCGTTCGGCGGAAACGTGTCCGTGTTTGCGCTTGGCGTATTGCCACACCATGATTTCGGCATCGTCAAACGGGGGGAAGCTGGTGTGCCCGCCCTCGCCCGCAAGGGGAACGTAGGCGCCGTTTGGCGCGGGGATTAAGCCGCTCACGCCCAAGCCTGTGCCCGGCCCGATAACGGCTTTGGGGGCGTGTTCAATCGGCTGCGCGCCGCCCACCTGCACCAAATCGGCGGCGGCGGTTTGGGTGATGGCGAGCGCTTGCGCGGTGAAGTCGTTGAGCAGCAGCAGGTTGTCCAAATGCAGGGCTTGGCGCGTGGTTTCAATGGAAAACGCCCAGTGGTGGTTGGTCATTTGCACCCAGTCGCCCACGATGGGGTTAGCGATGGCGATGGCGGCGTTGCGCACGCTGGGGTTACCCACGCGTTTCAAATATTCTTTGGCGGCATCCACGATGGTGTCGTAGTCGGCGCAGGGCAGCACTTCGATGTGTTCAAACTGCTGCCGCGCGGTTTCCAGCGCGAAGCGGGCGTTGGTGCCGCCGATGTCGGCAATCAGGCGGGGGTAGTTAGTCGTTGTAGAAGACATGGGCATTGACCTTTTGCGAGTGGAGAACATAGCTAATGGGGTATTGCGCGGTTTGCGCTTGCGCGGCGGCATCGTACACGCGGCGTTTGTCTGCGCCTGCGATGGCGAGATAAACGTGCAGCGTGGCTTCGATGGCGGCCAGCGTCATGCTGATGCGCTCGTGCGGCGCAGTGATGGGGCTGGTGTGCAGCAGGGGCTGGGGGTAATCGGCGCGCACGGCATCGGCAAACTGCGGGGCTTGCGGGAAGATGCTGGCGGTGTGCCCGTCGCCGCCCATGCCGAGCACCAGCACGTCGGGTTGCACATAATGGCGCAGGGCAAATTCAACGGCGGCGGCAGGGGTTTTCAGGCTGCCTTCGCTGGCGGCATCGTCAATCATCGGCAGCCATGTCGCCGCGGCGGCGCGGTTTTGCAGCAGGTGTTGGCGCACCAAGCCGGTGTTGCTGTCGGCGTGGGCGGTGGGGACGATGCGCTCGTCTACCAGCGTGATGTTGACCCGCGCCCAGTCCAAATCTTGCCGGCTTAACGCTTGGAAAAAGGCGATGGGCGATTTGCCGCCCGATACGGCAAGCGTGGCGCGTTCTTGCGTTGCCAGCGTGTCGCGCAGGTTTTGGGCGACGGCTTGGGCAAGGGCTTGCGCGGATTGGGCGGCGGAAGCGGTTTCGGTGAAACGGATGGTCATGGGATGCGCTTTCGGTTGGGTTGGGTTGAAAGGGGTTTTCAGGCTGCCTTGGGGGCGTATACGCGTGCCGATAGGCAGCCTGAAATCTATTTTTTATTGGCGGCGGACTGTATCAGCATCTGCGTGCCAAACCAGCCCCAATAGATGCGGTGCGCTTGGATTTTGCCGTTTTGAATCTGCATCAGCTCCAAGATGTCCACTTGGTTGCCCTCGGGCGTGTGGCGCGGGTATTCCCACACCAGCGTGTCGCCTGCCACAAAATACTGCCCCGTGCGATACCAGCGCACCAGCTCGTTGGGGCGGCGGCGCGTGCCTTCCTGCAAAAAGGCGAGGATGGCTGCGCGCCCGTGCAGCGTGCCGCTGTCTTGCTGCATGATAACGGGCACCAGTGGGCTTTCAAATTGCGCGTCGTCGGCGTAGAGGCTAATCAGCGCTTCGGTGTTGCGGGTGCGGGCGTATTCGTGCCATTGGGTGTAGATGCGTTCAAAGTCGGTCATGGTGGGGTTCCTTTGGGTTTTTGGCTTCGCAACTCCGCTTCGCTACGCGGGCTGCCTTAGTGCGGGTGCGGATGACAGGCAGCTTGCCGGCAAGCCGTGTGCAAGCGAAATATCAAGCAAAAAACACAGACTGCCAAAGTTTAACGGCAAACAGGCAAAAGAGTAAGCCGACAGCGGCGGCACCAAGCGCGGCAAGGTTACGTTTGTGGCGCAGTTTGGCGAGCAGTTTGTCGCCTGCTAGGGCAAGCGTGGCAAGGTAGCACATGCTGAGCGTTTGCATCACAGCGGCAAGGATAAAGAAGCTGAGCGCGGGGTGGGGATACTGCGGGTTCACAAAGGGGATAAAAAACGATAGGAAAAACAGGGCGGCTTTGGGGTTGGACAGGCTCAGCAGCAGGGCGTGGCGGAAAACGTTATCATTGGCGTGTACGGTGGCGGGGGCTTGGGCAGCGGTGCGGCGGCGGGCTGCCCATGCGCCGCGCAGCATATTGATGCCGAGATAGGCAAGGTATAAGCCGCCCGCGCATTTGAGTGCGCCAAACAATAGGGGGTGGCTTTTGAGCAGTGATGCGACTCCGCCCACGGCGCATAAAATCAGCACGCTGTCGCCCAAGAAAATGGCGGCCATCACCTTTGCCGCTTGGCGCGCGCCTTGTTGGGTGGCAACGGCAAGGCAATAGAGCGAATTGGGACCGGGTATCAACACAATGGTAACCGCGCCGATAAGATATAAGGGGAAATCTATGATGCCATACATGGTCGGAATGCTTTTCAGGCTGCCTGAAAAGGCTATTTTACTTTATCTTGGCACCTGCATTCACGCTTTCCATGAGCGGGGTTTGAAGGAAGCGGCAGGTTATTTGTTCGTTTTATTTTGATTGGCTTGGCGATGGCTGCCTTTGCTGTTTCGCCGTTTATTGTGATGATGGTTTGGGGTATTTTGAAGCCTTGTTGTTAGGCATCCCCACCAGCGCGGAACGGAGCAAACAGATTAGTTGGGGCGCTTCGCAGACCGGCCACCGCGCCCATCTCTCCCGATTTTACCCGCCCTTAACCCGAGTTCAATTTCAGCCGGGCAAAAACCTTTATAATGCTGCGCTTCCCGGCATGATTGCCGCAACCTCCAAGGAGTGTTCCATGAAAAAAACCATCCTAGCCAGCATCATCCTGTCGCTTGGCTTTGCCGCTTTGCCCGCGCAAGCGAAAAACAGCGGCAGCTACATCAGCCGCGCCAAAGCCGTATCCATCGCCAAAACCCGCGTGGGCGGCGGCAAAGTGGATAATGTGGATTTTGAACGCAGCAGCCACCACGGCGCGTACTACGAAATCGACATTGAAAACCGCAAAGGCGAATACGAAGTGCGCGTGAACGCCAAAACCGGCAAAGTGATTTCCGTGCACCGCGATGATGACCATGACCACGACGATGATGACCACCACCATGACGACCATCACCACGACGGGATGTAACACAGCGGCAGCCTGAAAACGACTGGCGGCGCATCGCAGCGCGGCAACGCCGAAAGGGCAGCCGAACCCCGCAGTTCGCAAAGGCAGATAGGCTTATCTGCCTTTTGTGTTGGGCGAATCGGGCGGCGCTTGCGGGCAAGCGGTTGGCAAGCCGCCAAGCCGTTTTACGGTTTTGCTTCGCAAAAGCGCGCAAACCCGCTTTCAGGCTGCCGTTTGCGCCCGCCGTTTTGCTAAAATCCGCGCGTTCCAACCATCGGACAACGTTATGAATTGGTGTGTTTATTTATTGCTGTGCGCCAACGGCGCGTTATACGCGGGCATCAGCAACCGCCCGCAGGCGCGGCTGGCGGCGCATTTGGCGGGCAAGGGGGCGAAATACACCCGCAGCCATCGGGCGCGGGAAATGCGGATTGTGGCGTGCTGTTTGGACCGCAGCGCGGCGAGCAAGCTGGAACGGGTGTTGAAACGGATGACGGCGGCGCAAAAGCGCGCGCTGTGGGAAACGGGGCAACCTGTTGCTGCGAATAAAAACAAGGCAGCCTGAAAACGGATTTCAGGCTGCCTTATATATTACAAACTCCATAGGGGCTAAATCTGACAAAGTATCATTTGCTGGCAAGCCAAGCAATTATTCAAGCATAAGGCTGATAGCCCCTTACTTAAAAGAGTTAAGGGGCTTTTCTCATGAACATCGATCTATCCGTCCAAATCAAACGCAATGCCGAAAGCCAAAACTACCAGCTAAACATGCTAGTTATTAACGCAACAAACACAGGCGCAATAGAAACCAGCATTTGTCAAACCCTAGCCGAAGTTTGCGAAAGAGTAGCCCAGTTTGAAGCCAAGCATCTAAACATTTTTGAGCACGCGATTGATTACGAAAAAACCGACTGGCGACAACTCGCCCGTCAAAACCAACAAGCCGCAAAGAGAGAAGCAAGAAGATAGCGCAACGAAGAAAAGGGCGAATACGAGCATCTGGCTTTGGATTTTGCGAGGGTTTAGGCAATGAGAAAAATCATGCAAAGGCAGCCTGAAAAATGGCAGGGGCGGTATCTGTTGAAATGTACCCACGCGTTTAATTCGGTTTCGGAAATCCGTTACCTGATGTACTGCGACATCATCAAGCAAATGCCCGATGGCAGGTTGAAAATCAAGGTGTATGGAGAGCGGCACCGCTCGGCGGACGGCGAGAAAATTCGCTATGTGAATGCGGGGAAGGTTGTAGCCGCCAAAGCATACGGCGTGGAAAAATTAAGAAAACAGGGGTAAGCAAATGAACATCTGCGAAATTACTCAAAACCAACAAGGCACATTTGATTTATACATCAACGGTCAATTCATCCGCAGCTACACCCGCAAAGCCGATGCCAAACGCGGTTTTTCACGCCTAGAAAAGCAAGCGGCGAGCGGTCGCGACGACGTGGCGGCAAGCAGCCGTCAGGCGATTGCAGACACGGCGGCGCAAAGCGCCCCCGCTAGTAACACGGGGGGACAAAACGGCGCATCTTGTGAAACGGCGGACAAAAGCAGCAAAGCCCAAAAACCCACCCTACACGCCCACAGCACCAAAACCAGCCAATTCGTCATGGTAAACGGCAAACTCAAAGAGATCCTACTTCGTCAAGGCAACGCCACCGCAGCCCACATAGACACATTAACTTTCACCTTTACCCAAGACGTATTAGTTGAACCCGACCTACCCATAGACGACCAACATCCCGACAACATCCGCCAGCTTGCCGAAAAACTCTCCGAACTCATGCACACCCTAATGGGCTTCGGCATCTACCAACAAAAAAACGGCATCAACGGCTACAAATACAGCTTTGTCATGGGTACGGAAACAGCCAAATACGGCGTAATCGCCTTTGGCGGCATCAACCAAAAAGACAGCATCATGATCCACCTATACGGCGACGGCTTAACCGCAGCCCAAGACGGCTGGGAAGAGCGCCTACATAGCTGGCTAACCGTCTTCGCCCCCTTTGCCAAAATCACCCGCATAGACCTAGCCCACGACTTCATCGATGGCGAATTCACCCCCGACCAAGCCAAAACCGCATTGGAAAGCGGCTGCTTTGACAACAAAGGACAACGCCCAAGAGCAAGGCTACACGGCTACGACTGGCTAGATGACAAACGCACCGGCAAAACCTTTTATGTAGGCACACCCAACAGCAGCCGCATGGTACGCGTTTACGACAAAGGTTGCGAACAAGGCGACAACAGCAGCCCATGGGTACGCTTTGAATTACAACTCCGCAACCGCGACTACATCATCCCACACGATATTTTAATCAGCGCAGGCAGCTACCTAACCGCCGCCTACCCCATTTGCCAAGACCTATTCAGCCGATTTCTCGAACAGCCAAAGAAAGCCGAGCGCATCAAAAAAACCGAAATGATTAACTTGGAACACGTTTTAAAGTACGCAAGCCAAGCCTGCAGCCCCTGTATTAACGCACTGGAACGGTTTGGCTTTGACGACGAAGAAATCAAAGTTTTGTTGAAAGGGGGCAAAACCAAACTACCCAAACGCCTAGGCGCAGACAAACACGACTGCCGCCAAGCCAACGTCCAGTACATCCATCAAATGCAACACATAGCCAAACAGCACAATACCGAAGTCAAAAACTACATGCACGAAATCAGCGAAAGAGAACGGCAAGCCAAATTCCATCAACGAATGGACAAGCTCGCCCAAGAAGCCAAGCTATTCCGAATGCAGCAAGCCTTTGACAAAAGCTGGCAGGCAGCATGGTATGACCAACTTTAACCAACCGCCAAGAAAGGGCAAAACATGAAAGCACAACTTCGTAAAGTCAAATGGAACAAAGGCACAGTAGAAGGTTCAGGACAAGAATACGACTACACCCGCGTTTACGTAGAAATTCCCGTTTACGAGCAACAGCAAAAAGAGTTTGGCGTAGATGTCTTAGAGCTGGAATACGGCACAGAAGCCGACCACATCAAATTAGCCCACTTACGCGGCAAACTCCCCTGTCAAGTAGAAGTGGAGTTCATGCCCGTTAAAAAAGGTAACGGCATGATCAACCTAGTAACCAAGCTAGAAGTGCTGGGGCAATCAGCAACTAGCCAAGACAAAGCCAAAGGCTAAACAACCCAAAACCTTGCCGCGTGTCGGGCGGTCGCGCGGATAAAAGCCCAACTAACCGCCCCCAAACAATATGAAAGGCAAAGGAAACATTATGAGCATGAAACAACCCATCCCATTTTGGTTTAAGTTCTGCGTTGTCGCACTAGTCATCTGCCTTATAGGATTATTTACATCCGCCTATTACCTATACGGCTAATAAGCGCGGATGAAGTAATCAGGTTTCAGGCTGCCTGAAAAATAAAAGCCTTTTATCAACTTTTAAGGAGTTCACATCATGAACCTTATTCAAAAAGCCAAAGGCGCAATCGCAAATAAACGTGCCTTATTCGCAGCAGCAATGGCAACCCCGATGCTCGCTCTTGCTGATGGCGGTGCAGATATTGCATCAATCGGTACAGCAGCAGCAACCGAAATTGCCAAGTTTGCCGTGATGATTACTGCAATCGGTACAGCCGTATTGTCCGTAATCGTCTTGATTCAAGGCTTTCGCTTGGCAGCTGGTATGACCAAAACTGCGAAATAAACCAAAGGGGGTACTGAATGGGTTACAGAATCGGCTACCAATGCTTTGTCAACAGCGAAGCAGCGCATGACTATCTACTCAGTCAGCAGCCCCCAACCATAACCGCAGAAGGCTTAATGATTCGTCCAGTAAAACAAGGGAAAGATTGGTACTTAAACGGTCAAAAAATCCAACTCAGCTTTCCCGAATGCAGCCTAGAAGAACAAATACAACTGGGCGCAGAACTCGCCGCCCCCATTATTGGCATCGTATCCCTGATATTCCTATTCAGACAAATATACAGCCTAATCCGCAGCATGAGTGAACAAGACGAGAAACCCCATGATTGACATATGGACGCTATACAGTTTTTTTGCCCTAATGCTGATATTGAAGCTATTCATCTAGCAAAAGCGCAATGAGCGTGCTACATTCAAACCTTTCATTATGAAAGGGTTTGAAATGTTGAAAGGGACATTATTAGCCGTTGGGGCTGCCATTATCCATGTTTGGATGAATAAATATCAGGGCTTAACAGGGTTTGGAAAGTTTTTAAGTATTTTTTTATTTATTTTATGTGGTTCTTTATATGCTATTTTAGATATGAAAGATAAAAAATCTGAAACATATTCTGATAATAGTGATGACGATATGTTTTTTGACAATGCCCCTAATCCCACTCCGCCGCCAACAAATCCACCTACTTCCGAACAAATAGAATTTGCGGAATTTATGAAAAAGCAGCGTGAGCAGGAAAGGGAAAAAGAGTTAATCCGTAGAGAATGAAAAAACTATTTCTAGTCTGTACCCTTATCCCTTGCATCGCTCTTGCTGATAGCGGTTTTAACCAAAATGGGTTAAGAACCGTTGTTAGAGATGGTAAATATACTGTTGAATACGACAGAACACGCGATATAAGCGGACTTGCTCACAAATTAAGAGGAAGTTCGTTTGAGGGCAGCGCAACACTTCCTTCAACAGTAGTTGGCAGTAACGGAGCACAATCCGCAAGTACGATTCCAGCATCGGTAAGAGCATCAGTTGATAAAAGAAAAGTATTTGCGAGTTTATTACAAAAGGCTCGGGCAGCGGGACCAGCGATTTTAAAAGGTGGAAAAGCATTAGGTAGCCTTACTTTAAGAACAGGTTGGCAATTCCTAGTTTGGCAACTTGTTTCTAGTGCAATTTCTGGCTCCAAATTCTCATGGAACGACGAACGCAAAGACTTCGTCCGCGAAGCCGACGACAACACCTACATTGTAATCGCTACTAAAAATTCACATACTGTTGTAAGTGGCTCTAACAAGACATCTCTCGAAGTAGAAAACCTATGTAAATACAATTTAAACAACGAATGCGAAGTACTGGACTATGCCAAAGGAATTGAATCCGCTAGTGCAGTAGCCAAAGCCTATTGCCAATCTAAAACATTTGTCGAGGATGGTAAAACTCACCATTTTGATTATGTCGGTTGGGGTGGTCATTGTTTTTCTGCTCCTGAATATAACAGGATGACCTATGATTATGGCGTAGTCATTTTTAAATACGTTGATTACGTCCCCATGACGCTAGACGAATTTATAGAAGAAGGCACGCCAGAAGCGGCTGAATCCCCAGATGAGTGGGTAAAAACTTCTGAAGTACAACCAGATGGCGAACCAAAAATACTCATTACAGATGGCACAATCGCCCAATCCCGCCCCTACACCGACCCTGCCGACGGCAAAGCCAAGCAAAGCAAGTGGACGTTTAACAGCGACGGTTCAGTTAAAGAAGTGATAACAGACCGTCCCGACTTAACCCCTGACAGCCCACAAGCGCCCAAGCTAGACCCCAACGCCGTCCCCGACAAAAAAACCGACAACCCCGACAAAAAGACACAACCCGCATCCCAGCCCGCACCGATAGACTTGTGCAAAGAGCATCCCGACATTCTCGCGTGTGATACCGTCCCTGATAAACCTGAAACAACAGATACCGATTTTGATATTCCAAAAGAGGAAGTCTCGCTTAAATTCACACCCGACAACGTCTTCCCAACGGATGGCGTGTGTCCTGTTCCTGTGCAATTTCAAGCATTCGGTTCAACCTTTGGATTTAGCCTACAACCCGCATGTGATTTAGCCAGCATGCTGCGTCCAATGATTATTGCGTTTGCTTGGCTCGTTGCTGCGTTTTTTTGTGCTCGCACGATTCGTGAATAAGGGAAAACATGAAATTTCTAGCTGCTTTAATACCCATGTTATTAAATGGTTTAGGCACGCTCGCAGGCAGAATTATGACGGCGTTCGGCTTATCCGCTGTAACTTATGTAGGCTTGGAAGCATTGATTTCAGGCTTTAAGGAGCGCATCGCAGCATCCGTACAAGGCGTTCCTGCTGGTCTATTGCAACTCTTTTATATTTCAGGTGGTGGCACGGTTCTGAATATTTTTCTAGGCTGCTTAACCTTTATTTTGACGTTCAAAACATTAACCAAATTGATGCCGACAGGCAAAAAAGGCTAGTGAAGCAATAAAGGAAAGGCAATGGCACAAATTGTTCTGGTAACAGGTAAACCAAGAATTGGCAAAACAGCCTTTGTTGTAGAAATGCTGATGTTTGATGATTATTACAAAGGTCGTAAACTATTTAGCAATATCAATGGGCTAGAAATACCACACCACAAACCACCCGAGGGACATAGCTGGGAAGATTTAAATGTATGGCTGCAATGGAAAGAGAATGTTGGTTCTGTTGTCGTTTACGACGAAGTGCAAAATCTGTTTCCCGCTCGTTCACCCGGTAGCAAGATGCCCGATAAAGTCGCATGGTTGAATGTACACGGACATTCGGCGATTGATTTAATCCTAATTACCCAATCACCCAAAATCATAGACATCAACTTGCGTGAAGTAGTCGGTAAACATATCCATATCGCCGCTAACAAAATGGGCGGATTGACGCGCTTAGAATGGAATGAAGTAGCCCTAAATCCCACTGCTCAAGCAAGAAATGCCCTATCCAGCAGCCATAAAATCCGTGAAGAGGTCTTTCAGTATTACAAATCAGCAGAAGCCCATACAGGGCACGGTCATGTTAAATCGCGCTGGTATTATGTGATTATTGCCATGCTGATTTTTATCCCGTTTATCTTTGGTTTAGTCGGTTGGATGGGCTATCGGATGTATCAAGGCTATAAGGTCAAAGCGGGCATGGCAGTCGAGAGCAGCGATAATCCAAGCGCATCCAGCCCCGCCACACTTACAGGCAACATAGAGAATCTAAAACAAAACGCTATCCCACAAGTTAATCAAGGTGCAGATTTAAATCCAGATATGTTTATTCCCACTTTGGCAGAGCGCCCCGAATCCAAACCGCTTTACAACAGCGTCCGCCAAGTCAAACAATATGAGCGCATCGCCGCGTGTATCAAAGGCGGCAAATCAGGCTGTACTTGCTATTCCGACCAAGCAACCAAGCTAAAAGAAATTAGCCAAGAAGTGTGTTTAGACTATGTAGAAAACGGTTTGCCATTTGACCCATTCAGAGAGCCACAAAGTACATATGCCCAAGACACAGCGCAAAGCCAAAGCATAGGACAGCCTGAAAATGTGTCCAGTAATCAAATCTTGGAGTTGGATGGCAAACCGCTACCCAGTTTAACCGCAGGACGTTCTGACAAACTTGCCGTTATCCAATAAACTTCCTAACCGCATGAAACCACCGTATAGCTGCCTTGTTTTGCAAGCATTCAAAAAGATTGGTTCATGCGGTTATCTCTTTGAGCGCAATCATCACAGTATCTTGGTCAAAAGCCCGCATTCATAAGGTTTGATTATGAATCACACACAAGGAAACAGCCAAGCAAAGTATCACAGCTATTTAGGTCTAGACATCTCAAAAGACAAAATAGACTGTGCTTTATTAAGGAATGAAGCCCCACCAATGCACAAAATCATAGACAACAACGAAACAGGTTTTGCAGAGCTGCAAAACTGGTTGATTGAGCAGCAAGTAGAACTGAATAGAGTACACGTCTGCTGCGAAGCAACCAACGTGTACTATATCGCCGTCGCCATCCATCTACACCAAAGCCAAATTGCTATAAGCGTAGTCAATCCCAGCATCATAAAATCTTACGCAGCACTCAAACTCAAACGCATCAAAACCGACAAACAAGATGCAAAGTTAATCGCACAATACTGCCAAACAGAATGCCCTAACCTATGGCAACCTCAAAGTAAAACCAAAGCCCAACTAAAAAGCCTATGTCGCAGAGCAGAGCAAATCAACCAACTGCTTACCATGGAAAAGAACCGCGCCCACGTAGCAGACGAATTTAGCCAAGAGTCGATTAAGCGGGCTATTGAATGGCTGGAACAAGAATTAAATAGCTGCCGAGCAAGCGTTGCAAACCTGATAAAGCAAGACAAAACCTTACAGAAGCAACAACAAATCCTAACGAGCATCGTCGGCATCGGGCAAACCACTGCCCAAATCCTGCTGTCCGTGCTGGTGGATATAGACAAATTTTCTACCGCCAAAAAGCTAATCAGTTGGCTAGGTTTATCGCCCGTAGTGCGACAATCAGGCAAACACAAAGGAATTGCAAAGCTATCTAAGATGGGCGATAGGTCAATCCGCAAAGCCCTTTACACCCCCGCAAGGGTAGCTTGTACAAGAAGCAAGCTATGGCGCGGCTGGTTTGACGAAAAAGTAAAGACAAAGCCTGTAAAACAAGTCTATGTGCTGATGATGGTTAAGCTGGTCAAATACGCTTACTACTGCATCAAACACAATGAGCTGTTTGATGAGAAACGGCATGTTAGGGCAGAGCAGAGCTGGAAAACAGTCAAGGGGGAAGCTTTGTAAAGGCGAAGCCTTTATGAATACCCCCTTTACTGTTTGGAAGCGACCCCACACTATGCCGAAAGGGCAGGTGAAAGGGGCAACGCCCCGCCCGCCTGCCCGCGCGGCGTCGCAAGTTAGACTGGGGGTGTGGGGGCTAGCCCCCGCAAAACGGCAAACCAACTAGCAAAGCCAATTCAAAGCCCAGCAAAAAGCGTGGGTATGGTGGCGCAACGCCATGCACTGGCAAAACATTAACAAAACTTGACGCAAATCAACAATTTTTGCATTTTAGCCTTGACGTGAAATACAGTATCTTTTTGTATTGGGCGGATTGCGCTAGGCGGTTTTAGCTTCGCAGAAGCTCACAAACCCGCTTTCAGGCTGCCCGATTGGATGAATTCTGCCGCCGTGTGGCGCACTTCGTTATCCAAGGCAAGCAAGTCTGCCAGGGTTTGCGTTTTCAGGCTGCCTGAACGGCTGTGCTGCGCGAGGCTGTGTTCCACCACGCGGGCGATGTCGGTGAACAGGATTTGCCCGCGCAAAAAGGCGGCAACGGCGATTTCGTTGGCGGCGTTGAGCACGCAGGGGGCGCCGCCGCCGATGGCGAGCGCGTCGTAGGCGAGTTTCAGGCAGGGGAAGCGTTGGAAATCGGGCGGCTGGAAGGTGAGCGCGGCAAGTCGGCTGAAATCCAGCGCGGCGGCGCCCGATGCGATGCGCTGCGGCAGCCCGAGGCAGTTTGCGATGGGGATGCGCATATCGGGTGTGCCCAGCTGGGCGAGCACGCTGCCGTCGGCATAGCGCACCATGCTGTGCACCACCGATTGCGGGTGGATGACCACTTCCAGCCTCTCGGGCGGGCAGTTGAACAGCCAGCGCGCTTCAATCAGCTCCAAGCCTTTGTTCATCATGGTGGAGGAATCCACCGAGATTTTCTGCCCCATCGACCAATTGGGGTGTTTGACCGCTTGCGCGGGCGTGATGGCGGGGAAGTCGGTTAAATCGGTGTGCAAAAACGAGCCGCCGCTGGCGGTGAGGATGATGGAGGCGATACCGTGCGCGTTCAGGCTGCCCGAATAGTCGCGCGGCAGCACTTGGAAGATGGCGTTGTGTTCGCTGTCGATAGGCAGGATGGCGGCGCCGTTTTGGCGGGCGGTTTCCATAAACAGGCTGCCCGCCACCACCAGCGTTTCTTTGTTCGCCAGATAGATGGTTTTGCCGTGCGCGGCGGCGGCCAGCGCCGAGGGCAGCCCTGCCGCGCCCACAATCGCGCACATCACGCCGCTGACTTCGCTTGCGGCGGCGATGTCAATCAGGGCTTGTTTGCCGTGCAGGACTTCGGTGTTGATTTTGGTTTTCAGGCTGCCTAATTGTTGGCGCAGTGCGGCGGCGTGCGCTTCATCGGCAACCACGGCGTAGCGCGGCTTAAATTGGCGGCATTGCTCGGCGAGCTTGGCGGTTTGGGTGTGCCCGGCGAGGGCGAAGATTTGGAATCGGTCGGGATGGCGGGCGACCACATCCAGCGTGGAAACGCCGATGCTGCCTGTGCTGCCGAGGATGGATAAGGTTTGCATGGTAGGGTTTGTGCGAAAAATAAGGCGGATTTTAGCGGGTTTTTGCGTTTCAGGCTGCCTTTGTCGGCGGATAGGGCAGCCTGAAAACCGAATTTCATTTTAACCAACCGCGCCTAACAGAAAACCGTTTGGCGAAACATCAAACGGTTGGGGTTTTCAGGCTGCCGTTATGCTTTCAACGCCGCGGCTTCTTTTGCCAAGCGCACAATTGCGTCCCAATCTTTGTTTTTCACCGCTTCTTTGGGCGTGAGCCACGAGCCGCCCACGCACAACACGTTGGGCAGCGCCAAATATTCGGGCGCGGATTGCAGCGTGATGCCGCCCGTGGGGCAGAAGCGCACGTTAGCATACGGGCCATACAGGGCTTTGAGCATGGCTGTGCCGCCCACCACTTCGGCGGGGAACAGTTTGAGCGTTTCCATGCCGTATTCCAACGCCAGCTGCACTTCGCTAGGCGTGGCAACCCCGGGGATGAGCGGAATGTTCGCCTTGTCGCCGGCTTTGGCGAGCGCTTTGTGCAAACCGGGGCTGATGGCGAACGCCGCTCCCGCATCGGCAACGGCTTTCAGTTGTTTTTCGTTGATGACTGTGCCCGCGCCCACAATCGCGCCCTTCACTTCCTTTTTAATCAGGCGGATGGCATCCAAGCCCGCGGGCGTGCGCAGCGTGATTTCCAGCGTGCGGATGCCGCCTGCCACCAAGGCGTGCGCCAAATCAACGGCGGTGGACAAATCGTCAATCGCCATCACGGGCACAACGGGGCTGGCGGTGAGAATTTCGCGGGGGGTCAGTTTGGACATGATGCTTCCTTTATGGCGGGTTGGAAAACGCAGATTTTACCCGCATTGCGCCCGCGCGTCAGGGCAGCCTGAAAACCGCAGGCCGCAACGAAGCCCAAACGGGCGCAGCGGGTTTCGGCGCAGCCCAAACAGGCAAGCTCGGGCAGACAAAAGGCAGCCTGAAACCGTGTATCCCTCGGTTTCAGGCTGCTTTTGCCTGATGGTTCAGCCGTCAGCCAAACAGCCGCCCTTGCGCCAAAATCTGCTTCACCGGCGCAAAATCCGCGCGATGCTCAGGCAATGCGCCATAGCGTTGCAGCGCCACCAGATGCGCTGCCGTGCCGTAGCCCTTGTGTTGCGCGAAGCCGTATTCGGGATGCCGCTCGTGCAGGGCATACATTTCGGCATCGCGCGCGGTTTTGGCGAGAATCGACGCGGCGGAAACGGCGGCGATTTTGGCATCGCCTTTCACCACCGCTTCGGCGGGCACCGCCAAATCGGGCGGCACGCGGTTGCCGTCTATCCACACTTTTTCAGGCTGCCTCGGCAGCGCGGCAACGGCGCGGCGCATGGCAAGCATGGTGGCGTGCAAAATATTCAGCCGTTGGATTTCGGCAGGGTTGGCGGATGCCACCGCCCATGCGGTTGCCTGCCGTTTGATTTGCGCCGCCAGCGCGTCGCGCTTGGCTTCGCTGAGTTTTTTGGAATCGGTTAAGCCGGGCAAGTCATAATGCGCGGGCAGCATCACGGCGGCGGCAAACACGCTGCCCACCAAGCAGCCGCGCCCCGCTTCGTCCACGCCCGCATGACCGGGCAGCACGATGTAATCAGTCATGGTGCAAGGCATCCCATTCTTCGGGCGTTTCGGGCAGCGCGGGCAAGGCGTGTTGTTCGTCCGCCCATGCGCCCAGGTCAATCAGCTTGCAGCGTTCGCTGCAAAAGGGGCGGTATGCGTTTTCAGGCTGCCATTGAACGGGCGCGTGGCAGGTGGGGCAGTTTACGGTAATCATGGCTACAAATGAAACGGTGATAAAAAGGAGGATTATAGCTTTTCAGGCTGCCTTACCGGGCGGGCACAAATAGGCAGCCTGAAAACGAACGAAGTGAGTTTCAGCGAAGCTAAAACCACAGGTCTTACATCAAAAAGCAATACGCCCACACCGAAATCGCGGCGATGCTCAGCACGCTCAGCATAAAACCCGCGCCCACCATATCACGCTGACGGATTTTGCCCGTGGCAAACACAATCGCGTTGGGCGGCGTGCCAACCGGCAGCATAAACGCGCACGACGCGCCGATACCAATCACCAGCGCCAACACGCGCTCGGGCAGCCCCATTTGCGCGGCAATGCTGGCAAACATCGGCACCAGCAGCGCGGCAGAGGCGGTGTTGCTGGTGAAATTGGTGAGCAGGATGATGAAGGTGGTAACGGCAACAATCACCACGCCGTGCGGCGCGCCGCTGAGCAAACGGGCGACTTCGTTGCCCAGCGCGGCAGACGCGCCCGAATGGTTCATCATGCTGCTCAATGCAATGCCGCCGCCAAACAAAAACAACACGCCCAAGTCGGTGTTGCGCGCCACTTCGCGCCAGCCCACCGTACCAAATACCACCACCAGCGCGGCGGCAATCAGCGCGATGATGCTGTCAATCGAAGCGATGCCCGTTGCCTTGCCGATTTTACCGCTCAGCATCCACGCCAACGCCGTGCCCACCGCAATCAGCACGGTGAGCACGCGGTGCAGATTCCACGGGATGTCTTCGGTTTGTGCCTGCACCGTGCCGGCAGAAAATTGCGGGCGCAACACCACAAACAGCGAAACCAGCATCATGGGCAGCAACACCAGCATAATCGGCAAGCCGTAGCCCATCCAGCCGGTGAAATCCAGCCCCAAGGCTTTGGCGGCGATGGCGTTGGGCGGCGACCCCACCAAAGTGCCCATGCCGCCGATGCCCGCGCAATAAGCGATGCCCAGCAACACAAAGGCAAACGTGCGGCGGTCTTTTTCGGGGTCCAGATGCGACATCAGCCCCATGGCGAGCGGCAGCATCATGGCGGCGGTGGCGGTGTTGCTGATCCACATGGAAAGAAACGCGGTTACGGCAAAAATCAGCATCACCGCGGTAAACAGGCTACCGCGCGACAAGGCGATGACCTGCAAGGCGATTTTTCTATCCAGCCGCTGGATGTGCAACGCGCTGGCAAGGGCAAAGCCGCCGAAAAAAACAAAAATCACAGGGTCGGCAAAGCCTGCGAGCGCCGCGCCGGTGTTCATGTTGGGGATTTTGAACACCACCGCGAGCACGGGCACCAGCAGCGCGGTAATCGTGATGTGCACCGCTTCGGTGAGCCACAGCAGGCCCACGAATAACAAAATCGCCAAACCTTTGTTGGCGTTGTTGTCGTAGGGCAGGAGGCAATATGCCGCAAAACTTATCGCCGCCGCCATCAGCGTAAACAGCACGCCGCGCCAACTGGTTGCCGTGGGCTGCGCGCTTTTGAGCGATAGGTTTTCGGGCAGGTTTTGCTGCGTGTCGTCGTGGATGAAATCGGTTTTGTGTTCCGCCGGGGGGTGAACTTTGGCGTGGCTGGTGTTTTTTTCCATGCGGGCCTCTTTGGGTTAGCGGTTGATAATGCGAAGAAAACAGAATGTTGTTGCGCGTGGTTGTGCGGGGCAGTATAGGGGGCGGGGTGGCAATTGGCAAGAAACGGATAAGATGTTTTAAGAAGCGTTAAGGAGTGTATGGCTGATGAAAATTGAGACAAGGCGGCAACGCCGTATCATCGCGTTTAACCAACTGCATTTTCAGGCTGCCTCTGCGGCGGCGCTTGTTTGCCGCGCGCCAATCGGGTTAAGGCGGCTTAACCAATCTTTAAGCAAGCGCAACGTTTTTTAAGTTACCGCAAAAGCGCGGGTTCGCCGTTGCCAAATACTCGGGTTGCCTATAAGATGGCTGCGATGCGGTTGCATTCGCGCCGCATAAACACCTTGTGAAAGGACAAAATCATGAAAAAATCTGTTTTGAATATTCTGTTTGTTGCCTCTTTGGCTGTGGGTTTAAGCGCGTGCAACAGCATGACGACGCAGCAACGCAACACCGCCGCCGGCGCGGTAATCGGCGGCGCGGCAGGCTCGCTCATCGGCGGCGACACCGGCTCCACTTTGGGCGGCGCGGCATTGGGCGGCGTGATTGGCAGCCAAGTGCATAAGTGGCATTAATTAGCCGTATCGGTTTTCAGGCTGCCTAGAACGTGTTATCGCGTTTTAGGCAGCCTGAATTTTTTGCTCGCCCGTTTAAGCCGCGATGCGGTTTGCTTTGCCCGCGCCCCATGTTTTCAGGCTGCCTTTGCATGTTCAACAAAGGCAGCCTGAAAATCATCCTGCCCGCTATGCCCAACACGTTTTCAGGCTGCCTTACGCAATCGTATGAGGCAGCCCGAAAATTGTGCGGCGATAGTTTGGTTTACGGCTGGTAAGTCGGCAACACGCCCAGCGGCAGCAGTTGCCACACATAACCCGTGGCGTTGTGCCGCCCTGCCAGCTGCCCCGCTTCGTCGCCGTAGCCCCAAAAATAATCCACGCGCACCGCGCCTTTAATCGCGCTGCCTGTGTCTTGGGCGACAATCAGACGGTTTAGGCCGGCGTTGGCGTTGGCAGGATGCGAAGTCGCCAAGAAAAGCGGCGCGCCGAGCGTGATGTGGTGTTTGTCCACCGCGCCCGAATAGCCGCCGGTAAGCGGCACGCCCAACGCGCCCACAGGCCCTTGGTCGGACGAGCCGTCCAGCACTTTAAAAAACACATAGCTGGGGTTTTGCCCGAGCACTTCGGCGAGGCGGTTTGGGTTTCTGCCCATCCATGATTTGATGTTTTGCATGGAGGTTTGCGCCAGCGGCAAATAGCCGCGGGTGGACATATATTGACCGATGGAAACATAGGGGTATTCGTTTTTATCGGCAAAGCCGAGGCGCACAAAATTGCCTGCGGGCGTGCGCAGCCTGCCCGAGCCTTGGATGTGCATGAAAAACAGTTCCACAGGGTCGTTGGCGTAGCCCAAGATGGGCGCGCGTCCGTTGAGCGCGCCTGCGTTGATTTGGGCGCGGGTGAAATAGGGGACAAATTGGTTGCCGACAAACCGTCCTTTGAGCGCGGTGGTGCGCGCGGTGATGGGGAACTGGGCGAGGTTGGCGATGTATGCGCCGTTGCTTTGAATCGCGCCGCGGTTGTTGCCTGTGGGGGCAACGCGCACGCTGGCTTTGCTGTTGCGTAGGTTAGCGGGAAGGGGGATGGAGACGAAATCGCTGGGGATGCCGTAGATGGGAAAGCGGGCGGTGCTGGTGTTGCGGGTGTCGCCGTGTAGCACGGGCTCGTAGTAGCCTGTAATTTTGCCGCTGGCTTGCCCTCTTTCGCTCACTTGCCACGGGGTGAAGTTTTGTTCAAAAAAGGCTTTGGCGGCAGCGGTGTTGCGGGCGGTTTGGTTGGCGCGGGCGCAGGTGTATTGCCATTTGGCTTGGTTGGCGAGTTTCAGGCAGCTTTTTTGGAAAGCGGCGAGGCTTTCGCCGAAACTTTGCTCGTTCCATTGCGGCAGCTCTTGGAACGAGACGGCGCGGTAGGTTGTGCTGCTGCCTGTGGGTTGCAGGGTGGTGCCGCGTGATACGGCTGTGCCTGCGCTGAGATTGGGGTTGTAGGGTGCGGGGATGTGGTTGTGTGTGTGGCTGCTTTGCCCTTGCCGGCTCGGCATGGTGGTGGGGCAGGCGGTTAGGAGTAGGGTGAGCGCGGCTAAGGCGGCAAGACGGATTTGGGGAGACATTGCGGTTCCTGCTGACAATGGTTTTTTGAAACGGTAAGCGTTCATTATAGCAGCGTGCGCGTTTTCAGGCTGCGTTGGCGCGGATGTGACATAAAGGCAGCCTGAAAACGGTCAAACTCGTTTTCAGGCTGCCTTTATCGCGTTTGCGGGGCAAAACCGCCTGCCTAGCGCCGCAAAATCTGCGAGGTAATCGTGCTGTCGGTAATCTTGTCGTCGTCGGCAAGCAGCATGGCTTTGGACAGCACCACGGAGAGCGCGTTGTCGCCTTCAAACGGAATGAACAGCTTGTCGGCAACGTCTTTTTTGCTGCGGTCGGGCACGATGCACAAATATTGGTCATCGGGCAGCATCAGGATGTTGGTGCTGCCGATGTGGATTTTGTAGGTGCGCAGCTTGCCTTGCACCACCAAAAAATTGCCGTCGATGTGCGCCGCTTTGCCCACTTTCAGGCGCGGCAGCAGGGTTTCCAGCACGGCTTTGCGCGTTTTGGCAACTTCGCTCAAATCGCCAAACGAATAGCTTTGCCAATAGCTGAAATAGCGCGGCGAGCCGCCGTTGTCTTGCCATGTGGGGTCGTTGCCCACGCTGGCTACGCCGACAAACAAATCCACATCGCGCAGCACTTCGGAGAATACGCGCGGCGGGATGTTGATGAGTTCCACGGGGTGTTCGTAGTCGTCTAGATGATAAAAGCGCACTTGGTCGGTGCTGACGTAAAAATAGATGCCTGCGTCGGTGTAGGATTGTTCGTCGCCGTCCACGGTGTTCGCCCAAAATTCGGCGCGCAGGTTGTATTCAGGCAAATCTAGGGTAACGCGGGCATCGTCGCCGCCGTCCCACGCGCCACCGAGCGAGCCTTTCCAGCCGCGTGTTTTGGCGAGGGTGAGGTATTGGTGTTGTTTAAGGATGTGGGCGGCGAAGCGGTTGCTGTATGTGCGGGTGTTGAGTTCGGCTTCGGTGAGCAAATAGATTTCGCGGAAGGCTTGTTTAATCGGCTGGCGAATTTCGTGCGCCATCAGCAATTTGCGCCAGTTTTCTATGCTTTGGCGGTTGGCTAGCGCGGGATGCCACAGGATAACGCTGAGGCAGCCTGAAACGTCTATCGGTGCGCCGTGTTCGTTTACCCATTGGTTATTCAGCCATAGCGCGGCGGTGCCGTTTGGGTCGCTGTCGTTGGCATAGAATTGCCAAATCAGCGGGCGGGTGAGGTAGGACATTAAGCCGTGCTGCCAGTAATACTGCTCGGCGTGTTCGCGGCTGATGCGCTGCTCGGAGCGCAGCATTTGGTCTAGGCGGTCGCGCTGGGCGGTGAGTTGGGCGTTTAGATTTTTTTGTGTGGCTTTGATTTTTTTGAGCTTGGCGGCAAAGTCGTCTTTCACAAAGCTGGGCACGGTTTTTTGCGGCGTGCCATCGGGCTTGAACCACAATAGCTCGCTTTTGCCCACGCCCGTTACCGCCAAGCGGCAGGTGTAGTCGTTAAACGCATAGTCGCGGCTGTGGTTGTGCAGCTTAAAGTCGTCCACCGCCATGTCTTCAATTTGGCTGCGGCTCACACCGCGCTCGGCAGCGGCGGCTTCCAGATATTTGCTGATGGCGGTTTGGGCGTTGCTGAATTTGATGCGCAGGCGCAGGCGCGTGAGCTGGGCGATGCCGTCCAGCCCTTTGGAGCGATACAGCGTGTAGAAGCAGGCGTTGCCGATAGCTTGATAGCGTGCGCCTATATCGGGGACTTTTTCGTAGCTGTGCAAGGCTAAATCGGCGATGGCTGTGATGGTGGCGGTGTCGTGGAAATGGGCGCACATCCATACCAAGCCTTTAAACACGGTTTGGTTGATGTTTTCAATGGGAAAGGTTAGGCGGTCTTCGGCGGTGCGGGCAAAATCTAGCCAGCCGTGCAGCATTTTTTTGAATTTATCCGCGCCCAATTCGTCTATCAATGCTTTGCTTTCTTTCAGATATTTTGCGCTGGGCTGGGCGGCGTTGGCGGATAGGGCGAGCATGATGATTTTTGCCCATGTTTTTTGTTCGGGCGCAGGCAAAGCGGCAAGCTGGGGGTTGGCGTATGCGGCAAATCTATCATCGTAGGGGAAGGCAGCTTGCCCTACTTCGCCGATGCTTTCACCAAACGCGGAAACGATTTTGCTCGCGGTAGTGCGATCAATGAAATAAATGTCTTGCATGCTTTGGCTGCTGAACTTTTGGAATTGCTCGCGGGCGGTTTTCAGGCTGCCTATGAGTGCTTCGGATGGGTTGGGATATTGTTTTTTGATTTGGTTGAGCAGGTGTTTGATGGGGTAGAAATAGGCTTGGTCTTCGGCTAAGCCGTTGGCATCAAACATGGCGGCAAAAATGCGGCGGATGTCGTCTTCGCTCATCGGCAGGTTTTTACGGGCGATGGCTTGGGCTAGGATGCAGCGCTTTGTACCTTTATTGGTGTAGCGCATTTCGGCGGGCATGCTTTTGTATGCGGGACCGCCTTCTTTAAACAATTTCCAACCGCGGATTTGCTCAATCAAAAAAATCAACAGGTTTACGCGCGTTTCGGGCGGGGCTTTTTCTACTTTGGAGACATAGCTGGGGCAGTTTTTGAGTTCGCCTGCCCATTCTTCAATGATTTGGACGAGAAGTTGGTCAAATTCGGCGCGTTGTTCGGCGGAAATGGTGTTATCAAGTTGATATTGGGTCATGGCAATTCCTTTGCGGATGGGGTTAATCGGTTTTAGCTTCGCAACTTCGCTGCGCTACGCAGGCAGCCTGAAAATCGCTGCGCGGCTCAAACTAGCCGCCCACCAATGGCGTGAGCTTGATGAAGTTCACAATCAAGCCTTCGTGCAGATACACGGTTTCGTCCAGCGTTTCTAGCTGGCGGCTGTCGGCAAGGATGAAAAAGCCGTTTTGCTCAAAGGCTTTGAGCGCGACGGCGATTTGCGCTTCGGCATCCACGGGTTGATATTTTTTGCCGTGCGGCTCTAGCACGATGTCGCCGCGCGCGGTGGGGATGACAAGGCTGTGGCGCAGGACGGCTGCTTCGCTGCGGTTGTTGTAGGCGGCCACTTCTTGGCGCACGCGCTCGCGAATCAGCTCGGCGGCGCTGATGCGGTTGGTGCTGAATTTTAAAAACAGCTCGTGCAGGATTTTGCCGGCGGGAGTTTGGTCTTGGACGGTGATGGTGGCGGGCTGCGGGGCGAGGACGGCGGGCATGGGGTTTCCTTTGGTCGGGTTGGGGAAGTGGGATATTAACGTAAATTTGCGTTTTCGAGCGGGGGGTTAGAGGGTTTGTTTTAATTTTTTGGGTGGGGGAGGCAGCCTGAAAAAATAAAACCGTTTGGGTGTGTGCCAAATGGTTTTTTGTTGGGTGGATTGGATTTCAGGCTGCCTCTGTATGGTGAGCAATGAGTTGCCAGTCCTACACGCTAAAACGTTGGCAAAATCTAAGTAGGTCGGGCATTTATGTCCGACGTTTTGAGTGGCGTATTAAGTTTGTCGGGCATAAATGCCCGGCCTACAAGCATTCTGTTTCATCAGCCATTGGGTGGCGAGCCCCCGCTGTTTCATTTGCCGCTGGTTTACCACGATTTCAGGCTGCCTCTAATCATCAAAGGCAGCCTGAAAAAACAAAACCGCTTGGTATTGAGCCAAACGGTTTTTTACTGGATGGATTGATTTTTCAGGCTGCTTCAACGCGGGCGCGCTTGCTTGGGCAGCCTGAAACGCACCCCGCGCCCCTACGGCTTGCTGGCAAGCCGTGCACTGGCAAAGCATAAATAGGCAGCCTGAAAATGTATCAACCCCTTTTTCAGGCTGCCTATTGAAACCGCCCGCCTTTCACTTGCGTGCTGCCCAGCTTCGCCGCCAAGCCTTGATTGCGCAGCGCGTGGGTGAGCGCAATCGCCAAGCCATCGGCGGCATCGGCTTGCGGTGTGCCCGACAGTTTCAGCATTTGCACCACCATGTGCTGCACTTGTTCCTTCGCCGCTTTGCCCTGCCCCACCACCGCCTGCTTCACTTGCAGCGCGGTGTATTCGTAAACGGGCAAGCCGCGCAACACCAGCGCCGCAATCGCCGCGCCGCGCGCCTGCCCCAGCATCAGCGTAGCCGCGGGGTTCACGTTCACAAACACGCGCTCCACCGCCGCCACGGTGGGGCAATAGGTGGCAATCAGCTCGCTGATGTTTTCCACGATGATGCCGATGCGCCCCGCCAGCTCGTCGTTTTTAATCGTTTTGATGCAGCCTGAAACCACATAAACCTGCTCGCGCCCCACCACGTCGATGATGCCAAAGCCTGTGGTGCGGCTGCCGGGGTCTATGCCAAGAATGCGGGTGGGGCGGGATGGGGTCATGGTGTTGCTGTGGGAGAAAAAGCGGGGATTATAGCGGAAACGGGTTTCAGGCTGCCGATGGGAGTGGAGGGGGTAAAATAACAAAATTTGCTCGTATCGGCTATAATAGCCCGTTTAGTAAAACGTCTTTGATTTTTTTTAAATTAAATAAGGTAAATAAGGAAAAAGGAATGGATGTTCGTTCTCAAACATTATTGCTTGACGCGAGAGAAAGATGGCTTAATCAACCGCCCGAACCAGATGAAAACTACATCGCAACCGCATTAAAAAAAGCAAAAGATGCAGATGTCGTGTCGTTTGATATTTTTGATACGGTGCTCACGCGCGTGCTGGAATGCCCCATTGACTTATTCGCATATGTGGAACGTGAATTATTGGCGCATGGTTTTGATGCGAAAGGCTTTGCCAAAATACGCTTTGACGCGGAAAACCGCGCTCGCGCCATTGCATGGGCAGCAACGAAAGCCGAAGAAATTACATTCGATGAAATTTATCAGCAAGTGCAAGCGGCGCCGCAATTGGCAGGAGCTGCCAGTCTTGTTGCGACCGCGCGCGAAGCCGAAATTCAAGCTGAAAAAGTAGCGTGCGTGGCAATTGCCGACCAAGTAGAACTGATAAAACGCTTAAAAGCGGCAGGCAAAACCATTATTTTCGTTTCGGATATGTATTTGTCCCAAGAGCAAATCAGCACCATTTTGGCATACAACCAAATTGATACGCTCTGCGATCATTTGTTTGTTTCTTCCGAATACAACCAAACCAAGCACACGGGCAAAATTTGGAACGTTGTGCGCAAACATATTCCAGCCAACCAACGTATTTTGCATATTGGCGATAACTTGCATTCAGATGTTGAGCAACCCAAGCAAGCTGGCATCAGCACGCTGCACTACCCTCGTTTCATTGCGGAACGTCGTGTAGGCGCGAGCTTATCTGCCGATTTGGTGCCATTTTCCATTTTGTCCCGCTTGGCCGATTTGGACGCTCAAAAAGAAACCGACCGCGAAGAAGCCTTTTGGCGCAAGCTGGGAAAAAGTTTGGGCGCATTAACGCTATACAGCTATGTTCAATGGCTGGCAGGACAGGTGAAACGCAACAAAATCGAGCATGTTTATTTCTGCGCCCGCGACGCCCAAGTGATTCAAGCAGCATGGGATATTTGCGATTTAGACAAGTCATGCGGTACGACATCCGGCTATTTATATGTTTCGCGCAAAGTGCTGCATTATTCTACTTGCTATACAGAAATTATCCAAAATGGGCGGCTCTCTGATAAATCATTACTGTTTTTGGTAGAACATTCAATTAATGAAAACAGTGCATTCCGCGATATTTTCAAACCTTTCAATCTTAGCGACGAAGTTATCGATAAACATGGTTTGCATGACATTATTGGTCCGTTAGACAATTTAGTGGATTGGTCAAAAACGGCTTTAATTAAAGACTATATCAACAGCTATTTGCTCGATGACATGCTGCCCACCTTTAAAGGTGTTTTTGACAACGCTATGGGCTATTACCGCCAAGAAGGCGTATTCCGCGATGACCGCAAAGCAGCCATTGTGGATTTAGGCTGGGCGGGCACCATGCAGGCAGCCTTAATTGATTTGCGCCGTTATGCGGGCGTAGAGCAAAATTTGGCGGGTTATTACTATGGTTTATGGGGGATAAGCGAAGCTATTGCGGGTAAGTCGTATCACAATGGCGTGATGTTCTCTGCGTTTGGCAATAAATTTGAACAGTTGAAAAACGCGTTGCTATTGCGCAATGGCGTGAACTTGCTGGAAAACCTGCATTCTGCCAACCATGAAACCACGGTGGATTTTAAGCAAGTAGGCGATGCTTTTGAGCCTGTGTTTAAAAAAGATGTGCGTTATCGCTATCTAGGCTGGTACAACAGCACGATTGCCCATTTTCAGGCTGCTGCATTGGATGCGATTCGCACATGGCATTCGGGCGAGAAACATTTAACCCTTTCTGCCGATGAAGCCTCTATTGACACGGCTATTGCCGCAATGATGCAGGTATTCTGCTCGCCCAATAAGCAAGAAATTGCCCATTTGGGGCAAATCATGCACGCGGCAACTTATGCGCACGCCGAATTTAGACCCATCGTTGAAAACGAATTGCCAAAAAATGAAAGCGAAGTGTATTCGTTTCTATATGGTGGGGGTTGGCCTTGCGGGGTAATGAAATATTGGTGTAACAGCGGGTTGCAAGCTACGAACTCGCATTTGTACAACGTGGCCAAAAATGAATTTGCTGCGTATCCTGAATTTATCCGTAACCAGTTTTAAACACAGGTAGCACCATGAATACAACTCTTTTCCCTCAACCCCAAGCCTTTGCTTCATTGCCCAATCTCAAAACCGACGGTTCGGTTGCCATTATCACGCGCACCAAAAACAGAGCGGTGCTGTTGGCACGCGCATTAAATAGCGTATTGGAGCAACGTTATCAAAATTGGCATTTGTATGTGGTCAATGATGGCGGCGATGTTGCCACAGTGGAGAAATTGCTGGACACCTATCGCGATTTATTCGGCGAACGATTAACGGTTATCCACAACCCGCAATCGCTGGGCATGGAAGCGGCTTCCAATTGCGCGTTTGAGCGGGCGAACGAGGAGTTTTTGGTTATCCATGATGACGACGATAGCTGGCATCCCGATTTTTTACAGGAAACGGTTGCCTTTTTGCAGAAAAACCGCGATGCGGTAGCGGTTTTGACCAACTGCGTGGTGATTCACGAGGAAATTAAACAAGACACCGTGCGCCAGCTTAATGTGTTGGAATGGGGCTTTTGGCGCGATCATGCTGATGCGGTTCGCTTAATTAAAGGCAATATTACGCCACCCATTTGTTTGTTGATTCGCATGAGTGCTGCCAAAACCATCGGCGGCTATAACGCAGCATTGCCTGTGTTGGGCGATTGGGATTACAACTTGCGCCTATTTCGCTTAGGCGAAATTAAAACGCTGAACAAAGAATTGGCGTATTACCACCATCGCATTTCCAGCAATGATGCTTATGGCAATTCGGTTATCGCGGGTGTAGATAAACATCAAGCCTATCAGGCAGCATACCGCAATGCGCTGGTGCGCCGCGCGTTGGCGGAAGACCCTGCCAATTATGGCTTGCTGCATTTGATTTTGCATGATGCGGAAAACAATAAAAACGAATTGTTGCGCGAAATTCAAGATTTGAAATATCGCTTGGACAACGTGGGCATCGGGCATCATGCGAACCGTGATGCAGAGCTGTTTGCCCGCGTGGATTATTTCTATCGCAAATGCTTGCCAATGCGTAATTTAGCAGCCAAATGGCGCGAGCGCATGCGGAAAATGCGGCGTGAATCCAAGGTGCTTCGTCCGCTGGCGCATCAAATACGCGACATGGTGCGTGTGTTGCGCGGCAAGCGTAAATAAACAGCAGTAGGCAGCCTGAAAAGCGGTTTTCAGGCTGCCTAAATCATTTGCGGTATCACACCGCTCAAACCCCGCTTTGTTCGCAGGAGTTCCCATGCCCGTTTTATCCGAAAAATTCTGCTTGGTCAGCCGCCGCGTGTGATGCAACGGCGAAATGTTGTTACTACCCGAAGATTGAACACCAGCGACAGCCTGAAACCGCCTATCTCGTTTTCAGGCTGCCTCAACCATCCCAACCATAACAGACCCAAAATGCCCGCCACCCGCACCCATCTCCCCGACCTGCTGCTCACCGCACTTGCCCCGCTGATTTGGGGCAGCACTTATCTGGTTACTACGCTGTTTTTGCCGCCCGAGCGTCCGTTTACGGCGGCGCTGTTGCGCGTGCTGCCTGCGGGGGTGCTGCTGCTGGCGGCGTATCGGCAGATGCCCGCGCGGCGCGATTGGGGCAGGATTGCGCTGCTGGGCGTGCTGAATATCGGGCTGTTTCAGGCGATGCTGTTTGTGGCAGCGTATCGGCTCACGGGCGGGCTGGCGGCAATTTTAACGTCCACGCAAACGCTGATGGTGCTGCTGCTCACTTGGCTGGTTGGCGGGCAGATGCCGCTGAAAGCGGCGTGGGCTTGGGCGGCGGCGGGCGTGGCGGGCATCGGGCTGCTGGTATTGTCGCCCACGGCGCGCTTGGACGGGCTGGGCGTGGCGGCGGCGTTGGCGGGTTCGGCGGCGATGGCGTTGGGCGTGTATTTGTCCAAGCATTGGCAGATTAAGCTGTCGGGCGCGGCGTTTACCGGCTGGCAGCTGGTGGCGGGCGGGCTGTTTTTGCTGCCGATAACGCTGTGGCGCGAGGGCGTGCCGCATCAGCTGACGGCAGCGAATGCGGGCGGCTATGCGTATTTGTGTCTGGTGGGGGCGGTGCTGGCATACGGGCTGTTTTTTCGCGGGCTGGCGCGACTGTCGCCTGCGGCGGTGTCGTCGCTGGGGCTGCTCAGCCCTGTGAGCGCATTTGTGTTGGGCTGGCTGTTTTTGGGGCAGGCTTTGGATGTGCGCTCGATGGTTGGGCTGGTGTTGGCGTTGGTGTCGATTGCGGGGATACAGCGGGCGATGCGTTGATGGGCAGCGCGGCGGTGCGTCAATTTGTTTCAGGCTGCCTTTTGTTGCTTGCGTATCAATGCCAAAGGCAGCCTGAAAGTTGATTTTTTGGGCAGAATAATCGGATTTCAGGCTGCCTATCCATGCAAACCGGCGCGCAAGGCAAACGCGAGCGCAGATGACGGCAGCCTGAAAACCTAAAACCGCGCTCCCTACGGCTTGCCCGCAAGCCGTGCCCTAGCCACACAAAAGGCAGCCTGAAACGCCGTCCCAACCCACCAAGGAGACCACATGCTGTTCACCACCGAAGCCAACCAAATCGTTTACCGCGAAGGCGGGCGCACGCTGGCGTTTATCCATTGGACAACATTAAACGCGCACACCATCACCGCCGACCACACCTTTGTGGACGAATCGCTGCGCGGGCAGGGCGTGGGCAAAAAGCTGCTGGACGCGCTGGCGGCGCACGCGGCGGCGCAGGGCTGGAAAATCCGCGCGGTGTGCCCGTTCGTGCAGGCATGGTTCGCGCGCAGCGGCGAATACGACGGCGTAAAGGCGTGAAAGTGCCGCGATGCCCCAAAGGCAGCCTGAAAACAAGCGAAGCGCGTTTCAGCGAAGCTAAAACAAGCGAAACGCGTTTCAGGCTGCCTTTCATATAAACCAACCGCATAAAGCAAAGTATCAAAAATCAAATCGGCAATGCCATTGCGTATCCTACGCCGCCACCCTTCTCTTAGGAACACGCCATGACACACGCATTAGAAATCGACCGCGTTTCGCTGGGCTATCCGCAAGGCGGCGCGGTCAAAATCGTTTTGCACGACTTTGACTTAGCGGTGCGCTCGGGCGAGCTGGTGAGCCTGCTGGGGGCAAGCGGCGTGGGCAAATCGTCGCTGCTGCGCGTGCTGGCGGGGTTGAAGCAGGCGCTGTCGGGGCAGGTGCGACTGTTTGGCGAGCCGTTTTCGCGCCCGCATCCGCGCGTGGGGCTGGTGTTCCAAAGCGCGGCGCTGCTGCCGTGGCTGAATGTGCGCGACAACCTGGCGTTCGGCTTGGATTTCAAACGCCAGCCGCTGCTGGGCGAAGCCGAGCGCAATCGGCGGGTGAACGATGCGCTGGAAGAAGTGGGCTTGGCGCACGCGGCGCAGAAATATCCGTCCGAGCTGTCGGGCGGCATGGCGCAGCGGGCGGCTTTGGCGCGGGCAGTGGCGCGCCAGCCGCAGGTGTTGCTGCTGGACGAGCCGTTTTCGGCGTTGGACGCGGTGATACGCGAGCAGATGCAGACGATGCTGCGCGAAATCGTGCGGCGGCACAACACGGCGGCGGTGATGGTTACCCACGACATCGACGAGGCACTGCTGGTGTCCGACCGCATCGTGCTAGTGGGCGCGGGCGGGCGCAAAGCGGGCGAATGGCAGCCTGAAACGCCGTTTCCGCGCCACGGGCGGCTGCACGATTTGAGCC
The DNA here is from genome assembly GCF_016623605.1 of Kingella bonacorsii. Taxonomy (NCBI): domain Bacteria; kingdom Pseudomonadati; phylum Pseudomonadota; class Betaproteobacteria; order Neisseriales; family Neisseriaceae; genus Kingella; species Kingella bonacorsii. The sequence goes on along the minus strand of NZ_JAEHNZ010000002.1, from coordinate 473,705 downwards.
GTTTGCGCGGCGAGATTATGCAATCGCTGTATCACGCGCAGCAGGATACGCAGCAGGCGGCAACGGTGGAATTTGTGATTTGAGGCAGCCTGAAAACGCCCTGTCCGTTTTCAGGCTGCCTCAACGCATAACCGCCCCATCCTATCCATCCGACAACAAAAAAGAACCCGATTATGTACACACGCCGCGATTTTATGAAATTGTCCGCCCTGTTCACCGCATCCGCCGCGCTGCCGCTGTTGCAAGCCTGCGGCAAAAACGCCGCCATGCGGCCCGACGCGCCACTTGCCATCGGCTATCTGCCTATTGTGGATGCCGCGCCGCTGCTGGTGGCGTACGGCAAAGGCCTGTTTGCACAGCACGACATCAAGGCGCAAAAGCCCGTGCTGTTTCGCTCATGGGCGGGGCTGGTGGAAGCGTTTTTGTCGGGGCAGGTGAACCTGATTCACGTGCTCTCGCCGATGAGCGTGTGGATGCGCTACGGCAGCCGTGCGCCCGTGCACGCGCTGATGTGGAACCACGTTTGCGGCTCGGCGCTCACGGTGCGCCCCGATGTAAACGCGCTGGCGGATTTGCAGGGGCAAACGGTGGCGATTCCGTTTTGGTATTCCATTCACAACATCATCGTGCAGCAGATGCTGCGGCAGGCGGGCTTGGCGGTAGTGGAAAAAACCCGCAGGCGGGGCAGGTGCGGCTCACCGTGATGCCTCCTTCCGACATGGTGGCGGCGTTGGCGGCCAAGCAAATCGGCGGATTCATCGTTGCCGAGCCGTTTAACGCGCTGGCGGAAGCCAAAGGCGTGGGCAAAATCCTGCGCTTTTCGGGCGACATCTGGCGCGACCACGCCTGCTGCCTGAGCATGATGCACGACCACGACATCCAATCGCGCCCCGAATGGGTGCAAAACGTGATTAACGCGCTGGTGGACGCGGCAGCGTTTGCCAAACACCGCCGCGCCGAAACGGCGGAGCTGCTGGCAAAGCAAGGCATCCGGCACTACACGCCGCACGATGCCAAAGTGCTGCGCGCCGTGTTGCAGCCCGAACCCATCGTGTGGCAGAAATACGAGCGCACGGGCGCCATCCGCCATGCCGATTGGCAACAGCGGCGGGTGGATTTCCAGCCGTTCCCGTTCCAGTCATACAGCGAATTGCTGGTTAAGCTGCTCAAAGAAACGCATCTGGCGGGCGTGAACACCTTTCTGAACGATGTGCAGCCTGAAAAAGCCGCCCGCGAGCTGTTTGACACCCGCTTTGTGGAACGCGCCTTGCAGCGCGACGGTTTGATGTCGTCGTTCGGCCTGCAATCGCTGCAACGGCAGAAAACATTCGCTTTATAGGACACACACCATGAAATACCGCACACCAATTTTGGGATTAACGGGCTTGCTCGCGCTGCTGGCGTTTTGGCAAATCGGCAGCCTGATTTTGGCGCAATCGATGCCGCTGGCCAACATGCTCACGCCCGCCGCCGCATTGGGCAGCTTGGCGCATCTGTTGCCCGAAGCCGCGCTGTGGGCGCACATCGGCGCAAGTTTGCAGCGCGTGGCGGTGGGCTTGATGGGCGCGTTGGCGGCGGGCATTCCCATCGGCTTTGCGCTCGGCTTGTCGCGCCGCGTCGAAGAGGCCGCCGGCCCCGCGTTTCAGTTTTCGCGCATGGTGTCGCCGCTGTCGTGGATGCCCGTGGCGGTGATGCTGTTTGGCATCGGCAACGCGCCGATTTATTTTTTGCTGGCGTTTGCCGCCGTGTGGCCGATTATCCTGAACACCGCCTCGGGCGTGCGCAACATCAACCCGCAATGGCTGGAACTCGGGCGCTCGCTCTCGGCAACACGCGCGGAGATGCTGTTCAAAATCATGCTGCCCGCCGTGCTGGGCGACATTCTCAACGGCTTGCGGCTGGCGATTGGCATTTCGTGGGTGGTGCTGGTGCCCTGCGAAATGCTCGGCGTAAACGAAGGCTTGGGCTATTTTATTTTGGACACGCGCAACAGGTTGGCGTATTCGGATCTGATGGCGGCGATTGTGCTCATCGGCATCATCGGCTGGCTGCTGGACAGCGCGGCGCGCCTGCTGGCGAAACAACGGCGCAAGGCATAGCACACCCAAAAGGCAGCCTGAAAATCCCATCACGGTTTTCAGGCTGCCTTTTTGCCGAAACAACGTTTGAGGCAGCCTGAAATCCGTTTCTTGCTATAATCCGCAAACCGAATAAACAATTAAACCCTTCCCCTCAACAACCTGCAAAGGAACAATATGAAAAAACTGGTTTTAACACTGGCGTTGGCGTTATCCGGCGCGGCAGGCGCACACGGCGTTTGGGTGGCGCAGCATTATGGCGAATACGGCATCGTGTACGGCATGGGCGCGTATGACGATGCGTATGCCGGCAAGAAAGTGCGCGCGGTAAACGGTTTGGACGAAAACCTGAAACCCACGCCCGTGCAAACGCGCGGCCATATGCAGCACACCTTTGTCGAGCCGCAAAAAGCGGCGGTGGTAACCGTGGTGTTTGACAACGATTTGTGGCGCAAAACGCCCGAGGGCAAATGGAAAGAGCTCAAAGCAGGCGAAAACGCGCCCGCCGACGAAGTTTCGCGCTCGCTCAAATACAACATCAGCATTTTGAAACCCTATCAGGGCAAATTGCAGCCGTTTGCCGATTTGCCCGTGCAAATCATCCCCGACCAAGACCCCTCGCAGCTCAAACAAGGCGAAGCGTTCACCGTAACCGTATACAACCAAGGCCGCCCCGCCGCCAATGCGGAAGTTACCGCTGATTATGTGAACGATATGCCCAACCGCGTGAAAACCGACGCGCAAGGACGCGCCACGCTGCACGTTCGCAACGCAGGTGTGAACGTGGTCGGTGCGATGCTGTCCGCCAACATGCCGCAAGATAAAGTGGCAACGCTGCACCGCGTGGTGTCAACGCTGTCGTTTACCTCGTCTAAAAAGTGATTTGAGATAAAAAGGCAGCCTGAAAACCGTTTTGGTGGTTTTCAGGCTGCCTTTTTATCATTGAATAACGCTTCCGGTTTATTTGCCGTCCCACGCTTTAATCGCATTCAGGCGGATGTTCACGCGGTCTTGCGGCGTGCCTTTAAAGTAGTCTTTCGCCAAGCCGCCTTCCCAATCACCATAGTTCGGATTGGGCAACACGATGAATTTTTTGCCAAACGCTTGGCTGTTTTCTTTTACGAATTGACGGCGTTCGGCGTTGGGTTTGTGGTAAGTGGCATCGCCAAAATCGTTCAAGTTGTCGCCAATATACAGCACGATGTCGTAGCCTTGTTTTTCAATTTCGGCAAAGCGGATGGATTTGCTTGATTTGTCTTTTTTCAACAGTAAGGTTTGGTCGGTTACGCCGTTGAAGCCGAGTTTTTTCAAATCGGCAACAGTGGCGACTTTTTCGCCGTCATCTTTGCGGTTGGACACATAAAACATCGTGCCGCCGTGCGTGTTTACATAATTGTTGAATTCCACCGCACCAGGCACCGCTTGGGTTTGGCGGGCGTTCACCCAGCGCGTCCAGTCTTTGCCGTCAAACGCTTTGCCGTGCTGCACTTGCCAGCCTGCGTAGGCACTGTTGTCCACCATGGTTTCGTCTAAATCCACCACCACGGCTTTTTTCTTGCCTTTGGCTGCGCTGGCGTTATCAAAAGCCACTTTTGCCGTGTTAAACGCTTGATACGCCAAGGCTTGATATTCGCCCGATTGCTGCATCCAGTTAATGCCCATCACCGCTTGTTGCTGCAACTGGGCATTGGCTTGGGCTTGCTCATCGCCAGATGGCGCGTGTTGCGTGGCGCAGCCTGTTAGGGCAAGCATCAAGCTGAATGCGAGGGCGGAAAGTTTGGTTGTTCTCATTTGGTTTCTCCTTGTGTTATGAAATGTTAAGGAATTATAGCGCAAGGAAAAGGGAAACAAAATAGCCAAATGGGAAAAGCCGTCTGAATAGCGTTGCAGACGGCTTGAATTGGGCTTTCAGGCTGCCTCTATGCTTTGAGGCAGCCTGAAAACGGTTTATGGTTTATCTAAAATCAGTTTTCCAACAGCGAGCGCAGCATCCAAGCGTTTTTCTCGTGGGTTTGCATGCGGGTGGTGAGCAGGTCGGCGGTGGGTTCGTCGTTGGCTTCGTCCACAGCGGGGAATAGGGCGCGGCAGGTGCGCACCACGGCTTCCTGTCCTTCCACCAATTCGCGAATCATCGCCTGCGCGTCGTTGCGGCTGTCGCCATCGGGGATGGAAGCGAGTTTGGCAAATTCGCCGTATGAACCGGGGGCAAGCTCGCCCAGCGCGCGGATGCGCTCGGCTACTTCGTCCACCGCCAGCGCCAGCTCGGTGTACTGTTGTTCAAACATGGTGTGCAGGCTGTGGAACATCGGGCCGCGCACGTTCCAATGGTAATTGTGAGTTTTCAGATAAAGGGTGTAGGTATCCGCCAGCACTTTGGACAAGCCTTGGGCGATGGTTTGGCGTTGTTGTTCGGTCATGCCGATGTTGATGCTCATGGTGTTTCCTTTCAAATGAGAACGCTGGACATCCAGCGGGGTTTATAATAGCGTTAAACAATAAATTTTTGCAAGTTTAATTTGTTTTTTATATTTTAAATGCGTTGAGGCAGCCTGAAAATCGGTTTCAGGCTGCCTCAATGCGCTTGTTGTCTCAACAATTATGTGAATGCAATCATACGGTTAAAAATCTGTTATCGCTTCTGTGAAATAGGCAGCCTGAAACAAAGTTCAGCGTAACCAAACCCACTTTCAGGCTGCCTCAACCCTACGCATCAAACGTGCGCGCGGCTTTCTCCTTTGCCGTCCACATTGTCCGCGCAGCGGGCGCACACGGTTTCATGCCCAGCCACCGTGCCCACGGTTGCCACATAATGCCAGCAGCGTTCGCATTTGGGCGCGGCAGATGCGCGCACTTGGGCGGCGAGTGCATCGCCCTGTTGCAGCGTGATTTTGGAAACCAGCATGGCAAATTTCAACTCATCGCCCAGCGTTTTCAGGCTGCCTAACACAGGCTCGGGCGCGGTCAACACCACTTCCGCTTGCAGCGATGAGCCGACGGCTTTATTGGCACGCAAAGGCTCAATCGCCGCGTTCACCACGGCGCGGGCTTCGCGGATATGCTTCCATTTTTCCACCAGCGCGGCTTCGCTGGCGGGGTTCATCGGCGGGAAGTCGTGCCAAGTGTGATACAGCACGCTGTCTTCCTCACCGCCACCGATGATGTCCCACGCCTCCTCGGCGGTGAAACACAAAATCGGCGACATCAGCAACACCAAGCTGCGCGCGATGTGATACAGCGCGGTTTGCGCCGAGCGGCGGGCGTGGCTGTTGGTTTTGGTGGTATAGAGGCGGTCTTTCAGAATATCCAAATAGAACGCGCCCAAGTCTTCCGAGCAAAACTGCACCAGCTCTTGCACGGCAAAGTGGAAGGCGTAGCGCGGATAATGCTCGCCCGCTAGTTTCTCTTGCAACTGCCGCGCCAGCACCAGCGCATAGCGGTCAATTTCCACCATATCGGCTTGCGGCACAGCGTCTTCAATCGGGTTGAAATCGCTCAAATTGGCAAACAAGAACGCCAGCGTGTTGCGGATGCGACGGTAGCTTTCGGTAACGCGCTTCAAGATTTCTTTGGAAATCGCCAAATCGCCCGAATAATCGGTTGCCGCTGCCCACAAGCGCAGAATATCCGCGCCGAACTCGTTGTACACCTCTTGCGGCGCAACCACATTGCCGATGGATTTGGACATCTTGCGCCCGTTTTGATCCACCACGAAGCCATGCGTCAAAAGCTGTTTGTACGGCGCGCGCCCGAACGCGGCGCAGCCTGTGAGCATGGACGATTGGAACCAGCCGCGATGTTGGTCGCTGCCTTCCAAATACAAATCGGCAGGCCAAGCCAATTCTTCGCGCTGTTTCAACACGGAATAATGCGTGCTGCCCGAATCAAACCAAACGTCCATGGTGTCGGGCAGTTTGTCGTATTGCGCGCAGTCTTCGGGCGGCAGAATGTCGGCTTTGTCCAATTCAAACCATGCGTTGATGCCTTTTTCTTCAATTTTTTGGGCGACTTTTTCCAACAATTCGGCAGAATCGGGGTGCAGTTGCCCTGTTTCTTTGTGGGCAAAAAACGCCATCGGCGTGCCCCAGAAGCGTTGGCGCGACACCACCCAATCGGGGCGTTGTTCAATCATCGCTTGCAGGCGGGCGCGTCCCCATGCGGGGAAAAATTCGGTATTGTCCACCGCTTTGAGCGCGGCGTTGCGCAGGGTGTTGCCTTCGGTGCCTGCTTTATCCATGCCGATAAACCATTGCGGCGTGGCGCGGTAAATCAGCGGGGTTTTGTGCCGCCAACAATGGGCGTAGCTGTGTTCAATTTTGCTGCTGGCGAGCAAGCGTCCTTTTTCTTCCAGCCATTCCAAAATCAGCGGATTGGCTTCCCAAACAGTTTTGCCTGCCACGCGCGGCACGCTGTTAACAAACCGCCCCGAGCCGTCAATAGGGTTGATGAGCTGGATGTCGTATTGCTTGCAGACAAAATAGTCTTCCATACCATGCGCGGGCGCGGTGTGCACCAAGCCGGTACCCGCATCGGTGGTAACGTGACTGCCGTTTAAAATGGGGATGTCGCGCTCCAAAAACGGGTGGCGGCAAAGCAGGTTTTCCAAAGCTGCGCCTGTGGTTTCCGCCAGCACGGGGCAGCCTGAAAAACCGTAGCGCGCCAATGCGTCTTCCGCCAAATCTTTTGCCAGCACCAATTTGCCTTTGGGCGTGTCAATCAGCTGATAAACGATGTCTGCGCCTGCGGAAATGGCTTGGCTGGCGGGCAGTGTCCACGGCGTAGTCGTCCAAATCACGGCAAAGGCTTCGCCTGCGATTTCAGGCTGCCCAAACGCTTGGGCAAGCGCGGCGGTGTCTTGAAAGGGATATACCACGTCAATAGCGGGCGAGACTTTGTCTTTGTATTCCACTTCGGCTTCAGCAAGCGACGAGCCGCAATCCAAGCAGAACTGCACGGGTTTTTCGCCGCGGAACAAATAGCCGGCGGAATAAATCTCGCCAATCATGCGCACGGTGTCGGCTTCAGTTTTGTAGTCCATCGTGCGATAGGGGTTTTCCCAATCGCCCAGCACGCCCAAACGGATAAAGTCTTTTTTCTGGCGGGCGATTTGCTCGGAAGCATATTCGCGGCACAGCTCGCGGAAACGGCTGGCGGGCATGTCTTTGCCGTGCAGTTTTTCCACCATCACTTCAATCGGCAGCCCGTGGCAATCCCAACCGGGCACATAAGGCGCGTCAAAGCCCGCCAGCGTTTTGCTGCGGATGATGATGTCTTTTAAAATTTTATTGACCGCATGTCCGATGTGGATGTCACCATTGGCATAAGGCGGGCCGTCGTGCAGAATGAATTTGGGGCGGCCTTTGGCAATTTGGCGCAGTTTTTGATAGCGCTTTTCGTCTTGCCATTGTTTTACCCAAGCAGGTTCGCGTTTGGCAAGGTTGCCGCGCATGGGAAACGGAGATTCGTAAAGATTAACGGTTTTGGAGTAATCGGTCATGGTGTGGGCTCTGTAATCGTAAAAATAAAGAAAGAGGAAAAGGGGTTTTCAGGCTGCCTGAAATCGGCTTGGGTAGGGAAAAACAGCCATTCTACAAGCCTTTATCCTTTGTGAAAAGCAATGCGGTGGCGCGGGCGGCGTTTCGCTGCTGTGTAAACGCGGGTTAATGCTCATTACCAAACGCTGCATTTGCAGGTAAGATGCGCGCCGTTGCCATTTGGCAATATTCAACCAATGGAGATTTACCATGAATATCAAACACGTTTCCTTGATTGCGGTTTCTGCACTGGCTTTGGCAGCTTGCGCGGGCAGCGAAAACCCTTCGGCAAACAACGACCCACGCGATAGCGCAATGGGCAATATGTCTATGCAACAACAGCAAGCGATGAAGCCCCAAGTAGGTGGCACCAAACGCTTTGAATGCGACAACGGCATAACCGCCACCGTGAAATACGGCAGCGGCGCAATCAATCTTGCCGTGGACACCATGGGCAAATCGGCTGTGTTGAACCAAGCGATGTCGGCATCAGGCGTGCGCTATGCGTCTAACAGCGCGTTCTATGGCAACCCTGCCGAGTGGCACGAAAAAGCAGGACGCGAAGCCTATTTTGAATTTAGCGGCTCGGACGGCAGCGTTGTGAACACCAACTGCATGGCAAAATAATCCGATATTTGAATAGTCAATCAGACCGATTTCAGCATGGTTGTTGAAATCGGTTTTCGTATTTGAAGGCAGCCTGAAACAGCAAATCTGGCTTCGCCATGCTGTCTGCTTAACAATTCTTAACTGGATAGAAAGATTATGCTAGAATGTGCCCGTTGTTCTCGCTTAATCAAAAACGCGCTGAACAATGATTTTCAGGCTGCCTCACAGCCTAAACACAATTAGTCGGGGTGCTGCGCAAGCGGCTGAGAAAACACCCGTGAACCTGACACAGGTAATACTGGCGTAGGAAACTAATCAAAACAACTGTTTATGTTGATTTATGAAACCCGCCGCCATTTGCCGTGTTGTGCAAATGGCGTTTTTTATTTTTAACAGGAGAATACTCATGAAATTTGTTCATTTTAGCGTGCTTACTTTGTCGCTCGCTTTAAGCCACGCCGCTTGGGCGCAAACAGAAGTACGGTTGGCCGTGAGCGATTCATTTGATTTGCCCAAACCCGTGATTGCACAATTTGAGCAGCAAAACGATGCCAAAGTTTCCATTGTGAAACTGGGCAGTGGCAATGAAATGCTGAACCGATTGATTTTAAGTAAAAAATCACCGTTAGCCGATGCGGTATTCGGGCTGGATAACAATTCGTCCGCCAAAGCGCACGCGGCAGGCATTTTGACAGCGAAACAACCGCAAAGCAAAGCAACATCGGTTTCTTTATCACACGCATTAGCGGTGGATTTTAGTTTTGTAACGTTAAACTATGACAAACAGTGGTTTGCCAAAAACAACCTGCCTTTGCCTAAAACACTGGATGATTTGGCACAGCCCAAATACAAAGACTTGGTTGCCGTTCCCAACCCGGCCACATCCACCCCAGGTTTGGCATTTTTGTTAGCCAATATCAGCGGTTTAGGCGAAAAAAATGCGTTTAAATGGTGGGGACAAATGCGGCAAAATGGCGTGAAAATCACCAAAGGCTGGTCGCAAGCGTATTACACCGAATTCACACTCAACGGCGGTTCACGCCCGATTATCGTGGGCTATGCCACCAGCCCTGCGGCAGAAGTGTTTTACAGCGAAGGCAAGCTCAAATCGCCCAATATGGGCAACTTGTTCTTGCACGGCGGCAGCTATTTGCAGGTTGAAGGCGCGGCAGTGTTAAACCAAGCCAAGCAGCCTGAAATGGCGGCGAAGCTGGTGCAATATTTGCAAAGCCCTGCGGTGCAAGATTCGCTGATGACTTCCATGTGGGTTTATCCTGCGGTAAAAGGAACGAAAGCGCATCCGATTGCAACCCACGCTTCTACGCCCAAAGATGCCAAGTTGCTGCCCGCGGCGCAAGTAAACAGCAAACAAAAAGATTGGGTGGCGCAATGGACGCGCGTGGTGCTCAAATGATTTGAGGCAGCCTGAAAACAAAAAGGTATCCGTTTGGGATACCTTTTTTGCTGCGCGGCTAGGGCGTATCGGCATGCCGTTTAATGCGCGTCGTCCCAATTTTTGCCGATGCCCACTTCGGCAACCAGCGGCACATCCAGCACACCTTTGCCCACGCTTGCCATCAGCGCAGGGATATTTTGCACAATCCGTTCTTGTTCGCTTTTGGGCACTTCCAACACCAATTCATCGTGCACTTGCATGGTCAAACGCGTTTTCAGGCTGCCTAAACGCAAGAAATTATCCACCGCAATCATGGCGCGTTTGATTAAATCGGAAGCCGTGCCTTGCATTGGCGCATTGATGGCGGCGCGTTCTGCACCTGCGCGTGCCTGCGCATTTTTGGCATGAATATCAGGCAGATACAACCGCCGCCCAAACAGCGTTTCCACATAGCCCAAATCCGCTGCTTGATCTTTGGTGCGCTGCATATAATCCGCCACGCCCGTATAACGCGCAAAATAGCGTTTAATAAACATATCGGCAGAGGCATTATCAATTCCCAACGATTTCGCCAAACCATAGCTGCTCATGCCGTAGATCAAGCCAAAGTTAATCGTTTTGGCATAACGCCGTTGCTCGGGCGTAATGTTTTCAGGCTGCATCCCAAACACTTCGGCGGCGGTGCGGCGGTGTACATCTTCTCCATTTTTAAACGCTTCAATCAACGTGGTATCGCCGCTTAAATGCGCCATGATGCGCAACTCAATTTGTGAATAGTCGGCAGACACAATCACGCTATTCTCGGGCGCAATAAACGCTCGGCGCACGCGTCGCCCCTCGCTGGTGCGGATGGGAATATTTTGCAGATTAGGATTATTGCTTGCCAGCCGCCCCGTAATCGCCACCGCTTGTGCGTAATTGGTGTGAACGCGCTGGGTGGTGGGGTTAATCATTTCTGGCAGCTTATCGGTGTAGGTGGATTTGAGTTTCGCTAAACTGCGGTTTTGTAAGATGATTTTTGGCAAAGGATAATCCATCGCCAGCTGTTCCAACACCGCTTCGTTGGTGGATATGCCGCCCGTGCTGGTTTTTTTCAGCCCTTTGGTGGGAATGCCTAATTTGGTAAACAAGATTTCTTGCAACTGCTTGGGCGAGTTCAAATTAAACGGCTGCCCTGCTAAATCATAGGCTTGCTGTTCCAATTTCAACAATTCTGCGCCCAATTCCGCGCTTTGCTGCGCCAACTCTGCGCGGTCAATCAATACCCCATTGCGTTCCATGTGAAACAATACCTGCGCCACAGGCAATTCCATCTCTTCATACATTTTGCGCTGCTCACCGCTCATCTGCGCTTTTAAATGCGCTTCAATGCGCAAGGCAAAATCCGCATCTTGGCAAGCGTATTCCGTGGCTTGTTCCACGGCAACATCGGCAAACGAAATTTGCTTCGCGCCTTTGCCGCACAGGCTTTCATAAGTAATCGTTTCCAAGCCCAACCAACGCTGCGCCAATTCATCCAAACCATGCCCCAAGTGGCTTTCCAGCACATACGACGCCAGCATCGCATCGCCCGCAATGCCTTGCAACTGAATGCTATGATTGGCAAAAACGTGTTGGTCGTATTTCAAATTTTGCCCAATTTTGCGCAGCGTTTTGCTTTCCAAATACGGTTTCAGGCTGACTGAAAGCGTTTCCCAGCTTAATTGCTGCTCGGCAAAGGTATGGTTAATGGGAATATACACCGCATCGCCCGCCGTAAAAGCCATGCTGATGCCCACTAACTGTGCACGCATGGGGTCTAGCGACGTGGTTTCTGTATCCAAGCCGATTTGCTGTGCCGCGGCTAATTTTTTTAGCAATTCATCCAACTGCGTTTGGGTAGTGATGGCTTGATAATTCAGTTTTTCAGGTTTAGGCGCGAGGGTAATTTCAGGCTGCCTCTGCGCTTTAAACGCGGCTTGCGTGCCTATATCATCCGCGGCAAACAAATCATCGCTTGCTTGGCTAGATAATTGATTTTCCGCTTCTTTTAACCATGTTTTAAAACCCAGTTCACGAAAATGCACCGCCAATTGCGCCCACTTTGGCGCGCTGCGCCGCAAATCATCCATACCATTCGGCAGCTCGCTAGATAAATCCACATCGGTTTTAATCGTTACCAATTCATACGACAGCGGCAGCTGCGGCAAAGCGGCGCGCAAGTTTTCGCCAATTTTTCCTTTAAATTCATTGGCTCGCTGCATGATATTGTCCAGCGAACCAAACTCTGCCAGCCATTTTGCCGCTGTTTTTTCGCCGCATTTTTCCACCCCCGGCACGTTATCCACCTTATCGCCCATCAACGCAAGAAAATCACGGATTTGGTTGGGATGCACGCCAAATTTATTGAACACGCCCGTTTCATCCAGCGTTTCGTTTTTCATGGTATTGACCAGCGTGATGCGTTCACTCACAAGCTGCGCCATATCTTTATCGCCTGTGGATATAATCACCTTCATATCCGCATTTTCAGCCTGCTTTGCCAGCGTGCCAATCACATCATCCGCCTCTACATTATTGATTTTTAATACTTTCCAACCCATCAATTCCACCAAATCAGGCAGCATATCGGCTTGCGGGCGCAAATCATCAGGCATAGGTGGGCGCGTGGCTTTGTAGTCAGGAGACAGCGTGTGGCGAAAATTTTTGCCTTTGGCATCAAACACGCAAGCGCAATAATCATGCGGTGTTTCCGAGCGCAAGCGGCGCAGCATATTCAATACGCCGTAAACCGCGTTGGTTGGCGTGCCATCAGGCGCAGAAAGATGAGTCATGGCGTAAAACGCGCGATAAAGATAGGACGAGCCGTCCACCAAGAGTAAGGTTTTTGTGGTCATTTTAATATTCAACATCAATAAAAAAGCTGCCTAAAACCATTCTAGGCAGCCTGAAAATCAATTTAGGCAAATAATTTGGCAAACGCTTTTTTCAAATCATCATCGGTAAGCGGCAAGCATTTGCGGATATCCTCAAACGAAAGCGAAGCCACAATTTGGTCAACTTTATGCTCTTGCGCGCCCAATTTTTTCAATTTGGCAACCAGCATTTGCCCAACCATAGATTCCAACGCTTCTTGACCTTCTGATGAATTCATTTTTCGTCCTTTCAACTAAACAAATACACAATGATAATGGCTGCTATTATAACAATAATCTGATTGATTTGTTTAGCTATTCCTGTTTTCAGGCTGCCTAGGGGCTGCTGATATTCAACTTTTGAAGTGAATTTTGCGTCATAAAATGGCAGATGCAAGGCAAAAATGCGAGCCAATGCCATCCATTGGCGAGTATTTTTAACGCGGCAGATGCCGTTTTAGGGCGAAAAATCCGCCAAAATGTTGATTATCAACAGTCCCTAATAACGGCGCAATTCTTCTTGCAACGCCTGCATATTTCTAATACGGTCAGCCACTTGCATACCAAAGCGTTTAATTGCCGCATCATTTTTCGCTTTGCCTGCTTTAACCAAATTATTTTGCGCGGCTAAAAGCGCATTTTTTTCGCGGCTGATTTCCTGTTGCAACACTTCGCGCTGCGTTAATTTTTTCGGTTCAGACAGCGATACAACTTTGGCAAGCTGGCTGGGAATGCGCGTATTAGTGTGAAGTGCCGCCACTTGGTTACGTAAATTGGCTTGTACCTTGTTATCCGCAGCCATATCAGAAACAGGCGGCAGCAAAACCGTATCGTTAAACAGCTGGCTGGAATCTTTCCACACACGGCTAATCTCATCATCAATCGCTTGTGGCACGCTGGCAGGAATAGGCGCAACCATAGAAGCAGAAGCGGGTTCAGATGCCGCTTCTGCGCTCGTGTTTACGGTTTCAGCATGGACGCTGTGGATGAAACTTGCTGCTGCAAGGCATACCAACCATTTAAATTTCATCATGTTTTCAGGCTGCCTAATGTGGATAACTTAAAGCAACATCATACCAAAATTACGCTTTTCAGGCTGCCTGAAACAGCCGCCAATCCCTCATTTTTAGAAAACTTTGCACTATTAACTTTTCTTTATTTTTATTTACTTCAATTGTTTGTTTTAAATCTTATCGCCACACAAATTTTTTTTAATGATTTGGATGCCTTTTAAAACTATAAAAAAGCAGCCTGAAACTGTGGATAAGTTTTCAGGCTGCCTACTTTTTTGTGCTTAGTGTTCCACTTGTTCGGGCAAAAATCCGCCGCTCTGATGCGCCCATAATTTGGCATACAACCCGTTGTTTGCCAACAGTTCTGCGTGCGTACCTTCTTCCACGATTCGCCCTTTATCTAGCACAATTAATCTGTCCATGGCGGCGATTGTGGATAACCTGTGGGCAATTGCGATTACGGTTTTGCCTTCCATCATTTTATCCAAGCTTTCTTGGATTGCCGCTTCCACTTCGCTATCCAACGCACTGGTCGCTTCGTCCAATAGCAAAATCGGTGCATCTTTAAGCATCACACGGGCGATGGCGATGCGTTGGCGTTGTCCGCCCGATAATTTCACGCCACGCTCGCCAACATGGGCATCGTAGCCCGTTCTGCCTTTTGCATCCGATAGGCTGGGAATAAAGTCAGCGGCTTCGGCGCGTTCGGCAGCCTGAAACATTTCTTCGTCGGTGGCTTCGGGTCTGCCGTACACAATATTGTCGCGCACGGAGCGATGCAGCAGGCTGGTATCTTGTGTTACCAAGCCGATTTGGGCGCGCAGGCTTTCTTGTGTGATGTCGTTGATGTTTTGCCCGTCAATTTCAATTGTGCCACTTTGCGGCTCATAAAAGCGCAACAGCAGGTTCACAATGGTGGATTTGCCTGCACCGCTGCGTCCGATTAAGCCGACTTTTTCGCCTGCCTTGATGTTCAGATTGAAGCCCTTTAGCAATGGTTTGCCCGCTTCGTAAGAAAAATCAACATGGCTGAAACTGATATTGCCCTGTTCCACTTTTAACGGCAATGCGGCAGGTTTATCCAAAATAGTTTGCGGTTTAGACAAGGTCGTCATGCCGTCCGACACTGTGCCGACATTTTCAAACAGCCGTGCCGACTCCCACATGATAAATTGCGACAAGCCATTGAGCCGCAATGCCATGGCGGTGGCGGTAGCAACCGCCCCTGCGCCAACGTGTCCGCCATGCCACAGCCACACACCCAGCGCGGCGGTGGATAACGTGAGCGATGAGTTAATAATGAAACTCCAAGTGTGCAACAGCGTGGCAAGCCGCATTTGGGCGTACACAGTTACCATAAATTCGTCCATAGACTGCTTGGCGTAACGGGCTTCGCGTGCGCCGTGCGAAAAGAGTTTCACGGTAGCAATATTGGAATAGGCATCGGTAATGCGCCCCGTCATCAGGCTGCGCGCATCCGCTTGTGCCTGCGCCGTTTTGCCAAGCTTCGGCATCAACAGCTTCATCATCAGCGCGAACGACACTATCCACAAGGCAAACGGCACAAGCAACCAACCATCCATTGCCGCCAAAATCAGCCCGGAAGTCAAAAAATACACAAAAATGTAAATCACCATATCGGCGATGGTCATCACCACATCGCGCACGGCAAGCGCGGTTTGCATCACTTTGGCGGATACGCGCCCCGCAAATTCATCCTGATAAAACCCGAGCGATTGGTTCAGCATCAAGCGGTGAAAATTCCAACGCAAGCGCATCGGGAACACGCCTTGCAAGGTTTGCAAGCGCACATTAGACGCAACAAAATGCCACAACACGGCAAATACCATCATTGCAACCATGCCGAACAGCGCCCAGCCTTTTTCAGCGAACAATGTTTCTGGTGTGAATTTTCCAAGCCAGTCCACAAGTTTGCCCATGAATTGAAACAGCAGCGCTTCCATAATGCCGATGCCTGCGGTCAAAACCGCCAGCACAAATATCCACACGCGCACCCCTTCCAAATTGCTCCAAATAAAGCGGAACAAACCTTTGGAAGGTGTAATGGGCGTTGCTTCGGGATAAGGTTCCACTCGGCTTTCAAACCAAGCGAATATTTTGGTTAAGAATTTAGTGTTTTTCATAAAGGATAATGGTTTCAGGCTGCCTTAAATATCATTCTAGGCAGCCTGAAAACGGATATGTTGTTAATCTAAACGGGTTTGGCAAACAAAGTGGTACGATTGAATTTCAAAGCCTTGTTGAAAATAAACGCGATGAGCAATCGTTCGCTCGCTGCCCACATGACAATCAACATGAATTTGCGTGATACCTTGTTCCGCAGCAATTTGATGCACTTTATCCAACAGCCGCGAAGCATAACCGCAACGGCGACTTTGGGGGATGGTAATCAAATCATCAATATGAATGTGCCGCCCGCTAACCAAATCGGTTTTTTCACGAAACCCGCATACAGCAACCGCGTTGGTTTTTCCTGCTTCAAACAATCCAAGCAAGCGATAGCCTTGCGCACGTTGCACATTATTCACTTGCTCTACAAATTGGTTGATGTCATTAAGCGTGGGGCGCAACACGCTCAATGCAGCAAATACACTTGCCGTTTCTTTGGGCAAAATTTCACGCACATGGCTGGTTGGTTCTTCTGCTTTTTCAATAAATTGTTCTGCTTTTTCTTCAACAATGGATTTATTGTTATCTTTAACAGACTCTGCAACTTGATTTTCAGGCTGCCGATGAGAGTAAAAATCCGAACCACGCATAATCTGCAAATCATTATCCGCCGCAAAATCCATCAAAAAACGGAACATGCCGGGATTAATTTCTTCAAGGCTGGGCGAAACCTCTACACAACGGACTTTATTCAATAATACAGGTCGCACCCATTCTTGATGCGACGATTGATTATCTTTGCCAAACGACGAAAGAATACCGCACAACCGTTCTGCCCAATCGCTGGGACGAAACACCTTGCCATTACTGGTTGTGCCATGAATAATAATTTCATCGCTGGGTAACATAATCCATTCCGCAAAAAGCAGCACAAAGAGTGCTCATTATACCTGACATGTATCAATCAAACCTTGAAAGATAAAACAAAACCGCTTGGAATACCAAGCGGTTGAAATTTGGTTGCGGGGGCAGGATTTGAACCTACGACCTTCGGGTTATGAGCCCGACGAGCTACCATGCTGCTCCACCCCGCGTCATAAAAAAGCGAACTATACGCTATGCCGTTTTATCTGTCAAACTCTTTACGTTTCTTTTCAGGCAGCCTGAAAACGGTTTAACGAATAATGCCACGTTGTGATGTTGCGACAAATTCATGCAAAATTTGTAGCTCCGAATGATTTTTTGCCATTTCTGCAATTTTTGCTTTTGCTTCATCCAAGCTTAAATCTTGCATATAAAGAACCTTATAGGCTTGTTTTACCAACGCAATTTGTTCCGCTGAAAAGCCATTACGTCGCATGCCTTCGCTGTTTAAACCTGCGGGCTCTGCGCGATACCCTGCTGCCATAAAATAAGGTGGCACATCTTTATGCACACCTGCGGCAAACGCTGTCATGGCATATGCTCCTATGCGACAAAATTGGAATACCAATGTATAACCGCCTAGCACCACACAATCGCCAATGGTTACATGTCCTGCAAGCGATGCGTTGTTAGCAAAAATAGTATGATTCCCTACTACGCAATCATGCGCTAAATGGCAATACGCCATAATCCAATTATCATCGCCAATGCGCGTTTCACCAATGCCTGTAACTGTTCCTGTATTAAATGTTGTAAATTCACGAATGGTGTTACCATTACCAATAATAAGCTTAGTAGGCTCATTGCAGTATTTTTTATCCTGCGGCTGCGCACCCAAACTGGCGAATTGGAAAATTTTATTGTTTTGACCTATTGTCGTATGCCCTTCAATCACAGTATGTGCGCCAATTTCCGTGCCTGCATCAATTTGCACATTTGCGCCAATAACGGAATAAGCACCCACTTTCACACTGCTATCTAATTCAGCTTTGGGGTCTATGATGGCTGTTTTGTGGATTAAAGACATAATACTCTCGCTATTGTTTAATTTGTCTTTTTCAGGCTGCCTAGATGGATTAGGCAGCCTGAAAACTCAAATACTCATTCAAAAAACAAGCTGTTTGAAGCAATAAACCAACCCCGCCAGTTCGTTTTATGACTTGGTATTATTTTTCCACTTTGCGTTTAGCACACATAATTTCCGCCTCAACCGCCAACTCGCCATTCACTTTTGCAACAGCTTTAAACTTGCCGATACCCCGCTTGCTTTGCAGCAGCTCAATCTCAAAAACAAGCTGATCAGCAGGAATAACTTGGCGTTTGAATCGTGCATTATCAATCCCCGCAAAGAAATAAATCTCATCAGGATTGCGCCCGCCTTCGGTCAAAATAGCCAATGCGCCACATGCTTGTGCCATCGCTTCAATAATCAACACACCGGGCATAACAGGATATTCAGGAAAATGCCCCACAAACTGCGGCTCATTCATGGTTACGTTTTTAATTGCCGTAAGCGATTTTCCGCTTTCAAACGCTGTGATACGGTCAATCAGCATGAATGGAAAACGGTGAGGAATCAGTTTTTGAATATCTTTTGCTTCTATTGGTAGAGAAATGTTCACTTTGTTTTTTCTTTTGCAAATAATTAAAACCAATCTATGTTTCATGTGAAACACAGACACGAGACTAACGATTTTTCAATGCTTCGGTTAATTGCGGCACAACTTCAAACAAATCGCCCACAATGCCAAAATCTGCCACATTGAAAATTTGGGCATCAGGATCTTTGTTAATGGCAACCACAACTTTGCTGTCCTGCATCCCCGCAACGTGCTGAATCGCTCCTGAAATACCAATCGCAAAATACAATTCAGGCGCAACAATTTTACCCGTTTGCCCCACTTGATAATCATTTGGCACATATTCAGCATCCACCGCCGCGCGTGATGCACCAATCGCTGCGCCTAATACATCGGCTAATGGTGTTAAAACAGCATCAAACTGCTCCGCACTCCCTAATGCGCGACCTCCCGCCACAATTACTTTTGCTTGTGTTAATTCCGGGCGGTCGGATTGTGTTAATTCGCGCGACACAAATCGACTCAGCTGCTGCGCCGGCGTAGCCGCCACATTTTCAATTTCTGCCGCTTGTTCGCCGTATGTTGCTGCATCAAATGCGCTGGCGCGAATGGTCAGCACCAGTTTTTCTTCATTGCTAAATACGGTGGTGAACACATTGCCCGCGTAAGTAGGACGGATAAAGGTTTGCTTATCCACAATCTCTGTTAAATCGGAAATTTGCGAGCAATCCAGCATTACCGCTATACGCGGCATGATGTTTTTACCGAACGCGCTGGCTGCCGCTACAAAATACCGATACGGCGCAGCCAACGAAACAACAAGCGGTGCGATTTCCTCTGCCAACAATTCGGCAAAATGCGGCGCTTCGGCAAGCAATACCTTGCTCACACCATTAATTTTGCTGGCTTGTTCCGCCACTTTCAGGCTGCCTGAACCCGCCACCAGCGCATGAACTTCGCCTAATTTTTGCGCAGCGCAGACAGCGTGTAACGTGGCCGGATTGACTTGCTTGCCATCATGTTCTACCAATACCAAAACGGTCATTTTGTTTTTCCTTTAAATTGCTTTGGCAGCCGCCAGTTTTTCAACCAATTCAGCAACGCTCGCCACTTTCACGCCAGCTTGCCGCGCTTTGGGTTCGGCGTATTGTTTCACGTGCAACCGTGGTTCAACGTTTACAGCCAATTCTTCAACCGATTGCTTTTCAATTGTTTTTTTCTTCGCTTGCATCAGCGCAGGCAGCTTCACAAAACGCGGCTCATTCAAACGTAAATCTGCGCTAATCACAGCCGGCAATTTCAACGCAACCGTTTCCACGCCGCCATCAATATCGCGCGTAACCACCGCCTCGTCGGCAGACAATGCCACTTTGCTGGCAAACGTACCTTGCGGCGCGTTCATCAATGCTGCCAGCATTTGCGCCGTTTGGTTGGCATCGTCGTCAATCGCTTGTTTACCCAGCAGAACAAGGCTAGGCTGCTCTTTATCTACGATTTTTTTTAATAATTTAGCCACGGCCAACGGTTCAAGCGGCGCATCGGTTTCCACATGAATGGCACGGTCGGCACCCATTGCCAAAGCAGTTCGCAGCGTGTCTTCACATTTTTTTTCGCCCAGCGATACGGCGACCACTTCGTTGATTTTGCCTGCTTCTTTCAAACGCACTGCTTCTTCTACCGCAATTTCGTCAAACGGATTCATCGACATTTTCACATTGCCGATATCCACGCCCGAGCCATCTGCATTCACGCGCACTTTCACATTGAAATCAACCACGCGTTTTACCGCCACCAATGCTTTCATGAGAATTCCTTATACCGTTATTTTCAGGCTGCCTGAAACCAATAAAGAGCGGTATT
Source organism: Kingella bonacorsii (assembly GCF_016623605.1). Classification (NCBI taxonomy): domain Bacteria; kingdom Pseudomonadati; phylum Pseudomonadota; class Betaproteobacteria; order Neisseriales; family Neisseriaceae; genus Kingella; species Kingella bonacorsii. The sequence goes on along the minus strand of NZ_JAEHNZ010000002.1, from coordinate 453,690 downwards.
TTATCGGAAAAGCACATTTTTGAACACGTTTTAACATAGCCGTTGTTTTATTATCCACAGATTGAGGCAGCCTGAAAACGACAGCCTGTTTGTTTTCCAAATTTATCCACATAATGTTGCTGTTTACGAAATTTTATCCACTGCTATTCACACCCTATCCTTGTTTTCAGGCTACCTTTTCCAAAGCCATAAATACAATCCAACATTTTGAAATTATTTTATTTTTAAACTTATCAACAAACAGATAGCGCATTCTTTATCTTACATAATCAGTTTATATTTAAATTTTGGATTTAAATACTATTACCGGCAACGCAGGTTTCTTGCATTGTCTATCCCATGCCAATGGAGTAAAGTTACAGCTTTATCAACTCGCAAGGAATAGCTATGAAAGGCGATATTGGTGTAATTGGTTTGGCGGTTATGGGTCAGAATTTGATTTTGAACATGAACGACAAAGGCTTTAAAGTGGTGGCGTTCAACCGAACCGTTTCCAAAGTGGATGAATTTTTAAATGGTGCTGCAAAAGGCACCAATATTGTGGGCGCGCATTCCTTGCAAGAGTTTGTGGATAAATTAGAAAAACCACGAAAAATCATGCTGATGGTTCGCGCAGGCAGCGCGGTAGATGAATTTATTGCGCAAATTGTGCCTTATCTGGAACAAGGCGACATCATTATCGATGGCGGCAACGCCAACTATCCCGACACCAACCGCCGCACGGTTGAGCTGGCTGCCAAGGGTATTCGTTTTATTGGCGCAGGCGTTTCAGGCGGGGAAGAAGGGGCACGGCATGGTCCGTCTATTATGCCAGGGGGCAATCCCGAAGCGTGGCAATACGTTCAGCCAATTTTGCAAGGCATTGCGGCAAAAACGCCTAATGGCGAGCCTTGCTGCGATTGGGTGGGCGATAATGGCGCGGGGCATTTTGTGAAAATGGTGCACAACGGCATTGAATATGGCGATATGCAGTTGATTTGCGAAGCCTATCAGTTTATGAAAGATGGCTTGGGCATGACGTATGACGAAATGCACGAGACGTTTAAATCTTGGAAAAACACCGAGTTAAACTCTTATCTGGTGGACATCACCACCGATATTCTTGCTTACAAAGACGCAGACGGCACGCCGCTGGTGGAAAAAATCTTGGATACCGCAGGGCAAAAAGGCACAGGCAAATGGACGGGCATCAACGCTTTGGATATGGGCATTCCGCTTACGCTGATTTCTGAATCTGTGTTTGCGCGTTGCGTTTCCGCGTTAAAAGACCAACGTGTTGCCGCTGCCAGCGCATTCCCACACAGCATTACGCCTGTTTCGGGCAGCCGCGAAGAATGGCTGGAATCGCTGCGTTTATCGTTGCTTGCATCCAAAATTATTTCGTATGCGCAAGGCTTTATGCTGATGCGCGAAGCCAGCAACACGTTTAACTGGAAATTAAATTACGGAAAAACCGCGCTCTTGTGGCGCGAGGGCTGCATTATTCGCAGCGTTTTCTTGGGCAACATCCGCGATGCGTTTGAAGCCAACCCCGATTTAGCCTTCTTGGGCGCAGACCCGTATTTCCAAAAAATCCTGCTCAACGCCTTGCCCGCATGGCGCAAAACCGTTGCCAAAGCGATTGAAATCGGCATTCCCATGCCTTGCATGGCGGCGGCGATTACTTTCCTAGACGGCTACACTTCCGCGCGCTTGCCTGCCAATCTGCTGCAAGCGCAACGCGATTACTTCGGTGCACACACTTACGAGCGCACCGATAAACCGCGCGGCGAGTTTTTCCACACCAATTGGACAGGAACAGGCGGCGACACCGCTTCCAGCACTTACGAAGTGTAGTCAAGTTATCCACATTAACATTTTTGGTTTTCAGGCTGCCTATGTATCTAAGGCAGCCTGAAAACCATCTATCACAGGAGTGCAACATGGGTTGGTTTTCCCGCAAAGAAGAAGCCTTTTTTCTCGCCACCGTAACGCCCAACGATATTCAGCTAGATGCTTATTTGGGCATTGTGAACGGTGAAGCGATTATCGGCGCAAACATTTTCCGCGATATGTTTGCTTCCATCCGCGATGTGGTTGGTGGGCGCGCCGGCGGTTATGAACGCGCTCTGGCCGGCGCGCGCGAAGCGGCGTTGGCGGATATGAAGCAGGCCGCGAAGGAGTTGGGCGCAAACGGCATCATCGGTATCGATTTTGACTACGAAGTGTTGGGCGAAACCAATGGCATGATGATGGTAACCGTGAGCGGCACGGCGGTTAAGGTGGCGGTTTAATGGTTGAGGCAGCCTGAAAATAGGTAATCCCATTTTCAGGCTGCCTTTTATTGTGTATAACTTTGTTGATAAAACGTCATCCTATTGTTTTCAATAAAAATAATCAGGGATAACTTGATGTGCAAAAGGCAGCCTGAAACAGGGGATGACCCGTTTCAGGCTGCCTTTTGGATTGCGGCAAACTAGCTCACGCCCAACGTTTCAATCCCCGAAAATGCGCGCGGCAGCGCATCATCATCGGGAAATTCCACCCACTCAAACGCCGTTTCGTCCTCCAGCACCTTGCGCAGCAGCGCATTGTTAATCGCGTGCCCCGATTTATAACCCTCAAACGCGCCGATAATCGGATGCCCGACAATATACAAATCGCCAATCGCATCCAAAATTTTGTGGCGCACAAATTCATCGGGATAACGCAACCCCTCGGGGTTCAGCACATCTGTGTCGTCAATCACAATCGCGTTGGACAAATTGCCGCCCAAGCCCAAATTGTGCGCGCGCATCAGCTCCACTTCTTGCATAAAGCCAAACGTCCGCGCCCGCGCAATCTCTTCCACATAAGATTTTCCTGCAAAATCAATCTCAAACGTGGGCGATGAGCGGTTAAACACGGGGTGGTCAAACTCAATCGTGAGCCGCACTTTAAAGCCATCATACGGGGTAAATTTCACCGCTTTATTTGGTTCTTCCAACGACACTTCTTTTAATATCCGCAAAAAGCGTTTTTCCGCCTGCTGTTCCACCACGCCCGCATCTTGCAACAAAAAGATGAACGGCAAACTGCTGCCGTCCATAATCGGGATTTCGGGCGCATTCAGCTCCACCAAAATGTTATCCACACCATACGCGGCAAACGCTGACATAATGTGTTCAATCGTGCCGACACGAATGCCGTTTTCGGTAACGATGGTGGACGACAAGCGCGTGTCGTTAATCAAATACGGCGTAAGCGGCACAATTTCGCCTTGCTCTCCCGATAAATCGCTTCGGCGAAACTGGATGCCTGTGTTTTCGGCGGCGGGATGCAAGGTGAGCGACACGCGCTCGCCCGAATGCAGGCCCACGCCCGTGGCGGTTACGGATTTGGCTAGGGTGCGTTGTTTCATGCAGTTATCCTAAAAATGATTTTCAGGCTGCATCATAAACCATTTTAGGCAGCCTGAAAGTGTGGTTAAGGCAATAAAAAAGCGTGATAAAGCCGATTTATCCACAATAAAGCGATTTACGTTTCATTTTATCCATAGTTATCCCAATCAATTAACCGCCATCGCGCACAGATTTTTGTTTATCTTATTTTGTTATCAAATCATTTGTTTAACCGATTTATCCACAATGCGTGCTGTGCCTCATAAATATCGTCTTTTTATTTTTTAATCTTTTGTTTTTAATTTAATTACAAATACAAACTCGCCCAGCCAAAAACAAAAGCCTTTTGCGTTTAAGCGTAAAAAATGGTAAAAAGAAGCGTTTTTCAACGCACAGAAGGAACGTAAAAATGGCAGTTAAAGTGGCAATTAACGGTTTTGGGCGCATTGGACGCTTGGCTTTGCGCCAAATCTTGAAAACAGACGGCATTGAAGTGGTTGCCGTAAACGATTTAACGCCTGCTGATATGCTGGTTCATCTGTTTAAATACGATACCACGCAAGGTCGCTTCAACGGCACGATTGAGCAAAAAGAAGAAGCGTTTCTCGTAAACGGCAAAGAAATCAAAGTGTTTGCCAAGCCTAATCCCGAAGAATTGCCTTGGAAAGCATTGGGCGTTGATGTGGTGTTGGAATGCACGGGCTTTTTCACCAGCAAAGATAAAGCCGAAGCGCACATCCGCGCGGGCGCGCGCAAAGTGGTGATTTCTGCACCTGCGGGCAACGATATGAAAACCGTGGTGTTTAATGTGAACCATCATGTGTTGGATGGCAGCGAAACTGTAATTTCTGCGGCTTCTTGCACCACCAACTGCCTTGCGCCAATGGCGGCGGTGTTGCAAAAACAATTTGGCGTGGTGCAAGGCTTGATGACTACCATCCATGCCTACACAGGCGACCAAAACACGCTGGATGCGCCGCACCGCAAAGGCGACAAACGCCGCGCCCGCGCCGCCGCTTGCAATATCGTGCCCAATAGCACAGGCGCAGCCAAAGCCATCGGCTTGGTGATTCCCGAATTGAACGGCAAATTAGACGGCTCGGCGCAGCGCGTGCCCGTGGCGACTGGTTCGCTGACGGAATTGGTTTGTGTGTTGGAAAAAAATGTGAGCAAAGAAGAAGTGAACGCGGCGATGAAAGCCGCTGCCAATGAATCGTTTGGCTACACAGAAGACGAGATTGTGTCGTCTGATGTAATCGGCATTGAGTTTGGCTCGTTGTTTGATGCCACGCAAACGCGCGTGCAAACGGTGGGCGACAAGCAGTTGGTGAAAACCGTGGCTTGGTATGACAACGAGATGTCTTACACTTGCCAATTGGTGCGCACGCTGAAATATTTTGCGGAAAAAATCTAAGTTATCCACATAAAAAGGCAGCCTGAAAACGCGATTATCCGTTTTCAGGCTGCCTTTATGCTATCCAAGCAGTTAGAAATAAAAATCACAAATAAAATTTCTCAACCACGTTTAAATCGTCATCCAATTTGTACACCAAAGGCTGCCCCGTGGGGATTTCCAAGCCCATGATGTCGTTATCGGAAATGCCTTCAATGTGTTTTGCCAGCGCGCGCAAGCTGTTGCCATGCGCCGCCACCAACACGCGCTTGCCGCGGATGATAGCGGGGGCGATATGGTCTTCCCAAAACGGCAACACACGTTGCAGCGTTACTTTCAAATTTTCGCCGTCAGGCACCACATCGGCGGGCAAATGGGCATAGCGACGGTCGTTGTGGGCAGAAAATTCGTCGTTTTTGTCCAGCAGCGGGGGCAAGGTGTCGTAGCTGCGCCGCCAAATGTGCACTTGCTCGTCACCGTATTTTTCGGCGGTTTGCTTTTTGTCCATGCCTTGCAATGCGCCATAATGACGTTCGTTTAAACGCCATGTTTTGATTTGTGGCACCCAAAGTTGGTCGCTTTCTTCCAGCACGATGTTGCAGGTTTTGATGGCGCGGGTTAAAACCGAGGTGAACGCGATGTCAAACTGATAGCCTGCGGCTTTAAGTTTGCGCCCCGCTTCTTGCGCTTCGGCGATGCCTTTTTCGCTCAATTTTACATCGCGCCAGCCTGTGAACAGGTTTTTGGCGTTCCATTCGCTCAAACCGTGGCGGATAAAGACGAGTTCCATAGTGTTCCTTTCGCAGTGGGGTTGAAAGGCGTGATTTTAAAGGATTTGTGCGCCAAGCTGGCGGGAAATGGCGGATAAGTTGATAAAAGGCAGCCTGAAAAAGGCAACGGCCCAGTTTAGGCATTGCCGCCTGCCTGCGCCGTTGTTTTTTCGTTTCTCTCAAACGCGCTTGGCTTGTTTTCAGGCTACCGGTTGCTCGCGAAAATCCGCCCCTTTGAACATGCGCACGGGGTTGCCGCGCGCCACTTGGTATAGCTGCGAATGCGCGTTTGCCGCGTGCTGTCCCAACGCCGCCGAATGCTGTTCCGCCAGCTTCAAAGCCAGCAGCTCGCGGGCGCGTTTTTTGTTGGCGTGTTGGCTGCGCCCGCTTTCCACGCGCACCGAAACGCCCGTTGCCAAATGCGTGGCGCGCACGGCGCTGTCGGTTTTATTGACATGCTGCCCGCCTTTGCCGCCCGCGCGGCAGGTTTCAAAACGGATGCTGTCGTCATCGGGCAGCGCGGGAATTTGCGGCAGCCTGAAAACGCCGATATACCAGTTTTTACGCGGATGCTTAGGGCGCACGGGGCTGTCGCTAATCCATTGCAGCGTGCCGAGCCAGCGTTGCGCCAAGGCTTCTGCGCCCGCGCCGTTGAAGGCAAACGTGGCGGACAAAATGCCGTGTTTGCTGCCGGTTTGGCTCAACAGCTCGGCTGCCACACCGGCGGCTTCGGCTTCGCGCAGGATTTGGCGCAACGCGAATCGGGCGAAAATTTGGCATTCGGCGGGCGATTGCCCTGTGGAGAGTTGCAGATAAATCATAGCGTTCCTTGTGTTTTTGCTTTTTCAGGCTGCCTTAATGCTGAAAAAGGTGACCTGAAATCGGTTCGTCATCAATCGGCGCAGCCGCCTGCGGTTTTGTAGGTTAAAACGGGCTTCATCCGCGCCACCGGCTCAATCAGCCCGAAATCGCGCAGGGCGGCAATCACGCTGTCTATTTTTTTATAAGCCTGCGGGGCTTCTTCAAAAATCAAGGCTTTATCGGCGCACACCACCGCGCTGCCAAATACGGTTTGGCGCAGGCTATCGGCGGAAAATTTGTGCGACAGCCGCGCTTTGCATTCGCCGCGCTGCCATTTGCGTCCTGCGCCGTGCGCCAAGGAAAACAAGGCGATTGCCGCGTTATCCACAATCGGGCGCACAAGATAGCTGTAATCGCCGCGCGAACCAGGGATAACCACCAAGCCACAATCGGACGGAGTTACGCCTTTGCGGTGCAGCCAGCCTGTCTGGTTATCTATTTGAACGGATTGCAGAAAATTGTGATGCACATCCAGCAGGCAAGCGCCGTCTGCGCCCCAACGCGCCAGCATCCGCTCGGCGATTAGGCGGCGATTGGCGCGGGCAAAATCCAGCGCGGCATCGTGTTCGGCAAGATAGGCGGCGGCTTCGGGCGTGTTTTCAGGCAGCCCTGCATGGCTGAATTTGTCCACATGGCGGCGCAAAATTTGTTGCCCCAAGCCGCGCGAACCGCTGTGTACCAACAGTTGCAGGCATTGCGGATTAAACGCGGCGGGCAGGCTGTCGGGCGCGTAAACGGTATCCACCGCTTGCAGCTCGGCAAAATGGTTGCCGCCGCCGATGGTACCCAAGGCAGCCTGAAACGGATGCTGCGGCAGCAGCTCGTTTATCCGCGCCTGCCAATCCTCGCCTAGCGGCGCGTCTATGCTACCCAATTGTTTGACCAATTTGCCGGTTTTGGCTTTGTGCGCGGCCAAATTAGTTTGCCAAAACGCCATGCCGCAGCCGATGTCGTTGCCAATCAGCGCGGGGTAAAAATGCCCCACGCTAAAAAACGCCGCGCCAATGGGATAACCGCGCCCTGCGTGCAAATCGGGCATACCTGCCACGCGCTGAATATGCGGCAGTTTGGCGGTGGTTTCCAGTTGTTGAACGGCGTTGCCTTCTATCCAAGCGTTTGAATTTTCGATAATAATAATTTGATTGCCCATGATGGGATACTTTCTTTTGCTTTTGTTGAGACGTGTTTCAGGCTGCCTAAAACGGCATGGCATTGAAATCTTTGTCTAAACAATAATTGGAGAAAGCAGCCCGAACGGGCAGTTAGATAACGCGCGCGGCGTTCAGGCTGCCAAGTTGGATGGTAGTTTGAGCGATGGTTTGCATGGTTTATCCTTTCTTGGCAATGGGTTGAACAATGAAAGCGCGGATGATACGCGCGGGCGGCGGAGTTTGGCAAATTTGAGCCGGATAATGGTGGCAAAGTGTGGTTTTTGCTTCGTATAAAGCCCAAATGCGATTTCAGGCTGCCTTTACATTGAGGCAGCCTGAAAACCTTTACACATTCTTAATACACTCCTAATTATCTCCTAATTTTCGCTCTCTATACTGCGAACCGTTGTCAAGCGACACACATTTTCTTAACCACTAACAGGAGTCATACCATGAAATTCAACACCCAAAAAACCGCAGCCGTTTTATTTGCCGCATTGTTTGCCGCAGTTTCCGCGCCCGCTTTGGCCGGCGGCGATTATTTGCACTACGAGCAAAACCGCGCCAGCTACATCACGCATGAAAAAGCGGCGCAAATTGCCGTTGCCAAAGTGGGCGGCGGGCAGGCGACGGAAGTGGAATTTGACCGCAGCCGCAACAAGCCCGACCATTTTGACGTGGACGTGCGCACGGCAAACGGGCAGAAATACGAAGTGGAAGTGAATGCCAAAACGGGCGCGGTGATTTCCAGCAAATTGGATGACTAATCGGCGCAGGCGCTTAGGCAGCCTGCGTAGCGAAGCTAAAACGGTTTGTTTGCCGCGAATTACATTCCCTTTTTCTTGTGAGATTGGACGTGCCGGGCACGTCCTTTTTTGCGTGCGGCGGTTTTATTCGCACGACAGAATGCGAACGCTGCCGTTGGCGATTTGAAATTTCACTTCTTTGCCGGCGATGGTCGTGCCGTAGATGCGCTCGGGGAGGTCTTGATAGGCGGGGCGGGGGTCTTGGGCGAGACTTTGTTCGATTAGGGCGCGCTGTTCGGGGGAAAGCGCGGCGGGGCGGCTTTCAGGCTGCCAGATAACGTTTAACAAAGCGGGCGCGCCGTTTACAAAGCCTGCGCGGGCTTGGGGATGGGCTTCGGCAAAGGGGATATAGGGTTTGATGTCGATAACGGGCGTGCCGTTGAGCAGGTCGCCGCCTTGGCAATGGATGTGCACGCGGCTGCCTGTGGTGTCTATGCGGATAAGGCGCAGCAGGGAAAGCCCGATGTGGTTGGGGCGGTGCGGGCTGCGGGTGGCGAATACACCCATTTTTTGTTTGCCGCCCAAGCGCGGCGGGCGAACCATTTGCGCCCAGCCTTCGCCGATGGCATCGTGAAACAGAAATTGCAGCCAGATGTAATCAAAGCCGTCTAAACCGCGCACGCTGTCGGCGGTGAATTCGGGGTTGAGCGTGATGATGGTTTCGGCGGCGGGCACGAGCTGCGGCTGGCGGGGAATGCCGAATTTTTGGGCGTAGGGGGATTGGACTGTGCCGATGGGGTGGAGGGTGTGGAACATGGTTTCAGGCTGCCTTTTGGGATGGGTGTGGGTATTTTATCGTGATTGGTGGCAGCCTGAAAAAAGGAAACCAGCAATAGTTTACTAACCAATGCGCTGGTTTATTTAAGACAGCTTGAAAATAGAGTGGGTTGGCTGTTTGAATAAAAAGGCGGGCATTTTTTAGGACAGAATTAGCAAATCAGTTAAACGGGCTTTGCCAAACAATCCTCAACCCGTTTTCAGGCTGCCTAATGCGCAGGCAAGATTAGGTAAACGGCGGAATCAATCGTAAAATAGGCAGCCTGAAAGTTTGAAAACCGATTTTCAGACTGCCTTTTAACCAACAAACATAAAGGAACACAATCATGCGATTACTCCACACCATGCTGCGCGTGGGCGATTTGGACAAATCTTTGGCGTTTTACACCGAAGTGCTGAATATGAAACTGTTGCGCCGCAAAGACTACCCCGACGGGCGTTTCACGCTGGCGTTTGTGGGCTACGGTGAAGAGCACGACACCACCGTGCTGGAACTCACCCACAACTGGGACACGCCGTCCTACGACCTCGGCGCAGGCTATGGGCACATCGCCATAGAAGTGGACAACGCCGCCGCTGCCTGCGATGCCGTGCGCGCCAAAGGCGGCAAAGTCATCCGCGAAGCCGCACCAATGAAACACGGCACCACCGTGATTGCGTTTGTGGAAGACCCCGATGGCTATAAAATTGAATTTATTGAAAAAGGCACGGGCGCGGATACCTACAAGGGCGCGTAAACCCGCTACAAGGCAGCCTGAAAACCGAATTTCAGGCTGCCTTTTTAGGCGCACCATATTTTCAGGCTGCCTACTCCCGCCAATTTGTTAAAATACCGCCTTTTTTACGCCAAACAATTCAAACAATCATGCAAAACATCCTGCCCCACGAACTGCACATGACTACGCTGATTACGCCCGCTATGGCCAATTTTAGCGGCAACCTACACGGCGGCGAGCTGCTCAAAATGCTGGACCAAGTTGCCTACGCCTGCGCCAGCCGCTATTCGGGCAATATGTGCGTAACGCTGTCGGTGGACCAAGTGATGTTTAAAGAGCCGATTCATGTGGGCGAGCTGGTAAACTACTACGCCAGTGTGAACCTGGTGGGGCGCACCTCCATGGAAATCGGCATCCGCGTGGAAGCTGAAAACATCCAAACGCGCAGCGTGCGCCACACCAACTCTTGCTATTTCACCATGGTGGCAATGAAAGACGGCAAGCCCGTTGCCGTGCCGCCGCTGGCATTGCATACCGAAGAACAAATCCGCCGCCATGCCGCTGCCGAGCAGCGCAAAAAAATACGGCTGCAAGCCAACCAATAGGCAGCCTGAAAACAATTATTCATGGTTTGCCTATTGCCTACGCCGTTTCAGGCTGCCTCAATCATCCCCATCCATCATCTCAAAATGTTATCCACACAACCATCCACAGCCAACGCCCCCACCATCGCCGCCATCGCCACCGCAGCAGGACGCGGCGGCGTGGGCGTGATTCGCATTTCGGGTCATCAGCTTTTGTCCCTCGCCCAAGCCATCACAGGCGGCAAAACGCCCAAGCCGCGCACCGCGCTCTATACCGATTTTTTAGACGAACACGGCAACGCCATCGACAACGGCATCCTGCTCTATTTCGCCGCCCCCGCCAGCTTCACCGGCGAAGACGTAATCGAACTGCAAGGGCATGGCGGGCAAATTGTGCTGCAAATGCTGCTCAACCGCTGCCTGCAACTGGGCGCGCGCATCGCCGAAGCAGGCGAGTTCACCAAACGCGCCTTTTTAAACAACAAATTAGACCTTGCCCAAGCCGAAAGCGTTGCCGATTTAATTGACGCATCCAGCCAAGCCGCCGCCCGCATGGCGGTGCGCTCGCTCAAAGGCGCGTTTTCCAACCAAATCCATCGCCTTGTGGACGATTTAATCACATTGCGGATGCTGGTGGAAGCCACGCTGGATTTTCCTGAAGAAGAAATAGATTTTTTAGAAGCCGCCGATGCAAAAGGCAAACTTACCGCGCTGCAAAACGAACTGTCCACAATTTTATCCACAGCCAACCAAGGCGCAATTTTGCGTGAAGGGATGAATGTTGTGCTGGTGGGCGCGCCCAATGTGGGCAAGTCTAGCCTGCTTAATGCGCTGGCGGGCGACGACATCGCCATTGTTACCCACATTGCAGGCACCACGCGCGACACCGTGCGCGAACACATCACGCTGGACGGCGTGCCTATTCATATCACCGACACCGCAGGCTTGCGCGAAACGGATGATTTGGTGGAAAAAATCGGCATAGAGCGCAGCGAAAAAGCGGTGCAAAACGCCGATGTTGCCCTGATTTTGATTGACCCCGCCGAGGGCATCAACTCCGCCACCCAAAGCATATTAGACAAGCTGCCCAGCAGCCTCACCCGCATTGTTATCCACAACAAAGCCGACTTGCGCAACGAAACGCCCAGCCGTACGGACAACCACATAGGCAGCCTGAAAATTAAAACGGATACGCCCGCCACGCTCATCAAACTATCCGCCAAAACAGGCGTAGGCTTGGATTTGCTCAAACAAGCCTTGCTGGATGCCGTGGGCTGGCAAGGCGAAAGCGAGGGCTTGTTCCTTGCCCGCAGCCGCCACATCCACGCGCTAGAAGCCGCCCAACGCGAGCTAGACAACGCCGCCCTTTGCGGCAACCACCAGCTTGAACTGCTTGCCGAACACCTGCGCCTTGCGCAAAACGCGTGCAGCGAAATCACCGGCGAATTTACCGCCGATGATTTGCTGGGCGTGATATTCAGCCGCTTTTGCATTGGCAAATAGGCTGAATGCGTTTTCAGGCTGCCTCAAAGTGCAGGCAGCCTGAAAACCAATCAACGCCGTTATCCCTTTCTCTAATCCCCCCGAGACCCATCATGGCAAAAAAATCCCCGCCCAAAACATTTGAAGACGCAATCGCTCGTTTAGAAGCCATCACCCAATCCATGCAAAACAACGCCCAACCGCTAGAAGAAGCCCTAGAAAACTACGCCGAAGGCGTGGAATTGGTGCGCTACTGCCAACAAAAACTCGCCGCCGTAGAGCAAAAAATTCAAGTGTTAGACCACGGCGATTTAAAAGACTGGGAGCTAGAAGGTGAATGATTTTGTAACGTGGCAAAAAACCGCGCAGGCGCACACCGAAGCCGTGTTGCAACAGATGCTGCCTGAAACCGCCCTTGCGCCGCAAGGCTTGCACAAAGCGATGCGCTATGCCGCATTGGATGGCGGCAAACGGCTGCGCCCGATGCTAGTGTTAGCCGCCGCCGAGCTGGGCAACCGTGTTCAGGCTGCCTGCGAAGCCGCGCTGGCGGCGGTGGAATGCATCCACGTTTACTCGCTGGTGCACGACGATATGCCCGAAATGGACAACGACACGCTGCGGCGCGGCAAGCCCACCTGCCATGTGGCGTATGGCGCGGCAACCGCGCTGCTGGTGGGTGATGCCTTGCAAACGCTGGCGTTTGAGCTGCTGTCGCGCCAAACCGATTTACCCGCCGCGCAGCAGCTGCGCATGCTCAACGTGTTGGCACGCGCCTCGGGCAGCGCAGGCATGGCAGGTGGACAAGCAATTGATTTAGCTAACGTGGGGCACGATTTGCCGCAAGATGCGTTGGAGCAAATGCACAGCCTGAAAACAGGCGCGCTGATTCGCGCGGCGGTGCAGCTGGGCGCATTAAGCTGCCCCGATGTGGATGAGGCCGCGCTCGCCGCGCTGGACGAATACGCCGCCAAACTCGGCTTGGCGTTTCAAGTGATTGACGACGTGTTGGACTGCGCCGCCGACACCACCACGCTGGGCAAAACCGCAGGCAAAGATGCCGATGCCGACAAGCCCACCTATGTGAAACTGCTCGGCTTGGACGCGGCGCGAGGCTATGCCGAACAACTCGCCGCCGACGCCATCAACGCGCTGGCAACGTTTGATGCACGCGCCACACGCCTGCGCGAGCTGGCAGAATTCACCGTCGGGCGCAAGTTCTAACCACCCTCGCCGACCATCAAACAGCGCATCATCAGGCAGCCTGAAAATACTTTTCGCCAGCGCACGGCTTGCCAGCAAGCCGTAGAAAGCGCGGGGTGAGCGTTTCAGGCTGCCTGTCTTTGCGCCCGCGTTTTAAGTTGGGCTTGTTACCCGGCCCGAATCTTTGAGGCAGCCTGAAATCTAAAATGGCGCGGCGACGGCTCGCCGCCAAATAGTATTCAACGGGGCTTTACGGGTTGGAAAAATGTCGGCGAGCCGACGCGCCAAAGAGGCAGCCTGAAAAAGACAAAACCGTTTGGTGTCGCGCCAAACGATTTTTTGCAGGACGGATGGTTTTAGCTTCGCTGCAGCCTGTGGTTTTAGCTTCGCTGAAACGCACTTCGTTCGTTTTCAGGCTGCCTTATCGCGGTTGCCACGCTCTGCTCTCTCTTCCAACTTCATCCGCTTATTGCGCCGCCGAATCAACACCACCCACAACGAAAACAGCGTAGGCAGCACCGTCCAAAACACCAGATAAATCAACACCCGCGCGATGCCTTGCGGATACTGCGCGATGGAAAACATCAGCGTGACGAAAACATAGCCGATTAGGATGATGTGCCACATGCCTACCGCCCGTGCGTGAGCCGCAGAACCGCGCCGTTTTGCTTGTTAATCACATGTTGGATGGCGCGGCTTTTGCCGTACACGTTGGCGATATGAACTTCGGCGGGTGCTTCGGCATGGGCGCGGGTTTGAACAAGGATGTGGCCGTTTTGGCTGAGGAGGTTGTGTTCGGGGGCGGCTTGGGCTGGGGTGGTCATAAACAGGGCGGTTAGAACGGGGATGGTTAAAGGTTTGAGCGGCATGGTGTTCCTTTGCGATAACCGTTTTCAGGCTGCCTGTGGATTGTGCACAGGCAGCCTGAAAATCATTCTTCGTTGCCGTTTCGTTCGGCTAACTGCGCTTCCAGCGCTTTGAGGCGTTTGTGCATTTCGTTCAGGTGGTTCAGGTGCACGGCGTTGCGCGTCCATTCGCGGAAGGTTTGCATCGGGTAGATGCTGGCGTAGTGCGTGCCGCTTTCTTTGATGCTGTGGGTAACGGATGTGCCGCCGCCGATGGTGGTTTTGTCGGCGATTTCAATATGCCCCACCGTGCCCACGCCGCCGCCGAGGATGCAGTAGTCGCCGATTTTCACGCTGCCTGAAATGCCGGTGCACGAGGCAATGACGGTGTGCGCGCCGATTTGGCAGTTGTGGGCGATTTGAATCAGGTTGTCGATTTTGGTGCCGCGCCCGATTGTGGTGTCGCTCATCGCACCGCGGTCTATGGTGGTGTTGGCGCCGATTTCCACATCGTCGCCCAGCGTAACCGCGCCCGTTTGCGGGATTTTGAGCCAATGGTCGCCCGCAAACGCCAGCCCGAAGCCGTCTGCGCCGATGATGCTGCCCGAATGGATTTCCACGCGCTCGCCCAGCGTGCAGCCGTGGTAAACGGTTACGTTGGGGTGCAGTACGACTTGGCTGCCGAGCGTGCAATCGTGTTCCACCACGCTGTTGGGCAGGATGCGGCATTGTTCGCCCAACACCGTGCGTGCGCCGATGTACACATTTGCGCCGATTTCGCAGCTGGCGGGCACGCGGGCGGTAGGGTCTATCACGGCGGTGGGATGGATGCCTGCTTGAGCTATGGGCGCGGGGTGGAACAGCCTTGCCACTTGGGCGAAGTAAAGATAGGGGTCGGCGGCGATAATCAGGTTGCGATTAGGGAAAAGTGCGGCGGCTTTTTGCGCAACGATAATTGCGCCTGCTTGGCTGTGCTCCACTTCGCTTTTGTATTTGGGGTTGGCGAGAAAGGTGATTTCATGCGCTTGGGCACGGGCGGCGGGGGCGATGGCAGTGATGACGATGTCGTTGCCGATAAGTTCGCCGCCGAGTTGGGCGGTAAGCTGGGAGAGGGTGAATTGGGTCATGGGAGCTCCTTGCGGGTAGGCTTGGCTGAATGGGGTTTCAGGCTGCCTTGTGCGTTTCAGAGGCAGCCTGAAAACGATAAACAACGGCATAAGTAGGGCGTCTATTCCATCATAACGCCAAAGGCAGCCTGAAATTCGTTTCACCGTTTTCAGGCTGCCTTTTGGGTTGTATTACTTCATTTCATCCAACAGTTTAATCACGCGGTCGGTGATGTCGTATTGCTGGGTAACAAACACCGCTTCTTGCACAATCAAATCGTATTTTTCTTTTTCGGCAATATTGCGGATAACCGTGTTGGCGTTGTTTTGCAGCGCGGCAAATTCTTCGTTGCGGCGCAGGTTGTATTCTTCGGCAAGGCGGGCGGAGGCGATGCGGTATTGCTTGCCTGTTTCCAGTAATTTGGCTTCGGTTTGTTTACGCGCCGCGTTGCTCAGTTTGCCGCGCGTGAGCTTTTGTTTAAGTTGAATGCCTTGCTGTTGCAGTGCGTTGAGTTTTTGCTGCTGCGCGCCAAATTCTTGTTGCAAAGTGGCTTCAATGCGTTGCGCGGCTTGGGTTTCGGTGTAAACGCGCTCGGGGTTTACATAGCCAAACTTTTGCACGCGCTCGGCATGGGCGGGCAGCGCAATAAGGCAGCCTGAAAACACAGCAGCGGCGCAAAGATTTCGGATGGTTAGGGGTTTCATGTTGTTCGTCCTATTTTTGGTTTGTTTGCGATACGCGGTGGGATGGCGCGCGCGTAGGGATAAGTGTATTCATTGCGTGCGGATAAAGCAACCGCGCCAATCAATTTTCAGGCTGCCTATATGCCGCTTAAATCAATAAAAGCCTGTTGGCAGTTTGCAAATAACTGCCAACAGGCTTTTTGATTTTAGAACACAGTGCCCAGTTGGAATTGGAAGCGTTGCACTTGGTCGCCCGTTTTTTTGTTGAGCGGCAAGGCGTAGCTCAATTTAATTGGGCCGACGGGGGAAATCCACGTTAAAGCCAAGCCTGTTGAATAGCGCAATTCTTCTTTAAAGCTGGATTTATGGCTGCTGGTGTAAAAACCATTGCTGCCATAAGGATTGCTGCGGCTGTATGCAAATTGGTTGTAGTTTTTGCCATCCCACACGCTGCCCGCATCAGCAAACAAGCTCATGCGAATACTTTTGCTGTCTTTTAAGCCAGGGAAGGGGAACAGCAATTCGGCGTTGGCGTTCACGGCAAATTTACCGCCGTATGCCTCAGTGTCCAGCGAGCCATCGTAGGGGTCAACGTCATACACTTTGGGGCCGAGCGTGCCTGTTTCGTAGCCGCGCACCGAGCCTAAACCGCCGCCCGATTGGGTGTACATAAACGGCACATCTTTGGTTTTGCCATAGCTGCCGCTGTATCCAATTTGCCCATTCAGCATCAGGGTAAACGAGCGAGAAATCGGGAAGTACCAAGTTTGTTGGTGCCCTAATTGATAATATTGCAAGCCGCTACCGGGTAAGCCAATTTCGCCTGTTACATTGGCGTTGTAGCCGCGAGTAGGCCAATAGCCATCATCGGTGGTGTTGCGATACCAGCTTAACAAGCCTTTGTAAATCCAGTTGTTGCGCTTGTTTTCATCCACAAAGCGTTGATAACGATAAGGCGGGTTGCGTAACAGCGTAACGCCCATGTGTTCCACGCCCAAGCCAAAGTTTACGCGGTCGTATTCGGTAATCGGGATGCCCATGGTTGCCGTGCCGCCGTAGCGCGTCATGCGGTAATTGCGGCGCGTGCTGGTGCTGGTGGATTTGGACGGGTCGTAGCGCGAGCCGAACAGGCTGTAAGTCATGCTCACGCCGTCGGGAGTGAAATAAGGGTCGGTGAACGACAGGTTTGCCGATTGGGTTACTTTGCTGCGCGACACGTTCAGCGAAGCGGATTTGCCCGTGCCGAACAAATTGTCTTGCGACACGCCCGCCGCCAAAATCAAACCGTCGTCTTGCGACCAACCTGCCGAAGCATTCAGGCTGCCTGTGGCGCGTTCTTTCACGGCAACGGAAACATCCATTTGCTGCTCATCTTCGGGCACGGGCGTGGTGGTTACTTGCACGTCTTCAAAATAGCCTAGCTGGCGCAAGCGTTCTGCCGAGCGGTTGAGCTTGCCTTGGTCGTAGGTTGCGCCTTCCATTTGGCGCATTTCGCGGCGGATGATTTCATCGCGGGTTTTGTTGTTGCCGCTGATTTCAATTTGGCGCACCGCCACGCGGTTGCCGGGGTTCAGCTGCACGGTCAAATCCACATAATGCTTGCCGTTTTCCTCGCGGCGGCGCGCTTCGGTGGTTACTTCGGCGCGGGCATAGCCTGCGGATTGCAAATCCAGTTTGATTTTGGCTAGCGCTTCTTGCAGCGTGTCCATGTTGCTCAAACTTCCTGCTTTGATTTTTTTCAGGTGTTTTTGCAATTGGGCAATCGGCACTTCTTTGTTGTCGCCTTCAATTTGGGTGTCGCCCCAATAATAGCGTTCGCCCTCGTGCACGCGGATGGTTACGCTTTCGCGCGTGCGGTCTTCGTTGAGCTGGCGTTGCACGTCTTCAAAGTCCACTTTGAAATCAAAATAGCCTTTGCGGTGGTAGAACGATTCTAGGCGGGCTTTGTCTTTGCTGAATTTTTCCCATGAGAACACGTTGGATTTGGTTACCCACGAAATCCAAGTGCCGTCGGTTAAGCCAATCACGCGGCTGAGGCGGTAATCGGAAAAGTGTTCGTTGCCTTCAAAATCCAGTTTTTTCACGCGCGTGGTTTCGCCTTCTTCGATGTTGATGGTTACGGCAACGCGGTTTTGCGACAACTCTTGCACTTCGGGCGTGATTTTTACGTTGTTTTTGCCTTGCTCTTTATAGGCGGCATCTAAGGCGCGCAAGGCGCGAATCAGGGCTTCTTGGCTGAAAAAATCGCCTTTGGCTAAGCCTGCGCTGGCAATGGCTTGCGCGGTGCTGGAATCGGTGGTGCGTTCAAAATCGGCTTGTTTTTGGTCATACGATTTTTCGGTGTCTTGCTTGCTGTTCACCAAATCTTCATCGCTGCCTGCGTTGCTGGCGCGCACGGTGGACATTTGCTTCACAATGGCATCAGTGGGCAAAACTTTCGCGCCTTTCACCGTTAATTCGCTCACAATCGGGCGTTCTTTCACGGTGATAATCAGCATATTGCCGTTTTGTTCCAGCAGGGCGTTTTCGTAGAAACCGCTGGCGTGCAGGCGGCGGATGATGTCTTCGCCAACGGCATCGGTGTAGGTGTCGCCTTCTTTTACGGGCAGCAGCGAGCGCACGGTGGCTTCGGAAGTGTGTTGCTCGCCTTCAATGCGGAAGTTTTTGATGGTGAAATCGGCTGCCCATGCGGGCGCGGCAATGCCGAGTGCGATGAGGGTGGCGGTGAGGTGTTTGAGTTTCATAGGTTATCCAAAATTATCCAAAAGAGGCGATTAGTCGGGTGATGTCGTTGAAAAAGGCCAGAATCATCATGGCGAGCATAGCGGAAATGCCAAAGCGTAAGCCCCATTCTTGGGCGCGTTTGCTGATGGGTCGCCCAATCAAAAGCTCAATAGTATAGTAAACAAAATGCCCGCCGTCTAACACGGGAATCGGCAGCAGGTTCATCACGCCAAGGCTGATGCTCACCAGCGCGAGAAATTCCACATAAGGCTGCCAGCCGATTTGTGCGGTTTTGCCCGCCACTTCGGCGATGGTAATCGGGCCTGAAATATGCGCCAGCGAGGCGTTGCCTGTGAGCAATTTGCCGAAGAAAGATAGTGTCATGCCGGAATAATTAACGGTTTTGTTCCAGCTAAGCTGCATGGCTTCGGCGAAGCTGGGGGTGTAGTGGTGGCGGACTTTGTTGTCCCATGCGGCATCGCTTTGTGGCAGCACGCCGATTTTGCCCTCGGCGGTGGGGGTGATGGTGGTGCTGTATGCTTTGCCTTGGCGGATGTATTGGAGTTTCAGGCTGCGGCTGGGGTTTTCGCGGATGATTTTGCTCCACGCTTCCCATGTGGGCATGGCTTGGTTGTTGATGGCGATGATTTGGTCGTCTTTTTGCAAGCCTGCGCGTTGCGCGGGGGTGTTGGGGCGCACTTCGCCGATGCTGTTGCTCACTTTAACGGGCGAAATGCCCAGCCCGATTTTACGCTTGGCGACATCGTTGGCTTGCTGCGTGCCTGCTGCATTGACGATGCGGTTTTCAGGCTGCCCTTGCGCGTTTTCCACTTGCACGTTGATTTTGCCTGTTTCTAAATCCAGCACGATTTCGGTGTAGGCATCGGAAAAATTGTTTACGGGCTTGCCGTTTACGCTGATGATTTTGTCGCCTTGTTGAAAGCCTGCTTGCGCGGCGATGCTGGCGGGCTCTACCGTGCCCACATAGGGGCGGATTTGGGTGATGCCGCCGATGCCGAAGCTCAACCCATACAGTAGCACGGCAAGGATAAGATTGGTAAACGGCCCTGCCAGCACCACGGCGATGCGTTTGAGCGGATGCTGTTTATCAAAGGCGACGGGCAGGTCTTCGGGCGCGACTTCGCCTTCGCGTGTGTCCACCATTTTCACATAGCCGCCAACGGGAAAGGGGGCGAGACACCATTCAATATTGCGCCAGCGCTTGGTGTAAAACGGTTTGCCCATGCCCACGGAAAAGCGCAACACTTTGATGCCGCACAGCCGCGCCACGACAAGATGCCCGAGTTCGTGCAGGCTAACGAGTAAAACGATGGCGACAATAAATGCGGCAAGCATGTGCAAAGCGGATAAAACGGTGGACAAGGCGGCGCTCCGTGTGAATGGGGTTGGAAAAACGGGGCTAGCATAGCAGTTTTGGTTTATTTGATAAAGAGTTAGATGATAAAGAGTTAGATGATAAAGAGTTAGATAGATTGTGGCAGCCTGAAAAGCCATAATGGCGCAAGAATGATACGGCTTGGCCGCCCGTT
Source organism: Kingella bonacorsii (assembly GCF_016623605.1). Taxonomy (NCBI): domain Bacteria; kingdom Pseudomonadati; phylum Pseudomonadota; class Betaproteobacteria; order Neisseriales; family Neisseriaceae; genus Kingella; species Kingella bonacorsii. The sequence continues at coordinate 433,682 of NZ_JAEHNZ010000002.1, read as the reverse complement.
ATCTATAATATCAGCCGCCGCGCCCCCGTTTCAGGCTACCCTAATTTTCTGCTAATTATCTCCTGCTACAATCCATCCGAAAACCACCCGCCCAAACCCAAAGGACATCCCATGCGCATTTTGCTTGTTGAAGACGACTCCATGATTGCCCAAGCCGTTGTCGGCAGCCTGAAAGACGACGGCTACGCGGTGGATTGGGTGAACAACGGCAACACCGCCGAAACCACCCTCGCCGGCCAAAACTACGACATCATCCTGCTGGATTTGGGGCTGCCCGGGCAAGACGGCATCCAAGTGCTGCAACACACCCGCGCGCTTCGCAACGCCACGCCGATTCTCATCCTCACCGCCCGCGACGACATCCAAAGCCGCCTTGCAGGGCTAGATGGCGGCGCGGATGATTACATCATCAAACCCTTTATCATGGCGGAACTTAAAGCCCGCATCCGCGCCATCCTGCGCCGCCACGCAGGGCAAGCCAGCCCGCTGTTGCGCAACGGCAGCATTCAGCTTAACCCGCAAACCTACCAAGCCACGCTGGAAGGGCAGCCTGAAAACATCCTATTGAGCCAAAAAGAATTCGCCGTACTCCAAGCCCTAATTAGTCGCGCAGGCATCATCCATTCCCGCAGCGAGCTGGAAGACAAAATCTACGGCTGGGGCGAAGAAGTGGAAAGCAACGCCATCGATTTCCTGATTCACAGCCTGCGCAAAAAAATCGGCAAAGAGCATATTAAAAACATACGCGGCGTGGGCTGGATGATGCCCAAAGCTGAGTAATCCACTCAAACCAATTTCAGGCTGCCTCATATTCCAAGGCAGCCTGAAATGCTGTAAACAAATATTCGCCAGAACGCGCGTCTTGCCGCGCACCACGCTTCCCACAGCCCACCCATCGCACACCCAAAAGGCAGCCTGAAAATGACCCGCATCAAACACTCTCTCCAACTGCAACTTAGCCTCACCATCACCGCCCTGCTGCTGTTCATCGCTTTGGTTTCAGGCAGCCTCTCGTTCTACGAGACCTACCACCAAACCCACAAAATCCAAGACGACCTACTGCGCCAAATCGCCGCCTACATCAACCCCAGCCAACCCCTGCCCAAATCGCAAAAAAGCAAAAACGACGCGCGCATCCACATCCGCACCAGCACCCAACAAGCGCCCGACAAAAAAGCCCTGCCCGAAGCCAGCCACCTGCCCGACGGCTTCCACACCCTCACCGAAGCCGACGGCGACGACACCTACCGCGTCTACACCACCACCACTGAGCAAGGCAAAATCATCATCTATCAAGAAAACGAATACCGCGACGACCTAGCCCAAAGCATCGCATGGCACAGCACCGCGCCCATCCTAGCCACCATCCCGCTTGCCATCGCCCTGCTGATTGGGCAAATCCGCCGCGCCCTGCGCCCCCTGCGCCAACAATCGCAAGAATTGCAACACCGCCAAGCCACCAATCTCGCCCCGCTCAACCCCCAGCAAGCCCCCAGCGAAATCCAAGGCTTCATCCACGCCATCAACCAACTGCTCCACCGCACCCACCAAGCCATGCAACAGCAGCAACGCTTTATCGCCGATGCCGCCCACGAACTGCGCACCCCCACCACCGCCCTCAGCCTACAAGCCGAACGCCTAGCCGAACACAACCTCCCGCCCGAACTCCAAGCCCAAATAGGCAGCCTGAAAACCACCATCGCCCGCAGCCACCAACTGCAAGAACAACTGCTCACCCTCGCCCGCAGCCAAGCCAGCCCCGAGCCCGCCCAGCCCGCCCCTGCCACCCCAATTCAACCCATCTTCCAACGCATCATCCAAGACCTGCACCCCCTAGCCCAAGCCAAAAACCAAGATATCGGCGTAACCACCAGCGAAAACCCCAGCCTGCCCGTCAGCGAAATAGACCTATACACCCTTGTCAAAACCCTTGCCGACAACGCCATCCGCTACACCCCAAGAAGCAGCCAAATAGACCTATCCACCCAAAGCCAGCAGGGCAGCACCACCATCATCATAGAAGACAACGGCAACGGCATCCCCCCCGCCGAACGCCAGCGCGTATTTGACCCCTTCTACCGCATCCTCGGCAGCGACGAACAAGGCACAGGGCTCGGGCTGTCCATCGCCCAAACCATCGCTCAACGCCACGGCGGCAGCATCGCCCTGCACGACAGCCAAAACTTCCCCACAGGCTTGCGCGTAGAAATTACCTTGCCTAACCACCCATAGCGTTTTCAGGCTGCCCATACCGCAACACCCCAAGGCAGCCTGAAAACACCATCCCGCACGGTTTTCAGGCTGCCCCAACCATTCGGCAAAAATCTTTTGACAAAACAAACCAATATTGCCATAATTCGCCGCTTTCCACGTTCCGCCCCGCAAGCGGAACTTTTCATTAACCCAATTCTTACGGAGTTGAGCATGTACGCGGTCATAAAAACCGGCGGTAAACAATACAAAGTTACCGTTGGCGAAAAATTGAAAGTAGAACAGATACCAGCCGAACTCGACAGCCAAATCGAACTAGAAGTTCTGATGATTGCTGACGGCGATAAACTAAAACTAGGCGAAGAAGCCGCCAAAGCCAAAGTGGTAGCCAAAGTGGTTGCCCACGGTCGCGGCGAAAAAGTCCGCATTTTCAAAATGCGCCGCCGCAAACACTATCAAAAACGTCAAGGCCATCGCCAAAATTTCACCCAAATTGAAATTTTGTCCATCGCCTAAACCAATCTAATCAGGAGTAACCAACATGGCTAGTAAAAAAGCAGGCGGTAGCACCCGCAACGGACGCGATTCAGAAGCCAAACGCCTAGGCGTGAAAGCCTACGGCAACGAGCTGATTCCCGCAGGTTCAATCATCGTGCGCCAACGTGGCACCAAATTTCACGCAGGCGAAAACGTAGGCATGGGCAAAGATCATACCTTATTTGCCAAAGTGGACGGTTATGTAGAATTCGCCACCAAAGGCGCGTTGAACCGCAAAACCGTAAGCGTTCGCCCCTACGAAGGTGCAGAAAACTAATCCGGTTTTCGCCAAGCAAACCCTGTTGTGCCGCAACGGGGTTTTTCAATTTTCAGGCTGCCTCTGCTGCGCGAGCAAAAGGCAGCCTGAAAAGCCGATAACTGCTATAATCGCCCCTTTTCCCAACCACACGCATTCGCACGAAAGCCGCAAGTCATGCTGCACACCATTCCCTATTTTCAACAAAATTTGGAAACCGATTTAAGCCGCGTAAACGTGGTCATCAACCGCGCGGTGCAATCCGAAGTTGCCCTGATTTCGCAAATCGGCACCTACATCATCAGCGCAGGCGGCAAGCGGCTACGCCCCATTCTCACCATTTTGGCGGGCAAATGCTTGGGCTGCGACAGCGACAAACTGTATTCCCTCGCCGCCATGGTAGAATTTATCCACACCTCCACGCTGTTGCATGACGATGTGGTGGACGAAAGCGAACTGCGGCGCGGGCGCAAAACCGCCAACAATCTGTTTGGCAACGCCGCCGCCGTGTTGGTGGGCGATTTTTTATACACGCGCGCGTTTCAGCTGATGGTGGGTTCGGGCAGCCTGAAAATCCTAGAAGTGATGGCAGAAGCCACCAACATCATCGCCGAGGGCGAAGTGATGCAGCTAATGAACATCGGCAACACCGAAATCAGCGAAACTGAGTATTTGCAAGTCATCCAATACAAAACTGCCAAGCTGTTTGAAGCCGCCGCGCAAGTGGGCGCAATCCTAGCAGGCGCAACGAGCGGGCAAGAGCAAGCCCTGAAAGACTACGGCGCGCACATCGGCACCGCGTTCCAAATCATTGACGACGTGTTGGATTATTCGGGCAGCGTGGAGCAAATCGGCAAAAATGTCGGCGACGATTTAGCCGAAGGCAAGCCTACCTTGCCGCTGATTTATCTGATGCGGCAAGGCAGCGAAGAAGCCGCCCGCGATGTGCGCCACGCCTTGCAACACGCCGACCGCAGTTATTTTGAAACCATACACAATCATGTAATGCAATCGGGTGCGCTGGATTATTGCGTGCAGCAAGCCCGGCACGCAGCGGATAAAGCCATTTTGGCATTGCAAATGCTGCCTGAAAACGAAGTTACCCACGCCATGCGCGAACTGGCGGAACAATCCCTATCGCGCATCGCATAAAGCTCCGCTCGCCGTAGTTCAACGGATAGAACGTATGCCTCCTAAGCGTAAAATACAGGTTCGATTCCTGTCGGCGGGACACAAAAAAGGCAGCCTGAAATCAATTTTCAGGCTGCCTTAAACATATTTTGGCAGAGGGGATGGGATTCGAACCCACGATACGCTATTAACGTATACACACTTTCCAGGCGTGCGACTTAAACCACTCATCCACCCCTCTGTTGAAGTGAAGGGCGCGATTATACGCATAAATAAACAACATAACAAGCAAGCAGAAGCGATTTAGAATAGACAAATTAAAAATATTAAGTTATCTTAACGTTTTAAATTTTTGGTCAACAGAAAGAAAATTATGAAGGCATTGGCATTAACATTAGTTGCCGTGGCAGCCCTTAGCGCCTGTTCTGGCACAAGCACAAAAGTAGCCAAAGATGGCACAGCAAGCGAATTAAGCTGGCCTAATCCGACCAGCACATCTTTCAATAAAGATCGCGGCACCTATCCCAATTTGGAAAACCTCAGCAAAATTCGCTCAGGCATGTCAAAAGACGAATTGTACGACTTAATCGGGCGCCCGCAGTTCACCGAAGGCTTCCGTGTGCGCGAATGGAACTATCTGTTCCACTTCAACACACCCGGGCAAGGCACGCAAGGCGTAACAACCTGCCAATACAAAGTGCTGTTTGATAGCAAAAAATACGCCCGCAGTTTCCACTGGCGCGCAGTAGATCCTGTTGATGCTGTTTGTCCGCCTCCTGCCCCCGCTCCTGTTGTTCAACAAGCTGAACCTCAAGTGATTGTCCGTGAAATTGTGCAAACGCCCGCAAGAATCCGTCAATAACGCAATTATCGGCTTTGTTTTGTCTTTGCTGTTGTTCTCCTATGCGCAAGCCGAGGATAACATTGAGCAATATAAACAAAGCCGAAGAGTTGTTGTGGATACGAAAAAAGCAGAATTATGTTTTGCTGATACGCAAGATTGCCATAAAGTGCTTATTGGAAAAACAACCCCGAAAGGCGTTTTTCCATTAACACTTTACGCGACTGCAAAGAAAGGATACGGCGGAGAAATTATTGGATTCAAAGAAGAAAAAGACTTTCTGTTTGCATTGCATCGTGTATGGCTAGGAAAGCCATCGGAACGCAGGCAAGAAAGAATCGTATCCGATAAAGTGTCAGACCGTATCATGACAAATGGCTGCATTAATGTTAGCGATGCAGTTTATGAGAAATTACGAGAATACTTTGTGCTTGAAGTGATTTGATAGTAAGGCAGCCTGAAAACCCCACTCCCCCCAATTTCATGCTGTCCGCACACCACCCCACAACCTATTACCATTGATTGCGAGCAAGTGCATCCGAACAAAAAAACCATTATTGCGCAATCATTTGACCGTTTTACAGAAACATTTTCTGTTGTGGGGATTGACAATATTGGTTTGTGTGCGTATAGTTCGCATCTTTCGCTGCTACGGCAGCCGCCTCAC